>JBNMQW010000016.1:0-116147 GCA_050205485.1 Mycolicibacterium vaccae | reverse complement strand
GTCCCGGGCCTCGATGGTCAGCGGTGCCGCGCGGCTGTCGCGCAGTGCGGCCGCATAACGATCCAGCGCGGCGGCGTCGGCGCCGCGCTGACATGTGGATCGGCTGGCTGGAGTTCGACCTCCTCCTCGGCGACGTGCATTCGCTCAAGCAGAAGCGCTCGGCGATTCGTCCGCTGATCGCGGAGTTGGGCCGCCGGTTCGGGGTCTCGGCGGCCGAGACCGGATCGCAGAACCTCTACCGGCGCGCCGGGGTGGGCGTCGCGGTGGTCGCCGGAGATCGCGCGCATGTGGTGACCGTGCTCGACGCCGCCGAACGCCTCGTCGCTGCCCGGCCGGAGTTCGAGTTGCTGTCAACGCGCCGCGGCCTGCGCCGCAGCACCGACGAATAGCCCGACCTATCAGACCGTGGGCCGTTTGCGGCGCAATGGAACCGGCGCCACCGCCCCGGGTGCGAGCCGGCGCGCGCTGATCAGGAACGCGGTGTGTCCGCGCATCGTGTGCTCGGGCCGCACGGCCAGCCCCACCACGTGCCAGCCGCGCTGCATGCTCTCCCAGGACCGCGGTTCGGTCCAGCACTGCTGCTCACGCAGCGCCTCCACGGTGCGCGACAGCTGGGTCACGGTCGCCACGTAGATCATCAGGACACCGCCCGGCACCAGATGCTGCGAGACGGTGTCGAGCACCTCCCAGGGTGCGAGCATGTCCAGCACGACGCGGTCCACCTCGCCGCCGGAGTAGTCGTTGAGGTCGGCGATGACCAGGTCCCAGTTGGGCGGCTGCTCCCCGAAGAACGTCTCGACGTTGCGCACCGCGTGCTCGGCGTGGTCCTCGCGTACCTCGTAGGACGTCACCTTGCCCTCGGGGCCCACGGCGCGCAGCAGCGAGCACGTCAGCGCGCCGGATCCGGCGCCGGCCTCCAGGACGCGGGCGCCGGGGAAGATGTCGCCCTCGTGGACGATCTGCGCGGCGTCCTTGGGATATACGACCTGCGCGCCGCGCGGCATCGACATCACGTAGTCGACCAGCAGCGGCCGCAGCACCAGGAACTGGTCCCCGTTGGTGGACTTGATCACGCTGCCTTCGGGCAGGCCGACCACGTCGTCGAGGGCGATGATGCCGCGATGGGTGTGGAACTCACCGCCAGGCTTGAGCAACATCGTGTAGCGCCGGCCCTTGGCGTCGGTGAGCTGGACTCGGTCCCCGACGGCAAACGGTCCGGTTCTACGCACAGCAGAAGAGCCTGCCACCAGACGCGCCGCCGCCGGTATTCGGGGTTGTCCGACGCCGGTTCTAAGGTTGAGTTCATGAACGAACAGACGGGGCATCCGGTGCGGCGCCCCGCCTTGTCTCCGTCGCGGGCCGCCGACTTCAAGCAGTGCCCGCTGCTGTACCGGTTCCGCGCGATCGACCGACTGCCCGAGCCGTCTTCGACCGCACAGGTGCGCGGGTCGGTCGTGCACGCCGCCCTGGAGCAGCTGTATGCGCTGCCGGCGCCCGAACGGCTCCCGGAGCGGGCGCTGTCGTTGGTGGCGCCGGCGTGGGAGCGCGTGGTGGCCGAGCAGCCGTCGCTGGCCACCGACATCGAGCCGGCCCTGCGCGACGAGCTCCTGGAGCAGGCCCGAGTGCTGCTGTCTGGGTACTACCGGCTCGAGGACCCGACCCGGTTCGATCCGCACAGCTGCGAGCAGCGGGTCGAGGTCGAGCTCGCCGACGGTACGCTGCTGCGCGGGTTCGTCGACCGCATCGATGTGGCACCGACCGGCGAGATGCGGGTGGTGGACTACAAGACCGGCAAGGCGCCGCCCGAGGCGCGCGCGCTGGCCGAGTTCAAGGCGATGTTCCAGATGAAGTTCTATGCGGTTGCGCTGCTGCGCTCCCGCGGCGTGCTGCCGGCGAGACTCCGGCTGCTGTACCTCGCCGACGGCCAGGTGCTGGACTACACACCCGCCCACGACGAGCTGCTGCGCTTCGAGAAGACGCTGATGGCCATCTGGAGCGCCATCCAATCGGCCGGGGCGACCGGCGATTTCCGCCCGAACCAGTCGCGGCTGTGCAACTGGTGTGCCCATCAGTCGCTGTGTCCGGCCTTCGGCGGCACTCCCCCGCCCTACCCGGGCTGGCCGGAGGTCCTCGACGAGGGTGACCCAGACACCGTCCTGCGGGCGACAGAGCCGGCCGCGTGATCGAGTGCATGTACCACCGGTTGGGACGGGACGGTGACGAGGACGTCTTCGCGTCGACCGACGGCACCCGGAGCAACTGGGACCCGGAGATCCAGCACGGGTCGCCGCCGCTGGCGCTGCTGACCAAGGCCATCGAGGAGCTTGCCGCCGGGACCGGTCTGCGGATCGGACGGCTCACGCTCGACATTTTGGGCCCGATCCCGGTGGCGCCGGTGCGGGTGCGGGCCTGGGTGGACCGGCCCGGTTCCCGGATCTCGATGATGGTCGCCGAGATGTCCGCCGACCGGCCCGACGGCAGCCGGCGCGCGGTCGCGCGGGTGACCGCCTGGCTGCTCGCCCCCAGCGACACCCGCGATGTGGCCCGCGCCCGACACACACCCCTGGTGGAGGGGCCCGAGAGCGGGTTGACCCACGCGTGGCCCGGCGCCCGGGGTTACCTGGAGGCGGTGAGCTGGCGCAAACAGCCCACCCCGGACGGGGCGTCGGCCGAGGTGTGGATGAGTCCGCTTGTGCAGCTGGTGGATTCGGAACCGACGACGGCGGTGCAGCGGTTGGCGATGGTGGTCGATTCGGCGAACGGCATCGGCGCGGCGCTGGATCCGCAACAGTTCGTGTTCATGAACACCGACACCGTGGTCCATCTGCACCGGCTGCCCGAGGGCGAAAACTTCGGGGTGCGCGCGCTGGGGTCGATCGGGCCGGACGGCATCGGACTGACCTCGGCGGAGATCTTCGACCGCGACGGCTTCGTCGGCACCTGCGCCCAGACGCTGCTGGTGCAGCGGCTGCCGTGAGGGAGGCGCTGCAGCGGCAGTTCGAATTGGCCTGGGCGCTGGCCGAAGTCCATCTGAGCGCGCTCGGCGTCGACGACTTCCTCTGGCAGCCGGTACCGCTGTGCTGGACGGTGCACCGAGGCGACGACGGGGTGTGGCGGGCCGATTTCGCCGACGTGGAACCCGATCCGGTGCCGGTACCCACGATCGCGTGGCTGACCTGGCACATCGAATTCTGGTGGAGCGCGGCGATCGCCGCGCTGACCGGGGGTCAGATCCGGGGGCCGTCGCAGGTCGCGTGGGCCGGCGACGGCCCGGCCGCCGTGGCGCGACTGCGCGCGCTGGCGGAGCGGTGGCGGGAGCTGTTGGCGGAGTTGACAGATGGCGACCTCGGCGCCCCGGCCACATTTCCCTGGGGTGCCGACGCCGGCCGCACCGTGGCCGACACCGCACTGTGGGTGACTGTCGAGCTCACCAAGAACGCCGCGGAGATCGGGCAGCTGCGACTGCTGCGCGCCGCTCGACAATGAGCCCCCCTCGCCGAACGTGCGCCCAGGGCGGAAAACCGGGCCAAATCCCGCCCTGAGCGCACAACCGACGCACCAAACCCCTACGTGAGCGGCTTGAGGTCCTGCAGCAAGGTGGGTAGCAGCTCGCTGACCGTCGGGTGGATGTGCATGGTGCGCGAGATCGCGGTGTAGGGCAGCCCGGCGGTCATCACGTCGACGATCGTGTGCACCACCTCGTCACCGCCGACACCGAGGATCGCCGCGCCGAGGATCTGTTCGGTCTCGGCGTCGACGACGACCTTCATGAAGCCCTGCGTCTCACCCTTCTCCACCGCCCGGCCGACCCGCGTCATGGGCCGTTTGGCGACCAGTGCCTTGCGGCCGGAGCGCCGCACGTCGTCGACGCTCATCCCGGCGCGACCCAGGGGCGGATCGATGTAGAGCGCGTAGGTCGGGACCCGGTCGCTGACCCGGCGTGGATCGTCGTCGAGCAGGTTGGCCGCCACGATCTCGAAGTCGTTGTAGGACGTGTGGGTGAACGCGCCGCGCCCGTTGCAGTCCCCCATCGCCCAGATGTGCTCAGCGGAGGTGCGCAGCTGGTCGTCGACGACGATGTAACCGCGGCCGTCGGTCTGGACACCGGCGGCGTCGAGGCCGAGATCGTCGGTGTTCGGCCGGCGCCCCACCGCGACCAACAGGTGCGAGCCGACGACCGGATCGGCAGTGGCGTTCGGCGTGACGGATACGCCGTTGCCCTGCTTGGCGATCCGGATGTCGTCGGCGCCGATGACGATGCGGATGCCCTCGGACTCGAGAATCTGCGCGATGCTGGCCGAAACGTCGGGATCCTCGCGGGACGCCAGCCGGGCGCCCTTCTCCAGGACCGTCACCTCGGCGCCGAACCGGCGGTACATCTGCGCGAACTCCAGGGCGATGTAGCTGCCGCCGACGATCACGAGATGTTCGGGGACCGCGTCGAGGTCGAGAATTCCGACGTTGGTCAGGTAGTCGACGTCGTCGAGCCCGGGCAGGTTCGGGACGACCGCGCGTCCGCCAACGTTGAGGAAGATGCGGTCGGCCTGCAGCACCGTGTCGCCGACGCGCAGCGTGTGCGGGTCCTCGAACCGGGCGTGGCCGCGGATCAGGGTGGCGCCGTCCATGCCCTCGAGCCAGGATTCGACGCCTTCGCGGTCACCGATGCTGATGCGGTCCTTGCGTGCCTTGACCGCGGCCATGTCGACGGTCACCCCGCCGGTGCCGACGCCGAAATCGGCTCCGCGGCGCGCCAGGTGGGCGGCGTGGGCACTGGCGATCAACGTCTTGGTGGGGATGCAGCCGGTGTTGACGCAGGTGCCGCCGACGAGTTTGCGTTCGATCACCGCGACCGTGTGGCCGGCCGCGGTCAGCCGGCCGGCCAGCGGCGGACCCGCCTGGCCGGCGCCGACGACGATCGCATCGAAGCGTTCGGTCATGGTCCGGACCTACACGAGACTGACGAGGAAGACGACGAGAAAGCCTCCGCCGACGGCGATCACGTCTTCGATGACGGCGCCCGGCCGATCGGTGCCGTGGTTGCGCTCGGCCAGCCGGCGGCGCAGTTCGGCCCCGGCCAGCGTGCCGGCCACCGCGCCCACCATGCCCGCCCCGGTGCCGATGAAGGTGTGGAAGAACGCGCTGCCGATGACCGCCCCGGCGAAGCCGCCGGTGATCAGCCGCGCGATGAACTGTGGGGGCACCCGCCTGCTCGGGGTGTTCGGCAGCTGGTCGGTGACCAGTTCGGCGAGCGCGAAGATGGTCAGCACCGTCACGGTGATCGGGTGGGCCATCCACTCCGACCATTTGTCGCCGACGTCGATCCAGCCGAACAAGGTGCCCCACGCGACGACCGCGGGTGCGGTCATGGCCCGCGAGCCGGCGACGACACCGATGAGCAGCGCCAGAATCAGAACGAGTAGCTGGGTCATCGGACCTCCGGGCGGTGGATGATCACCCGGACGCTAACACGGGTGAGCGCGCGACGATCTAGAAGCGGCAGAACCGGATGTCGGTCGCCAGGATCGCCTTGGCGCCGATGGCGGCGAGTTCGTCCATGATGGCGTTGACGTCACGGCGCGGCACCAGAGCACGCACGGCGACCCAATCCGGGTCGGCCAGCGGCGCGATCGTCGGCGACTCCAGACCCGGCGTCACCTCGATCGCGGAGTCGAGAACCGAGCGCGGACAGTCATAATCCAGCATCAGGTACTTCTGGCCGAACACCACGCCCTGCACCCGGGCGGCCAGTTGGTCGCGGGCAGCGACGTTCTCGTCGGCGCCCTCGCGCTCGATCAGCACGGCCTCGGAGTCACACAGCGGCTCCCCGAAGGCCACCAGGTTGTGCAGGCCCAGGGTGCGGCCGGAACCGACCACGTCGGCGATCGCGTCGGCCACCCCGAGCTGCACCGAAATCTCCACGGCGCCATCGAGTCTGATCACCGTCGCGTCGATCCCGTTGGCGGCCAGGTCTTTCCGGACCAGGTTCGGGAACGCGGTGGCGATGCGCTTGCCCGCCAGGTCGGCGACGGTCCAGTCCCGTCCGGCGGGCGCGGCGTACCGGAACGTCGACGAACCGAACCCCAGCGCCAGCCGTTCCCGCACCGGTGCGTCGGACTCGTGCGCCAGATCACGGCCGGTGATGCCGAAGTCCAGCTGACCCGAGCCGACGTAGATGGCGATGTCCTTCGGGCGCAGGAAGAAGAACTCCACGCCGTTGGCGGGATCGACGACGGTCAGGTCCTTGGTGTCGGTCCGGCGGCGGTAGCCGGCCTCGGCGAGGATGTCCGACGCAGGTTCACTCAGCGTGCCCTTGTTCGGCACAGCGACGCGCAACATGTCACAACTTCCTGTACACATCGTCGAGAGTCAGGCCGCGCGCCAGCATCAGCACCTGCGTCCAGTAGAGCAGCTGGCTGATCTCCTCGGCCAGCGCGTCGTCACCCTCGTGCTCGGCGGCCAGCCAGACCTCGCCGGCCTCCTCGAGAATCTTCTTGCCGATGCCGTGCACACCCGCGTCGAGTGCGGCCACGGTGCCGCTTCCGGTGGGCCGGGTGCGCGCACGTTCGCTGAGTTCGGCGAACAACGCATCGAAGGTCTTCACAGGTGGCGATTGTTTCATGGCCGGACGAACCTGCCGCCGCAGCCCTAGCCGTGGACCTCGTCGCGCAGGATCTCACCGTGCATGTCCTCCAGCGACACGCCCTTGGTCTCGCGGACCCAGCGCCAGACGAACAGGCCGGACAGGATCGCGCACAGGCCGTAGAAGCCGTAGGCCAGGCCCAAGTGCTCGCGCAACCCGGGGAAGGTCACCGTGATCAGCCAGTTGGCCGCCCACTGGCCCGCGGCGGCCAGGCCGAGCGCGGCCGCGCGGATGCGGTTGGGGAACATCTCGCCGAGCAACACCCACACCACCGGCCCCCACGACATGCCGAACGCCACCACGAACAGATTCGCCGCGATCAGCGCGATCACCCCGGACGCACCGGGCAGGCTGGGATTGCCGTCCGGTCCGATGGTGGCGTTGGCGAAGATGACGGCCATCGTGACCAGCGTGACCGCCATGCCGGCCGAGCCGATCAGGAGCAGCGGCTTGCGGCCGATCTTGTCGATCAGCGCGATCGCGATCAGCGTGGTCAGCACGTTGATCACCGAGGTGATGACGGTGTAGATGGCCGACTCGTCGGCGCTGAACCCGACCGCCTGCCACAGCACGTTGGAGTAGTAGAAGATCACGTTGATACCGACGAACTGCTGGAAGACCGACAGACCCAGGCCCACCCAGACGATGCCGTAGATCCCGCCGGTCGGCTTGCGCAGATCCCGCCAGGACGGCTTGTCCTCCCGTTCCAGCGTCTGGCGGATCCGGTCGATGGTGATCTCGAGGTTCTTCTGCCCCAGTAGCCTGGTCAGCACCCGCCGCGCCTCGGGAATCTTGTGGCTGGCAACGAGATAGCGCGGCGATTCGGGGATCGTGTAGGCCAGCGTGCCGTAGAGGACCGCGGGCACCGCCATCGCCAGGAACATCCAGCGCCAGGCATCCACGCCGAACCACAGCGGCTGGTTGGGTCCCCCGGCCGCCCACTGCAACAGCCAGTTCACCACGAACGACAGGAAGATGCCGGACACGATGGCCAGCTGCTGCAGCGAGCCGAGCCGGCCGCGGATACCCGGCGGCGACGTCTCGGCGATGTAGGCCGGCGCGATCACCGAGGCCACGCCCACACCGACACCACCGACGATGCGGAACAGCACCACCGCCCACACGTCCGGGGCGAAGCCCGTGCCGAAGGCACTGATGAAGAACAGCACGGCGGCGATCTTCATCACGGCGATGCGGCCGATGCGATCGGCGACACGGCCCGCGGTCATCGCCCCGACCGCGGCGCCGAGCAGCGCTGACGCCACCGCGAATCCCAGTTCGGCATCGCCGATCCCGAAATCCTGCTGGATCGAGTCGACGGCGCCGTTGATCACCGCGCTGTCGTATCCGAACAACAGGCCGCCCAGGGCCGCGACCGCCGCGATCCGCACCGCGGTCTTGCCCGACGAGAAGTCCTGATCCTCCTCGAAGAACTCCGGGGTTTCCCCGGCCGGACCACCCTGACCAGCCATCTGCCGACCTCCGCACCATCGCGTGATATAGCTCACATTGAAGCACTCACGCCTTCTGGTCGTCAGCGTTCCCGCAAGTGGTTACGACTAAGCCCGCTCGGCGGCTCCGGATGTGATGGCGTCATGGATTCGTCGCAGATCGGCGACGCCCACATCGGTCAGTGAGTCGACCTGCCACCGGCGCGGCCCACCCGGCACCGGCACCTCGTTGGGCACCACCAGCACCGCGCATCCGGCGGCCTCGGCCGCCGCCGCACCCGTGACGGAGTCCTCGACGGCCAGACAGGCCGTGGGCTCCTCCCCCAGCAGTTGCGCCGCCCGCAGGTAGGGGTCGGGCGCCGGCTTGCCCGTCGGCACCTCGTCACCGCACACGGTCACCGAGAAATACTCGCGGCCAATGGAATCCAGGGCTCGTTCGGTCAGTTCCCGCAACGTGTTGGTGACCAGCGCCATCGGAGTCTGCTCGGCGGCCAGCGCGTCGAGCATCTCCCGGGCACCCGGGCACCACGGCAACCCGTCGGCGAACAGCTCACCGGTGTAGTCGTGCAACCACTTCGCCGACTCGGCCATCGCCGCCGGGTCCGGGTCCAGACCCAGATCCGCGTAGACGATGCCGATCACCGTCTCCGAGGAACCGCCGACCGTCGAGGCCCGCACCTCCGGCGTCAGGACCCCGCCCAGGCGGCGGTACAGCGCCTGCAGCGATATGTCCCACAGCTTTTCGGAGTCGACGAGTGTGCCGTCCATGTCCCACAGCACTGCCCGCATGTCAGTCCTCCGGGTTGTAGCCCAGGTTCGGGGCCAGCCAGCGCTCGGCCTCGGCCAGCGTCCAGCCCTTGCGCCGGGCGTAGTCGGCGACCTGGTCCTGCGCCAGCCGGCCCACCACGAAGTACTGCGACTGCGGATGTGAGAAGTACCAGCCGCTGACCGCGGCGCCCGGCCACATCGCCATCGACTCGGTCAGCTCGATACCCGTGCGCTCGGTGACGTCGAGCAGCTCGAACAATGTCGCCTTCTCGGTGTGCTCGGGGCAGGCCGGATATCCGGGCGCCGGGCGGATGCCCACGTACTTCTCCCCGATGAGCTCCTCGTTGTCGAGCTGCTCGTCGGGCTGGTAACCCCAGAACTCCCGGCGGACCCGCTGATGCATCCGTTCGGCGAACGCCTCGGCGAGCCGGTCGGCGAGCGATTCCAGCAGGATCGCGTTGTAGTCGTCGTTGGCCGCCTTGAACTCGACGATCTTCTCGCTGCTGCCCAACCCGGCGGTGACGGCGAACGCGCCGACGTAGTCGGCGAGGCCGGTGTCCTTCGGGGCGACGAAGTCCCCGAGGGACCGGTTCGGGATCCCGTCGCGGTGCTCGCCCTGCTGACGCAGGTTGTGCAGCACGGTGAGCACCTCGCTGCGGGTGTCGTCGGTGTAGACCTCGACGTCGTCGCCGACCGCGTTGGCCGGGAAGAAGCCGATGACCCCGTTGGCGGTCAGCCACTTCTCCTTGATCAGGGTGTCCAGCATCTCCTGCGCGTCGTCGTAGAGCTTGCGGGCGGCTTCACCGGAGGCCGGGTTGTTGAGGATGTCGGGGAAGCGGCCCTTCATCTCCCACGCGTTGAAGAACGGCTGCCAGTCGATGTACTCGCGCAGCTCCGCGAGGTCGTAGTCGAGGAACTCCCGGACCCCTGTCCCCTGCGCCGGCACCGGCGGGGTGTACCCCTCCCAGTCGATCGGCGTCCGGTTGGCGCGGGCCTTCTCCAGCGTCAGCATCGGCCGTTCGTTCTTCTGTGCATGCCGTTCGCGCAGGGACGCGTAGTCCTTCTCGGTGGCCTCCAGCAGCGCGGGCCGCTGCCGGTCGTCGAGCAGTGCGGCGGCCACCGGCACCGACCGGGACGCGTCCTTCACCCAGACCACCGGACCGCTGCGGCGCGGCGAGATCTTGACGGCGGTGTGCGCGCGCGAGGTGGTCGCGCCACCGATGAGCAGTGGGATCTGCAGACCCGCCCGCTCCATCTCCACGGCGAAGTTCGACATCTCGTCGAGCGACGGGGTGATCAGACCGCTCAAGCCGATGATGTCTGCGTCATGCTCGCGGGCCGCGTCCAGGATCTTCTGCGCCGGCACCATCACGCCGAGGTCGATCACCTCGAAGTTGTTGCACTGCAGCACAACTCCGACGATGTTCTTACCGATGTCGTGGACGTCGCCCTTGACCGTCGCCATGACGATGGTGCCGTTGGTGTCCTTGGCGCCCGAAGTCCCGTTCTCGGCCTTCTCCGCCTCGATGTAGGGCAGCAGGTAGGCCACGGCCTTCTTCATCACCCGGGCGGACTTCACCACCTGGGGCAGGAACATCTTGCCCGAGCCGAACAGATCGCCGACGACGTTCATCCCGTCCATCAGCGGGCCCTCGATCACCTCGATCGGCCGCCCGCCGGCGTCCGCGATCTCGGCGCGCAGCTCCTCGGTGTCGGCGTCGACGTGGGCGTCGATGCCCTTGACCAGGGCGTGGGTGATCCGCTCCCGGACCGGCAGCGAGCGCCACTCGGCCGCCTGGGGGTCCTCGGTCTTGTCCGACTTGTTGAACCGTTCGGCGATCTCCAGCAGCCGCTCGGCAGCGTCCTCGCGCCGATTGAGCACGACGTCCTCGATGCGGTCCCGCAGCTCGGGGTCGATCGAGTCGTAGGGCACCAACGCACCGGCGTTGACGATGCCCATGTCCAGGCCGGCCTTGATGGCGTGGAACAGGAACACCGCGTGGATCGCCTCGCGCACCGGGTTGTTGCCGCGGAACGAGAAGGAGACGTTGGAGATGCCGCCGGAGATGTGCACCCCGGGCAGGTTCTCCTTGATCCAGCGGCACGCCTCGATGAAGTCGATCCCGTAGGTGGCGTGCTCCTCGATGCCGGTGGCCAGCGCGAAGCAGTTCGGGTCGAAGATGATGTCCTCGGCCGGGAAGCCGACCTCCTCGGTCAGGACCCGGTAGGCCCGTCCGCATATCTGCTTACGGCGCTCGAGGTTGTCGGCCTGGCCCTGCTCGTCGAAGGCCATCACGACGACGGCGGCGCCGAACTTGCGGCACAGCTTCGCCTCGCGGACGAACTTCTCCTCGCCCTCCTTCAGGGAGATCGAGTTGACGATCGGCTTGCCCTGCACGTTCTTCAGGCCCGCCTCGATGACCTCCCACTTGGAGGAGTCGATCATCACCGGCACCCGGCTGATGTCCGGTTCGGCCGCGATCAGCTTGGTGAAGCGGTCCATCGCCGCGACACCGTCGATCATGCCCTCGTCCATGTTGATGTCGATGACCTGCGCACCGACCTCGACCTGCTGCAGGGCCACCGACAGCGCGGTGTCGTAGTCCTCGGCCTTGATCAGGTTGCGGAACCGGGCCGAGCCGGTGATGTTGGTGCGCTCACCGATGTTGACGAACAGGGAGTCGTCGGTGATGTTCAGCGGCTCCAGACCCGACAGGCGGGTGGCCACCGGAATCTGCGGCACCGGACGCGGCGCCTTGCCCTCGACGGCTTCGGCGATCGCGGCGATGTGGGCCGGGGTGGTTCCGCAGCAGCCGCCGACCATGTTGACGAAGCCCGCGTCGGCGAAGTCGGCGACGTAGCCGGCCTGGCGCTGCGGGGTCTCGTCGTACTCGGCGAAGGCGTTGGGCAGACCCGCGTTCGGGTAGCAGGACACGAAGGTGTCCGCGATGCGGGACATCTCGGCGATGTAGGGCCGCATCTCGGGTGCACCCAGCGCGCAGTTGAGGCCGACCGCGAGCGGCTTGGCGTGCCGGATCGAGTTCCAGAACGCCTCGGTGACCTGACCGGACAGCGTCCGGCCGGACGCGTCGGTGATGGTTCCGGAGAGGATCACCGGCCAGCGGCGCCCGCGCTCCTCGAAGAGCGTCTCGATCGCGAAGATCGCCGCCTTGGCGTTGAGCGTGTCGAAGATCGTCTCGACGATGATGATGTCCGAGCCGCCGTCGACCAGACCGTTGGCGGCTTCCAGATAGGCGGCGACGAGCTGGTCGTAGGTGACGTTGCGGGCGCCGGGGTCGTTCACGTCCGGCGAGATGGACGCGGTCCGCGTGGTGGGTCCGAGCGCGCCGGCGACGTAGCGCGGCTTCTCCGGGGTGCTGAACTCGTCGCACGCGGCGCGCGCCAACGCTGCCCCGGCGTAGTTCAGCTCGTAGCTGAGGTCTTCCATGCCGTAGTCCGACAGCGAGACCGCGTTCGCGTTGAACGTGTTGGTCTCCAGGATGTCAGCCCCGGCTTCGAGGTACTCGCGGTGGATCGCCTCGATGATGTGCGGCTGCGTCAGGTTCAGCAGGTCGTTGTTGCCCTGGAGATCGCTGGGCCAGTCCTTGAACCGCTCACCGCGGTAACCGGCCTCGTCCGGCCGGTCCCGCTGGATGGCAGTGCCCATGGCGCCGTCGATCACCATGATGCGCTCGCGCATCGTCGCGGCCAGTTCTTCGGTGCGGTCAGGGCGGATGTTCGGCTCCCCAGCGTTCATATGCGCTCCTTCCATAGCGGAAGGCGTCCTTGACTCTGCCGAGCGTGGCGGATAGCGGGAAACCCGAATCCGTTGCAACGCCTCTCGACCGTGAAAAGTCTACGACGTCGCACGGTCGACGTCTGGACGCCCAAGCGTCGCGGCGCCAGCCAGGGTAGTCGGCGGCGCGAATTCGGCTGCGGGTCGATGCCCGTCGCGGGACCGTCGCAGGGCTTACGCTGGCTGTGTGACCCCCTCGGATTTCCGTGGTCCGAAGCGATCCGATCTGCCCGATCTGCGCGACACCATCGTCGTGGCGGCGTTCGAGGGCTGGAATGACGCCGGTGACGCCGCCAGCGATGCCGTCGAGCACCTGGATTCCATCTGGCAGGCGGAGACGATCATCGAGATCGACGACGAGTCGTACTACGACTACCAGGTCAATCGGCCGGTCATCCGCCAGATCGACGGCGTGACGCGCGAGCTGGTGTGGCCGTCGATGCGCATCGCGCACTGCCGCCCGCCGGGCTCCGACCGCGACATCGTGCTGATGCACGGGGTGGAGCCGAACATGCGCTGGCGGACGTTCTGCGCCGAGCTGCTCGCCATCGCCGACAAGCTCAACGTGCACACCGTGGTGATCCTGGGCGCGTTGTTGGCCGACACGCCGCACACCCGGCCGGTGCCGGTGTCGGGTTCGGCGTACTCGGCCGACTCGGCGAAGACGTTCGGCTTGGAGGAAACCCGCTACGAGGGGCCGACCGGGATCGCGGGGGTGTTCCAGGATGCGTGCGTGCAGGCCGGGATCCCGGCGGTGACCTTCTGGGCCGCGGTCCCCCACTACGTCTCGCAGCCGCCGAACCCGAAGGCGACCGTGGCGCTGCTGCGCCGGGTGGAGGACGTGCTCGACATCGAGGTCCCGCTGGCCGACCTGCCGGCCCAGGCCGAGGAGTGGGAGCTGGCGGTCAGCGAGATGACCGCCGAGGACGACGAGATCGCCGAGTACGTGCAGTCCCTCGAGGAGCGCGGGGACGCCGAGATCGACGTCAACGAGGCGCTGGGCAAGATCGACGGCGATGCGCTGGCGGCGGAGTTCGAGCGCTACCTGCGCAGGCGCGGCCGCTAGCCCGCCGAGCGGAAGCGGCGCAGGTAGTCCTCCCAGTCCCAGGTCGCCAGGAAGTCCTCGGCGGCGTCCTGGCCTCGTTCGAAGAGTTCACGTTTGTCCTGTTCGGACAGGTCGAACTCCAGCACCCCGACCGGACTGGCGTCGATGCGCACGGTTCGGGCACTGACCCACGGCTGGTTCAGGTAGGCCTGGTCACGGCCGACGAGGACGGTGGTCAGCACCTGCTCGAGCAGGGTCGGCCCGGCAATGATGTGCAGGGGGCGCAGCGCCGGGATCACCGCGGCGTTCTCGGCGGGCATGTTCGGCATCAGGGTGACCCCGAACGTCGGCCACCGGGGCGGCTTCCCGTCGCGGCGGTCCAGTGAGTCGATCGGGAAGTTCGACAGCAGCCCGCCGTCGACCAGCTGCGACGTCCGCCCGTCGGCTGCGGTGAGTTCCTCCGGACGGTAGAAGAACGGGATCGCGGTGGACGCCCGCACGGCGTCGGCCACCCGCTGGGTGTCGGGGTCGAGCCCGTAGAGCCGTTCGTAGTCCCACGGCAGGCGCACCAGCTGTCCCAGGGTGACGTCGGCGACGGTGACCACCAGCCGGTAGCGCTGCTCGGGCGGCAGATCCGGGTCGTCGAGGGCCAGGTCGGCGAAGGTGCTGACGCCGTACTCGGCGAGTCGGCGCGTCACCCACTCCCGCAGCGCCTCGCCGCGATAGATGCCGTTGCCGCTGAGCACGCCCCAGGCCGGCCCGACCAGCGGGAGGCGCTCCACCGGCCCCGGGTCCAGGAACTTCCGATAGTCCAGTCGCATCGCCAGGTCGGTCAGCTCTGGGGTGGACAGGCGCCCGCTCTGCGTGGCGGCCGCCAGCACCGCGCCGACGAGCGCGCCGGCCGAGGTGCCGGAGATGCGGTGCGGCAGGTACCCGGCGTCGGCCAGGGCGGCCACGGCCCCCACCAGCGCGAGGCCCTTGACTCCCCCTCCGGAGAGCACCAGGTCCGCGCGCAGGTCGGGCGCCATGTCAGACCTTTTCGGGTCGCGGCGGCTGCCAGGTGCCGTTGAGCGCGTCGGGTTTGGGCCAGTACAGCCGGAGCACCACGCTGAACGGTCCCGCCGGGGTGGGCAGCCAGTTCGCGGCGCTGACCGCGCCGACGCCGGCGTCGCCGGCTTCGTCGGGCGAGCGGTGCGAGAGCGCGAAGGTGTAGCCGCCGTCGGGGTCGGGCACCAGGCTCGACAGCATCGCCGAGTTGATCAGATACCGGTTGATCGGGTTCGGCACCAGGCGCGAGGCCGGCAACTCGTAGACGGTCAGGGACCAGAACGCGTTGACCGGCGGCAGCTGACCGGACGGGAAACGGAACGTGTAGTCGCTCGCCCCGGTCAGGGGCGCGCCGGCGGCGTCGGTCGAGAAGGCCGGGTACAGCGCCTCGGCCGCGGTGTTGCCGTAGATGCCCAGCGCCGCGCCCGCCATGCGGTAGAGGTAGTTGTCCCCGAGCTCCTGACGCGAACCGAACAGCTGCGCCGAGGTGACCTCGTTGGCGTCGATCTTCTTCTTCAGCCCGTCGAACTCCGCCCAGGCGTCGGCCATGCCCGCCTCCACCGCCGCGCGCATCTCCGGGCTCAGCGTGTCGGCGTCGAAGTCACCGTCCGGGCCGATCCCCAGCGTCGCGAACCGGTCGCGCAGCGTGCGCTCCTCGGGCAGCACCGGCATGGACCGCAGCGCGAAGTTGAGGATCTCGAAGAACTGCGGCGACGTGCGCTGCTGGTCCGGGGGCAGCGGCGGCACGAAGTCGATGGCCGGCGCCGGCGGAGGCGACGGCTGGTTCAGGAACACCGACAGCGGCGCGACCTGGTAGCCGGCTTGGATCTTCTTGACCTCCTCGATGTCCGACGGGCCGAGAAGCTGGGTGCGGTAGAGCACGAACGCCAGGTCGGTGTCCGAGCGGATCACCTCGTCGACTCCTTCGGGTTTGGGGCCGTCCCAGTCCGGCCCGGCCAGCAGGTAGCGGCCGCCGCCGTTACCGGTGGTGCGGCTGCCGACGTAGGCGAAGTTGTAGGTGTAGCCGTCGACGAACTGCAGGGAGTAGTACCGGTCCTGCTGGATCGGCGGGACCGTCAGCACCAGAGGTTCGGTGCGCAGATCGGCGCCGAGCGCCGAGTACGGGGTGTCGGAGTTCGGCGTCTGGATCGTGGTGTCGTCCGGGGTGTAGACCCGTGCGGCACTGTGCACCTCGTTCCAGCCGCCCTTGTACTCGGGATCCTCCCGGTTGACGAAGTACGAGTACTGGACGCGGTAGTTGTCCACGATCGGAAATCCGTAGACGTAGGCGTCTTTCGCGATCTCGCGGGCATGCTCGGGGGTCACCTCGGCGGCGGGTCCCGGCGGCGGCGCGCCTGTCCCGGTGTCCTCGTCGGCGTTCTCGCCCGAGGTACAGCCGGCCAGCAGAACCAGCGCGGTCACGGCGACGGTCAGTCGGCGGAACACCATGGCCGCAACCTACTCCACGGCGGGAGGTTTACAGCGCAACGCCGAGCAGCGCGTCGATCGCAGCGGCCACGGTGGCGCCGGCCTCGGTGTCGTGCCCGCCGTAAGACAGCGCGTCGGTGGCCCAACCATCAAGGGCGGCAAGGGCCTTCGGGGTGTCGAGGTCGTCGGCCAGATAGCGGCGAACCCGCGCGATGACATCAGCGGCGTCGGGCGCGCCGTCGAGCGCGGTGGCGCTGCGCCACCGGTGCAGCCGCTGGTTGGCCTCCTCGAGCACCTGGGGGCTCCAGAACCGGTCCTCGCGGTAGTGCCCCGCCAGCAGGCCCAGCCGGATCGCGGACGGGTCGACGCCGTCGCGGCGCAGCGCCGACACCAGCACCAGGTTGCCGCGGCTCTTGCTCATCTTGTGGCCGTCCCATCCGATCATCCCGGAGTGGACGTAGTGCCGTGCGAATCGGCGCTCGCCGGTGACGCATTCGGCGTGCGCGGCCGAGAACTCGTGGTGCGGGAAGATCAGGTCGCTGCCGCCACCCTGGATGTCGAGACCGGTGCCGATGCGGCTGAGCGCGATCGCCGCGCACTCGACATGCCATCCGGGTCGGCCGGGGCCGAACGGCGACGGCCAGCTGGGCTCGCCGGGGCGCGCGGCGCTCCACAGCAGCGCGTCGAGCGGGTCGCTCTTGCCGGCGCGGTCGGGATCGCCGCCGCGTTCGGCGAACAGCGCCATCATCAGGTCCCGGTCGTAGCCGGACTCGTAGCCGAACTGCTTGGTGGCACCGGCGTGGTAATAGACGTCCGGGTACTGCGGGTCGTCGACGACGTAGGCCGCCCCGGATGCCAGCAGTTTCTCGACCACCTCGATGACCTCGGCGATGGCCTCGGTCGCAGCCACGTAGTCGTGCGGCGGCAGGACGCGCAGCGCGGCCATGTCGGTCCGGAACAGCTCGGTCTCCCGATCGGCCAGCTCACGCCAGCCGATGCCGTCGCGCTGTGCGCGTTCGAACAGCGGGTCGTCGACGTCGGTGACGTTCTGGACGTAGCGCACCTGGTGGCCGGCGTCGAGCCACAACCGGTGCACCAGATCGAAGGTCAGGTAGGTCGCGGCGTGACCGAGGTGGGTGGCGTCGTACGGCGTGATGCCGCACACGTACATGGTGGCGGTGGCACCCGGGGTGACCGGCCGGACCTGCCGGTCGGCGCTGTCGTAGAGCCGCAGCTGCGGACCCTGCCCAGGCAGCACCGGAACACTCGCCGCCGACCACGATTGCATGACTTCGACTCTAGACATCGTCGTCTGAGACAACGCGGACGGCTGTTTCATTCCGGTTGCACGCATTTCTATCGGTTGCGGTAGGCCGACCAGATGCACTCGAGCAGCACCGGAGCCAGCTCCGGACGGCACATCAGCAGGTCGGGTAGGTAGGGATCGCGGCGGTTGTAGATCAGCGGTGAGCCGTCGATGCGCGAGGCGTGTAGCCCCGCGGCCCACATCACTCCGGCCGGCGCGGCGGAGTCCCACTCCCACTGTCCGCCGGCGTGGATGTAGGCGTCGACGTCGCCGCGGACCACCGCCATCGCCTTGGCTCCAGCCGAGCCGATCCGCACCAGTTCGATGTCGAGGTGGTCGCGCAGGTACCACAGCACCGCCGGCGGCCGGTTGGAGCTGGCGGTGATGCGGATGGGTCCCTCGTCGCGCGGCGGCGGGCCGACCACGGTGTCGGTCCGGTACACCTCGCCGCGCGCCGGCAGCGCCACGGCCGCATCGGTGATGGCGCCGCCGTCGGTGCCGCGCTGCCACAGCGCGATGTGGACCGCCCAGTCGGCGCGGCCGGGCATCGAGTACTCGTGGGTGCCGTCGACCGGGTCGACGATCCACACCCGGTCGGCGTCGACCCGCGCGAGGTCGTCGGCGGCCTCCTCGGACAGCACCGCGTCGTCGGGCCGCTCGCGGCGCAGCCGGTCCAGGATCAGGGTGTTGGCGCGGCGGTCACCGGCGTCGCCGAGGTCGTAGGGATCCCAGTGCCCGATCTGCTCCCGGATCGAGAGCAGCAGGTCACCGGCTTCGGCGGCCACCTCGGCGGCCAGCGCGGCATCGGTGCGGGTCACCGGGAAAGTAGATCATGTCAGAACGCGGGCCACGGTATGGGCCGTCGCCGGTCCGGTGTGGGCATCACCGGGTTACGCAGCATCCCAAGGACTCTGGCGCGCAGAGCGGCGATCTCTTCGGCCGTGATGTGCTCGCGCAGTTCGGCGGCGAGGTCCCCGGCCAATTCCCGTTCTAGTTCGGCGACGTCGCGCAGGGTGGCGTCGTCGACCGGCTTGCCGGCCCAGCCCCACAGCACGGTCCGCAGTTTGTCCTCGACGTGCAGCGTGACGCCGTGGTCGACGCCGTAGACGTTGCCGTCGACACCGCACAGCACGTGGCCGCCCTTGCGGTCGGCATTGTTTATCAGCACGTCGAACACCGCCAGCCGCCGGAGCCGGTAGTCGTCGGCGTGCACCAGTGTGACCTCGTTGCCGGCGTAGTCGTAGGCCTGCAGCACCGGCAGGAACCCGGCGGGCACGGCGTCGGCCGGGACCAGGTCGACCAGGTCGGGCCCGCTCGAGTTCTCGCTGTCCTCGCTGTCCTCGGGTTGTTCGACCCAGCGCTGCAGCATGCCGGGGCCCGCCGGGCCTTCCCGAATGATGGTGTACGGCACCACATTCCAGCCCAGGGCCGCCGACACCAGATAGGAGCCACGTTCCCGGCCGGCCAGCGTCCCGTCGGGGAAGTCCCACAGGGGTGCCTCACCGGCGACGGGCTTGTAGACGCAGTGCACGCTGCGGCCGTCGAGGATCGCCTCGCACAGGAAGGTCGCGTTGCTCGCCGATCGGATGCGGCCGATGACGGTCAACTCTCCCCGCCGCAGCACCTCCCGGTCGTCGGTGCCCGACTCAGGCGATGTCGTCATCGCCCGCGGCACCCAGCTCGCCTCGCCGGTAACCGTTGGTCCGGACGCAGATGTGGCCGTCGGAGTCGAGGGGTTCGTCGCACAGCGGGCACGGCGGGCGTCCGGCGGAGATCACCCGGTTGGACCGGGTGGCGAACTCACGCGCCGACTCGGGGGTCAGGAAGACCCGCACGGCGTCGGGTCCGTCCTCTGCGTCGTCGAGGACCACCGATGCGTCGAACTCGGTGTCGGAGACTGCGAGCAACTCCACCACCACCGTCTGCGCTTCGGAATCCCAGCCCAGACCCATGGTGCCGACCCGGAACTCGGCGTCGACCGGGGTGATCAGCGGGCTGAGGTCCTCGACCTCGCCGGTGTCCGGCGGGATGGGCGTGCCGAACCGGCGGTTGATCTCCAACAGCAGCGCGGCGATGCGCTCGGCCAGCACCGCCACCTGCTGTTTCTCCAACACCACCGACACCACGCGCCGATCGTGGACCGCCTGCAGGTAGAACGTCCGGTTTCCCGGCTCACCGACGGTCCCGGCCACGAAACGGTCGGGTGTGCGGAAGACGTGGATTGCGCGGGCCATGGCAGTTCCCAAAATACCGGGTCAGTCCGTCGACCCTCCGACGACGGCGTCGCCGGAGGGAACGTCGGAGGTGGGGGATCCATCCTGCGCGGGCTCGCGGGTCGGCGGCGCGACCAATCCCGAGTTCAGCGTCGCGCCGGTGTGGTTGACGTGAATCACGAACGGCCGCATCGCCGTGTACCGGATCACACTGACCGAGGCGGGGTCGGCGTTGATGCGCTGGAAGCTGTCCAGATGGGCGCCCAGCGCGTCGGCGAGCACCGACTTGATGACGTCGCCGTGCGTACACGCGATCCACAGCGCGTCGCCGCCGTGCTCCTCGGCCAGGCGGCGGTCGTGCTCACGGACGGCGGCCACCGCGCGCGCCTGCACCGCGGCCAGCCCTTCGCCGTCGGGGAACACCGCCGCGCTGGGCTGCTGCTGCACCACCGCCCACAGCGGCTCCTTGACCAGCTCGCCGATCTTGCGGCCGGTCCACGCGCCGTAGTCGACCTCGCTGATCCGGTCGTCGACGATCGGTTCGATGCCCAGCGACCCGGCCAGCGGCTCCATCGTGCGTTCACACCGCAGCAGCGGCGACCGGACGATCGCGCGGATCGGGAGCCCGCCGAGTCGCTCCACCAACGCCTGCGCCTGTTCGCGGCCCCGGTCGTCGAGGTCCACCCCGGCCGACCGGCCGGCCAGCGTGTGGGCGGTGTTCGACGTCGAGCGGCCGTGCCGCACCAGTAGAACGGTCACGTCGCTGCCACCACCCCTGTCGACAACAAGATCAACACCACCACACCCAGCACGATGCGGTAGCCCACGAACCAGTACATGCTGTGGCGCACCAGGAACCGCAGGAACCACGCCACCGCGGCGAATCCGACGACGAACGCGATCAGCGTGGACACCAGCAGCTGCGGGCCGCTCGCGCTCATGCCCTCCCCGGACGGGGCGAATGCGTCGGGCAGCGAGAACAGGCCGGACGCGAACACCGCCGGGATGGCGAGTAGGAAGCCGAAGCGGGCCGCGACTTCCCGGTTCATCCCGAGGAACAGGCCGGCGCTGATCGTGGCGCCGGACCGGGAGACACCGGGCAGCAGCGCCAGGCACTGAGCGAAGCCGACGATCACGGCGTCCTTCCACGTCAGCTGCTCGATGCGGCGCCCCTGGCGTCCGAAGTGCTCGGCGGCGGCGATGACGAGCGCGAAGACGATCAGCGCGATGGCGATGAACCACAGGTTGCGGGCACCGGTGCGGATCGTGTCCTTGAACAGCAGCCCGATGACGCTGATCGGAATGGTGCCGATGATCACCCACCAGCCCAGCCAGTAGTCCGCGTTGCGGCGCGCCTTCTCGCGCAGCCCGGCGAACCACGCGATCACGATGCGTTTGATGTCGCGCGCGAAGTACAGCAGCACCGCGGCTTCGGTGCCGAGTTGGCTCACCGCGGTGAAGGAGGCGCCGGCGTCGGCGTTGAAGAAGACCCGCGACGCGATCGCCAGATGCCCGGAGGACGACACGGGCAGAAACTCGGTGAGTCCCTGCAGGATCGAGAGAACGACCACCTGCAGCCACGACATCGCAGGTACGTCGGTCACGACGACGACCGTACCGTGATCAGGTCAGCGCGGCGTCCTGGGCACCGGTTGCGCGTCGGTGACCGCGTCGCGGACCGCGGCGGTCAGGCTGCGCTCGTCGGTGAAGTCGATGTCGGTCAGTTTCCGGTTGGCCCGCGCGACGATGTCGTCGCTGTCCGGCACGAGGGTGCGCAGCCGGGGACGGTACAACTCGACGACGAGTTCCTGGCGTTCGATGCGGAACGAGAACGTGCGGCCGTCGCCGACCTGACCGAATCCGCTGGCATGCATACCGGTCGTGATGTCCTCGACCCTGAAATCCTGACCAGGGGTTTCATGATCGCTCATGATGGTCATGCGGTGAACCCTACCCGGGGCACCGCCACGCGCCGGAGCAGCGCGAACCGGACGTCGGTGCCGACTTGCATAGACTGGCTCTCCGATCAGCGTTAACCCGAATGTCGACCGAGAGCTACCCATTGCCCCGCCGCTCAAAACCCAAACCTGCGCTCCTGCGCCTCGGCGTGGCCGCGACCGCTACGGCCGTGGTGGCCGGGGTTGCCGGATGCTCCTCCAATCCGGCTGACGCGCCACCACCGACGATCACCCCGGCGCAGGCCGCACAGTCCCCGCCTGCGGCGGGAGCGGTTCCCGGCACGGTGGTGCCATTGGACGCCGCGGCCCGCGCCGCCTACTTCGACGAGTCGACGGCGTCGCTGGTGACGTTGACGTCGGCCGCCGACGGCACGTCCGCGGTGACTCTCGTGGGTGCCGACGGCCGGACCCAGGTGGTGCCGCTCGACACGCCGGCCACCGCGATGGCCGGCGGCGACGGCGAGGTGTTCGTCGCGGCCACCGGCGGCTACCACCGCGTCGACCTGGCGGACCGCTCGGTGGCGCGCGTCGACGTCCGCGACCGTGCCGGCGCCGAGTTCACCGCGATCGCGCGCCGTGACGACGGGCGGATGGTGCTGGGTACCGCCGACGGCGAGGTGCTCACCCTGACCGACGACAGCACCGTCGGCGCCGAGGTGAAGATCTTCGCGCGGGTCGACGAGATCGTCACCGTCGGCGACACCGCGGTCGTGCTGGACCGTGCCCAGACCTCGGTCACCACCCTCGACGCCGAGGGCAGCGGAAAGCAGCAGGCGCTGCGCGCCGGGGACGGCGCCACCACGATGGTGGCCGACGACTCCGGCTGGGTCGTGGTGGCCGACACCCGCGGCGGCGAACTGCTGGTCTACGGTGTCGACCCGCTGATCCTGCGGCAGCGCTACCCCGTCCCCGACGCGCCCTACGGGTTGGCGACGTCGGACAACGGGTGGGCCTGGGTGTCGCAGAGCGCGACGAACACCGTTGTTGGCTACGATCTGGCGACCGGCATCCCCGTCGAGAAGGTGCGATATCCGACCGTCCAGCAACCAGACTCGCTGGCCTTCGACGAGGCGTCGGGCACGCTCTACGTGGTCTCCGGAGCAGGCGCGGGCGTGCAGGTGATCCGCTCGGCGGAAGGAGCGTGATGAGTTCGGCGCGTGGACCGATGCCGGCGGCGTGGACCAAGGCGGTGGCCGAGGACTCCGGTGAGTACGAATGGATTCCGTTGCGTCTCCCGCCGGAGGTGACGCGAGTGAGCGCGTCAGTGCGCCTGTCCATCGAGGCCGAGTACCGCGGATGGGAACTGACCCGGGTGCGCCTGTACACCGACGGCAGCCGCCGGGTTCTGTTGCGCCGCAAGAAGCGTCACGACCCACTACCTCTCCCCGACCAGCCGGCGCTGTGATGTACCAGACGCTGCGGCGAGGGCTGTTCCTCGTCGATCCCGAACGGATCCACACCGCGGTGTTCGCCGGCCTGCGGGCCGCCACCGCCACCCCTGCCACCCGGAACATGTTGCGGCGCAGGCTTTCCCCGCAGGATCCCGCCCTGGCCAGCACGGTGTTCGGGGTGCGCTTCCCCGGGCCGTTCGGGCTGGCGGCCGGGTTCGACAAGGACGGCCTCGGGGTGAGCACCTGGGGGGCGCTGGGATTCGGCTACGCCGAAGTGGGGACGGTGACCGCGCGACCGCAGCCCGGCAACCCGGCGCCGCGACTGTTCCGGCTTCCCGAGGACCGCGCGCTGCTCAACCGGATGGGCTTCAACAATCACGGCGCCGCGGCCCTGGCCGCACAGCTGACCCGCCGGGGCGCCGACGTGCCGATCGGTGTCAACATCGGCAAGACCAAGATCACCCCGCCCGAGGACGCACCGCAGGATTACGCCGAGAGCGCGCGACTCCTCGGTCCGCTGGCCACCTACCTGGTGGTCAACGTCAGCTCACCGAACACCCCCGGCCTGCGCGACCTGCAGTCCGTCGAGTCCCTGCGTCCGATCCTGGCCGCGGTGCTGGCCGAGACGTCGACACCCGTGCTGGTCAAGATCGCACCGGACCTCGCCGACGACGACGTCGACGCGATCGCCGACCTGGCCGTCGAGCTCGGGCTGGCGGGGATCGTGGCGACCAACACGACGATCTCGCGGGCCGGCCTGGCCACCCCGGGTGTGGACGCGCTGGGCCCCGGTGGGGTGTCGGGTCCCCCGGTGGCGGCGCGGTCGCTGGAGGTGCTGCGGGCGCTGTACGCACGCGTCGGGGACCGTCTGGTGCTGATCAGCGCCGGCGGTATCGAGACCGCCGACGACGCGTGGGAACGCATCACCGCCGGCGCCACCCTGCTGCAGGGGTACACCGGGTTCGTGTACGGCGGCGGGCTGTGGGCCAAACACATCCACGAGGGACTGGCCGCCCGGCTGCATGCGGCGGGATTCACCTCGCTCAGCGATGCGGTGGGTTCGGCGGGTTAGAGCGCGGCGACCCAGAACGCCCAGCGCGGGTCGGCCATCTTCGTCCGGGCCCGCATGAGCTTCCAGTAACCGTATTTGTGGTAGTCGAAGTCCCAGCTGCTGTTCAGCTGCTGGTTGACGCAGGCCCACAGTCCCCACTTCACGTCGGCCAGCGCACCGCACACCTGCACGCGCGCCACGGTCCCGAAATCGCTGCGGCCGTAGAAGTCCTCCACGAGCTCGAGCATCTGCTGCTCGCCGTAGAACATCTCGGTGATCAACAGCGCGAGCTCGTAGGCCCGTTCGTTGTTCGACGCGAACTCGTAGTCCACCATGCGCATCGGCGCGCCGTCGGCGACCAGGAAGTTGCCGGGCATCGGATCGTTGTGGCACGCCACCAGATCCAGCCCGGACGCCAGCAGGGCCGCCTTGACCACCTGGTACTCCCCCAGGATCAGTTCGGCGTCCGCGGGTAGCCGCACCCCGATCTCGGTGGCCTGCGCCAGGTGCTCGTCGATCATGTCGAACATCGTCTTGGTGCCACTCAACAACGACCCCTCGTGCAGCGCCCGGTAGATATCGATGATGCGGCGCGGGATGTCGGGATCCTTGAAGTCGCCGTTGGTGCAGGCCCGGTAGCCCTCGAGGAACTCGATGACCTCAACCCCGGTGTCGGGGTCGAAGTGCACTACCTCGGCGCCGATGCCGCGTTCCCCGGCCCGGCGGGCGGCCTCGTTGGCCAGATCCCGGTCGATGAACGCGTCCGACCCGTCACCGGGGATCTTGAGGAAGTAGCGTTTGTCCGCGCCGTCGACGGTGATGCGCCAGTTGCTGTTCTGCAGTCCGCCGAACACGGGCGCGTACCGCACGCTGCGGCCGGCCCACGGGCCCACCTGGGCCAGCACCTCCTCGACCCGCCGTTCGGCGGCGGTGCGGGCGGTGCCCAGCGCGCGGTTGCCGGTGTCGTCGGGGACGGTCGCGGTCACAGGTTCCCCAATCGGTCGTGGAAGTGCACATCGGTCAGCCAGGTCCGCGCCCGCAGGAACTGCCAGTCGGAGAACTTGGAGTACTCCAGGGTCCCCGGGCGCGCCGAATCGGCGTAGGCGCCGATCAGTCCCCAGCGCACGCAGTCGGCCACGCCGTAGACGCGGGCACGGTCGAACAACCCCTGATCGAAACGGCCCCAGGCCATCTCGAACGCGGTGCGCGCCTCGGAGTCCAGCGGGCGCACCTCGGCCAGCAGCACGCCGAGGTCCTGCAGCGGGTCCATCACCGCCGCGACGTCCCAGTCCACCAGGAGCATGCGGTCGTCGGCGGCGAGCAGCACGTTCGACACGTTGCCGTCGCCGTGCGCCGGCACGGTGTCGAAACCTGTTGCCGCGATGCGCTGTTCGGCCAACGCGAGCAGGCGGCACATCCAGCCGAAGTCGGCGGGCAGCGCTACCGCCCGCGCGGCGGCCAGCTCCGACAGCGCCCGGATGTCGTCGAACACCGTGGCCTGCCGCGTGATCGAGGTGAAGGCGTGCACACGCGCGCGCAGCTCCATCAGGTCGGCCAGGCGGGCGTCGTCGTCGAACACGTCCAGTGTGGCGGTGTGCCCGTCCTCGACGAAACTCTCCTGCACCAGCATCGACGAGGCCGCGTCGGTGGCGTACACCCGCGGACCCACGCCGCGCTCCCCGGCTTCGGCGGCCGCGGCGAACGCCTGGGTGATGTCCGCGTAGGCACCGGCGTGCGGCGCCATCACCTTGGCGAAGGCGCGCTGCGCGCCGGACTGCACATGGAAGCCCTCGGAGTCGGCGCCCCACCAGCTCGGACTGGCCATCACCGGTGTCGGGTCGGCGGCGATGTCGTCGCCGGCGAACACGCCCAACGCACGCAGCCGGGCGATCACCGGCGGTTCCGTCACGGTGGTCACTGTCGGCCTCCTGTCGTCTCGGCCGCGGGCCGCGGCCACTGGAGGCTGAACGGCCGTCGGGCCTCCAGCCATTTGGTCAGCCGCAGCACCGCACGGTCTGCGAACCGGGGTCCGATCACCTGGACGCCGATCGGAAGTCCGTCGGCGCGCCCGAAGCACAGGGCCGCCGCGGGCTGCGCAGTCTGGTTGAACCAGGCGGTGAAGCCGCAGTGCCCCAACGGTTCGGCGGGATCCACGCCGCATGCCCCGGCGGCGAAGCCGACCACCGGGATCACCGGAGCGATGACGAAATCGTAAGTCGCGCAGGCATGACGCACGGTGTCGGCCGAGCGTGCGACAGCCTCGGTGTCGCGGGCCAGGTCGGTCGCGGAGTACTGGGCGGCGGGTACGCACCACTGCCGGATCACCGGGTGCACCAGCTCGCGGCGCTCGACGGGGATGGACTGCAGCTCGGCCAGCGCACGCACCTGGAACAGCCGGTCCAGCGCCCGGTGCGCGTCCTCGGTGAACACCGGGGGCATGGCCGACACGGTCGCGCCGCCGTCGCGCAGGGCGTCGGCGGCATCGCCGAGCACGGCCCGTACCGGCGCGGCCACCTCTGGCCCGTAGCCCAGTTCGGCGAATACCCCGATCCGCAATCCCGTCGGCGGCAGTGCGTCCCGGGTCGGAGGTTCGGTGTCGGGGGCGAGGCTCCACAGGTCGCGGTCGTCGGGGCGGCTGAGCACCTCGTAGAGGTCCATGACGTCATCGGTGGTGCGGGCCATCGGGCCCGCCGACCGCATCGTGGACGGCGCCAGATGCGGGATGCGCCCCTGGGTCGGTTTCAGCGCCACCAGCCCGCAGTGGCCTGCGGGCAACCGCACCGAGCCGGCGATGTCCGATCCCACCGAGGAGAACCCGATCCCGGCGGCCAGCGCCGCACCGCCCCCGGCGCTGGAGCCGCCGGGATTGCGCGAGTGATCCCAGGGGTTGCGCGTGATGCCGTAGAGCGAGCTCACCCCGGCTGCCATCATCCCGAAGTCCGGCATCGTGGTCTTGCCGACGATGACGGCACCGGCCTCCCGCAGCCGGGCCGCAGGGGGCGCGTCGACTGTCGAGTCCGGCAGGTCCCGGTTGGCCGCGCACCCGTGCCGCCACGGCATCCCCACGGCGTGGATGCTGTCCTTGATCGTCACCGGCAGGCCGTCCAGCCCAGACAGCGGCGTCCCGCCTGCCCACCGTTGCGTCGAGGCGCGCGCCGCGGCGCGCGCCGCTTCCGCCGCGACGTACGCCATGGCGTTGATCGCGGGATCGGCCGCCGCGATGCGGGCCAGGGTTGCCTCGAGGACGTCCTCCGGTGTCAGCGCACCGGTTTCGAACGCCGCCCGCACCGCGTGGGCGTGGCCGTCGAGGAATCCGTCGAGGAGCTGTTCGGTCACGACAGGCCGGCCGCCTCGAGCGCCCCGCCGACCGCGGCGCGGGCGGTTTCGGTCAACATCCGCACGCCGGCCAGCATCTGCTCGTCGGTGGTGTATTCGCGTTCGTGGTGGGAGATCCCGTCGACACTGGGAACGAACAGCATGACGGTGGGCACCACGTCGCGCAGGTTCACCGAGTCGTGGCCCGCCATCGTCGGCAACGTGCGCCAGCGCAGGCCGAGCCGGTCGGCCACCTCGCCGGCCAGGGCGATCCCGGCCGCGTGGTAGCCGCCGGCGGGACGCAACGCCGCCGAGTCGACCCGCACCACGACCTCACGGTCCTCGGTGATGGCGGCCCACCGGTCGAGCAGGCTGCGGTGCGCCCGTTCGAGGACGTCGGCGTCGTGCGAGCGCAGGTCGGCTGCCAACCGCACCCGGGACGGCACGACCACCGGCGAGTTGGGTTCGACGGTGAGGTGGCCGACGGAGCCGAGCACGGTCGCGGGTCCGAATTCGTCGGCCACCGCGCGCACCGCGAGGACCGCCCGGCTGGCGCCGACGAGGGCGTCGTGGCGGTACCGCATGTGCGTGGCGCCGGTGTGTGCCTGCTCCCCCAGCACTGTGACCGAGTACTTGTAGGCCGTCCAGTTCTCGGTGACCACGCCGATGTCGTAGCGTCCGTCGATCAGGGTACGGCCCTGCTCGATGTGGATCTCGAGGAACGCACCCGCCGCCGGGGCGGCGTCGGAACCATGGAACCCGATGCCCGACAACGCCTCCCGCACCGTTACTCCGTCGAGGCCCGCGGTATCGAGCACGTCGGCGGCGCTGCGTTTGCCGGTGTAGACGGCGCTGCCCATGAGACTGGGCGAGAAGCGCGAGCCCTCCTCGTTGAACCAGTTGACCGCTGCCACGTTGAGGCGCGGTTGGTCGGGCGGCGTGGCGGCCACCGCCGCGGCCGCGTACGCACCGGCCAGCACACCGTAGGCGCCGTCGAACCGGCCCGAGGTGGGCTGGCTGTCCAGGTGCGAGCCGATCAGCAGGTACGGGGCGCCGGGGTCGAACTCCGCGCAGCCGAACATGTTCCCGACCTCGTCCACCCGGGTCACCAGCCCGTGCCGGTCGAACCAGCCTCGCAGCCATTCGCGGGCCTGGCCGTCGGCGGCCGTGGCGGCCTCCCGATGGACACCGCCGGCCGGGGTCGCGCCGAACGCCGACATCTCGGCGAAGTCGGACAGGAACGCGCCGGGGTCGAATTCGACCGGCATCACGGCGTCCCGTCCACGGTCGCGGCGCGCTCCCGGGACTCCTCGGCGAGTTCGTGCACCTGGTCGTCGAAGGACTCGTCGGCCGCCGGCGCAGCGGTGCGCACCTGTGTCCTGGCGGCCTCGAACATCGCGTCCACCCTGGCCTTCTCGGTGGCATCGGACCGGATGAGCAGAGCGGCGCCCAGATAGACCACGAGGTTCACCAGGATGCCGACGACGCCGCCGGTGAGGCTGCCCAGTGCCCGGATGTCATCGGGATAGATCCACGTCAGCACCATCGCCACGGTGAACCCCGACACCATCCCGGCGATCGCGCCCTGCTTGTTACCGCCGCGCCAGAAGATGCCGAGGAACAGCGGCACCGCCAGTTGCACCACGCCCTGGTAGGAGATCTGCGCGAGCAACTGCAGCCGGGTCATGTTGAACGTGAGGTAGGCGACGACGCCGGCCAGCGCCATGAACGCGATCATCGAGGTCTTCGCCACGTAGGTCAGCTGCTTGTCCGACAGCGGCCGTTTCTCGGTGTTCACCAGGTCGTTGGCGATCTGCAGCCCGCACACCTGGACGCTGCCGTCGATGTGGCCCATCGACGCGGCGAAGACGATCGTGATGCCCAGGCCGAGCAGCCAGGTGCCGCCGTAGCTGCTCATGATGGCGAACCAGCCCATCTGCGGGGCGTCGGCCACCGCGGCCATGCCGGTGGCGGCGATACCCACGAGCATGAGCAGGCTGTAGAAGACTCCCGAGATCAGGACGGTGCACAACGTCCCGGACTTCACCGCGCGCACACTGGAGGCCGTGTAGATCCGCTGGAAACTGGTGGGCCAGCACAGGGATCCGACGACACCGGTGAAGATCAGCGCGAAGATGTACAGCGGCCCGTAGGAGTCGCCGTCGCCGGGCAGCAGCAGGTACTTGTCCGCGACATCGCCGATGGCGCCGAAGCTGATCGGCCCGCCCGCCACTCCGGACAGCAGGACCAGGCAGACGATCGCGGCGAACACGTAGGCGACCGTGCCCTGGAACGCGTCGGTCATGATCAGGCCGCGCATTCCCATCCGAACGGTCCAGTACTGGCGGATCACGATGACCGCCAACCCGATCAGCAGGCAGGCCGTGACCGACCAGGCGCCGTCGCTGGCGAGTTCGAAAACCGTTCCCAGCGCCTGCATCCCGAGCACCACCCAGGGGAACAGGGAGACGATGCCGATGACGCTTGCGATCACCTTGACTGCGGGTGAGTCGAACCGCTTGCCCAGCAGATCGGGTTGCGAGCGCAGGTCGTAGCGCTTGCCCCACCGCCACGCGCGGGTGGCCATGAAATACATCATCGCCACGCCGAGGCTCGAGTACGCCAGCCCGTAGAGACCGAAGACACCGGCGCCGGCAGCCAATCCGAAGAACGCGATGAAGGTCGAACCCGGCCACCACGAGTTGACGTAGCTCATCGCGACGTACCAGGGGCCGTACCGGCGGCCGCCGACCGCGTATTCGTCGAAGCTCGGCGCGGTCTTCTGTTGGGTGACATAAAGAATCGCGACGACGATGGCGTAGAACACCGCCAGCATGGAGAGCATCACCCACATGTTCAGCCTCCGATGTTCGCGGGAACGGGTTCGGTCGAGTCGTCGTCGAGTTCGCCACGGAGGTCCTCGACGATGTAGAACGCGGTCAGGGTCAGGCCGAGCACCAGCGCGTTGATGATCCAGTACATGACCGCGAACGGGATTCCGAGGATCTCGAAGCGCACTCCGCTGCCCCACAGGTACAGCGGAGGGAACAGCGCGAACAGCAACGCCACCGCGTACAACGCACCGAAGAAGATCACGATGCTGCGGCGCGGCAGCCCTCTGATGATCGCCGTCATATCCGAATTCCTCGCTCCTGGTCGGTGTTCTGGGGTGCGATCCACGGCAGCAGCGCATCGTGGATCAGGCCGTTGCTGGCGATTCCGTTGCCGCCGTCGATGACGCGACGGCCGTCGAGGCTGGTGAACCGACCGCCGGCTTCCTCGATGATCACCGGCATCGGCGCCAGGTCGAAGGCGTGTGCGCGGTAGTCGACGACCGCGTCCGCCTGCCCGGAGGCGACCATCGCGTAGCCGAACGCGTCACCCCAGGTGCGCACGACCGCACCCTTGTCGTGCAGACCGCCGATGAGGTTGGGGTCCCAGTCCTCGAGCCAGGTGGCCATCACATAGGCGCCGTCGAGGGCCGCCCGGTCCGACACGTGCACGCGGACGCCGTTGCGCCAGCAGCCTCCGCCGCGTTCGGCGTGCACGAGCACTCCCGCGCTGGGCAGGTTGATGACCCCGAAGACGATCTCGTCGTCACGTTGCAGGGCAACGAGGTTCGCGTAGAGCGGTACGCCGCGGACGAAGGACTTCGTCCCGTCGATGGGGTCGACGATCCAGCGGAACCCGCTCCCGCCGTCGGTGTCGGGGAACTCCTCGCCGGAGAACGCGTCGTCGGGGAACCGGGCGCTGACCATCTCACGCAGCGCCAGTTCGATGGCCCGATCGGCCTGGGTGACCGGCGACCCGTCGGCTTTCGTCTCGACGTTTAGACCGACGGTCTCGAAGTATTGGTGCGCCATCCGGCCCGCTTCCTCGGCCATCGCCAGGCCGAGGTCGACGCGCTCGGAGCGGGTGTGGTCCACGTCGACAACGATCGCGCTAGACCATTTCTGGTTCGTTCAGCGCCGCGTTAAAGACAGGTAACACCGTCGCTCGGGAACTGCGGTGCGCAAGGGTCGGGACTACGGTGATCGCCATGCTGGCGCTGGCACACGCGCAGACCGCGCTTCGGCGCCTGGCCGACGAACTGACGGCCAGGGGCGAGGCGAGGTTCCCGACCGAGCGGGCGCTCGCCGAACGACTGGGGACGTCGCGGACCACCGTGCGCAAGGCACTCGAGGTACTCGAAGCCGACGGGGTCATCCAGCGCGTCCGGGGTCGCGCCGGCGGCGCCTACCTCACCGGGGTGCCACCCCGCGACGCGTCACCGCAGGCGGCCCGGCCCTACTGCCCCGGCCGCAGCGTGCTGCGCAGCCTCAACACCGTCAAGGGCCTGCCCGAGATCCTGCACGAGCAGGGCTTCACCGACGGCACCTCGGTGATCAGCGCCGCGCTGGTGCCGGCCCGTCCGGATGTCCGCTCGGCACTCGGGCTGTCCGACGGTGACCGGGTGGTCTCCCTGCTGCGGCTGCGGCATGCCGACGGCGACACGCTCTCACTGGAGCAGATGTACCTGCTGCCCGAGCTCGCGGATGTACTGACCACCCCGATGACCTCGATCTACCGGACCCTGAACGCGCAGTTCGGGTTGCAGATCTGCGTGGCCGACGAGTCCATCGAGGTCGCCGCGGTACCCGCGGCCGAGGCCGCCCTGCTCGGCCGTCCGGTGGACAGCCCGGTGCTGAAGGTGCTGCGCACCGGCTTCGACCAGCACGGCCGAGCAGTCGAGCACTCGATCGACCTGTTCCGCGCCGACCGCACGCGCCTGCACGTGCGGTCGCAGTCGCAGATCAGCGCACGACCGCGGTAGCGGTCAGTTCTGCTCGTAGGTGCCGTGGATCAGCGCCCGCGCGATGGCCTGGTTGAAAAGGTTGAAGCCCAGGTAGGCCGGGGTGGCGTCGGCGGGCACGTCGAGCTTCTCCACGCCGACGGCGTGCACGGCGACGATGTAGCGGTGGGGACCGTGTCCGGGCGGCGGGGCGGCGCCGATGAAGCGCTTCAGTCCGGCGTCGTTGGCCAGCGTGACGGCGTCGCCGGGGAATCCGCTCGCGCTGCCGTCACCAACACCGGCGGGCAGATCGGTCACCGTCGCCGGCAGGTTGAACACCGCCCAGTGCCAGAACCCCGACGCGGTGGGCGCATCGGGGTCGTAGACGGTCACCGCGAAGCAGCGGGTCTCCTCGGGGAAGCCCGACCAGCTCAGCTGCGGTGAGATGTCCTTACCGCCGGCGCCCATGATGCCGCTGACCTGATCGTTGCCCCACGGCTGCCCATCGGTGAAGGACTGCGAGGTCACCGTGAAAGTCGGGAGTTCGGGCAGGAATTCGTACGGGTTGTAGGGAAATGCCACGGCAGGCCACACCTTTCTATCGAATTCGGTTGATCAGCTGTGCAACAGGAAGTGTTCGAGCACGTGCGCCCCGAACTTCAACGCGTCGACGGGTACCCGCTCGTCGACACCGTGGAACAGCGCGGCGAAGTCGAGGTCGGGCGGCAGCCGCAGCGGCGCGAAACCGAAGCAGCGGATTCCCAGGCGCGCGAAGTGTTTTGCGTCCGTACCGCCGGAGAGCATGTAAGGCACCGTGCGGGCCTCGGGGTCGGCGGCCAGGATCGCGTTGTTCATCGCCTCGAGCAGTTCACCCTCGAACGGTGTTTCATACGAAGGCAGTTCGGTGATCCACTCGCGCGTCACATCCGGGCCGATGACCTCGTCGACCTCCCGCTCGAAGGCGGCCAGCCGGCCCGGCAGCACACGGCAGTCGACGATGGCCTCCGCGGTGCCCGGGATGACGTTGGCCTTGTAGCCGGCGTTGAGCATCGTCGGGTTGGCGGTGTCGCGCAGTGTGGCGCCGACGATCCGCGCGATGCCGCCCAGCTTGGCGACGGTGCCGTCGAGGTCCGGGGAGGCCGGATCGAACGTGTAGCCGGTCTCCTCGGAGACCGCGGTGAGGAACTGCTCGACCGCCTCGGTCAGCACGATCGGGAAGCGGTGTCGCCCGAGCCTGGCGACGGCCTCCGACAGCACGGTGACGGCGTTGTCGTCGTGCACCATCGAGCCGTGCCCGGCGCGGCCGCGAGCGGTCAGGCGCATCCACATCATCGCCTTCTCGGCGGTCTCGACGAGGTAGAGCCGGCGCTCGCCGCCGTCGCGGCGCGGCACGGTCAGCGAGAAGCCGCCGACCTCCCCGACCGCCTCGGTGACGCCGTCGAACAGGTCGGGCCGGTTCTCGACGAGCCACTTGCAGCCGAAGTTGCCGCCCGCCTCCTCGTCGGAGACGAACGCGAACACCAGGTCGCGCGGCGGCACGATGCCGGCCCGTTTGAAGTGCCGGGCCACCGCGATGATCATGCCGACCATGTCCTTCATGTCGACCGCGCCGCGGCCCCACACGTAGCCGTCCTCGACGGCGCCGGAGAACGGGTGCACGCTCCAGTCGGCGGCCTCGGCGGGCACCACGTCGAGGTGACCGTGCAGCATCAGCGCGCCGCGGGACCGGTCGGCCCCGGGCAGCCGCGCGAAGACGTTGGCCCGCCCCGGCGCCCCGGCCTCGACGTACTCGCACTCATAGCCGACCTCGGTGAGCTGGTCGACCACCCAGCGGGCACACTCGGCCTCACCCTTGGTGGTGGCAGGCTCGCCGGTGTTGGAGGTGTCGAAGCGGATCAGGGCGCTGACGAGGTCGACGACCTCGTCGCTGGGTGTCGGTGCGGGCGTCACAGTCCCTTTCCTACCACTCCGGGCCATCACGGTTTGGTCCGACGATGGGCGATCCGATAGCCTTAGGCGCCGCAGAGCAGGTCCGAGTGGCGGAATGGCAGACGCGCTAGCTTGAGGTGCTAGTGCCCTATTAACGGGCGTGGGGGTTCAAGTCCCCCCTCGGACACACCCGGCGACATGCCGGCGGAACGGTTGTTTCGCCGGCGCGCCAGTCCTAGTCGACAGCCAGAGCGGCTGCCGCCAGCTTCTCCAGGTCCAGGTATTGGACCTCCTCGACGGTCACCGCGACGAAACCGATGGTGCCGCCGGTGAACGCCCCGGGCGTTCGGTAGTCCTGGCTGACCGCGTCGCCGCTGTCGCGCCCGATGCACAGTCCGTCGCCGGACAGGGTGAACTTTCCGGACTGGGCCCGCATGTCACCCCGGGCGGCCACGTGATCGTCGACGTAGAGCGTGGTGGTCCCCAGCGATTCCCCGTGTTCCCCGGCCCGCTCACGGACGAACTCCATTCCCAGCGTGTACCGGCCGGGGGTGAGTTCGTCGGAGACGAACTTCTGCTCCGGTTTGATGCCGAGGAAGTTGTAGCTGTAGTGCAGCTTGCGGTCCTTGACGTAGAGCGCGTGGCCGCCGAACCGGCTGCCGTGCGCGAAGATCACCCCCGAGCAGTCGGGGTCGTCGATCTGCACCTCGGCCAGGATCTTGTAGGACCGGCCCCGTACGTTGACCGCGACACCCTCCGGGACCGGCGAGGTGCCCGGGTAATAGACGTAGCGCTGCCGCGGCGGCTCCTGCGACGGCCGCTCGACGGTCAGAATCTCCTGAGGGCTGCGATCGTCGAGCGGTAGCACGAGGTTCCTCTCGGCCTCCTCCTTCCAGGCGGCGATTAGTTCCTGCAGTTTCTCGGGATGGCGGGCGGCGAGGTTCACCGACTCCGACCGGTCGCGGTCGACGTGGTAGAGCTCCCAGGTGTCCTGATCGAAATGTCCTTGTCCGCTCAACGCCGCGTGCACCGCAGCGGCTTTCCAGCCGTTCTCCCAGATCCCGCGGGTGCCCAGCATCGCGTAGTACTGCCGCGTCTTGCGGGTGGGCGCGTCCGGAGCCGCGTCGAAGGTGTACCGCATCGACACCCCGGACAGCGGGAACTGCTCGACGCCGCGATACACCGTCGGCATTTCCAGGCCGCACACGTCGAGGATGGTCGGGACGATGTCGGTGCAATGGTGGTACTGGTTGCGGACTTCGCCTTGCGCCGCAATCCCTTTGGGCCAGGAGATCACCAGTGGGCAGCAGGTGCCCCCCGCGTACTCGGAGTAGCGTTTGAACATCCGGAACGGCGTGGAGAACGCCACCGCCCACCCGGTCGGGAAATGACCGTAGGTGTCCTGGCCCCCGAGCACGTCGAAATACTTCATGTTCTCCGACAACTCGTCCGGGTAGTTGTTGAAGAACTTGTTCTCGTTGACCGATCCGCTCGGACTGCCCTCCCCGGAGGTGCCGTTGTCCGCGCAGTAGAACACGATCGTGTTCTCCAACTGGCCGGTCTGCTCGAGGTAGTCGATCAGGCGGCCGATCTGCGCGTCGGTGTACTCCGACAGTCCGGCCCACACCTCGGCCATCCGGGCGAACAGCTTGCGCTCATCCGGGTCCAGCGAGTCCCAGGGCCGAACGGCATCGGCCGGGTTGGCCACGTCGTCGGGCATGGGGTTGATGGGCGTCAACTCGGTGTCGTCGGGCAACAATCCCTTGCCGATCATCCGGGCCAGCACCCACTCCCGGTACGCCTCGTAGCCTGCGTCGAACCTGCCCCGGTACTTGTCGATGTACTCCTTCGGGGCCTGGTGCGGGGCATGATTGGCGCCCGGACACAACCACATGAACCACGGCTTCGAGGGGTTCGACGACTTCTGGTCCCGGATCATCTGTAACGCTTGGTCGACCAGGTCTTTCGACAGGTGATAGCCCTCGTCGGGCCCATAAGGCTGTTCGATGAACCTGTTGTCCTCGACCAGGTCGGGGAACCACTGGTTCGTCTCGCCACCGAGGAATCCGTAGAAGCGGTCGAAGCCCTGCTGCAACGGCCACTGAGACCGGCCGGCGCCAGGTGCGACGTCCTGCTCCGGAACGTTGTGGTTCTTGCCCAGCCAGAACGTGCTCCACCCCGCGTCCTGCAGCACGTGACCAATGGTGGCGCACTGCTCGGGGATGCGGCCGTTCCAGCCGGGAAACCCCTGTGCCGCCTCGGTGATGGAGGAGGACCCGTTGAGGTGGTGATTCCGGCCGGTCAGGAAGGTGGAGCGGGTCGGCGAGCACAGCGCTGTGGTGTGCCACTGGCCGTATGACAGACCTCGGTCGGCGAGCTTCTGCAACGTCGGCATCTCCACGCCACCGCCGAACGGCGACCATGCCGCCAGACCGGTGTCGTCGTAGAGGATCACCAACACGTTCGGCGCGTCCGTCGGAGCTCGGGGTGGAGTGAACGGCCCCCAGTCCGGTACGGAATCGCGCACATCGAGTCTGATCACGCCCTCGAACGGCTTGCTGTCCATGCTCGCTGCCCTCCCACAGTCCGGAGGATCGACCTTCCCAAAGGCTAGGCGCGCCCTGACCGGAAATGACGGCTTTCGGACACTCGATCGAGCGCTTCCCGCCCTGTCGGGGCCGTCGCCCGCAGAATGGTCAGCGATGGACACCACCAGAGCTTCAGCACCGGCGCGCGAGCTCGCGCTGGACCTCTACCGCTCCGCCGCGGTCGTCATCGTCGTCATCGGGCACTGGCTGCTGTCGGTGATGACCTACCGCGACGGCGAGTTCGGCCGCGACAACCCGCTGGTCCTGATGCCGTGGACGCAGTGGCTCACCTGGGGGTTCCAGGTGGTGCCGGTGTTCTTCGCCGTCGCCGGGTACGCGAGCGCGGTGTCCTGGGCGCGGCGAGACCCCGACGCCGAGTCCCGGCAGGAGTGGGTGCGCCGCCGGGTGGCGCGCACGCTGGGTCCGACGGGGGTCTACGCCGGGTTCGTCGTGGTGGTGATGGCGGTGCTGCTGGCCGCGGGCATCGACGGCTCCGTGCTGTCGCTGGGCGGCTGGGCCGTGGCCATGCATCTGTGGTTCCTGGCCGTCTATCTGATGGTGGTGGCGTTGACGCCGCTGGCGGTGGCCGCCCACGAACGGTTCGGGGTGGCGGTCCCCGCGGTGCTGGCCGCCGGGGTGGTGCTCGTCGACATCATCGGCATCACCACCGATCAGCCGCAGATCCGCACGCTGAACTACTTCTTCTGCTGGGCGGCGATCTACCAACTCGGGATCGCGTGGCACGGTGCGCTTCTGCGGCAACGCGTGCTGGTGGCGATGGCCGCCGTGGCCGCCGCGGCGCTGCCTCTGCTGGAGACGTGGGGCCCGTACCCGGTCGCGATGATCGGCGTCCCGGGAGTGCGGGTGGAGAACTCCGCCCCGCCGTCGGTGGCGCTGCTGGCGCTGGCGACGGTGCAGATCGGCGTGCTGTTGGCGCTGGTGCCGCTGATGAACCGGGCGCTGGCCCGCGGCGCGTGGCCGCGCATCCTCGGCGTCGCGAACAACAACGTGATGGCGCTGTATCTGTGGCACATGCTGCCGGTCATCGTGGTCACCCTGGTCGGCTATCCGACCGGGCTGCTCCCCCAGCCCGAACTGGGCTCCGGCGCGTGGTGGCTGGCCCGGCTGCAGTGGGAGGTGGTGCTGGCCGTGGTGACCGCGGCACTGCTGTGCCTGTTGTCCTGGCAGCGGCGCTTCTTCGCCGCGCCGGTGCCGACGTTCGCGGTGCCGCTGCCGCCCAAGGTCGCCGAGGGGCTGCTCTACGCCGGAACCGCGGCGTCCGCCCTGGCGCTGGCTCTGCTGTCGGCGCAGGGCTTCGCGCCGGACGGGCGGCTGCCCGTACCGGCGATCGTCCTGTTCGTCGTCGGCGTGTTCCTGGTCGCGGCGCGGCCTCGTGTGGTCGCTGTGGCTGCACGGGATTGACGGCTAGGCCTCCATAGGAAACACTCGTTTCTCATGATGCCCGAGAGCACTGCCCAGCCCGTACTGTGGTCAGTCGACAGTGACGTCGACCGCGGCTATTTCGGACCGGGGTCGCTCTCCTGGAAGATTCTCAGCGCACCGGCGGTGCCGCTGATGATCGCTCAGATCACCAACCTGTTGGAAGCGCCCCACATCGACTTCCAGTCGGTTCTGCTCGACCACGACCCGCTCTATCCGACGAATGCCAAGAAGCAGCGCAGCTGGACCGGTGACCCGGCGAAGAAGGGCGGACGGATCACCGACCGTCTGCGCCGTACGGTGGCCGGACCGCTGCCCATCATCTTCGGCGACACAGTCGCCGCCCGCCGGTGCGCCGACCGTCTCGCGGCCTACCACCGTCCCATGACGGGAATCAACGCCGACGACGGACAGCCGTACTCCGCGGTCGACCCCGACACCATGCTGTTCGCCGCGGTCACGATCGCACACGGCGCGCTGATCGCCTACGAACGGTACGCGTTTCGTGGCTGGAGACGACCACGCAGACTGCCGCCCCACGAGCGCGACCAGTTCTTCCGGGAGACCGCCGAGCTCGCCGTACTGATGGGAGTGCCGCGCGAACGGGTGCCGGTGACCGCGCGACAGGTTGCCGACTTCTACCGCTCCCAGGCACCCAAGTACCGGACGCGCAAGGGTTACTTCCTTACCCAGCTACGCACCGCAGCAACACAATTGAGGTTCACCACAGGCGACACGCCGGCGACGATGGCTGCCGACCTCGCGCTCCTCGGCACGACGTTTCTGGCCTACAGCGTCATTCCCCGCCCCTGCCGACGGGAGCATCGGATCCCGGCGCCGGCCGATCCGCTGCTGTCTCTCGTCCACCTGGCATCGCTTCCGGCCTTCGGCCTGCTGCAGATCGAGGCGCTCGGTGCAATGCTCGTCGGGGCGTTTCTGGGGGAAGAGAACTTCGACGGTATCCGGCGGTCTCAGGCAGCCGCGCCCGTCACCCGAGGCTCCTGACCTTCCTCCTGCATCATTGCGGGGTGGGCGAGACGGTGTGGCGCGGCAGAACGATGGACGACCGAGCGGCAGAACGCCGCCGGCAGTTCCTCGACGTGTGCCTCGACGCGGTCGCCCTCGGGGGTGCCGCGTCGGTCACCCTCAGGGGCATATGCCGATCGGCCAAACTGAGTCCGCGGTATCTGTATGAGAGCTTCTCCGGTCGCGAAGAACTGCTCACCGCCACCTACGACCACGTCGAAGCGGGTCTCCTGGAGCGTCTCGTGCAGGCGGGACAAGGCAGTCGCGCGCTGTCGATCAGGACGGTCCTGGAAACGTGCGCCGAGTACTTCGACGAAGACCCGCGGCGCGCTCGCATCCTGCTCAGGGAACCGATGTCCGACGACACGCTGCGGGCCCATCAGTCCGGCAAGGCGCCCGTCTTCATCGCCAGCCTGATCCCCGCGCTGGACAGCACCGACACGCGCGACGCCCCACGCGACCCACAGGAACTGGGGGTGGTGGCGGCCGCACTGTCCGGAGCACTGGTGTCCCTGTACCTGGAATGGCTCGATGGACGCCTCGACATCGACCGCGACACGCTGGCCGACAGCGCTACCCGTCTGGTCACCGCGATCGCACGTGCGTCGCGCCGGCCACGCTAGCGGTAGCGGTCAGTAGACGTCGCGCAGGTAACGCTTCTGTGCGATGAGTGTGCGTTTGTAGGCCCGGGCGGCCTCCGACGACAGCCCGCCGTGGGTGCGGATGATCCGGGTCAGCGCCTCGTCGACGTCGGGCGCCATCCGGCCGGCGTCGCCGCAGACGTAGAAGTGCGCACCCTGCTCCAGCCGGCGCCACAGTTCGGCGCCGTGCTCGAGCATCTTGTGTTGTACATAGATCCGCTGGCGCTGATCGCGGGAGAACGCCACGTCGAGCCGGCCCAGCAGCCCGTCGTCGACCATGTCGAGCAGTTCGTCGCGGTAGTAGAAGTTCTGCTCGCGATGACGGCCGCCGCAGAACAGCCAGTTGGCTCCGGTGTGCCCGAGGGCGCGGCGCTCCTGCAGGAACGCCCGGAACGGTGCGACGCCGGTACCCGGGCCGACCATGATCATCGGGGTGCGCGAGTCCCGCGGCGGCCGGAAGTTCGGTGAGCGCGCCACGAAAACCGGCACCGGGGTGCCGACGGCCGCCCCGGCGAGATGGGTCGAGGCCACCCCGCCGCGCACACTGCCGCCCGGCCGCCCGTACCGCACCACCCCGACGGTCAGCTGCACTTCGGCGGGGCTGACCAGCGGGCTCGACGAGATCGAGTACTGGCGCGGCGTCAGGCGCACCAGCACCTGCTGCCACTGTTCGACGTCCGCGCGGACCGTGAACTCCTCGACCAGGTCCAGACCGTTGCGGTCGACGAGCCAGGCCCGCAGAGCGTCGCCGTCCTTGCGCAGCCGCCGTGCCAGGTCGGGTCCGGCGCAGTGCGCCGCGACGAACGCGATCAGGTCGGGTGTCACCTTGCCCACGTCGTAGTGCGACGTCAGCGCCGCATGCAGCGACATCGGCGTCCCGTCGACGACGACCCGCTCACCACCGGTGAATCCCGTTGCGGCCAGCCATTTCCCGACGCCGTCCGGGTGGTTTCGGACGTGGACGCCCAGCGAGTCGCCGGCGGCGTAGGCGCCGTCGTGGCCGGTGATGTCCACGCCGATGTGACGGACCTGCTGGGCCGACGCCGGCGGCGTCAGCGCGACGTTGCGGCACACCGGCGCCCGCAGCGGGCGCGACCGTGTCAACAGAGCCGGGAGTGCCGGCGTGCTGTGGGAACCGTCAGCTACGCCGAGGGCGGACAGCACCTCGGCCGCCCACCGGTCCCGCGTGTCGGTGTCGGACGCCTCGCAGTCGGCGCGCTCGGCCAGCCGTGTCGCCCCGCGCTCGCTCAGCGCGGTGTCGAGAGCCTTTGCGTGCCCGCAGAAGTCGGAGTAGGACCGGTCACCGAAGCCGAGCACCGCATAGCGCAGTCCGCCCAGAGATTCGGTCGCGCGCAACCGGTCCCAGAACAGCGCGCCGGTGTCGGGTGGGCCGCCGTCGCCGAACGTGCTGGTCACCATGATGACGGGGTCGCGCAGCTGCGCCGGGTCGACGTCGTCCATCGCGCACACGCGGGCCCCGGGCAGCAACGCGCCGAACGTGCCGGCGAACTCCTCGGCGTTCCCGGTCTGCGACGCCCACAGCACCAAGGGGCCGCTGTGATCGGCGATCGGCTCGGGCGACGGATCCTCGGGTACCGCAGCGTCACTCGGGCTCAGCCGCACCGCGCACACCTTCAGCTCGGGCTGCAGAGAATCAGGGTCGACGGCGTCGTGGGTGACGGCGTTGACGGTCAGGTCCGGTCCGTGCTCGTCGTTCCAGTGGAACGGTGCCCACACGGTGCCCGGCCGCACCCGGTCGGTCAGCGCCGCAGGCAGCACCGCGCGTCCGCGCCGCGATCTCACCTCGACGGGTGATCCGTCGCGGGCTCCCAGCCGGGCCGCGTCGTCGGGGTGGATCTCCAGCGCCGGGCCGGGATTGAGCCGGTTGAGCCGGGCCACCCGGCCCGTCTTGGTCATGGTGTGCCATTGATGCTGCAGGCGACCGGTGTTGAGCACCACCGGGAAGTCGTCGTCGGCGGCTTCGGCCGGCCCGCGGTAGGGGCGCGCGACGAACGCCGCGCGCCGCGACGGGGTCGGGAACGCCAGCTGCGGCTGCGTGCCGTCTTCGTCGACGAACAGCTGCTGGGAGACGCCGTCGTTGCGGTAGCGGATCGGGTTGCGCGACGGCGCACCCTCGTCGGGACACGGCCACTGGACCGGGCCGTCCCGCAGTCGGTCATAGGTGACGCCACGGAGGTCGTAGCCGGTGCGCGGGTTGGCGAATCGGCGTATCTCGTCGAAGATCTCACCGCTGTCGCGGTAACCGAAAGCGTCGGCGAACCCGAGGCGAGCGGCCATGTCGCAGATCAGCTGCCAGTCGGGGCGGGCCTGGCCGGGGGGCGCGGTGCACTGCTGCGACAGCGTCAGGGTGCGTTCGGAGTTGACCATCACGGCATCGGATTCGGTCCACAGCGCCGCCGGCAGCACGATGTCGGCGAACCGGTTGGTGGCGGTGTCGGGGTAGAGGTCCTGCGTGACGACCAGTTCGGCGGCCTGCAGCCCGCCGATCACGGTGTCGCGGTTGGCCACGCTGGCAACAGGATTGGTGCAGATGATCCACACCGCCTTGATCTGGCCGGCGCGCAGCCGGCGGAACAGCTCGACGGTCCCGGGCCCGACCTCGGCGCGTACGCTGCCCGGCGGCAGTCCCCACTGCGCCTCGACGAACGCGCGGTCCTCGGCGCTGGTGACCACCCGCTGTCCGGGCAGGCCGGGCCCCATGTAACCCATTTCCCGGCCACCCATCGCGTTGGGCTGACCGGTCAGCGACAGCGGGCCGCTGCCGGGACGGCAGATCGCGCCGGTGGCCAGGTGCAGGTTGCAGATCGCGTTGGTGTGGGCGGTGCCCTGGGTGCTCTGGTTGAGCCCCATCGTCCAGCAGGTCATCCACTCCCCCGCCGCGGCGATCATGGCGGCGGCGGTGCGGATGTCGGCTTCGTCCAGTCCGGTGATCGCCGCGACGCGCTCGGGCGGGTAGTCGGCCAGGAACGCCGGCATCGCGTCCCAGCCGTCGGTGTGCGCGGCGATGAACTCGTCGTCGACGGCGCCGTCGGCGACCAGCAGATGCAGCAGACCGTGCAGCAGCGCCAAGTCGGTGCCGGGCCGGATCGGCAGGTAGAGATCGGCGCGGTCGGCGGTGGCGGTGCGGCGCGGGTCGACGACGATCAGCTTGGCGCCGGCTTTGAGGCGGTCCGCCATCCGTAAGTAGAGGATGGGATGGCAGTCGGCCATGTTGGAGCCGATGACGAAAAACAGGTCCGCGCAGTCGAAGTCGTCGTACGATCCGGGCGGGCCGTCGGCGCCCAGCGACTGCTTGTAGCCGGTGCCCGCGCTGGCCATGCACAGCCGGGAGTTCGACTCCAGGTGCACGGTCCGCAGGTAACCCCGGGCAAGCTTGGTCGCCACGTACTGGGCCTCCAGCGACATCTGGCCCGAGAGGTAGACCGCAACCGCGTCGGGACCGTGCTCGTCGACGATCGCCCGCAGTCGCGCCGCGGCCTCGGCCACCGCGTCGTCGACGTCGACGGCCACCGGGTCCGCATCGCGCGTCGGCCTGCGCAGCGCGGTCGTCAACCGGCCCTCGGTGGCGCTCATCAGCTCGGCGTGGGTGGCACCCTTCGTGCACAACCGGCCGAAGTTGGCGGGATGGAGCGTGTCGCCGGTCACCGTCGCGATGACCGGTGCGCCTGTCTCGGCGTCGGGCCGGGTCTGGATCGAGATCCCGCACCCGACACCGCAGTACGAGCAGGCGGCGCGTGTCATGCCGAGGGGGCGGGCACTGGCGCCGGGGCGCGGCCGATGTGTTCGAAGGCCCGGTGCTCGCTGCGTCGCAGGAACACCGCCCAGGTGACGACGGCGCAGACGACGTAGAAGCCCAGGAAGACCCAGAACGCGTTGGTCGCCGACTTCGCTTCGCCGACGTAGGACGCGCGCAGCACCACGTTGATGAACACCCCGCCCAGCGCGCCGACCGCGCCCGCGAAACCGATCAGTGCCCCCGACATGGCCCGCGACCACGCGGCCTTCCCCTCGCGGTCGAGGTCGTCGCGACCCTGGGCCTTCGCCTCGAAGATCGACGGGATCATCTTGTAGGTGGAGCCGTTGCCGATACCCGACAGGATGAACAGCAGGATGAAACCGACGACGTAGCCGGTCATCTGGCCGCCGGTGGGTGCGCCGGCCGACGCATCGTCGAGCACGCCGGCGATGACGACGATCCCGGCGGCCAGCATCATCGCCACGAACGTGTAGAGAGTGATCCGGCCGCCGCCCACACGGTCGGCCAACCGGCCACCGAACGGCCGCGAGATCGAGCCGAGAAGCGGTCCCAAGAAGGCGATCTGGGCGGCGTGCAGCGACGCCTGCGCCGGGCTGTCCCCCGAGGCCAGGAAGTTGATCTGCAGCACCTGCCCGAACGCGAACGAGAAACCGATGAACGAGCCGAAGGTGCCGATGTAGAGGAAGCTCATCACCCAGGAGTGCTTGAAGCGCATCGCCTCGACCAGCGCCCCGAAGTCGGACTTCTGGTTGCGCAGGTTGTCCATGAACACCGCCGCGCCGACCGATGCGGCGCCGATCGCGACCAGGTAGATCGCGCAGACGATCTCGGGCCGGGTGTTGCCGACCGCCGCGATCACCAACAGGCCGACGAGCTGGATCACCGGGACGCCGATGTTGCCGCCGCCGGCGTTGAGGCCCAGCGCCCAGCCTTTCAGGCGCTGCGGGTAGAACGCGTTGATGTTGGTCATCGACGACGCGAAGTTGCCGCCGCCGAACCCGGCGAACGCCGCGATAACCAGGTACGTGGTGTAGGACGCGGGGTTCTTCATGTAGTAGAGCGTCAGCGCGGTCGGGATGAGCAGCAGCAGCGCGCTGACTATCGTCCAGTTGCGGCCGCCGAACCGGGCCGGGGCGATGGTGTACGGGATCCGCATGAACGCCCCCACCAGGGTGGGCACGGCGACCAGGTAGAACTTGCCCGCGGCGTCGATGCCGTAGACGTCCTGCGGCATGAACAGCACCATCACCGACCAGATGGACCACACCGAGAAGCCGACGTGCTCGGCGAAGATCGACCAGACCAGGTTGCGTTTCGCGACGTTCTTGCCGCCCGACTCCCAGGCCTCGACATCCTCGGGGTCCCAGGTGTCGATATCGCGCGTTCGTTTCGCCATGAACCCAGTGAAAGCCCAGGTCATTCCCGGTCCGTTGCACGTCGATGACCGCCGGGAAAACTCGCCCTCACACCGGCGCCGGGCTCACGGTGAGGGGTCCGCGTTGTGATCGCAGGGATCCACAGGCGTGTTGCGGGGGAAACGCGTCGGAAACACCCCGCTCCTAGCTTCGAGCCATGACCGACGGAAGCACGCCGCAGTTCCTGCAGGGCGCGTTCGCGTTCGAGGGCGCCGGCTACGACAAACCGGTGCCGATCGACGTGCCGCGCTACGTGGTGCCGGCCGGCGCCGTCACCCAACCGGTGTACTTCCGGGGCGGCAACTCCACCGACGAGATGATCACCGTGGTGCTGTTCCGGGACGGCGTGCCGATGCGCTACTTCCCGATCGCGGCCAAGGGCGCCACCCACGTCGCACTGCGGGTGGTCGAGGACCTGCTCGGCGACACCGTGCTCGAGCTCCATGTCGCCGCACCGGACGGGGTGAAGGGCACAGTGATGCTGGATCTGGGCCTGGTGGAGATCTGATGGCCCAGCGGCTGGTGGTGGTCGGCAACGGGATGGCCGGCGTCCGCGCCTTGGAGGAGGTGCTCGCGCGCCAGGAACGCGCAACCATTGCCGAGCCTTTCGAGATCACCGTGTTCGGCGACGAGCCGTACGGCAACTACAACCGCATCCTGTTGTCGAATGTGCTTGCCGGGGTGGATGATCCGGCCGAGATCTACCTCAACGCGATGGACTGGTACACCGACCACGGTATCGATCTGCGCGCCGGGGTGCGGGTGGTGCGGCTGGACACGTTCGCCCACCTGGTGCACGCCGATGACGGCACCACGCTGCGCTACGACAAGCTGATCCTGGCCACCGGCAGCCGCTCGTTCTTCCCGCCGATGGCCGGACTGTGGGCCGACGACAAGACGTTGGCCGACGGCGTCTTCGGGTTCCGCACCCTCGACGACACCGCCTCGATGATCGGTCAGGCAGCCACCCGCAGCAAGGCTGTCGTGATCGGTGGCGGGCTCTTGGGTTTGGAGGCGGCGCGCGGGTTGCAGAACCGCGGACTGACCGTGGAGGTGGTGCACGCCTCGTCGACGCTGATGAACGCCCAACTCGACGACCCGGCCGGTGCGATCCTTCGCAAATCGGTGGAGGACCTCGGGATCAAAGTGCATCTGGAGAAGCGGACCACCGAGGTGTGCGCCGACGACGCCGGCCGGCTGAGCGGGGTGCTGTTCGCCGACGGGACCCGGCTGGACTGCGACATGCTGGTGATCGCGGCGGGCATCCGGCCGAATGTCGGCCTGGCCCAACGGGCCGGGCTGACCGTGGAACGCGCGATCGTCACCGACGACCACATGCGCTCGGTCGACGACGACGACGTCTACGTCGTCGGTGAGTGCGCCCAGCACCGCGGCCAGGTGTACGGGCTGGTCGCACCGCTGTGGGAGCAGGCCAGGGTGCTGGCCGACCACCTGACCGGCACCGACATGGCAGCGGCCTACCACGGCTCGCGGGTGGCCACGAAACTCAAGGTCGCCGGTGTCGACGTCGCCGCCATGGGCGTCAAGGGTCCCGAGCGTCCCGACGACGAGTTCGTGCAGTACAGCGAGCCCAGGCACGGCATCTACAAGACGGTGGTGATCCGCGACGGGAAGCTGGTGGGCGCCACGCTGGTCGGGGACGTGTCCAAGGTGGCGTTCCTGACCCAGGCATTCGACAGTGGCCTGCCGCTGCCCGACGAACGGGTGTCGCTGCTGTTCGACATCGGCACCCCGGACGTCGGGGTGGGCGTGGCCGAGCTCACCGACGACGCGCAGGTGTGCAACTGCAACGGCGTGTCGAAGGGCGCGCTGGTCTCGTGCGTGCGGTCCGGCGAGACGTCGGTGTCCGGCGTGATGGCGAAGACGAAGGCAGGCAAGGGTTGTGGCTCCTGCAAGGAGCTGGTGGGCCAGGTGGTCGAGTGGGCGGCCGGCGGCGCGGTGACCGAGGATCCGTCCGCGTCCTGGTACGTCCCGGGGGTTCCGTACGACAAGGCCACGCTGATGCGCCACATTCGCGACCTCGAATTACATTCGGTATCATCGGTTTTCGCGGCGCTGGCGCCGGACGGCAAGGAGGACGCCGGGTCGAAGATGGCGCTGGCCTCGCTGCTGGACATGATGTGGGCCGACGAATTCGTCGACGAGCGCGACGCCCGGTTCATCAACGACCGGGTGCACGCCAACATCCAGCGCGACGGCACGTTCTCGGTGGTACCGCAGATGAAGGGCGGGGTGACCGACGCAGCACAGCTGCGCAGGATCGCTGACGTCGCCGAGAAGTACGAGATCCCGATGATCAAGCTCACCGGTGGGCAGCGCATCGACCTGCTCGGCGTACGCAAGGAGGATCTCCCGGCGGTGTGGGCGGATCTGGACATGCCGTCCGGGTACGCCTACGGCAAGAGTTTCCGGACCGTGAAAACCTGTGTGGGCAGCGACTTCTGCCGCTTCGGTGTCGGTGACTCGACGGCGCTGGGCATCGCGATCGAAGAGCGCTTCAAGGGTCTGGCCAGCCCGGGGAAGATGAAGCTCGCAGTCACCGGATGTCCGCGCAACTGTGCCGAGGCGCTGTGCAAGGACCTCGGCGTGGTTGCGGTCGACGGGGGCCGCTGGGAGATCTACGTCGGCGGCGCGGCGGGCGCGCACATCCGCAAGGGCGATCTGCTCGCGACCGTCGACTCCGCCGACGAGGTGATGACGCTGACAGGGAGGTTCCTGCAGTACTACCGGGAGAGCGCCAACTGGCTCGAGCGGACCTATAAATGGGTGCCCAGGGTCGGCATCGAGCACATCCGTTCGGTGGTGGTCGACGACGCCGAGGGCATCGCCGCCGGCCTCGACGAACGGATGCAGAGATCCGTGGACGCCTACCGCGACCCGTGGCAGGACGGCCGCGAACCGGCTTCGGTGGGCCAGTTCCGCCCGGCGCTGCCGTTGCTGCCGCTCCCCCAGGTGCCAGTGCGATGAGCGTCGACATCGGCCTGGTCGACGAGATCCCGGTCGGCGAGGGCCGCACGTTCGCCGTGGACGGGACGCAGATCGCGGTGTTCCGGCTGCGGGACGGATCGCTGCGCGCGGTGGACGCGGTGTGCCCGCATCGGGGCGGGCCGCTGGCCGACGGCCTGACCGACGACTGCGTGGTGGTCTGCCCGCTGCACGGGCACACCTTCGAGATGAGCACCGGCGCCGAGGTTTCCGGCGCGGAGATGTCGGTGCGCTGCTACCCGGTCGAGGTCGCAGACGGGACGATCCGGCTGACGCTCTCCTGACGTCGTCACCGCTGCATCGGATGGCGTCTCGCGAAATCCCACACCAACTCGCTGGCGGCGGGGCCCGCGCGATCGGTGAACAATCCCTGCCCGTCCGGGCCAGGATACGCGTGCCCCATGCCCTCGACGAGATACGACTCGACCACCGTGTCACCCCGCGGTGTCGACAGCACGCTGCGGGTGTACGCGTGCCGGTCCGTGCCGGCGGACACGGTCTCGCGCACTTCGGCCAGCGCCAGGCTGTCGTTCGACAGCCCGTCGTCGACCAGGTCGTGCACCGCGGCCCAGTGTTCGACGAGCCTGGCGGCCACCGTCGTCGGCACCACGTCGTCGGTCTCCCCCTGGATGACGAGCAGCGGCACCTGCCGGGCCCGCTGCCCCATCTGTGCCCACGCCTGACGCGCGGTGTACGCCGGAGGGGTGGCGGCGGGATTCTCGGGATCCACCTGGTTCAAGCCGTATTCGCCGCCGGCGACCGACGTGACGGTGGCGAACACGTCGGGATGGGTCGCGCCGAGGATCACCGCGGTGCCCGCACCGGAGGATGCTCCGACGACGTGCACCCGATCCGGATCCGCGTGGTAGTCGGCGACGACCTGGCGGACCACGCCGGCGAGTAGAGCGGGGTCTCCGGCATGCCGCTGCTGCTGCCGCGGGTCGCCGGAGTCCCAGCAGTTCAGCCTGTTCTGGAACATTCGCTGCGTCGGGTAGACGACGATGAACGCCTCCCGGTCGGCGAGGCTGTTGAACTGCGTCGTGGCCTTCATCGAGTTCCACCCGAATCCGGTCATCGCGCAACCGTGTATCGCCATCACCACCGGGAGTCGTGCGGTGCCGTCGTACCCGGGCGGCAGGTGCACCTGGTAGCGCTGGCGAACACCGTCGAGGACGAACACGTGGTTGCGGTCGCCGTGCTGCATCCACCAGGGCAGGCCGAACTGGACGATGGCGGTGCCGGTTACCGCTGCGGCGACACCGATCGCGAGGATCCGGGACAGCATGCGGCACCGGCGCGTCATCGACGCGACTCCCACCGGAACAGCGTCGCGGCCAGCACGATCGCCACCGCCACCCAGGCCAGTGTCGGCACCAGCAGCAGCGCGGATTCCGTCACGGGACTGCCTCCGTTCCACCCGTCGAGGATCATCTCGGTCGCGGAGCCGCCGGGCAGCAGCCGCTTGAGCATCGCCATGTCCTCGGTTCCGGTGATACCAACCCAGCTCGCCACGGCGATGATTCCCAGGCTCAACGGCAGCGTGGTGACCTGCGCGTGTTCCGGTGAGCGGGTGACACCGGCGGTGGCCACGCCCAGGGCCAGCATCATCGCCGCGGTCGAAACCACCGCCGCCACCAGCAATGGCGCGTCCGAAGGCCCGCCGCTGACCGCGGCGAACGCGGTCAGGATGACGATCACCTGCAGCAGCGAGATCGCGGCGACGGGCAGCATCAGCCCGCCGAGGATCGCCGCGTCGCCGGTCGCGGTCGAGCGCAGCCGCTTGAGGAACAGGCTCTGCCGGCGGGCGGCCAGGGTGGTCACCGTCGCGGCATAGAGGGTGAACGCGCCGATGGTGAAGACGATGACCGCACCGATGTAGCCGAGGCTGCCGATCGATGCGAAAAGGTCGCGGTAATGGATGAAGAACGCGCTGACCCCCATGGGCATCAGGAAACTGGTGACCAGCACGGCACGGTTGCGGAGGAGTTGTCGCAATTCACTTCCGGCGATGGTGAGCATCAAAAATCCCTCTGCTGGTCAGTGGGCAACCGCGCCGATGGCGCGGAAGACGTCGTCGAGTCGGGTGGGTGCTGCGGAGAGCCCGGCGAGTTCGATCCGGTGGGTTTCCGCCCAGTCGAGCAGGTTCTTCAGATCGGCCTGCAGGGCGAACGTCTCGATGAGGTACGTCCCGTCCGCGTTGTCGACGGCGGTGCGCGGCGGTGCGGGAGCGTCGTGGGCAAGTGAGAACCGGATGACGGCGGGCAATGCGCGAGTGAGCTCGGCGACGGTTCCCTCGCGGTGCAGAACTCCGCGGTGCATCAGTCCGATCCGGTCGGCCCGCTGCTGGGCCTCTTCCAGATAGTGGGTCGTGAGCACGATGGTCGCGCCGTCGGAGCGGAGCTGGTGCACCGCGTCCCAGAGCGCGTCGCGCGACTGGATGTCCAGGCCCGTGGTGGGTTCGTCGAGAAAGATCAACTCCGGCCTGCCGTACACCGCGGTGGCGAAATCGAGGCGACGTTTCTCGCCGCCGGACAGTTGCGACACCCGGACCTCGGCCTTCGGTGTGAGGGCGACAAGCGCCAGTACACGCTCGGCGGAGTCCCTGCGGCCGCTCAGCCGCCCGATCAGCCGAACCGTCTCCGCGACGGTCAGATCCGCGGAGAATCCGCTTTCCTGCAGCATGATCCCCACCCGGGGGCGCACCGTGCGCCTGTTCGCCGGGTTCTCCCCGAACACCCGGACGGTGCCCGAGGACGGACTGCGGTGTCCTTCGACGACTTCCAGGGTCGACGTCTTCCCCGCCCCGTTGGTGCCCAACAGCGCGTAGAGCTCACCTCGGGCCACCTGGAGCGAAACATCCTTCACCGCAGGGAAATCGCCGTACACCAGATTCAACGCATCGACATCGATGACCGGACTCGAAGGCATGCGCACATTTCAGCGGCAGCCAGGCTGCCCCGCCAGGCTGGTAGCGTCATCTCATCGGGGTGACATCCCGGCGCGTCGCATGTGACGCTGCGTCACTACCGGCTCGGACGCCGGGAGCTGATGATGAGTAGTGGCCTCTTTCGTCGGACAGGTGAGACCGACCATGACAACGCACCCTCATGGCTCTGCGCCGCAGTCGTTCTCGGCGCGCCGAACCGTGGGTGGACGCCGCAGGTTCCGCACTCTCAACCTGACGTTCTTCCTGCCCGGAATCGCCGCGGTCGGGATATTTCTGATCGCGCGGCAGGCGCAGACCTGGCAGCAGGCGGTGGTGCTGGGGCTGGGGGTGGCTGCGGCGCTGCTGACGTTCGAGCGCTGGACCGCCGATGCGCTGGCCCCTGTCGCGCTGCCGTGTGTTGCCGTGGCGGCGGCGGTGTGGCCGTTCGGCGCGCTGATGATCGACGGCGTGGAGCAGGGGGCGTTCTTCGCCCTCACCGTGGTGGGAAGCCTGATCGTGCCGACGCTTCCGCGCCACCGCGCGCTCGCGGCGTTCGGTCTGGTCGGTTATGTGGCGGCGGTGGGGGTGCTGGCGGTGGCGACCACACCGCAGGCCGGCACCGGTGAGTTGATCGCCGACGTCATCGTCCCGACCGGCGTCACTGCCACTGTGACCGGTCTGATGTTCCCCAACAAGCGTTTCTACGACGTGGTGACCGAACTCGAGGAAGCCCGCGAGCGAGATGCTGAGCTTGCGGTGGCACGGGAACGGGTGCGCTTCGCCAGTGATCTGCACGATATCCAAGGACACACGCTGCACGTGGCGAAGCTCAAGATCGCGTTGGCGCAGAAGCTGATCCACCGGGACACCCCGCGCGCCGAGCAGGAGTTGCGCGAGATCCACGACCTGATCGGCGACACCATCGCCCGCACCAAGGAACTGGCCTACGGGCAGCGGCGGCTGAACCTGTCCGTGGAGCTGGAGAACGCGCGAAACCTACTGGAAGCAGCGGGCATCGACGTGCAGGTCGACCGGTGCGCCGAGGTCACCTCCCCCGCCATCGATCTGCTGGCGCAAGTGTTGCGCGAGACCACCACCAACATACTGCGGCACTCCCGTGCCACCCGGGTGCACATCCTGCTGACCACGCACAGTCTCACCGTCGTCAACGACGGCGCCGGCGCTACGGCGCTGCCTGAGCTGCACGGGCTCGCCGCGCTGGCCCACCGGGTCGCTGACCGCGGTGGTGAACTGACCACGACATTGGATGACGGGCGATTCCGCACGGCGGCAACGTTTCCGGAGCCAACTCCGTGACCACCGTGGTGCTCGCCGATGACGAGGTGCTGCTGCGCAAGGCGCTCGCGTCACTGCTGCCGCTGGAGGGCGACATCACGGTGGTCGCCGAAGCCGTCGACGGGGCCGACGCGGTGCGGACCACGCTGTCGCACCAGCCGGACGTGCTGGTGATCGACCTGGAGATGCCCGGAGTCGACGGCCTGGCCGCGGTCGCCGACATCCGTCGGGTGCTGCCCGACCAGCGGATCCTGATGCTCACCCGGCACGCCCGCCCGGGGGTGCTGCGCAGCGCGTTGAAACTCGGAGTCCAGGGTTTCGCGAGCAAATCTGCCGAGCCGGGCCATCTGGCGGAGATCATCGCGGCGCTGCATGAGGGCCGGCGGTGGATCGATCAGGACGTGTCGGCCGCGGCGATCGTCGACGACTGCCCCTTGACCGACCGCGAGATCGACGTGCTGCGCGTGACCAGCCAGGGCTACTCGGTCGCCGAGATCGCCGCACAACTGCACCTCGCGCAGGGCACGGTGCGCAACTATCTGTCCAGCGCCATGCAGAAGACGCAGACCCGTACCCGCCACGAAGCGGCGCGGTACGCACGCGAACACGACTGGCTCTGAAAAGCACATGACGTGGCGTCACTGGCGCCACGGCAGACCCAGTCCCATCCTGGGGAGCGTGAACACTTCCCGCCTGCCGGCGCTGATGCTCGCGGTCACTCTGACCGCCTGCGGCACAAACACTCCCACGACGTCGGTACCCTCCGGCCTCGATCAGTTCCACACTCAGCAGATCGCGTGGGGATCGTGCGGCAGCTATGCCACCACCTCGATCGAGACGGCGGTCTTCGACCGGGTGCCGACCGCGCAGTGCGGCCGTCTCGTGGTTCCGCTCGACTACCGGGAGCCACAAGGCGACACCGTGCGCCTCGCGGTGATGCGGGTGCCCGCCGGCGGTGCAGCTCTCGGTTCGCTGGTTCTCAACCCTGGTGGGCCGGGTGGGTCCGGCTTGTTCGCCGCAGCCGCGACGGCACTGTCGTTACCCGGAAGCCGGCTCACCGACCGATTTGATCTCGTCGGTTTCGACACGCGTGGAGTCGGCGCCTCCGAACCGGCGGTCGACTGCTACACCGACGGCGAGGCCGACCGGGGTGAGGCCGTGCTGACCACCCAAGGTACGACCGTGCAGTGGACCGAGGACGACACCCGGGTCGTCTTCGAACGGTGCGCCAGCGGTTCGGGCGGTGTCGACGTCCTGGCCGGTCTGGGCACCCGTAACACCGCACGCGACATGGACGTGCTGCGGGCCGTGCTCGGCGACGAACGGTTGACGTTCCTGGGCCAGAGTTACGGGACGCGACTGGGCACTGTCTACGCCGAGCAGTTCCCCCGCAACGTCCGGGCGATGGTGCTCGACGGGGCCATCGACCCCGGCCGGCGGACCGTCGAGCGCCGCGTCGACGCCTTCGCCGGGTTCCAACGGTCCTTCGAGCAGATGGCGGCATACTGCGCCACCCTGCCGGACTGCCCACTGGGCGCCGACCCGGCCGAGGCCACCGACCGGTTCCACGACATCGTGCGTCCGCTCTACGACTCGGCGATCCCGGCGCTGCACTCCGAACTCGGCTTCGACGAGGCCGTCGGCGGGGTGATCTCCGGCCTGTACACCGAAGCGGCCTGGCCCCGCGTCATCGCCGGGATCGCACAGGTCCAGCGGCAGGGACGCGGTGACGAACTGCGGCAGCTCGGTTACGACTTCGCGCTGCGTGACGCCGAGGGCAACTGGACCAACTTCACCGAGGCCCTCCACGCCACCAACTGCATGGACGAGGAGCGGCTCAGCGAGCGCGACGGAAACACGTTGCGCGCCCGCATCTTCGACGTTGCGCCGTTCATGGATCCCGGGGTCGTCCTGACCGGCGCCCGGGACGGGTGCGAGCACTGGCCGGCCGAACCGACGCTCGGATTCCCCTACGGCGCAGATATCGAGGGACTGCCCCCGACACTCGTGGTGTCGATCACCGGCGACCCGACCACCCCGCATGCCGGCGGCATCCGCCTGGCCCAGACCTTGGGCAGTGCGCTACTCACGGTGGAGGGTGAGAGCCACACCATCGTGACGGCCGGAACGAACGAGTGCGTCAACGACATCGCCGCCGATTACCTGATCGACCTCGCCGTACCCGACGAGGGTGCGACCTGTCGACTGTGATCCTGGTCCGTGCCTGTTAATAGCGTTATTTCTGCGTGATCTCGATATACTGGCGGCATCGACCATCATTCGAGGGCAGGAGTACTCGCCCCATGACCCGGACCGCACAGGTGTACGACGTACTCCTGGCCGAACTGCTCGACGGTCAGCTCGCTCCGGGCGCGAAACTTCCGCTGGTCGCAATCGGTGAACGCTTCGGTGTCAGTCAGTCGGTGGTTCGTGAGGCATTGACCCGGCTTGCCGAGCAGGGCTTTGTCACTGCGACACCGCAACGTGGGTTCAGAGTGCGGGAATTGTCGGTCGACGACATCACTTGCCTGAGCGAGACCCGGGTGCAGGTGGAAACCGGGGCGCTGCGTCTGGCGATCAAGCGCGGCGACGTGCACTGGGAGGCAGGCATCTTGACCTCGCATCACCTACTGGCTCACACCCCCCTCTTCGCCGAGGACGGCACGGTCAACGAAGAATGGAACGTCCGGCACCGCGAGTTCCACCGCGCATTGCTGGCCGGGTGCAGGAACCCCTGGATGGACAGGATCACGCAGACGTTGCGGGACAACGCCGAACTGTACCGACGGTGGTACCTGGCGTTTGCCGACGGCGGGGATCATCGTGACTTCCTGAGCGAACACGACAAGCTCAAGGACCTGGCGCTGGCCCGCGATACCGACGCCGCCGTTGCGTTGTTGACCGAACACATCCAGAGAGCGCCTCGCGAGTTGATCGCATACGCGACCGAACACGGCATCGACGGTTTGCAGGGCTGACGCGGTCGCCGACCTCAGTCGGACCGACGACCGGAGTCGACCTCCAGCGCCTCACGGTCCCATCCCGCCAAATCGGCCGCAGCACCGTAGGCGAACTCAAGGAAGTCCAGCACGCACTGATCCGGATCCGTTGCCGCCCGCGCAATTTCGTACGGCAACAGGTACTGCCGCAGCTCTGGGTGGTAGAAGACCCCCTCGGGACGGCCGGCGAAGTCGGCGAAACCCTCCGGTTCGGGGTACGCGTAGGAGTAGAAGGCCCCCTCGTCCCCGCCGCCGGGCCAGAACCCGCAACTGCTCAACTCGTGCGAGTACGCCTCGACCATCACCCAGTCGGCACAGTTCGGCGCGCCCCCGGGATGAGGGGGTGCGGGGCGGCCCGAGAACCGGCTGCACGCCAGATCGAATGAGCCCCAGAAGAAGTGCACCGGGCTGACCTTCCCGGTGAACCGGGAACGGAACTGCCGGATCACCCGGTCGGCCTGGACCAGCTGCTGCCAGAACGCGTGGGCCGCGGCGGGATCGTAGCCCATGTGCTGGTCCTCGGCGAACGGGATCGCGGGATCAACCTCATTGGGCCGCATGGTTATTCGCGTCGGGATGCCCAGGTTCTCGAGCATTCCCATCGTCTCGTCGTGAAACTGTGCCACCGAGCGGTCACGCAGGTCGATGCGGTCGGACCCACCGTCGCTGACCCGGACCACCAGTGCGTGGTCGAGGAAGTCGAACTCCATGTCGAAGTGACGTGTGTCCACCGGGATGGCCGATGTCGTCAGCCCTCGCGGCGAGACGTACAGCGGGACCTGCCACCAGTGGTTGACCGGGGGCGCGTGCGCCAGCCGCACCTTGCCGACGATCTGCGTCCACATGTGCAAGGACCTGCGGGTCGGCTCCCAATCGTCCACGCGCAGGGACGGCCACCCGCCGGTCGAGGGAAGTGTCATGTCAGCCTCTCGATGGGACGACCCCAGCGTAAGGGAAGACGAGGTCGCGGGAACTGAGATCGCGCGGAGCGACCACGACCTGCCGGGAGCCGTCGCGGAACTGGTCGGCGTCGTGGCCGGAGATGCCCCGGAACTGAACCTGCAGGACCCGCGGATGCGCCCACTCCCCCTTGGCCCCGAAGCGGACATCACCCATCACGGTGCGAAAGGTCGCCTCCCGCGCGTACTCGGCGAGAGCGCCGTCGGCGAGACCTCCGGTCGCTTCGACGGCCTGGGCGACGACCTGCATCTGCGCGTAGGCCGGCGGCGCCATGTAGTGCCCCAGGACGTCGACGCCGGCAGCGGCGGCGCGGCTCTGGTACGTGGCGAGCATGTTCTCCACACCGGGAAACGTCATGGCGGGACCGGGCACCCAGTACTCGTAGTTGACGAACCCGTTGAGCAGCGGGCCCAGCGTGGTGCGCACGTCGGCGTTCTGCGGGCCGATCATCGCGCCGCCGACCATCTTCGGCGCAAAGTGGTGGGCGCTGATGGCGCGTACCAGCGCGATGGAGTCGTCGAGGTAGGAGCAGAGGAACAGAACGTCGCAGTCGCTGTCCGCGACAGCGTCGAGGATGGGACCGAAGTCCTCGGTTTCCAGTGGATACGTGGCCTCGTGCACGATCTCGATGCCGTACTTGCGTGCATTGGCCCTGGCGCCGAGAACCGGGTTGCGGGAGAACTCGGCGTCGGCGGACAGCAGTGCCGCGGTGGCGGTGCGTGCCTGTTGGTCGGCGGCGAGCGCGAAGAAGCCTTCGGTGAGTGCGGCATTGGGATCCGGCCCGGTGGGGATCATCGCGAAGTAGTTCGGGTAGCCGAACTCGTTGTTGACCCCGAGTCCCATCAGGCCGACGAAGAAGCGCTGCCGCTCCATGATCACCGGCATCGCCGGGAGCAGTGTGTTGGTGCCGTATCCGCCCAGGACGAGGTCGACGCCGTCGTCGTCGAGCAGGCGCCGGTAGAGACCGGGAACCTGCGACGCGTCGCCACCGTCGTCGTAGCAGAGCAGTTGCACGGGGCGCCCCAGCAGCCCGCCGGCGCGGTTGACGTCCTCACACCAGATGTCATGGGCCAGCCGCGCCGACCGGGCGTTGCCGGCGACCGGTCCGGTCAACGACATGCAGTACCCGATGCGGATCGGTCCCGACACGGCCGACACTCAGGCGTCCGCGAGAGCGCGGGCGGTGAGAAGCTGTGTCTCCCAGGCGAAGGCGATACCGCTGCCGCCGCCGTGCTCCTGGATGACGTCGGTGAGACCGGCGGCGGTGTCCGCACGCGCCCAATCCCGCTGCCACTCCGAGAGCACCGCGAGCCAGGTGATCGGGACCGCGCCTGCGGCGACCATGCGCCGCACCGCCATATCGTGGGCTTCGGCGGACACGCCGCCGGAGGCGTCGGTGACGATGAAGACGTCGTAGCCTTCGGCGAGGGCCTGGATGGTCGGCATCGCCAGACACACCTCGGTCCACAGCGCGGCGAGGATGAGCTGTTGGCGGCCGCTGGCCTTCACCACCTCGACGACGTTCTCGTCCTCCCAGGTGTTGATGAACGTCCGGTCGATCGGCTTCTGGTCGGGGAAGACGTCCTGCAGCTGCTTGACCAGGTAGCCGCCGCGCTCTTCGAGCACGGTGGTCAGAATCGTCGGCACCTCAAAGACTTTCGCCCCCTTCGCCAGTCCCACCACGTTGTTCACGATCGCCGCCGGGTCATGGCTGTTGAGGTTGGCGAACTGGAAGGGCTGGTGGTCGATCAACACCACGATGCTGTCCTGCGGGCGCAGCAGTGCATCGAGACCGGTCTTGGGCATGGAAGTTCTCCTTCGGCGTATCGGTTCGGCCAGCCAAACAGCGTTCCGTCGATTTGTCAAAGGAATATCGATATTCATTGTTTTATCGTGAATCGCCACGTAAGGTCGAGGACAGTGAGGCAGGGAGAAAACCCCGACCAACGAAGAGGACTGCGACGATGACCCGACCATCGACCGACAGCACAGATGCCCAGGTGACGGTGAGTCTCGACGAATCACCGCCGACCGGCGCGTACGTCATCCACCTGGCCGACGGAACCCGTGCCGGCCGAGCCGAATTCGTCGACCCGCCCGGTGCGGCCGCCGAGCGCATCTTCTTCCACACCGAGGTCGACGAACAGTTCAGCGGGCGGGGTCTGGCGGGTCGACTCCTGCGCGCGGCCCTCGCCGACAGCATCGACAAGAGTTTCACCGTCGTCCCGGTGTGCCCGCTGTTCGCCCGCCACCTGCAGAAGCACGGCGACGAGTTCCTCGCCGACGGCGGCCGGTTCCGCCGGCCGACGCGGGCCGACGTCGCCCTTGTGACCCGGACCGTGCGTGAGGACGGCCATGCAGTCACCGATTCCTGACTACCTCGACGAGACGCTCGGCGACATCGCATCAGACGGTTCGGGCACGCTGGCGGACTATATTCCCGAACTCGCGGCGGCCGACCCGGAGCGGCTCGGCGCGGCCTTCGCGATGGTCGACGGCGCGGTCTACGGCGTCGGCGACGTCGATGTCGAGTTCACCATCCAGTCGATCTCCAAGCCGTTCGCCTACGCGCTGGCGCTGGCCGATCGCGGCTTCGACGCGGTGCTGGCCAAGGTCGGTGTCGAACCGTCCGGTGAGGCGTTCAACGAGCTCTCCCTCGAAGGTGGTTCCGGCCGTCCGCTCAACCCGATGATCAACGCAGGCGCCATCACCGCGCACGCGCTCGTCGGGCCCGAGGGGATCGACGCGGCAGCGCGGCTGGAACGTGTGGTCGACGGACTCTCGGCATTCGCCGGTCGCCGCCTGACCATCGACGACTCGGTGTGCACCTCGGAGATGGAGCACGCCCACCGCAACCTGGCCATCGCCCACATGCTGCGCAGCTACGGCGTACTCACCGAGGACCCCGCCACCGTCGTCCGGGGCTATACCCGCCAGTGTTCGCTGCTCGTCACGACGGTCGACCTGGCGGTGATGGCCGCGACGCTGGCCAACCACGGGGTCAATCCGCTCTCCGGTGAGCGCGTGGTGCCCGAGCCGGTGGTGCGTCAGGTGCTCAGTGTGATGCTCACCTGCGGAATGTACGACGCCGCCGGCGACTGGGCGACCCAGGTCGGCATCCCGGCCAAGAGCGGTGTGGCCGGCGGCCTGATCGGCGCGCTGCCCGGGCAGATCGGGATCGCCACGTTCTCACCACGATTGGACGTTCACGGCAACAGCGTGCGCGGAGTGGGCCTGTTCGGACGGTTCTCCTCCGACATGGGTCTGCACGTGATGGAGGTCCCGGCCGCGGGCCGCGCGGTGGTTCGGTCCAATCACGTCGTCGGCGAGGGACCCGACGCGGTCCGGGTGATCGCGCTGCAGGGCGGGATCCGCTTCGCGGGCGCCGAGCGGGTGGTTCGCGAGGTCACCGACACCGCGCCGGCGGAGACCAAAGTGGCACTGGATCTGACGATGGTGTACTCGATCGACGACGTCGCCCGCCGAATGCTGCTGGAGATCGTCCGCCGGCTCACCCTCGACGGTCACGAGGTCTCGCTGATCGATCCCGAGGGGATCCTTCCCGAGACCATCGAGAACAGGTAGTCGACTACTCACGACGCCGGCGCTCGCCGGTCCTAGCGTCGGCCGGGAGCGACAGCACCGGACCGAGGGGTACTCGATGAGCACCGATGGCATCACCGTCGATCTGCCCACCGTCGACTACGAGAGCGCCGAGAGCCCGGACGAAGCACACCGGCGCATCGCGGCGGCCCGCGCCCAGAGCGCGCTCGCCATCGGCTCGCACGGCCTGGAGGCACTGACCTACGACACGGTGCGCACCGTCCTGCGTGACGACCGCTTCCGGATTCCCCAGGGCTTCGCGCTCGCCGCGCAGGGCGTGACCTCCGGCGAGCTGTGGGACATCACGATCGCCACGCTGCTGAGCCTCGACGGCGAAGAGCACCATCGCCAGCGTCGCCTCGTCGCAAAGGCGTTCACGCCACGCGCGGCCGCCCGGCTGCAGCCGACCTGCGCCGAGGTGATCGCCCGGCAGCTGGGGCGTGTCGCCGCAGCCGGGCGCTGCGACGCGGTGGCCGACCTCGCGCGCAACTACCCGATCCCGGTGATCTGCGAATTGCTGGGGACCCGCCGTGAGGACTGGGATCAGTTGTCGGCGTGGGCCAATGACATCTTCAAGGTGTTCGACTGGAACGTGATCGAGGACGGTCCGGCGATCGTGGCGGCGTGGCGCGCACTCGAGGCCTACCTCGACGAGATGGTGGTGCAGCGGCGCGACACACTGACCGACGACCTGCTCTCGGACATGATGCGCGCGGAGGTCGACGGCGACCGGCTGACCCATGACGAACTGCTCAAACTGTCGGCGACGCTGCTGATGGCCGGCACCGACACCACGCGCAACCAACTGGCCGCCACGCTCGACCTGTTCTGTGACCATCCCCGGCAGTGGACGCTCCTGGCCGAGCGGCCGGAGTTGGCGCCCGCGGCGGTCGAGGAGGCGATGCGGTTCTCGCCGGTGATCTATACGACGTTGCGCGAGGCGATCGACGACGTCGAACTGGCCGGCCACCACGTACCGGCGGGGACCCTGGTGGTGGTCAACATCGCCTCGGCCAACCGCGACCCCGCGGTCTACGACGAGCCCGACCGCTTCGACATCACCCGCGACGGCGCCCCGGCGATCCTCACCTTCGGCGGCGGTGTGCACTTCTGCCTCGGCTCTCACCTGGCCCGCATCGAACTCGTCGAGGCGCTGACCGCCATGACACAGCAGATGCCGCGGCTGCGGCGTGACGGACCGTGCCGCTGGCGGCCGCTCACCGGCATCACCGGACCGGCGACGCTGCCGATCGCCTTCGGTGGGTGACGTCACCGTCGGCGGCATCGTGCCCGCGGATCAGATCGGCGGCCTTCTCCCCGATCATGATCGTCGCGGCATTGGTGTTGACGCCGACCACTTTCGGCATGATGGACGCATCGGCGACCCGCAGCCCGTCGATTCCGCGCACCCGCAGGTTCGGGTCGACGACCGCGTCGGGACCCGTGCCCATGGCGCAGGTGCCGACCGGATGGTAGTAGGTGCCGGTGGCCTGTGAAACGAAGCGCCGCAACGACTCCCGGTCGGTGACCGCCGGTCCGGGCAGCACCTCGCCGGCATCCCAGGGCGCGAACGGCGCGGTGGCGGCGATCGCACGCGCCACCTCGATACCGTGCACCATGCGCCGCACGTCGGACTCGGCGCCCAGATAGTTCGGGTCGATCAGTGGCGCGGCCGCGGGGTCCGGTCCGGCCAGCCGGATCGAACCGCGGGCCTGCGGAACCGCGGCCACCCCCAGGGTGAAGCTGTTCGCCGGCGCCGACAGGTGCACGGGATGAAACGGCACGTGGATGAACATCAGCTGCATATCCGGCCCGTTGAGGGCGGCATCGCTGCGCCACACCATCGACACCTCCGCCAGGTTGGTCCGCCCCGGCGGTATCGGACGTGCCGACTCGTACACGACGCCGCACAACGGATGGTCGTGCAGATTCCGCCCGACCCCCGGCAGGTCATGGGCCACCGACACCCCGACCGACTCCAGTTCCGCGGCCGGACCGATCCCCGACAGCAGCAACAACCGCGGCGAGTCCACCGCGCCCGCGCAGACGATCACCTCCGCGTCGGCGCGCGCAGTCACCACCTCGCCGTCGCAGACTGATTCCACACCGACACAACGTGTTCCCTCGAGCAGCAACCGCTGCGCCCGGGACCGGGTCCGGACGGTCAGGTTGGGCCGTCCGACGATGGGATGCAGATACGACACCGCGGTGCTCTGCCGGGAGCCGTCGGCGATCGACAGGTCGTGCCACCCCGCACCCTCGGGCTGGGCGCCGTTGAAGTCATCGGTGCGCGGGAAGCCGGCAGCGGCCGCGGCCTGCAGGAACACCTCCGACAGGGGGCTGGCGACCGTCGGGTGCGCCGGCGCCGGACGCATCGGCCCACCGCCACCCCGGTAGCGCCGGTCGCCGTGTTCGACGGTCTCCATCCTCTGGAAGTACGGCAGCACCGACAGGTAGTCCCAGCCCGCGCAACCCGCCGCGGACCAGCCGTCGAAGTCGGCCGGGTGCCCGCGCAGATACACCATCGCGTTGATGCTGCTGCTGCCACCGAGGGTGTGACCCCGCGGCCAGTCGTGCGCCAGCGCGGAGGTGCCCTGCTGGGCGACCGTGCGGTAGGCGTAGTCGACGTCGGTGCCCCACAACGTGGGCCAGACCGGCGGATTGGCGATCTCGGCCCGGGAGTCCTCGGCACCCGACTCCAGCAACAGGACCCGGGTCGCCGGATCCTCCGAGAGCCGGTTGGCGATGACACACCCTGCCGAACCGGCGCCGATGACCACGTAGTCGTACATGCGTTCTCCCTTGTTCCGGGCCATCGTGGTGGCCGTCGCACCGCGCTGCCGGCGCTGCCGTGGAACTGTGTGCACGTTGCCCGGCTGAGGCTCGCCTAGTACGGGTCCGGGAAATCCACTGACCGGGAGAGCTTCTCGTTGCTGCGCAGCTCGGCGAGCGCGTCTTCGAGCGCCGCTTGGACCGCGTCGAATCCGGAGCTCCCGAGGACCAGGCGGCGCGGTGGTGGCTCCTGCGCCATCGCCGCCAGAATGGCCTGGGCGCCGCGCTCGGGGTCTCCGGGCTGGCGGCCGTCCTGCTCGGCCATGACGGTGCGCACCTGCTCGAGCATCGGCCGGTAGAACTCGATCGGTTCGTCGACGGGTTGCGCGCCGAACCCGGCGTAGGCGCGGGTGCGAAACGCCTCGGGTTCGACGGCCAGCACCGCGATCCCGGCCGGGGCCAGCTCTTCCCGCAACACCTCGGTGATCGACTCGATCGCGGATTTCGTTGCGCTGTAATACCCGAAGCCGGTGGTGGCACGCAGGCCGGCCACCGAGGACATGTTCACCACCCAGCCCGAGCCGCGCTCCCGCATGCCGGGCAGCGCCGCGCGCAGGACGGTGAGCACCGAGAAGAAGTTCAGTTCGAACATGGCCCGCAGGCCGGCATCGTCCATACCTTCCACCGAGCCGTACCAGCCGCGGCCGGCGTTGTTGACCAGCACGTCGATGCCGCCGAACCGGTCCTCGGTCGCCTGCACGGCCGCGCGGACCGCGGCCGCGTCGGTGACGTCGGCGGTCAGTACCAGCACGTGGTCGCCGTGGCTGTCCGCCCAGTGGCGCACCTCGTCGGGCCGGCGCACCGTCACCGCGACCCGGTCGCCGGCCGCCAGGGCCGCCTCGGCGATGGCCATGCCGAACCCGCCCGGGGTGCCGCCGGTGATCAGCCAGCTCCTCACGGCTCGATCACCAGCCGGGTGATCAACTCACCGGACAGGGTGAAGCGGAAGTGCAGATCGGCGACGCCGCCGGGGAAGTCGCCTTCCAGGCGCTGCACGACGTCGTAGCCGGTGGCACCGGTCCGCGCCGCGCCGCGGAACTCGGTGGTGTAGGTGTACTCGCTGCCCGCGGCGCCCAGCCACTCGTCGACGGCCCGGCGGCCGGTGTGGGTGCGGCCCTCGTCGGTGATCGAGGCGGCGTCGGAGAATACGCGTCGCGCGGTGTCCGCGTCACGGTCGCGGTGCGCGACCAAGTAGGTGGTGACGGGCGCCGGGAGCTCGTCCCAGGTGAGGGTGGTCTGGGTGTGATCTGTGTTGGACATGAGTTCACCGTGAGGTCTCCCCTCGGGGGAGAGTCAACCGGCCGCGATAATGGCGGGCGTGACTTCACGCGTTCTGTTTCTGGCCAACGAGCCGACGGCCACCGAGGCCCTCCTGGGCGAGGCGTTCGCCGAGCGGGGATTCGAGGTGGACACGTTCGTGGTCGTGCCCCCCGAGCACGTCGACTCCCCCGCGCGGGAGGTGACCTTCCCCGACCCGACGGGTTACGACGTCATCGTCCCGCTCGGCGCGTCGTGGGCGGTGTACGACGAGTCGCTGCGCCGCACCTGGGTCGGCGCGGAGATGCAGTTGCTGCGCGACGCCGCCCACGCCGGGATCGCCCTGCTGGGCGTGTGTTTCGGTGGGCAGCTGCTGGCGCAGACATTCGGCGGGTCGGTGGCGCGCTCCCCCCAGCCGGAGATCGGCTGGTACGACGTGCGCAGCGACCGCCCCGACGTGGTGCCCGGCGGTCCGTGGTTCCAATGGCACTACGACCGCTGGACGTTGCCGCCCGGCGCCACCGAGATCGCCCGCACCGCCGGCGCCTCGCAGGCGTTCGTGCTGGGCCGTGCGCTGGCGTTGCAGTTCCATCCCGAGGTGGACGCCGACCTGCTGAAGGTGTGGCTGGACGACGACCGGGAGGGCGCCGTCGTCGCGGCGGGACTCGATCACGACGAGTTGCTCGCGCGCACAACCGATCTCGCCGAGTCGGCCAGGTCACGGGTGCGAGATCTGGTGGCCGGCTTCCTGACCCACGTGGCAAGTCAACCGCGGCCGAGCTGATGAGCCAGTGCCTCGCCGATCTCCGGACGGCGGAACGGGTGTCCCAGCCCGAGCAGTGTCGCGGGAACCACCCGCTGGCTGGCCTGCACCAGTTCGCGGGCCCCCTGCTCCCCCAGCAATAGGCGGGGACCGGCAGCAGGGACCGGCAGCACCGCGGGCCGGTGCAGCACCCGGGCCAACGCCCTGGTGTAGTCCTCGTTCCGAATGGATTGCGGTGCAACGGCGTTGACCGGAGCGTCCAGTCGGTCATCGAAGAGGGCGCGGTGGTAGATGTCGAGCAGATCGTCGAGATCGATCCACGACATCCACTGCCGGCCGTCGGCGACGCGGCCGCCGAGTCCGAGGCTGAACAGCGGCCGCAGCAGACGCAACGTGCCGCCCGCGGCCGACTGGACGATGCCGGTGCGCACGGTGACCACCCGCAGACCGCCGTCGCGGGCGGGTGCGGTTGCGGCCTCCCACGCGGTGACCACGTCGGCCAGGAAACCGTCACCGCGGCTGCTGTCCTCGGTCAGTTGCGTATCGCCTCGGTCGCTGCCGTAGTAGCCGATCGCCGAGGCGCTCACGAAGACGTGCGGACCGTCCGCGGCGCCGGCGGCGACCTCGGCCAGGCGGCGCGTGGGCTCGACCCGGCTGTCGCGGATGCGGGCACAATGGGCGGGGGTGAAACGTCCGGCGATCGACTCGCCGGCCAGATGGATGACCGCGTCGACCCCGTCCAGCAGGTCAGCAGCCGGGGCGTCGGGAGACCACCGACGTTCGTCGGGACCGGCGGCCGCACCCCGGACCAGCCGGATGACGCGGTGGCCACCGGTGGTCAGGAACGCACACAGCGCCGCGCCCACCAGGCCGGAGGAACCCGTGACCGCCACGACCATCGGCGCCATCCCAGCCTCGGCCGCCCTGCGGTGCGCGGCCAGGTCGTCGGCGACCTGGCGATGGCGGTAGACGAACATCGGGCGCAGCGCGGCCGCGGGCACCGCCGCCTCCACCCGGTCGTGCATGCGCGTGCGGGAGCCGTCGACCTCGTCGAAGGTGTGCGTGTGCCGCCACCCGCCGGCGAGCCGGACCGGCCAGGAGACCAGCCCGTCCGACGACAACTCGTCGACGAAGCGGTACGGGGGTTGGTACGCGCCGGGATCATGGCGGGCCGTCCACCGCAGCCCACCCGGCAGGCGCAACACCGCGACACCGTCGGCGAGCGAGTCCGCCTCGGCGAGCGCCGTCAGCGGCTGCCACGGCGGGGTGAGCCGGCGGATCGCGCCCGGACGCGCGTGCCAGTCCCACACGTCGCGCCGAGGATGGTCGACCACACTCTCGAAATCGATCCCCACTGCTGCTCCTGTCCCTCGGCGTGCGTCTGGTGATTCGGCGCCGGCGGCACCCGGGATTGCCCGACGCGGACCGGGGTACCCCGAAGCCAGAGTGGCAGACAGGACGAGCAGGTGAAGACGCACCGAGCGCGCACGTTCTCCGACCGCCGGGACGCAGGCCGGATGCTGGCGCGCGACCTGCACCGATACCAGGGCCGCGACGTCGAGGTCCTGGGACTGGCCCGCGGCGGCGTCCCGGTCGGCTGGGAGGTGGCAGCCGCACTCGGTGCGCCCCTCGACGTGTGCCTGGTCCGCAAGCTCGGTGTGCCGCAGTACCCGGAACTGGCGATGGGCGCGCTGGCCACCGGGGGCGGCGTCGTCCTCAACGACGACCTGTTGCGCAGTCTCGGACTCGGCGACGAGGAGGTCCGGGGTGCGGTGCAGCGCGAGACGGTCGAACTGCACCGCCGCGAGCAGGCTTACCGCGGGGGGCGGGGACCGCTGGACATCGCCGGAAAGACGGTGATCCTGGTGGACGACGGGATCGCCACCGGTGCGAGCATGACCGCCGCGGTGCGGTCGGTGCGCCAGGCCGGCTCCGGCACCGTCGTGGTCGCGGTCCCGGTGGGGCCGACGTCTGTGTGTCGCAGACTGCGGCAGGAAGCAGACGACGTGGTGTGCGGTTCATCGCCGCCCGATTTCCGGGCCGTGGGCCAGGTGTACGCCGACTTCCACCAGGTCAGTGACGACGAGGTGCGCGAACTGCTCGCCACCCCGACGGTCAGCGGCCCCTAGGGCTGACGAAACCCGTTGCCCGGCAACGCGTCAGGACTTGTGCTTCTCGTCCTCGGTGACGTCGGACTCGGACGCCGGAGCGTCGGACTGCTCGTCGCGGTACTCGCCGGTCGACGGCTCGTCCTCGTAGTCTTCGGCGATCGGGGCCTCGTCGGGATAGTCCTCGACCCGGCTCTGGTCCTCGTCGGTGTCGGCGTCGGTGTCGGTGGCCGCCGGCGCGGCGTCCCGCTTGGACCGGTCCCGCACCGCGTCGACGATGAGCAGAATGACACCGACGGCGCTGGCCGCGATGCACACCCAGGCGATCAACTCGTTGCTGGTGACCACCGCGGTCACCAACGCCGCCAAGCCGATGACGGCGAGCACGAGGGCAACGATCAGCATGGGTTAATTGCTGCCCCGGTTGAACTGGTTGAAGCCCCCGTCGTTGCCCGCGCCGGAGTCCACCGGAGCCGCGGAGCCACGCTGACCCAGCTCCTCGAGCTGAGATTCCAGGTAGGTCTTGAGCCGGGTGCGGTACTCGCGCTCGAACGTGCGGAGTTGCTCGAGGCGGCCTTCCAGCACCGTGCGCTGCTGGTTGATGGTGCCCATGATCTCGGAGTGCTTGCGCTCGGCGTCGGCCTGCAGCGCGTCGGCCTTCTCCTGGGCCTGACGCAGCTGGGTTTCCGACCGGGTCTGCGCATCGGCGAGCATCGCCTCGGCGCGCTGGCGGGCGTCGGCGACCGTGGTCTCGGCGGTCTGGCGCGCCTCGGCGACCATGGCGTCGGCCTGGGCGCGGGCGTCGCTGAGCATCTTGTCGGACTCGGCCTTGGCGCTGCTCGTCAGGCGGTCGGCGGTCTCCTGCGCCAGGCTGAGCACCTTGGCCGCGCGGAGATGCTGGTCTTCGCTGCTGGCCGCGGGCGCCGGCGCGGGCGCGGGCGCGGCGGGCGCCTCGTACACCGGCTGCGGTTCGGGCTCCGGCTCGGGCTCGGGCTCGTAGGCCGGGATGGTCTGCGTCGGCTGCGAGGAACCCGACCGAGCGGCGGCGAGCTCCTGGTCGAGCTCGGCCACGCGCTGACGGAGGTCGCTGTTCTCCTCGATCAGGCGGGACAGCTCGTTCTCGACGAGGTCGAGGAACGCGTCGACCTCGTCCTCGTTGTAGCCGCGCTTACCAATGGGTGGCTTGCTGAACGCGACGTTGTGCACGTCGGCAGGAGTGAGCGGCATCGTCTGCCCCCTTGAAGTCTGGACCGTGAACGATCACAAAGTGTAGAGCCTTACAGGGTCGTAACTGGCGTCCATCCTGTCACACCAGACTCTGCGGTTGCAGTCGAGGTCGTGAAATAAGACAGATTTTCAACAATCCGAAGACGCGCAGGGTCGCCCACCGCACCCCGACAGGGGGTGGCCCCACCCCGGACATAGGGACATCACTGCAGGTCAGAGGTATTTCAGGCGGCAGCGCTGAAGGCCAGCTGCATGCCGATGAACGCCAGCAGTAACAACACCATGATGGACAGATCGAACCGGATCGCGCCGATGGTCAGCTGCGGGATGATCCGGCGAAGCAGGCGCACCGGGGGGTCGGTCAGCGTCATGATGATCTCGAGTACCACCACTGTCGCACCGCGCGGATGCCAGTCCCGGCTGAACGAACGGATGAACTCGACAACGACCCGGGCAATCAGCAGCAGCCAGAAAACGAACAGCGCGAAACCCAGGATTTCGAAGAAGAGCCCCAACGGAAGCGACCTCACTCGTAGGCAGATGGTGGTTCGATACCGCCCGCGACGGGCCGGTCTGCCGCTGTGCGCGACGTCGCCAGCCTACCTGTGGCCGTGCGGACGGCTCACTGGTAGGCGTAGAAGCCGGCCTCGGCGATCCGGCGACGCTGCTCGGCGGTGACGTCGACGTCGGCCGGCGAGAGCAGGAAGACCTTGGTCGCGACCTTGTCGAACGAGCCGCGCAGCGCGAAGGCCAGCCCGGCGGCGAAGTCGACGAGACGCTTGGCGTCGGCGTTGTCCATCGACACCAGGTCCATGATCACCGGGGTGCCGTCGCGGAAGCGCTCGCCGATGGTGCGTGCCTCGCTGTAGTCCTTGGGACGCAACGTGGTGATCTTGGCCAGGGGGCTGCCGGCCTCGAACAACTCGGCCATACCGCGGGGATCCATCGCCAGCGCGCCACGGGTCGATCCGCGCATCGCGCCGAACCGCGGTGGGGTGCGGTCGAACTCGCGGGGCGTGCGCATCCGGGCCTCGAACCGGGCCTCGTCGAAGCCGCCGGCCATTCCGGCGCGGTAGGCGGGCGCCTCGTCGTAGTCGCGCCGGTCTTCGTAGCCGCGCGGGTAGGCCTCGTCCTCGAACCGCTCTTCGCGGGGACGACGGTATCCGCGGGCGGGGCCGCGGTCGTCGTCTTCGTAGTAGTCGTCCTCGTAGTCGTCCATCGGCGCCATACCGAAGTAGGCCTTGACCTTGTGAAGTGTGCTCATCGTGCTGACCCCTTGTGCGGTGATGAAGTGTCGGTCGTGTCGGCGGACCCGAGAGACTCTGTTGTCTGTGGTGGTCGTGTGACTGGTGTGACTGGGGGTGACGTTAGCGGGCGCGATCCCAATAGCGCGGTACCGACACGCACACAAGTGGAGCCGTGTTTGACCGCAGCTTCGAGGTCACTCGACATGCCCGCCGACAGCGCCAGTCGCTGCGGAAACCTCCCCTGCACCCGCGAATGCTCCCGCTGTAGCCGCGCGAACGCGTCCTCGGGGTCGGCGCCCAGCGGCGGGATCGCCATCAGCCCGGCGAACTCCAGCCCCTCGGACCGGTCCATCGCGTCGCACAGTTCGTCGATGCGCGCGGTCGCGTCGACGTCGACTCCCCCGCGGGCCTCGTCGCCGTCGAGGCTGAGCTGCAGGAAAACCTGCATCGCCGCGGTGCGCTGACCCGCCTCGATCGCGTCGGAGACCGCCCGGGACAGCGCCGTGACCAGCTTCGGGCTGTCCACCGAGTGCGCGACATCGGCCCACCGCGCGATGGAGCGCGCCTTGTTGCGCTGGATGCGGCCGATCATGTGCCAGCGGATCGGCGCCCCTCCGGTCGACTCGTGGACCTCGGCGACCTTGCGGCCGGCTTCCTGATCGCGCGACTCACCGAAGGCGTCGCAGCCCAATTGGTGCAGCGCCACCACGTCGGAGGCCGGAAAGAACTTCGTCACCGGCAACAACTCGATGTCCTGGACCGCGCGACCGGCGGCCTCGGCCGCGCGGGCCAGCCGGGCCCGAACCTCGGCCAGCGACGTCGCCAACTCCTGCTCGCGGGCGGTGCTCATCGGGCCGGCTCCAGCCAGATCACCGACGCCAGCCGGCCGGTCGGCGCATCGCGGCGGTGGCTGAACAGATCCCGGTCGTCGACCGTGCAGCGCGGGTCGATGTCCACAGCCGGCACGCCGGCCGACCGCAGCTGCGCGGCGATGCCGGCGCGCAGATCCAGGCCCACCGTCCCGCGCGCGGTCCTGGTGCGACTGCCCGGCAGCGCCGCCTCCACCTCGGCAGCCATCGCCGCGGGAACCTCGTAGTTGCGGCCGCTCACCGCCGGGCCGAGCAGCACCGACACGTCCTCGACGTGGGCGCCGGCCGACGTCATCGTCTCCAGGGCGCGCAGCACGATGCCGTTCTGGGCGCCGACGCGGCCCGCGTGCACCGCCGCGACCACGCCGGCGCGCGCGTCGGCCATCAGCACCGGCACGCAGTCGGCCGTCACCACGGCGAGCGCCAACCCGGGCCGGGTGGTCACCAAACCGTCTGTGTCGTCCGGGTTTTCGGAGGGATCCTCGACCACCTGCACGTGGGTGCCGTGCACCTGGTTCATCCACACAACCCGGTCATCACCGCCGTCGTGCCTGCCACCCGCGCTCAGTCCGAGCGCCGTCGCCAACCGGTGCCGGTTGGCGGCCACGGCGGCGGGGTCGTCGCCGACGTGATCACCCAGATTGAAGGTGTCGAACGGAGGTTTCGACACACCACCGGAGCGGGTGGTGGTCACACGGCGTACACGAAATCGCACGCTGCGACCGTACGTCGTTCAGTGACGCATGAACGGCGGCACGTCGACGTCGTCGTCGGAGATGCCGCCGTCGTCGCGGCCGTCCCCGCCGATGCGCACCGTTGCGCCGTTGGTGACCGGGACGCTGGCCGGATCGTTGTCGAACAGCGACGAGCCGACGCGGCCGGCCTTGCCCGGGGCGATCGGCGTGCTCGCCGGCGCCTCGGCCGCGGCCTCGCCGGTGACCGGCTTACGGCCCGGGCCGGCGGCATCGAACCCGGCGGCGATGACCGTGACGCGCACTTCGTCGCCCAGCGAGTCGTCGATGACGGTGCCGAAGATGATGTTGGCGTCGGGGTGAGCGGCGTCCTGCACCAGCGACGCGGCCTCGTTGATCTCGAACAGGCCCAGGTCGCTGCCACCGGCCACCGACAGCAGCACGCCCTGCGCGCCCTCCATCGAGGCTTCCAGCAGCGGGGAATTGATCGCGATCTCGGCGGCCTTGAGGGCACGGCCGTCACCGCGCGCCGAGCCGATACCCATCAGTGCGGTACCGGCCGAGCTCATGACCCCCTTGACGTCGGCGAAGTCGACGTTGATGAGGCCGGGGGTGGTGATCAGGTCGGTGATGCCCTGCACACCGTTGAGGAGCACCTCGTCCGCGCTGCGGAAGGCGTCCATCAGCGACACCGCGGCATCGCCCATCTGCAGCAGCCGGTCGTTGGGGATGACGATCAGCGTGTCGCAGCTCTCGCGCAACGCCTGGATGCCGTTCTCGGCCTGGTTGCTGCGTCGCTTGCCCTCGAACGAGAACGGTCGCGTCACCACGCCGACGGTCAGGGCGCCGAGCTTGCGGGCGATCGACGCCACCACGGGCGCGCCACCGGTGCCGGTGCCGCCACCCTCACCGGCGGTGACGAACACCATGTCGGCGCCGCGGAGCAGCTCCTCGATGTCGTCCTTGGCGTCTTCGGCGGCCTTGCGCCCCACCTCGGGGTCGGCGCCGGCGCCCAGTCCGCGCGTGGAGTCACGGCCGACGTCGAGCTTGACGTCGGCATCGCTCATCAACAGCGCCTGCGCGTCGGTGTTGATCGCGATGAACTCGACGCCCTTGAGGCCCTGTTCGATCATTCGGTTGACGGCGTTGACGCCGCCGCCGCCGATGCCGACCACCTTGATCACTGCGAGGTAGTTATGCGGAGGGGTCATCGCCGCGGTTGCCTTCCTGCCTGGTTGCTGTCTGCCTGCGGAGTTCCCCCTGATCAAAACCCTCAACCTCAACCTGAGGCTTAGAGTTATGTCAAGTTGTTCCGCGTAGACAGAACGGTAGGGTCAGCGCCCGCACGAACCCCGCAGGCGCGCCGACACGCGCCGAGAAATTTCGCCGTCACTACTTGACGGTCGGCAGATCCGGACTGGAGACGTCGTAGACCTGCCCCGGCTGGGTCAGCAGCGCCGCCAACTTGAGCGCCTTCTCCTCCGTGCGGTCGGTGGTCCCCCACACGATGGTCCGCCTGTCGACCAGGGTCAGCGTGATCGACGCGACCGACGGCGCGGTCACCCGTCCCACCTGCGCGGCCACCTCCGGCCGCAGCGACGTCATCACCTGCAGCGCCGCCTGGGTCGCCGGGTCCTGCGGGCCCGGGGTCTCGGTCTCGAGGTAGGGCACCCCCGGCGGCGGCGGGCCGGTCGCGAAATCGACACCGTCCTTGTCGAACTGGTGCACGCCGTCGGGATAGTCCCGGATCACCACGGGCACCCGCTCGACGACGGTGATCCGCAGGGTCGAGGGATACTCCCGCTGCACGCGCACCGACGCGACGCGCCGGATCTCGGCCACGCGTTCGGCGACGTGGTCGGTGTTGATCTGCAGCAGCGGGGTGCCCGGCACGACCGCGGCGACCTCGACGACCTCCTGCTCGGTGAGCGCCCCGAGACCGACGACCGCGATGTTGCGTGCGGACATGATCGGGGTGAAATACAGCAACAGCCCCAGCCCGACCACCAAGACCGCGATGCCGGCGGTCCACAGCAGCGCCTTGAGTCCGCGCACCGCGCCGCGGCTGAGCGTGACGCGCTCGGTCGCGGTGGTGCCCATCGCGCGGCGCTTGGCCTCCCGGCGCGCCTCCTCGATGGCCGTCGCGCGCGCCTGCGCCTCGCGGCGCTGCTCGCGTTCGCGCCGGGCGCGCCGCCGCGGGCCCTCGGCGTCGTCGGCGTTGTCGGCAGTCTCGGCGTTGTCGGCAGTCTCGATCGTCTCGGTGTCGGTGGAGGTCTCGGGCTCCTGCTCGGGATCGCCGGCCGGATCGATGTCGCGGGGCTCGGTCATCGCGCCGCCGGCCCCGCCCCGCCCGGTGAGGTCCGGTTGGCCTTGTCTGTCAGCTCGCTCACGATCAGGGCACCGAGCATCGTCACGTCGCCGGCACCCATCGTGACCACCACGTCGCCGGGTGCGGCCACCGCGGCCACCCGTCCGGCCACCGCCGAGAAGTCCGGCACGTAGGTCACCGGTGCGGTCACGTGGTCCGCGACGGTCGCGCCGCTCACCCCGGCCAGCGGCTGCTCGCGCGCAGCGTAGACGTCGAGCACGAACACCTCGTCGGCCAGGCTCAGCGCCGCTCCGAACTCGGCGGCGAAAGCCTCGGTGCGCGAATACAAGTGGGGCTGGAACACCACGATCGACCGTCCGCGCTCACCCTGCTCGACGACCGCGCGCACCGCGGTCAGGGTGGCGCGCACCTCCGTCGGATGGTGGGCGTAGTCGTCGAAAACCCGTACCCCGTAAGCGGATCCGACGAGTTCGAAGCGCCGGCGCACACCCTCGAAGTCGGCCAGCCCGTCAAGCACCACCTCGGCCGGCGCCCCGGCGCGGACGGCAGCGAGCAGCGCGCCCATCGCGTTGAGCGCCATGTGCCGCCCGGGCACCGCGAGCCGCATCACCCGCGGGCTGTCCTCGCCGCGCAACCGCACGACCGCCACCCCACCGGTCCCCTGTTGCGACCACTCCACCAGTTCGGCGTCCAGGCCCTCGCCCGTGCTGCCGTAGCGCAACACCGGAACACCGCGCGCCGCAGCGCTTTCGGACAGTGCCCGCGCGCCCGGGTCGTCGACGCACACCACCAGCGCACCGCCGGGCCGGATGCGGTCGACGAACTGCTCGAACACCGCGGTGTAGGCCTCGACGCTGCCGAAGAAGTCCAGATGGTCGGCCTCGATGTTGGTCACCACGACCACGTCGGGGCTGTACTGCAGCAGCGAGCCGTCGCTCTCGTCGGCCTCGGCGACGAAGAACCGGCCGCTGCCGTGGTGCGCGTTGGTGCCGGGCTCGCCGAGGTCTCCCCCGACGGCGAACGACGGGTCCAACCCGGCGTGCTGCAGCGCCACGATCAGCATCGAGGTGGTGGTCGTCTTGCCGTGCGTCCCGGTCACCATCAGCGTCGTGTGGCCGTCCATCAATTTGGCCAGCACAGCGGGGCGCAGGATCACCGGGATGCCGCGCCGCCGCGCCTCGACGAGCTCGGGATTGGTCTTCGGGATCGCGGCATGGGTGGTGACCACGACGGTCGGACCGCCGGGCAGCATGTCCAGCGCTGCGGCGTCGTGGCCGATCCGGACCACCGCGCCGCGCGCCCGCAGCGCGGCCACGCCGCGTGACTCCTTGGCATCCGAGCCGGAGACCATCGCGCCGCGATCGAGCAGGATGCGCGCGATGCCCGACATGCCCGCACCGCCGATGCCGACCATGTGCACCCGGGCCAGTTCGGGCGGCAGTTCGGTCGTCGTCACCGTCGGACCCGCCCGTCGCGGTGGGCGCGCGCCACGTCGAGGGCCACCTCGGCGACGCGGCGCGCCGCGTCCGGGTGACCGGCCAGCGCGGCCGCGGCGGTCATCGTGGTCAGCCGCTCGGTGTCGGTGAGCAGGGCGCCCACGGTCTCGGCGACGAACTGCGGAGTCAGGTCGCGGTCGTCGACGATCAGTCCGCCGCCGGCGTCGACCACCGGGCGCGCGTTGAGCCGCTGCTCCCCGTTCCCGATGGGCAGCGGGACATACACCGCGGGCAGGCCGACTGCGCTGACCTCGGCCACCGTCATCGCCCCGGACCGGCAGATCGCCAGGTCGGCGGCCGCATACGCCAGGTCCATGCGGTCCAGGTAGGGCACCGCCACGTAGGGCGGGTCACCGGGCGCGGGCTCGCGCAACTGCAGTGTGTTCTTCGGCCCGTGAGCGTGCAGCACCGAAATGCCCTGGCGGGCAAGGTCTTCGGCCGCCGCGGAGACAGCCCGGTTGAGCGACTGCGCGCCCTGGGAGCCGCCGAACACCAGCAGCACGCGAGCGTCGTCGGCGAAGCCGAAGAAGGCGCGCGCCTCGGCGCGCAGAGCCGCGCGATCCAGGGAGGTGATCGCGTCCCGCACCGGCACCCCGACGACCTCGACCCGGCCCAGTCCGGGGTCGGGCACCGCGGAGAGCACGCGCTCGGCGGCCCGGGCCCCGACCTTGTTGGCCAGTCCCGCGCTGGCGTTCGCCTCGTGGATCACCACGGGCACCCGCGCGGACCGCCGGGCGCTGCGCGCGGCGAGGTAGGCCGGCAACGCGACGTACCCGCCGAAGCCGATCACGACGTCGGCGCCCACGCGATCGAACACCTCGCGGGTCTGACGGACCGCCCGCCGCACCCGGACCGGTAGCCGCGCCAGGTCAGCGGACGGTTTGCGGGGCAGCGGCACCGGGGTGATCAACTCGAGGTCGTATCCGCGCTGGGGCACCAGCCGGGTCTCCAGGCCGCGTGCGGTACCCAGGGCGGTGATCCGGATGTCGGGGTCCAGCGCCAGCAGCGCATCGGCGACCGCCATCGCGGGTTCGACGTGGCCCGCCGTGCCTCCGCCGGCGAGAACCACGGAGATCCGGTCGTTCCCTGCCGGGATCGAAATCCCCGTCACCCGTAACGCTGACCTTCCAGTGTGCGGGCACGTCGGCCCTGCTTACGCTGGGCTGCACCATATCGGACGGACCTGCGAGATTCCGCACTCGCCTGCTCAGCGCCCCGGGCCGTCCGCCGCGGGGTGCGCTCGGTCGCCGCGGCGCGCGCCTTGCGCGGGGCCGGTTCGCGACCCTTGCGAGAGGCCGCTGCGCGGCTCTTGCGCGGCGCCGCCGCGCGGGTCTCCCGCGGGGCCGGTTCGGTCCCGCGCGTCCGGGTACGCAGCCGGTCACGCAGCGCCTCGGTGCGCGTCGGCACGTACGGCGCCGGCAGGGGCAGGCGCAGCAACCGGTTCATGCGGTCGTCGCGGCCGGCGCGCAGCGCGGCCACCGCCTCGGGCTCGTGCCGGGCGGCGTTGGCCATTATGCCGATCATGAACAGCGTGGTGGCCGTCGAGGTGCCGCCCGCCGAGATCAGCGGCAGCTGCAGCCCGGTCACCGGCAGCAGGCCGACGACGTAGCCGACGTTGATGAACACCTGCGACAGGATCCACAGGGTGGCGGTCGCGGTCAGCAGGCGCAGGAACGGGTCGGCCGAGCGCCGCGCGATGCGCATGCCGGTGTAGCCGAACAACCCGAACAGGCACAGCAGGCCGCCGGCGCCGACGAAGCCGAGTTCCTCGCCGATGATCGCGAAGATGAAGTCGTTGTGCGCGTTGGGCAGGTAGTTCCACTTCGCGGTGCCCTGCCCCAGACCGTCGCCGAAGATTCCGCCGTTGGCCAGCGCGAACCGTGCCTGCCGCGCCTGATAGCCGGACCCCTGGCTGTCGGCGGCGGGGTCCAGCCAGGACTGCACGCGCGCCGAGCGGTAGCCCGCCGACATCGCCAGCACCGCGCCGGAGACCAGCACCGCGGCGAGCGAGCTGAGGAACACCCGCAGCGGCAGACCGGCGTACCAGAGCAGACCGAGCAGGATCACACCCATCGACAGGGTCTGCCCGAGGTCGGGCTGCGCCACGATCAGGGCGAGCGCGATGACGGCCGCCGGGACCAACGGGATCAGCATCTCGCGCAGCGACGCGCGCTCCATGCGCCGCGCCGCCAGCAGGTGCGCGCCCCAGATCGCCAGCGCGATCTTGGCCAGCTCGGAGGGCTGCATGGAGAACCCGCCGAAGACGAACCAGCCACGCGAGCCGTTGGCGATCTTGCCGATGCCGGGGATCAGCACCAGGACCAGGAGCACCACCGTGACCGCGAACCCGGTGAACGCGAGCGACCGCATGAGGCGCACGGGGAGCCGCAAAGCGATGTAGAACCCGCCGATGCCGATCGCGGTCCACAGCAGCTGCTTGGTGAACACCGACCACGGCGAGCCCGCCTGGTCGTAGGAGTACACGCCGGACGCCGACAGCACCATGGTCAGACCCATGGTGGTCAGCAGGGCGGCGACCGCGATGATCAGGTGGAACGACGTCATCGGGCGGTTGAGCCACGATCCGAACCGGGTGCGCGGCAGCGCCGGCGCGGCATCGGCGGCCGTCAGCGCCGGAGTTCCGTCACTGGCCGGGTTGGCGCGCCGGGTCCGCAGCCGGGTGAGGATGTTGCTCACGAGAACACCTGCCGTCCGGGGACTACCGGACGACGGCGCGCACGGCCGCGGCGAACGCATCGCCGCGGTGCCCGTACCCGCTGAACTGGTCGAACGACGCGCCGGCGGGTGCCAGCACCACGGCGTCGCCGGGCCGCGACAACCGTCGAGCCGCCCGGACGACGCCGGTCATCACCGCGTCGGCGAGAGGCCGCGCCGCGGTGTCGACCACATCAGTCACATGAGTCACACCTGTCTCAGGTTTCTCAAGCACCCCAGAATCCTCCCCCGTCACAACCTCGACGACGGGGACATCCGGTGCGTGTCGCGATAACGCCTCCGCCACGATCGCCCGGTCCCGGCCGATCAGCACGGCTCCGGCCAGCCGGTCGGCCACCGCGGCGACCATCTCGTCGACCGAGGCGCCTTTCAGCAGGCCGCCGGCGATCCACACCACCCGCGGGTACGCGGTGACCGAGGCGCGCGCAGCGTGCGGGTTGGTGGCCTTGGAGTCGTCGACATAGGTCACGTCGTCGACCACGGCGACCACCTCGGCCCGATGCCGGCCGACCTGGAAGTCCGCCAGCGCGTCGGCAATGGGCTGCGCCGGTACCCCGACGGCGCGGGCCAGCGCGGCGGCGGCGAGCGCGTCGAGCACCCCGACCGGGCCCGCCACCGGGATGCTGTCGACCGGCGCCAGCGTCAGCCCGTCGGCGAACGCGTTGTCGACGAGCATCCCGCCGCGCACACCGAGTTCGCCGGGTGCCGGGTCGCCGAGCCGGAACCCGGCCCGCACCGGCGCCGGGGACGCCTCGAGGAGCCTGGCGGCCACCGCGTCGTCGAGGCCGGCGACCGCGACCCGGCCGGTCAGCGCCCGCGCCTTGGCCTGCGCGTACGCCGACATCGACCCGTGCCAGTCCAGATGGTCCTCGGCGACGTTGAGCACCACCCCGGCCTCCGGCCGCAGGGACGGCGCCCAATGCAGCTGGAAGCTGGACAGCTCCACGGCCAGCACCTCGGCCGGTTGATCGAGCATCGCGAGCACGGGGTCGCCGATGTTGCCGCACAGCACCGAGCGGCGGCCGGCCGCGACGAGCATCGAGTGCAGCATCGATGTGGTCGTGGTCTTGCCGTTGGTACCGGTCACCACCAGCCACTGCCGCGGTGGGCCGAACCGGCCGGACCGGTCCAGCCGCCACGCCAGCTCCACATCGCCCCACACCGGGATCCCGGCCTCGGCCGCCGCGGTCAGCACCGCGGCGGTGGGCGGGAACCCCGGGCTGGTGACGACGACGTCGAACGCGGCCATCCCGGCCACTGCGTCGGCCGGTGACAGCGTCGCCGTCCCCCGCCCGGCCAGCGCCGCGAGCGCCGCCGCGTTGTCGTCGGTGACGCTCACCCGCACGCCGAGCGGCTCCAGCGCGGCCACCACGGCCTGCCCGGTGATGCCGGCGCCGGTCACCAGAACCGCGGCGCCGGGCGCGATCGGCTCGGCCACGTCAGGCACCGACGGTCGTCAGCCACTCGCTGTAGAACAGCGCCACGCCCAGGCCGCAGGCGATGGCGGTGAGCAGCCAGAACCGGATGATCACCGTCGTCTCGGCCCACCCGACCAGCTCGAAGTGGTGGTGGAACGGCGCCATCCGGAACACCCGGCGCCCGGTGGTCCGGAACGCCAGGATCTGCACCACCACCGAGGTCACCTCGGCGACGAACAGCGCGCCCAGCACCACGGCCAGCATCTCGGTCCGGCTGGTCACCGACAGGCCGGCGATGATGCCGCCGAGGGCCAGCGACCCGGTGTCACCCATGAAGATCTTGGCCGGCGCGGCGTTCCACCACAGGAAACCGATACAGGCTCCCGCGGTGGCCGCCGCGATGATCGCCAGGTCCAGCGGATCGCGCACGTTGTAGCAGCCGACCCCCGGACTGGTCGCGCACGCGTTGCGGAACTGCCAGAAGGTGATCAGCACATAGGCCGCGCAGACCATCGCCATCGCGCCGGCGGCCAGGCCGTCCAGCCCGTCGGTGAAGTTCACCGCGTTGGACCAGGCGCTGACCAGGACCACGCAGAACAGCACGAACACCGCGGGGGCGAGCGTGACCGTCGCGATCTCGCGGACGTAGGACAGCTGGGCACTGGCCGGGGTGAGGCCGTCGGCGTTGCCGAACTGCAGCGCCAGCACGCCGAACACGACCGCGGCCAGCAGGATGCCGATCGTCTTGGCGGTCTTGTTCAGGCCGAGGTTGCGGGCCCGCCGCAGCTTGATCATGTCGTCGACGAAACCGACGAGGCCCAGGGAGGTGGCCAGCAGCAACACCAGCAGGCCGGACGCCGAGGGGCCCTTGCCGTCGATGACGACACCGACCAGGTGGGTGCCGAGGTAGCTGGCCCAGATGCCGGCCAGGATCGCCACGCCGCCCATCGACGGAGTGCCGCGCTTCTTGTGGTGGCTCGGCGGTCCGTCCGCGCGGATCTCGTGCCCGAAGCCCTGGCGGGTGAACAGCCGGATCAGCACCGGAGTCAGGAGGATCGACACCGTCAGCGCGATGCCGACGGCGATCAGGATCTGCCTCATCGGTCACCCGCTCCGGTTCCGGCGCCGCCCTCGGCGACCAGCGTGTCGGCCAGCGCGCCCAGACCGGCGGAGTTCGACGCCTTCACCAGCACGACGTCGCCGGGGGCCAGTTCGGCGCGCAGCAGAGCCAGGGCGGCGTCGGAGTCGGCGACCGCGGTGGCCTCCGAACCCCACGACCCCTCCATGACCGCCCCGTGGAGCATGGCGCTCATAGGCCTCCCGGTTCCCACGACGATGAGTCGAGACACATCTAAGCGCACCGCCAGCCGGCCGATGCGGTCATGCTCGGTAATCGCGTCGTCGCCGAGCTCGGCCATCTCGCCGAGGACCGCGAAACTGCGGCCTTCGCGGGCCATCCAGGCCAGCGCCTTGAGCCCGGCGGCCATCGAGTCCGGGTTGGCGTTGTAAGCGTCATTGACCACGGTGACCCCGTCGGCGCGGGTGCTGACCTGCATGCGCTGCGCGGACACCGGGCCGGCCGCGGCGAGCGCGCCGGCGACCTGCTCGAGGGTGGCCCCGCACTGCAGCGCGACCGCGGCCGCGCACAGCGCGTTGGACACCTGGTGGTCACCGTGCACGGCGAGCTCGACCGGCGTCTGCGCATCCCCGGCGTGCAGGGTGAAGCGCGGGCGCGCCAGCGGGTCCAGGCGCACAGCGTCGGCCCAGAGGTCGAACTCCGGTGAGCGGCCCACCCGCACCACGCGCGCGGCGGTCTTGGCCGCCATCGCGGCGACTGTCGGATCATCGGCGTTGAGGATCACCACGCCGGACTCCGGAACCGACTGCGGCAGTTCGGACTTCGTTTCCGCGATGGCTTCGCGGGAGCCGAACTCGCCGAGGTGTGCCGAACCGACGTTGAGGACCACCCCGACCGACGGCGGGGCGATCGCGGCCAGCGCGGCGATGTTGCCGCGGTGCCGCGCCGACATCTCCAGCACCAGGAAGTCGGTGGACTCGGTAGCGCGCAGCACGGTCCACGGGTGGCCGAGTTCGTTGTTGAACGATCCGGGCGGCGCCACCACCTCCCCCAGCGGGGCCAGCACGGCGGCGATCAGGTCCTTGGTCGACGTCTTGCCCGACGAGCCGGTGATACCGATGATCGTCAGCCCGCGCTCGACCAGCCGCGCGGCGACGGCGGCAGCCAGCTTGGCCAGCGCGGCGAGCACCGCCGCCCCCGAGCCGTCGAGGTCGTGCTCGAGCACCCCCGACGTGCCGCCACCCGGCGGGGACGTCGGCGCCACGGGGTCCACCACGATGGCCGGCACCCCGACCGGACGCGCCGCCAGGACCGCCACCGCACCGGCCGCCACCGCGCCGGCCGCGAAGTCGTGGCCGTCGGCGCGGGCGCCGGGCAGGGCGAGGAACAGGCTGCCGGGCCGCACGGCCCGGGAGTCGAACTCGACGCTGCCGGTCACGCGCAGCTCGGCGGCCTGCTCGTCGGGTACGTCGGCCAGACGGCCGCCGACGATGTCGGCGATCTCGGCCAGCGACATCTCAATCACGGGCCGCGCCTTTCGTGTCGAGGGCCTGCAGCGCCGCGGCGAGCTCGTCGCGGTCGTCGAAGGGCCTGGTCTGCCCCTGGCTGGTCTGGCCGGACTCGTGGCCCTTGCCGGCGATCAGCACGGTGTCGCCGGGCCGGGCCCAGTTCACGGCGTGCGCGATGGCCGCGCGCCGGTCCCCGATCTCCACGATCTCCGCGTCGGCACCGGCGGTGCCGGCCAGGATCGCGGCGCGGATCACCGCGGGGTCCTCGCTGCGCGGGTTGTCGTCGGTGACCACCACCAGATCGGCCAGTTCCGCGGCGACCTGTCCCATCGGTCCACGCTTGCCGGTGTCGCGGTCGCCGCCCGCGCCGAACACCACCGCCACCCGGCCGGACGCCGCGGCCCGCAACGTCTCCAGGACGGCGCGCAGCGCACCGGGTTTGTGCGCGTAGTCGACCAGCGCCGCGAACGGCTGGCCGCGGTCGACGGCCTCGAGGCGCCCCGGCACCGAGGCGTCGCGCAGACCGGGGGCCGCCTGCTCCGGTGAGACGCCGACGGCGTCGAGCAGCGCGGTCGCCAGCAGCGCGTTGGCCACGTTGAACCGCCCCGGCAGGCCGACCTGCAGATGGTGATGGACACCGGCGGGGTCGACGGCGCGGAACTGCTGGGTGATGGAGCCACCGGACCCCTCGGCGAGATCTTCGGCCCGCCAGTCGGCGGGACCGGTGACGCTGACCGTCACCGCGTCGTCGCGGCGCCGGACCAGGGCGCGGCCCCACTCGTCGTCCACGCACACGACCGCCTGCGCGGCATGGGTGCGCGAATCCCGGTCGAACAGGCGGGCCTTGGCGTCGAAGTACTCCTCCATGGAGGAGTGGAAGTCGAGGTGGTCGCGGCTGAGGTTGGTGAAACCACCCACGGCGAAGGCGGTGCCGTCGACGCGGCCGAGGGTCAGCGCGTGACTGGACACCTCCATCACCACGGTGTCCACGCCGCGTTCGAGCATTGTCGCGAGCAGCGCCTGCAGGTCGGGGGCCTCGGGTGTGGTGAGGCCGCCGGGCAGGTCGCGCCCATCGATGCGCACCCCGACGGTGCCGATCAGCGCGGCCACCCGGCCACCGGCCCGCAGGCCCGCTTCGACGAGGTAGGTGGTGGTGGTCTTCCCGGAGGTGCCGGTGACACCGATGACCCGCAGTTTGTGCGACGGGTCGCCGTACACGGCCGCCGCCGCCGCACCGAGCACCGACCGGGGCGCGGGGTGGACCAGCACGGGCACCCCGGCGGCGCCCAGAAGCGCGACCCCGTCGGGATCGGTCAGCACCGCCACCGCGCCGCGCTCGACGGCGTCGGCGGCGTAGCGGGCGCCATGCGCGCGGGACCCCGGCAACGCGGCGAACAGGTCGCCCGGGCGGGCGTCCTGCCCGCGCAGCGTGACCCCGGTCAGCCGCACGTCGGGCACCGCGGCGCCGTCGACGGCGACCGCGGACACCAGTTGCGAGACCTCGCGCAGGGACAGGCCGACGGGATGGCTGGGGCGCAGATTCATGGCTTTGACACAGTACCGACCCGGTGGGTCCGTCCGATGCCGTGTCAGTCGGCCTGAAGTATCAGCGGCGCACCCGGATCCGCCGAGAGCGGCACGTTGTCGCGCTGCAGCAACCAGGACGCGATGTTGTGGAACAGCGGTGCGGCCGACGAGCCCGGCGAGCCGTCGGCGGCCCGGTGCGGCGCGTCCATCATCACGCCCACGACGTAGCGCGGATCGTCGGACGGGGCCATGCCGGCGAACGTGATCCAGTAGACGTCGCTGTAGTAGCAGCCGCACGCCGGGTTGATCTGCTGTGCGGTGCCGGTCTTGCCGGCGATCTGGTAACCCTCGACCGCGGCCTGTGGGCCGGTGCCCTGCTGGATGCCGCGCGGGTCGCGTTGCACGACCGAACGGAACATGTCGCGGACGGTGCGGGCGGTCTCGGCCGACACCACCCGGACACCTTCGGGCCGGGGCTCGTCGGTGCGGGTGCCGTCCGGACCCACGGTGGCCTTGAGGATGCGCGGCGGGATCCGCACCCCGTCGTTGGCGATGGCCTGATACATCCCCGCCATCTGCAGCAGGGTCATCGAAAGACCCTGCCCGATCGGCAGGTTCGCGAAGCTCGATCCCGACCACTGGTCGATCGGCGGGACCAGGCCTGCGCTCTCGCCGGGCAGGCCGACACCGGTGCGCTGACCGAGCCCGAACTTGGTCAGCATCTCGGCGAAGCGCTCCGGCCCGACGCGCTGGGCCAGCATCAGCGTGCCGACGTTCGACGACTTCCCGAAGATCCCGGTGGTGGTGTAGGGCATCACGCCGTGGTCCCACGCGTCGCCGACCGTGACGCCGCCCATGTTGATCGAGCCGGGCACCTGCAGCACCTCGTCGGGCCGGGTCAGACCCATCTCGATGGCGGTCGCCGCGGTGACGATCTTGTTCACCGAGCCCGGTTCGAACGGTGAGGACACCGACGGGTTGCCGAGCTGACGGTGCTCCTGGCGGCTCAGGTCCTGGGCGGGGTTGAACGTGTTGTCGTTCGACATGGCCAGCACCTCGCCGGACTTGGCGTCCAGCACCACCGCCGAGACGTTCTTCGCCCCGGAGGCGTCCTTGGCCAGCTGCACCTGCTGCTGCACGTAGAACTGGATGTCGTCGTCGATGGTCAGCATCACCGTCGAGCCGTCGACCGCGTCGTGGCGGTTGCGGTAGCTACCCGGGATCACCACGCCGTCGGACCCGCGGTCGTAGGTGATCGACCCGTCCGTGCCGGCCAGGACGGCGTCGAGCGAGTCCTCCAGGCCGAGCAGACCGTGCCCGTCCCAGTCGATTCCGCCGATGATGTTGGCGGCCAGCGAGCCGCCCGGATACTGACGCAGATCCTGGCGTTCCGCGCCGACCTCGGGGAACTTCTCCCGGATGGCGTCGGTGATCGACGGGTCCACGGCCCGCGCGAGGTAGACGAAGGTCTCGTTGCTGCGCAGCTTCTTCAGGATCGCGGCGCTGTCGGGTTTGCCGCCGAGGCGCAAGGAGACCTCGTCGGCGATGTCCTTGAGCCGCTGGTCCGGGTCGGGCGCCGTCGCGCCGGTCTCCTCGGCCTTCTTGGCGGCCTCCTCGAGGTCCTTGCGCACCCGCACCGGCTGGAAGGTCAACGCCCGCGCCTCGATCGTGAACGCCAGCTTGTCCTCGTTGCGGTCGACGATGGCGCCGCGGATCGCGGGTTCGATGTCGGTCACCTTGAGCTGGCCGGCGGCCTGGGCACGCAGCCCTTCGGCACGCGGCACCTGCAGCGAGAACAGCTGGGCCGCGGCGATCACCAGCAGCAGGAAGATGGCGGCGTTGCCGGCGCGGTGCCGGAACACGAACGACGCACTGCGCAGACCGGTCTGGGGCGCGGCCTGGCGGACGCGGCGCGCCCGTGCCGACCGTTCCTGGTTCGGGGCTGCACCCTTCCCGGGGCCGCGGCTCGGGCGCCGGGTCACGCCGGTGCTCCCGGAACGACCGGAGCCGCGGGTGCCAGGGGGGCCAACTGCTCAGGCGCCACCGGTGCCGGCTGCTCGGGCGCCGCCGGCACCACATGTTCAGGGACGGCCGGCGTGCCGGCCGGCGGCAGCAGGTCGCCGGCGGGCAGCGGCGCAGCGGGCAGCGGAGCGGCCGGGACCGGTCCCGGACCGGGCAGTGCGCCCGCCACGGCGTGCGGTACCTCCACACCCGGAACCGCCAGCGGCACCGGCAACAGCCCGACGGCGGCCGGAGGTGCGGCCGCCGTCAGGCGCACCGGCACCTCGCGCGGCTCCACCACCCGCGGGGCCGGCGGCGCCGGGGGCGTGGGCTCGGGCAGCGGGGCGTTCAGCGGCGGCGGCGGCACGCCTTCCGCCGGTTTCGGTGTGCCGACCACCACCCAGTTGCCGGCGGGGTCCTGCACCAGCCGCGCGGTGTCGCGCGAGGGGATCATGCCCAGCTCACGTGCCGCTTCGGCGAGCGCCGGAGCGGCCTGCGCCTCGAGCACGTCGCGCTCGAGGGCCTCCTTCTGCTGCATCAGGGCCTGGTTGAGTTCACGTGCGCTGCCCAGCCGGTAGGAGCGCTCCGCGGCGTCGGTGGACAACCACAGCGTCACCCCGAGTCCCAGGCCCAGCGCGGCGATGATCAACACCACGAACGGCACCCGCGCGACCAGTTGCCGCGGGTTGAGCTCGATCGACGCCAGCCGGACCAGGATCCGCTCGCGCATCGGCGGCCGGACGACCTTGGGCGCCTTGGCCTTCCGGGCCTTGGCCCGCGCCTTGGCCTGGCTCGCGCTCTTGGGGCGGGCCGGAGCGTCGGCCGGCCGCGGAGTCGGTGTGGTGCGCGGCGCCGACCGGTTGGGCCGGGTGTCGCCGACGGACTTGCGGTTGCGCGTCTCCTGCGGCGTCCGCTTGGGTTCGCGCGCGCTGCGGCGGGCCTTCTTGCGGTCCGCCTCGGCCGAGGGACGGGTGCGGGTCGACCCGGTGCGGGTGGAGCGAACCGGCTTCTTCGACTTCATCGTGACTCCCCCATCACTTTCTCGACCGCGCGCAGCCGGACCGGAGCGCTTCTCGGGTTTCGGTTGATCTCGTCATCGCCGGCGCGTTCGGCTCCCCGGGTCAATGCGACGAATCGTGGTTGGTGGCCGGGCAACTCGACCGGCAGACCGGGCGGGGTGCGCGACGCGGTGGCCTCGGCGAACGCGGTCTTGACGATTCGGTCCTCCAGCGACTGATAGGCCATGACGGCCAGGCGGCCGCCGGGACGCAGTGCGTCCAGGGCTGCGGGGATAGCCCGGCGCAGCGACTCCAACTCGGCGTTGACGGCGATGCGCAACGCCTGGAAGGTCCGCTTCCCCGGGTGGCCGCCCGTCCGGCGGGCCGGCGCCGGGATGGCGGCGTAGAGCAGTTCGACCAGTTCGGAGGTGGTGGTCAACGGCGCGGTGGCCCGCCGCCGCACGACGTGCGACGCGATGCGGCCGGCGAAGCGCTCCTCACCGAACTCGCGCAGGATGCGGGCGATGTCCTTCTCCGGGTAGGTGTTGAGGATCTCGGCGGCGGTCAGCTCCGACTCGGGGTCCATCCGCATGTCCAGCGGCGCGTCGGCCGAGTACGAGAACCCGCGCTCGACCTGGTCGAGCTGCATCGAGGACACCCCGAGGTCGAACAAGATGGCGTCGACCTGCTGACCGGCGACGGCTTCGGTGATGCCGTCGTAGCGGGTCCGCACCAGGGTGACGCGATCGCCGAACGGTTCGAGGCGCGCACCGGCGAGGCGCAGCGCATTGGGGTCGCGGTCCAGACCGATCAGGGACAGACCGGGAAACTGTTCGAGGAAGCGGGCCGAGTGGCCGCCGGCGCCGAGGGTGGCGTCGACGAGGGTGGCGCCCGCGCCGTCGGGGCTGCGTCGGGTCAGCGCCGGAGCGAGTAGCTCGATGCACCGGTCGAGCAGCACCGGGATATGAGGCTCGTGTTCGACCATCGCAGCACCGTAGGGGTCAGGGGCGGCCCCTGCAGCGAGGTCCCTGTCCGAGAGCGCGGACCTGACGTCGGGGAAGTACGTCAGGGCCGGTTCGGGCAGAGGCCACGCTGCACGGGCCTGCCGGCCAGTGGGCAGATCAAAAGATGTCGCCGAGTGCTTCATCGCTGGCCGCGGAGAAGTTCTCTTCGTGAAGCTCCTGGTAGGTGCGCCATGCGTCGGCGTCCCAGATCTCGAGGAACTCGATGGATCCGGTGACGACGCAGTCCTTGCTCAAGTTGGCGTAGCGGCGGTGTTCCGCCGACAGCGTGATACGCCCTTGTGCGTCCGGGTACTGCTCATCGGTGCTCGCCGCCAGGTTGCGCAGGTATGCGCGGGCCTGCGGGTTGCCACGTTTGGCGCGGCCGTTGATCTCGGCGATCATCGCCTCGAACTCGGCGCGCGGGTAGACAGCCAGGCTGTGATCTTGGCTCTTGGTGACCATCAACCCTCCTGCCAGTGCGTCGCGGAACTTGGCGGGCAACGTCAGTCGCCCCTTGTCATCGAGCTTGGGCGTGTAGGTGCCGAAGAACATCTCGCCACCTCGCAGACCTTCTCAAGCCTTGCCCTACCCGGAGCCCCGGTCGCTCCGTTGTCCGCCACTTTACCCCACAATCCCCCACTTTTCCCCCAATCCTTCTCCGCGTTTCCACCACCTGCGGCTTTGGCCAGGACAGCCCACACCGGGCGGCACCATCGGCGACCGGGTGAACACCGAATACTCATCAAAACCCCAGTTCAAGGCCGCAAAATTGGTACGCAGCACTCCAGTGGGGCGTGGTGGGGCGAAAGTGGGGCGGCGGGCCCCTCCGAGGCCAAAAAAAGGGGCAGCCCGGGTGGGCTGCCCCTGAACGCGGAGTCCGCTACTCGTCGAAGCGGCGACGGAACCGATCTTCCATCCGGCTGGTGAACGATCCGCCGGACCCCTTGGCGCGCTTCTGGCGCGCCGCGGTCAAGTCGTTGGGGACGCGTTCGCCGGCGGCGACGCGCGGCCCGGTGATCGCGAACACCACGCCACCGAACATCACGATGAAGCCGATGACCGACAGGATCGGGAAACCGCCGATCATCGTCGCCTTGACTGCCACACCCGAGATCAGCATCGCGAGGCCGAGCACGAACAAGGCGGCACCCTGCAGCCGTCTGCGCGTGGAAGGAGCACGCAAGGTTCCGCCACGGACGCTCGACGCGAACTTGGGGTCCTCGGCATAGAGCGCGCTCTCGATCTGATCGAGCATGCGCTGCTCATGATCGGAGAGTGGCATTCGTCCCTCCCTCTTGCCGTGGGGGTGTGGCAGTTGTCGAAACACCGGATGCCCGCGGGTACGGGCACTTAACACTAATGATACGAGGTCGATCTGCCCGGTACCACCTAGTTCACCGCTCGATTGTATGACGGAGGCCGCACCCGCGAGGCGGCCGCGTGACAGAAGCCGATAATGGGGGCGACCACCGCTCACCGCTGGGAAGGGCTGACACTTGGCGACGCATCTGATCGAGCTGTCGCCCGGCGATATGCAGCGCCGGCTCAGCGATGCCCTCAAGATCTACGTCGACGCCATGCGGTATCCCCGCGGAACCGAGGACCAGCGCGCCTCCATGTGGCTCGAGCACACCCGCCGACAGGGATGGAAGGCGGTGGCCGCCGTCGAGGTCGATGACCACGGCGGCGCCGCGGTCCCCGACCCCACAGCCGCGCCGATGCTCGGCATCGCCTACGGCTACTGCGGCGCCCCGGACCAGTGGTGGCAGCAACAGGTCAACGCCGGCCTGCGCCGCAGCGGTGCCGACTCAGCGCACGTCACCGCGCTGATGAGCAGCTACTTCGAGTTGACCGAACTGCACATCCACCCCGGATTCCAGGGCCGCGGACTCGGCGAGAGCCTGATCCGCCGCCTGCTCGCCGATCGCAGTGAACGCCACGTCCTGTTGTCCACGCCCGAGGTCAACGGAGAGGCCAACCGCGCCTGGCGGCTGTACCGCCGACTCGGGTTCGCCGACGTCATCCGCGACTACCGTTTCGCCGGCGACCCGCGGCCCTTCGCCATCCTGGGCCGGACACTGCCCCTCTAGAAAGTCCGCTCCACCGCTGCGTTCGCCGCTTCATCTGGCACGATGACCGGGTGCTGATCCGTCACCGGACCTCCAAGCGCGTCCTGACGTCGGTCCTCGTGCTGTTGCTGGTGGCTCCGATGCTGGTCGGTTGCGTCCGGGTGCGCGCCTCGATCACGGTGTCCCCCGACGACCGCGTGTCGGGACAGATCGTCGCCGCGGCCAAACCCCGCGACGACAACGACAAGGGCCCGCAGCTGCTCAACAACCTGCCGTTCGCGCAGAAGGTCGCGGTGTCGGCGTACAACCGCGACGACTACGTCGGCTCCCAGGCGGTGTTCTCCGACCTGACATTCGCCGAACTCCCCCAGCTCGCGGCGATGAGCCGCGACGCCGCCGGCGTGGACATCTCGCTGCGCCGCGCCGGCGACCTGGTGATCCTCGAGGGCCGCGTCGACCTGACCACCCTCAACGACCCCGACGCAGACGTGTCGCTCTCGGTCGCCTTCCCCGGTGAGGTCACCTCGACCAACGGCGACCAGATCTCCGACGAGGTCGTGGAGTGGAAGCTCCGGCCCGGGATCGTGACCACCATGAACGCCCAGGCCCGCTACACCGATCCCAGCGCCCGGTCGTTCATCGGCGCGGCGGTCTGGCTCGGCGTCGCCTCGATCCTGGTCGCGGGCGTCATCGGCGCCCTCGCCTATACGAGCAGGGACCGGTCCCCACGGCCCGGTGACCCGCAGGACGCCACCCCACAGGCCTGACTTACTGCCCCGGCCGGCACAGCATCTACTCTGAATGCACTTGCCGGGGCGTGTTGACGACACAGAAAGGGGCGCCCGCTGAGCGTGGATGCAGGGGCACCATCGGCCGTCGAACTGGCCGCGGCCGTAACCGAACAACTGCGGGAATACCTGCGAGACCGGCGCCGCGACGCCGCCTACATCGGCGCCGACTACGCGGTGCTGACCGAGGCGCTCGAGGAGTTCGTGCTGCGCGGCGGCAAACGCCTGCGACCGCTCTTCGCCTACTGGGGCTACCGCGCGGTCGCCGGGACCGAGCCGGGCCCCGAGATGTTGCGGTTGTTCTCCGCGCTGGAGTTGCTGCACGCGTGCGCGCTGGTGCACGACGACCTGATCGACGCGTCGGCCACCCGGCGCGGCCTGCCCACCGTGCACCGCATCTTCGCCACGCGGCACCGCGACCAGAACTGGCACGGCTCGTCCGAGCAGTTCGGGCTGTCCGCCGCGATCCTGCTCGGCGACCTGTCGCTGGTGTGGGCCGACGACATCGTCGCCACCGCGGTGGCCGGCACCGACGCCCACCCCCGCGTGCAGCGGGTGTGGTCGGCGATCCGCACCGAGGTCCTCGGCGGCCAGTACCTCGACATCATCGCCGAGGCGCGCGGCACCGAGACCGTCGCGTCGGCGATGACCGTCAACATCTACAAGACGGCCTCCTACACCATCACCCGCCCACTGCAGCTGGGCGCGGCCGCCGCGGCCGACCGGCCCGAGATTCTCGATGCCTTCCATGAACTCGGCACCAGCCTGGGCGTGGCCTTCCAGTTGCGTGACGACGTGCTGGGCGTGTTCGGCGACCCCGAGGTCACCGGCAAGCCATCCGGCGACGACCTGCGCGCGGGCAAGCGCACGGTGTTGCTGGCCGAGGCCGTCGAGCTCGCCGAGAAGAACGACTCCGCCGCGGCAGACCTGCTGCGCACCTCGATCGGCACCCCGCTGACCGAGTCGCAGGTGGTCGAGGTGCGGGCGGCGATCGAGTCCGTGGGCGCGCTGTCGGCGGTCGAGCACCGGATCGAGCGGCTGACCCGCAAGGCCATCGACATCCTCGACTCCGCGCCGATCGACGCCCAGGCCCGCGCGGGTCTGACCGACCTCGCCAGATTGGCCGCCAACCGGTCGGCATAGGCATGACGACCCCAGCGCCTGCACAGGCTTCGAGAAGCGGCCTCTCGGAACGGGTTTCCGAGCAGCTCCGCCGACTCACCACGTTCGCACTCTCCCCGTCGGGGCGCCCCGCGCTGCTGGGTGCGTTCGGCGCCGCGATGATCACCGCCGGCGGCGTCGGCGCGGGAAGCACCCGACTGCACGACCCGCTGCTGGAGTCGATGCACATGTCGTGGCTGCGGTTCGGCCACGGCCTGGTGCTGTCGTCGCTGATGCTGTGGGTCGGTGTCGCCCTCATGCTGGTCGCGTGGCTGTGGCTGGGCCGACGCGTGATCGAACGCAGCGCCGACGAGTACACGATGGTCGCCACCACCGGCTTCTGGCTGGCGCCGCTGCTGCTCAGCGTTCCGGTGTTCAGCCGCGACACCTACTCCTACCTGGCGCAGGGCGCGCTGCTGCGCGACGGGTTCGACCCCTACGTCGTCGGCCCCATCGAGAACCCGAACCCACTGCTGGACGACGTCAGCCCGATCTGGACCACGACCACCGCGCCCTACGGGCCGGCGTTCATCCTGGTGGCGAGGTTCGTCACGATGATCGTCGGCGACGACGTGGTGGCGGGCACCATGTTGCTTCGGCTGTGCATGCTGCCGGGGCTGGTGCTGTTGATCTGGGCCGCGCCGCGTATCGCCCGCCACATCGGCGCCGACGGCGCGGTCGCACTGTGGATCTGCGTGCTCAACCCGCTGGTGATCATCCACCTGATGGGCGGCGTCCACAACGAGATGCTGATGGTCGGGCTGATGATGGCCGGCATCGCGCTGACGTTCCGCGGCAGCTATGCCTCCGGTGCCGCGCTGATCGCCCTCGCCGTGGCCGTCAAGGCGACCGCCGGGTTGGCGCTTCCGTTCATGGTGTGGGTCTGGGCGCGCGGACTGCGGGAGCGCCGCGGTTACCCGCCGGTGCGGGCGTTCGCCGCGGCCACCGCAGCGTCGCTGCTGATCTTCGTGGCGGTGTTCGCCGTGACCTCCCTGGCCGCGGGTGTCGGCCTGGGCTGGCTGACGGCGTTGGCGGGCTCGGTGAAGATCGTCAACTGGCTGACCATCCCGACGGCACTGGCCAACCTGGCCAATGCCGTGGTCGGCCTGGTGATCCCGGTCAACTTCTACGCCGTGCTCGAGATCAACCGCATCATCGGCATCGCGATCATCGCCGTGTCGGCGCCGCTGTTGTGGTGGCGCTACCGGCACACCGACCGCGACGCGCTGATGGGCACAGCCCTGCTGATGGTGGTCGTGGTGCTGTTCGTGCCCGCCGCCCTGCCCTGGTACTACACGTGGCCGCTGGCCGTGATGGCCGCGCTGGCGCAGTCACGCCGATCGATCGCGCTGATCGCCGGCTTCTCCACCTGGATCATGGTGATCTGGCGGCCCGACGGCGCCCACGGCATGTACTCGTGGCTGCACGTCCTGCTGGCGCTGGCATGCGCCGCCGGGGCGTGGTACTGGCTGGCGCGAACGAACGCGGAAGCCGCGACGGCGAGCCGTCGGTAGGCCGCGACGGCGCGCCGTCAGTAGGCCGCGACGGCGAGCCGTCAGTAGGCCGCGACGGCGAGCCGTCAGTAAGCCATAGCTTGAGCGCGGCGGAGGACCTCGCGCGCCTGATGTGAGTGCAGCGCATCGACCGGCCGAGCGTTGGCCTGCTGCTCGGTCGATCCGTCGCGGCGGATCGTCAGCGACGGGTCCGGGGTGAACAGCCAGCGCAGGATCTCGGTCTCGCGGTAGCCGCCGTCACGCAACACCACCAGGAGGCCGGGCAGGCTCTTGACGACATGTCCGGTGTCGTCGAAGAAGATCTGCGGAACCACAATGTTTTTGCCGCGCCGCACCGCCACCAGTTGACCCTCGCGCAGGTGCTGGTGCACCTTCGACAGCGGGATGCCCAACATGCGGGCCACCTCGGGAAGTTCGTAGACGGCGTCGCCGGAATCGAGCACGTCGTCGGCAGTGGGGATGCTGCTCATCGCACCGAGTCTAGAACCCCGCACCGGTGCGCGCTGCACCCTCGTCCGGCCCGCTCGTCCGAGGGGGCCGGACCCGGCTCGTACCATGTGTCCGATGGAGACCTCCCAGCACGCCGACGCCCTGAGCGGGTCCGTGCTGGACGGGCGCTACCGCGTCGACGGGTTGATCGCGACCGGCGGAATGTCGGGCGTCTACCGCGGTCTGGACCTGCGCCTCGACCGCCCGGTCGCACTGAAGATCATGGACTCCCGGTACGCCGGCGACGACCACTTCCTGACCCGCTTCCAGCGCGAGGCCCGCGCCGTCGCGCGGCTCAAACATCCGGGACTGGTCGCGGTCTACGACCAGGGCGTCGACGGCCGGCACCCGTTCCTGGTGATGGAACTCGTCGAGGGCGGCACGCTGCGCGAACTGCTGCAGGAGCGCGGCCCGATGCCGCCGCACGCCGTGGCCGCGGTGCTGCGCCCGCTGCTCGGCGGCCTGGCCGAGGCCCATCACGCCGGACTGGTGCACCGCGACATCAAACCCGAGAACGTGTTGATCAGCGACGACGGTGACGTCAAGCTGGCCGACTTCGGGCTCGTGCGCGCCGTCGCCGAAGCCAAGATCACTTCCACCAGTGTGATTCTCGGCACCGCGGCGTACCTGGCACCTGAACAGGTGGCCACCGGTGAGACCGACGCCCGAGGCGACGTGTACGCCGTCGGCGTGCTGGTGTTCGAGCTGCTGACCGGCCGCACCCCCTTTGCCGGGGACACGCCGCTGGCGGTGGCCTACCAACGTCTCGAGCATGACGTTCCGCCGCCGAGCACCATGATCACCGGTGTGCCAAGGCAATTCGATGATCTCGTGGCGTGCGCGACGTCCCGCGACCCCGAGCAGCGGTTCGCCGACGCGGCCGACATGGCCGAGCAGCTCGAGGTCGTCGCCCGCGAGTTGGCACTTCCCGCGTTCCGGGTACCGGCGCCGCGCAACTCGGCGCTGCACCGTTCCCACACCACCGTCACCGAGGTCGACACCGCCGTCGTGGCGGCGCCGCCCGCCGGTGCGGCGCCGGTGAGTCCACACACGCGAGTGTTCCGCCGCGACGAGCTGCCCCCGCAGGACGACTACACCGACGACTACTCCGACGACTCCGACTATCAGCCACTGACAGGACAATTCGCGGGGATCGAGCTGTCCGAGTTCTACTGGGCCCGGCAGCGCGCCAGGCGTGTGCTGCTGTTCTGGGTGATCTTCGTGATCACGTTGACGGCGCTGGCCGCCGCCGGCGCGTGGACGCTCGGCACCAACCTGCCCAACCTGCTCTAACCGCGGAGCATCTCCGCCCCTGCCTAACCGCGGAGCCTCTCCGCCCCTGCCTAACCGCGGAGCATCTCCGCGACCAAGAACGCGAGTTCGAGCGACTGCTGCGTGTTCAACCGCGGATCGCAGGCCGTCTCGTAGCGGCCCGCCAGATCGGTGTCCGAGATGTCTTGTGCCCCACCGAGACACTCGGTGACGTTCTCACCGGTGATCTCGACGTGGATGCCGCCGGGGTGGGTGCCCAGCGCGTGGTGCACCTCGAAGAAACCCTGCACCTCATCGACGATCCGGTCGAAGTGCCGGGTCTTGTAGCCGGTCGAGGACTCGTGGGTGTTGCCGTGCATCGGGTCGCACTGCCAGATCACCTGATGTCCCGACGCCTGCACCTTCTCGATGATGGGCGGCAACACGTCTCGCACCTTGTGGTTGCCCATCCGGCTGACCAGTGTGAGCCGTCCCGGCACGTTGTGCGGGTCGAGCCGCTCGACGTACTCCACCGCCAACTCCGGCGACGTGGTGGGGCCGATCTTCACCCCGATCGGGTTGGCGATCACCTCGGCGAACGCGATGTGCGCGCCGTCGAGCTGACGGGTGCGCTCACCGATCCACAGGTAGTGCGCCGAAAGGTCGTAGAGCTTCGGGTCGCGCTGCTCCCCCTCGCCGCGGTCCAGACGCAGCATGGCGCGCTCGTAGTCCATCACCAGCGCCTCGTGGCTGGCGTAGATCTCGGCGGTGTCGAGGTTGTGGTCATCGACTCCGCAGGCGCTCATGAAGTGCAACGCGCGGTCGATCTCGCCGGCCAACGCCTCGTAGCGCGCGCCGGCCGGCGATGTCCGGACGAATTCGCGGTTCCAGTCGTGCACCTGATGCAGCGAGGCCATGCCCGACGACGTCAGCGCCCGCACCAGATTCATCGCCGCGCTGGCGTTGGCGTAGGCCCGCACCAGCCGGGACGGGTCGTGCTCGCGCACCGAGGCGTCCGGGGCGAACCCGTTGACCATGTCACCGCGGTAGGACTTCAGGCCCAGTGCGTCGACGTCGCTCGACCGCGGCTTGGCGTACTGCCCGGCGATGCGGGCGACCTTGACCACCGGCATGCTGGCGCCGTAGGTCAGCACCACCGCCATCTGCAGCAACGTGCGGATGTTGGCGCGGATGTGCGGCTCGGTGTTGTCGACGAACGTCTCGGCGCAGTCCCCGCCCTGCAGCAGGAAAGCCTCACCGCGCGCGACCGCGGCCAGCTGCGACTTGAGCCGCTCGATCTCCGAGGGCACCGTCACCGGCGGCACGCTCTCCAGGACGGTGCGCATGGCGGCGGCCTGACCGGCATCCCAGCTCGGCTGCTGAACAGCCGGCTTGGCCAACGCAGCGTCCAGCCGCTGGCGCAGGTCCTCGGGCAGCGGCGGAAGCGCAGGCAGCTGATCGATGGGTACGTCGACGGTCCAGTTCACCCGTCAATGGTAACTGCGGGTCAAAACCGCACGTCGGGGTCGCCACCGCCGGTGATCAGCTCGTACCTCAGCAGGTTGTGCTTGGCGTCGACCAGTGCGTCGTGGGCGTCGCGGGGCCGCGGCGGGATCCACGGCGAGCCGCGCTCCTCCCAGAACTGCCGGAGCTCGCGGGTGAACCGCGGCATCGCCTGGGGCAGCTCGGTCATCGGCCCCCAGAGCTGGCACAGCACGACGTGGTCGTAGGCGCCCAGCCACGCCCACAGCTCGATCGGCTCGTCGCCGTCGACTCCGAAGAACTCCTCGAGTTCGGTCCGGATCTGGCGGCGCGACCGCCACAGCGGCGACGCCGGCGACGGCAGCTTCGGCAACACGTGCTTGCGCACCCACCGGCCCGCGCGGTCCGGGTCGAATTCGGTTGAGATGGCATAGTATTCGCGGCCGTCCTCGGCGGCGACGCCGATCGAGATCAGGTCGATGGTGCGACCGTCGTCGATGAACTCCGTGTCGTAGAAGTAGCGCAAGCTATCCGGCTTCCTGTGTGACGGGAACGCGATGCCCCGGGGCGGGGGCGGCGCGGATCTCCCGATCGAGTTGTTCGTCGACCAGCGCGTCATCGGGAAACTTCGGCATCCCGGCGATGGCGTCCTGCAGCCATAGTTTGGCCTGCACCACCGGGCGGCGCAGTCGCCGCTCCCGTTCGAGCGCACGATGCATCTTGCGGGGCCGGGCGGAATAGCGCCAGCGGGCCCACGGCGCGTGCGGGCGCGACAACCGGACCGCGCCGACGAGCAGCAGCGGCGTGATGAACATGCCCACCAGACCCGTCCACACCTTGCCCTTGAGCAGCACGATCACCGCGAGCAGCAGCGTGAGCACGGCCCCGACCACCACGGCCGAGCGCACCTCCCAGGAATGGTCCTGCTGCCAGATACCCACGTCGAAGAACGACAGCGGGTTGAAACCCATGATCAACAACCCGGCCACGGCGACCGCCACGAAGACCGCGTCCACCGAGGTCCGGCCGTCCTCGGCCCAATACACGTCGGACAGATGCAGGATCAGGGCGAACTCGTCGAGGACGAGCGCCGCCCCGATCCCGAAAAAGATTGAAGCAACCGTGAACTCGGGTACACCGCCGTCGACGGCGAGTGTCACCATCGCCACCCCGGACACCATGACCAAGATCACGCCGATGACGACGTGGTGGATGTGCAGACCCGAACCACCCGAGATGTTGCGTGGCTGCCACCATTTGCGGGGCGCGTCGCTGTCGGCGTGCCGACGGATGTACCGCACGATCGTGCGGGTGACGAAGAACGTCACGATGAACGCGACCAGGCAGCACACCAAGGGAAGGCGCGAGTACGGAATGCCCATCGGCAGGCCCGAAGCGGCCGTCAGCGCGGAATGCACCCGGAAAACTTACGCCGACCAGCGCGTGTCGGGGACGGGATACCGGTCGGCGCGCCGGGACCCCCGGATAGTGTGGTGCCCGAGATGAGTACGTTGCGGTCGTCCGGCACGACAGGGTGGGGACCCAAGCTCGCTTGGCGGTTGTTCCAGGTCCTGACAGCCGCGGCGCTGGCCTGGGCGGGATGGCGGTTGCTGGGCAGTGTCCCCTACCGCATCGACGTCGACGTCTACCGGATGGGCGGCCGGGCGTGGCTGGACGGCAGCCCGCTCTACGCAGACGGGGCGATCTTCCACACCCGCGGCGGGATCGACCTGCCCTTCACCTACCCGCCGCTGGCGGCGGTCGCTTTCGCCCCGTTCGCGATGCTCTCGCTGGAGGCCGCCAGCGTCGCGATCACCCTCACGACGTTCGTGCTGCTGCTGGTGTCGACGGCGATCGTGCTGACCCGCCTCGACGTCTGGCCGACCACGACCGTCACCGGGGAGCCGGCCTGGCTGCGCCGGGTCTGGCTGTCGGCCGCCGTGGTTGCCCCGGCTGTGCTGTTCTACGAACCCATCCGCGCCAACTTCGACTTCGGCCAGATCAACGTGGTGCTCATGACGTTGGTGATCGCCGACTGCGTGCCTCGGCGCACGCCGTGGCCGCGCGGCGTGCTGCTGGGCCTGGCGATCGCGCTCAAGCTGACACCGGCGGTGTTCCTGCTCTACTTCCTGCTGCGGCGCGACACCCGCGCTCTGACGGTCACCGCGATTTCCGCGGTGGTCGCGTCGTTGGCCGGGTTCGCGCTGGCCTGGCGGGACTCCTGGGAGTACTGGACCGAGACGGTGCGCAACACCGACCGCATCGGCACCGCGACGTTGAACACGAACCAGAACATCGCCGGCGCGCTGGCCCGGCTCGGGCTCGGTGAGGGCCCGCAGTTCGCGCTGTGGGTGGTGGCGTGCTTCGCGGTGCTCGCGCTGACGGTGTGGGCGGCCCTGCGGGCGCAGCGGGCCGGCCAGCCGGTGCTGACCCTGGTCTGCGTAGCGATGTTCGGCCTGGTGGTCTCACCGGTGTCGTGGTCGCACCACTGGGTGTGGTCGCTGCCGGTGGTGCTGATCACGGGCATTCTTGCGGTGCGGTTGCGCCATGCCGCGCTGGGGGTGGTGTCGACGGTGGGTCTGGCCCTCATGATCTGGTCGCCCATCGCGCTGCTGCCCGCGCACCGCGAGACCGCCGCCGCGCTGTGGCGGCAGTTGGTCGGTGCGTCGTACCTGTGGTGGGCGCTCGCGGTCATCGTCGTTGCCGCCACCGTCACGGTGAAGGCGGCAGGGTCCCCGGCCGAGTCACCCGACGAAGCGCCGGTGCCCGCGCGCCGCTGACCGGGAGCGGGCGGCCTAACCGGCCGCGGATTCAGGAAGCCGGGTCGGCGGCTTCGCTGCCGCCTGGGCTTTTCCCTCTTTGATGTCCGCCGCGTAGAGGTCCACGTACTCCTGGCCGGAGAGCCGCATCAGCTCGTACATCACCTCATCGATGACAGCGCGCTCGATGAAGCGGTTACCGGCCAGACCCTCGAACCGGCTGAAGTCCATCGGCGCACCGAACTTGACCGTCACCCGGCCGAACCGCCACATCTTGGAGCCGGGCGGGTTGACGACATCGGTGCCGATCATCGCCACCGGGATCACCGGGACCTGGGTCTCCAGCGCCAGCCGCGCCAGGCCCGTCTTGCCCTTGTACAGCCGCCCGTCCGGCGACCGGGTGCCCTCCGGGTACATCCCGAGCAGCTTGCCCTGGCCGAGGATGCGCTGCGCGGTGGTCAGCGCCGCGCGGGCGCTGTCGGCGTCGGTGCGGTCGATCGGGACCTGACCGGCCACGGTGTAGAACCAACGGGTGAACCACCCTTTGAGGCCGGTGCCGGTGAAGTACTCCGCCTTCGCCAGGAACGTGATCCGCCTGCTCACCACCAGCGGCAGGTAGAAACTGTCGGCCACCGCCAGGTGGTTACTCGCCAGGATGACCGCGCCGGACTGCGGAACATGTTCGAGCCCTTCGACTTTCGGTCGACCGAGCAGCGTCAGCAGAGGTCCCATGAAGATGAACTTGAACAGCCAGTACCACATGGACCCTCCAGAACACCTGACCTCACGACGCGGACTCGGAAACCGACCACGGTGCCGCCGTTGCGACCGCGGTGCTGTGCGCCAACTTTACCCACGGCGTGTGCGTGCGACCACATCGAGTTCACTCCTCGACGGTCACCGGGATGTGCTGGTAGCGCCCCGGTGCGGCGCCCCCGTCCCCGCCGCCGTCCGGGTCGGGCGGCGCGGGATCCGGCGGGGGTCCGCCGTCGGGCGGCGGCGTCGGGACGCCGGCACCGTCGGGGGTGTCCACCAGCGCCTTGACCAGGGTCAGCAAGGCGACGCTGTGCTCGGCGACCACGTTGAGCAGCGGGTGCTGTTCCCCGGAGATCAGCGCGGCCACCGCGCAGACCGGACACCACACCTGCTGACACCGGCCGGGGCTGTCCTGACCGGCCTGCATCCTCGCCGCGGCCAGCCGGATCGCCGGGTCCAGCCGCTCGAGGATCGACTGGGCCAGCTGGCGCAACTCCGGCGGGATCTCCGGATGACGTGCGGCGCCGCCGCCATCGGAGGGAGAGCCATTCACGCCGGCCACACCTCCGGATTCGGTCGAAAACGCACGGTCAGTTCGCTGCCGCGCAGCGCCGCGTCGAGGACGATGCAGCGCCGCAGCACCGACGCCAGTCGGACTCGGCGCCGCATGGCGCCGACGCCGATGATCAGGTCGTCATCGACCCTACCCAAAGACAGCGCGGTCGAGTCGACCTGAGGCAGCTGCACCCGGAGCCGGTACACCGCGTCGAGCCCGCTGCCGGACTCCCGGTCGACCACCGGGCGCAGCGGACCCGGCGGCGGGGAACCGTCCCGGCGGCGCGCGGCGTCGAGCAGCTCCCCCAGCGCCTTGGTCCCGATCGGTTCCCCGGCCAGATGCGGGACCATGACCAGACTCACGTCGCCGATCACCCGGTCCAGGTCGTCGAGGACGACCCGCTGCTCGGCGATGCGCTCGGAGTACCAGTCGAACGCCGGGTGCGCCGGAAGGTTGCGGTATTCGAACGAATCATCCTGCACCAGAATCTGGTTCACGATCAGCTCGGTCACCGGCACCCCCATCAGCGCAAGCGAACCCAGGGTGCGCACGGCCTCGGCGGCGACCACCCGCTCAGCGGTCATCACCAGGTGCGCACCGACCCGCGACGCGTCGGTCAGCAGCGTGCTGAGCTGCTCGGCGCCCGCGGCGATCCGCTCGAGCAGCCCCACCACCGCGGCGGTACGCGGATCGTCGGCACTGGACAGCCGCCGGTGCCGCGGCCAGGCGCGCTCGACGTACAGGGCGAACGTTGCGGGCAGCGTCAGCATCCGCATCGCGTCGGCGGTCGAGGCGCAGTCGACGACGACCAGGTCCCACGCGCCGGAGTCCGCGAGCTGTCCCACCGCGTGCAGCCCGAGGACCTCCTGCACCCCGGGGAACGCCGAAAGTTCTTCCGGCGCAAGGTCACCGACATCGGAGTCGGGGAATCTGCGCGACAGCACCCCGGCGTTGTCCCGCCACTGACCCGCCAGCAACGCCAGCGTGTCCAGGGCCAGCGCATCGAGCACGCCCCCGCCGGCGTGCGCGGTGTCGAGATCGGCGAGCACGCGGGTGGGCGCCTGCTCCCCGGTGGGCGTGATCGACGTGCCCAGCACGTCGCCGATGGAGTGCGCCTGGTCGGTGGACACCAGCAGCACCCGCCGACCGGTCGCGGCCGCACGCACCGCGTTCGCGGTGGCCAGCGTCGATTTACCGACTCCGCCCTTGCCCACGAAGAGGCTGATCCGGGCTGCTCCTCGGTCGGCTGTGGCGGCCTCGTCGCGCTCAGTCAGACTCGGCTCGTTTCTTCAGGTCCTTCAGGGCCGTGTCGGTGAGCCTGCGCTCGGCCTTGCGTTTGAGCAGCCCGATCATCGGGATGATGAGGTCGACCGACAGCTCGTAGGTGACCTCGGTGCCCGATCCCTTCGGACTGAGCCGGTAGGCGCCGTCGAGGGCCTTGAGCAGCGTGCTGGACACCAGCGACCACGTCACCGACCGCCGGTCCTGCGGCCACTCGTAGGCCAGCACCATCGTGTCCTTGAGCACTGCCGCGTCGAGGACCAGCCGGGCGACCTTCGGGTATCCCTCGGCGTCGGCCTCGAGGATCTCGGCCTCCTTGTACTCGGCAACCCAGTCCGGGTAGGACCCGATGTCGGCGATGACGTCCATCACCGTCGCAGGGTCGGCATCGATGTAGATCGTCTGCGCCGTTTTATCCGCCACTTACGCTGTCCCCGGTTCGTCCGTTCGGTCTGGCCGCTGGCCAGAAATCTACTCTCCCACCCGTGGCCGCGAGGGCCGCGCGGTCAGGCCAATCGCGAAACACCGACGGGGCGGTTCGCCTCCAGGGTGCGCTTGATCTCGAAGGCCATGTCCTTGCCCGCCACCCGGCGACGGTGGTTGATCTTCGCCAGATTCATCTTGGCCAGCTGCCGGGCCGCCACACCGGACGGCTCCGCGTGCAGGAAGTAGTGCAGGATCACCCCGTCGAGCACCTTCTCCAACCAGACCTCCATGGTCCCGGTCAGCGCTCCGGTCACCTGCCAACGATGACCCAGCTCACCGCGGTCCTCGACCACGGCCAGGTGCAGATCGGGCCACCAGCGGCGCCAGCTCGCCGGATCGGCCACCGCCGCCCCCACAGCCACCGGGTCCGCCGCGACGAACGTCTCGTCGGCGATCTGGATGCTGTTCATGGCTGACAAGCTTCACATATCCGGCGAAACAGCTGCAGAGCGGCTGACTAAGGTGGACAACACACCTTCGTTTGTCGAAGTGACTGAGAATCACGAGAGGGCCGTCACGTGCGCGAGTTCAGCGTTCCCGCTTCCTTCACCGTCGGCGACCACGACAACGTCGCCGAGGCGGTGTACGCCCACGAACGGGACAACCCCGACCACGTCATCTTCCAGCGGCTCGTCGACGGGACGTGGCAGGACGTCACGTGCCGGGAGGCCGCCGAACAGATCCGCGGCGTCGCCCGCGGCCTCATCGCGTCGGGAGTCGGCCCCGGTGACCGGGTCGCGATCCTCGCGGCGACCCGGTACGAGTGGCCGATCATCGACTTCGCCATCCTGTCGGTGGGCGCGGTGACCGTGCCGATCTACGAGACCAGCTCCGCCGAGCAGGTGCAGTTCGTGCTCGCGGACTCCGGCGCGGTGGCCGCCTTCGGCGAGACCGAGGCCCATGTCCGCCGTATCGAGCAGCTCCGGGACCAGCTGCCGCAGCTGCGGTCGGTCTACACCATCGAGGGGCCCGGCACCGCGGCGATCGACGAGCTCACCGCAGCCGGCCGCGACGTCGCCCCGGAGGCGGTGGCCGAGCGCCTGGCCGCGATCCGCTCCGCCGACCCAGCGACGCTGATCTACACCTCCGGCACCACGGGACGCCCGAAGGGCTGCCAGCTGACCCACTCGAACCTGCTCTACGAGATCCGGGGCTCCAAGGAGTGCTTCCCCGACCAGCTCACCAAGGGCGAGAAGCTGCTGGTGTTCCTTCCGCTGGCGCATGTGCTGGCCCGCGCCCTGACCATCGGCGCCTTCACCAACGGCGTGACCCTCGGCTTCACCAGCGACATCAAGAACCTGGTACCGATGTTCGCGGTGTTCAAGCCGACGCTGGTGGTGTCGGTGCCGCGGGTGTTCGAGAAGGTCTACAACACCGCCGAACTGAACGCCGAAACCGGCGGCAAGGGCAAGATCTTCGCCGCCGCGGCGGACACCGCGATCGAGTGGAGCAAGGCGCAGGACACCGGCGGACCGGGTCTGCTGCTGAAGCTCAAGCACGCCCTGTTCGACAAGCTCGTCTACGGCAAGCTGCGCGCGGCACTGGGCGGCGACTGCCACGCCGCGATCTCCGGCGGCGCCCCGCTGGGCGCGCGGCTGGGCCACTTCTACCGCGGCGTCGGCCTGTCCATCTACGAGGGCTACGGGCTCACCGAGACCAGCGCGGCGATCACCGTCAACCGGGTCGGCGACCTGCGGGTGGGTTCGGTCGGAAAGCTGTTGCCCGGCAACAGCATGCGGCTGGCCGAGGACGGCGAGCTGCTCGTCAAGGGCGGTGTCGTGTTCCACGGCTACTGGGGCAACGAGGCCGAGACGGCCGCCGTGTTCACCGACGGCTGGTTCCACACCGGTGACCTCGGGTCGATCGACGACGACGGCTTCCTGACGATCGTCGGCCGCAAGAAGGAGATCATCGTCACCGCCGGCGGCAAGAACGTCGCCCCGGCGCTGCTCGAGGACCGGTTGCGGGCGCACCCGCTGATCAGTCAGGCCATGTGCGTCGGCGACGCGCAGCCGTTCATCGCCGCACTGATCACCATCGACACCGAGGCCTTCCCCGGCTGGAAGGAGCGGCACGGCAAGGACGCGGCCGCCTCCGTCGGCGACATGGCGACCGACCCGCACCTGCTCGCCGAGATCGAGCTGGCGGTCAAGGAAGCCAACGAGGCGGTGTCGAAGGCCGAGCAGATTCGCAAGTTCACGATCCTGCCGGTCGACTTCACCGAGGACACCGGTGAGCTCACCCCGACGCTGAAGGTCAAGCGCAAGGTCGTCGCCGAGAAGTTCGCCGCCGACATCGAGGCGCTGTACGCCAAGAACTGACTAGAGCAGCCGGGCGAGTTTCTGCGCCTGGCGGTGCCACTGCCAGTTGTCGAGCACCCACTGCCGCCCCGCCGCCCCCATGGCGGCGGCGCGGCGAGGCTCGGCGAGCAGGTCCCCGACGGCCGCGGCGATCGCCCCGACGTCCCAGCCGTCGACGACGGTGCCGGTCTTGCCGTCGAGCACCGTCTCCGGCGCGCCGCCGGATCGCCCGGCCACCACGGGAACGCCGCTCGACGACGCTTCGAGGTACACGATGCCCAGGCCTTCGACGTCCAGTCCGCCGCCGCGGGTGCGGCACGGCATCGCGAACACGTCGGCCATGGCGTGGTGGGCGGGCAGTTCGTCGGCCGGAATCCCGTCGGTGAAGACGACGTCCTCGGTCACCCCGAACGAGTGCGCCAACCGGTGCAACGAGTCCCGGTGCGGCCCACCACCGACGATGACCAGCGCGGCGTCGGGGATCCGCTGCCGGATCGCGGGGAACGCACGGATCAGCATGTCCTGACCCTTGCGGGGCACCAGCCGGGACACGCACACCACCACGGGTCGCTGTCCCAGCCCGTAGCGCGCCCGCAGTCTGGCGCGGGCGACCTCGTCGGGCACGAACCGCTGGGCGTCCACACCGGGTGGGACGTGTTCGAGCGCCGCATGCGGACCGAACGCCGACGCGAACCGCCGCCGGGTGTAGGCGCTGATGTAGGTCACCACGTCGGTGTCGTTCCCGATGCGGCGCAACGCGTTCCGGGCGACCGGCAGCATCGACCAGCCGACCTCGTGGCCGTGGGTGCTGGCGATCACGCGGCGCGCCCCGGCCGCGCGCGCCAGTGGCGACAGCAGGGCCAGCGGGGCGGCCGCGCCGAACCACACGGTGTCGATCCGGCGGGTCTGGATCAGTTGCCGCATCCGCAGTGCCACCGCGGGTTCGGGCAGCATCAGGGTGGTGCGGTGCCGGACGATCTCATAGCCGCTCGCGGCTGCTGCGGCGTCGTACTCCGGCGCGCCCTTCCACTTCGGCGCGTAGACGGTCAGGTTGTGCTCCCCCGACGCGACCAACTCCCCGACCAGCGCCTCCAGGTAGTTCTGGATGCCGCCCGTCCGCGGCGGATAGTCGTTGGTGACCAACAGGACCCGCGTCACGACGGGCCCGCCGTCAGCGACTCCGGCTCCACGCCGAGGACCTCGCGCACCGCGGTGGCGACGTCGCCGTGCCCGGGCCCGCAGGCCGCGACGTACAGCTGGCGCAGTGCGGGGACGCCGTACGTGGCGGCGACGAACGATGCGAACTGCCAGGCTCGGTCGTAGGCGGCGGACCGGCCCGGGCCGGGGGTGCTCAACTCCGCGTCGGTGGGCAGCGCGGCGGGACGCCGCGGCGCCGGATCCCGGGGACGGGCCACGAAGTCGGCCACCCCCTCGGTGAGCCACACGGGCGCGTCGGCGGCGGTGTCAGGACGCGCGGCGTAATGAAACAGCTCGTGGCGCAACACGATCCGCAGATCACCGTCGTTCATGGTGGCGGCGGCCGGGGAGAACATGATGCGGTCGGCCGTCGTGGTCGCCGCGATGTCTGTACCGCCGGCGCCCAGCAAGGCGAACTGCTCGGGCGAACCGGAGACGACGACCTCGATATCCCGTTTCCACCGCGGTCCCCAGAACGCCGACACCGCGTCGGCGGCGGTGGGCAGTTCGGCGGCGATGCGTTCCAGGAGGATCTGCCCGTCGGGCGCACCGAGGTCGACCAGGCGAGCAGTCCGGCCGGCGGGCAACGTGATCTCGGTCGGGGCGGGCAGTGGAGCGGTGGCCGTGGTGAGCGAGGCGGCGGAGCTGGGGGCGGCGATCATCGGAGAAGTGGGTGCACTGCCCGGCCCTGCCACGAGGAACACCGCGCAGATCAACTCGGCTCCGAGCACGGCGCCGAGACGACGCCGGTCGGCCACCCGGCGATCAGTAGCGACGGACGTTGTAGATCGGCGCATTGTCCACCGGCGCGACCCGCACCGGCGTGCCGTAGGTGGAGGCATGCACCATCATGCCGTCGCCGATGTAGATGCCGACGTGCGACGCATCGGAGTAATAGGTGACCAGGTCGCCGGGCTGCATCTGATCCCGCGACACCGGCTGCCCACCACGGGCCAGCGCCTGGCTGGAATGCGGAAGCGAGATACCGGCCTGCTGGAAGGACCACATCACCAGACCCGAGCAGTCGAAGGCGCTGGGGCCGGAACCGCCCCAGGAGTACGGCGAGCCGATACGGCTCATCGCCGCCTGGATGACCGTGGTGGCCACCGGTGAGCTGGGCGAGCCGACGTCGCCGGGCGGGATCGCGCCGGGCGCGGGCGGCGCGGCGAGCACACCGGGATCCTCGCCGGGGGCCGGAGCCGGCGCTCCCGGGACCGGCGGAGGCGGCGGCATGGCGGCCAGCGCCTCGCGCTGCGGCTGGGTCAGCGACTCGTACTGCGCCTTGACCACGGCGATCTGAACCTGGAGCTGGCTCTGCTTGGCCTGCAGGTCGGCGCGCACCGCAGCGGCCTGCTCGGCAGCGGTCCTGGCTTCGGAGGCCGACGCGGCCGACGCCTTCTCGGCGAGTTCGGCCTGCTGGCCCAGGTCGATGAAGCGGTTCATCTGCGCCGCCATCTCCGAGGCCATCACCCGCTGCGTCGCCAGCTGGTCGATCAGCGCCTGCGGCGACGATGCGGTCAGCATCGCGTCGAAGCCGGACGTCCGGCCACCCATGTACTGGGCGGCGGCGAGGCGGTCGACCTTGCCCTGGTAGTCGGTGAGCTGCATCCGCGCCGACTCCAGGTTCGCCATGTCCTCGGCGTGCTTGGCTTCAGCCGCGTGCTGGATGTCGAGCTTGTTGTTGAGGTCCAACTGCGCGGAGTGCATGGCCTCGGTGGTCTGCTCGGCCTGGCGCGACAACTGCTGGAGTTTGGCCAGCGCCTCGTCGGCAGGGTCGGCGTATCCGATCCCGGCTGGGCCGGCCACGATCCCTCCGACAAGGGCCAGGCAGGCCATCAAACTCATGAGGAATCGCCGAAGACGACTGGTACTCCGGTGCGCGCGGTCGAACTGCAAGATTTCGTGTCCTTATAACTGCCGTAAACGAGCCGCTTCGAACTGCGATTAGGTCTCAGATAGGTTACGAAACGGCATCGGCCTTGTCCAACAGGAGACGCAAATTTAACAGTGACGCATCGGAAAGCGCTGCGCGTCAACGGTTGCAGCCCACGATAGCGCGTGTCGTCAGGCGACCCCGGCTCCACCCTGACGGTGGATCGGCACCAGCCGCAGCCGCGGCGCCAGCCCGACCTCGGCCAGGGCCTCCAGCGCGCGCTGCTCGTCGACCTGCAGGGTCTCCGGCACCCCGAGCAGCACACTGACGACGCAGTCCTGGCAACCCGGACCGCGCACCGCGCAGTCATCACAGTCGATGGTCAGCGTCCCGTTGTCCGCGTCGTCGACGCGTGCGGGATAGGTCCCGTCGTCGCGCCGGCAATGATTCAGTGTCATCGCATCCGTCCTCTCGATCGGCATTGAGCGCACGGTAACGACAGCGACCGACAAGTCCGTTCCGACGGCAGTGCAGCCCGTGTCCGTGCGCCGACTTGTCACCGCGGGGGCCTACGTTTCTGCCCATGGATCAGTTGAGCTTCGCCGACGTCGATCCATCGACAGACCCGTTCGCCGGCCCGACGCTGCGCGAGACCACGTTCGTCGTGGTCGACCTCGAGACCACCGGCGGGCGCGCCTCCGGCGACAACCCCGACGCGATCACCGAGATCGGGGCCGTCAAGGTGTGCGGCGGCGAAGTGCTCGGCGAGTTCGCGACGCTGGTCGATCCCGGACGGGCGATTCCGCCGCAGATCGTCGCGCTGACCGGGATCACCACCGCGATGGTCTACGACGCGCCGCGCATCGACGCGGTGCTCCCGGCGTTCCTGGAGTTCTGCCGCGGCACCGTGCTCGTCGCCCACAACGCCGGGTTCGACATCGGGTTCCTGCGCGCGGCCGCCGAGCGCAATCACCTCCCCTGGCCCAAGCCCCCGGTGTTGTGCACCGTGCGGCTGGCCCGGCGGGTGCTGACCCGCGACGAGGCGCCCACCGTGCGGCTGTCGGCGCTGGCGCAGCTGTTCGGCGCCTCCACCCGCCCCACCCACCGCGCGCTCGACGACGCCCGCGCCACCGTCGACGTCCTGCACGGCCTGATCGAGCGCGTCGGGAACCAGGGAATCCACACCTACGCCGAACTGAAGTCCTACCTGCCGGACGTCACCCCCGCCCAGCGCGCCAAGCGCCACCTGGCGCGGGCGCTGCCCCGCAGCCCCGGCGTCTACCTCTTCCGGGGACCGGCGCGGGAAGTCCTCTATGTGGGCACCGCGGTCGACCTGCGCCGGCGGGTGACGCAGTACTTCAACGGCTCCGATCCCCGCGCCCGGATGAAGGAGATGGCGTCGCTGGCCACCGCGGTCGACCACGTGGAGTGCGCCCACGACCTCGAAGCGGGGGTTCGCGAGCTGCGACTGCTGGCCGCCCACGCCCCGCCCTACAACCGGCGGTCGAAGTTCCCGCACCGCTGGTGGTGGCTCACCCTGACCGACGAGCCCTTCCCGCGGTTCTCGGCGGTCCGTACCCCGCGCACCGACGCCGCGATCGGGCCGTTCCGCACCCGCGCCGACGCGCTCGACGCCGCCGACCTGACGGCGCGGTTCACCGGAATCCGCACCTGCACCGCCAAGCTGGGGCGCTCCGCGCTGCACGGACCCCGGTGCCCCGAACGCGAAGTCGCCCCATGCCCCGCCGGCAACGGGACGGATGCCGACACCTACCGCGTCGCGGTGGCAGCCGCGCACGCACTCATCGCCGGCCGCGACAACGGAGCGCTGGCAGCGGTCGTGGACCAGATCGCCGAACTGGCCCAGCGGCACCGCTACGAGACCGCGGCACGGCTGCGCGACCGAGCCGCCGCCGCCATCGACGTCCTCTGGCGCGGTCAGCGGCTGCGCTCCCTGACCGCACTGCCCGAACTCGTCGCCGCGCGCCCCGACGGCGACCGGGGCTGGCATCTGGCCGTCGTCCGGTACGGCCGGCTCGCGGCCGCCGGCTGCGCACCACGCGGCGTGCCGCCGATGCCGGTGATCGACGTGCTGTGCGCGGCCGCGGAAACCGTGCTGCCCGACGCGGGTCCGCACGGCGGAGCGCTGATCGAGGAGACCGCGCTCATCGCGCGCTGGCTGAGCCGCCCCGGGGTTCGCATCGTGCGCGCCGACGAGGGCTGGTGCTCGCCGGTGGGCGCGGCGGGCCGCTGGGCGGAGTGGGCGACCACGGCACGGTCGGCGCGGCTGGCCGCCGAACAGGCCGTGCGGTCAGAGCTCCTGGGTGAACCGCACCCAACGCGCGAGGAGCTGCTCGGCCGCCCCGGAGTCGATCGCGTCCTTGGCCCGGGCCAGACCGGACTCCCACGCCGGCACCCACTTGGCGTCGCTGGATAGTCCCGCGTGGGCCACCATCGCGCCGGCTGCGTTCAGCAGCACCGCGTCCCGGACCGGGCCCTTGGCCCCACCGAGCACAGCCCGCGCCTCGGCGGCATTCGTCTCGGCGTCGCCGCCGACCAGCTCGGAGATCTCCGCACGCGGGAACCCGAAGGCCGCCGGATCGAACGTCAGCCGTTCCACCGTGCCGGCCTGAACCCGCCAGATCGTGCTGGTGGTCGTCGTCGTCAACTCGTCGAGACCGTCGTCACCGTGCACCACCAGCACGCTGGACCCCCGCGCGGCGAACACGCCGGCCATCACCTCGGCCAGATCCGCCCAGGCGCAGCCGATCAGCCCAGCGCGCGGGGTGGCCGGATTGGTCAGGGGGCCCAGCAGGTTGAACACCGTCGGCACCCCCATCTCGCGGCGCACCGCGCCGGCGTGCCGATAAGAGGGATGGAATTGCGGAGCGAACGCGAACCCGATCCCGACCTCGGCGACACTGCGCGCCACCTCGTCGGGGCCGAGGTCGATGCGCAGGCCGAGCGCCTCGAGCGTGTCGGCGCCGCCGGACAGCGACGACGCGGCCCGGTTGCCGTGCTTGACCACCGGCACGCGGGCCGCGGCCACCACGATCGCGGCCATCGTCGACAGGTTGACGGTGTTGGCGCCGTCGCCGCCGGTTCCCACGATGTCCACCGTGGCCGTGCCGATGACGTCGGTCGGCACCCGCACCGCGTGCTTGAGCATGATGTCGGCCATCTCCGTCACTTCCGCCGACGTCGGCCGCTTCATCCTCATGGACACGCCGAACGCGGCGATCTGCGCGGGTGTTGCGGTGCCGCTCATGATCTGGTCCATCGCCCAGGCCGTCTGACCTGGCAGCAGCGGCTGACTCGTGGTCAGTCGGCCCAAGATCACCGGCCACGTGGGCTCGTTTCCTTGTCCGCGCGAGGGGGTGCCGGGCTGGGTCGATGGAGAAGTCACCGAGTGATTATGACGAATTGCGAGACCCGGGTGGAGTTCGACAACTACAAAGCGTCATACTTGCTCCTGTGACGAGCGCTGTAGGGACTTCGGGAACTGCCATCACGTCGCGCGTGCATTCGCTGAACCGGCCGAACATGGTGAGTGTCGGCACGATTGTCTGGCTTTCCAGTGAACTCATGTTCTTTGCTGGCCTGTTCGCGATGTACTTCACCGCGCGTGCCCAATCCGGTGGCGAATGGCCGCCCCCGCCAACCGAGCTGAACCTCGCCTTGGCGGTACCGGTGACGCTGGTGCTGATCGCATCATCGTTCACCTGCCAGATGGGCGTGTTCGCCGCCGAGCGCGGCGACGTGTTCGGTCTGCGCCGCTGGTACGCGATCACCTTGGCGATGGGCACGTTCTTCGTGCTCGGCCAGGGCTATGAGTACCTGCACCTGGTCGACCACGGCACCACCATCGCCGGCAGCGCCTACGGCACCGTCTTCTACCTGGCGACCGGCTTCCACGGCCTGCACGTCATCGGCGGTCTCGTGGCGTTCGTGCTGCTGCTGTTCCGTACCAAGATGAGCAAGTTCACGCCGGCACAGGCCACTGCGGCCATCGTCGTGTCGTACTACTGGCACTTCGTCGACATCGTCTGGATCGCGTTGTTCGCCGTCATCTACTTTGTCCGATGATCGGCTCGCCGAAGCGTCCGATTCCGAATTCGCGGATGAGAAGGGGTTCGATGCCTAGCAAGGCACCTGGAGCCGGTGGTCCGGCGACCAAGAAACGCCGTCGGCTGCGCCGGCGAGTGTCCGCAGCGCTGCTGCTGGGGCTGGGGTTGACGTTCGCGGGCGGTCTGGCCGCGACGCTGACCCCGGCGCCGCAGGTCGCGGTAGCGGACGAGTCCGCGTCGGCGCTCCTGCGCACCGGCCAGGAGCTCTACGAGACCTCGTGCGTGTCCTGCCACGGTGTGAACCTGCAGGGTGTCGCCGACCGCGGACCCAGCCTCATCGGTGTCGGTGAGGCCGCCGCCTACTTCCAGGTGTCGACCGGCCGCATGCCGGCGATGCGCAACGAGGCGCAGGCCCCCCAGAAGGGACCGCTGTTCGACGAGGCACAGACCGACGCGATCGGCGCCTACATCCAGGCCAACGGCGGCGGCCCCGTCGTCCCCCGCGACGAGAACGGCCAGGTCGCCGAGCACTCACTGCGCGGCGACAACCTGGCCCGCGGCGGTGACCTCTTCCGCCTGAACTGCGCGTCGTGCCACAACTTCACCGGTAAGGGCGGAGCCCTGTCGTCCGGTAAGTACGCACCGGACCTGGGCAGCGCCACCGAAGCTCAGATCTACACCGCGATGCTGACCGGCCCGCAGAACATGCCCAAGTTCTCCGACCGGCAGCTGACGCCGGAAGAGAAGCGCGACATCGTTGCCTACGTGCGCGATTCCGCGGAGGGCAAGACCCCCGGTGGCCTCGGTCTGGGCGGCTTCGGCCCCACTTCTGAGGGCATGGTGGCGTGGATCGTCGGCATGGTGGCCATCATCGCCGGCGCGCTGTGGATCGGAGCACGGGCATGAGCGACAACCGCGACGACCTCAACGGTGGCGAGAAGGGCACCGACGTCCCGGGTCACAAGGGTGAGCCGGGTCAGCCCACCGACGCCGAACTGGCGCGGATGTCTCGCGAGGAACTGGTCGAACTCGGCGGCAGGCTCGACGGCGTCGAGACCATCTACAAGGAGCCGCGCTGGCCCATTCCCGGCACCAAGGCCGAGAAGCGTGCCGAGCGCACGGTGGCCTATTGGCTGCTGCTGGCCGGGTTCTCCGGTCTGGCACTGCTGCTGGTCTTCCTGTTCTGGCCCTGGGAGTACCAGCCGGTCGGATCCGACGGTGAGTTCATCTACTCGCTGACCACCCCGCTCTACGGTCTGACCTTCGGCCTGTCGATCCTGGCCATCGGTATCGGCGCAGTGCTGTACCAGAAGAAGTTCATCCCCGAGGAGATCTCGGTCCAGGAGCGCCACGACGGCCGCTCCCCCGAGCTGCAGCGCAAGACCGTCGCGGCCAACCTCGGCGATGCGCTGGAGGGTTCAACCCTCAAGCGCCGCAAGCTCATCGGCCTGTCACTGGGTATCGGCTTCGGCGCGTTCGGCGTCGGCTCCCTCGTCGCTTTCGTGGGCGGTCTGATCAAGAACCCGTGGAAGCCGGTCGTGCCCACCGCCGAGGGGATGAAGGCCGAGCTGTGGACCTCGGGCTGGACCCCGCGGTATGCGGGCGAGACGATCTACCTGGCCCGTGCCACCGGCCGGCCCGGCAACTCGCCCTACGTCAAGATCCGCCCCGAGGACATCGACGCCGGCGGTATGGAAACGGTGTTCCCGTGGCGCGAATCCGACGGTGACGGAACGACAGTCGAGTCCGAGCACAAGCTGTTCGACATCTCGATGGGCGTGCGCAACCCCGTCATGCTGATCCGCATCAAGCCCGGCGACATGTCGCGCGTGGTCAAGCGTCGCGGCCAGGAGAGCTTCAACTACGGCGAACTGTTCGCCTACACGAAGGTCTGCTCGCACCTGGGATGCCCGTCGTCGCTCTACGAGCAGCAGACGTACCGCATCCTGTGCCCCTGCCACCAGTCGCAGTTCGACGCGCTGGAATTCGCCAAGCCGATCTTCGGGCCGGCGGCCCGCGCCCTGGCGCAGCTGCCGATCACCGTCGACCAGGACGGCTACCTCGTCGCCAACGGCGACTTCATCGAACCCGTCGGACCGGCATTCTGGGAGCGGAAGTCATGAGCCCACGTCTAGACGCAGCCGAGATCGCGGCCAAACAGGGCGACGCGATCGACTCGCGGTACCACCCTTCGGCGGCCGTGCGGCGGCAGCTCAACAAGGTCTTCCCGACGCACTGGTCCTTCCTGCTCGGCGAGATCGCGATGTACAGCTTCATCGTGCTGCTCATCACGGGCGTGTACCTGACGCTGTTCTTCGACCCGTCGATGGCGCACGTCACCTACGACGGCGTCTACCAGCCGCTGCGCGGTGTGGGCATGTCGCGGGCCTACGAGACCACCCTGGACATCAGCTTCGAGGTCCGCGGCGGTCTGTTCGTCCGCCAGGTCCACCACTGGGCGGCACTGCTTTTCGCGGCGTCGATCATGGTGCACCTCGCGCGCATCTTCTTCACCGGCGCCTTCCGGCGTCCGCGTGAGGCGAACTGGGTCATCGGCTCGCTGCTGCTGATCCTGGCGATGTTCGAGGGCTTCTTCGGCTACTCGCTGCCGGACGACCTGCTGTCGGGCACCGGCCTGCGCGCCGCGTTCTCCGGCATCACCATCGGTATCCCGGTGGTCGGCACCTGGATGCACTGGGCGCTGTTCGGCGGCGACTTCCCAGGCGACATCATCATCCCCCGCCTGTACGCGCTGCACATTCTGATCATCCCGGGAATCATCCTGGCGCTCATCGGTGTTCACCTCGCGCTGGTGTGGTTCCAGAAGCACACCCAGTTCCCCGGCCCCGGCCGTACCGAGACCAACGTCGTCGGCGTGCGCGTCATGCCGGTGTTCGCGGTGAAGTCCGGCGCGTTCTTCGCCTTCACCCTCGGCATCCTGGGTCTGATGGGTGGTCTGCTGCAGATCAACCCGGTGTGGAACCTGGGTCCGTACAGCCCATCTCAGGTGTCGGCGGGCAGCCAGCCCGACTTCTACATGATGTGGACCGACGGTTTGATCCGACTCTGGCCGGCGTGGGAGTTCTACTTCGGCAACTACACGATCCCGCAGGGCGTGTGGGTGGCGGTGGCCATGGGTCTGATCTTCACGCTGCTGATCGCCTACCCGTTCCTGGAGAAGAAGTTGACCGGTGACGATGCGCACCACAACCTTCTGCAGCGGCCGCGTGACGCTCCGACACGCACCGCCATCGGTGCTGCCGCGATCTCGTTCTACATCCTGCTCACCTTCGCATGCATGAACGACATCATCGCGTTCAAGTTCGACATCTCGTTGAACGCGACGACGTGGATCGGCCGCGTCGGTCTGGTGCTGCTGCCGGCGATCGTCTACTACATCGCCTACCGGTGGGCGGTCGGTCTGCAGCGCAGTGACCGTGAGGTGCTCGAGCACGGCATCGAGACGGGCATCATCAAGCGCCTGCCGCACGGGGCCTACGTCGAGCTGCACCAGCCGCTCGGCCCGGTCGACGAGCACGGCCACCCGATTCCGCTGGAGTACCAGGGCGCAGCTCTGCCGAAGCGGATGAACAAGCTGGGCTCCAGCGGTGCTCCCGGTACCGGCAGCTTCCTGTCCGCCGATCCGATCTCCGAGCACGAGGCGCTGACCGAAGCGGCCCATGCCTCCGAGCGCAAGGCCCTCACGGCTCTGCGCGAGGTGCAGGAGCGCAACAGTGCCGGCAACGGCCACAGCAATGGTCACGGCAACGGCTCCGGCAACGGGCACCACTGATACTCGAATAACCAAGTACGACAAACTGATCCGTCTCGGTCGCAAGGCCGGGGCGGATCAGTTTTTTGCCTGCCCACTCCCCTACCCCAGCGAGTGTGCGCTCAGGGCGCCGAAAAGCCGCTACAGCAACCCTGAGCGCACACTCGGCGACGAAAGATCCCCTGCGGCGGGAGCCCTCTGCACCTCACCTCAACCGCGACAGTGCACCCGCGGTAGTCGAGAGTCGGCCCCAACGACGCTGAGTGCACTCTCGACGAAAGACCCCGGCAGAGTGTGCGCTGAGGTCGCGAAAGATCCCCAGCGACAGTGCACCCGCGGTAGTTGGGAGTCGGCTACAACGACGCTGAGTGCACTCTCGCTGCAAGCCCGAGGAAGGATGCTTCAGGAATCGAGTTCGGTGCCGAGCTCGCGCAGGAAGTACCAGGGAATCGCGGCCATGGCGACGGTGATCAACGCCGCGATGCCGTAGAGCACCCACGCCACCACGTCGTTGTCGACGGCCATCAGGTACGTCGAGATGCCGATCAGCAGCGTCGCCACACCGATGGTCCCGACCAATGAGGTAGCGCAGCGGAACCAAATCTGCCCGATCAAAGGCGATTCCGGTGCGGGCGCCGGCTGCGCAACCGGGGCAGTTGCCGCCGGCGGCGGAACCCGCAGCTTCTCGGTCGGAGCATCCGCGCCCCGGGCCGGCTCACTGACCGGCGCCGCGACGGGTCGAGGCGGTGCGGCCGCGGCTGGCGGCGAGGAGGCCCGGCGGGCGCGCAACAGCAGCGGTATCGACGCGGCGATCACCGCGGCCGACACCGCGATGACGACGTAGAGCACCCACGGTGTCCCGCTGTCCCCCGTCGCGTCGCCGGGGCCGCGCCCGAGATCGACGAGTGCGACCGTCGCGGCGACGGCGGCTCCCAGCGCGGCGAGCCACACCACGGCGCAACCGGCCAGCAGCAGGCGGTCGTTGCGCTCGAGCGCGAACGGATCGAAGGTGTTCCGCGAGCGGTGCGCGGACTCCGTCAGAGATGTCATCAACTGTGGCTCGCTAGCAGCTGGTCTGGGCAGCGTTGTTGGTGTTGGACGACAACACTTCGCCGTCGCTGGTGGTGATCGAACAGTTCAGCCTGCTCACCAGGAACAGGCTCGACGCCTGCACCGATCCGACCTCGGACTGCGAGATCGGGGTGACCGTCAGTGACCACGGGATGTAGACGTTGCGCTGGGTCCGGCTGCGGCCCGACGCGTCGATGTAGGTGACGGTGATGATGTCGCCCGGCGCCTTGGTCCCGGTGACCGAGTAGGTCACCTGGCGTGGCCCGGCGCGCGTGGTGGTCGGCGGCGGGGGCGCCGGTGACTCACTGGTCTCCGGTGGTGGCGGAGGCGCCTCCTCGGTGGCCGGTGGCGGCGGAGGCGGCGGCTGGGTGATCGTCACCGTCTCCGGCGGCGGAGGC
>JBNMQW010000015.1:0-118004 GCA_050205485.1 Mycolicibacterium vaccae | reverse complement strand
GGGGAATCCTGGCAGCTGACGCGCGGGTCGGGTGCAAGCTGCAGGAGCTGATCGACCGACCCGCGCGTCAGCTGCCAGGATTCCCCGGCCCGCGCGAACTCCATCGGGAAGGTGAACTCCCCGTAGCCGGGGTTGGCGGTCCGGATCACCATGGTGGCGACGACATGTTCGGGTTCGGAACCCGACCACGCCATGTCCCGGGCCTCGATGGTCAGCGGTGCCGCGCGGCTGTCGCGCAGTGCGGCCGCATAACGATCCAGCGCGGCGGCGTCGGCGCCCGAGGGCTTGTCGATGAGCCCGACCTTCTCTGCGCCGGGCACCGCGGGATCGGACAGCCGGGCCAACACGTCGGTGAGCGCCTCCGGCGGCGGCAGGGGAGGCCCGTCCGGCACCGGCGGGGACGGCGGCAGACCCACCGACGGCGCCGGGGAGGTCTCCACCGAGGTCGCCGCAGGATGGTCGCCGCCGGACGCGCACCCGCCCAGTCCGATCGCCGCCACCACGGTCACCAAGGTGGCGGCGATCAGGACATGCGCGGGTTTCATGACGATCGTGTGACGCGGGGCGCCTTACCCCAGGGGTCGGACCGGGGTCAGCCGACTGCGGTGACCAGGGACACCGCCGAGCTCTTGGAGAGCTGCCATCCGGTCGGGCTGGGGCCGGCGACGAAGGTCAGCGGTTGCGTGGTGACAGAACCCGAGGGTGCGGTCGCCGTCACGTTGGCCGTCGCGGTCGGGCCGTTCTGGACGATGTCGTTGATGACGAAGCTCAGGGGGAAGTAGCCCTTGGAGGCGGCGCGGCTGTACGCGGCGTCGGCCATGACGCTGTCCCGGAGCCTCATGCCGCCCTCGATGAAGGCGCCCTTGCCGGCGAACGAGCCCGGCGCCATCAGGGCGTTGAGCGTGCCGACCAGCGGACCCTGCAGCTCCGGAGCCGGAGCCGGGGCGGTGGGCAGGGGGGCCAGGACGGCCGGGCTCGCCGCAGCAGTACCGGTGCCGACTGCAATCGAGGTCACACCCACGGCGGCACCCATCACGAATGCGGTTGCCACCCCAGCAGTCAAGCTGGTAACGAGTGGTTTGAGGGTCACGGCTGTCCTTCCGTTCGGCCGAACTGATCTTCAGAGGCTAACAGTGGTGCGGGTGTGTCGAATTCCTAGACCGCACACAATGACTGAATCGCCGGTAGCTTTGAAGTTGTTACTGCACCAACATCCGGTGTGGGAAAGGAGCGCAACATGAGTGAGTCCGAGCGTTCTGAGGCCTCTGGCGTCTTTGGAGCATCCCCCGACAACAACCTGTCCAGCGAAGACGCTGCTGAGCTGGAGCAACTGCGCCGCGAGGCCGCGGTTCTCCGCGAACAGCTGGAGAACGCCGCCGGAGTCTCGGGCAGCCGCAGTGCCCGAGACGTCCATCAACTCGAGGCGCGGATCGATTCGCTCGCGGCGCGCAACGCGAAACTGATGGACACACTCAAAGAGGCGCGGCAGCAGCTGCTGGCGCTGCGCGAGGAGGTCGACCGGCTCGGTCAGCCGCCCAGCGGCTACGGCGTACTGCTGTCGGTGCAGGATGACGACACCGTCGACGTGTTCACCTCCGGCCGCAAGATGCGGCTCACCTGCTCTCCGAACATCGACACCAAGGTGCTCAAGCAGGGCCAGACGGTCCGGCTCAACGAGGCGCTGACCGTGGTCGAGGCCGGCAACTTCGAGGCGGTCGGTGAGATCAGCACGCTGCGCGAGATCCTCTCCGACGGGCACCGGGCGCTGGTGGTCGGCCACGCCGACGAGGAGCGCATCGTGTGGCTGGCCGAACCATTGGTGGCCGCCGGCGATCTGCCCGACGGGTACGACGACGACCTCGGTGACGACCGCCCGCGCAAGCTGCGTCCCGGGGACTCGCTGCTGGTCGACACCAAGGCCGGCTACGCCTTCGAACGGATTCCCAAGGCCGAGGTCGAGGACCTCGTCCTCGAAGAGGTGCCCGACGTCGCCTACAACGACATCGGCGGTCTCACCCGACAGATCGAGCAGATCCGCGACGCGGTCGAGCTGCCGTTCCTGCACAAGGAGCTCTACCGCGAGTACTCGCTGCGCCCGCCCAAGGGTGTGCTGCTCTACGGCCCGCCCGGCTGCGGCAAGACGCTGATCGCCAAGGCGGTGGCCAACTCGTTGGCCAAGAAGATGGCGGAGTTGCGCGGGGAAGAGTCGCGCGACGCCAAGTCATACTTCCTCAACATCAAGGGCCCCGAGCTGCTGAACAAGTTCGTCGGCGAGACCGAGCGGCACATCCGGCTGATCTTCCAGCGTGCGCGGGAGAAGGCGTCCGAGGGCACCCCGGTGATCGTGTTCTTCGACGAGATGGACTCGATCTTCCGGACCCGCGGCACGGGCGTCAGCTCGGACGTGGAGACCACGGTCGTGCCGCAGCTGCTCAGCGAGATCGACGGCGTCGAGGGCCTGGAGAACGTCATCGTCATCGGTGCCTCCAACCGCGAGGACATGATCGACCCGGCGATCCTGCGGCCCGGCCGCCTGGACGTCAAGATCAAGATCGAGCGGCCGGACGCCGAGGCGGCGCAGGACATCTTCAGCAAGTACCTGACCGAAGCGTTGCCGGTGCACGCCGACGATCTCGCCGAGTTTGGCGGCGACCGCGGGGCCTGCATCAAGGGCATGATCGAAAAGGTCGTCGAGCGGATGTACGCCGAGATCGACGACAACCGTTTCCTGGAGGTGACCTACGCCAACGGTGACAAAGAGGTCATGTACTTCAAGGACTTCAACTCGGGCGCGATGATCCAGAACGTCGTCGACCGGGCCAAGAAGTATGCGATCAAATCGGTGCTCGAGACGGGCCAGCCGGGTCTGCGCATCCAGCACCTGCTCGACTCGATCGTCGACGAGTTCGCCGAGAACGAGGACCTGCCCAACACCACCAACCCGGACGACTGGGCGCGGATCTCCGGCAAGAAGGGCGAGCGGATCGTCTACATCCGCACGCTGGTCACCGGCAAGAGTTCGTCGGCCAGCAGAGCTATCGATACCGAGTCGAACCTGGGGCAGTACCTCTAGCCGCTACTCCAGCAGCGAGTAGCTGTCGGCCAGGTCGTCCTGGCGCACCTGCGCGTCGCGGTTGCCGGTGTCCACCTGCACGGTGGTCGCCGGCACCCGCGTCTCGTAACACCGGCTGACCCGGTTGGGCACGTACGGGGCGTCTAGAGGGCCGAAGCGCGACCGGTCTCCATTTCGAGGTAGACGTCGCGGCCGGCCAAGCTGACCGCGACGTCGGCGATCAGCGGCTCGAAGAACCGCTGCCGGTAGAGCGGGTCGACGCTGGTGCTCACCGTGAAGTAGAGGCCGGACAGCACTGCCACGAACAGCGACATGTGCACGACCGTCTGGGGTATCGGGATGTGGATCCCGAACCATGTTCCCGCGCAAGGGGGTTCGCCGACGGCGCAGCCGGGCTCGCTGGACCACAGCACGATCACGTCGTCGGGCACCGCGACGATGCCCAGCGCCAGGAAGAACAGGAACAGTCCCGTGGTGAACAGGACGACCTGAATCGCCTGCGCCACCACCATGACCGCGATGACGTTGACCTGCTCGGCCACTGACAACGGAGGGGAAGGCTGGGCGAGGCCGCCCCGGGACTGCAGCGGCGTTCCGGCCAGGAGCACGTCGGGGTCGGCCTGCGCGGAGCGGTCCTCGCGCAGTGCGCGCACCTCGTCGCGGATGGTGGCGACCATGAACACCAGCGCCACCAGACTCAGGAATCCGATTGTCTGCCAGAGGCGCTCGCGGCTCATCCGGGCCGACAGCTGCCACAGCTCGCCGGTGAAGTACACCACCACGGTCAGCATCAGCAGCGGCAGCGCCCGGCTCATCAGCGTGCCCAGCGCGCCGAGCTGGACCCAGGCGAAGCGGAACGCCCACAGGGCGATCGCCCCGAAGCCGAGGTAGGTCAACCAGATCGCGGCCAGCGAGATCACCAGGAAGGCGGGCACCTCGGCGGCCGACGACGCGGACCACCCGTTCACGGTCAACGGCATGACCACCACGAAGATCGTCATCACCAGCAGCGCGGCCCACCGGCGCAGCGTCTCGCCACCGCGGGTGCCGGACCGGTGGAGCAACTCCAGAGCGAACGGCGCGGCCACCAGCGCCGCGGCGATGCCCGCCAGCCGGATCGCGTAGCCGGGCTCCGGGCGCGGCCCGGTGAGATCGGCCAGCAGCATGGTCGTCGCAGTCAGGGCGCCGACCACGCTGATCATGGGCGCTGAGCGCTGGACGAGTTTGCGGGCCCGCACGCGTCGGGTCAGGACCAGTGGCAGTCCGCGATGCAGAAACCACTGGTGGACCTGCCGCATGTCCGACACGGCCACATTGTGTCAGCGGGTGGTCAGTCGACGCCTCCTGTGCAGCAAATTCGTTTCGATGTCTAGGGTGGTCGGTATGCAGAGGATCATCGGAACGGAGGTCGAGTACGGCATCTCCTCGCCGTCTGATCCGACCGCGAATCCGATCTTGACATCGACCCAGGCGGTTCTGGCCTACGCGGCCGCCGCGGGTATCCAGCGAGCCAAGCGCACCCGGTGGGACTACGAGGTGGAGTCGCCGCTGCGCGACGCCCGCGGCTTCGACCTGAGCCGCTCGTCGGGCCCGCCGCCGATCGTCGACGCCGACGAGGTCGGCGCCGCCAACATGATCCTGACCAACGGCGCCCGGCTCTACGTCGACCACGCCCACCCCGAGTATTCGGCCCCCGAGTGCACCGACCCGATGGACGCGGTGATCTGGGACAAGGCCGGCGAGCGGGTGATGGAAGCCGCGGCTCGCCACGTCGCCAGCGTCCCCGGCGCGGTCAAGCTGCAGCTGTACAAGAACAACGTCGACGGCAAGGGCGCCTCGTACGGCTCCCACGAGAACTACCTGATGAGCCGGCACACGCCGTTCTCCGCGGTGATCGCCGGGTTGACGCCGTTCTTCGTGTCGCGCCAGGTGGTGACCGGGTCCGGCCGCGTGGGAATCGGCCCGTCTGGCGACGAGCCGGGGTTCCAGCTCTCGCAGCGCGCCGACTACATCGAGGTCGAGGTGGGTCTGGAGACCACCCTCAAGCGCGGGATCATCAACACCCGCGACGAGCCGCACGCCGACGCCGACAAGTACCGGCGGCTGCACGTCATCATCGGCGACGCGAACCTCGCCGAGACGTCGACGTATCTGAAGCTGGGTACCACCTCGCTGGTGCTCGACCTGATCGAAGAGGGCCACCAGATCGGCGTCGACCTGTCCGACCTGGCCTTGGCCCGGCCGGTGCACGCCGTGCACGTGCTGTCGCGTGACCCGTCGCTGCGGGCCACGGTGGCGCTGGCCGACGGCCGTGAGCTGACCGGTCTGGCGTTGCAGCGGATCTACCTGGAGCGCGTCGCCAAGCTGGTCGACAGCCGCGACCCCGACCCGCGCGCCAGCCACGTCATCGAGACGTGGGCCCACGTCCTCGACCTGCTCGAGCGCGATCCGATGGAGTGCGCGGACCTGCTGGACTGGCCGGCCAAACTGCGCCTGCTGGAGGGTTTCCGCCAGCGGGAGAACCTCAACTGGAACGCGCCCCGCCTGCATCTGGTCGACCTGCAGTACTCGGATGTGCGGCTGGACAAAGGCCTGTACAACCGGCTGGTGGCGCGGGGTTCGATGAAGCGGCTGGTGACCGAACAGCAGGTCCTCGACGCAGTGGACAACCCGCCCACCGACACCCGGGCCTACTTCCGCGGGGAGTGCCTGCGCCGCTTCGGCGCCGATATCGCGGCGGCGAGCTGGGATTCGGTGATCTTCGACCTGGGGGGTGACTCCTTGGTGCGGATCCCGACGCTCGAGCCGCTCCGGGGCAGCAAGTCCCATGTGGGCGCGTTGCTGGACTCGGTGGACAGTGCCGTGGAACTGGTGGAACAACTGACGACCTAGGTTGGGCTATCCCCGGCAATCTCGTTGCCGACCGGTAGTGTGGAGAGCCTGGCGGGCGAGGGACTACGCCCACCACCGTGATGACTGACGCAGGAGGCAGCGATGGCTCAGGAGCAGACCAAGCGCGGCGGCGGAGGCGGCGAAGACGACGACGTCACCGGCAGCACGGCCGCCGGGCAGGAGCGTCGCGAGAAGCTGGCCGAGGACACCGACGATCTGCTCGATGAGATCGACGACGTCCTGGAGGAGAACGCCGAGGACTTCGTCCGTGCCTACGTCCAGAAGGGTGGACAGTGACCTGGCCGCATGACGCTCGCCCGGCCTTTCCCACCTCTCTTCCCCTTTCGCCCACCGGCGTGAACTTGTCGTCGTTCAGCGACTTCCTGCGGCATCAGGCGCCGCATCTGCTGCCCACCGCGGGTGGCCCGGCGCCCACCGATGCGCTGCCGCACGGCACCACGATCGTGGCGTTGAAGTTCCCCGGTGGCGTCGTGATGGCCGGTGATCGACGGGCCACGCAGGGGAACATGATCGCCAGCCGGGATGTGCAGAAGGTCTACATCACCGACGAGTACACCGTCACCGGCATCGCGGGCACGGCCGCCATCGCCGTCGAGTTCGCGCGGCTCTACGCGGTCGAGCTCGAGCACTACGAGAAGATCGAGGGCGTCGCCCTGACGTTCCCGGGCAAGGTCAACCGCCTGGCCACCATGGTGCGCGGAAACCTCGGTGCCGCTCTGCAGGGTTTCGTGGCCCTGCCGCTGCTGGCCGGCTACGACCTCGACGACCCGAACCCGGACGCGGCGGGCCGCATCGTCTCGTTCGACGCCGCCGGCGGGCACAACCTCGAGGAAGAGGGCTACCAGTCGGTCGGCTCGGGATCGATCTTCGCCAAGTCGTCGATGAAGAAGCTGTACTCCCGGGTGACCGACGCGGATTCCGCGCTGCGGGTCGCGGTCGAGGCGCTCTACGACGCCGCCGACGACGACTCCGCGACCGGCGGACCGGATCTGGTGCGCGGTATCTATCCGACCGCAGTGGTGATCACCGCCGACGGCGCCGTCGAGGTGGCCGAGGAGGACATCGCCGCGGTGTGCCGCCAGATCATCGAGAGCCGTTCGCGCGCCGACACATTCGGCCCCGACGCCCAGCCGCGAGGTGACGCCTCATGAGCTTCCCGTACTTCATCTCACCCGAACAGGCGATGCGCGAGCGCTCGGAGCTGGCGCGCAAGGGCATCGCCCGTGGCCGCAGCGTGGTCGTGCTGGCCTACGCCGACGGTGTCCTGTTCGTCGCGGAGAACCCGTCGCGTTCCCTGCAGAAGGTCAGCGAGCTCTACGACCGCGTCGGCTTCGCCGCCGTGGGCCGGTTCAACGAGTTCAACAACCTGCGCAGCGGCGGCATCCGGTTCGCCGACACCCAGGGCTACGCGTACTCGCGGCGCGACGTCACCGGACGGCAGCTGGCCAACGTGTACGCCCAGACGCTGGGCACGATCTTCACCGAGCAGGCCAAGCCCTACGAGGTCGAGCTCTGCGTGGCCGAAGTGGCGCACTATGGGGAGACGAAGCCGCCGGAGCTCTACCGGATCACCTACGACGGCTCCATCGCCGACGAACCACACTTCGTGGTGATGGGCGGCACGACCGAGCCGATCATCGCGGCGCTCAACGAGTCGTTCCAGGAGAACGCCTCGCTCGAGGATGCGGTGCCGATCGCGGTGTCGGCGCTGACCGCCGGCGGCAACGGCGCCGAGCCGCGCACGCTGGGGCCGTCGACGCTCGAGGTCGCCATTCTCGACGCCAACCGGCCGCGCCGGGCGTTCCGTCGCATCACCGGCCCGGCGCTGGAAGCGCTTCTGCCGCAGACTGATCCGCAACCCGATCCGCAGCCCGAGGGCAGCAGCTCCTAAGCGCTCTCGCCGGAGATCACGCCCAGGATCGCGCGCCACGCGTCCGAGGGGCGGTTGAGCATGCCGCTGTGGGCGTCCCACCCGGCGACCCAACCGCCGTCGTCGTAGCGACCGGTTCGCAGCAGGGTCACGCCGGCCATCTCGTCGGGGTCGGCCCCGTGCGGTCCACCCGGGATGCCCTGCACCAGTTCGATGAAGTCTCCAGGGGCGGTCATCGAGTAGCGCTGCACTTCGGGGTTGCGGTTGCGCCAGTCCGACGGATCGTCGACCCCGACGCCGGCGCCCGCCGCGGCCAGGAACAGTGTCCGGTCCGACGTCAGGCCCAGCGTCTCGGCGGTGCCGACGATGGAGCCGCCGTAGGAGTGGCCGATCACGGTCACCGCGACGTCCGGCGCGACCGTGCGCTCGATGTCCTCGCTGAACGCGACGAGGCGGGGCGCCATCTGCTGCGCGTACCTCGGGTCGGCGGCGTTGCGCAGCACGTCGGCGGGGTTTTCGACCTGCGGGAACGGTCCGCCGAGGTAGGTGATCATCGCGACCGAGCCCCGGCTGCCGGCGACGAAGCGGCGCGCGGTCGCGGTGTTGGCGGCCGACCCGTCCATGGAGGTGTTGACGCCGGGGACCAGCACGGCGACGTTGCGCGCCGTCGCCAGGTCGCCGTTGAGTTCCACCAGTGCCGCCCGCGCCGGGTCGAACCCGATGATCTGGCGCTGGATGCGGCCGCGGCCGACGGGGTCGTCGACCTCGCCGAGCAGGTCGCGGTAGAGCGTCAGCCTGCGCCGGGAGGCGTCGTCGCCGCCGTCCTCGGCCAGGATCGCCGAGGCGATGTTGACGCGGTTGGCCCGCACGCGCAGGGCCCAGGGCACCCCGTCGGTGTTGCCGACCTGCCGGGGGAACTCGGCGATCAGCTGGTCGCGCTGCGCGGGGGTCATCGCGGCGACCTGTGCGGCGATCCTGTCCTGGCTCATCGCCGGCCACCCATCGACCACGTCGGCGGCCACCACCGGCCACGCGCCCGCGGGAACCGTGGCCGGGGCCGGGGGCCGCGGGGCGGGCGCGCCGGCGAAAGCTGCGGCGATGTCGTCGGCGGCGTCGGTGTCGGCGGCTCCGAGGCTGCGCAACGCGTCGGTGATCTCCACGCTCAACCGCCGGGCGCGGGCGTCCAGCATCGCCTCGGCGGCGCCGCGGTCACCGCCCGCGAGGACCGTGAGCAGCCGCCCCGGACCGGCCCCCGTCGAAACCGTGCCGTCGTCGGCCACCGTCAGACCGTCGCGGCCGGCGGCGTCGACCAGCGTCAGGACGCGGGTGCGGGCCGCCCCGATCTGCTCGGCGCCGTCCTGCGCGGCCACCGACGCGGTGACCAGGACGCGCGCCGCCGCCGCGGCGTCCTCGCCGACCCGGCGACCCCGGCCGCGGGCGGTGCCGGCGGCGGCGCCGGTCCAATGCTCGCCGCTGCGCGCGATCTCGCCGGTCACGCCGTCGAGGTCGGCGGTCAGTTGCCGGGCCGTCTGCTCCCAGGCCGCGGCCAGCGCCGACAGTGCCCCGGGGTCCCAGTCCCGGGCCTGGGTGACGGTCGGGACGTTCACGGTCGGGAGATCCGGTCACCGCTGGCGGTGTCGGCGTGCGCGAACGCCCGGGCGGTGGCCCGCGCGACCGATGCCCACCCGCGCAGGTCCGCCGCCAACTGTTCGGTGTGCACGGCCACGGGCTGCGCTGCGGCCACGGCGACCGCGGATCCCGGCAGCGCACTCGGCTCCAGCTGCGGCCATACGTAGGCGGCGAGGCGGTCGGCGGCGTCGTCCACCCGGGCCGCCAGGTGGCGCAGACGGTCGAACTCGATGCGTGAGATTTCCGTCATGGCTCATGCTGGCAGGCCCGGCGGCCCCGTCGACCGGGTTATCCACAGGCTGACATCTCGCAGTGTCGCCCACCGCACCGGCCTTGTTGCCAGTAGTCTCGATGAGGTGCAGCGACGAATCATGGGCATCGAAACGGAATTCGGTGTCACCTGCACCTTCCACGGCCATCGGCGGCTGAGTCCCGACGAGGTCGCCCGCTATCTGTTCCGGCGGGTCGTGTCGTGGGGCCGCAGCTCGAACGTCTTCCTCCGCAACGGAGCGCGCCTGTATCTCGACGTGGGCAGCCACCCCGAGTACGCCACCGCCGAATGCGACAACCTCGCCCAGCTGGTGACCCATGACCGCGCCGGTGAGCGGGTTCTCGAGGATCTGCTGATCGACGCCGAACAGCGCCTGGCCGACGAGGGCATCGGCGGCGACATCTACCTGTTCAAGAACAACACCGACTCCGCCGGCAACTCTTACGGCTGTCACGAGAACTACCTGATCGTGCGGGCCGGCGAATTCTCCCGCATCTCCGACGTGCTGCTGCCGTTCCTGGTCACGCGCCAGTTGATCTGCGGCGCAGGCAAGGTGCTGCAGACGCCCAAGGCCGCGACGTTCTGCCTGAGCCAGCGCGCCGAGCACATCTGGGAGGGCGTCTCCTCGGCGACCACACGGTCCCGTCCCATCATCAACACCCGCGACGAGCCCCACGCCGACGCCGAGAAGTACCGGCGCCTGCACGTCATCGTGGGCGACTCGAACATGAGCGAGACGACCACGATGCTCAAGGTCGGGTCGGCGTCGCTGGTGCTGGAGATGATCGAGGCCGGGGTGGCCTTCCGGGACTTCTCCCTCGACAACCCGATCCGCGCGATCCGCGAGGTCAGCCACGACCTGACCGGGCGGCGGCCGGTGCGACTGGCCGGCGGGCGGCAGGCCAGCGCGCTGGACATCCAGCGCGAGTACTACTCGCGCGCGGTGGAGTATCTGCAGACCCGCGAGCCCGACCCGCACGTCTCCCAGGTGGTCGACCTGTGGGGCCGTCAGCTCGACGCGGTGGAGAGCCAGGACTTCGCCAAGGTGGACACCGAGATCGACTGGGTGATCAAGCGCAAGCTGTTCCAGCGCTATCAGGACCGCTACGACATGGAGTTGTCGGATCCGAAGATCAGCCAGCTCGACCTGGCCTACCACGACATCAAGCGCGGCCGCGGGGTGTTCGACCTGTTGCAGCGCAAGGGGCTGGCCACCCGGATCACCACCGACGAGGAGATCGAGGCCGCCGTCACCACGCCGCCGCAGACCACCCGCGCCAAGCTGCGGGGCGAGTTCATCAGTGCCGCGCAGGAAGCCGGCCGCGACTTCACGGTCGACTGGGTGCATCTCAAGCTCAACGACCAGGCGCAGCGCACCGTGCTGTGCAAGGACCCGTTCCGGTCGGTCGACGAACGGGTCAAGCGGCTCATCGCCAGCATGTGACGGCGGACGCGCCGCGAACGGGCGCGGTGTCCGGTGATCGCCGCGCCTTAAGCTCGTAGCCGTGGCGGTTTCCAAAGTCGAGCGGTTGATGAATCTGGTCATCGCGCTGTTGTCCACGCGCACCTTCATCACGGCCGACCGCATCCGCGAAACCGTGTACGGGTACAGCGAGTCGGCCAGCGACGACGCGTTCTCGCGGATGTTCGAGCGGGACAAGAACGAGTTGCGCGATCTGGGCATCCCGCTGGAGACCGGCCGGGTCTCGATGAGCGATCCCACCGAGGGCTACCGGATCAACCGGGAGGCCTATGCGCTGCCGGCGGTCCGCCTCACCCCGGACGAGGCCGCCGCTGTCGCCGTGGCGACCAACCTGTGGGAGTCACCGGAGCTGATCACCGCCACCCAGGGCGCGCTGCTGAAGCTGCGAGCGGCCGGGATCGACATCGACGCCCCCGAGGACCTCGGCGTGGTGATCACCTCGACCGGCGCGCTGCCGGGACTGCGTGGTTCCGAGGACGTGCTCGGAACGTTGTTGTCGGCCATCGCTTCCGGGCACGCGGTGCAGTTCCCGCACCGCTCGTCGCGCAGCGAGCCCTACGTCACCCGCACGGTCGAACCGTGGGGTGTGGTCACCGACAAGGGCCGCTGGTATCTGGTCGGGCACGACCGGGACCGCGACGCGGTGCGCACGTTCCGGCTCTCGCGGATCGGGGCGGAGGTCACGGTGATCGGGGAAGCGGGCGCGGTCACCAAACCCGCGGACGTCGACCTGCGCGAGATCGTGGCCCGGGTGATCGGGGAGTGGCCCGACGCCGGCGACGCCCGGGTGTGGGTGGCCGCCGATCGCGCGCTGGCGCTGCGGCGCCGCGCCACCGCCTCGACACCGCGGACGCTGGGTGGCCGCGACGGCGACGAACTGGTGATCGAGGTGGGCATGTTCGACCGGCTGGCCCGCGAGGTGGCCGGCTACGGGGCCGACGCGATCGCACTGGAACCCGAGGCGCTGCGCGCCGACGTGATCGCCCGGCTGCGGGCTCAGGCGGAGGTGGACGCATGACCACATCGGTGAGCACGCGGCTGGTGCGGCTGCTCAACATGGTTCCGTACTTCCAGGCCAACCCGCGCATCACCTACGACGAGGCCGCCGCTGATCTCGGGGTCACCGTCAAGCAGTTGCGCGAGGATCTCAAGCAGCTGTGGATGTGCGGGCTGCCCGGCTACGGCCCAGGGGACCTGATCGACTTCGAGTTCTCCGACGACACGATCGAGGTCACCTTCACCGCGGGTATCGACCATCCGCTGCGGCTGACGTCGCCGGAGGCCACCGGGGTGCTCGTCGCGTTGCGGGCGCTGCTCGACGTGCCGGGGATGGTCGACCCCGAGGCCGCGCGCAGCGCCATCGCCAAGATCGAGAGTGCCGCCGGGCACGCGGGTCACCAGGTGGAGGGCGGCGCCGTCGACGAGCCGGCGCCGATCGAGAGTGACGCCGCCGCCGCGGTCCGCACCGCGGTCCGCGAAGGCAAGGCCCTTGCCCTGGAGTACTACTCGGCCTCGCACGACGTGCTGTCCAGCCGGATCGTCGATCCCATCCGGGTGCTGCTGGTCGCCGACCACAGCTACCTGGAGGCGTGGTGCCGCACCGCGGAGGGGGTGCGGCTGTTCCGGTTCGATCGCGTCGTCGACGCCCGGGTGCTCGACGAGCCGGCGGCGCCGCCGCCACCGGCAGTGCAGGCCGAGCCCGACACCTCCTTGTTCGACCCCGACACCGCCGACCCGTCGCTGCCGAGCGCCACCCTGCGGATCAGCCGGTCGGCGGGCTGGATGTTCGACTACTACCCGTTGCGGGTGCTGCGGGAGCATCCCGACGGGTCCTGCGACGCGGCGATGACCTACGCCTCCGAGGACTGGATGTCGAAGTTCGTGCTCGGCTTCGGATCGGCGGTGCAGGTGCTCGAGCCCCGCACGCTGGCCGAGCGGGTGCGGTCGGCGGCGGTCGCCGCACTGGCCGCCTACGAAGTCAGCGGCGCGGCGACAAACGAGTAGACTCGGCCCAGACGTCTGGAGGTAACGAAATTGGGTGGTCTCTCACCGTGGCACTGGGCCATCGTCATCGCCGTGTTCGTGCTGCTGTTCGGTGCCAAGAAGCTCCCTGACGCGGCGCGCTCCCTCGGTAAGTCGATGCGCATCTTCAAGTCCGAGATCAAGGAGATGCAGGCCGAGTCCAAGCCGGACTCGCCGACGCAGATCACGTCCGAGCGGGTTTCCGACGGCACCGCCACGCCGGCGCCGTCCGAGACGACTCCGGACCAGCGCACGGCCTGAACGGCTCGTCCCACCGCCGCGGGCCATCCGCGGCGGTGAACACACGCCTGTGAGCAGCTAGCCGACCGCCGTGCAGATTCCCGGTTTGTTCAAGAAGCTCGACCCGCGTCGACGACGTTCCCGGGTCAACCCCGACGGCACCATGTCGTTGGTCGAGCACCTCACCGAACTGCGTACCCGGCTGCTCATCTCGGTGCTGGCCGTCCTGGTCACGACCGTCGTCGGGTTCCTCTGGTACGGCCATGGCTTCTTCGGGCTGCCCAGCCTCGGTGACTGGCTGCGCGGGCCCTACTGTGCGCTGCCGGACTCGGCGCGCGCGTCGATCACCCCGGACGGGGAGTGCCGCCTGCTGGCCACCGCGCCGTTCGACCAGTTCATGCTGCGATTGAAGGTCGGTCTGACCGCGGGCATCGTTCTGGCCTGCCCGGTGTGGCTCCATCAGCTCTGGTCGTTCATCACCCCGGGTCTGTACGCCAAGGAACGCCGTTTCGCGGTGGCGTTCGTCACCGTCGGCGCCGGGCTCTTCGTCGGCGGGGCGGTCCTGGCCTATGTGGTGCTGGCCAAGGCGTTGGGCTTCCTGTTGACCATCGGCAGCGACGTCCAGGTCACCGCGCTGTCCGGTGAGCAGTACTTCGGGTTCCTGATCAACCTGCTGCTGGTCTTCGGCATCAGCTTCGAGTTCCCGTTGCTGATCATCATGCTGAACCTGGTCGGGGTGCTGCCGTACGAACGGCTGAAGGCCTGGCGACGCGGGCTGATCATGGGTGTGTTCGTGTTCGCCGCGTTCGCCACGCCGGGCTCCGACCCGTTCTCGATGCTGGCGCTGGCGCTGGCGATCACCGCCTTGATGGAATTGGCCATCCAGATCGCGCGGCTGTCGGACCGGAGCAAGGCGCGCCGGGCGGCGGTCGAGTCGGTCGCCGACGACGAGGCCGCGCCCATCGGGGCGGCCGAGCCGATCGAGGCGCCGTCGGCGGTGCCGACGCCGTCGCGCCTCGTGGTCGATGACGACGCGACCTGATCCCGTGCCGGCGCAACCCCAGATCGAGGAGTTCGCCGCTCATCTGTCCTTCGCGCTCGACGACTTCCAGCGCCGCGCGTGCGCGGCGCTGGCCCAGGGGCACGGCGTACTGGTGTGCGCGCCCACCGGCGCGGGCAAGACGGTGGTGGGGGAGTTCGCCGTCCACCTCGCCCTGGCCGCCGGCGGCAAGTGCTTCTACACCACCCCGATCAAGGCGCTGAGCAACCAGAAGCACAACGACCTGGTACGCCGCTACGGCGCCGAGCGGATCGGTCTGCTCACCGGGGACCAGGCCATCAACGGTGACGCCGACGTCGTGGTCATGACCACCGAGGTCCTTCGCAACATGCTGTACGCGGATTCGCCTGCGCTGCATGGTCTTTCGTACGTGGTGATGGACGAGGTGCACTTCCTGGCCGACCGTATGCGCGGCGCGGTGTGGGAAGAGGTGATCCTGCACCTACCCGAGGAGGTGCGGCTGGTCTCGCTGTCGGCGACGGTGAGCAATGCCGAGGAGTTCGGCGGGTGGATCCAGACGGTGCGCGGCGACACCACCGTCGTCGTCGACGAGCACCGGCCGGTGCCGCTGTGGCAGCACGTCCTGGTCGGCCGGCGGCTGCTCGACCTCTTCGACTACCGCAACGCCCAGGCCGCCGCCTCGACGCGGGACCCGGTGGTGGACCCGGAGTTGTTGCGCCACATCGCGCACCGGCGCGAAGCCGACCGGCTCGCCGACTGGCAGCCGCGCGGCCGCGGCCGCCCGGGCCGGCCGACGCTGCACCGCACCCCGAGCCGGCCCGACGTGATCTCCACGCTCGAGCAGCGCGATCTGCTGCCGGCCATCACGTTCATCTTCTCCCGCGCCGGGTGCGACGCCGCGGTCAAGCAGTGCCTGCGGTCGTCGCTGCGGCTGACCACCGACTCCGAACGCCGCCGCATCGCCGAGATCGTCGATCGGCGGACCGCCGACCTCAACGACACCGACCTGGTGGTGCTCGACTTCCACGAGTGGCGCGAAGGGCTGCTGCGCGGGCTGGCCGCCCACCACGCCGGCATGTTGCCCACGTTCCGCCACACCGTCGAGGAGCTGTTCACCGCGGGTCTGGTCAAGGCCGTCTTCGCCACGGAGACACTGGCACTGGGCATCAACATGCCCGCGCGCACCGTGGTGCTCGAGAAGCTGGTGAAGTTCAACGGCGAACAGCACATGCCGCTGACGCCGGGTGAGTACACGCAGCTCACCGGTCGCGCGGGCCGGCGGGGCATCGACGTCGAAGGGCACGCGGTCGTGCTGTGGAACCCCGACGTCGACCCGGCCGAGGTTGCCGGCCTGGCGTCGACGCGGACGTTCCCGCTGCGCAGCTCGTTCGCGCCGACCTACAACATGACCATCAACCTGGTCCACCAGATGGGGCCGCAGCAGGCGCACCAACTGTTGGAGCGGTCGTTCGCGCAGTACCAGGCCGACCGATCGGTGGTCGGGCTGGTGCGCGGTGTCGAACGCGGCGAGCGGATGATGAAGGAACTGTCTGCCGAGTTCGGCGGCGCCGACGCCCCCATCCTCGACTACGTGCGGCTGCGCACCCAGATCACCGCACGCGAGAAGTCCCAGTCTCGGGCGTCGCGGTTACAGCGCCGGCAGGCCGTCAACGACGCGCTGGTGGCGCTGCGGCGCGGCGACATCATCTCGATCAGCCAGGGCAAGCACGGCGGCCTGGCGGTGGTGCTCGAACCCGCGCGCGACGACGACGATCCCCGTCCTCTGGTGCTCTCCGAACACCGGTGGGCCGGCCGGATCTCGTCGGCGGACTACGCGGGCGCGCTGCCGCCGCTGGGCAGGATGACGTTGCCCAAGCGGGTGGAGCACCGCAACCCGCGGATCCGCCGCGACCTGGCCTCGGCGCTACGGTCCGCCGCGGCCGGGCTGGACGTGCCGTCGGCGCGTGGCCGCCGCAGCGGCGCCCCGTCCGAACCCGACATCGACCCGGAACTGGCCGCGCTGCGCGCCCGGCTGCGGGCGCATCCGGCGCACGGCCTGCCCGACCGGGAAGAGCGGGCCCGCGTCGTCGAGCGGTATCTGCGGATCGAGCGCGACAACGCCGCGCTGCGCAAGAAGATCGAGGCGGCCACCAACTCGCTGGCGTTGACGTTCGACCGGATCGTGGTGCTGCTGACCGAACGCGGGTTCGTCGCCACCGACGGCGACACGCCGACGGTGACCGACGCCGGCCGGCTGCTCTCGCGCATCTACAGCGAGAGCGACCTGCTGGTGTCGGAGTGCCTGCGCAGCGGAATCTGGGACGAACTGGACCCCGCCGAACTGGCCGCCGCGCTGTCGGCGGTGGTCTACGAGTCCCGCCGGGACGGGCAGCCCACCGATGCCGGGGACGTGCCGACCGGACGGCTGCGCCGGGCGCTGAGCCAGACCCGGCGGCTGTGGGCCCAGGTCCGCACCGACGAGCAACGTCACCGGCTCGCACAGAGCCGCGAACCCGACGACGGCTTCGTCGCTGCGATCTACCGGTGGGCCCGCACCGGGGACCTGGCCTCGGCGCTCGCCGCTTCCGACACGGGCGGCACCGGCGCGACGATGTCCGCCGGCGACTTCGTGCGGTGGTGCCGTCAGGTGCTCGATCTTGCTGATCAAGTGCGCGGAGCGGCGCCCTCGCCGGCGTTGCGGGCAACTGCGAAACGCGCGATAAACGACGTGCGACGCGGCGTCGTAGCTGTTGATGCCGGGTAGGGTGTGGCCCAGCAGGCACGGCAGACCAAGGAGAGAAATGAGCGGACCGCAGGGACCTGATCCGACACAGCCGTGGGCGGGTCAACAACCTGAGTCGGGTGCCGACCAGCCGTCAGGGGACGCCGCCGCCAACCAGGGATGGCAGCCGCCGTCCGGTTCGGAGCAGGCGCAGGTGCCCGGTGCCGAGCAGCACCAGTGGCAGCCGCCGGCCTACACGCCGCAGCAGTATCCGCAGTACCAGCAGCCGCAGTCCTACCCGCCGCCGTACCCGTCGACCGAGCAGTACGGCTACCCGCCGCAGGGTCAGTACGGTCAGCCCGGCTACGGGCAGCCGGGCGGCTACGGCCAGCCCGCTCCCGGTTACGCCCAGCCGGGTCAGCCCGGTCAGCCCGGTCAGTACGGGCAGCCGGGTCAGTACGGGCAGCCCGGTCAGTTCGGCCAGCAGCCCGGCCAGTACCCCGGGTATCCGGGGCCGGGCGGCGAAGAGGGCTCCAAGCGGTCCAAGGCGGTCATCGGCACCATCGCCGGTGTCCTCGTCGGCATCATCGTCCTCGTGGTGCTGATCATGGGCTTCTGGAAGCCGGGCTTCTTCGTCACCACCAAGCTGGACATCGACTCCGCGCAGCAGGGTGTGCAGCAGATCCTGACCGACGAGACCAACGGCTACGGCGCCAAGAACGTCAACGACGTGCGCTGCAACGACGGGGTCAGCCCGGTCGTGAAGAAGGGTGACACCTTCGAGTGCGAGGTCAGCATTGACGGCACCAAGCGCCAGGTCACCGTGACGTTCCAGGACGACGACGGCACCTATGAGGTCGGCCGGCCCAAGTAGGGCTCAACCGGGCAGCTTGTCCAGCGCCGTCTGGAGCCGCCCGATCGACGACGACACGCCGTAGCGTTCGGCGAGTTCGGCGACTTTGCGGGGGTCACGCGCGGCCAGCGGCAGCGCGTCCCCGTCGGTGGAGAAGTCGACCTCGCAGTCGGTGGCCACCCGTACGACGGGGGTCGCCGCTGCGAGGTAGTCGGCAGCGGCGCGCAGTTTCGCGCGGTGGGATTTCGACAACTTCGAACGCGGGTCCTCGGCGGCGGCCAGGATCTGCTCCAGCGAGCCGTACGTCGCCAGCAGGGTTGCCGCGGTCTTCTCGCCGATGCCGGCCACGCCGGGCAAGCCGTCGCTGGGGTCGCCGCGCAACAGCGCGAGTTCGGCGTAGGCGGGCCCGGCGCGATCAATGGGCACGCCGTAGTTCTCGGCCACCTCGGCGGGACCGTACTTGGTGGCCTTGGCCAGGCCGCGGCCCAGGTAGAGCACCCGCACGGGCACCGGTTCGTCGCGCACCAGTTGCAGCAGGTCGCGGTCGCCGCTGACCACCACCACCGGATCACGCTGCTCACGTTCGGCCAGCGTGCCGAGCACGTCGTCGGCTTCGTGGTGCGGCGCTCCGGCGGTGGCGATGCCGAAGGCGTCGAGCATCTCGAAGATCATGTCGACCTGCGGGGTGAGGTCGTCGGGCACTTCCTCGACGTCGGGTTCACCGGCGGGGTTCTCCTCGACGACCCGGTGGGCCTTGTAGGACGGGACCAGGTCCACGCGCCACTGCGGGCGCCAGTCGTCGTCGCGGCACACCACGAGGCGGTGGGGCTGTTCGCGGGTGATCACGGTCGCCACGGCGTCGAGGAAGCCGCGCAGCGCGTTGACCGGCCGACCGTCGGGGGCGGTGATCGACGACGGGACACCGAAGTACGACCGGAACCACATGCTTGCGCCGTCGAGGAGCACCAGGGGAGCTGTCACGCCGCCATCCTGCCAGGAAGGCGCACGCCCACCACTGACTAGCCTGAGGAGCATGTCCGACGGTCGCTTCAGCACAGACGTCTACGCCCACCGGATGGCCGCCGCCGCGAGCGCTGCCGCCGCCGCCGGGCTCGCCGGTCTGGTCATCACGCCGGGATACGACCTGCGCTACCTGACGGGGTCGCGGGCGCAGACCTTCGAACGGCTCACGGCGCTGGTGATTCCGGCGTCCGGTGCCCCGACGATCGTGGTGCCCCGCCTGGAACTCGCCGCGCTGCGGGAGTCGGCGGTGCCCGACCTGGGTGTCGCCGTCCGCGACTGGGTGGACGGCGACGATCCGTACGCGCTGGTCGCCGCCGCACTCGGAGCCGGGGAGCGGTCGGCGGTCGCGGTGACCGAATCCATGCCGGCCCTGCACCTGTTGCCGCTGGCCGAGAAGCTCGGCACGGTACCGGTGCTGGCCACCGACGTGCTTCGCACGCTGCGGATGGTCAAGGACGACGCCGAGGTCGAGTCGCTGCGCAGCGCCGGAGCGGCCATCGACCGGGTACACGCCCGCGTACCCGAGTTCCTCGTCCCCGGGCGCACCGAAGCCGACGTGGCCGCTGACATCGCCGAAGCCATTGTCGCCGAAGGGCATTCAGAGGTGGCCTTCATCATCGTCGGATCCGGTCCGCACGGCGCCGACCCGCACCACGAATGCTCGGACCGGCAACTGCAGGAAGGCGACATCGTGGTCGTCGACATCGGCGGCCCGTACGGCGTGGGGTACAACTCCGACTGCACCCGCACCTACAGCATCGGCGAACCCGACGACGACGTCCGCCGCCGCTACGCGGTGCTGCAGGAGGCGCAGCGTGCCGCGGTCGCCGCCGTGCGACCCGGGGTGACGGCCGAACAGGTCGATGCGGCCGCCCGCGACGTGCTGGCCGACGCCGGGCTGGCCGAAGCGTTCGTGCACCGCACCGGCCACGGCATCGGGCTGTCGGTGCACGAGGAGCCCTACATCGTGGCGGGCAATACGCTTGCGCTGCAGGAGGGGATGGCGTTCTCCGTGGAGCCGGGCATCTACTTCCCGGGGCAGTGGGGCGCGCGCATCGAGGACATCGTCATCGTCACCTCGGACGGCGCCGAGCCGGTCAACGCCCGTCCGCACGACCTGGTGGTCGTGCCGGCGCGCTGACGGGTCAGCTGTCGCCGCGGTCGAGCAGGCTCGAGGAGCCCAGCACCCGCTCGACCTTGACCTCGATCACGACGCGCTTGGGGTTGGGTCGCGGGGTGCGGTAGCGCTGTGCGTAGCGGAGTTCGGCGTCGCGCACGGATTCGGGGTCGGTGCGCACCGTCGCCTTGCCCTCGAGGGACAGCCAGCGGGCCCCGTCGACCTGGCTGAGGACGGCGACGCCGCGCTGCTCGGCGTTGATCGCCTTCTGCGAACCGCCGGTGGTGATCACCCGCGCGATGTGGGTGGCCGGGTCGAAGGTGAACCCGACCGCCACGACGTGCGGCGAGCCGTCGGCACGCAGGGTGGTGAGCATGGCCAGGTGCCGTTCGGTGAGGAAGGTCAACGCGTCGGCGGTCAGCTTGGTGGTCGCCTTGCGACCGGATGTAGCCATCGAACCCACGCTAGCGCAGGTGATAATCACTGCCGTGGATGACACGGTGGACGCTCCGGTCGTGATTTTCGGTGGGCGCAGCGAGATCGGCACGGAACTCGCGCGGCGGCTGGCCCCGGGAGTCCCCGTCGTCCTCGCGGCGCGCCGCGCCGACGACCTCGACGAGCAGGTCCAGGCGGTGCGGCAGGCCGGCGCGACGGCGGTGGACACCGTCGAGTTCGACGCCGACGACCTCGCCACGCACCGCGACGTGGTCGAGGCGATCGAGGCACGGCACGGCCCGATCGGGACCGCCGTGCTGGCCTTCGGGATCCTCGGCGACCAGGCCCGCGCCGAGCGCGACCCGCTACACGCGGCGGCGATCGTGCACACCGACTTCGTCGCGCAGGTCAGCCTGCTCACCGTGCTGTCGGACCGGATGCGCACCGCCGGCCGGGGGACGCTGGTGGTGTTCTCCTCGGTTGCCGGCGTGCGGGTCCGGCGGGCCAACTACGTCTACGGTTCGGCGAAGGCGGGACTCGACGGCTTCTGCAGCGGGCTGGGCGACGCGCTGCACGGCAGCGGGGTCCGGCTGCTGGTGGTACGGCCCGGGTTCGTGATCGGCCGGATGACCGAGGGCATGTCCCCGGCGCCGTTCTCCTCGACACCTGATCGGGTTGCCGACGCCACCGCGCGCGCCGTGCGGCGGGGCCGCACGCAGGTGTGGGTGCCGTGGGTCCTCAAGCCGGTGTTCGCGGTGATGAAGCTGTTGCCGCAGTCGATCTGGCGGAGAATGCCGCGGTGAGCAGGATCGTGGTGGTCGGCATCGGGGCCGACGGCATGTCCGGCCTGTCGTCCGTGTCCCGGGACGAATTGCGCCGCGCGACAGTGATTTACGGGTCACCACGCCAGCTGGATCTGCTCGACGACTCGGTGTCGGCGCAGCGCCGGGAGTGGCCCACCCCGATGGTGCCGGCGCTGGGTGGCCTGCTCGACGGGGCCGACGGCGATGTGCACGTGGTGGCCAGCGGGGATCCGCTGCTGCACGGGGTCGGGGCGTCGCTGATCCGCCACCACGGCGCGGATCGGGTGACGGTGCTGCCGCACGTGTCGTCGGTCGCGCTGGCGTGTGCGCGGCTCGGCTGGTCCGTGCAGGACACCGAGATCATCAGCCTGGTCACCACCGAGCCACACACCGCCGTGCGCCGCGGCGGGCAGGCGGTGGTGCTGTCCCGCGGCGGCACGACGCCCGCCGAGGTGGCCCGGTTGCTCACTGCCACCGGCCGCGGCGACTCCGAACTGACCGTGCTCGAACAACTCGGCGGCCCCGGCGAGCGTCTGCGTGGCGGCACCGCCCGGCAGTGGGCGTCCGGACCGCCCGGTGACGTCGACGACCTCAACGTGCTGGCGGTGCGCTACCTGCCCGACGAACGGCGCTACGGCGTCCTGCCCGACGACGCGTTCGCCCACGACGGGCAGATCACCAAGCAGATGATGCGGGCGGTGACGCTGGCGGCGCTCGCGCCGCGGCCGGGGGAGCTGCTCTGGGACGTGGGGGCCGGGTCGGGCAGCGTCGGGATCGAGTGGTGCCGCAGCGGGCCCGGCTGCCGCGCGATCGCGTTCGAGCGTGACGAGCCCCGGCGCGAAAGGATCGGCCAGAACGCGGCCGCCCACGGCGTCCGCGTCGAGACCACCTTCGACGCGCCGGAGTCCTTCGACTTCGCACCGCCGCCCGCGGCGATCTTCGTCGGTGGCGGCGTCACCCAGGACGGACTGCTCGACGCGTGCTGGGAGCGGCTGCGTCCGGGCGGCCGCCTCGTCGTCAACGCCGTCACCGTGGAATCAGAAGTGCTTGTCGCGCAATGGCATTCCCGCGTCGGCGGCACGCTGCGCCGCTACCTGCACCAGAGTGCCGAGCCGCTCGGGGGCTTTCACGGCTGGCGGTCTGCGATGCCGGTGACGCAGTGGTCGGTCGCCAAGCCGGTCGACACGGCTCAGTAGGACTCCACCAGCGCGATGGCGTCCAGTTCGCGGATCGCGCGGCACCCCCGGTGCAGCATGGTCAGCACCATCTCGTTGCCGCGTTCGGTCGTCGTCGCGAACGCGAACCCCAGCGCGGTGATCAACGGCGCCTGGAAGACCCCGAGACGGTAGTCCCGCCAACAGGTGTCGGCGTCGTACCCGGTCACGCCGTGCCGTAGCAGAGCGGCGTGGTAGCGGTCCACCAGGTCGCGCTCGAGTCCGGTCCGGTCGTCGGGCAGCAGGCTGGTCGCGGTGAAGTAGGACAGGTCGCGGGTCGGCAGTCCCAGACCCATCGTCTGCCAGTCGACGACCGTCACCCGGGTGCGGTCGGGATCGAAGAGCAGGTTGTCCAGGCGGTAGTCGCCGTGCATCAGCGAGTAACGGTGCGGCTCGGCCATCAGCCACGGGGTGACCAGGCCCATGGCGGATTTCAGCGTCTCCCGGTCCTCGTCGGCTATGGACTCGCCGAGCTTGTCGATGGTGATGTCGGCGGCCATCACGGCCACGTCACCGAGGCCCTTCGCGGCCTGCTCGTCGCCGGGCTTGGGCATCACGATCGACGACAGCTGCGCCCATTTCGGCTCGCACCAGCTCGGCCCGTGCAGCCCGGCCAGCGCCTCGACGGCCAGCTCGGCTTCCACTGCCGAGCAGCCCGCGATCTGATCGCCCTGGACTGCGGGCGCCATGTCGGCCAGCACCAGCACGAAATCCTCGCCGTCGGGGGAGATGTCGCTGTGATAGCAGTGCGGCACCGGCATCGCGACGTGGCTGCTGATGGTCGAATAGAAGTCGACTTCCGAGAGATACCCCAGTGCCACCCGTGCGCGTACCTCGTCGTCCTGGGCCGGCAGCTTCACCGCGAAAGTGGTTGGGTGAGCGGCACTCTGATCGCGGTAGGTCGCCGAGATCCGGTAGGTCGCGCCCGTCTGTCCCGTGCCGATGGCCGCCACGTCGAGGGCCTCCACCTCGGTGCCCAGCACCGATGCCAGCCAGTCAGGGGTGAGCTCGGTGGGGCTGCACGGGATCGTCACGATGTCCCTCTTTCCACGTCGTCGGGGTTGTCGGGATCCGTCACGCTACCGTAAATCGTTCGCAGCCACAGGGTTTCGGCGCCATCGAGAAGCTGTTCCCGACTCAGCCGGCCACCCACGGTGTGGCGTTCGAGCAGGCGGTCGTTGAACTCGAGCAGGATCGCGGCCAGCACGTCGGCCGGTGGTCCGGACGGGGCGCGGCCGGAAGCGCGCTCGGTGGTGATCATCGCCGCGACACCGTCGACGAAGGAATCCCGGGTCTCGTCCCACACCTGCCGGATCGCGGGGCTGGCGGCGCGGGCGTCGAGCATGGCCTGGAGCAGATAACGGTGGGTGTCGACGGTGCCGAGCAGGGCTTCGAGCATGGCGCGGACCCGCCGACCTGGCGGCTGGGTGGTGTCGGCGAGGATGTCGCCGGCGAGGAAGCCGTCGTCGTACATCGGTTCGAGCAGCGCAGCGACCGCGGCGGCCTTGTTCTCGAAATAGAAATAGAAGGCCGAGCGGGTGACGCCGGCGCGGCGGGTCACATCGGCGATGTTGAGGCCGTCGAAGCCGGATTCCCGGAGGTGATGGTCCAGCGATTCCAGGATGGCGCTGCGCCGCATGTCGCTCTTCTGCGGCTGGCGCCGATCCGTGGGTGAGCGCACAGGCAGTCCTTGCGGCACGCGCGGACCCTAACCTGGGCTTCTGACAACTGTCAACGATGAGAGACGGGTGTCAGCCGTTGGGGTAGTAGCGCGGCGTGAACACCCGGTCGGTCTCGCCGTCCCCCGGATGCCACTGGGTCTGCGACGAGCCGACGATCAACAGGCAGCGCATGTCGATCTGAGCGGGGTCGAGGTCGCCGAGCCGCACCACCGTGACCGACTCCGCGGGACCGGCGACGTCGCGGCCGATGACCACCGGGGTGTTGGGATCGCGGTGGGCCAGCAGCAGGTCGCGCATCGCGCCGACCTGCCAGGTGCGGGTCTTGGAGGCCGGGTTGTAGATCGCCAGCACCAGATCGGCCTCGGCGGCAGCCCGCAGGCGCCGCTCGATGATCTCCCACGGCTTGAGCCGGTCCGACAGCGAGATCACCGCGTAGTCGTGGCCCAGCGGGGCGCCGACGCGGCTCGCCACGGCCTGTGCCGCGGTCATCGCCGGGACGACCCGCACGTCGACGCCCGGCCACTGCTTGGCCTCTTCGAGCACCGCGGTGGCCATCGCGAACACCCCCGGGTCCCCGGAGGAGACGACGGCCACGGTGCGGCCCTGCTGGGCGAGCTCGCAGGCCAGCCGGGCGCGGGCGGGCTCGTCGGTGTTGTCGCTGGGGTGGCGTCGCTGCCCGTCGCGGACCGCGACCCTATCCAGGTAGGGGCCGTACCCGATGAGGTCGGTGGCGGCAGACAGCTCGCGGCTGCTCTGCGGCGTCAGCCACTGCGGGTCGCCGGGACCCAGGCCGACCACCGTCACGCTGCCGGTGTCCGCCGGAACGGACGGCTTTCCGGGCAGCATCGTCAGTGAGAAGTAGGGCACCGTGTCGGCATCGACGTCGGTGACCGGCAGCACCTTCTGGCGGTCGGTGCTGGCGCGCTCGACGTAGAACGCGTCGCCGAGTCGCCCGGCGGCCGAAAGGGCTTCCCGGACACGGGGGTAGGACCGCCCGAGCTTGAGGATCACCGCCGCGTCGGTGTCGGCCAGCCGCCGCTGGAGCTCGGCGGTGGGCAGCGTGCCCGGCAGGATGGTCAGCACCTGCTCGCCCTGCACCAGCGGCGTCGCGATGGCGGCGGAGGCGGCGCTGACCGATGTCACCCCCGGCACGATGCGAGCGTCGAAGCGCTGGGTCAGCCGGGTGTGCATGTGCATGTAGGAGCTGTAGAACAGCGGATCGCCCTCGGCGAGCAGCGCGACGTCGCGGCCGGCGTCGAGGTGCGCGGCGATGCGCTCGGCGGCCTCGCGGTAGAAATCCTCCATGGCGCCGGCGTAGCCGCCCGGATGGTCGGCGACCTCGGTCGTCACCGGATAGACCAGGTGCTCCTCGATCTGTCCGTCACGTAGATACGGCTCGGCGATACCGCGGGCGATGCTGCGCCCGTGCTGTGCGCTGTGGTAGGCGACCACGTCGGCGGCCGAGATCACGCGGGCCGCCTTGACGGTCACCAGTTCCGGGTCGCCGGGACCGAGTCCGACACCCCACAGTGTTCCCCGCTGGGTTCCGTGCTGAGTTCCGTGCTGTTCGCTCATTCTCGTTCGGTCGCAATCGCATTCACGGCCGCGGCGGCCATCGCGCTACCGCCGCGGCGGCCGGTCACCACCAGGTAGGACATCCCGCGCGGACGCGCGATCAGCTCCTCTTTGGACTGCGCGGACCCGACGAAGCCGACGGGCCCGCCGAGCACCGCCGCCGGTGCGGGCATTCCGTCGTCGACGAGCTCGAGCAGGCGGAACAGTGCGGTCGGTGCGTTGCCGACGGCGAACACCGCACCGGCCATACGCTCGGCCCACAGGTCGACGCCGGCCGCCGATCGCGTACTGCCCAGCTTGGCGGCCAGCTCCGGAGCACGGGGGTCGGCGACCAGGGAGACCACCTCGTTGTCGGCGGGCAGCCGGGTGCGCGTGATGCCGGCGGCCACCATCGACGAATCGCACAGGATGGGCGCCCCGTCGCGCAGGGCGGCGTGCGCGCGCGCCACGACGTCGTCGGTGTAGGCGACGTGCTCGGCCAGATCGACCTGTCCGCAGGTGTGGATCAGCCGCACGACCACGCGCGACACGTCGTCCGGGAATCGCGACAGGTCGGCTTCGTCGCGGATGGTCGCGAACGACTGCCGATAGATCTCGGCGGCATCGCGAATGTAGTCGAGCACCCGCTCACCCTAAGGGTGGGGCGAAATGGGCCGGTAACCGTCTCCGGTGGCCACGAGAATCTGTGCCGCGGCGGGACTGCCGCACGCCCGTTCGCAGCCGACGAAATGACGGTGGGCGGCGCCCTCGGCCGGCGGCTCGTGAACGGCCGCCGCAGCGTCGCTCCGTACGTCGGCGACCGACCGGGCGCACCCCGGACTTCCGGTGCACGCCGAGACGCGCAGCCACGGCGAGTTCTCGTCGAACACCAGACCCATCGGTGCCAGTACCCGCAGGGCCGTGTCGGCGACGCCCTCGTCGAGGTCGAACAGCAGCACCGAACGCCACGGTGTCACGGTGATCGGTGCGTCCACCGCGGCCAGGAACCGCGCGACCTCGGCATCGAGCACGCCCAGTGGCACGGCCGCCCCCAGCGCGATCCGCCCGTCGCGCTGTTCGATCCAGCCCACGGGCGACACCGTGACCGCCGCCCAGGTCGCGCCGGGCGCCGCGGTGACGGGGTAGCCGTCGAGTAGCGCGGCCGGGTCGTCGAGTTCGGCGACCCGCCAGGCCGTGCCGCGCACGTCGAGGAAGCGGTGGGCGAGGGTGGTGAGGGTGGTGACGACGTCACCGTGGGCCACCCGCACCCCGGTGTCGCGACCGGACAGCGTCACCGCCGCGGACGTCTCGTCGAGGAGGTGCGCGCCGACGTCGGCGGCCAGCCCGGAGATGTCCCCGCGGCCGTCGTCGAGACCGAACAGGAACCGACCCGGCAGCTGCGCCAACCGCTCGTCGGCCCGGATCGCCGCGTCCAGCGCGACCACGTCGGGCCGGATGTCACCGAGACCGCCGGCACGTCCGGCCAGCGGTGACGCGACGATGTTGCGGACCCGTTCGTGGGTCGGGGAGGGCAGCAGTCCGGCCGCGGCCAGGGCGGCGGCGACGGCACCGGTGTCGCGCACGCCGCGGATCTGCAGGTTGCCGCGCGAGGTCAGCTCCAGCGTCGCGGACCCGTGTTCGATCGCGGCCAGCGCGATGGCCTCCAGTTGCGGGCCGGTCAACATCCCGCCGGGCAGGCGGACCCGGGCCAACTCGCCGTCGGCCGCGGTGTGGGTCTGCAGTGCGCCGGGGCAGGCGTCGTTCTCCCGCGTTCTGGCCACCTGACCACGGTACTCGCCGGGGTCAGCCGGCCAGCGGCACCGGCGCGACGACGTGCGAGTAACCGGCGGCGTCGCCGGCCACGACCCGGCTGGGCCGGCCGTGCACGTCGACCGGGATGTCGCCGGCCAACGTCACCCGGCTCAACCGCCGGAACTGGTTGTCGTAATCGGCCACCGCGTAGTGCTGGGTGGCCCGGTTGTCCCACGCCGCCAGGTCGCCGAGTTCCCAGCTCCAGCGAACGGTGTTCTCCAGCTTCGTGATCCGCTGCTGCAGCAGGGCGAACAGGATGTCCGACTCGGCGCGGCCGAGGCCGACGAATTGCTTGACGAAGTTGCCGAGCAGCAACACCCGCCGTCCGGTCTCCGGGTGCACACGGACCACCGGATGCTCGGTTTCGTAGTACTCGGAGACGAATTCGTCGCGGTACTGGCGCTCGGTGTCGGCCAGCTGCAGCACCCGCGCGTCCGCGTCGCCCACGTAGTCGTAGACGTTGGTGTGCACCGCCCACAGGGTCTCCGCAAGCGCACGCAGGGGCGCCGGCAGCTGGTCGTAGGCCGCCTCGGTGGAGGCCCACGTCGTGGTGCCGCCGTACGGCGGCAACGTCACCGCCCGCAGCAGCGACGCCTTCGGGATCCGGTCGACGAACGTGACGTCGGTGTGCCAGCTGTTGGCCTTGTCGTAGCGCGAATCGATCGGCAGCACGTCAACTCCACGCGAGGTCACCGTCGGGTGGGCCAGGGTCGGCGTGCCCAGAGAACGGGCGAACGCGAGTTGGCCGTCGTCGTCGAGGTCGTGCTGGCCGCGGAAGAAGATCACCTTGTGCTCGAGGAGCGCGGCGTTGATCTGGGCCGCGGTCGCGGGGTCGACTCCGCGGGCCAGGTTCACCCCGTCGATCCGCGCGCCGATCACGGCACCGAGCTTGACCACACGTAACGACGACATCGATCGACCTCCTCTGGTTGCTGGTGTCACTCTGTCCCGGACCCCCTACCGGGCCAACCGTTTGATTCAGCGCGAACGCAACTTTCGTTTCGGCTGGGTCAAGATCGGGAACAGCGACCCAGTGGGTGGGCTGTGGGATTACGTCGTCGCGCACTATCCGCAGCTGCTCTTCGACTCCTATCAGCACGTCAGCGCGGTGGTACAGAGCGTGCTGATCGCCACCGTCATCGGTGTGGCGATCGGCGTGCTGACCTACCGCAACGACACCGCGGCCAACCTGGCCACCGCGACGTCCAGCGTGATCTTGACGGTGCCGGCGTTCGCGCTCCTGGGTCTGTTGATCCCGGTGTTCGGTCTCGGCGTGCTCCCCAGCGTCGCGGCGCTGGTGCTGTACTCGCTGCTGCCGATCGTGCGGAACACCATCGTGGGGCTCAACGCCGTGGACCCGGCGCTGACCGACGCGGCCCGTGGAATCGGCCTGAGCCGGCTCGACACGTTGCGCCGGGTCGAGCTGCGGCTGGTGTGGCCGTCCATTCTGTCGGCGATGCGGGTCAGCACCCAGATGGCGATGGGAGTGCTGGCCATCGCGGCCTACGTCAAGGGACCAGGGCTGGGCAACCTGATCTTCGCCGGGCTGGCGCGGGTCGGCAGCCCGACTGCGGTGCCGATGGCGTTGACCGGGACGTTGCTCATCGTGATTCTGGCGCTTCTGCTCGATGCTGCCCTGGTGCTCGTCGGGCGGCTGACCATCTCGAAAGGCATTCGGTGACACAGCAACCGGGGGTTCGCATCGAACTCGACCACGTGTCCAAAATCTATCCGGGCGGTGACCAGCCCGCGGTCGACGACGTGTCGCTGGACATCCCGGCCGGCGAGATCGTGGTGTTCGTCGGACCGTCGGGGTGCGGGAAGACCACCATGATGCGGATGATCAACCGGCTGTCCGAGCCCACCTCCGGTCGGATCATGATCGGTGACCGCGATGCGCTGAGCATCAAACCGACCGAACTGCGCCGTTCGATCGGCTACTCGATCCAGCAGGCGGGCCTGTTCCCGCACATGACCATCCGGCAGAACGTGGGATTGGTGCCGGGGCTGCTGAAGTGGGACCGCAAACGCATCACCGAGCGGGTCGATCAGCTGCTCGACATGGTCGGGCTCGAGCCGGCGCAGTACGCCGACCGGTACCCCCGGCAACTGTCCGGCGGTCAGCAGCAGCGCGTCGGGGTGGCCCGGGCGCTGGCGGCCGATCCGCCGGTGTTGTTGATGGACGAGCCGTTCGGGGCGGTCGACCCGATCACCCGCAGTTCGCTGCAGGACGAATTGCTGCAACTGCAGGCCGAATTGCACAAGACCATCGTCTTCGTCACCCATGATTTCGGGGAGGCGGTCAAACTCGGCGACCGCATCGCCGTGCTCGGGCAGCGTTCGGCGGTGCTGCAGTACGACACGCCGCAGAACATCCTGGCCAGCCCGGCCGATGACACCGTCGCGGGCTTCGTGGGGTCCGGTGCGTCGCTGCGTCAGCTCGGTCTGGTCCGGATCAAGGACATCGAACTGCGCGACCACGTGGCGGTGCGGCGCACGGACAGCATCGAGCAGGTGCGCCACACGATGGCCGACAGCCCGTTCGACTGGGCGGTGGTCCTCGATGAGCGGGACCGGCCGGTGTCGTGGGTGCGACGAAACCGGTTGGCGCATGTGGCAACACTGGCCGAGGCTGCCGAGGAGCTCAGCGTGGTCAGCACGCAGTCGACGCTGGAGGACGCCCTCGAGGCCATCCTGGCCGAGCAGCACGCCTCGGCGGTGGTGGTCGGTGCCGGCGGCCGGTATGTCGGGGTCGTCACGCTGGAGACCCTGATCGACACCATCCACCGGTTGCGCGCCGAGGCCGAAACATGACCAGCGCGGTGCAGACGTCGAGCACCTCGATGACGGGCGCCGAGCGGCTCCGCCTGCTGGCCCAGCCCGTGCTGGTGGTCGTGGTCGCCGCAGCGGTGCTGTGGTGGGCGTTCAACCGGGACCTGACGGCGACGCAGCAGGAGAACATCAACCCCGGCAACGTGACCACCCTGGTCTGGCAGCACCTGTTGATCACCCTGGCCGTCACCGTCATCGTGGTGACCGTCGGTGTTCCGCTCGGGGTGCTGGTGACCCGCCCGTGGGCAAAGGCGTTGCGGCCGTTGATCGTCGGGATCGCCAACGTCGGTCAGGCAGCGCCGGCCATCGGCCTACTGGTGCTGTTGTTCCTCGTCACCGCGAAGACCGGCTTCTGGATCGGGGTGCTGCCCATCGCGCTGTACTCGCTGCTTCCGGTGTTGTCGAGCACCATTCTCGGACTGGATCAGGTAGACCGCTCGACACTGGATGCCGGTCTGGGCCAGGGCATGTCGCGTACTGCGCTGCTGGCCCGGGTCGAACTGCCGCTGGCGGTGCCCTACATCCTGGCGGGCCTGCGGACCTCGCTGGTGATCGCCGTGGGCACCGCGACGCTGTCGTTTCTGGTCAACGCCGGAGGACTGGGCATCCTGATCGATACCGGATACAAGCTGCAGGACAACGTCACGCTGATCCTGGGCAGCGTGCTGGCGGTGTGCCTGGCGCTGCTGGTCGACTGGGCGGGCGGCCTGGCGGAGTTCTTCTTCAGCCCCAAGGGGCTGCGGTGACGCGCTGGGCGGCGTTCGTCGTCGCCGTGACGCTCGGCTGGATGCTCACCGGTTGCGGGTTGGGGTCGGGCAGTGCGGTGCCGCTGCGGGTCGGCCCGGGCTCGATCGAGGCCAACCCCGCGCTGCAGGGGGTGCCGATCACCGTGGGCTCCAAGGAATACACCGAACAGGTGATCATGGGGTACATCCTGCAGTTCACGCTCGCGGCGGCCGGTGCCGACGTGCGCGACCTGACCGGGATCGTGGGGTCGCGCAGCACGCGAGAGGCGCAGCTGTCCGGCCAGGTCGACGTGGCCTACGAGTTCACCGGCAACGCATGGATCAACTACCTCGGCCACGAGAAGCCCATCCCGGACACCAGGGCCCAGTACGAGGCCGTGCGCGAGGAGGACCTCGCCCGTAACGACATGGTGTGGCTGGAGCCCGGCCCGATGGACGACACCTACGCGTTGGCCGCGAGTCCGGAGACGGTGCAGCGCACCGGTGTTCGCACACTCTCCGAGTACGCCGAGCTGGTGCGCCGCGACCCCGCCGCGGCGCGCACCTGCGTCGACACCGAATTCCGGGCCCGCCAGGACGGGTTCCCGGGGATGGCGGCCGCCTACGGCTTCGACCCGGCCCGAGCGCAGACACCGATTCTGCAGGTGGGCATCATCTACCAGGCCACCGCCGACGGCACCCAGTGCGAGTTCGGTGAGGTGTTCACCACCGACGGCCGCATCTCCGCGCTGAATCTGACCGTCCTCGAGGACGACAAGCAGTTCTTCGCCCACTACAACCCGTCGGTCACGATGAAGCGGCCCTTCTTCGAGGCGCATCCCGAGATCGCCGAGGTGACCGCTCCGGTGACCGCCGCGCTCACCAACGAGGCGATCACGGAGATGAACAAACAGGTCGACGTCGAGGGCCGTGATCCTGCGGTGGTGGCGAGGGACTGGATGGTCGCCGAAGGGTTCGTGACCGACGGAATGTGACCGGTGTCACTTCGCTGAGTGGACGGTTCCGTCCGGCACAACGCGTTCTCCAGAACCCGGTACCGGCGGTACCGTCTGATCATGATTTCGCTCATCGTGTTCGCCATGCTGATATTCGTGCTCGTCTCAGCCGTCGGGATGCCCTACGGCCAGACCTGGTACTCACGCTGGAACCCGCACCGCTGACGGGGGTCTCCGGGCGTCCCGGCCGTACGGTACGAATGGGGGGTGACCGAGCCCGCCTCCTCCGCCGACCACGCGCCCACCGTCCTGCTGCTCTCCACGTCGGACACCGACCTGATCACGGCGCGGGCCAGCGGTGCGCGGTACCGGTGGGCGAACCCCTCGCGGCTGGTCGACGGCGAGCTCGAGGAGCTGCTGGTCGGCGCCGACATCGCCGTCATCCGCATCCTGGGCGGCTACCGCGCGTGGCAGGACGGCATCGACACAGTGGTCGCCAGCGGGATCCCGACCGTCGTGGTCAGCGGCGAGATGGCCGCCGACGCCGACCTGATGGGGCACTCCAACACGCCGGCCGGCGTCGCGCTGCAGTCCCACATCTACCTCGCGCAGGGCGGCGTCCCCAATCTGGCGAATCTGCACGCATTCCTGTCGGACACGCTGTTGATGACGGGCTTCGGGTTCGCCGAGCCGGCCACCACCCCGACCTGGGGTCTGCTGCAACGTCCTCCCGTCACCGGCACCGGGCCCACCGTCGCGGTGCTCTACTACCGCGCCCAGCATCTGGCGGGTAACACCGCCTACGTCGAAGCGCTCTGCGACGCGATCGAAAACGCCGGGGGAGTTCCGCTTCCGGTGTTCTGCGCCTCTCTGCGCACCGCCGACGCCGAGCTGCTGAGCCTCCTGGGCACCGCGGATACGTTGATCACCACGGTGCTCGCGGCCGGCGGTGCCACCCCGGCCGCCGTAGGCGCCGGAGGAGCCGACGACACCTGGAACGTCGCCCATCTGGCCGAGCTGGACGTGCCCATCCTGCAAGGCCTGTGTCTGACCAGTTCCCGCGCGCAGTGGGAGGCCAACGACGACGGCATGTCTCCGCTGGACGTAGCGACCCAGGTGGCGGTACCCGAATTCGACGGCCGCATCGTCACGGTCCCGTTCTCGTTCAAGGAGATCGACGAGGAGGGCCTGATCTCCTACGTCGCCGACCCCGAACGGTGCGCCCGGGTCGCAGGCCTGGCCGTGAGCTATGCGCGGCTGCGGTCCATCGCGCCGGCGGAAAAGCGTGTGGCGCTGGTCTTCTCGGCCTATCCCACCAAGCACGCCCGGATCGGGAATGCCGTCGGTCTGGACACCCCGGCCAGCGCGATCCGGCTGCTGCAGGCCATGCGCGATGCCGGTTACGACATCGGCGAGGTGCCCGGGCTCGCAGCCGAGGACGGTGATGCGCTGATCCACGCGCTGATCGAACGCGGCGGCCAGGACCCTGAGTGGCTCACCGATACCCAACTGGCCGGCAACCCCATCCGCGTACCCGCCAAGGAATACCGGAAGTGGTTCGCCACCCTGCCCGCCGAGTTGGCCGATGCCGTCGTCGAGCACTGGGGCCCGCCGCCCGGTGAGTTGTTCGTCGATCGCAGCCGTGATCCGGAAGGCGAGATCGTCATTGCTGCAATGGTTTCCGGGAACATCGTGATCCTGGTGCAGCCGCCGCGCGGGTTCGGCGAGAATCCGGTGGCCATCTATCACGATCCCGACCTGCCGCCCAGCCACCACTACCTGGCGGCGTACCGCTGGCTGGGTGACAGCTTCGACAGCTCTTTCAATGCCGACGTGGTGGTCCACCTCGGCAAGCACGGCAACCTCGAGTGGCTTCCCGGTAAGACCCTGGGCATGTCGGCGGCGTGCGGCACCGATGCCGCGCTCGGCGACCTGCCGCTGATCTACCCGTTCCTGGTCAACGACCCCGGCGAAGGATCACAGGCCAAACGCCGAGCCCACGCCACGCTGGTCGACCACCTCATCCCGCCGATGGCGCGCGCCGAAACCTACGGTGACATCGCCCGTCTGGAGCAGTTGCTCGATGAGCACGCCACGGTGTCGGCGCTGGACCCGGGCAAGCTGCCCGCGATCCGCCAGCAGATCTGGACACTGATGCGCGCAGCCAAGATGGACCACGACCTCGGGCTGGAGGACCGCCCCGACGAGGACTCCTTTGACGACATGCTGCTGCACGTCGACGGCTGGCTCTGCGAGATCAAGGACGTGCAGATCCGCGACGGCCTGCACGTGCTGGGTCTCGCGCCGCAGGGGGAGGACGAGGTCGACCTGGTGCTGGCGATCCTTCGGGCCCGCCAGCTGTTCGGCGGTGAGCAGACCGTGCCGGGCCTGCGACAGGCGCTCGGCCTGGCCGAGGACGGCAGCGACGAGCGCGGCGCCGTCGACGCCGCCGAATCCCGTGCCCGCGAACTGGTCACGGCGCTGCAGGACAGCGGCTGGGACCCAGCTGTCGTCGACTCCTTGACCGACGATGCCGACGTCTCGGCGATCCTGCAGTTCGCCGCCACCGAGGTGGTGCCGCGCCTGGCCGGCACCGCGGGCGAGATCTACCAGATCCTGCGCGCCCTCGACGGCCGCTTCATCGAAGCCGGACCGTCGGGGTCCCCGCTGCGCGGCCTGGTCAATGTCCTGCCCACCGGCCGCAACTTCTACTCGGTCGATCCCAAGGCCGTGCCGTCGCGGCTGGCATGGGAAACCGGTGTGGCGATGGCGGATTCGCTACTGGAGCGGTATCGCAGTGACTACGGCCGCTGGCCGGAGTCGGTCGGGCTGTCGGTGTGGGGCACCTCGGCGATGCGCACCGCCGGTGACGACATCGCCGAAGTCTTCGCGCTGCTGGGTGTTCGGCCCGTGTGGGACGACGCGTCGCGGCGCGTGGTGAGCCTGGAGCCGATTTCGCTGGCGGAACTGGGCCGCCCGCGCATCGACGTCACCGTGCGCATCTCCGGGTTCTTCCGTGACGCCTTCCCGCATGTCGTCGCGTTGCTCGACGATGCCGTGCAACTCGTGGCCGACCTCGACGAGCCCGCCGAGGACAACTACGTGCGCGCCCACGCGCAGGCCGACCTCGCCGAGCACGGCGACCAAAGGCGCGCCACCACAAGGATTTTCGGATCCAAGCCGGGTACCTACGGCGCGGGTTTGCTGCAGCTGATCGACAGCCGCAACTGGCGCGACGACGCCGACCTGGCGGCCGTCTACACGGCGTGGGGCGGCTTCGCGTACGGCCGCGGGCTGGACGGCGCGCCGGCCACCGACGACATGAACCGGGCTTACCGCCGAATCGCCGTCGCGGCCAAGAACACCGACACCCGCGAGCACGACATCGCCGACTCCGACGACTACTTCCAGTACCACGGCGGGATGGTGGCCACGGTCCGCGCGCTGACCGGCAAAGACCCCGCCGCCTACATCGGCGACAACACCCGTCCCGACGCCGTCCGGACCCGCACGCTGTCCGAGGAGACCACCCGCGTATTCCGCGCTCGTGTGGTCAACCCGCGCTGGATCAACGCGATGCGCCGGCACGGCTACAAGGGGGCCTTCGAGATGGCCGCCACCGTGGACTACCTGTTCGGCTACGACGCCACCGCCGGCGTGATGGCGGACTGGATGTACGAGCAGCTCTCGCAGAGTTACGTGCTCGACGAGGAGAACCGCAAGTTCATGGCGGAGTCCAACCCGTGGGCGTTGCACGGCATGGCCGAGCGGCTGCTCGAGGCGGCCGGCCGCGGCATGTGGGCCGCGCCGGAACCGGCCACGCTCGACGGTCTGAAGCAGGTGCTCCTCGAGACGGAAGGCGATCTCGAAGGCTGACGCTTTTGTCAGGCTCCCGGCGTACTGTCGGGTTCATGTTCGAATGTGTGTTCGATTTCTCGGATGCGGCTGGTGAGGGTGAGCTGCGTGCGGTGGTCGAGCGCTGTGAGCGGTTGAAGGCTCAGGCTGCGGCGGCCCAGGCGCGGGCGACGGCGTTGTGGGCGGCCAAGCGCGCCGCCGCCGAGGACGCTGCCGGCATCCCCGCGGCGAAACGGGGCAAAGGACTGGCGTCGGAAGTGGCGCTGGCGCGCCGGGAGGCGCCGATCCGCGGGGGCCGGCATCTGGGGTTCGCGCGGGCGTTGGTGCACGAGATGCCCCACACCCTGACCGCGTTGGAGGCCGGGGTGCTCTCGGAGTGGCGGGCCACCCTGATCGTGCGGGCCTCGGCCTGTTTGAGCGTCGAGCACCGCCGCGAACTCGACGCCGAACTGTGCGCCGATCCGTCCCGGTTGATCGGGTGGGGTGATGCCCGGGTGGAGGCCGAGGCCACACGCATCACCGCCCGCCTGGACGCCGCCGCAGTCGTCGAGCGTGGACGCCGCGCGGTGGCCGACCCCGGGGTGCGGGTGCGGCCGGTGTCGGACACCATGGCCGAGGTCACCGTGCGCCTGCCGATGGCCCAGAGCGTGGGGATCTACGCCGCGTGCAAACGCGCCGCCGACACCACCTTCGATGACCGCTCGCGCGGGCAGGTCATGGCTGACACGGTCTATGAACGGGTCACCGGACGCCCCGCCGACGCCGCGGTGCCGGTGACGTTGAACCTGGTGCTGGCCGACACCACCTTGTTCGGCGGCGACGACTGCCCGGGCTATCTGGCCGGGTACGGTCCGGTCCCCGCCGCGGTGGTGCGCCACCTGCTCTCCAATGCGGTCAGTGACCCACGCGCGAAAGCCAGCCTGCGCCGGTTGTATCGCCACCCCGACTCCGGACAGCTCGTCGCGATGGAGTCCCGGGCACGGTTGTTCCCGAAAGGCTTGGCCGCCTACATCGGATTACGCGATCAGAGCTGTCGGACCCCGTACTGCAACGCCGCGATCCGCCACCACGACCACGCCACCCCCGCGCGGTCCGGCGGTCACACCACCGCGGTCAACGGTCTCGGGTTGTGCGAAGCGTGCAACTACGCCAAAGAAGCCGCCGGCTGGACCGTCACCACCCGCGAAACCGGCGGCCAACACAGCGCGGTGTTCCGAACACCGACCGGGGCGACCTACGAATCGACCGCACCGCCCCTACCCGGGCCACCACCATTCCGGCGCAGCATCGTCGAAAACGGCATCACCATCGACCTCGTCACCTTCGACGCCGCCTGAGTACCAGCGCCGCCTAAGTACATTGGCGACATGACCGCCACCTTCGCTGACGTCGCCAAGTCCGAGTACATCCTGCTGACCACGTTCACCAAGGACGGCCGGCCCAAGCCGACCGCGATCTGGGCGGCACCCCTGGGGGACGGTCTGGTCGCCATCACGCAGGAGCAGTCCTGGAAGGTCAAGCGGCTGCGCAACACCTCGCGCGTCACCATCGCGCCGTGCGATCGGGCGGGTAAGCCGAAGGGCGAAGCGGTCGAGGCGACGGCGCACATCCTGGGTAAGTCGGCCAACGCCGCGACCTACGACGCGCTGGGCAAGCGCTACGGCCTGTTCGGGAAGGCGTTCAACTTCTTCTCGAAGTTGCGTGGCGGCATGAAGAAGAACGTTTCGATCGAGATCAAACCGGTGAACTGACCGTCATGGCCGCCCCGACGTTCCAGGACGTCTACCGCGAGAAGTATCTGCTGCTGACCACCTTCACCAAGGACGGCAAGCCGAAGCCGACTCCGGTATGGGGAGTGCCCGACGGCGACAGACTGCTGATCATCACCGACGACGGTTCCTGGAAGACCAAGCGGATCAACAACACCCCGCGGGTCACCATCCAGAAGTGCGGCGTGCTCGGCAAGGTCAAGGGTGAGCCGGTCGAGGCCGTGGCACGGATGCTGCCGAAGTCCGACACTCGCCGGGTGTTCACCATGATCGTGCGGCGGTACTGGAACCACGCCTGGTACTTCGTCCCGCAGGCGCTGCTGCGCGGCGGAATCGACCGGATCCACGCCGCGATCGAGGTGCAGGCCCCGCCGCGCTGACCGGAACCCGGGGCGGTCCCCGCGCGTTGAGAGACTATGGCGATGAGGCTGTTCCTGATCTACGCGCTGCTCGAGCTTGCCGTGGTGGTGGCATTGGCATCCACGATCGGCTTCGGGTGGACGATGCTGCTTCTCGCCGGCACGTTCCTCCTGGGTCTCGCGCTGGCGGGCTCTCAGTTGCGCCGCCAGATCCGCCGTCTTCGGTCGGGTCTGTCGCTCACCGAGGCGCAGGGGGCCGTCACTGACAGCCTGCTGGTCGCACTCGGTACGGTGCTCGTCGTGATCCCCGGACTCGCCAGCTCGACGCTGGGCGCCTTGCTACTGCTGCCGCCGACCCGAGCCGCGGCTCGCCCACTGGTCACCGCGCTGGCGGCGCGGCGCGCCCCGCTGATCGTCGGTGTGAGCACCATGGGCTCGGCGGCCGGCCGCGCACGCCGCGGCGACTACATCGACGGCGAAGTGATCGAGGTCGTCGACGACGTCCCCCCGGTTCGGGCGGACCAGCCGCGCCTGCCCGAGTGAGCACCACCGAGCTGCTGCTGGGCGGGCGCATCCACAACCCCGCCATGCCCGATGCCACCGCGATGGCCGTGCGGGACGGGGTGGTCGCCTGGATCGGGCGCGACGACGTCGCCCGTGTGCAGTTCCCCGACGCCACGATCACCGACCTCGACGGCGGTTTCGTCGCGCCGGCATTCGTCGACTGCCATTTCCACACCACCGCGACCGGGCTCACGTTGACCGCGCTCGATCTTCGGCAGGCGCGCTCCCGGACGGAGTGCCTGCAGCTGGTCGCCGAATACGCCCGCACCCATCCCGACGGCGTCGTCTGGGGTCACGGCTGGGACGAGACCCTGTGGCCGGAACGCGCCGCGCCCACCACGGCCGAACTCGACGCCGCGGTCGGTGACCGACTCGCGTACCTGACCCGCGTCGACGTCCACTCCGCGGCGGCCTCCACGGCGCTTCGGCACCGCGCCGAATTGCACACCGCCGACCCGCAGGCCCCGCTGGCCGCCGACGACCACCACCGCGTCCGTCGGGCCGCCCGCGCCGCCCTCAGCGCCACCCAACGCGACCGTGCCCGTCGTGCCGCGCTCGACGCCGCCGCGGCGGCGGGCATCGCTGCCGTGCACGAATGCGCCGGCCCCGATGTCTCCGGGCTCGACGACTGGCGGGAGCTGCGCGACCTCGGCCACGGTGTCGAGGTGGTGGGTTACTGGGGTGAAGCGGTGGCCACGGCCGATGAGGCCCGAGACCTGCTGCGCAGCACCGGGGCGCACGGACTGGCCGGCGACCTGTTCGTCGACGGCTCCCTCGGCTCGCACACCGCCTGGCTGCACGAGCCGTACTGCGACGCACCCGAGACCACCGGAAACAGCTACCTCGACATCGACGCCGTGACCGCCCACCTCGCGGCCTGCACCGAGGCCGGTATCACAGCGGGCTTCCACGTCATCGGCGATGCGGCCGTCGCCACCGTCGTCACCGCGTTGCAGCGGGTCGTCGACCGGTTCGGCAGCGTCGCCGTCGCCCGCTGCGGCCACCGTCTCGAGCACCTGGAGATGGTCACCGCGGAACAGGCCGCCCTTCTGGGCCGCTGGGGTGTGATCGCCAGCGTGCAACCCAGCTTCGATGCGCTGTGGGGCGGCGAGGACGGGATGTACGCGCAGCGGCTGGGACCGGCACGGGCGCGTGAGCTCAACCCGTTCGCCCTGCTGGCGTCCGAGGGTGTGCCGCTGGCTCTCGGTTCGGACTCCCCGGTGACGGACCTGAACCCCTGGGCGGGAGTCCGCGCCGCCACCACCCACCACACCCCGGGCAGCGCGATTTCGGCGCGCGCCGCGTTCGCGGCGGCCACCCGCGGCGCCTGGCGGGCCGGGGGAGTCCGCGACGGGGTCAGCGGAACGCTGGTGCCGGGCGCGCCGGCCACCTACGCGGTGTGGGACGCCGGCGAGTTCGAGGTGACGGCCCCGGCGGACGCGGTGCAGCGCTGGTCGACCGATCCACGGTCGCGGGTCCCGGTACTGCCCGCCCTGCACGACCAGTTCCCGCGGTGCCGGCAGACCGTGCACCGGGGTGTGACGGTTCATGGCTGACGGTGTGCTCCGGCGGTTCGGCCGGGCCGTCGCGAACCGAGCGGTTCCGTTGACCGTGAGCATTGCCGCCGGCGTCGCGCTGTATGCGAGCTTCCCGCCGGTCGGCTGGTGGTTTCTGGCGATCCTCGCCTTCGCGGCGCTGGGCTGGGTGCTGACCCGTCCCGCCACGACGCCGGTCGGGGGTCTGGGCTACGGCCTGCTGTTCGGGCTGGCGTTCTACCTCCCGCTGCTGCCCTGGATCAGCGGCCTCGTCGGCGCGGTGCCGTGGATCGCGCTGAGCTTCGCCGAAGCTGTCTTCCCTGCCCTGTTCGGCCTCGTCGCGGTGCTCGTGCGCAGGGCTCCCGGCTGGCCCCTGTGGTTCGCCGGGCTCTGGTCGGCCCAGGAGTGGCTGAAGTCGACCGTGCCGTTCGGCGGGTTCCCGTGGGGCGTCGTCGGCTTCTCGCAGACCGATGGGCCGCTGCTGTCCCTGGCGCACCTCGGCGGCGCACCGCTGGTGTCGTTCGCCACGGTGCTGCTCGGGTTCGCCGTCGCCGCGATGGCCCTGGAGATCATCGGGTGGTGGCGCCGCGACGCCGCGGCTCGCGAGGCGGCGCCCCCGGCCGTCGTCCTGCCCGGTCTGTGCATCGCCCTGGTGTTCCTGTCCACCGCGCTGGTCTGGCCCCAGGTGCGCAAGTCCGGCGCCGGAGCGGGCGACGACCCGCCGGTCACGGTGGCTGCCGTGCAGGGCAACGTCCCGCGCCTCGGACTGGACTTCAACGCGCAGCGCCGCGCGGTCCTGGACAACCACGTCCGGGAGACACTGCGACTGGCCGACGACGTCCGCGCCGGCCGCGCGCCGCGGCCCATGCTGGTGATCTGGCCGGAGAACTCCTCGGACATCGACCCGTTGGCCAATCGTGACGCGGCCCAGCAGATCTCGAGCGCGGCCGGGGCCATCGACGCTCCGATCCTGGTGGGCGGGGTGGTCGCCGCGCCCGGCTACAGCCGCGACAATCCCGAGTCGACGAACTCGGTGATCGTGTGGAATCCCGGCACCGGTCCGGCTGATCGGCACGACAAGCGGATCGTGCAGCCCTTCGGGGAGTACCTGCCCTGGCGGAGTTTCTTCAGCCGGCTGTCGCCCTACGCCGAGCGCGCCGGGTACTTCGTCCCGGGAGACGGCAACGGCGTCGTCCAGGCCGCCGGCGTGCCGGTCGGGGTGACCACCTGCTGGGAGGTCATCTTCGACCGGGCGGCGCGCGAGTCGGTGCGCAGCGGAGCGCAGCTGCTGGCGGTGCCGACCAACAACGCGACCTTCGACGAGGCGATGAGCGAGCAGCAGCTGGCGTTCGCCCGACTGCGCGCAGTCGAGCACGACAGGTACACAGTGGTGGCCGGTACCACCGGGATCAGCGCCATGATCAGCCCTGATGGGCGCATGCTGAGCCGGACGGATTTCTTCGAACCGGCCTACCTCGATCGGCAGTTGCGGCTCAAGTCGTCGCTGACCCCGGCGACCCGGTTCGGACCGTACGTCGAGGCGGTGCTCATCGCCCTCGGCGCTGCGGGTGTGATCGCCGCGATACTGCACAATGGATCTCTCGTGCCGGCAAGAACGCGGGCCCGGCGAGCAACGCCCCACAGAGACGATGAAGGAGCCGCATGAGCGTCCCCGGTGGTCTGAACGGCGACCGCACATCGGCCGCGCGGCCCAGCGATCGCACCCTGGTGATCATCCCCACCTACAACGAGCGCGACAACCTGTTGACGATCGTGTCGAGGGTGCATGCGGCGGAGCCCGACGTGCACGTCCTCATCGTCGACGACGGCAGCCCGGACGGCACCGGCGCGCTGGCTGATGAACTGGCCCTGGCCGATCCCGACCGCGTGCACGTCATGCACCGCACCTCCAAGGACGGTCTGGGTGCGGCGTACCTGGCGGGTTTCGCGTGGGGCCTGAACCGTCAGTACTCGGTGCTCGTCGAGATGGACGCCGACGGCAGCCACGCCCCAGAGCAGTTGCGCAGGCTGCTCGACGAGATCGACGAGGGCGCCGACCTGGTCATCGGGTCGCGCTACGTGCCGGGCGGCGAGGTCCGCAACTGGCCGCGGCGCCGTCTGGTCCTGTCCCGCACCGCCAACGGTTACTCACGCATCCTGCTGGGCGTGGACATCCACGACATCACCGCCGGTTATCGCGCCTATCGGCGTGAGGTGCTGGAGAAGATCGACCTGTCGGCGGTGGACTCGAAGGGTTACGGCTTCCAGGTGGATCTGACCTGGCGGACGATCAACGCCGGCTTCGCCGTGGTGGAGGTCCCGATCACGTTCACCGAGCGTGAGCACGGGCAGTCGAAGATGGACGGCTCGACGATCCGTGAGGCGATCATCAAGGTCGCGCAGTGGGGCCTGCGCGCCCGGTTCGACCGGGCGCGCGGCAACGCACGCTGAGGTAGATCAGCTCCCGCGGCGGCGGGTCTTGATGATCTCGAGCCGCTCTTTGAGCAGTTCGTCGAGTTCCTCGATCGAGCGGCGCTCCAGCAGCATGTCCCAGTGGGTCCGCGGCGGCTTCACCTTCTTGGGCTCGGGCGCCTCACCCTCGATCAGGGTGCCTTCCATGCCATTGCGGCACAGCCAGGTGCCGGGGATCTCGGCGTCGTCGGCGAACGGGACGTCGAATTCCTCGCCGTTGTCGGTGCGGTAGCGCGCGACCTGCCGGGGCGCGAGGTCATGGTTGCGGTCGGTCTCGTAGCTCACTGCGCCGAGCCGGCTGCCCCTCAGTACACGATCAGCCATAGTTCACTCCTCTTTATCAGCGCATTGTGTTCCGCGTCGTTCAACGCAGACGCACCGCCACAAGTTCCTTCGGGGATGTCCCGACGCGACCCTAAATGATACCGGGATTGCCGCGGGCTTGGGTTTAGAGTCTGGCTGTGACGCCTCAGGCCACCCGGTCCAGCACTCGCACCCGTCCCCAGAACTGCCGTTGGTGTGGCCGCGAAGTAGCCGACAGCGGCCTGGGCCGACGCCGTCAGTACTGCCGTCAATCGTGCCGCCAGCGCGCCTATGAGCAGCGCGCTCTCGTCAAGGGCACCTCGGTGCCGCCGGACGCGGTCGTCCTCAGCGCGGACGAGGCCGCCGAGTTGTCTGATCGTGTCTACCAAGTGCGTTGCGCCGCCGAGGACATGGCGACCGCCCTCGCGGAGGGCGCCGACCCGTCGGAGTTGCGGGAGCTGTGTGACGCGGTGATGCAGGCCGCGCGCGCAGCCGACGGATGGCGGTGACTCAGCAGCGGTAGAGCGCGGCGGCGTCCGGTGGGGCCGGCGCGGGTTGCAGGCAGCCGTAGGGGGTGACGCCGGCGGAGCTGATCCGGACGGCGGTGCGATGGGCGTAGTTCACGCAGATCAGGGCTGTGGTGTCGGCGCGGCACCTGTTGTCCCCGAAGGCAAGCGACTGACCTTCGGCAAGTTCGGGGCCGCTGCCGTCGCCGAACGGCCCTGGGTCCCCGCGCAGCGATCCGACCTGCACGGACGTACCGGAAAACGTGATCCAGCCGGGCTTCCAGGCGCCTTCGGCCCCTGCCGGGCGCGGCGGCGGGTCGGTGAGCTCGACCAGACAGGTGAGCTCGCCGGCGGTGACGCACTGCGTCGCGGTCTGGGGCGTGCCGGACGGTGCGGTGAACGCGAGCCCGTCGCCGAGGCGTGTGGTCACGCCGTCGCGGAACGCGACACCGAATTCGGCGGGATCGGCGGGCGCGCCGCCCTCGACCCAGCGGATCACCTCGGAGATGGAGGCGTCCTCGGCCGGGATCGCCGCCGCGGCCGGCGTCGACGTCGGGGGGGTCGAGGTCGGGGCAGCCGTCGACGGTGCCGCCGAGGGGGAGGGCGAGAGGGTGGTGGACAGCTCGGCCTGACCCCCGACCGACTGCGAACAGGCGGCCGTCAGGGCGGTCAGGGCCACCAGGACCGCAATGCGCATGCGCCCAAGGTTAACGGTCCGACACGGGTTGGTGACGCGGCGCGACGCAGCAACGTTCGCTACCGTCGGCAGAATGCACGAACACACCATCCGGGCGAAGATCGCTTCCGGAACCATCGAGGGTTTCACCCGGAACGGCGTGCACCGCTGGCGCGCGATCCCGTACGCCAAACCCCCTGTCGGGCGGCTGCGCTACCGGGCTCCGCAACCGGTACAACCGTGGCCAGGCGTCCGGTACTGCCACGGCCTGGGTAATTGCGCACCGCAGCAACGCATGTACACGATGCTGGCCCCCGGCAGGTATCAGCCGCAGAGCGAAGACTGCCTGACCCTCAACGTGGTCATGCCCGACGATGTCACGCCGAACCGGTCCAACGCGGTGCTGCCGGTGATGGTCTTCATCCACGGCGGCGGGTATCTGCTGGGCAGTTCGGCGACCCCGATCTACGACGGCGCCTCCCTGGCCCGTAAGGGGTGTGTCTTCGTCTCGGTCAACTACCGGCTGGGTGCGCTGGGATGCCTGGATCTGTCGTCGTTGTCGACTCCCGACATCCGCATCGACGACAACCTCTTCCTGCGTGACCTGGTGATGGCGCTGCGCTGGGTGCAGGACAACATCGCCGCCTTCGGGGGCGATCCCGACAAGGTGACGGTCTTCGGTGAGAGCGCCGGCGCGCACGCGGTGTCCACGCTGCTGGCCACCCCGGAAGCCAAGGGGCTTTTCGCGCAAGCCATTTCGCAGAGTCCCGTCAGTGGGATGTGTCGTGGGGTCGACATGGCCGCGGAGTACGCCGCGAAGTTCGCCCGTCTGCTCGGAGCTGACCGGAATACCGCAGCCGCAAGGCTTCTCGCGGCGCGGCCGGCTGAGCTGGTGAATACTCTCGACCAGCTCATCGCCGATGGCCAGCGGGAGATGTCCGGCGCGTTCGCGATCGGTCCCACGTTCGGCACCGAGTATCTGCCGTTGGAGCCGTTCGAGGCGATGCGCCGTGGCACGGCGGCGCGGGTTCCCTTGATCGTCGGCAGCAATGCCGAGGAGGGGCGGCTGTTCACCCGGTTCCTCAAGCTCCTGCCGACGACCGAGCGGGCCATCGAGCAGATGTTCGCGCAGGTGGATCCCGATGTGCGAGAGAGCATTCTGGCGGCCTATCCGGGCTATCCGGACCCGTCGGTGTGCGTGCGCATCGGTGGTGACTGCATCTTCGGTTCGGCCGTGTGGGAGATGGCGCAGGCCCACAGCCGGCATGCGCCCACCTACGTCTACCGCTTCGACTACGCGCCCCGCACCTTCCGGTGGTCGGGGATGGGCGCCACCCACGCCACCGAGTTGTTCGCGGTTTTCGGCGTGTACCGCACAAGTCTGGGCAAGCTGCTGACCGCGGGAATGGACGTCGCGGCCACGGGCAAGATCACCCGGGACATGCAGGGCCGCTGGTTGTCGTTCGCGCGGGAGGGTGAGCCGGGATCCGACTGGCCGCGTTACACCGCCGACGAGCGGCCGGTGCTGGTCCTCGACCGGCGCCGCCGCGTCGAGCACGACCCGCACGCCGAGCAGCGCGAGGCGTGGCAAGGCTTCTCACTGGCCGTGCCGTAGGCCGGGGCAGCAGTGGTCGCGAAGTCGGTCGCGTTGTTCGTGCTGGCCGCGCTGCTCGAGATCGGTGGCGCCTGGCTGGTGTGGCAGGGAGTGCGTGAGAACCGCGGATGGCTGTGGATGGGTGCGGGCTTGCTCGCGCTGGGGGCGTACGGATTCGTGGCGGCCTTCCAACCCGACGCCCATTTCGGCCGTGTGCTGGCGGCGTACGGCGGAGTGTTCATCGCCGGTTCGCTGCTGTGGGGAATGGTCGCCGACGGTTTCCGGCCGGATCGGTGGGACGTGCTCGGCGCGACGGTGGCGCTGATCGGCGTCGGCCTGATCATGTACGCGCCGCGCTGACTGTTCAGCCCAGATGGGCGCTGTCGTCGTCGAGGTCGTCGCGGCTCAGGCCCATCGGGGTGCCGTCGGGCACGTCGCCGGCGGCCACCACCTTCCGGGTGATGGGAGTCAGCGTGCGGAACAGCGTCTCCACGTCGGCGTCGTCGATCGCCTCGAACGCCGACAGGGCCGCGGCGTCGGTCGCGTCTTCGATGTGCTGCTTGAGTTCACGGCCCGCCGGCGTCAACGCGCCGGCGGGGTCGAGCAGCCCGCGGGCCCGCAGCGTGTCCTGGCACCGTGCCCACTGGCTGTCGTCGTAGTCGCGGCCCCGTTTGATCATCTCCTCGGGGACACGCCCGGCCGCGGCGTGCAGCACATTGGCCTCCCGTCCGGACAGCCGCTCGGCTGTCAGGATGGCGACGTGCCCGTCACCGCGGTGCTCCCGCAGCAGCGTCGCGGCGTGCCACAGCCGCGCCATCGGCTCCTCGGGCCAGGGCAGTGCCTTGTTGGCGGCATAGAGCGTCCGCCCGCCGACCTCCGCATCCGAGACGGCGCGGTACGCCGGCTCCGCGGCCGCGGCGGCCTCCTCGTCGGTCACACCGGCGCGGCGCAAGGCAGCCACGGCCGAAGTCTCGCGGGCCTGCAGCGCGTCGGCCGGTGACACCACGTCCCACGCACCCGGCAGCGCCTTGGCGACCCGCTCGGGGGTGAAGCTGTAGAACGCCGCGGTGACGACCTCGGGCGGCACCACCCCGAACGGCGCCGACCGGGCGGCGAAGTAACCCGCCCAGAAGCCGCGAAACCCGAGCCCGTCGAGGGCGGCGCGGGCTTCCGGTGCGAAGTAGGTGACCGCGTGGACGGGCTCGAAGCGGTTGAAGAGACGACGCGCGAGAGACGGGTGACGATCCACTGTTGCAGTCAATCACCTACTGGCCCTCCTGCTAGGGTCCGGTGCAAACTTGCCGACTGTGACGGGACAGCACATGCGGACAGTCCGTGGGGCGTTGGGGGCGGTGTGTGCGGCCTTGTCCCTAAGTGCATGGGCCCTGGGTGCGTGCTCTGTACCCGTGCCCGACGGGATACCCGCGGTCGCGCCGGACGATCTGGAACAGGACATCTCGACGCGGCTGACCGACGCCGGCGAGCACCCGGAGTCGGTGACCTGCGCGGACCCCCTGCCCGGCGAGGTCGGGCAGGTCGCACGCTGCGAGGTGGTGCTCAGCCCCACCAACAGTTTCGAGCCGGTCGTGACCGTCACGTCGGTGGACGGTTCGGCCATCAACTACGAGATGAAACCGGCACTGTCACGGGAGCAGCTGGAACGTGGCGTGGCCCGGCTCGTCGACGGCGCCGGTCCCGGACCCACGAGCGACGTCGTCTGCGTCTCGGGACTGATGGGGGAGGTGGCCGCGCGTACGGTCTGCAACGTCACCACGGCGGGAAACACGTTGGCCCGCACCGCGGAAGTCACCGAGGTCGACGGGCTCATGATGAACTTCGACCTTCTGCCGCTGCTGACGAAAGCAGAGGTGGAGGGCTCACTGCTCGACGAACTGGCGACCCATCTGGGCGCCCGTCCCGATTCGGCGAACTGCGCGGCGGACCTGGAGGGCCGGCCGGGCAACACCGTCGATTGCGTCGTCGTAGCGGGTCCCGAGAGCGCGGCCTTCACCTTGACGGTGACGACGGTCGACGGCGACAAGATCGACTACACCTACGCTCCGAAGCAGTGACCGAAACACGAAAGGGGGGCGCGGTGGTGCCCATCGTGGTCATGGGGGTTTCCGGTTCGGGCAAGTCGACGGTGGGTGCGGCGCTGGCACAACGCCTGCGGGTGCCGTTCGCCGACGCCGACGACCTTCACCCGCCGGCCAACATCGCCAAGATGAGCGCCGGGGAACCGCTCGACGACGACGACCGCTTCCCCTGGCTGGAGGCCATCGGGGAGTGGCTGGCCGAACGCTGCGACACCGGCGGCGTGATCAGTTGCTCTGCGCTGAAACGGAAATACCGCGATCAGCTGCGCCGGCATTGCGAGGGCACCCGGTTCCTGCACCTGACCGGGACGCCCGAGGTGATCGGCCGCCGGCAGGCCAGCCGGCCCGGGCATTTCATGCCGGCGTCGCTGCTGCAGTCGCAGTTCGCCACGTTGGAACCACTCGCGGCCGACGAGCGCGGCTGTGTGGTCGATGTCGACCAGGGCATCGACGAGATCGTCGACGCCGCGGCCGCCGCGCTCGGCGACAGCGAGTAGCTATGTCAGCGCCGGAAGCGGCGCTTCTTGACCTCGACCTGGGCCGAGTCCGCCAGTTCGGCAGCGCGCGAGCGTGCCAGCTCGGCGCGGGCCCGCGCCAGTTCGGCGAGCTCACCGCCACGGTCGCGGGCGACGTCGGCGAGTTCGGGTGCGCGCTCGCGGGCGACGTCGGCGAGTTCGAGTCCGCGTTCCCGGGCCAGCTCGGCCCACTTGCCGCCGCGTTCCTTCGCAACGTCGGCCAGTTCCGGGCCACGGTCCCGGGCCACCTCGGCCAGCTCGTGGCCACGCTCCCGGGCGACCTCGGCCAGTTCGAGTCCGCGTTCTCGGGCCAGCTCGGCCAGCTCGCCGCCGCGTTCGCGCGCGACATGCGCCAGCTCCCGGCCCCGCTCGGCACCGACCTGCAGTCCCTGGTTCAGCTTCTCGGCCAGCTGGCTGTCCGACAATCCGCTGCCGGCGCTCGCGCCGACGGGGAGAGCCGCGGACACCGCCCCGGTGACCTTGCGGGCGGCCCGGCGTCCGCGCCAGCCCAGCGACGGCCGGCCCTCGGTGTCCACCGCGGCGATGATCAGGCCGCCGATGAGGCTGATGTCGGTGATGAAAGCTCGGCGTTCCTCGGCCTTACGGCTCGGATCGGTCACGTTCCAGAACGCGTGACCGCCGACGGAGTCCGGCACCACGGTCAGCGCCAGGGCGGCAGACGCCACCCGCGGCAGCTTGCCGGTCGCCAGGAGCAGGCCGCCGCCGATCTGGACGGCGGCGTTCACGCGGGCGACGGTCTCCGCGTTGGAGGGGACGTTGGTGCCGACCGGGTCGGGCAGCTTGCTCAGCTCCTCGAGGGTCTGCCGGGTGGCGTCGGCAGCCGGCTTCGGGCTTCGAAGCGCTTCGATTCCACGCGAGATGAATACTGCTGACAGCATGGGGCGCGCAACACGTCTGATCAACATGCGGCCTGTGTTCCCACGCTTACCGGGGTACAAACCCTCCCGCGCCTTCCGCGGCCCATTCCTGCGCGACGCGCGCCTTCTGCTCGCTGATCACCCGGCTCAGATGCGCCGCCTTCGGCCAGCCGTAGTAGGCGGCGAAATGCAGTGCCAGTTCGTCGATCTCGTCGAAACTCAGGTCGCGGCTCTTCAACGCGGCGTAGACGTGGCTGACAATCGGATACGGGGCGTCCTGAAATGCCACGCACGTGACCGTGAGCAGGCGGCGCTCCCTCATGCCCAGCCCGGGTCGCAGCCACATTTCGCCGAAGACGAAGTTCAGGATGCCGGCGCCGTGGAACGCGTGGTCGGGGCCGGGGGCGAACTCCAGGCAGTTGATGTCCCTGAACGCCTGCGCACCCACCGCGAGCCGTTGCTCGGGATCGCTGGGGGTTGTCAGCGGCAGCAACGGCGGAGCCAGGGGGACCTCGGTGCCGCGATCGCGGTGGATCCGCTGCCACTGCTGGTCGACGACCATGGAGAAGCGCGACGCCTTCGGCCATCCGCCGTACACGGCGAAATGCAGTACGGCTTCCTGCATTTCGACGATCGTCAGCTCACCGCTGTTGAGTGCTGCGTAGACGTGGTCCTGCAGCGGGGTCTCCGCATCGGCGGCGGCGACGCAGGCCAGCGAGATGAAGTGCCGATCCCGGCGGGACAGTCCGGGCCGTTGCCACACGCCGGCGAACACCGCGTCGAGCATGGTGACCGCGACCGATGAGTCGTCGGCGGCCGGTTGGGTCATGATGTCGGCGTAGGCGCGCCGGGCCCGATCCGCCGTATCGCTGTCGGTCATCGCAGCGTCACCCCCGCATCCACCTTGAACTCCATCCCGGTGACGTAGCGCGACTCGTCGGACACCAGGTACAGCACCGCGTTGCTGATGTCGACCGCCTCGGCCATGGCGATCGGCAACGCGTTGCCGAAGATGGGGGCGAGGTCCGGTCGCTGCTCGGCGAGCAGATGGTGCAGCGACTCCGGGCGCATGCCGGTGGCCACCCCGGTGGGGTGCACCGTGTTGACCCGGATGCCCGAGGCCGCCAGTTCGTTCGCCAACGCCTTGCTCATGCCGACGACGCCGTGTTTGGAGGCGGTGTAGGGCGTGTGCAGCGGGGATCCCTTGATGCCCGCGGCGGAGCTGATGTTGACCAGGCTGCCCCCGCGGTCGATGAGGTGGGGCAGCGCGGCTGCGCAGGTGTTCCACGTGCCGATGAGGTTCACGTCGACGACGGTGCGCCACTGGGCTGCGGTGGTGGTGTTCCAGGTGCCCGCGGTCAGCACCCCGGCGTTGGCCACGGACGCCTCCAGGCCGCCCAGTGCCGCGACGCCGTCCGACACGGCCTCGGCGAGCGCGGCGTCGTCGCGGACGTCCACGGTGTAGGTCAGCGCCCGACGGCCGAGTCCGCGTACCAGCTCCGCGGTTTCGTCGAGTTCTGCCGTTGTGGCCAAAGAGTATTCGATATCGGGCAGTGAGCGGCAGATGTCGACGAGGATGAGGTCGGCGCCCTCCTCGGCCAGGCGCACGGCGTGGCTGCGTCCCATCCCGCGTGCGGCGCCGGTGATGAGAACCCGCTTGCCGGCCACCCGGCCCGATGCGCTGCTCACAGCTTGTTGCAGAAGCCGGCGTCGACGGGGAGCGTCACGCCCGTGACGTACTTGGCGGCATCGCTGACCAGGTAGGCGATCGCAGCACTGATGTCGGCCGGCTCGAGCAGGCCCACCGGCATCGGGTTCTGCAGATGCGGCCCGCCGTCGGGGTACTGCTCTAGGAACGCCGTCATCTGCGGGTTGACGGCCATCATGGTGTTCACGGCGGTGGGGTGCACGGAGTTGACGCGGATGCTGTGCGGGGCCAGGCCGTTGGCCAGGGTGCGCATGAGCCCGACGATGCCGTGTTTGGACGCCGCGTAGCCCAGGCCGCCGCCCTGCATCCCGCCGAACCCCTTCAGCCCGGCGGTGGAGCTGGTGAAGACGATGGACCCGCCGCGGGCGCCGGAAATCAGGTGGGGGATCGCGGCCTTGGCGGTGTGGAACGACCCGACGAGGTTGACGTCGAGGACGTCGGTCCACATCTGCAGGTCTTCCTCGATGCTCAGCTCGCGGAAGGCCATCGTCGCGATTCCGGCGTTGGCGCAGACGATGTCGAGCCGCCCGAAGTGGGCGACCCCGTCGTCGAGGGCAGACTCGAGCGCGTGGAAGTCGCGGACGTCGGCCACCGAACCCAGCATCTTGCCGCCGCGGTCCTCGACCATCGCGACGGTCTCGTCGAGTTCGTCGCGGGTCGCCATCGCGTATCCGTTGGACTCGATGTCGGCGCAGATGTCGACGCCGATGATGTGAGCGCCGTCGGCGGCGAGCCGGACCGCGTGACTGCGGCCCTGTCCGCGCGCCACGCCGGTGATGAACGCGACCTTGCCGTCCAGTGGACCCATGAACCCTCGTCTCCCGCTCGGAGTAACGCTGTTACTCGCGTAGAGTAACTTCGTTATCGTTGGGAGGGTGGGAAATCGGAAAATGGTGACGACGGCGTCGGACGATCCGATCCTGCAGACGGTCGCCGAGATCCTCGAACACGAGGGCTATGACGCGGTGGCACTGCGTGAGGTGGCGCGCCGCTCCCGCACCTCCTTGACCACCATCTACAAGCGGTACTCGACACGGGACGAACTCATCCTGGCCGCGTTGGAGGCGTGGATGGACACGCATCGCTACGCGGGGGTTCCGGATGTCCGTCGGGAGCCCGGGGAGTCGCTCTACTCGGTGCTGATGCGGCTCTTCCGCGCGATCTTCGAACCGTGGGAACGGCATCCCGCCATGCTGGCCGCGCACTTCCGCGCCCGCTCCGGGCCCAACGGCCGGCGGCTCTTGCGGCGGGGCCTCGACGTGGTGGTGCCGGCTGCGCTGGAATCGCTGGCGGGTGTCGACGAGCAACTCATCGCCGACCTCGACGTGATCGTCGCCAACGTCGTGTACGGGTTGCTGGGTCGTTTCGCCGCGGGCGAGATCGCCATCAGCGACGTCCTGCCGACCATCGACCGCACGGTCTACCGGGTCACCGCGGGGTACGAAACCCCGCGGTGACCAGGCTGGGACCTAAGGGGACCTACGGGGTTCCGACGGTCCCGCACCCCACACCCGGGATGCAGCCCGCTGCGCCGCCGGGTCCGGCCACACCGCCGGGGCCACCGGGGATGGCGCCCGCTGCGCCGCCCGGTCCGGCCACGCCGGCCGGGCCACCGGGGACGGCGCCCGCGACGCCGGGCGGGGGAGCCGGCGCGGCGCATCCCGTGCCGGCGGGGTCATAGCACCCGGGCGGGCCGCCGGCCGCCGCTGCGGGAGCGAGCGCCACTGCGACTGCGGCAGCACCGCCGAACAGGAGGGAGGTGAGGTACTTCGGCTTGGTGAGCATGCCGCGGCGAGTACCACGGCACCCGGATTTCAAACCTCTCCGAAAGCCTTCACCCACACGAGGATTGCACCCCGGGGAGTCGGTCTACCGCGCTAGCGTGGCGTCATGCCCAAGGGAATCTTCGCCTCACCTCTGGTGGGAGTGGTCAATTCGGGCGCGGCGCGCCTCATCGACGCCCCGGTCATCGGCCCGTTGTTGCGGCGCAGCATGGTGGTGATCCGGTACACCGGTCGGCGCTCGGGCAAGACCTTCGAAACGCCGGTGAACTATCGCCGGACCGGCGACGGCGTCGTCATCCGGGTGATGGCACCGGAACAGAAGAGTTGGTGGCGCAACTTCACCGGCGACGGTGCGCCCCTCACGCTGACGAGCTTCGAGGGTGCCGACCGGATCGGGCACGCGGTCGCCGTGCAGGACGACCGAGGCCGGGTCACCGTCACCGTGCGATTGACCGCGTGAAGCCGCTCAGCCTTCGAAGCGCTTGCGCCGCCACAACGTTCCGACAGCCAGCAGGAGGAGGCTGACCACCAGGATCGCGGTGGCCAGGACGTTGATCTGCGGCGGCACCGCAGCCTTGACCGCCGCGTTGACGTAGAGCGGATACGTCACCGTCGAACCGCTGACGAAGTAGGTGATGATGAAGTCGTCGAGCGACAGCGCGAACGACAGCATCGCCGCCGCCACGATGCCCGGCACGATCAGCGGCAGGGTCACCTTGAAGAAGGTGCGGACCGGCCCGGCGCCGAGGTCCAGCGAGGCGTCCTCGAGGGTCCAGTCGAATCCGCGGACGCGGGCCCGCACCGTCATCGCGATGAAACTCACCTCGAAGGCGATGTGCGCCAACAGGATCGTGGTGTAACCCGCGGGCCAGCCGAAGTCCAGGAAGAGCGTCAGCAGAGCGGCGCCCATCACCACCTCGGGCGCGGTGAGCGGCAGGATCAGGAAGGTGTCGACCGCTCGCCGGCCGCGCCAGCGTTGCCGCACGAGCGCGATGGCGACGAGCGTGCCCAGCACCAAGGCGATGGCCGTCGAGACCGCGGCGACGTTCAGGCTGAGCTTGAGCGCCTCGGTCAGCGCCGGATACTTGAACGGGTCTGCCCAGTTGTCCAGCGTGAAGCCCTGCCAGGTGTAGTTGAACTTCCCGGCGGGCTTGTTGAACGAGAACAGCACGATGACGAAGATCGGCAGGAACAGGTACAGCAGGACGAGGCCGGCCGCGACCCAGAGCAGCGCGTCACCCCAGTTGCGGCGGGCACGAACCTTTTTCGGTTCTCCGGTGTCGACGGTGGTGGACGCGATGGCCGCGCCGGCCTGCGTGGTCATACCAGGTCCTCCGTACCGAGCGCCCGCGTGTAGAGCAGGACGCCGGCCAGGATGGTCAACATCAACACCAGGCTCAGCGCGGCGGCCGCAGGATAGTCCTTGACGACCAGGAACTGTTTCTGGATGACGTTGCCGATCATCGTGGTCTGGGTACTGCCGAGATAGTCGGCGTTGATGAAGTCACCGACGGCCGGGATGAACACCAGCAGGCTTCCGGCGAGCACGCCGGGCATCGCCAGCGGCAGGATGACCTTGCCGAAAGCGCGCGGCGTCGACGAGTAAAGATCCTTCGACGCCTCGATCAGGCGCGGATCGATCTTCTCCAGACTGACGTACAACGGCAGGATCATGAAAATGATCCAGTTGTAGGTCAATCCGCCGATCACCGCCCAGCTCGTCGACAGCAGCCGCCCCTCGTCGGGCAGCAGGCCGATGGTGCCCAACGCGCTCACCAGCCAACCCTCGTCGGCGAGGATCGTTTTCCAGGCGATCGTGCGGATCAGGAACGTCACGAAGAACGGCAGGATGACCAGACCCAGGATCAGGTTCTTGAACCTGCCGGCCTTGAACGCGATCACATAGGCCAGCGGGAACGCCAGCAGCAGGCAGAGCACCGTCGCGGCGAACGCATAGCCGAACGACCGGAAGATCTGGTCGCGGTAGGCGCTGAACGCCTCGAGGTAGTTGCCGAAGTCCCAGGCGAACGACAACGTCGGCATGTACACCGACCCGGCGGTCTCCGACAGCGACGTGCGCGCCAGCGTGAAGAACGGCACGACGAAGAAGACCGTCAGGTAGATGAGAGCGGGCAGGACCATCAGGTACGGAGCGATCTTGCTCCGCTGACGACTGCTGCTGGCGACACCAGCCATTCATGCTCCTCGCGTCCGCGGCGCCATCCGTCAGCCCCCGGTGACGGCGGCGTACGCGGTGTTGTACTCCTGCGTCTGCTCGTCGGTCAGGGCCGCCCAGCTCTTGGACCGCGCCAGGACGTCCGCGGGCGGGTTGATCAGCGGGTTACCGGCCGCAGCGGGATCGACCTTCTCCAGTTCCTCGGTCATCTCCGAGAGCACCGGCACGAACTGGGTGTAGGCCACCAGCTTGGCGTAGTTGGCGCGGTCGTAGATGTAGTCGATCCACGCCTCGGCGGCCTTCTGGTTCTTGGTGGTGTACGGGATCACCATCGTGTCCAGGAACGTGGTGCCGCCGGACTCCGGGACGATGAACTGCAGATCGGGGTTGTCGGCCTGCAGCTGCACCACGTCACCCGAATACGCCTGCGCGACAGCGATATTGCCGGCCGCGAGATCGTCGGCGTAATCGTTGCCGGTGAAGCGGCGGATCTGGCCGCGGTCGTTCTGTTCGCGGACCAGGTCGACGGCCTGTGCGATGGACTCGCTGGACGGGTTCTCGGGCGAGTTGCCCTGCGAGAGCATGATCATGCCGAGCCCGTCCTGGGCGTCGGAGAAGAGGCTGATCCGGCCCTTGAACGCGGGATCCCACAGGTCGTCGATGGTCCGGATGTCGCGGCCGGTGGCGGCCCGGTTGTAGGCCAAGCCGACGAGGCCGGACATGTAGGGCGCGGTGACCTTGCGGCCGGGGTCGGTGCTGGCGTTGAGGAGGTCGGGTCGCAGGTTCTTCTTGTTCGGGACGCCGCTCTCGTTGATCTCGTTGAGCCAGCCCAGCTGGTTCAGGCGCACCGCCATGAACTCGGTCGGCACCACGAGGTCGGCGCCGATGTCCTGCTGGCGGGACAGCGGTTCCTTGGCCTTGGCGAACCACTGCTCGTTGTCGTTGAAGTCTTCCTTGTAGTCGACCGTGATGCCCGACGCGGTCTGGAATGCCGCGACGAATCCCTCGGCCATGTAGAGAGGCCAGTTGGACACCCGCAGGGTACCGGCGGCCGGGCCGCCCTCTTCGGTCGTGGAACCCGACGTCCCGCTGTCGGAACCGCATGCGGTCAGCAGCGAGGACCCCAGTGTCAGCCCGGCGGCCGCGGCAACGCTGCCGCCGAGGAAGCGGCGGCGGTTGGTCCGGTTGGCGGTGAGGCGGGCCATCAGGCGGGGATCGAATTCACGGGACATGGCAACTGTGCCTTTCGTCGGCTCCAGGGAGGGGGTGGGGTCGGCAAAACGTGGGCAGGATCAGGCGTCGTCGAGCATCTCCTCGAGATCCTCGGTGGTGGGGATGTCGGCGCCGGGAAGCACCAGTGACGCATCGGGGGCCCAACTGACGTACACCTCGTCGCCGGGGCGGAGCAGAGGCAGGTCCTGTTCCGGCCCGACGTGTGCGATCACCGTCGAGTCGTCGGGGGCGGCCAGGGAAAGTCGCACGACCGGCCCCTGAAACGTCAGGTCGGTGACCGTCGCGCGCACGCCGGCGCGGTCGACGCCAGGCGCGTCCATCGACACCTGGATGCGTTCGGGCCGGACCATCAGGGTGGCGTGACCACCGGGTTCGATGGTGGTGTCGCCGGGGCGTGCCTTCAACGTCGTGCCCAGGACGTCGACCTCCACGAAATCGCGGTTGGCCCGCCCGGTCTGCCGGCCCGCCCAGAGGTTGGCCTGCCCGATGAAGCTGGCGACGAAGACGGTGGCGGGGCGGTCGTAGATCTCGGTGGGGGTGCCGATCTGCTCCACGTTGCCGGCGTTCATGACCGCGATGCGGTCGCTCATCGTCAGCGCTTCTTCTTGGTCGTGGGTGACGTAGATGAAGGTGATGCCGATTTCCCGCTGGATGCGTTTGAGCTCGAACTGCATGACGTGACGCAGCTTGAGGTCGAGCGCGCCGAGTGGTTCGTCGAGGAGCAGGGCGCTTGGGTAATTGACCAGGGCGCGCGCCAGGGCGACGCGCTGCTGCTGACCACCGGAAAGCTGGGCCGGCTTGCGCTCGGCGAAGTCGGTCAGCCGCACGATCTCGAGCAGATCGTCGACGCGCTTGCGAATCGCTCCCGCGTCCAGCCGGGCGGACTTCTTGCGGCTGCGCGGCCCGTAGGCGACGTTGTCCCACACCGTCATGTGTGGGAACAGTGCGTAGTGCTGGAAGACGGTGTTGACGTTGCGCTTGTTCGGCGGGGTCTTCGACACGTCCACGCCCTCGAGCCGGATCGCGCCTTCGGTGGGTGTCTCGAAACCGGCGATCATCCGCAGCGTGGTGGTCTTGCCACACCCCGACGGACCCAGCATCGAGAAGAACTCCCCGGCCGCGATGGAGAAGTCCGCGTCGGCGACGGCGACGTAGTCTCCGAAGCGTTTCGTGACATGGTCGATCTCGATCACCGGACCACCCGAACGGGTGGTCTCCGGTCCCGCCGTCTGGTCTGCAGCGGTAGTTCGTGTGCCGGTCAGGGCGGGTCCTCCTCGGGCGCAGCCGTCGTGGCTGGTGGCTAAACCTTTGCGGATCACGCCGGCTCACGCAAGCGATTCCGTGACGAATTTACATTTTCACAATGGATTCCTTCGCCCATTGTGGGGTACGACGCGTGATCGCGCGCGACGAGTCGCGTTCACACCGCCGGGCTGACACGCTCCGCCAAGTTTCGCAGGCCGGCGGGGTGCTTGGCGGCTGTTTACCGCAGCAAGACACCGGGGTAGTGGGTCGGTATGGCCACAGTTGATGTGTCGGTGTCGTCGTCCCTGAGCCCGGAGTACGCCTGGGCCCTCGCCTCGGATCTGAAGCGCTTCGATGAGTGGCTGACGATCTTCGGTGGATGGAAGAGCCACGTGCCAGACGAGATCGACGTCGACACCCAGGTGGCGTCGCTGATCAAGGTCAAAGGATTCCGCAACGTCATCCACTGGCGCGTCACCCGCTACGACGAGCCCAAGGAGATCGAATTGGTCGGCAAAGGCCGCGGCGGCGTCTGCATCGCCCTGACGATGCAGGTGGAGGAGTTGACCGACGAGGAGGGATCGGCGTTCCGGGTGATCGCCGAACTCACCGGTGGTCTGCTGTCCACCCCCGTCGGCGGCGTGGTGGCCCGTGTCATCCGCGGCGACGTCGACCGTTCGGTGCGCAATCTGGCCGAACTGACCTGAGGGTCGGCTCAACCCCATTCGTGGTTCATGGCCCGCGACTCGTAGCGGGCCTCGTCCGACGGGGTGGTCGTGCGGCGCGGCTTGGACGCGGCGATCAGCCCGATGACGAACACCGCGGTGACCGCGCCGAGCCCGAAGATGAGAACGAAACTGCTCTGCTCCGGGGTACCCGCCGCCGTGGTGCGGCCCAGGAGCAGGGCCACCACCGCTGCGGCGGTGGAACTGCCCACGGTGCGGGCGATCGCGTTCATCCCGGTGGCGACGCCGGTCTCACCCGGTTCACTGTCGCCGACGACAAGCGCGGGCAGCGCTCCGTACCCGAGGCTGATGTAGGCGTTGGCCAGGATGTTCGCCAGGATCACCTGCCAGGGGGACGCGTGCACGAACGCGATCAGCAGGAAGCCGGCGACCCCGGCGAAAGCGGCGACGATGAGTACCACCCGCGCGCCGTAGCGGTCGATGAACCGACCGCTGACCAGCGCGATGATGAAGCCCGTGGCGGCGCCGGGCAGCAGATAGATGACGCTGGCCTGCAGGACTGATGCGCCGAATCCGTAGCCCGCGATCTCCGGGGACATCTGGACGAACTGGGTGAGACCGAGGAACGCGAAGTACAGCCCCATCCCGACGAAGACGGTCGCGAGGTTGGTGAACAGCATGGTGCGCCGGGCCAGCATGCGGGTCGAGACCAAGGGGCGCGCGCAGCGCCGCTCCCACCGCCACCAGGCCACCAGGACGGCCAGACCGCCGACAAAGCTGCACAGCGTCAGAGGTGAGTCCCAGCCCCACGTGGTGCCCTGACTGACGGCGAGCAGCACCGCGGAGAGCCCGACCGCGAGTCCCAGTGCGCCCAGCCAGTCGATCGAGCCGCTGGCCGTGCGGGCCCGGTTGGGCACGAGGAAGATCACGATCGCGATGACCACCAGGGTGAAGCCGGTGGTCAGCCAGAAGACCCGGTGGTAGTCGGCCTGACCCGCCATGAGCAACCCGACCACGACCAGACCCGTCCCGCCGCCGAACCCGAGCGTGCCTGACAGGACGGCCATGGCCGACACGATGCGGTCGGGACTCAGTTCCTCGCGCAGGATCGCGATGCTGATCGGGTACAGAGCGAACGACGCGGCCTGCAGCACCCGCGCGAGGATCAGCAACGGAAGCGACGTGGTGGTGGCCGCCAGGACCGACCCGATCAGCACCACCACGAGGACGGCGAGCAGGACCCACTTCTTGCGGTACAGATCGGCCAGTCGTCCGATCAGTGGGGTCGCTGCCGCGGCGGCGAGCAGGTTGGCGGTGACAGCCCAGCTCGCCGCGACCATCGACGTCCCGAGCTGGTCGGCGATGACACCCAGCACCGGGACCACGGCGGTTTGCAGGACGGCCACCGTCAGCACCACGATGCTCAGCCCGGCGACCAGAAGACGTCCGCCCCGACCGGCTGCGGCGGGGGACGTGTCGGCGATGTGAGCGGTCGTCGTGTCGCGCACTCCCACTCCAATCGTTAGCTTGTCTTCGTGTTACCCCGATTATGCGTCCGCGATGTCCGGCCCAGGAAATCCACAGGAAGCGTCGCTGCATGACGTGGTGACCACGGCGTCCGCCCGCGTTCGGAAAGGTGTTGTCCGACAACAGCGTTGATTCGGGCGCCGATCATCGGGGTATGACAGGGTCCATGCGCCCCACGACTCTGGCCAAGACCACCCTCGCCGCCCTCGCGACCTCGGTGGCGGGTGGACTGGCAAGCAAGGATTCGCAGTCGTTCTGGTATGCCCGGCTACGTAAGCCTGGATTCCAGCCACCTAGACAGGCGTTTCCGATCGTCTGGCCGATCCTGTACACCGACATCGCGGTGGTGTCGGCATCGACCATCGACACCTTCGAGGAGCGCGGCGAGACCCAGAAGGCAGCGGCCTACAAGCGTGCCCTGGCGGCCAATCTGGTGCTCAACGCCAGCTGGTCCTGGCTCTTCTTCAACCAGCGCCGGTTGGGGACCTCGGCGGTGGCCGCCGGCGTGCTGGCCGCATCCAGTGCCGACCTGGCGCGGCGGGCGGCCGGCGCCAACCCCGCGGCCGGGGCCGTCCTGGCGCCGTACCCGCTGTGGTGCGCGTTCGCCACCGCGCTGTCCACCCGCATCTGGCAGCTCAACCGCTGAGGTACTTTTACGTCCGCAAGCACCGGGGCCGAGCTGGAGGAGTGTGCGTTGGACAGTTCGGACATCGGAGCACCCGCGCACTTCACGGTCGCCGACGGCGGGTTTCTGCCCACCGCATACGCACAGAGTCACTGGGGCGCCGACCACCTCAACGGTCCAGCGGTGGTCGGTCTGGCGGCACGTGCTCTCGAATCAGAGTGTGACAGCCCGGATTTCCAGCCGGCCCGGCTGACGGTGGATCTGTTGCGTGCCGCGCGCAACGCGTTGACCACCGTCGAGGTCACCGTTGTGCGCGACGGTCACCGCGTCCGCAGCACGCAGTGCGACATCGTGCAGCGCGGGACGCTCGTCGCCCGCGCGACGCTGATCCGCTACCGCAGGTCGAGTGCCCCGCCGGGGGAACTGTGGACCAACGGTCAGAGCTTCCCGCCGGCCCCTGAACCGGACGGCTCCGTCCTGCCCTACGTCGGAAGCGACGCGGCGGGGTGGACCCGCTCACCGGGCGAACACCAGAACGACTCGCGGAAGCGATTCTTCAACGACAGCATCGAAGTAATTGCCGGAGAGACGAACTCGGCGTTCGTGCGGGCCGCCGTGGTGGCCGAGGCCACCAGCCTCGTCACCAACCTCGGCACCAGGGGAGTCGGGTACATCAACGGCGACCTGACCGTGGCGTTTTCGCGTCTGCCGGTAGACGACTGGATCGGCATCCAGGCCGACAGTCACCACGCGGCCGACGGAGTGGCCATCGGCACCGCGACCCTGTTCGACAGTCGCGGGCCGTTCGGGTCCGGGATGACCACGGCCGTCGCGAACCCGGCGGCGCAGATCGACTTCTCGGCGCGGGACTTCCAGCCGGGCAGCATCAATTACGAGTGACCGCACGTTCGCCGGGCGTTGGCCGCCTTTCACCGGTACGGTCAGGCTGACCAGCCGAAACAGGAGGTTGATGTGCCCAGCGTGCGGACCGGTGACGGAGTGGAGATCTTCTTCAAGGACTGGGGGTCGGGTCCGCCGCTCGTGTTCAGTCACGGCTGGCCGTTGTCGTCGGATGACTGGGACGCCCAGCTGATGTACTTCCTCGAGCGCGGCTACCGCGTGGTGGCCCACGACCGGCGCGGCCACGGCCGGTCCGAACAGGTGGCCACCGGTCACGACATGGATCATTACGCCGACGATCTGGCTGCCGTCGTCGAGCACCTCGATCTGCATGACGTCGTGCACATCGGCCATTCCACCGGCGGTGGCGAGGTGGTGCGGTACCTGGCCCGGCACGGCGAGTCGCGGGCGGTGAAGGCGGTGTTGATCGCCGCGGTTCCGCCGCTGATGGTGCAGACGGACGCCAATCCCGAGGGCACCCCCAAGGAGGTGTTCGACGGTTTTCAGGCGCAGGTGGCCGTCGGCCGCGCCGCCTTCTACCGGGCGGTCCCGGAAGGGCCGTTCTACGGTTTCAACAGGGACGGCGTGGAGCTGGTCGAAGGCGTCATCGCCAACTGGTGGCGGCAGGGGATGATGGGCGGCGCCAAGGCGCACTACGACGGCGTGGTCGCCTTCTCCCAGACCGACTTCACCGAGGACCTCAAGAAGATCCAGCTACCGGTGCTGGTGATGCACGGCGACGACGACCAGATCGTGCCCTACGCCGCGTCCGGCCCGCTGTCGGCCGAGTTGCTGCCCAATGCGACCTTGAAGACCTACGAAGGCTTCCCGCACGGTATGCCCACGACGCATGCCGACGTGATCAACGCCGACCTACTGGACTTCATCGAGTCCTGACGCCTCCCGCTGGATTCGGTCGAACTGCGCGCCCATCGCATCGGCGAGGGCGGTGGCGCCCGACAGCGGACGGACCATCACCATGAGATCGTCGATCAGTCCGGCGTCGTCGGTGTGCAGGAAGTCGCAGCCGGTGAGTCGTTTACCGGCGACGGTCGCCTCGAACAGCAGGGCATGGTTGCGGCCGTCGGGGTCGTTTATCTCCCGGATATAGCGAAAGTCCTCGAATACCCGCATGACGCCGCGCAGGATCGCCGCGGTGATCGCTTTCCCGGGATAAGGCTTGAAGGCGACCGGACTGGTGAAGACGACGTCGTCGGCGAGGAGAGCCTCGATGGCGTCCGCGTCCCGGGCTTCGACGGCCAGGCGAAATGCATGCATGAGAGCCGACGATAGATCACCTGGCGCCGATCCGGTTTAACGCGGTTTGTCGGGGTACCTCCACGGTGCCGGTGCGCTGAGCAGATGCCGCCGGTCTCAGCCGGCCTGTCCACTTTCCAGCCAGCGATGTGGAGACTTCATGTTCCGTCATACCGATTACATGCAATTCGATGTGAAGCCCGAGAAGCCCGACCCGGTGTACGCCCGCAAACTGCAGGAGTTGCTCGGCGGCGCGTTCGGCGAGATGACCGTCACGATGCAGTACCTGATGCAGGGTTGGAACTGCCGGATGAAGGGCAAGTACAAGGACCTGATCATGGATGTGGCAACCGAGGAGATGGGCCACGTCGAGATGATCGCGACCATGTGTGCCCGCCTGCTCGAGGGCGCACCGGCCACCGATGCCACCGAGAACGCGCTCGGCGATCCCGTGGTGGCGGCGGTCATGGGCGGAATGGATCCGCAGCAGGCCATCATCTCCGGCGGAGCGCCCACGCTGTCGGACAGCCAGGGCGCGCCGTGGAACGGCAAATACATTGTCGCATCGGGCAATTTGCTCGCCGACTTCTACGCCAACGTGGCAGCGGAGGCGCAGGGCCGGGTGCAGACCGCGAGGTTGTGGCACATGACCGACGACCCCGGTGTGAAAGCGATGTTGAAGTTCAACCTCGCGCGCGACACCTATCACCAGAACATGTGGCTGGCCGCGATCGAGGAACTGCAGGCCGACGGTTTGGAGGGTGTCGTGGCACCGAACGACCTGTTCGACGAGGAGTTCGAGGAACACGCCAGCACCCTGTGGCACCTGTCTGACGGCGCCGACGCAGACAAGGGGCGTTGGGCCCACGGTCCGCTGCCCGACGGCCGGCACACCGGCAAGTTCCTGGCCGATCCGCAGCCGATGGGCGATCTGCAGTCGGGTCCGCCGCCGGACCCGAAGCTCTACGTCACCTACGACGGCGCCATGGGCGAGCCCCGCCCGCCGGCCTTCGGCACCGAGAAGGGCGTGATGGGAAAGCTCAAGGACGCCATCGATCCCGACAAGACCTGACCACCCACCGCCAGGGGCGGGACGCCGGCTGGGGGCGGCACGGCGTCCCGCCCCGTTGGGATGAATCGACCGACAAGAAGAGACCAGGAGTGCTGCAGTGAAGGCGATGACATATCGCGGCCCGTACCGGATCCGGGTCGAAGACAAGGACATTCCCCACATCGAGCATCCCAACGACGCGATCGTGCGGGTGCAGCGCGCGGCGATCTGCGGATCGGATCTGCACCTGTACCACGGCTTGATGCCCGACACGCGAGTGGGACACACGTTCGGCCACGAGTTCATCGGGGTCGTCCACGAGGTCGGCCCGTCGGTGCAGAACCTGCAGCCAGGCGACCGAGTCATGGTGCCGTTCAACATCTTCTGCGGTTCGTGCTACTTCTGTGCGCGCGGTCTGTACTCCAACTGCCACAACGTCAATCCCAATGCCACCGCGGTGGGCGGCATCTACGGCTACTCGCACACCTGTGGCGGCTACGACGGGGGACAGGCCGAGTTCGTGCGGGTGCCGTTCGCCGACGTCGGTCCGGTGCCGATTCCCGACTGGCTGGGCGACGACGACGCACTCATGCTCACCGACGCCCTGCCCACCGGATACTTCGGTGCCCAACTCGGTGACATCGTCGAGGGCGACACCGTCGTCGTCTTCGGAGCCGGGCCCGTGGGCCTCTACGCGGCGAAGTCGGCCTGGTTGATGGGCGCAGGCCGGGTGATCGTGGTCGATCACCTCGACTTCCGACTGGAGAAGGCAAGGTCCTTCGCGCACGCCGAGACGTACAACTTCGTCGAGTGCGACGACATCGTGGTGGAGATGAAGAAGGCAACCGGTTATCTGGGCGCCGATGTGGTCATCGACGCCGTCGGTGCGGAGGCTGATGGCAACCTGCTGATGCATGTGACGTCGGCGAAACTCAAACTGCAGGGCGGCTCCCCGATCGCGTTGAACTGGGCGATCGACTCGGCCCGCAAGGGAGGCACCGTCTCGGTGGTCGGCGCTTACGGTCCGATGTTCAGTGCCGTGAAGTTCGGCGACGCGATGAACAAGGGCCTGACGATCAACATGAACCAGTGCCCGGTCAAGCGGCAGTGGCCGCGCCTGCTCACGCACATCCAGCAGGGCTATCTGACTCCGAGTGACATTGTCACCCACCACATTCCGTTAGAAGAGATCGCCGAGGGCTACCACGTGTTCTCGGCCAAGCTCGACAACTGCATCAAGCCGGTCATCGTCGTGGACCCGAACTGAGTGACGAAAGGTTTCCCATGAGCACGCCCTCGGCCAACCTGCCCACCTATACCGCGACCCACCCGCCGGTGCCCGACAGCGCACACCTGCGCGCCACCATCCCGGGTTGGGGTGCCGATCTCGACCCGCACGACCGTCCCTCGGTGCCCAAGCTGCGCACCGACCTGGACTCCGGTGCCCACTGGGAGTTCCCGGAGCGGCAACCGGAGCTGCGGCTCCGGGAGCGCTCCATCGAGCACCGCTTTCTGACCCCTGTCTTCGGCACCGCTCAGCCGCTGCGCGGACTGTCCGGACTGGTGCGCCGCGTCGCCTACCGGCGGTTCAGCGAGGGCCGCGCGGCGCACTGGCTGATGCTGCTGTACGCCGACCGCATCGACGTCGCCGAACAGCGGCTGCTTGCACTGCTGAGGGGCAAGCCCGACCGCATGATCGCCGAGCTCGGCCTGCGGGCAGAACTGACGCGTGGTGGGGCGTCGTCGCGGCTGGGCCGGGGGCGTACCGACGTCAAGCACGCGTGGCTGGACCCTGTGATCGTGACGTGGCCCTGGCTGGCGGTCGCGGCAGCTGTCACCTGGGCTTGGCGCAAGCGCGGCCGGTGACCGGGTTCAGTCCGACGTGTCGTCGTCGTCACCTTCGGCTTGATCGGTTTGGTCGGTTCCCGAGGTGACCATCTCCGGGTCGGCGTCGGGGTCCTGGTTGGGACGGTTCATGTTTCATCTCCAATGAGGGAGCCGGACACGCCCGGAGTACCCGTAGTGGGCTCGGTTACGCCTGTGTTTCAGTCCCGGTCGCGAGGGCTATGGCTCCATACGAGACCGGCCGCAGTGAAGGAGAAAAAAAGACCATGAGCACCGATGATGTCGGCGATACCACCGACAACGATCTGGGCGGCGCCGAGGACATGCTCAGCCCCATGGAGGCCACCGACTCCGACGACGTGCGCAACGACGACGGCGACGAGGTCGTCGACCCGCCGGAGCACTGGACCGGGGCGGACAAGTTCGGGATGTCCTCGGAGGAGCAGTTGGAGGGGGAGAGCCTCGACCAGCGCCTGGCCGAGGAAGAGCCGGACGTGCTGCCCCCGCCCGACGAGCCCGACCCACCGTTCGTCGGGTCCGACATGGAAGAGAAGGAGCCCGGCGTGCACCGCGGTCAGATCGACGGAACACCGGAGGACGGCGATTCCTTCTATCAGGTAGTCGAGTAGGAGACCAGACACGTCATGACGGATTCCCCCGATCTTCCGATTCCCGATTACGACCAGGTCGCGCTCGGCGACTTGCAGCACCGCATCCGTTCGTTGACCGCGGAGCAACTGCAGACCGTGCTCGTCCACGAAGCCGGGCATGCCGCCCGGGTCCCGGTCCTGGAGATACTCGAAGCGCGCATGCGTGAACTGGAAGCCGGCGCCGAGCCGTCGTCGGGCGACCCGCAGCGGGCGCCCGGCGTGCAATCCACGCCCAATCCGGGTTTGCGCTGAGAAGGATCAGACCGGGGCGTCGGGTCGACGTTCGGCCATCGACGCCAACCGCCAGGTGGTCTCACGGTTGCGTGGGAACACCAACGCCAGCGACAGCGAGTGGGGCAGCCACTTCATCGGCGCGCTGACAGGCACCTCCGCCATCTCGATGCGGCATCCGCCGTCGGGAAGGTCGTGCAGGCGTAGGGTGATGCGCGCCTTACCGAACGGCCGACCGTTTGCGATCAGCACCAGTTCCTCACCGGGCGTGCAGGATTCCACCAGCGTGCTGTCGTTGATCACGGCCGGCCACACGCCGATGGAGTGGTGGATGGTGCTGCCCGGCTCCGGCCACTTGGGGTCCACCGCGCGCATCCGGCTGTTACCGACCACCCACTGCGAGTAGGTCCAGCCGTCGGCGATCACTTCCCAGACGCGTTGCCGGGACGCCGACGTGTCCCGCGCCACGATCAGCGAGCTGTCGATTTCCTCGGGTTCGGTGCGTTCAGTCATCGTGGAACCGTTACCCGAGGTGGTGGGCCTCAAACCTGTAGGGGTCGGAGCTCAGAGTCGGCCGACGCGTCGCAACCCCGCGACCGTGTCCGCGACCGTCTCCGCGGGGTCGCGCTGCTTGATGCCCAGGTCGCGCGCGCTCGGCGAATCGTCCGATGCGGGCATCTGGGTGTAGTACTGCATTGCCGCGGTGTCGATCGGGGTGTCGAAGGGCAGGTAACCGCCGACCAGGTCCATCAGGCGACCGGCGCTGCGCAGCGCGGAGTCGGGCACCGGGATCGACCACAGGGTGGTGCCGGCCGCGGCGCCGATGATCTTGGCCAGTTCGTCGACCGAAACCCGTTGTCCCCCCGCCATGTACCGGCGCGGTCCACGTCCCGGCTCGAGCAGCGCGACGTGCAGATCGGCCAGGTCGCGGACGTCGATTACGATCCACGCGGCGCTGCGGCCCGGCACGGCGCGCATCTTCACCGACGCCTCGACGCCCTCGGCGGCCTCACCGAACTGCTCACCGGCAGGCGGGCCGAGAACCATTCCGGGGTAGGTGATCGTCACGGGTGCGCCGGCGTCCTGCAGTCCGCGCGCATAGGCCTCGACGGCGGCCTTTGACCGTCCGTACCCGTCACTGCCGCCGACGACGGGCAGGTCGGCATGCAACACCTCGAGGTCGGGCCGGAACAGCGCGGTGAAGCTCGACACGTGCACGACCGGGTCCAGCCCGGCCGCCACCGCGCCCCCCAGCACGTTGCGTGCACCTTCGAGGTTGGTGTGCAGCATCTCGTCGGCCCGACTGGGGTCGGTGGAAACCATTGCCGCACAGTGGATGACGGCATCGCAGCCCTCGAGCGCGGCCTCGGTCGACGATGCGTCGGCGATGTCGCCGAGTACGTGGTCGCTGATGTCGACTCCGAGCTCGCCGGCGCTGTCCTTCAGTCGCGCCGTGCTGCGCACCAGGAACCGGACCTGATGGCCGGCGTCCTGGGCGGCCTTTGCCGTCCACGCGCCGACGAATCCCGTTCCCCCGGTGACCAGTACTTTCATCGACCCTCCGGTTCGTGAAATGACGCGGTCCGGCGCCGCGTCGGTCGCGGCATACCCTTTTTCCCGCGGTGTCACCCGGACTGGATCTGGATCAGGTTGCCGCAAGTGTCAACTTGCCCATATAAATATTGACGGGCGTCAAATATTTCGGCGGAAGCGGGCCTCGGCGCGAGTTCGTTGCTATACCTTGGCCGGGTGTCTTCCTCTCTACGGCCTCATCTCATCCAACGAGTCGACGATCTGAGTGCGGAGTGGCTCAGCGCAGTGATCGGGCAGGGCGCGGTTTCGGATTTCCGGGTCGATCGCATCGGCACCGGCCAGATGAGCGAGTGCTATCGGGTGACGCTGCGCTACGCCGACGGCGGGACCGGGCCTGACTCGGTGGTGCTCAAGATTGCCGCCGCGGATGGAGCCAGTCGTCAGACCGGGGCGGCGATGGGGCTCTACGAACGCGAGGTGCGCTTCTACACCGACATCGCGCCGGCGCTCGACGGCCCCGTGGCGCACTGCTACCACGCCGCCTACGACGCCGACAGCGCCGCCTTCGACCTGGTGCTCTCCGACGCGGCGCCGGCGGTCACCGGTGATGAGATCCGCGGTGCGACCCCCGACCAGGCGCGGCTGGCGCTGACCCAGCTGGGCCTCATCCACGGCCGCCTGCTGGGCAATGACTCGCTGGAGGGCGCCGACTGGATCAACCGGGACTCGCCGGTCAACCAGGACCTGATCGGCGCCCTGTACGCCGGGTTCATCGACCGCTACCAGGATCGCGTCGCCGCCGAGCATCGCACGGTCTGTGAGCGCTTCATCGAGGTGTTCGACGCCTACATGACCGAGCAGAACACCGCCGACGCGCCGCGCGGGCTGATCCACGGGGACTTCCGGCTCGACAACATGTTGTTCGGGACCGAGGGTTCCGACCAGGGGCTGACCGTGCTGGACTGGCAGACCGTCACGTGGGGCCCCGCGTTCAGCGACGTCGCGTACTTCCTGGGGTGCGCGCTGCGCGTCGAGGACCGCCGCGCGCACTACGACACCCTGCTCGCGGCCTACCACGACGCGCTGGGGCCGGCCGCCGGAGTGACGCTCGACGACGTGCGCGAGGGAGTGCGGCGCCAGACTTTCTTCGGCGTGCTGATGTCCATCGTGTCGTCGATGCTCGTCGAACGCACCGCGCGCGGCGACGACATGTTCATGGCGATGCTGGAACGCCACTGCCAGCAGGTCCTCGACACCGATGCGCTGGCGATCCTGCCCGCGCCGTCCGCGCCGGAACCGCCGCTGCAGCCCACCGCACAGGACGAGGGCCGGCACGAGCCGACCGACGAAGCGCTGTGGAGTGAGAGCTGGTACTTCGACTTCGTCGACACCGGCCAGGACCTGGGCGGCTGGATCCGCTTGGGTTTGATCCCGAACCAGGGCAACGCGTGGATCAACGCGCTGCTGTGCGGACCGGACATGCCGACCGTGGCGCTGCTCGACTTCGAGGCGCCGCTGCCCACCGACCACACCCGCACGTCCGGCGACGGCGTGGCGGTGACCTTCGATGTGGCCGAGCCGCTGCAGACCTTCCGCGTCACCGTCACCGGCCGCGGGCAGGCGTTCGACGATCCCGCGGAGTTGCTGCGCGGGAACGCGGGCCGGCCCGTCGAGGCCACGATGGACCTGACGTGGCGCACCGTGGGAACGCCGTACCAGTACCGGATGTCGCCACGCTACGAAATCCCCTGCAAGGTAACCGGATTCGTGACCGTCGATGGCCGGCGATTCGAGATCGACGAGGTCGTCGGGCAGCGGGACCACTCCTGGGCGTCGCGTGACTGGTGGTCGATGGACTGGATGTGGAGCGCGCTGCATCTGGACGACGGCACCCACGAGCACGCCGTCGAGATCCACATTCCGGGACTCCCCGCGCTGTCTGTCGGTTACCTGCAATCCGCGGACACCCCGCTCGTCGAGCTGCAGAAGGTGACACCGCAGTCGACCTTCGACGGAGAGCTCCCCGTGCGGATGCAACTGTCCTGCACACCAGGGGATTTCGCTGCGTCGTTCGAGGTGAGGGCGCACGCTCCGGTGCTGCTGTCGTCGGCCGACGGCCGGGTCAGCCGCTTCCCGAGGGCCTGGGGCACCGTGACGACCGCCGACGGACGCACGGGTGTGGGCTGGGTGGAGTGGAACCGCAGCCAGAGTGGCTAGCGCTTCTCGGTAGGGGGCGGGCCGCCGCGGTTCGTGAGCCTGCCCAGCGTCGACACCCCCGGAACGGAGGCGGCCATCTTGAACACGTCGTTGCCGGTGGCCACCAACGCTTCGAGCTGCGGCAGCAGCGCATCCATGGTGCGGATCATGGGATCGGCCAGCGCAAAATAGCGTTCGGCGCGGTCGATCACGGTGTTGAGTCGTTCGGTCGCGGTCGCCAGATTCTCGATCAGCTCGGGTAGTTCGGCGGCGAACTGCATCGACGCGGGAGGGATGCGCATGGCGGCGTTCGCCGCCGCCTGTGCCGAGTCGACGGCGGCCTGCGCGGCGGCCTTGATGTCGCGGGGGTTCGGGATCTTCTGGTTGGCCATATCCGCACGATGCCGCAGCGGTGCGACGATCGAGGCTGATTGCGTCAAACTCGTCGCCGCACCCCGCTCAGCGGCCCTGCCACCGGGGTGGGCGCTTCTCGTGCCATGCCTGGATGCCCTCGGCGACGTCTTCGGTGGCTCCGACGACCTTGCGCATCGTCTCGCCGAACCGCACCGACTCGATCCAGCCCATATCGGCGCTGCGCCACGCGACCTCCTTCGTGGCGCGTTGCGCCAGGGGTGCAGCCTCGGTCAGCGTCTTGGCCCAGCTCCACGCTTCGGCGTAGAGCGCGTCGGATTCCACCAGTCGCCACACCAGACCGACATCCCTGGCGCGCTCGGCGGTCATCGGCATTCCCGTCAGCAACAGTTCCATCGCATTGGCCCAGCCCACCCGCTGGGGCAGCCGGATCGCCCCGACGATGGTGGGTGTCCCGAGTTTGACCTCCGGGAACGAGAACGTCGCCTCGGGCGTGGCAATCACGAAGTCGCAGAACAACACTCCGGTCAGCCCGTAGCCGATGCACGGACCCTGTACAGCGGCGATCGTGGGCTTGAACAGCTCCATCCCGCTCTCGAACGAGTTGATCGTGGGCTTCTCCCAGAACGTGCCGCCGAAGGTGCCGACGACCCCCTCGCCGTCGCGGAGGTCACCGCCGGCGCAGAACACCGGCCCGTTGGCGGCCAGGATGCCGACCCAGGCGTCCTCGTCGTCGCGGAAGCGGTCCCATGCGGCATTCAACTCCTGGCGCACAGCGCCGTTGATGGCGTTGCGAGCCTCCGGACGGTTGAGAGTGATCGTCGCGATGTGCTCGGTGCAGTCATAGGTGACGAGGCTCATGGCTGCACTGTAGACATTGGTCGCGCGCATAATGACGCGCAAGGGGAGCGAGCGTATCGGGGGTTACATGACAGCGTCGGTCATCGCGATCTACCTCGTCATCACGTTCGGTCTGGGCGGTCTCGCGTTGGCCCTGCGCCTCCCGCCGCTGGTCGGCTTCCTGGCCGCCGGGTTCGTCCTCAACGCCATCAACGTCGAAGAGGTGCCGCAACTGGATGTGCTGGCCGACCTCGGCGTCACGCTGCTGCTGTTCGCGATCGGACTGAAACTCGATGTCCGGTTCCTGCTGCGGCGCGAGGTGTGGCTGACCACCTCGGCGCACCTGGTGATCAGCGTGGTGCTCGGCGGCTGCGCGCTGTGGCTGGCGGCGGTGGCCGGACTGTCCATGCTGTCGGGGCAGAGCGTGCAGACAATCGCGCTGCTGGCCTTCGCGCTGTCGTTCTCCAGCACGGTGTTCGTGGTCAAGCTGCTCGAGGAGCGCGGCGAGTCGCACGCGCTCTACGGCCGGATCGCCATCGGCATCCTGGTCATGCAGGACATCGTCGCGGTGGCGTTCCTGACCGCCACCGGCGGTCATCTGCCCAGCCCGTGGGCGCTGACGCTGATCGGCCTGTGGCCGCTGACCCGACTGGTCCGCAAGATCTGGAACCGCTTGGGCCACGGTGAGATGCAGTCGCTGTTCGGGATCGTGATGGCGTTGGTCCCCGGTTACGCGCTGTTCTCGGCCGTCGGGCTCAAGGGCGACCTCGGCGCCCTCATCGTCGGCGTGCTGCTGGCCTCGCATCCGGCGTCGGCCGAGCTGGCCCGCTCGTTGTTCCACATCAAGGAGTTGCTGCTGGTCGGCTTCTTCGTCTCGATCGGACTCACCGGGCTGCCCGACGTGCCGACGATCACGGTCGCTGTGCTGATGCTGTTGCTGCTGCCGTTCAAGGCGGCCTGGTTTGTCGTGCTGCTGTCGATGATGCGGTTGCGGTACCGCACGGCGATCCTGGCCGGCCTGAGCCTGATGAACTACTCGGAGTTCGGGCTGATCGTGGTGTCGGTGGGGGTGTCGGTCGGCCTGCTGGCCGAGGCCTGGCTGGTGGAGATGTCGATCGCGGTGGCGCTGAGCTTCGTGGCCGCGGCGCTGGTCAACGGCCGCAGCCACCTGATGGTTGAGAAGATTGCAGCCCGGCTGCCCGCCCAGAACGAACAACGTCTGCAACCCGAGGAGCGTCCCGTCGACGCCGGCGACGCCGAGGTGGTGGTGATCGGGATGGGACGCGTCGGGTCCGCCGCCTACCAGCGTCTGACCGAGTACTACGGGATGCGCGTGTTGGGGGTCGACTACGACGGAGCCCTGATCGCGCGCCACGCCGCCCACGGGCTGCGGGTGCTCGAGGGCGACGCCACCGACCTGAACTTCTGGAACCGCCTGCGGCACTCCGAGTCGGTGCGGATGGCCGTGCTGGCGATGCCGCACCACGGAGCCAACGTCCGCGCGCTGGACTGTCTGCGCGAGTCCGGTTTCAGTGGCACCGTCGCCTCGGTTGCCCGCTACGACGACGAGGTGCAGTGGGCCAGGGACAACGGCGTCGACATCGCGTTCAATGTCTACGCCGGCGCGGGCCTGGAACTCGCCGATCAGGTGGGCAGGGTCGAGGGGCTCGGGAAGGGCGAACCCGACACCTCAGTCCGTAGTGACGGAAATTCCGACGATGACGGCGCTCGAGGCGGCGCGTAGCGCTGCCCAGTCACCCCGCCAGCCCAGTGCATGGACCGCCAGGTCCGCCGATCGATCCGGTTGATCCGGGGCCCCGAGTCCGTCGGCCCGCAGGTTCGGCAGCGTCTCGACGAGGCGGAACACCACGTCCGGGTCGGCCGCCGCGTCGAGGGTGTCCGGCGGCGGCGGACCCAGATCGGCGATCACGCGGGTCGCCAACTCGCGATATGCGTCGCGCAGTTCCGTTCGCTGCCGGTGGAATTCGTCGAACCGCGGAGTGCGGACCTCGGGGAGCAGGTACAGGATGCCGAGATTCCACGGGCTGTCCCAGAGCAGCCGCCCGTCCAGCAGGGTCAGCGCGTGCAGCAGCACCGCCGGCGGCTCGGCCCGCAGCGCCAGCTTCCGCGACGCGGTCAGCGACGACATCACCGTGCCGCTGAGCAGCGCCGCGAGGATGTCGTCCTTGGTGCGGAAGTGGTGGTACAGCGACGCCTGCCGGATACCGACCGCGTCGGCGATCTGCCGGGTCGACGTTCCCGCAACCCCCAGGGTGGTGAACAGCTCCGCGGCCGCATCGAGAACCTCGTCGCGCGCGGTCGCCCCCGGCCGCTTACGCAGCTCGAGGCGAGGGCGACCGCTCGTGGGGGTGCGCAACGCCATCAGGGCCGTGCGGGGATCAGGCCGGTCGACGGCGCATCCGCGGTCTCCGGCACGGGCTTGGCCGCCGGAGCGCTGCGCAGCGCGACGAGGAGATAGGCCAGCAGCGACGCCGCCCCGGCCGCGAAGGTGCTCCAGCCGTCCATCGAACTGGACACCACATCGTTGGCCACATACAGCAGTGTGTTGTCGACGCCGTAGATGGTCGGGGTCAGCACGAAGAACGTCAGCCGCACCGCGATACCGACGACGATGGCGGCGGCGGCCGCCGCCGCGCCGCCGCGCGACCAGTACAGACCGAGGACGAACGGGACCACCAGGCTGGCCAGCAGCAGGTCGAACGACAGCGTGAGCAGGATACCGGTCTGCGGAACGCGCAGCGCCACCACGGCAGCCGCGGCGGCGATCGGCAGGGTGGCCCAGCGCGTGGCGGTCATGATCCGGGGAGTCATCACCTCGGCGCCTTCGTCGACCCGGAACACGTTGCGCACCAACACCGAAGCCGTCGACAGCAGAATCCCGCTGACGGTGGTCAGAGTGGCGGCCAGAAGTCCGGAGATGACCAGGATGGCCAGCCAGGTCGGGGCGTACTCGCCGAGCAGGGTGTAGAGGATCGGACCGCTGCCCGCGGCGTCGCCGACGATGCTGACCGCGGCCAGCGCGACGAACGACAACGGCAGGCACAGCAGCAGCACGCCACCGGCGGCGGCGAAGCAGGCGCGCTGAGCCGCGCCGGGGCTGGACGCGGAGAACACGCGTTGCATCAGGTCGATGGCGACCAGGTTGCCGAAGCCCAGCGCGATGATCGTGGCCCAGTTGATGACCGCACCGGAGTCCGCCGACGTCAGCTGCTCGAGGTTGCCGATGCCCATGCCTTCAGGGGCGCTGAACCCGTAGGTGGTCGCGACCCAGCCGACGAGGGCGGCGACCGCGACGACGTTGACGACGACCTGGGCCACGCCGGTGTAGACGCTGGCGAACATGCCACCGGTGATCGTGTACAGCAGGGCCAGCGGCATCGTCAGCAGGACCCCGACGGTGTAGGACACGCCCAGGAAGCGCTCGAGCAGGAACCCGATCGCGACGAGGTTGCCGGCCAACAGGATCGCGAAGCTGCCGACGGTCAGCCACGAGGAGACCATCTCGATCTTCGGACCGAACCGGCTGCGGAAGAATTCGGGCAGCGTCACCGCATGGGTGGCCCGGAGCCGCCTGGCGAAGAACAAGCCCATCAGCAGCAGACACAGCGCCAGCCCGATCGGCAGTGCCGCACCGGCCCAGAAGCCGAAGGCCGCCGACAGGTCGGCGTTGCCGATGGTGGCGTTGGAGTCGACGGGCTGGGCGATCAGCACCGCGGCGACCAGCACGGCCGGCAGCGCACGTCCGGCGACGAGGTAGTTGGCGGAGTCACCGCGGACGCGGCGCATCGATATCAGGCCGCTCACGGTGAGTATGACGAGGAATACGGCAACGCCGGTCAGGATCATGGCGGAACTCCAGGTGTTCGAAGGAAGTGGGGAGTGCCGGCTCCGTTGCCGGATGGTCGGAGAAGATCAGGTGTTTGGGACGAGCTTGCGGCCGAAGGTGGACAGCGGTTGCGCGTCGGCGGGCAGGGTCACCTCCCCTCGTGCCATGCGCTCTTTGAGGTAGCAGAAGCTCTGAGCGGTCTGGGCGAACAGGTGCTCACCGGCGATCACCGGTGGCTTCGACGGGTTGCCGTCGCCGACGAAGGCCGGCAGCGGGGCCACCTCGGTGTCGTGGTCGACGTTGACGAACAGCGGGAACGAGTACCGCTCCGCGGAGACCTTGCGAACCCGGTGGGTAGTCGCGACGAACTCACCGTTGGTCCAGATCTCCAGCAGATCACCGATGTTGAGGACGAAAGCGTCGGCGATGAGGGGGACGTCGATCCAGTCGCCGGCCGCGTTGAGCACCTCCAGACCCGGTGCGGTCGGCCGCAGCAGGGTGAAGCACTCGTAGTCGGTGTGCGCTCCGATTCCCGGGCGGTCGGCGGCGTCCGGGTCATAGGGGTAGTGGATCAGGCGCAGCTGCGACGGCGGGGTGGTGACGTGCCGGTCGAACCGGTCGGCGGGTTCGCCGAGGGCGACCGCGAACGCGCGCAGCAGACTCCGTGACAGTGCGAAAACCGCGTCGTACCAGGACATCACGGCGTCGCGGAAGCCGGGCAGGTCGGGCCACTGGTTGGGTCCGAGCAGCGGGTGGCCGGCCAGGTAGCGCGGATCGTCGGCGGGCAGGTCGATGGCGACGTCGAAGGCCTCCTTGGTGTCGGTGGTGCCTTCGGAGAACACCTCCTCACCGGGCGGGACGTAGCCGCGGTGGTTGCTCGATTTCCCGATGTGGACGCGCTGCTTGTCCGCGTCGGGCAACGCGAAGAACGCGCGAGTGTGCTCGAGCAGGTTGTCGAACAGCGCGGGATCGATGCCGTGGCCGACGATCTGGGCGAATCCGACGTTCCGGGCGGCGTCACCGAGCGCCGCGACCGCGGTATCGAAGCGCGGTCCGGACCCGTCGCGCAGGCCGGCGACGTCCAGGACCGGGACGTCGGTGAAATCTCGGGCGGGGGTCATCGTGGTCCTATCGGGTGAGGAGTCGGTCGGAGTGGTCGCGCAGCACCGCCCAGTGGCGCCGGACTGCGTCGCCCGTGGGGGTGCGGTCACCGACGCTGACCTCCGCTCCGTCCCGGGTAGGGGCGAGGTCGTCGCCGACTCGGAACGGCAGTGTGGAACGGGTGATGCGCCATGCGCCGTCATCGACGGTGCCGAGTGAGATCTCCAGATCCAGCAGCGCGCGTGCGTCTTCGAGATCGGCGTGCGCCGCCAGGTGGGACAGGTCGACCCCAGACTCGAGAGCCACGGCGGGGCTGCGGTCGCGGGCATAGGCGAACCGGTCGCCCACCCGCAGCAGTATTCCGGTGCGCCCGTCGTGGTCGCGCAGCGTCAACTCCCAGCGGTCGGCCGACGACCCGAGGGGCTGCTCCACCCAATCCTCGTGGTAGTCGCGGCCGATCCCGGTCTCCACCACGACGTCGCGGGCCCGGTGCAGCCGGCCGCGGTCGGGCAGGGCCTGCTCGGGATGCAGGTCCACTGTCCGCACCCAGGTGTACTCGTCGTCCTCGACGAGAAGCGTTCCGGCGAACGCTTCCTGCGCGCACAGGTCGAGGAGATCATCGCGGGTGAGCGCGGACAGCGACGCGGCGCGGATCACCGGCAGGCCGGCGGGGGTGCGCAGGTCGACATAGAGTTCGTCGCCCTGCACCCACTCGACGTCGGTGGTGGTGTCGACCGGGCTGCCCGGCACGGCCAGCGCGCGGCGTCGCCAGCACCGGCCGGTCACCTCGGATCGGCCGACGGGCTCGCCGGGCGTGGTCCGCGACAGGTAACCGGGCCAGTGGCCGTGGTGGGAGATCTCGGTGCCGGCGGCGAATGCGTCGAGCGCGCAACCGAACCCGATCACCTCGCTGCCGTCGGCGAGCGTGACCGCGCCCAGCGACATGGGCGCCGGCAGCGCCGTCAGGAAGTCGCCGAGCATCGCCGTGCTCACCAGCCACAGCTCGCCGCGGATGGTCGTGCCGGTTTCCGGGCCGACTCGCGCCAGTCCCGGTTTGGGCGGAGCGGTGTCCAGGTGCACCATCCGGTACAGCGGGGCGGTCTCGACCGCACCGCACCAGCGCGCGCCCCGGGATTCCAGCTGCCACGCCAACGGCTGCCCCCGCAGATGCGCCCCGACCACCAGCAGGCGGGTCGCGGTGATCCCGGCCCGCACGGGCCACGGCTCGGCGGCGGGATGCGCTGCGGCGGCGTCGGCCAGGCGGCGCGCCACGTCCAGGGCGAGCGCGTCCGCTCCGGCGCGGGCGACGACGCTGACCCCGAATTGCGCACCGTCCGAGGCGGTTCCGCACGGCACCGCGACGGCGCACAGGTCCATCAGGTTGCAGAAGTTGGTGTAGGTTCCCAGCCGCGAGTTCACGCCGACCGGGTCGGCCGCCACCTCGGCGATACGGGGGTGCTCGGTCGTCGTCGGGACCAACAGCGCGTCGCAGTCGCCGAGTTCGGCCATCGCCGTCCTGGTGAGTTCGGCCAGCCGGGCCCGGTCGCGCAGCAGGTCGGTGGCGGCTACGCGGCCCGCGGCGGAGATGATCGCGGCCACCGTCGGGTCCAGGCTGTCGTCGCGGCCGAGGTGTGCGTCGATGAACTCACCGACCGCTTCGTGCCGTTCGGCCACCAACCCGCCGTCGTAGAGCAGGCGGGCGGCCGCCAGGAACGCCGCCAGATCGACCTCGACGAGCTCGGCCCCGGCAGCCCGCAGCCGGGCGCAGGCGGCCTGGAACTCGTTCGCCCAGGCCGGGTTCAGCCCCGGCAGGTTGCGCGGGACGGCGATCCGCGGTGTGTCCGGCGCGGCCAGCGGCGCGTCGGGCGGGAACGGTCGGGCCCCGCCCGCGATGACGCCCATCGCGGCGTCGGCGGTGTCGAGATCGCGGGCGAACACGGTCACGCAGTCGAAGGACCGGCAGGCCGGCACCACGCCGTCGGTCGGAACCACGCCGACGGTCGGTTTGATCCCGACGATGCCCTGCAGCGCGGCGGGCACCCGGCCCGATCCCGCGGTGTCGGTCCCCAGCGCGACGTCGACGAGTCCCAGCGCCACCGCGACCGCAGAACCCGAGCTCGATCCGCCCGAGATGCGGTCGGGTCGGCGCGCGTCGCGCACCGCTCCGTAGGGGCTGCGGGTGCCGACCAGGCCGGTGGCGAACTGGTCCAGATTGGTGGCGCCCACCACGACGGCGCCCGCCGCGCGCAACCGGGCCACCACCGTGGCGTCGGCCTGCGCCGCATCGGCCGGATAGGTGGGGCACGCCGCGGTGGTCGGGATCCCGGCCACGTCGATGTTGTTCTTCACCGCGGCCAGCAGGCCGGCCAGCGGCAATTCCGCGCCCGAGGCGACCGCCTCGTCGACGGCCTGGGCGTCGGCGAGCACCTCGGCCATGGGGCGCAACGCGATCCAGATCTCCGGCCGGTCGACCTCCGCGATGAGGGCGTAGGCGGCGCGGACTCGCTCGACGGCGGTCATGAGCGGTCCCCGACGATCACCAGCGGGGTGCCCGGATCGACCTGATGGCCGGCCGAGACCAAGATCTGGGTCACCACCCCGTCGGACGGGGCGCGCAGAACGGTTTCCATTTTCATCGCCTCCAGCGCCAGCAGCGGTTGTCCGGCCACCACCTCGTCGCCGACCGCGACGTCGACCTTCCAGACGCTGGACGCGAATGGCGCGTCGACCCGTTGGTCGCCTTCGTCGAGGACCAGATCCTCGGTGCGGGTGGCCGAGACAGCGGCCGCGCGTTCGGCTCGGTCGAACTCGCCGGCCGCGGCCCAGGCTGCGCGTTCGTCGGCGAACGCGGCGCTCTGGCGGGACCGGAAGGCCGCGATGTCCTCGGCGTTGTCGGTCAGGAACCGCTCGTGCTCGGCCAGTGAGAACGTGCCCTCGGTGATGTCGATCGATCCGCGACCGGCGGCGATGTCGGCGCGCATCTCCAGCAGTTCCTCGGCCGAGACCGGATACCAGGAGATGCGATCGAAGAAGCGCAGCAGCCACGGGCTGCCCGGCTCGAACGGCGGACTCTGGCGGTAGCGGCTCCACACCTGGGTGGTGCGCCCGACGAACTGGTAGCCGCCCGGTCCCTCCATCCCGTAGATGCACAGGTAGGCGCCGCCGATGCCGACGGAGTTCTCCGCCGTCCAGGTGCGGGCCGGGTTGTACTTGGTGGTGACGAGCCGGTGGCGCGGATCCAGGGGAGTGGCCACCGGGGCCCCGAGATAGACGTCACCGAGTCCGAGCGTCAGGTACTGCGCCTCGTAGACGGTGTTGCGGACATCGTCTTCGCTCGCCAATCCGTTGATGCGCCTGATGAAATCGATGTTCGACGGGCACCACGGGGCGTCGTCGCGCACACCGGAGGTGTAGCGGGCGATCGCCTCGCGGGTGGCCGGGTCGTCCCAACTCAGCGGCAGCCGTACCAGCCGGCTCGGCACCACGAGTTCGGACGATGCGGGCAGCTCGTCCTCGATCTCGGACAGCAGACCGAGCAGCCGGGGGATCGGCAGCACGTCGGGGTCGACATGCACCTGCAGCGAGCGGATCCCGGGGGTCAGGTCGAGGATCCCCGGAGCCGCGCCGTCCAAGCGGGTGTGCAGTGCATGCACCCGAGCGCGCAGCGCGAGATCGAGCACGATGTCGCCGTACTCGACGAGCACGTTGTCGTCACCGCTGCGCCGGTAGGCGACGTCGGGCGCACCGTCGACACCGGAGCGGCGCGCGAGGACCCCGTCGTCCCCGTCGCCCGTCCGCGTGACGCGCACCGAACCCGCCCCGCGCGGGATACCGAGCTCGCGCCGCGACGGCGCCTCGGTGGATCGCACCGGAACGAAGCGGACGGTGTCGCCGGGCCGCAGCTGACCCAGTTTCCAGCGCTGCGCGGCGATCACGGTGACCGGGCAGACGAACCCGCCCAGGCTCGGTCCATCCGGGCCGAGCAGGATCGGGGTGTCGCCGGTGAAGTCCAAAGCCCCCACGCTGTAGGCGTTGTCGTGGATGTTGGACGGGTGCAGACCGGCTTCACCGCCGTCGGGCCGGGCCCACCGGGGTTTGGGCCCCTCCAGCCGGACGCCGGTGCGCGCGGAGTTGAAGTGCACGCGGTAGCCGGCGCTGAACAGCGTGTCGATGTCGTCGCGGGTGAAGAACTCCGGGGCGCCGTGCGGGCCTTCGGTGACGGCCAGCTCCCACGCGTCGGTGAGCGCGGGCCGGATCTCAGGCGGCACCGGGCCGGCGCCGGGCAGCGGTGCGCCGACAGGCCTGGCGCGCAGCACATCCCCGACCACGAGTTCGCGGCCACCGTGCCCGCCGAACCTGCCCAGGGTGAACGTCGACGCGCTCCCGAGGTAGGTCGGTACGTCCAGGCCGCCGGCGACGAGGATGTAGGTGCGCAGTCCGACGGCGGCGGTGCCGACGTCGAGAACGCCGTCGGCCGGCACCTCGACCGGCTCCCACATGGGCACCGGTTTCCCGTCGACGGTGACGAGGCATTCGGCGCCGGTCACGCACACCGTGGTCGCGTGCGTCATCCGTAAAGCGGGCCCGGCGGCGGTGCACTCGAGACCGGCCGCTTCCTCGGGATTGCCGAGTGCCCGGTTGCCGAGCCGGAACGACAGGTCGTCCATCGGGCCGCTGGGCGGCACCCCGACCTGCCACAACCCCACCCGGCCGGGCACATCCTGGACGGTGGTCATCAGGCCGGGGCGCTCGACGGTGATCCGTGGTCGCGGATCGGTGATGTGCGCCAGCGTCGCGGTGCTGTGTACGGCGGCGCGAACATCGTCGTGTTCGGCTGCGGCGCAAAGCAATCCGGTGTTGACCTCGATGCCGTGCAGCTCGGTCTGCGCGAGCGCGTCACGCAGCCGGTCCCACGCCTGGTCCCGGTCGGCCCCGGCGGTGACGATCTTGGCCAACAGCGGGTCATACGACGCGGTGACCTCGGTACCGTCGGCCACCCAGGTGTCGACCCGGACCTCGGTGGGGAAGCGCACGGAGGTCAGCGTGCCGGTGCTGGGCCGGTAGTCGCGCATCGGGTCCTCGGCGTACACGCGGGCCTCCACGGCGTGGCCGGTGGTCGGCAACACCCCCGTGGGAAACGCGTCGAGCATCGCGGTGTCGCCGGTGGCCAGCCGCAGCATCCAGCCGGCCAGGTCGACACCGGTGACAGCTTCGGTGACCGGGTGCTCGACCTGCAGGCGCGCGTTGACCTCCAGGAAGGAGGCTTCCCGGCGGACCGGGTCGTAGATGAACTCGACGGTGCCCGCCGAGCGGTAGTCGACCGACTCGGCCAGGGCGCGCGACGACGAGTGCAGCCGTTCCCGGATATCGTCGGGAAGTGCTGGGGCGGGGGCTTCTTCGATGACCTTCTGGTGCCGGCGTTGCAGCGAGCAGTCCCGGTCGCCCAGGCTGAGAACCCGTCCGGCGCCGTCGCCGAAGATCTGCACCTCGACGTGACGGGCGTTCTGCACATAGCGTTCCACGAACACGCCGGCGGACCCGAAGCTGCGTTCGGCCTGGGCCACCACGCGCTGGTAGGCGCTGCGCAACTCGTCGGCGGTGCAGCAGATCTGCATGCCGATCCCGCCGCCGCCCCCGGTGGCCTTGAGCATCACCGGATAGCCGATGGTCTCGGCGGTGGCCACCGCGTCGTCGGCGCCGTCGAGCAGGTCCGATCCGGCGAAGATCGGCACGCCCGCGGCACGGGCTGCGTCGCGGGCGGTGTGCTTGGTGCCGAAGCAGCGCAGCTGCGCGGGGGTCGGCCCGGCGAAGACGAGCCCTGCCGCCTCAACGGCAGCCGCGAATTCGGCGTCCTCGGAGAGGAATCCGTAACCGGGGTGGATGATGGTGGCCCCGGTCTGGGCGGCGGCGGCCAGGATGGCCTCGGTGCGCAGATAGCTTTCCCGCGGGGCCGCGGGACCAAGCCGCACGGCGTCGTCGGCGAGGTGGACGTGCGGCGCGCCGCGGTCGGCGTCGGAGAAGACCGCGACGCTGTCCATTCCCAGCTGGCGTGCGGCACGGACGAGCCGGACCGCGATCTCGCCTCGGTTGGCGATCAGGACCCGGCCGGCCGTCATGCGTCCGCTCCCGGCCTGGTGACGAGCATGCGCACCGGGGTGGGGTCGAAAGCGTTGCAGGGGTTGTTGATCTGCGGGCAGTTCGACACCAGCACCAGCGTGTCCACCTCGGCGCGCAGCGCGACCCGCTTGCCGGGCGCCGACAGACCGTCGACAATGCCCAGCGCGCCGTCGGGGTCGACCGGCACGTTCATGAACCAGTTGATGTTGCTGGCGAGGTCGCGGGCGGTCAGCCCCCACCGCGACCCCTCGAGCAGGAAGTTCTCCATGCATCCGTGCTGGGCGCGGGTGTGCTGGCCGTAGCGCAGCGTGTTCGACTCTTTCGAGCAGGCGCCGCCGAGGGTGTCGTGGGCGCCCACCTCGTCGGCCACGACCGTCATCAGTGCGTCGCCGGTGTCGGCGCGCAGCACCGATTCGGTGGTCAGGGTGATCCGGCCCTGCCGGCGGATCGTCTCTGGCGCGCTGTAACGCAGCCGGGTGTCGGCGGCCGAGTACAGCAGGCAGTCGACTGCCTGGTTGCCGGCGAGATCGACGATGGTCAGCACGTCACCGGCGGTGACCACCGCCGACCATGCGGCGCGGGCGGCCACGTGCTGATCGAGGACGATGTCTCCGTCGACCAGCGGGGCGGGCATCGGGTAAGTGGTTGTCACAGTTGTCCTCTCGCGGCGAGGTCGGCGTCGGTGTTGGCGATGGCCTGGCGGTGCTCGGGCCCCAAGGGGCCCACGAGGTCACCGTCGGCGAGGCGTTGCAGGTCTGGGAGGGCGGGCCACGCGTGCATCAGCAGCGGTGAGCTCGTGAACGCCGGTCGCGGATCGAGCGGGTGGGCGGTGTTGGCCACCAGGACGATGGAGTCGACGTGGAGCAGCAGGTCGACGGTGACTCCGGGCCCGGCCGAGCCGAGCCAGCTGAAGCTGCCGTCGGCTTCCACACGCACGCCTTTGAAGAACGACACCGACGGAGGCAGGTCCCGGGCGTCCAGGCCGTGCTTGAGGGCGGCGAGGGTGAACAGTTCCCGTCCGGCGGGGGAGTCGGACTCCGGTGCCGCTGCGCCGTAGCGATCGAGATTGCCGGTGCGCGTGGTGGTTCCGGTCAGCGCGTCGTGCTGTCCCGACGTGTCGGCGACGACGGTGGCCAGCGCCCGGCCGAATCCGCTCAGCAGCGGGTGGCCCACACCGAGGTACGCCTGCCAGGGCACCTTGACGGTGTCGGCGACATTGAGGCGTTCGTGGGGTGCGTCGGCGCGGTGCAGCAGCAGATGGGCGCACGCGTCGCCGGTGACATCGGTGAGCCGGATACGGGTCCCGCGGGCGAGGACGGCGCTGGTGTATCCGCCCGGTGCGAGGGTTTCCGACCACACCAGCGCCTCGGCCGGCACATCGGCGGGAGCCGTCGGCGACGACGACGCCGGTATGTGGCGCATGAACTCGGCGGTGCGGCCGTGCTGGGCCCGCGCGTGGTCTCGTGCGCCGGCCGTGGTGGCCGTTGCGGACATGGTGTCGGTGCTGGTCACAGACTCTCCCGCTCCAGTTGCGTGATGGTGTTCCTGTCGACTGACAGTTTTCGGGTTTCGGCGGCGTCGATGGTTGCCGCGGTGTAACCGATGGTCGCGGGACCGTTAACAGTGGATCGCCAATGTTTCTGTCGGGTGACAGGTATTCGGGTGCTCGATGGTCTGCATGCGCTTCATGCGGTAGCGTCGAGGTGCATGAACCGCACGATTGGGTAAGGTGGAGTGTCATGACCGCTGCACACAGTCATCTGGTGGACGTGGCGCACCGCATCCGCGAGAGCGCTGCCGCGCTGGGTGAGGCGCTGGATGCGGTCGAGATCTACGCCGAGCCCTCGGTCGCGCGCGCCGTGCAGGCCGAACGCAACCTGTACGACCGCATCGACGCCGAGTTCGGGCTGTTGACCAGCACCGAGGCGGGCCGGCGTCTGGGCTCGAAGTCGACAGCGCCTCGCAACCTCGCAGCCGCGACGCGTCGAGACGGTGCCCTGCTGGCGATCACGCGCGGTCACCAGGCGCTGTTTCCCGGGTTCCAGTTCGGCGCCGACGGCCGGCCCCTGCCGGTGATCCGGGCACTGCGGCAACTCGCCGACGAGGCAGGATGGTCTGAAGCCGGTGTGGTCCAGTGGCTGTGCGCGCCGACGACCTATCTCGACGGGCTCCGCCCGGTCGACGTCCTGGCCGGCACTCCCGATCGGGTCGTCGACGCGGCCCGGCGGGCCTGGTCCGTGCAGTGGTGACACCGGCACCGCCGCAGCCCTTCCACCCCCGCACCGCCACCCTCGACGTCGGAACCCGTCTCTACCGGGTCTTCACCGCGGCCCGCGGCCGGTCGGCGACGACCTTCAACCCGGGTTTCGGTGCGCCGACGCGCTTCGCGTTCTTCGGCAAGCCCCCGGTGCCCGTCCTATACGCCGCGGCAACCGAGGAGGCCGCGGTCGCCGAAACGCTGCTGCACGACGTGCCGACCGCCGGCGGCATCCTGCCCTACGAGGGCTACGCACAGACGGTGATGGCACGGCTGCAGGTCGCGCGCCCGATCACGGTGGGCGTCCTGCACGGGCTCGGGCTGCGCAAGCTCAAGGTCGCCGCCGGCGAACTCACCGCCAGCGGTGCCGATTCCTATCCGGACACAGTGGTGTGGGCGCAGGCGGCGCACGACGCCGGACTCGACGGCCTGGTGTGGATGTCGAGACTGTGCAACGACGCCAAGGCCTACGTGTTCTTCGGGGACCGCTGCGACGGCGCCTTCGCGCAGGACGTCACCTTCGGGCGGCTCTTCGCCACCGGTGCCGATCAGCTGTGGCTGATCGACCTCTGTGCGCCGCTGCACGTCGACGTCCTGCTCGGTTCCTGAAGCGGGGCATGATTGGAGCTGCGCCGCGACGTCAACACCCACGCGGTGGTGGCTTCGCAGACTGCAACGCAAACGCGTGCCTCTTCCCGGTGGGCCACGGCTGCCGGGGTGGCGGTGACGGTCGTCGTCTTCGTCGCCGGCGTGACCTGGGCCAAGTGGGTGCCCTACGTCGGCAAGGCGTTCGACGCCGCGCGGACACTGCAGTGGTCGGGATCGGACATCCTCCGGGTCGGCGATGTGCAGCCCGGCGACGCGCCGAGTTGGCGGGCGGCGACGACGTTCTTCGACGCCTATGTCGGTGCGATCTGGCCGGCGCTGCTGGTTGCGCTGTTGGTGAGCGCGTGCGTCCAGGCGCTGGTGCCGCACAGTTGGCTGCGGCGATTGCTGAACCGTCGCACTCTGCTTTCGAGCGCGATGACCGGTGGGGCGGCGAGCATGCCGTCGATGATGTGCGCGTGCTGCGCGGCTCCGGTGGCGGTCACGCTACGGCGCAACGGCGTCAATCATGCTGCCGCCGTGGCCTATTGGCTGGGCAACCCGCTGCTCAACCCGGCGGTGCTGGTCTTCCTGGCATTGGTCGCGCCCTGGCAGTGGACGGTGACCAGAGCGCTCGTCGGGGCCGCGACCGTCGTCGCCGGTGCGGCGCTCGTGGCCCGCCTCGCCCGGCAGCACGACGCCGCCACGCCGACGGCGGTCGACGGGGCTCAGCTTCCGGAGCCTACCGAGGAACGGGGTGCGGCCACCCGCTTCGGGGCGGCTCTGCTTCGGCTCTGCGTGGTCCTGATCCCGGAGTACCTCGCCGTGGTCTTACTGATCGGCGCGGGGCGCGGGTGGCTGCTGACGTTGATCGATCCCTCTCAGCGCCACCTGCTGGTCATCGTCGTCGCGGCGGTCATCGGCACCCTGATGGTGATCCCGACCGCCGGGGAGATCCCGATCCTGCACGGCCTTGCGCTACTTGGGGTCTCGTCGGGCGTGCTGGGGGCGCTGCTGATCACCTTGCCGGCCGTCAGCCTGCCGGGGATCGCGATGGTGGCGCGCAGTTTCGGCTGGCGGACGACGCTGACCACCGCCGCGGTGGTCATGGTCGCCGGGGTGGTCGGCGCGGCGGTGCTCAGTGTGCTGTGAGTCCGCCGTCACGCGGGGCGTGGTCGGGCGCCGTCCAGGAACAGAGTCACCAGCCGCCGCGCGGCGTCCGGCCCGGTCGCCAGGTCCATCGCCCGCGCGAGATGCAGAAACGCGTTCATCATGAACTCGGGGTCACCGGTCACGTCGCCGGTGCGCACCGCCTCGGCGAAGATCTCGGTGACCGGGGCGAGTACTTCCCGCACGTACAGCGCGGAGATGCGGTCCCGGGTCGCCTCGCCGACTTGACCGAGGGCGTCATAGACGCGCTGCTCGAACGATATCGAGGTCGGGCCCGGCTCCGTGCAGGCGACGGCGAGAGCCGCGAGCCGGTCCTCGAGCCCGTGGCTGCTGTTGACCGCGTGCTGAACGCGCCGCTGCAGGGTGTCGATGTATCTCTCGGCGACCGCGACGTAGAGGTCTTCCTTGCCTCCCGAGAAGTGGTGGTAGATGGATGGTTTCTGGATCCCGACGGTACGGGCGATCTCGGCCAGGGAGATTCCGCTGTAGCCGCGCGCGGACAGCTGGTCGCTGAACGCATCCATGATCTGTGTGCGGGTGTCGGCAGTGCTGCTCATGCAGCTAGCCTACCTTCCGGTAGGTAGGGCATGCAAATATGCGTTTGTCGGGGATACTGAGGCCACTCGGTATGCGCGGGAGAGCACATGATCGTTTCGCTGAGAACCTACGGCGGGCTGACGGGCGGCCTGGGCCGGCCGGCGCATGTGGTCGACACAGCCAACCTCGACGACACCGCCCGAACGGAACTGCGGCGACTCGTGGCCGCGGCCGTCGGCGCGCCATGGCCGACGCCGAATGATCAGGTGCGGGACGCGCAGACCTACGAGATCGAGATCGAAGAACAGGGCACCACAACCGTTCTGGAAGCCACCGACGGCAATGTGCCGCTCGAGTTCGCCGCGCTCCGCGACTGGTTGCAAGCTCACTGAGCCGCCGATCGCGGCAATTCAGGTACCCGGCTACTCACGCCGGCGGTCCGGTACCCGGCTTAGCGTCCAATCTGCCGGAGCCTTCAGGATCCGACATCCTTCCGGACCAACGGGATTGGAGAGATCCGATGCGTACCTCACGCACACTGAACTGCATCACACCACCGCATCTGTTGGATCGCCTGGTGCAGTCGGACGATCTGCTCATACGCGACGCCGCCATCCGAACGATGGTCGCCAGCGCGGAGCTGCGCGGCGAGCGGACGTCGCGACCGTCGCTGGCGGCACTGGCGACACCGACGCAGGGCCGCCGAACGATATTCGACGCCCGGCAACGGGAGTCGTTGCAGCGCGCGGAGATCGTGCGGACAGAGACAGCGGCGGTGTCGACGGACAGCACCGTCAACCGCGCGTTCGACGGGCTCGGGACCACCCGGCAGTTCTTCGCGGAGGTGTTCGACCGCGACTCGATCGACGGGCAGGGCATGCGCCTCGACGGTTACGTGCACTTCGGGTACCGCTTCAACAACGCGTTCTGGGACGGGCTGCACATGGTGTTCGGCGACGGGGACGGCAACATGTTCACCGACTTCACCAAGTCGCTCGACGTCATCGGACACGAACTGGCGCACGGTGTCACGGAGACGACTGCGGGATTGCTCTACCACAAGCAGCCGGGCGCGCTGAACGAATCGATGTCGGACGTGTTCGGATCGCTGATCCGCCAGTATTCGCTGAAGCAGACTGCCGAGACCGCGGACTGGCTGATCGGGGCCGAGATCTTCACACCGGCGTTCGACGGCGACGCACTGCGGTCGATGAAGGACCCCGGCAAGGCGTACGACAACCCGACGATGGGCCAGGACCCCCAGCCGGGCCACATGAATGACTTCGTGCAGCTGCCGGACACCGCGCGCGGCGACTGGGGCGGCGTGCACGTCAACTCCGGAATTCCCAACAAGGCGTTCTACCTCACGGCGCTCAACATCGGTGGATACGCGTGGGACGCGCCGGGTCACATCTGGTACGAGTCACTCAAGGCCTCGACCAGTACCACCCAATTCCAGGAGTTCGCCGAGACTACGGTCGCCAAAGCAGCCCAGCTCTACGGAACGACCGAGCAGCGGGCCGTCGTGGACGCGTGGGAGCAGGTCGGCATCCGCGTCAGGGCGCAGGCGCCCGCGGGTCTGACGCCCGACGGCTCTGCCTCCGTCCAGGCGCTGCAGACGCAGATCGAGAAGCTCTCGGCCGACGTGCGGGCGCTGCTCAGGGAGGTTCGCGGCGGGGAGGCGTCCGCGGTCAAGCCCTCCGCGAGCAACCGCCAGAAAGTGACGGCCGACTGATGACACGAGCCAACGCCGCCTTTCTGGCGACGATGGAAGCCGCCACGGCGCGGTATGCCGGCCGCACAGATCAGCGCGACGACATGAGGCAGAAACTGAAGACCGAGGGCATCCTGGCGGCCGACGCGCCGGAGCGGGTCGAGAAACGGCTGCGCCGCCTCAACGCCAACTTCTCTGTGGCCGAGGCGATCCTGCAGGCACCCGACGTGGCGACCGCGGGTCGGCGCTTGGAGTCGCTCAGTCCGCAGCTGCAGACCGCCGACGCGCTGGGTCTGGAGCGATTGCTCGGCCGCAATGATCTGATCGACGTCGGGTTCCTCGAGCGGGGCTATCTCGCGTCCCGCTCAGTCGGCCGGATCACGATCCGCTCTGCGGGCCGCGATCTGGAGGGATACGGCACCGGATTCCTCATCTCGCCGCGGCTTCTCCTGACCAACAACCACGTGCTCGGCGGCGTCGACGAATCGGTCAACTCCTATGTCGAGTTCGACTACCAGTCCGGCGTGGACGGCGCCCCACTCGTGCCCGCGGCGTTCGCGCTCGCGCCCCAGGAATTCTTCTGCACCGACCGGGAACTGGACTTCACTGTGGTCGCGGTGACCGCACGCAACCCGCATGGCCGGGAGCTGGCCCACTACGGCTGGCTGCGTCTGATGGCAGCCGAGGGCAAGGCGATCGTCGGCGAGCTGATGAACATCGTCCAACATCCCAACGGGGAGCCCAAACAGCTTGCGCTGCGGGAGAACAAGCTCGTCGACGTGCTCGACCTCTTCCTGCACTACGAAACCGACACCGCTCCGGGGTCCTCCGGGTCACCGGTGTTCAACGATCAGTGGGAGGTGGTGGCGCTGCACCATTCCGGGGTGCCCAAGCGCGACGCCAACGGCGATTACGTCGCCGACGACGGGTCGCGCTGGACGCCGGCCATGGGGGAGGGCCGCCTCCAATGGATCGCGAACGAGGGTGTGCGCATCAGCCGTGTCCTGGCCGCACTGCAGCGGGCACCGCTCAATGCCCAGGCCGCGCAGCTGTCGAGCGAAATCGGCTCCTCGGAAACCCCGTTGCTGCAGTCAGCGCGGATCGAAGCCGCGCCGACCGGCGTTGCCTCGTCGGCAGTGCTGACGGTGCCGCTGCGCATCACCGTCGACGTCGGCGCTGGGGAGACGCAACAGATGGTCCCGGAGCCTCCTGCGTCCAGCGCCGCCGTCGACGAGACGCTGCTGAACGAAGGGCTCGCCGGCCTGGAGGCCAACCGCGACCGTACTTACTACGACGCGCTGACCGATGGCATTGCCGCGCAACAGTATTACGGCACCATCGACGACTCGATGAGTGGTTCGGAACTGCTCGCCGCGCTGCACGCGCTGCTGGAGCAGACCCATGTGCGTAGACCGCGGTACGCCCCGGCGCGCATGGTGTATCCCTGGGTCGATCTACACCCCGACCGGCAGTTGCGGTCGATCTACTCCGGGAAACCCTTCGCACCGCAAGACCTGATCCGTGAGGACGCGCGCATCGAGGCCGTCCGCACCCGCAGGCTCCAGCAGCTGGTTTCCACCGAAGCCGCAATCGGGCCGGAGGCCTTCGCCGAGGAACTCGACCTCCTGGAGGCATCGCTGCCGTACAACTGCGAGCATGTCGTGCCGCAGTCGTCGTTCGCCAAGGCGGAACCGATGCGCGGCGACCTGCACCACCTGTTCACCTGCGAATCGCGGTGCAACAGCTTCCGCGGCAACACCCCGTATTTCGATTTCACCGACGTCGACGAGGCACTGATGGCCGATTGCGGCCGGCGCGAGGACGACAGGTTCGAGCCGAGGGCGGGCAAGGGCGCGGTCGCCCGCGCGACGATGTATTTCCTGCTGCGGTATCCCGGCCTGATCGGCGACGTGTCCCACGAGCTGCAGGCGGAACGTCTGCCGATCCTGCTCGACTGGCACGCCTCCGAACCGGTGGGCGACTGGGAGCGGCACCGCAACGCGGCGATCGCGGAGCTACAGGGCAATCGCAATCCGCTCATCGACCATCCGGACTGGGCCGCCCGTATTCCGTTCGGCTCGGCATTCGGGGGGTGATCCGGTGACGTCATAGCGGTTTGTCAGAGCCGAGTGCTATCCATATCGCGAAGCCGAACGATGGAGGAAGCACATGCCGCAGAGCACCCCGGTGCAGGTCGTCGACGACGCGTTGGTATTGGGGTCGGTGATGGTGGACTTCCAACGGACGCTGCGGATTCCCGAGACGGGCCTGCATCCGCTGCCGCCGGGGTTGGGCCGGTTTCCGTTGCGGCGGGTGACCGACTATCCCGATACGGCGCCGGCGGAGTGGCTTGCCCGCGGTGGAGTCATGCTGCCGATCTACCAGCGTGAGGCGATGTGGTTGTCGTTCAGCGCGTCCGAACCGTCCGCGCTGCAGGTCGGTGTCGGCAAGGTGTGCGCGGTCAGCGGACTGCCGTGGATCGAGCATCTCGTCAAGGACCCGCAGAACTACGTGCCCCTGCCGGAGCAGCTGTGGCTGGACGGCATCAACGCGGGCGACGGGTTCATCCGGCAGTTCATCGCGGTGCCGTTGGGTTCGGGGGCAACGGTCGAGGCGCAGGTGACAGGAGAGGAGGTGCACGGCGGCGTCCAACTCCGCGCGGTGGGTCTGACCGAAGCCGCGCTTCGGGCGTGGCGCGCAGAGTCGCGGTCCTACTCGGTGTGCTGCGCGGAACCGATGGCAGAGGGCCCGCTCGCCGCTCCCGGCGCGGCGGACATGGGACTCGGAGCCGGCGGGAAGATGCGCCAAGAGGTGTATGCCGATGACCGTTCGCTGGCCGATTACGACGAGGGCGGCGCGCGGCGGGTGTTCGTCCACCTGTGCTCGGCCGCCCAGTGGACCGCCATCACCGGAGAAGTGCCGCCCCCGACCCCCGTCGACCGGGACGCCTACGTGAAGGCGGGGCTGCCCTGGTTCGACTACTACGACGCCGACGCGCGCGACCTTGCCGCGTCCGAGATCCTGGCAAAGGTCGAGAGTGTCGGCACGAAACTCGATATCGAGGAGCTGCCGTTCGAGCCGGTGGACCCGACCACGGTCATCGCCGTCGGTGGGGTCAGCGGTGAAATGGTCAGCGATGGAAAGTGGTAGCCGACCACATCCGCAATCGAGTCGCTGAACTGCTGTTTTGAGTGCCCTCGGTGAGATTCGAACTCACACTGTACGGGTTTTGAATCCGTTTCCTCTGCCAGTTGGGATACGAGGGCGTGCGGCCTACCACCATAAAGGATGCCCCCGCACTCGCTCATCCGGCCTCCGCCCGCCACAATGAATCCCATGTCAGCCTCAGCGGGATCATCCCCAGTTGCCGAGCCGCCGCGCCGTGTACTCGTCGCCGAGGACGAGGCCCTCATCCGGCTCGACCTGGCCGAGATGCTCCGCGAGGAGGGTTACGAGGTCGTCGGGGAGGCCAGTGATGGTCAGGAGGCCGTCGAGCTCGCCGAGTCGCTGCGTCCCGACCTGGTCATCATGGACGTCAAGATGCCGCGGCGCGACGGCATCGACGCGGCGTCGGAGATTGCCAGCAAGCGCATCGCGCCGATCGTCATCCTGACCGCGTTCAGCCAGCGCGATCTTGTCGAGCGTGCGCGGGACGCCGGGGCGATGGCCTACCTGGTCAAGCCGTTCAGCATCACCGACCTGATCCCCGCCATCGAGGTCGCCGTCAGTCGATTCAGCGAGATCTCCGAACTGGAGAAGGAAGTCGCCTCGCTGTCGGACCGGCTGGAGACCCGCAAGCTGGTCGAGCGCGCCAAGGGTGTGCTGCAGACCAAGCAGGGGATGACCGAGCCCGAGGCGTTCAAGTGGATCCAGCGCGCCGCGATGGATCGGCGCACCACGATGAAGCGCGTCGCCGAGGTGGTGCTCGAGACCCTCGATCCGCCCTCGGATGCGTCCGCGCCGCCCACGCGATAACCGCCGGTCACCCGTCGCCGCAGGTTAAAACTGCGTTTCCCGGGGCGTCTGAGCGCGCGAATCCCCAGGCAGATCCGCGCCACGCTGTCATCAACATCACGCACGGTGGCCCCTCGTTGGTTAATGTCTTCGGCGAAGCACTGCCGCCCAGCATTGTCTGACGGGCGCGACGGTGCCGACCACGACAAGCAACCGGAGGTGGGACGTGCGCAGTCGCGTGGCACGCAATGCAATAGCACTGGGGAGTGCGAGCCTGATGGCGTTGGCCATCGCCGGCTGCAGCCAGAGCACACCCGAAGAAGAGGCGTCACAGACCAACCTGAAGATCGTCGAGAAAGTCCAGATCGACGAGAACGGCGCCGAGGTCGCGGCAGCAGCGGGCGCGGCCCCTGCCGATCCGGCCGGCGACGGCAATGCCACCTGCCCGCCCGTCTCGATTGCCATGGCGGGCGCGCTGAACGGGCCCGACGCCGCTCTGGGCATCAACATCAAGAACGGCGTCCAGCTCGCCATCGACAAGCACAACGCCGCCAACCCCGGCTGCCAGGTGCAGCTCAAGCCGTTCGACACCGAAGGCGATCCGCAGAAGGCCAGCGCCATCGCCCCGCAGATCGTCGACGACCAGTACACGATCGGTCTGGTCGGGCCGGCGTTCTCCGGCGAGACCAAGGCCACCGGCGGCGTGTTCGACCAGGCCGGCCTGGTGTCGGTGACCGCGTCGGCGACCAACGTGACACTGTCGGAGAACGGCTGGAAGACGTTCTTCCGCGGCCTGGCCAACGACGGTGTGCAGGGCCCCTCCGTCGCCAACTACTTGAAGAACACGCTGGGCCACCAGAAGGTCTGCGTCGTCGACGACAGCACCGACTACGGCCTCGGCCTGGGCCAGGCGGTCCGTGAGACCCTCGGCCCGGTGGCCGATTCCGGCTGCAACATCTCGGTCAAGAAGGGCGACAAGGACTTCAGCGCGGCCGTCACCCAGATCAAGGGTGCCGCTCCGGATTCGGTGTTCTTCAGCGGTTACTACGCCGAGGCCGCACCGTTCGTCCAGCAGCTCAAGGACGGCGGCTTCGAAGGCACCTTCGTCAGCGCCGACGGCACCAAGGATCCCGAGTTCGTCAAGCAGGCGGGCGAGTCGTCCAAGGGCGCCGTGCTGTCGTGCCCGTGCGGCCCGGCCACCGGCGCCTTCGCCGAGGAGTACACCGAGAAGTTCGGTCAGGCCCCCGGCACGTACAGCACCGAGGGCTATGACCTGGGCACCATCCTGGTCAAGGGCATCGACTCCGGTGCGATCACGCGTCCGGCCCTGCTGGACTACGTCCGCAACTACAAGGGGCAGGGCGTGGCGCGCGAATACCAGTGGACACCCACCGGTGAGCTCACCACCACGCTGATCTGGATCTACGACGTCCAGTAACCGCACGTAGCGAAACCGCGTCCGAGACCTCAACTCTCGGGCGCGGTTTCGTCACCAGTGACCTCGAGGAGCGGACCGTCGGATGATCCTGGCTGCCAACATCAACTTCAATGTGGGAGCGCTCGTCGACAGCTTCTGGCAGCTGACGATCGACGGTCTGTCCTGGGGTGCCATCTACGCGCTGGTCGCCGTGGGCTACACGCTGGTGTTCGGTGTGCTGCGGCTGATCAACTTCGCGCACTCCGAGATCTTCATGCTCGGCATGTTCGGCGCGTACTTCGCGCTCGACGTGATCCTCGGGTTCACCCCCAGCGGTAACGCCTACAACAAGGGCGTGCTGCTCACGGTGCTCTACCTGGGCATCGCGATGCTGTTCGCGATGCTCGTGTCCGGAAGCGCGGCAATCGGTTTGGAGTTCGTCGCCTACCGTCCGCTGCGAAAACGCAACGCCCGGGCCCTGACCTTCCTGATCACCGCGATCGGAATGTCGTTCGTGCTGCAGCAGTTCGTGCTGTTCATCCTGCCCAAGCTGATGCCGGGATACGGCGGGCCCAACGCCCAGCAGCCGATCGTGTTGGTGCAGCCGAAGACCCAGTTCACGTTCTTCGGGGTGGCCATCTCCAACGTCACGCTGGTGATCATCGTCGCCGCGCTGGTGCTGGCGATCCTCACCGACTTCGCCCTCAACCGCACCAAACTGGGCCGCGGCGTGCGCGCCGTGGCCCAGGACCCCACCACCGCGACGTTGATGGGGGTGTCGCGCGAGCGGGTCATCATGACGACGTTCCTGATCGGCGGACTGCTCGCCGGCGCCGCCGCCCTGCTCTACACGCTGAAGGTGCCCCAGGGCATCATCTACTCCGGCGGATTCCTGTTGGGGATCAAGGCGTTCTCGGCCGCGGTGCTCGGCGGGATCGGCAACCTGCGCGGGGCGCTGCTCGGCGGGCTGCTGTTGGGCATCATGGAGAACTACGGCCAGGCCGTCTTCGGCACGCAGTGGCGCGACGTGGTGGCGTTCGTGCTCCTGGTGCTCGTACTTCTGGTGCGGCCGACGGGCATTCTCGGTGAGAGCCTGGGGAAGGCGCGGGTATGAGCACGGTCATGGAACGGGTGGGGAGCCGCTGGCAGCGGGTGCTGCACTGGTGGGACGGACTGACCCGGGCCCAGAAGTGGGTCTTCGGGATCATCATGTTCGCCGCGATCGCGCTGTCACCGCTGTTCAAGCCGGGATTCGTCAACACCCCCGGCATCAGCTTCGGCGGCACCATGGCCCAGTTCGCGATGGTGGCGATCATCGCGATCGGCCTCAATGTCGTTGTCGGACAAGCCGGTCTGCTCGACCTCGGCTACGTCGGCTTCTACGCGGTCGGGGCCTACACCGTGGCGCTGTTGACCAGCCCGGAAAGCCCCTGGAACAAGCTGGGACCGACGGGCTTCTTCAGCGCCCCGTGGGCGTGGCTGTCCTGCGTGCCGCTGGCGATGGCGGTCACCGCGTTGAGCGGCCTGATACTCGGCACGCCGACGCTGCGGCTGCGCGGTGACTACCTGGCCATCGTCACCCTCGGGTTCGGCGAGATCATCCGCCTGCTGGCCGACAACCTCTCCGACATCACCAACGGCCCCCGCGGGCTCAACCAGGTGGCGTTCCCGCATTTCCTGGAGAGCGAGTCCCATCCCCAGGGTGTCTTCTCGGTGTCGAACTCCGGCGGCGACGCCAACTACGGCACCTGGTGGTTCTGGCTCGGTCTGATCCTGATCGTCGGCATCCTGCTGCTCGTCGGCAACCTCGAGCGCAGCCGCGTCGGGCGCGCCTGGATCGCGGTGCGCGAGGACGAGGACGCCGCAGAAGTCATGGGCGTCAACGCCTTCAAATTCAAGCTGTGGGCGTTCACGATCGGCGCCGCGATCGGCGGACTGTCGGGGGCCCTCTATGCGGGCCAGGTGCAGTACGTCGCACCGCCGACGTTCAACATCATCAACTCGATGCTGTTCCTGTGCGCGGTGGTACTCGGCGGTCAGGGCAACAAGCTCGGCGTGATCCTCGGCGCGTTCATCATCGTCTACCTGCCGAACCGGCTGCTCGGTGTGCACTTCCTCGGCATCGACATGGGCAACCTGAAGTACCTGTTCTTCGGGCTGGCGCTGGTGGTGCTGATGATCTTCCGGCCGCAGGGGCTCTTCCCGGCCCGCCAGCACCTGCTGACCTACGCGAGGGCAGCCCGCGAGCTGCTGCGGACCAAGCCCGCCGACAAGGAGCCGACCCCGTGACCGCCCCCGACGGCTTCGAGGAGAACATCGCCGACCTGGCCAGCGTGCACCGCGAGATCCACGCCGACGAGGGCGAGGTACTGCTGTCCACCCGGGAGCTCACCGTCAAGTTCGGGGGACTGGTGGCGCTGGACTCGGTGACCTTCGACATCCGCCGCGGCGAGATCCTCGGATTGATCGGTCCGAACGGCGCCGGCAAGACCACCTGCTTCAACGCGATCACCGGCGTCTACCGGCCCAGCTCGGGGTCTGTGGTGTTCGACGGGGAGACCATCGGGCGGATCAAACGTCACCAGATCACCCGTCGCGGCATCGCCCGTACCTTCCAGAACATCCGGCTCTTCGGGGAGATGACGGCGCTGGAGAACGTCATGGTGGGCACCGACGCCCGGCACCGAACATCGGTGCCGGGCGCGCTGATCCGCTCGCCGCGTCATCGCCGCGAGGAGAAGTCGGCCATCGAACGGTCTGCGGCGCTGCTGCATTTCGTCGGCATCGCGCACCGCGGCGACGAGAAGGCCAAGAACCTGTCCTACGGCGACCAGCGCCGGCTCGAGATCGCTCGCGCCTTGGCCACCGAACCGAAGCTGCTGTGCCTCGACGAACCGGCGGCCGGGTTCAACCCCAGCGAGAAGGCCGCGCTGATCGAGCTGATCCGCAAGATCCGCGACGACGGCTACACGGTGCTGCTCATCGAGCACGACATGCGGCTGGTGATGGGGGTGACCGACCGTATCGTGGTGCTCGAGTTCGGTCGCAAGATCGCCGATGGCCTGCCCGCGGAGATCCGCGAGGACCCGAAGGTCATCGCCGCCTATCTGGGGGTGCCTGACGATGACATCAGCTGAGCCGACCGACGCCCGCCCAGTGCTGCTGGAGGTGCGCGACGTCGTCGTGCACTACGGGCGGATCAAAGCCCTGCACTCGGTGTCGCTGGTGGTCCACGAGGGCGAACTGGTCACCCTGCTGGGCTCCAACGGTGCGGGCAAGACGACGATGATGCGGGCGATCTCGGGGCTGCTGCCGCTGTCGGCGGGCTCGGTATGGTTCGAGGGCCGCGACATCAGCCGGGTCAAGGCGCACCGCCGCGTCACCGACGGACTCATCCAGGCGCCCGAGGGCCGTGGCGTGTTCCCGGGCATGACCATCCTCGAGAACCTCGAAATGGGTTGCTACGGGCGAAAATTCCCGACGAAGGCCGAACACGACGAGCAGCTGGACTGGGTGCTGACCACGTTCCCGCGGCTCGCGGAACGCAAGAACCAGGTGGGCGGCACGCTCTCGGGCGGGGAGCAGCAGATGCTCGCCATCGGGCGGGCGCTGATGGCGCGGCCGAAGGTGCTGCTGCTCGACGAGCCGTCGATGGGCTTGGCGCCGATGGTCATCTCGCAGATCTTCAAGATCATCGCCGAGATCAACGCGGCCGGCACCACCGTGCTGCTGGTCGAGCAGAACGCTCAGCAGGCGCTGAGCCGATCGGACCGCGCCTACATCCTGGAGACCGGAGAGGTCACCAAGACCGGTAACGCCCGGGACCTGCTGTCCGACGACAGCGTCCGCGCCGCCTACCTCGGCGTCGCATAGTCCGGTCGCCTCGTTGGGCCGAGCGCGCGTGTCTGTCCGTCGACACACCGGTGCGGCGCGGCATTTCGCGCGCGCTCGTCAGTCGCGAGTGATGCGAAAGCGCTTCATCCGCGACGTCGCCCCGGCAGCCAACTCGACGTCGCGGCGGGCCACACCGTAGTGCTCGGCGAGCACCCGCACCACCGCCTCGTTGGCCTTGCCGTCGACCGCGCGTTCGCGGACGTAGACCGTCAGCGTGCCGTCGGGCCCGGTTTCCACCAGGGGGCCCTTCGAACTGCCCGGCTTCACCCGCACCGAAACAACGTCAGCCACAGGTCTCATCTATGCGCGAGCGCGCGCAAAATGCCAGAGGGCCACGGCGTGTCGAGGAGCAGACACGCGCGCTCGCCGAAACGGGGCGACCCGAAAAACGGGGCGACTGAAAATTACCGGGCGACGACGACCGACGAGCCGTGGCCGAAGAGACCCTGGTTGGCGGTGATGCCGACCTTGGCGCCCTCCACCTGACGGCCCGTGGCCTGGCCACGCAGCTGCCAGGTCAGCTCACAGACCTGCGCGATCGCCTGCGCCGGAATGGCCTCACCGAAGCACGCCAGCCCACCGGAGGCGTTGACCGGGATCCGGCCGCCGATCGTGGTCGCGCCGCTGCGCAGCAGCTGCTCGGCCTCGCCTTTGGCGCACAGCCCGAGGTGCTCGTACCAGTCCAGTTCCAGCGCGGTGGACAGGTCGTAGACCTCGGCCAGCGACAGGTCCTCGGGTCCGATGCCGGCCTCGGCGTAGGCGGCGTCGAGGATCTGGTCCTTGAACACCCGCTCGGGTGCGGGGACCACCGCGGTCGAATCGGTGGCGATGTCGGGCAGCTCGGGCAGATGCTGCGGGTACCGCGGCGTCTGCAGGCTGACCGCGCGCACCGACGGCACGCCCTCCACCGAACCGAGGTGCTTCTCGGCGAACGACTTGCTGGCCACGATCAGCGCCGCGGCGCCGTCGGACGTCGCGCAGATGTCGAGCAGCCGCAGCGGATCCGACACCACCGGGCTGGCCAGGACGTCCTCGACCGAGGCCGCCTTGCGGTAACGGGCGTTGGGGTTGTCCAAGCCGTGGCGCGCGTTCTTGACCTTGACCTGAGCGAAGTCCTCGAGCGTCGCGCCGTAGAGGTCCATGCGGCGACGTGCGAGCATCGCGAAGTAGACGGTGTTGGTCGCGCCGATCAGGTGGAACCGCTGCCAGTCCGGATCGTTCTTGCGCTCGCCGCCGACGGGTGCGAAGAAGCCTTTGGGGGTGGTGTCGGCGCCGATGACCAGTGCGACGTCGCAGAACCCGGCCAGGATCTGGGCGCGCGCGCTCTGCAGCGCCTGGGAACCGCTGGCGCAGGCCGCGTAGCTCGACGTGACCGGGACGCCGTTCCAACCGAGCTTCTGCGCGAACGTGGAGCCCGCGACGAATCCCGGGTAGCCGTTGCGGATGGTGTCCGCGCCGGCGACCATCTGGATCTGCTTCCAGTCCAGGCCCGCCTCGGCCAGCGCTGCGCGCGCGGCGACGACGCCGTACTCGGTGAAGTCACGCCCCCACTTGCCCCACGGGTGCATGCCCGCGCCGAGGATGTAGACAGGTTCGGGAGTTCCCGTGCTCATGCGATCCTCCAGGCGTAGACGACCCGCTCGATGCCCTCGTCATCGACGTAGAGCGGCATGGTGGTCAGTTCCATCTCCATGCCGACCTTCAGATCGGCCGCCAGCGTGCCCTCGACGACCTTGCCGAGCACGATCAGACCTTCATCGGCCAGCTCGACCGCGGCGACCGCGAACGGTTCGAACGGGTCGGGGGACGGGTAGGGAGGCGGTGGGGCATAACGGTTCTCGGTATAGCTCCACAGCCGTCCGCGCCGCGACAGCGGCACCTGGGCGAGCTCGTCGCCCTCGCACCCCGGGTTGGGGCAGTTGTTGGCGCGCGGCGGGAACACATAGGTGCCGCACTGATGACACTTGCCGCCGATCAGATACGCGTCGCCGGACGCGTCGGTGGCGAACCACCCGTCGACCGCGGGTTGAGTGGAAGCTGACACGCGGTCAGCGTACCGACAAACACGGAGAAAATTGAAACATGTTCCAGTCTGCGGGAGAGCCCCTCGACTGGACGGGTGTACAGCACAATGGGAGCCGATGAGCTACTTCGGTGAACTCAAGACCAACTGGCAGCCACTGGCTGCGGCGACGGCGGGCCTCAGCGCCGGCCTGAGCCTGAGCGCCTACACCAACGCGGCCATGGGCCCGCAGTTCCTCGAAGCGTTCGACTGGAGCCGCTCGGACTTCGTGCTCACCGGCACCATCACGCTGCTCACCTTCGTTTTCCTGCCGGTCTACGGCCGGCTGACCGACCTGTTCGGGGTGCGTCGCGTCGCCGTGCTCGGCGTCGTCGGCCTGCCCGCCTGCTGGGTCGCCTACGCGATGATGTCCGGGCCGATCTGGCAGTACTTCGCGATCAACGTCGTCCTCATCGCCCTCGGGGTGGCGACGACGCCCGCGATCTACAGCCGCATCGTGGCAACGTGTTTCGTCAAGGCCCGCGGGCTGGCACTGGCGATCGCGATCTCCGGTCCGCCGCTGCTCGGCGCGATCCTGGCCCCACTGCTGGACGTGGTGAACCGAAACTACGGCTGGCGGGCGGGCTGTCTGACCGTCGCGGTGGTCATCGCGGTCATCGGGGTACTGGCGCTGCTGCTGGTGCCGAAGACCGACGCGGCGACCAGAGATGTTGCCCGCCAACGCAACAGCAAGGGCGACTACCGGGCCATCGCCCGCAACCCGGTGTTCTGGATCCTGCTGACCGGCGTGCTGCTGTGCAACCTCTACCACACGGTCACCACGAGTCAGCTGGGCGTGATGCTGGCCGACTCGGCGCCGGGGGAGACGGTGGCGGTGTTGATCTCCGTCTTCGCCACCGCCGTCATCGTCGGCCGGTTCCTCTGCGGTGTGGCGCTGGACCGTTTCCCGCCGCACCTCGTCGCCGCCATCGCGATGGGCCTCCCCGGTCTGGGGTGCCTGCTGATCGCCTCCCCGTGGAACAGCATCACCGCCCTGGTGGTCGCGGTGTGCTGTCTGGGGGCGGCGTGGGGTGCCGAGGGCGACGTGATCGCCTACCTGGTGGCGCGCCGATTCGAGCTCACGATGTACAGCACCGTGCTCAGCATCCTGTCGGCCGCGATCGGCGTCTCGTCGGCGCTGGGCGCCCTGATCCTGAGCTGGACGCTGAAAGTCGGCCCGAGCTTCAACGGCTTCCTGACCTTCGCCGGGACGGCCGCCTTCATCGGCGGTGCATTGCTTCTGCTGCTGGGGCGGGTCCGGGCTCACCCGCGGACCGAACATGTCCCCGCCGGTGCTTAGAGTGAACGGGTGAGCCCAGCCAAGACCGCTTCGACCACCAAGGGCAAGCCCGCCGAAGCCGCTTCGGCCGATGAAAAGCCCACATTGATGCTGCTGGACGGGAACTCGCTGGCCTTCCGCGCGTTCTACGCGCTGCCCGCGGAGAACTTCAAGACCCAGGGCGGTCTGACCACCAACGCCGTCTACGGGTTCACCGCGATGCTGATCAATCTGCTCCGCGACGAGCAACCGACCCACATCGCGGCGGCTTTCGACGTCTCGCGGCAGACGTTCCGCCTGGAGAAGTACCCCGAGTACAAGGCCGGCCGCTCGGCGACCCCCGACGAGTTCCGCGGCCAGATCGACATCACCAAGGAGGTGCTCGGCGCACTCGGCATCACGGTGCTGGCCGAGCCCGGCTTCGAGGCCGACGACGTCATCGCGACGCTGGCCACCCAGGCCCAGCAGGAGGGCTACCGGGTGCTGGTGGTCACCGGAGACCGCGACTCCCTGCAGCTGGTCAGCGACGACGTCACCGTGCTCTACCCCCGCAAGGGGGTCAGCGAGCTGACCCGGTTCACCCCCGACGCGGTGGTGGAGAAGTACGGCCTCACCCCGGCGCAGTACCCGGATTTCGCCGCGCTACGGGGCGACCCGAGCGACAACCTGCCGGGCATCCCAGGTGTTGGGGAGAAGACCGCCACCAAGTGGATCGCCGAGTACGGCTCCCTGGAGGCGCTGGTCGACAACGTCGACAAGGTCAAGGGCAAGGTCGGCGACTCACTGCGCGCCAACCTGTCCAGCGTGATCCTCAACCGGGAACTCACCGATCTGGTCAAGGACGTGCCGCTCGCGCAGACCCCGGACACGCTGCGGATGCAGCCGTGGAACCGCGACCAGATCCACCGGCTGTTCGACGACCTGGAGTTCCGCGTTCTGCGGGATCGCCTGTTCGACACGCTGGCCTCGACGGACCCTGAGGTCGACGAGGGCTTCGAGGTCCGCGGCGAAGCGTTGCAGCCGGGCACGCTGGCCGGTTGGCTGGCCGAGCACACCCAGGGGCAGCGCTTCGGCCTCGCCGTGGTCGGCAACCACCTGGCCTTCGACAGTGACGCCACCGCGCTCGCGATCGTCGCCGCCGACGGCGACGGACGCTACATCGACACCGCGGCGCTGACCGTCGAGGACGAGGCCGCGCTGGCGTCGTGGCTGGCCGACCCCGACATTCCGAAGGCGCTGCACGAAGCAAAACTGGCGATGCACGACCTGCAGGGTCGCGGGTGGACGTTGGCGGGTGTCACCTCCGACACCGCGCTGGCCGCCTACATCGTGCGGCCGGGGCAGCGCAGCTTCACCCTCGACGACCTGTCCCTGCGCTATCTCAAGCGCGAGCTGCGCGCCGACAACCCTGAGCAGCAACAGCTTTCGCTGCTGGACGACTCCGACGGCGTGGACAACCAGGCCGTGCAGACGCTGCTGTTGCGGGCCAATGCGGTCAAGGACCTCGCCGACGCGCTCGAAGAGGAGCTCGCCCGCATCGACTCGTCGGCGCTGCTCGGCACCATGGAGCTGCCGGTGCAACGGGTACTCGCCCAACTCGAGACCGCCGGGATCGCCGTCGACCTGCCCAAGCTGACCGAACTGCAGAGCGAGTTCGCCGACCAGATCCGCGACGCCGCCGAGGCGGCCTACTCGGTCATCGGCAAGCAGATCAACCTGGGTTCTCCCAAGCAGCTGCAGGTGGTGCTGTTCGACGAACTGCAGATGCCCAAGACCAAGCGCACCAAGACCGGTTACACCACCGACGCCGACGCGCTGCAGTCGCTGTTCGACAAGACGGGTCACCCCTTCCTTCAGCACCTGCTCAACCACCGCGACGCGACTCGGCTGAAGGTCACCGTGGACGGCCTGTTGGCCGCCACCGCCAACGACGGCCGCATCCACACGACGTTCAACCAGACGATCGCCGCCACCGGCCGGTTGTCGTCGACCGAGCCGAACCTGCAGAACATCCCGATCCGCACCGAGGCCGGCCGGCGGATCCGCGACGCGTTCGTAGTGGGAGGTCGCCCTCCGGGCTCCGGCGGCGGCACGGCTTTCACCGAGCTGATGACCGCGGACTACAGCCAGATCGAGATGCGCATCATGGCGCACCTGTCCGGCGACGAAGGCCTCATCGAGGCCTTCAACACCGGCGAGGACCTGCACTCCTTCGTCGCGTCGCGCGCCTTCTCGGTGCCGATCGACGAGGTCACCGCCGAGCTGCGCCGCCGGGTCAAGGCCATGTCCTACGGCCTGGCCTACGGGCTGAGCGCCTACGGGTTGTCGCAGCAGCTCAAGATCTCCACCGAAGAGGCCAAAGAGCAGATGGAGCAGTACTTCGCCCGGTTCGGCGGGGTGCGCGACTACCTCCACGCCGTGGTCGACCAGGCGCGCAAGGACGGCTACACCTCGACGGTGTTCGGCCGGCGGCGCTACCTGCCCGAGCTCGACAGCAGCAACCGCAACGTGCGCGAGGCCGCCGAGCGCGCCGCGCTGAACGCCCCGATCCAGGGCAGCGCCGCCGACATCATCAAGGTCGCGATGATCAACGTCGACCAGGCGATCAAGGACGCCGGGCTGCAGTCCCGCATGCTGCTGCAGGTGCACGACGAACTGCTCTTCGAAGTCGCCGAGGGCGAGCGCGACACGCTCGACGCACTGGTTCGCGACAAGATGGGCAGCGCCTACGCGCTGGCCGTCCCGCTGGAGGTCAGTGTCGGCTACGGCCGCAGCTGGGACGCCGCGGCGCACTGATGACGACGCATCCGTTCGATGACGCACTGACGCTGGAGGCCACCGAGGCGCGCGGCGTCTGGCGCGGGCACACCAACCCGGCGTGGGCCAACATGGTCGGACCGTTCGGCGGCGTCACCGCGGCAGTTCTCCTGCGAGCTGTCGAGACCCATCCGGACCGGATGGGGGAGCCCGTCTCGCTGACGGTGAACTTCGTCGCCCCCGTCGCCGACGGCGCCTTCGATGTGTCCACCCGGGTCGTCCGCACGAACCGGAGCAATCAGCACTGGCTGGTCGAACTGGCGCAGGACGGCGAGGTCAAGACCAACGCGACGGCCGTGTTCACTACGCGCCGCGACACCTGGACCGACACCGAGGCGGCACCGCCGCGCGTCCCCGCACCGGAATCCGTCGCGCGCAGCGAGGCGCCCGGCCTGGTGCAGTGGATCAGCAACTTCGACATGCGCTACATCGAGGGTGACGTCCCCGGTCCGGATGCCGGGCCGGCCCCGTCGTCGGAGACCGCGCTGTGGGTGCGCGACCGGCGGGACCGTCCACTGGACTTCGCGGCACTGACCGCGCTGAGCGACATCTTCTATCCGCGCGTCTTCCTGCGTCGCGGCGCGGTGGGACCCGCGGGCACCGTCTCGATGACGATCTATTTCCACGCAGAAGGCGCCGATCTGGCCGGCTTGGGCGCCGATTTCCTGCTCGCCACCACCCGGGCCAACCGGTTCGGGCGAGGATACTTCGACCAGTCAGCCGCGCTGTGGAGCCGGAGCGGCGACCTGCTGGTCACCACCCACCAGCTGGTCTACTTCAGGGCCTGAGTCGAGCTCGGACGCATCTGGGCGATCCCGCGCAGGATCCACGGGGTGTACCTCGCCATGGCGGACACGGCGCGATCGGACCGGCGCATCCCGTTGCGCGCGCCGGGTGTCGGTGTGCCGGCCAGTTCGGCTTCCTGCGTGCCGGGGCGGGCACCTCCGGGTTCGACGGCCAGCAGTTGCCACATCCCCGGCACCCCGCGCAGTTCGACGTTGCCGCGGTCCTCGAAGCCCGTGCCCGAGCCGACGACCAGGTCCCGGACCGTGCGGGAGACGAGGACCTCGCCGGGCACGGCGCGGGCGACGATCCGCGCCGCGATGTGCACGGCGATACCGCCGATGTCGCCGTCGAGCAGCTCGCATTCCCCGGTGTGGATCCCGGCCCGCAGTTCGATCCCAAGCATGCGGGCGTCGGCGCGTAACGCCTCTGCGCAGCGGATCGCCTGCGTCGGACCGTCGAAGGTGGCCAGGTGTCCGTCGCCGGTGCTCTTCACGACCGTGCCGGCGTAGCGGTCGGCCACCTCGGCGGTCACGGCGCCGAACCGCTGCAGGACCGCACGCCACCGCTCGTCGCCGAACGCCGCGGCCCGCTGCGTCGAGGCGACGATGTCGGTGAACAACACCGACCGCAGGGCGCGGTGCGTCTGGGCCGGCGCTGCATGGGCGCCGGTGAGGAATTGCTCGACCTCGGTCAGGATGCGGTCGGGTTCGCTCATCCAGGGCGCGTGATCGACACCCTTGACCTCCAGGAACCGGGCGCCCGGAATGTGGTCGGCGAGGTAGCGGCCGCACTGAATCGGGATGCCGGGGTCGTCGCGGCCGTGGATCACCAGGGTGGGGGCCGTGATGGTGGGCAGGACACTGCGGATGTCGATGTGGAACAGCGATTCCATCGAGGCCCGGACCATGCCGGGGCTGGCACTCATCCGCTCGAACATCGCGAGCTGGCGCCGCGAACGGATCGACGGGAACGCGACAGCCGCAGCGGCCCCGCTGCCCCACGACGATCGAGCGGCCAGCCCCATCTCCCGCAGTCGGGCGAGCTGCTCTGGCGTCGGCAGGTAACGGGTGTCGAGCTCGTCGGCCTCCGCGAGCAGCCGCGCGTGCATCTCGACCGGATCCGAGTCGAGGTCCTCCCAGTTGGCGGACATGAACGGGTAGGAGCCGTAGATGATGAGCGCCCAGGTCCGCTCGGGTCGTTTGGCCGCGAAGACCATGGCGGCGGTGCCGCCCTCGCTCATCCCGAAGACCACCGCGTTGCGGAATCCGGCGGCATCCATGACGGCCTCGATCTCGGCGGCGCGCTCGTCGAGGGTGCGCACCTTGGGAATGGGATCGGACAGCCCCAAGCCCGCCTTGTCGAAAACCGCCACGCGACAGAAGGTGGCCAACTGGTCGAAGAATGCCTTGTACTCGGGCATCGTCCAGAAGAGCTCGATGTGACTCACGAAGGGGCCGACGAACACGAGCTGGACCGCCCCGTCGCCGAACACCTGATACGCCAGGCTGAGATCACCGCATGGCGCGTATGACGTCTCCGCCATTCACCGAGGGTAGCCACCTGGGACGCGGGGAGGGTAGTACCACGCCATCTGCGCCAGCACGGGCGCTGCCGCTCGCGCGGCGTGCACGGCGTAGGTCTCCTCGGAGAGCAGTGCGAAGACCCGCGGATCGCCGAAGCCGCGGTCGATGCGGTCACGCACGAAGGCCAGCTCGACGACCTGGTGAGCGAACCGCTTGACCGACTTGCCGGCCGGCTTACCGCCGAGGCGGGTCGCGGCGGCGATCGCGCTCTTGCGGGCGGGTATGGAGCCCAGCCAGCTCGCCTCGTAAGGCGTGATGACTCCGGCGGCCACCATGCCGGGCAACTTGGCGACGACTTTCCTCTGCTCGGTGCGCCGGTTGTAGAGCGCCAGGGTGACGGCCAGCGCGAAGATCGGCATCATCCAGAACACGTACACGCCGAAGTACGCACCCACGCCGAGCAGCGAAGAGCCGTTCCACATCGCGTGCAGCAGGACCGCGCCGGCATATCCGAGTAACAGGCAGCCCACTCGGGCGGCGGTACTGCGCTTGTACAGCGCGAACCAGACACCGAGGGCGAACAGTGTGGTGAACAGGGAGTGCGCGAACGGCGCCATGATCAGGCGCAGTGCCGCGGTGACGAGCGAATCGGCCAGGGACTCGCCGTCGGCGATGTACATGATGTCCTCGAACCACGCGAATCCCGCGCCCACCAGTCCTGCGTACACGAGACAGTCGGTCAGCGAGTTCATCTCGTTGCGTCTCGCGCCGGTCATCATCAGCAGCAGGAACAGGCCCTTCGCCGCCTCTTCGGTGATCGGGGCGCCGAGGACCAGCGTCCAGGGGCTGGTCCCCGTGGCCGCCGGGTCCAGGGACGGGTTCAGCCACACCTCGAGCATGATCTGCAGGATCAGCGCGATCACCACCGCCGCCGAGGCGCCCCAGATGAAGGCGAACAGCAGCAGACGGGGTGGTTCGGGTTCCCAACGGTCCAGCCACAGGTAGGCCAGGACCACCACAGCGATCGCCATACTGGAGAGCACGAACCCCACGGCCGTGCCGGCCGGGTTGACCGCCGTCAGCACGATCACCAGCAAGCCGGTCAGCGTGGCGAGTCCGATGAGGACACCCAGGGGAGCGCCGACTTTGCGGACCCGGCGGTACGGCATGATCGGAACGGTGACCGGCTGCCCCGGACGGATCGACATCCCCGCAGCGTAATCGCTGCTCACCGGTGGGGTAGGTTGGACCGGGCCGTGTTCGGCGCCGATCTGATCACCATGAACACATCTCGCACTGAAGACCTCATCCAGTTCCTGGCGAGCCTCGGTGCCGCGATGGCCGCCGCAAACTATCCGGTCACTCTGATCCGGGCGATGCTGCAGCGAGCCGCCACTGCCTACGGCGTCCCGATCGAGTTCGTCGTCCTGCCCAACACCGTGCAGGTGATCGGCCCGGACGGGCAGTCCGGTACCACCGTGAAGTCGTCGTTCGTCGAGACCGACCTGCGTTTCGACCAGACGTTTCCGTTGGCGCGGCTGGTGTCGGCCGCGCGTAAGGGCGCAGTCGTGCCCGCTGCGGGAGAGGCCGAGCTCGACCGGATCCGCGCGACGCGGCATCGGCTCCCGGCGTGGGCCACCGTGGTCGGCTACGGCGTGTGGAGTGCGGGACTGGGGCTGGTTCTGGAGCCCACACCGCTGAATCTCCTGGGTGCCACGGTGCTCGGGCTGATCGTCGGTGCCATCGCGGCCGCAGGCCGGGGGATACCGCTGTTGAACCCGCTGGTGCCGGTCATCAGCGCCTTCGTCGTGACCACCCTGAGCATCCTGGCGGCACACCGGCTCGGGCTCGACCACATCGGGCTGCGGGCTCTCATCCCACCTCTGGCGATGTTCCTGCCCGGGGCCGCGCTCACCCTGGCTGTCATCGAGCTCAACTCCCGCGACACGATCTCCGGGACCAGTCGACTGGTCTCGGGATTCGTCCAGCTGGCGCAGCTGGCGTTCGGCATCTTCATCGCGGTGCAGGTGCTGGGGGAGACGGAGTCCCAACTGTCCTCGGTCGCGGTCAACAAGCTGGGGCCGTGGGCGCCCTGGGTCGGTGTCGCGGTCTACGCGGTCGGAATCATGCTGTTCTTCGGGCCGCCGACGCGATTCTTCCCGTGGCTGGTCTTCGTGTCGTACGCGGCGTACTCCGCGCAGTATCTCGGCGACCTGCTGTTCGGCAGCTACATCAGTGGTTTCGTCGGCGGCGTCGCGCTGACGGTGTGCGCGCTGGCACTGGCCCGGCGGCGGGGTGCGCCGCCCGCGATCTCGCTGATCCTGCCCGGGTTCTGGCTGTTGGTGCCGGGTTCGATGGGGTTGATCGGGATTGCCGAGCTGTTCGGCGCCGACGGTGACTCCGCGATCGTCGTCACCTTCATATCGATGTTCGCGGTGGCCTTCGGGCTCCAGGCCGGGCTGGTGTGCTGGCAGCTGGCCCGTCGCGCCTGCCGCCGCCGTCGCCACCCGGGTTTGTCCAGCCCGCGTGTGGTCGAGTAGCCTGACCGTGTACCTGTGTGCTCGATCTCAGGTCAAGCAACAAAACAAATCCTGTCCCTACGATTAAACCTGTCCGGAGCAACCCACCACATGCCAAGTCCCTCCGTCACCTCGCCGCAAGTAGCCGTCAACGACATCGGCTCGGCTGAGGACTTTCTCGCCGCCATCGACAAAACCATCAAATACTTCAACGATGGCGACATCGTCGAGGGAACCATCGTCAAGGTTGACCGTGACGAAGTCCTGCTCGACATCGGTTACAAGACCGAAGGCGTCATCCCTTCCCGTGAGCTGTCCATCAAGCACGACGTCGACCCCAACGAGGTTGTGTCCGTCGGCGACGAGGTCGAAGCTCTGGTCCTCACCAAGGAGGACAAGGAAGGCCGCCTGATCCTGTCCAAGAAGCGCGCTCAGTACGAGCGGGCCTGGGGCACCATCGAAGAGCTCAAGGAGAAGGACGAGGCGGTCAAGGGCACCGTCATCGAGGTCGTCAAGGGCGGCCTGATCCTCGACATCGGCCTGCGCGGCTTCCTGCCGGCATCGCTGGTCGAGATGCGTCGTGTCCGCGATCTGCAGCCGTACATCGGCAAGGAGATCGAGGCCAAGATCATCGAGCTCGACAAGAACCGCAACAACGTGGTGCTCTCGCGCCGCGCGTGGCTCGAGCAGACCCAGTCCGAGGTCCGCAGCGAGTTCCTCAACCAGCTCACCAAGGGCGCCATCCGCAAGGGTGTCGTGTCGTCGATCGTCAACTTCGGCGCCTTCGTCGATCTCGGCGGAGTCGACGGCCTGGTGCACGTCTCCGAGCTGTCCTGGAAGCACATCGACCACCCGTCCGAGGTCGTCCAGGTGGGCGACGAGGTCACCGTCGAGGTGCTCGACGTCGACATGGACCGCGAGCGGGTCTCGTTGTCGCTCAAGGCGACTCAGGAAGATCCGTGGCGTCACTTCGCCCGCACCCACGCCATCGGCCAGATCGTGCCGGGCAAGGTCACCAAGCTGGTGCCGTTCGGCGCGTTCGTCCGCGTCGAGGAGGGCATCGAGGGCCTGGTGCACATCTCGGAGCTGTCCGAGCGCCACGTCGAGGTCCCGGACCAGGTGGTCCAGGTCGGCGACGACGCGATGGTCAAGGTCATCGACATCGACCTGGAGCGTCGCCGCATCTCGCTGAGCCTGAAGCAGGCCAACGAGGACTACGCCGAGGAGTTCGAGGCCTGGAAGTACGGCATGGCCGACAGCTACGACGACCAGGGCAACTACATCTTCCCCGAGGGCTTCGACGCCGACACCAACGAATGGCTCGAAGGCTTCGAGAAGCAGCGTGACGAGTGGGAGGCCCGGTACGCCGAGGCCGAGCGTCGCCACAAGATGCACACCGCCCAGATGGAGCGCTTCGCCGCGGCCGAGGCCGCCGAGGCGGCCCGTCCGTCGGCCAACGGCACGTCGCGTTCCGACGATTCCTCGTCGGCCGGTGGGTCGCTGGCCAGCGATGCCCAGCTGGCCGCGCTGCGGGAGAAGCTCGCAGGCAACGCCTAGTCAGTACCGATCGAACGCCCCGGCTCGTGATGAGCCGGGGCGTTCGTCGTTCGCGACATGTGCACATATCGCTTTTTGACAATGATTTTCATTATCAAGTTGAATCGGTCGCATGTCAGCGACCAAATTGGCGGCGATCGTGTCCATGGCCACCCTCTGCGCGGCGTGCGCGGCGACAACCGAGTCCGGGCCCGAGGTGTCGGCGCCGACGTCGACGCCGTCTCGGCCGACCGAAGGTTCGTCGCCGACGCCACGGCTGGCGCTGAGCTATGACGGCGGAATCCTGGTCGTCGACGCCGACTCACTGGGACAGGTGGCCGACATCCCGGTCGACGGTTTCGTCCGTCTCAACCCGGCCGGAAACGACCGGCACGTGCTCGTGTCGGGCAGCGACGGATTCACCGTGCTCGACATGGGGACGTGGACCGACGCCCACGGTGACCACGGCCATCACTACACCGCGGACCCGGCGCTGACCGACTTGCGATTCGGTGGAGCCGAACCCGGCCACGCGGTGGTTCACGAGGAGATGCTGACCCTGTTCAGCGACGGCATCGGCACCGTCGATCTCGTCGACCCCGACGTGCTGCTCGACGGCAAGGGCGAGGCGCGGCGCGTCACCTCGACCGTTCCGCATCACGGGGTGGCGGTCGCGCGGCAGGACGGCACGCTGGTGATCAGCATCGGTGACGACAACGGTCGGTCCGGGGTGGAGATCCGGGACTCCGCGGATCGCCGCGTGGCTTCCAACGAGGATTGCCCCGGGGTCCACGGCGAAGCCTCAGCGCTCGGCGGGGTGTTGACCTTCGGCTGTGAAGACGGCGCTCTGATCGTGCGAGGCAACGAGATTCGCAAGGTGAACAGCCCGGACGCCTACGGCCGCATCGGCAACCATGCGGGCAGCCAGAACTCGACGATCGTGCTCGGAGACTACAAGACCGACCCCGACGCCGAGGTCGAACGTCCCCGCACTTTCGCCCTGATCGACACCGAGAACGCGACCCTGCGGGTGGTGCCGATCGATACGAGCTACAGCTTCCGTTCGCTGGGTCGCGGCCCGGCCGGCGAAGCTGTCATCCTCGGCACCGACGGTGCCCTGCACGTGTACGACCCGGTGACCGCGCAGCGGATTGCACGCATCGAGGTCATCGACGCCTGGACGGAGCCGGAACGGTGGCAGGCGCCGATGCCGAACCTCCATGTCCAGGACGGGACGGCCTACGTCACCGACCCGGACGCCCGGCGTCTCGTCGCCGTCGACGTGGCCACCGGCACGACGATCGCCGAGACCACACTGCCGCAGCCGACGGTCGAGCTGACGGGGGTGCGCGGCTGAGCCGCGGCGGCCTGAGAGACTGGTGCGGTGCTGCGCATTGGGTTGAGCGGAGGAATCGGGGCGGGTAAGTCGACGGTGTCGGCCACCTTCAGTGGGCTGGGCGGCATCGTCGTCGACGGCGACGTCATCGCCCGCGAGGTGGTCGAGCCCGGGACCGAGGGGTTGGCCAAGTTGGTCGAGGCGTTCGGTGAGCAGATCCTGCAGCCGGACGGCGCCTTGAACCGGCCGGCGTTGGCCGCCATCGCTTTCAGCGACGACGAGAAACGTGCGACGCTCAACGGGATCGTGCATCCGCTGGTCGGAAAACGGCGCGCCGAACTGATCGCGAGCGCCGACGAGGACGCCGTCATCGTCGAGGACATCCCGCTGCTCGTCGAATCGCAGATGGCGCCGATGTTCCCGCTGGTCATCATCGTCCACGCCGACGAGGAACTGCGGGTCCGGCGCTTGATCGAACACCGCAACTTCACCGAGGAGGACGCGCGGGCCCGGATCGCCGCGCAGGCCACCGAGGAGCAGCGCCGCGCCGTGGCCGACGTGTGGCTGGACAACTCGGGCTCGGCCGAGGACCTCGTCGGTAAGGCTCAGACGTTGTGGCACAACCGCATTGCGCCCTTCGCGAAGAACCTCGAGGCGGGAAGGCCCGCGGATGCGTCGCCGGAGGTGGTGCCGTCGAATCCGGACTGGGCCGCTGAGGCGGAACGCATCCTGGCCCGCCTCCGGACGATGTGCGGCCATCGGGCGGTGCGCGTGGATCACGTCGGGCCCACGGCCGTCCCGGGACTGGACGCCCAGGACGTCATCGACGTCCAGGTGACCGTCGAATCCCTCGAAATCGCCGACCAACTCGCCGAGGCGATGCTCGCCGCCGGATATGTCAGCACCACGATCACCGACGACGCCGGCATCCCCGATGCGCGCAGCAGGGTGGCCGAGTTCGATCACACCGACGACCCGGCACTGTGGCGCAAGCGGCTCCACCGTTCGGCGGATCCCGGGCGACCCACCAACGTGCACGTCCGGGTGAACGGCTGGCCCGGCCAGCAGTTCGCACTGCTGTCCGTCGACTGGCTGACCGCGAATCCGGCTGTTCGGCAGGAGGATTCGTGGTCCGCCGACGCCTACCGCCGCGCCTGGGAGTGGGCCAATGCCACGGGGTGGTCGGCGGGCTAGGCCGGCGCGTCAGGCCGGCGGTGCGCCGTCGGCTACAGGCAGCGGCGGTCCGACGGGCTCTGCCGGGACCGCGTTGGCGACTGCGTTCACCGGTGCCTCGCACGTCAGCGCGCCGTAGTCCGGATCGTCGCGCTGAGGAAGTACCCGCGGGGCGATGAAGTCGTCGGCCTGTGCGACCAGCTGGTCGTCGACCAGGATCTCGCAGTGCAGATTCGCCGAGTACGGCCACTCGATCGAGACCCGCAGGTTGGCGACCTCGGAGGACGGCAGCACTGTGTTGACCTCGAACACGCGTCCCGGCACCATCGTCGGGTTCGCGATCTGGATCTTGTCGCCTTCGGCTTCGTAGGAGATCGTGGCCCCGCGCGACACTCCGTCGACCCGCGCCCGGTAGACGACGTTGTGCAGCAGCTCCGGAGCGGGGGTCTCCAGCTCGCGTTCGGCCGCGGGTTGCGCCGCCGCGCCGCCGGCCGGCAGCAAAGCAACCAACGGCACTGCCGCGACCACGACGACCGCACCGGCGGTACGTGCCCGTCTCCTCGCACTCACAGGGAGGAGTCTATGCTGTGCGCCAGGTCAAGATCATGCCCATGGTGCGGAACCATTCGTCCAGACGGTAATCGTGGGTCGCGAGCGCTTCGACCGTCGTGACGGCGGTGCGTATCGCCCGGTCGGCCGTCTCCGGCGGGATGAGTCCTTCCTTTACCGCGGCGAGGAGTTCGTCGACGTCGCTGAGCTGCACTGATTCCCCGGTTCGCAACACCAGGTCCAGGTAGTGGTCCTCGCCGTGCCAGCACGTCGGGCCCGGCCGGTAGTCGCCTACGTCCAGGTAGAAATCCTGGTCGCGCTCGTGGCCGGGGTTGAAGTGGAACACCGTCACCCGCAGCCCGAGAGCCGGTAGCAACCACGATTCGAGGTAGTGGAACTGCGGTCTGCCGGGTGTCGGGCGCGCCATGTAGAGGCCCCAGGGCTGCACGGTGTACACGTCGACGGCCCGCACGATGCCCTTCGGGTCGGTGTTCGTGCGGGCCGAGAGGTCGAAGATCTCGTGCTTGGGCGGGTGGATGCCGTCCACAATAGGGCTCTGTGCTCGGGGAACAGAACATGTCGGAGACAGGTTCTACCCTGGTGAAATGGCTTTTGCGACCGAACACCCAGTGCTCGCGCACTCGGAGTACCGCCCCGTGGACGAGGTCGTCCGCACCGGCAGACGCTTCGAGGTGGTCAGCGAATACGAGCCGGCGGGCGATCAGCCGGCCGCAATCGACGAGTTGGAACGTCGGGTCCGTGCGGGGGAGAAGGACATCGTGCTGCTGGGCGCCACCGGCACCGGCAAGTCGGCGACCACCGCCTGGCTGATCGAACGCCTCCAGCGTCCCACGCTGGTGATGGCGCCGAACAAGACGCTCGCGGCACAGCTGGCCAACGAGCTGCGCGAGATGCTGCCCAACAACGCGGTCGAATACTTCGTGTCGTACTACGACTACTACCAACCCGAGGCGTACATCGCGCAGACCGACACCTACATCGAGAAGGACAGCTCGATCAACGACGACGTCGAGCGGCTGCGGCACTCGGCCACGTCGAACCTGCTGTCCCGGCGAGACGTCGTGGTGGTCGCGTCCGTGTCCTGCATCTACGGTCTGGGCACGCCGCAGTCCTACCTCGACCGGTCCGTCGAGCTCCGAGTCGGCGAAGAGGTGCCCCGCGACGCCCTGCTTCGGCTGCTCGTCGACGTCCAGTACACCCGCAACGACATGTCCTTCACCCGCGGAACGTTCCGGGTACGCGGCGACACCGTCGAGATCATCCCGTCCTACGAGGAACTCGCGGTGCGCATCGAATTCTTCGGCGACGAGATCGAGGAGCTGTACTATCTGCATCCGTTGACCGGCGACATCATCCGCAAGGTCGACTCGCTGCGGATCTTCCCCGCAACGCACTACGTCGCGGGGCCGGAGCGAATGGCCGCGGCCATCTCGAGTATCGAGAAGGAACTCGAGGAGCGGCTGGCCGAACTGGAGGGCCAGGGCAAGCTGCTGGAGGCGCAGCGACTGCGGATGCGGACCAACTATGACATCGAGATGATGCGGCAGGTCGGGTTCTGCTCGGGTATCGAGAACTATTCGCGTCACATCGACGGGCGCGGTCCGGGCACGGCGCCGGCCACCTTGATCGACTACTTCCCCGAAGACTTCCTGCTGGTCATCGACGAGTCTCACGTGACGGTGCCGCAGATCGGCGGCATGTACGAGGGTGACATGTCGCGCAAGCGCAACCTCGTCGACTTCGGCTTCCGATTGCCGTCGGCGGTGGACAACCGGCCACTCACGTGGGAGGAGTTCGCCGACCGCATCGGCCAGACGGTGTACCTGTCGGCCACCCCCGGACCGTACGAGCTCAGCCAGACCGGCGGCGAGTTCGTCGAGCAGGTCATTCGCCCCACCGGGCTGGTGGACCCGCACGTCATCGTCAAGCCGACCAAGGGCCAGATCGACGACCTGATCGGCGAGATCCGCAAGCGGACCGAGCGCGACGAGCGCGTGCTGGTCACCACGCTGACCAAGAAGATGGCCGAGGACCTCACCGACTACCTGTTGGAGATGGGCATCCGCGTCCGGTACCTGCACTCCGAGGTCGACACCCTGCGCCGCGTCGAGTTGCTCCGGCAGCTGCGGCTGGGGGAGTACGACGTGCTGGTCGGCATCAACCTTCTGCGTGAGGGTCTCGACCTGCCCGAGGTGTCGCTGGTGGCGATCCTCGACGCGGACAAGGAAGGCTTCCTGCGGTCGCCGCGCAGCCTGATCCAGACCATCGGGCGCGCCGCGCGCAACGTGTCCGGCGAGGTGCACATGTACGCGGACACGATGACCGACTCGATGAAGCAGGCCATCGACGAGACCGAGCGCCGCCGTGCCAAGCAGATTGCGTACAACAAAGAGCACGGCATCGACCCGAAACCGTTGCGCAAGAAGATCGCCGACATTCTCGACCAGGTGTACCGGGAGGCCGATGACACCGAAGCGGTCGAAGTGGGCGGGTCCGGGCGTAACGCGTCCCGCGGCCGGCGCGCGCAGGGTGAGCCCGGCCGTGCAGCGAGCAGCGGAATCGTCGAGGGCCGTGACACCTCCAACATGCCGCGCGCCGAGCTGGCCGATCTGATCAAGAACATGACCGATCAGATGATGACGGCGGCACGGGACCTGCAGTTCGAGTTGGCCGCCCGAATCCGTGACGAGATCGCCGACCTGAAGAAGGAACTCCGCGGCATGGATGCCGCCGGCCTGAAATAGGTTGATGCCGTGACCGACTCGCAGGTTGCGGCTGGAAGCTGGCGGGAGCTGCTCGGACCCAAGAACCTGGGTGCCTCGACAGTGCTCGCGGGCGGAGTGGCGCTGTACGCCACCAATGAGTTCCTGACCATCAGCCTGATGCCCAGCGCGGTCGCCGAGATCGGCGGTCATCGCTTCTATGCGTGGGTGACGACGGTCTACCTGGTGGGTTCGGTGATGGCAGCGACGACGGTGCACGCGCTGCTGATGAGGGCCGGGCCCCGCTTGGCCTATCTGTTGGCGCTGAGCGTGTTCGGTTTCGGCAGTCTGGGATGTGCTGTAGCTCCGAGCATGGAGGTGCTGCTCGCCGGACGCACGGTGCAGGGTGCGGCGGGCGGGCTGCTCGCCGGGCTGGGCTACGCGGTGATCAACACGGCGCTGCCGAGCGTGCTGTGGACCCGAGCCTCGGCGCTGGTGTCGGCGATGTGGGGGGTCGGGACGCTCCTCGGGCCGGCCGCCGGCGGCCTGTTCGCGCAGTTCGGTTCGTGGCGGTGGGCGTTCGGGGTGCTGGTCGTGATGACGGTCGCCATGTCGGTGCTGGTGCCCATCTCCCTGCCGGCGGGTCGGAACGCTGTGGTGGTCAACCGTATCCGGGTGCCGTGGCGGTCCTTGCTGCTGCTGGGCGGGGCGGCGCTGGCGATGAGCGTCGCCGGGCTTCCCTCGGATGTCCGGTGGACCGTGGTGTTGGTCGTGGCCGCAGCGCTCGCGGTGGTGCTCTTCGTGGTCGCCGACCGGCGTGCCGTCGCGTCGGTGCTGCCGCCGAGCGCGTTCGGGCCGGGACCGCTGAAATGGATTTACCTGACGCTCGGGGCGTTGATGGCCGCCACCATGGTCGACATGTACGTGCCGCTCTTCGGGCAGCGCCTCGCGCATCTGGCGCCCGTGGCGGCCGGCTTCCTCGCCGCGGGCCTGGCCATCGGCTGGACGGTCGCCGAGATGGTCAGCGCATCGCTACGCCGGTCGCGCACGATCGTCCGGGTGGTGACGGTCGCGCCGCTGGTGATGGCGGCCGGTCTGGTGATCAGCGCGCTAACCCAGTACGAGGACGCATCTTGGGTGCTCATCGCCTGCTGGGCGGTCGGATTGACGTTCAGCGGTGTGGGCATCGGCATGGCGTGGCCGCACCTGTCGGCGTGGGCGATGAGTGAAGTGGCAGATCCCGCGGAGGGTCCCGTGGCCGCCGCGGCCATCAACACCGTCCAGATCATCTCGGCGGCGTTCGGCGCCGCCCTCGCCGGAGTGGTGGTCAACCTCTCTGACCAGGGCGACGCCACCGCTGCGCGTTGGCTTTTCGGAAGTTTCGCGGTGCTGGCGGCACTCACCGTGGTCGCCGCCTCGCGAACCTCGCGGTCGGCTTAAGAATCGCGGTGATTCTAATCCTGTTCCACCCCAGCATGTTTTGGCATTCTCGTTATCACTGCGGGTGTGGCTGAGTGGCTAGGCACCGGCCTGCAAAGCCGTTTACACGGGTTCGAATCCCGTCACTCGCTCGCAGACCGTGTCAGGCGGCGCTGGTACTCAGGCGGCGTCGAAGGTGACGAGGTCGATGGTGATGCCGTTTTCGACGATGCTGCGCCGGAATGGTGGTGGCCCGGGTAGGGGCGGTGCGGTGGATTCGTAGGTCGCTCCGGTCGGTGTTCGGAACACCGCGCTGTGTTGGCCGCCGGTTTCGCGGGTGGTGACGTTCCAGCCGGCGGCTTCTTTGGCGTAGTTGCACGCTTCGCACAACCCGAGACCGTTGACCGCGGTGGTGTGACCGCCGGACCGCGCGGGGGTGGCGTGGTCGTGGTGGCGGA
>JBNMQW010000014.1:0-142139 GCA_050205485.1 Mycolicibacterium vaccae | reverse complement strand
CGGCCGCCCGGCGTAGCGACCAACCGTCCTCGACCACGCAACGGGCCAAGCGCAGACGTCCGGTTTCTGACAATGGGGCATTACGGTGGGACACGAAGACCTCCGGAGTGACTTGTGCGTTCTTCAGCAGCTCGCACTTCACTCGGGGGTCTTCGCTATGTCACCACGCCACGCCGTACCTAACGTCCGTGGTCAGTACAGCTAGTCGAGGGTGGCCAGGTCGGTCAGCACCCTGGCCACCATCCGGCCGCTGTCCGTGGCGGTGTCGACCCCGCTGCGCAGGCACCGCACGGTGATGCCACGCGAATCGAGGTCGGCGACGGTCCGGCTCACCTCGGTCGCGGTCCGCCCGAGTTGCTGCAGCGCCGCGACCACCACGACGTCCCCGGTGCGCGCATAGCTCAGCAGCGCCACCAGGCCTGCCCGCATCTTGTCGGCCGGGCCGGGGTGCCGGTCGGTGAAGATGCGACGGGAATCCACCCCCGCCGCGCAGAGCTCGGCGACCTGCTGCTCGAGGTCGGCGTCCCCGGTGCCGGCCATGGCATAACCCAGTGTGGCCGTCATGGATTCAAGGTCTCACGACCCGCGCGTCACGTCAGAGAGACTCGCCGTCGAACCGCTCCCGGGTGGCCAGCGCGGAGACCGGTTTGCGGGTCAGCCGGCGCACCTGATGCTCGGGCCGGCCCAGCGGCACCACGGCAGCCACCGCGTAGTCCTCGGGAATGCCCAGCAACTGCTTGACGCCGGGCTCCTCGGCCACCGCCATCGTCGTCAACACCCCGCCGAAGCCCTCGTTGCGGGCGGCGAGCAGCACATTCCACACGAACGGATACACCGAGGCGCCGGCGACCACACCCACCCGCGGCAGCTCCTGGTCCATGGCCGCGACCACCGTGAGGTCGACACACACCACCAGCACCACTGCGGCGTCGAACAGGGGCGCGATCATCGCCGCGGGCACCTCGGTCGCGGCCACCTGCTCGGCCGATACGGCCATGGGCCGCACCGGGTTCCACGGCCCTTCGCCGTTGTTCTTCTGCGCGGTGTAGCGCCGTGCGCCGGGCTTGCTGAGCTCCGCGAGCGCGGCGCGGGTGGCCTGCTCGCGGACCACCACGACGTGCACGCCCTGGCGGTTGCCGCCGCTGGGCGCGAAGCGGGCGTGGTCGAGGATGCGGACCAGGACGTCGTCGGGCAGCGGGTCGTCGGTGAACCTGCGGACCGCTGCGGTCGTGCGCATCGCGTCGTAGATGTCCATGTTGGCGATCTTGTCTCATCCGTCGGCGTGGGCTGTGTCAAAGTGATGCCATGAAGACTCACTTGAATTGCCCGTGCGGCGAGGCCATCACCGGTAAGGACGAGGACGATCTGGTGGAGAAGGCCCAGAAGCACCTCTCCGAGCAGCACCCGGGTCGCGACTACGACCGCGACGCGATCTTGTTCATGGCCTACTGATCCACCGCGAAATGGGGTTCCCGGTCGCGATCGCGGTGCGATTCACGACCAGGAACCCCATTTCGGCGTGCGTGCGGCGTGCGTGCGTGTCTACGGGACGACGGTGGAACCGATCGTCGGCATGAACTGGCACTGCTTCTCGGTCGTGGTGACCTGACCGAAGATCGTCGACATGATGCTGCCCGAGCCGGTGTCCACGATGGCGGTCAGCGTCGTCGGGCCCTCCGGGTTGATGTCGGAGCGCGGCTTGAGCGTCGCACTGCCCGACTTGCCCGTCGACAGGTTCACCCAGGTGACGTTCAGCGGCAGCTTCTGCTCGGCCGCGGGGCCGGGCGTGCCGACCGCGGTGAACACATAGGCGGTCTGACCCGGGCCGGGGCCCGGCGTCGGGATCTTCGCGGGCCCGGCGACCGAGATGGCCGTGGCCAGCACGTTGCCGCCGTCGGCCAGGCAGCCGTTGCTGATCGACGGGTAGAGGAAGTCCTGCGTCACCGGCGCGTCGGGTCCGAACTCCATGGACCCGCCGGGCGTCGTCGCGGCGACCGGCTGTGCGGGCGGCCCTGCGGGAGCGGGCTCGGGAGCCGGCGCCGCCGCCGGGGCCGGACCGGGCAGCGGGGCAGGACCGGGTAGCGGGGCGGGCCCGGGGGCGATGGCCGCAGGCGCGTGCGGCGTCGTCTCGGGAACCGGGCCGACGGCGTGGACCGGGTTCACCCCGGCCGGCAGGTGCGCCTCGGTGCCCGGGATCGCCCCGGTGGCCGGCACGTGGGCGACGGGTTGCACGAACTGATTGACCGCAGACGCGACGTCGCGGGAAGACCGCGGCGCTGCGGCATCTCCGGCGAACACCGCGGCGGCGGCCATCAGCATCGAGGCGGCGTTGCCGGGATCAGCCGCGGCCTGCTGGATCACCGGACCGATGCTCTGTACGGCCGGCAGGCCCGGGGCCTGCAGTCCGTCGATCGGCAGCGGTGCGGCGACGGGTTCGGCGTGCGCGGTTCCCGGCACGCCGAACGCCAGCAGAGCCATCGACGAACCCACCGCGAGTGCGGTGGTCAGTTTCGTTCTGGTCGTCGACATGATCCCCCAGTGCTGTTGTTGTGGTGGACGGTTGCGGATGCCCGTGATCAGGGCAGTGCCGACAGCGGAGAGAACAGCGGCGCGGTGGCCGGAGCCGGGGCCGCGACGGGAGCCGGTGCGACGGCCGCGGTGCTGTCGGTCGGGAGCAGACCCGCCAGCGGCGCGCCGGAGGGCAACAGCGAGGCGAGGCCGCCGGGCACGCCGAGCGAGTCGGTCAGTGCGCTGAGCGGGTTCTGCGTCGGCGCGGCCGCGGGCACCGTGGTCGTGTTGGCGGCAGGAACCGTGGTGATGTTGCCGCCGGGCAGGGCGGTGGCGCCGGGGAGCACGTCGGCGCCGGGCAGGCCGATGGCTCCGGGCAGCACGTTGGTGGGCTGGGGCAGGGTGATCGACGCCGTCGCGGCGGGTGCCGGGGTGGTGACCGCGGTCGCGACCGGCGTGGTGGCGGCCGGTGTGGTGGCGGCCGGGGCAGCGCTGCCCATCAGGTTGGCGAAGCCCTGCATCAGCTGGGTGGCGGCCTCGGGATTGGCGGCCAGCTGCTGCAGGAACGGCAGGCCGGGAACCTCGGGCGCGGGAGCCGGCGCGGGGGCCGGCTGAGCGGCGGCGGAGGCCGACATGGCCACAGCGGCCGAAACCGCCCCTGCCGCTGCGATCATCGTGGTGGCGAACAGTTTTCGGGTGCGGTGCATGAGATCTCCAAATCGGTTGGTGGCACGCCTGCACCCGAAGTTAGCGTGTTACTGGTGTTACTCAAGTGACATGTGTGGCATTTACTGATCCGTTATGCACATGAGCGCCGATGGTGACCGGACGCAGGGCGGACCCCTCCGGCGTCGATACAGTCGACGCATCGACACATACGACCGGACGGCCGCCCCGCCGCGCACCTCGATGGTGCCGCGGCTGCTCGCCGTGGCGCCGCTGCTGCTGATCCTCAGCGTCGCCGCCCGCCTGGCGTGGACCTACCTCGTCCCCAACGGTGCGAACTTCGTCGACCTGCACGTCTACGTCGGCGGAGCGGGCGCGCTCGCCGACCCCGACACCCTCTACGACTTCGTCTACGCCGAGCAGACGCCGGACTTCCCGCTGCCCTTCACCTACCCGCCGTTCGCCGCGGTGGTGTTCTACCCCCTGCACCTGCTGCCGTTCGGGCTGCTCGGCGTCCTGTGGACGCTCGGCACCATCGCCGCGCTGTACGGGGTGGTGCGGGTGAGCCAGCGACTGATCGGACGCGACGGCGACCGGCGTGTCGCCCTGCTGTGGACGGCGGTCGGCATCTGGACCGAGCCCCTGCGCAGCACCTTCGACTACGGCCAGATCAACGTGCTGCTGGTGCTCGCGGTGCTCTACGCCGTCTACAGCACCCGATGGTGGATCTCGGGTCTGCTGGTCGGGCTGGCCGCTGGGATCAAACTCACCCCAGCGGTCTCGGGTCTGTACTTCCTCGGCGCGCGGCGCTGGCGTGCCGTGCTCTTCTCGGCCGCGGTGTTCTTCGCGACCATCGGCGTGTCGGCGCTCGTCGTCGGCGACCAGACGCGGGTCTACTTCACCGAACTGCTCGGCGACGCCCATCGCGTCGGGCCGGTGGCGACGTCGTTCAACCAGTCCTGGCGCGGCGGCATCTCGCGGATCCTCGGTCACGACGCCGGCTACGGGCCGGCCGTGCTGGCCGGGATCGCGGTCACCGCGGTGCTCGCGTTGCTGGCGTGGCGGGCCATCGGCGGCGCCGACGACCGGCTCGGCGGCATCGTCGTCGTGCAGCTCTTCGGTCTGCTGCTCTCGCCGATCTCGTGGACCCACCACTGGGTGTGGCTGATCCCGCTGATGATCTGGCTGCTGCACGGCCCGCTGCGCGACCGGCTGGGTGCCCGCATCCTGGGGTGGGGCTGGCTGGCGCTGACGCTGGTCGGCGTGCCCTGGCTGCTGAGCTTCGCCCAGCCCACCATCTGGACCATCCCGCGGCCGTGGTACCTGGCGTGGACCGGCCTGGCCTACCTCGTCGCCACGTTGGCGACGCTGGCGTGGATCGCTATCCGAGGATCCCGTCGATATCGCGAGCCATCTGCACGTCCTTCTCCGTGATGCCACCCTCGGAGTGCGTCACCAACGCGAAAGTCACTGTTCGCCAACGGATGTCGATGTCCGGATGGTGATCCGACGCCTCGGCGTGCTCGGCGACGCGCCGGACCGCCTCGATGCCCTCGAGGAACGTCGGGAACTTGTGGGTGCGCCGCAGCGCACCGTCGGCATGCTCCCAGTCGCTCAGTTCGGTCAGCGCGTCGCTGATCTGGTCGTCGGTCAACACAGCCATGACCCCGACGGTATACCGTGTCCGGCGATGCCCACCCCGCCTTCAGTATCTCTCGTCGTCGTCGCCGGCGCCCTGATCGAAGACGGCGCCCTGCTGGTGGCCCAGCGCGCTCGCCCGCCGGAACTGGCGGGCCTGTGGGAACTGCCCGGCGGCAAAGTCGCCGACGGCGAGGACGACGCCGCCGCGCTCGCACGCGAGCTGCACGAGGAACTCGGCGTCACCGTCCGGGTCGGAGAGCGTGTCGGAACCGACATCGCGCTGAGTGCCACGACGGTGCTGCGCGCTTATCTGGTGCGGCGCCTCGCCGGTGAGGTCGCGCCGCACGACCACCGCGCGTTGCGGTGGGTGCGCGCCGAAGAACTCGACGCCGTGGACTGGGTTCCCGCCGATCGGGTGTGGCTGCCCGATCTGCGTAGGGCGCTCGCCGGACCGCCGATCTGTGAACACGAAAATATTAAGTCTCCCAAGTAATTTCGTCTTCTGACGTTTCGGCCGAAATAGTGTTACCGAGCTGACCGGAGTGCTTGTCTGAATCGGTGAGCACGGCGATTGCGCCGGAGACCGGCGCGCGGCGGGGGGTCAATCTGGCGCTGGCCACGTGGGTCTCGGCCATCAATTTCTGGGCCTGGAACATGATCGGCCCATTGTCGACGACGTATGCCGGCGACATCTCGCTGAGCAGTACCGAGACCTCGCTGCTGGTGGCGACGCCGATCCTGGTCGGCGCGCTCGGCCGCATCGTGGTGGGGCCGCTGACCGACCGGTTCGGCGGGCGAACGATGTTCATCGCGGTCACGTTGGCGTCGATCCTGCCGGTCCTCGCGGTCGGCATCGCCGGAGCCTCCGGGTCCTACCCGTTGCTCGTCGTCTTCGGCTTCTTCCTCGGCATCGCGGGCACCATCTTCGCCGTCGGCATCCCGTTCGCCAACCACTGGTACGAGGCGTCGCGCCGTGGCTTCGCCACCGGGGTGTTCGGCATGGGGATGGTCGGCACCGCGCTCTCGGCCTTCTTCACTCCCCGTTTCGTCAACTGGTTCGGACTGCTGACCACCCACGTGATCATCGCAGCCGTGCTGGGTGCGACGGCTCTGGCGTGCGTGGTAGTGATGCGCGACGCGCCCCTTTTCGTCCCGAACCACGACGCGGTGCTGCCAAAGCTCAAGGCCGCGGCCACATTGCCGGTCACCTGGGAGATGTCGTTCCTGTACGCGGTGGTCTTCGGTGGCTTCGTCGCATTCAGCAACTACCTGCCCACCTACATCAAGACCATCTACGACTTCTCGGCGGTCGATGCCGGCGCGCGCACAGCCGGTTTCGCGCTGGCCGCGGTCCTGGCCCGGCCGGTGGGCGGCATGCTCGCCGACCGCTTCGCGCCCAAGTACGTCGTGCTCGCGTCGTTCGCGGGTACCGCCCTGACCGCGGCGGTCGCCATCCTGCAGCCGCCGCCCGATCTCTGGTCGGCGGTCACGTTCATCTCGCTGGCGCTGTTCCTGGGCATCGGTACCGGCGGGGTCTTCGCCTGGGTGTCCCGGCGGGCGCCCGGCAGATCCGTCGGATCGGTCACCGGAATCGTCGCTGCTGCAGGAGGATTGGGCGGATACTTCCCGCCGCTGGTGATGGGGGCAACCTACGACGACATCGACAACGACTACACGATCGGGTTGTCGCTGCTCGTGATCACGGCCCTCGCCGCGTTCGTCTACACCGCCGTGAAACTGCACGCCCAGGAGCCGACCGCCAAGGAGGCCGCCACGTGACCAGTCCACCGCGAACCGGGGGAGCGGTCGAAGAACTGCTCGAGCGCACCGGCAGATTCTTCACGCCGGGTGACTTCTCCGCAGACGGACGCACCGTGTACCGCCGCGGCGGCCGCGAAGGCGACGTCTTCTACCGCGACCGCTGGAGCCACGACAAGGTGGTGCGGTCCACCCACGGGGTCAACTGCACGGGCTCGTGCTCGTGGAAGGTCTACGTCAAGGACGGGATCATCACCTGGGAGACACAGGAAACCGACTATCCGACCGTGGGCCCCGACCGCCCGGAATACGAGCCGCGGGGCTGCCCGCGCGGCGCGGCCTTCTCCTGGTACACCTACTCGCCGACCCGCGTGCGCTACCCGTACGCCCGCGGTGTCCTGCTGGAGATGTACCGCGAGGCCAAATCCCGCCTGGGCGACCCCGTGCTGGCCTGGGCGGACATCCAGTCCGATCCGCAGCGCCGGCGCCGCTACCAACAGGCCCGCGGCAGAGGCGGATTGGTGCGGGTCACCTGGGCCGAGGCGACCGAGATGATCGCCGCCGCCCACGTGCACACCATCAAGACCTACGGCCCCGACCGGGTGGTCGGGTTCTCGCCGATCCCCGCGATGTCGATGGTCAGCCACGCGGCAGGCGCACGCTTCGTCGAGCTGCTGGGCGGGGCCATGACGTCGTTCTACGACTGGTACGCCGACCTGCCGGTGGCCTCGCCCCAGGTGTTCGGCGACCAGACCGACGTCCCCGAATCCGGTGACTGGTGGGACAGCGCCTACCTGATGATGTGGGGCTCCAACGTCCCCGTCACCCGCACGCCGGACGCACACTGGATGACCGAGGTGCGTTACCGCGGCACCAAGGTCGTCAGCGTCAGCCCCGATTACGCGGACAACACCAAGTTCGCCGACGAGTGGATGCCGTGCGCGGCCGGCACCGACGGTGCGCTGGCCATGGCGATGGGCCACGTCATACTGACCGAGTTCTTTGTCGGACAGCAGGTCCCGTTCTTCTCCGACTACGTCCGCCGCTACACCGACCTGCCGTTCCTGGTCAAGCTCGAACACCGCGACGGGGTTCTGGTGCCGGGTAAGAACCTGACCGCGGCCGACCTCGGGCAGGACGTGGAGAACGCCGCGTTCAAACCGGCCCTGCTCGACGAGGCCACCGACACCGTCGTCGTCCCCCCGGGCTCACTGGGGTTCCGATTCGGTGACGACGGTGTCGGCAAATGGAACCTCGACCTCGGCGATGTCCGTCCCGCGCTGAGTGTGGCGGCCGGCGGTGGCGAGACCGCGGCGATCGCGCTGCCCCGGTTCGACACCGTCGACGGGCACGGGGAGACCCTCGAACGCGGCGTGCCGGTGCGCCGGGTCGGAGATCACCTGGTGTGCACCGTGTTCGACCTGATGCTCGCCCAGTACGGGGTGGCGCGGCCGGGCCTGCCCGGCGACTGGCCCGCCGGATACGACGACCCCGACCGTCCCTACACCCCGGCGTGGCAGGAGGCGATCACCGGAGTCTCCGCGACGCAGGCGATCCGGGTCGCGCGCGAATTCGCCCGCAACGCCGAGGAATCCGGCGGGCGGTCGATGATCATCATGGGCGCCGGCATCTGCCAGTGGTTCCACGGGGACGCCACCTACCGGGCGGTGCTGGCGATGCTCCTGCTCACCGGGTCGATGGGCCGCAACGGCGGCGGTTGGGCGCACTACGTGGGGCAGGAGAAGTGCCGTCCCGTCACCGGGTGGTCGACGATGGCGATGGCCACCGACTGGGTGCGCCCGCCCCGGCAGATGCCGGGCACCTCCTACTGGTACGTGCACACCGACCAGTGGCGCTACGACGGGTACCGAGCTGACGCGTTGGCCAGCCCGGTCGGTCGCGGCCGCTTCGACGGCAAGCACACCATGGACGTGCTGGCGGCGTCGGCGGCGATGGGATGGATGCCGTTCTACCCGCAGTTCGACCGCTCCAGTCTCGACATCGCCGACGAGGCCCGCGCTGCCGGCCGGGAGGTCCCGGAGTACGTCGCCGAGCAATTGGCCTCGGGTGAACTGAAACTGGCGATCACCGACCCGGACAACCCCGCGAACTGGCCACGGGTACTCAGCGTGTGGCGCGCCAACCTGCTGGGCTCGTCGAGCAAGGGCAACGAGTACTTCCTGCGCCACCTGCTGGGCACCACCTCGAATCTGCAGGCGAGCCCTACCGCGGAAGCTTTGCGACCCCGCGACATCGCGTGGCGGCTGGCCGACAACGGCGACATCCCCGAGGGAAAGCTCGACCTGTTGATGTCGATCGACTTCCGGATGACGTCGACGACCCTGCTGTCCGACGTGGTGCTGCCGGCGGCCACCTGGTACGAGAAGGCCGATCTGAACAGCACCGACATGCATCCCTATGTGCATGCGTTCACCGCGGCGATCGACCCACCATGGGAGACCCGTTCGGATTTCGAGGCTTTCCGCGCCATCGCGATCGCGTTCTCGGCGCTGAGCACCAAGCATCTCGGCACCCGCACCGACGTCGTCCTCGGCGCGCTGCAGCACGACACACCGGGCGCAATGGCCTATCCCGGTGGTACCCACCGGGACTGGCGGGAGACGGGCGAGACACCCGTCCCGGGCAAGACGATGGGGCCCATCGCCGTGGTGGAACGCGACTACACCGCCATCGCCGAGAAATGGGCCACGTTGGGGCCGCTGACCGACCGGCTCGGGCTGACGACCAAAGGCGTGACCACCCACCCCGACGAAGAGGTCACCGAACTGGCGGCGAAGTTCGGGGTGCTGGCGTCCGGACCGGCCGCGGGCCGTCCGGCGATCACCACCGCCGAACGCATGGCCGATGTGATCCTGGCGTTGTCCGGCACGGGCAACGGCCGGCTCGCGGTCGAAGGGTTCCAGCAGTTGTCGCGCCGCACCGGCCGATCGCTGGATCATCTCGCCGGCGGCAGTGAGGAACGGCGGATCACCTACGCCGACACCCAGGCGCGCCCGGTCCCGGTGATCACCAGCCCGGAGTGGTCGGGCAGCGAGACGGGCGGGCGCCGCTACGCGCCGTTCACCGTCAACATCGAGGAGCTCAAACCGTTCCACACCCTCACCGGCCGGATGCACTTCTACCTCGATCACGATTGGCTCGAGGAACTCGGCGAACAGCTGCCGATCTACCGGCCCCCGCTGGACATCCACCGGCTGTTCGGCGAGCCTGAACTGGGTTCGAACGGTGTGGGACTGACGGTCCGGTACCTGACCCCGCACTCGAAGTGGTCCATCCACTCCGAGTACCAGGACAACCTGTTCATGCTCTCGCTGTCGCGGGGCGGTCCGACCATGTGGATGAGTCCCGCCGACGCTGCGAAAATCGCGGTGCGCGACAACGACTGGGTGGAAGCGGTCAACCGTAACGGTGTGCTGGTGTGCCGCGCGATCGTCAGCCACCGGATGCCCGACGGCGTGGTGTTCGTCTACCACGCGCAGGAACGCACCATCGATGTGCCGCTCAGCGAGACCACCGGCCGGCGCGGCGGAATCCACAACTCGCTGACCCGCCTGCTGGTCAAACCCAGCCACCTCGCCGGCGGTTACGCCCAGACGTCGTTCGCGTTCAACTATCTGGGCCCGACCGGCAATCAGCGCGACGAGGTCACCGTCGTCCGTCGCCGCTCCCAGGAGGTCGTCTACCAGTGAAAGTCATGGCGCAGATGGCGATGGTGATGAACCTCGACAAATGCATCGGGTGCCACACCTGTTCGGTGACGTGCAAGCAGGCCTGGACGAACCGTCCGGGCACCGAGTACGTGTGGTTCAACAACGTCGAAACCCGCCCCGGGCAGGGCTATCCACGCACCTACCAGGACCAGGAGCGGTGGCGCGGCGGCTGGGTGCGGGACCGCCGCGGCCGGCTACGGCTGCGGGGCGGTGGCCGTTTCAGCAAGCTGCTGCACATCTTCTCCAACCCGCTGATGCCGTCCATCGAGGACTACTACGAGCCGTGGACCTACGACTACGAGAACCTGACCAACGCGCCACTGGGCGAGCACATCCCGGTGGCCCCGCCGCGCAGCCTGATCAGCGGTGAACCGATGAAGGTCGAATGGTCGGCCAACTGGGACGACAACCTCGCGGGGTCGACGGAGATCGTCCCCGGCGACCCGGTGCTGCAGAAGGTCAGCGAGCAGATCCAGCTGGAGCTGGAGCAGACGTTCATGTTCTACCTGCCGCGCATCTGTGAGCACTGCCTGAACCCGTCCTGTGTGGCGTCGTGCCCGTCCGGGGCGATCTACAAACGCAGCGAGGACGGCATCGTGCTGGTCGACCAGGACCGGTGTCGCGGCTGGCGGATGTGTGTGTCGGGTTGCCCGTACAAGAAGGTCTACTTCAACCACAAGACCGGCAAGGCCGAGAAGTGCACACTGTGCTATCCGCGCATCGAGGTCGGTCTGCCGACGGTGTGCTCGGAGACCTGTGTGGGCCGACTGCGGTACCTGGGGCTGGTTCTCTACGACGCCGATCGGGTGCTCGAAGCGGCCGCGGTGGAACGCGACGCCGACCTGTACGCGGCACAGAAGCGAATCCTGCTGGATCCCAACGATCCCGCGGTGATCGCGGGGGCCCGCGCGGAGGGTATCTCCGACGAGTGGATCGAGGCCGCGCAGCGCTCGCCGATCTACGCGCTGATCCACACCTACGGGGTGGCGCTGCCGCTGCACCCGGAGTTCCGGACGGTGCCGATGGTCTGGTACGTCCCGCCGCTGTCCCCGGTGGTCGACGCGGTCAGTCGCAGCGGCCACGACGGGGAGGACGTCGGGAATCTGTTCGGGGCCCTTGACGCGCTGCGCATTCCGCTGGAGTACCTGGCCGGGCTGTTCACTGCCGGCGAGGTCTCCGTCGTCGAGGGGGTGCTGCGGCGGCTGGCGGCGATGCGGTCGTACATGCGTGACATCAACCTCGGACGCGAGACCCAGCCGCACATCCCCGAGTCGGTGGGCATGACCGAGGAACAGATGTACGACATGTACCGGCTGCTGGCGATCGCGAAATACGACGAGCGGTACGTCATCCCGACGGCGTACGGGGACGTCGAGCCGTGGTCGCTGGAAGAGCCGGGGTGCTCCTTGTCGTTCGAAGGCGGCCCCGGGATGTATGAATCCGGTCCCTTCGGCGAGGCCAGCGGACAACCGGTTCCGGTGGCGGTGGAGACATTCCACGCGCTGCAGAACCGCCAGACCAGTGAATCCATGGCCGCCAACCGATCCCGGCCGTCCCGGGTCAACCTGCTCAACTGGGACGGCCGCGGCGCTCCCTCGGGATTGTTCCCGACCGACGGTGGGGCGAAGCAGTGAGACTGCGCCGTCCGCAGCGCTGCACGCTGAGCGACCGGTTGGTGTGGCAGAGCGCGTCGCTGCTGTTGAGCTACCCCGACCGCGGCCAGTTCGAGGCGGCCGAGGCCCTGGTCGAACACGTCGACGGCGGTGCCGGCGCGCAACTCCGGGCGACGCTGGACACCGTGCGGGGACTCGGTGCGACCGCGGCGGCCACCCAGTACGTCGACACCTTCGACCTCCGCCGGCGGGCCACGATGTACCTGACGTACTGGACCACCGGCGACACCCGCAACCGAGGGCGCGCCATGCTGGAGTTCTCCGACGCCTACCGGCGGGCCGGGGTGTCGATGGCGCACCGGGAGGCGCCCGATCACCTTCCCGTGGTGCTCGAGTTCGCGGCCACGGTCGACCCCACGGGCGGACGCGATCTGCTGGTGGCCCACCGTGTCCCACTCGGTGTGCTGCACGACGCGCTGTGCGAGTCGGACTCGCCCTACGCGTCGACCGTGGCCGCTGTGCTGGGAACGCTGCCCGCCGCCACCGACGCCGACCTGCGCCGGGTGCAGCACCTGGCCGCCGGTGGCGCTCCAGTCGAATCCGTTGGACTGCAACCGTTCACGTTGACCGTGCCGCCGCGCCGGGGAGAGCAGGGGAGGCGCTGAGATGACCGGAGGCGAGATCTTCTGGGATGTGGTGCCCTACGTCGTCCTGGCGGTGGTGGTGGTCGGCACCTGGTGGCGGTACCGCTACGACAAGTTCGGCTGGACCACGCGCTCGTCGCAGCTCTACGAGAGCCGCCTGCTGCGGATCGGCAGCCCGATGTTCCACTTCGGCATCCTGGTCGTGATTCTCGGACACGTCATCGGCCTGCTCATCCCGAAATCGTGGACCGACGCGATCGGCGTGAGCCAGCACGCCTACCACGTCCAGGCGCTGGTCCTCGGCGGCATTGCCGGGTTCTGCACCCTGGTGGGGATCACGCTGCTGGTCTACCGCCGGCGCACCCGCGGCCCGGTGTTCATGGCCACCACCTTGAACGACAAGATCATGTACCTGGTGCTGGTTCTGGCGATCGTTGCCGGTCTGGCGTGCACCCTGATCGGGGCCACCCCGCTGGGCGCGGAACACAACTACCGGGAGACGGTGTCGCCGTGGTTCCGGTCGATCTGGGTGCTGCAGCCGCGCGGTGACCTGATGGCCGCCTCGCCGTTGTGGTTCCAGATCCACGTGGTGATCGCGCAGGTGCTGTTCTGCCTGTGGCCGTTCACCCGGCTGGTGCACGCCTTCAGCGCACCGGTGGGCTACCTGTTCCGCCCCTACATCGTCTACCGCAGCCGCGACGTCGCCAAGAAGGGAGAGCTCGTCGGCTCCGCTCCGCACCGACGTGGTTGGTGACGCGCGGGCTCACCCGATCCAGTAGACCTCCCCGTCGGGGGCAACCCGCGCGCCCTCGGCCGGCGGGTGCGGCACGAGCCGGCCGTCGTGCATCAGGTGACTGACCGGGACACCGCAGCGCAGCACCGCGACATCGGCGACCAGCCGCCGGTGACAGCGCCACCACACCGCTTCGCTGCACATGATCGCAGTGCGCTGCCGGTCCGCCTGCGCCAACAGTTCCTCCAGAGCGGCGCCGAACTCCTCGGTGCGGGTGTAAGCCGCGTAGGCGGCGAATTGTTCGACGCGCCACCAGGTGTCTTCCGGTTCTGTGCCGGTCGGCAATCGGCGCCGCCCGCCCAGGTGCTCCTCCCACCGGTAGTCGATGTGCGCCGCGCGCGCCCAGGTCTGGATCGCCCCTGTCTCGACGTCGGGGTTGTGTCGGCTGTTGGGGAAGCGCCGGACGTCCACGAGGGCTTCGACATCCGCCTCCCGAAGCAGGCTGCTCAGCGCGTCCTTGTCGAGAGCGCCGTGGCCCACCGTGAGCAGGGACCGCGGCGCCGGAGCCACAACCTACGCCGCGGCCCTGGCGTCGGACTTCCTGTCGTGCGAGGCCCTCTTGGAACGGCTCGAGCTGTCTGCCGAACTGTCCGACTCGGAGGCCGAACTGTCCGACGCGGTCGCGTCGGCGGTCGCGTCGGGACTGGCTTCATCGGCAGGTTCCAGCGCCGCGGCCGGGTCGTCGTCGGCCGAGTCGTCGGCGGCCGAGTCGTCGCCGGCCGGCTCCTCGTCATCTGCGGCAACCCGCGACATCTCGCGGGAAACCCGTGTTGCTTCGGCGATCTCGTCATCGGCCTTCGCCGTTCCGCGCTTCGCGGGGGGCTGCTCGGCAACCGACTTCGAGGCGCGCGACGTCGTTGTCGCGGTCCCATCGGAGGGGCTGTCCGTCGGTTCGGTCGGGACGGCGGTCTCGATGCCGAGTGCGTCTCGAATGCCCTGGCCGGCCGCCTCGAAGAGGTCGTTGGTCAGCGTGAACACGTTGATCCGCGGGATCAGGCGAGCCGGCGTGTCCTGGCCCATCGGGATGGTCCGGTCATATCCGGTGTCGATCAACACCTTCAGCGCGGGCTCGATCAACTTCATCAGCGGTTCGACGAGCACGGACGTTCCGGTGACAGCCGCGAGATCGCGGATCGGTTGCAGCAGCGGCAGGCGCGTCGACGGAATCAGGACATACGTGTTGTCCCAGTCCTCGGGGTTGCCGTTCGGATCTTGCCCCTTGCCCGGGTACTTCTGCACCTTCGCGGAGGCCAGCAGCTCTTCGAACGACGCCTCATCGGTTGAGCCCCAGGGGAAATCGGAGTTCGTGGCGGAGGGGTCGGCATAGGTCAGGTGGGCGTAGAAGAAACCCAGCGTCGCATTGAGGGTGGCCAACAGGTTGATCGGATACAGCGGGGCATCGGAGATGATGTCGTACTCGTAGGAGATGTCGGTCATGCGGTACCCGGTGTCGGTCGGTGTCGGGCCGTCGAAGGTGATGCCGATGAACGGGATGGTCAGGCCGTTGAACCGGGACCCGATCCCACCGTTGGGGCGACTCCAGTTGCCGACCAGAACGATCTCGAGCTGATCGGCGTCGGGCACGATGTTCCCGTTGTCCACCGCGTAGTTCGGGTCTGCGAGATTGCGCAGTTGGAGGTTGGTGATCCGGCCGCTCTGGGAGTAGCCGAAGATGACGACGTTCTCTCCGGGCTCGGCGCGCAGTTGCTCCTGCAACGCATCGTCGAGGTACTCCAACCCCACCTGGGTCGACCGATTGAAGGACAACGCGGTCAGTCCGCCGTAGACGGGCCAGAATTCCTCCGGTCCGTAGACGTTGCGGGCCTCACAGCTCGTGTCGCCGCAGATGGAGTTGGGCTCGATGTAGCGTCGCATGGCATTGGCGACGTAGGACTCCTCGGGCCAGGGGCGTCCGGAGTTCCCCATGATCAGAGCGACGGGGTCGGCCAGGGCCACCGCCGCCCCGGTCAACGTCGAGCTGACGGCGAGCGCGGCCGCACCGAGCATCGCGACGACGGTGACGAGCAGCGACCGGATGAACACGCGCATAGAGGACACTCCAATCCACCCGGCGCCACCGCCGGACCAGTGCGAGGTGTCATACCCGCGTCGATCATGATTTACGCCAGGGTTTTCGGAACAGCGACCGACGGTGACGAGCACGCTCACGGCAGCGCGTGTTCGGCCGGGTCGAGGTCCTCGTACACCGCGCGCAGCCGCTCGAGGTCGTTCGGGTGGATGCCCAACGCCTCGGCCCGACTCTCCATGACCTCCAGCAGCATGCGCTGCTGCGCGCGCAGGGCGGGCACCGCGTCGTCGCGGTCGTGGGCGCACACGTGCGCGATCAGCATGCGCAGGACCCGCATGACCGATGTCGCGACATGCATCTGCGCGCCGACCGACTGCCGGATCTGGTCGAACGCGTGCTCGATGTACTCCGTGTGCGAGAGGTCCCACGGCCGCAACAGCACCCGGCCCTCGGGGCCCTGCACCTCCAGCGGCGGCAGGTCGCTGACGAGGATGTCGCGCAGCAGGCTGCCCAGCCGCAGCACCACCTCGGTGGCGGTGGTGGGGTCGTTGATCGCGGGACTCAGCGCACGCAGCGCGATGTCGACCAGCTGCCGGATCGAGAAGTCGACGTCGTGTTGCATGGTCCGCGTCGCCGCGATCTCGACGGTCGAGAGGACCTGCCGCTCAACGGTTTCCGGATCGTCAGGGGCGGGCCACAGCGACATCAGCACCTCGCCGCGGTGGATGTAGGCGCCGGTGCGGGTCTCCAGCCGAACCGTGGTGCCCGGCGGCACCGCGGCGAGGATGTACCGGCTCGGGGCCTGGGTGACCCAGCCCTCGCGGCCGGCGGACACCGTCAGCACCCGGCCCGACGGTGTGCCCTGCGCTCCGGCCGGGATCTCCGAACTGACTTCCCGCTGTTCGTGGTGCAGCACCTTGGTGGCCTCGTCGGTGATCGTGCGCACGACCTCGCCGACCTGCAGACCGAAGGCCAGCCGATTCAGGTAGGCGATGATCAACACCACCGTCGTCAACGTCAACGCGACCGCCAGCGTCATCGAGATGCGCGGCGCGTTGCTGTGCTCGTCGGCGTCGAGATGGCGCAGCACCAGCACCGAGAACACGAACGTGGCCACCAGCAGCCCGATCACCGACTGGCTCAACCGGTCCCGGATGAACGAGCGCATCACCCGCGGCGAGAACTGGCTGCTGGCCAGCTGCAGGCTGACCACCGTCAACGAGAACACGACACCCGCGGTGGTGATCGTCGCACCGGCCACGGTGCTCAGCAGCCAGGTCGCGGCGTTGCTGTTCATCTGGAGGGTCAGCGGCACCCGCCGATCCGGCCCGAGCGCGCCGTCGATGACCGCCGACACCTCCGCCAGGACCGCGCCGAGCACCACGACCAGCAGCGGCAGGAAGAACAGACTCTCGCGGAACCGGTACAGCGCAGTGCTGAACCTCAGGGCCGGCAGGGTGCGCGCCATACCCGCACGTGTTTCCCGTCGCAGACGGACTCAATCACGCCGCGCGACGAGGGAGTCGGTAGCGCAAAGGGTCAGTAGCGCAGACGATCGTTGACGAGGCGCACGTCGGTGCGCTCATTCGGGTGGTGCAGCGCGTGAATCGGGTGCGTCAGCACCGGATGGCGGCATTGCGTGCACGAGATCGTGGGCTGGTTGGTCGTGCTGAACGTCAGATGCCTGCACTGTGCGCAGCGCACGACGTAGAACCCGCCGAACCAGTTGGCCAGTCCCAGGAAGATCGCGAGGGTGGCCGCAGCGGCCAGTACCGCGATCAGCGCGACGGTGAGGGCCGAGTAAACCGTCATGTTCTCCACCTCCGAGAACTCCGAGAAAACGCACCGACGGATATCCCGAGGCTACGCCTGTCACAGCCGTGCCGGCCAGGCGTTTCCGGGTGAAAACCCGTGGTCAGGCCTTACGGGCGCGCTTGTAGACCTTGTCGAGTTCCTTGCCCCGCAACCCGTTGAGTTCGGCCTTGCGGACCTTGGCCACCACCAGCGGACATCGCTTGCATCGCGGCTTGCTGCGGCAGCACTTCTTCTTGGGCTTGAGTTCGGCCAGCTTGGCGGCTTTCACAGTGACGGGAATCTCTCGTTTTCGCGATCGGTGCAGTGCACTGCGAGAATCACCGGGTGAATCCTCGTCCGGACTTTCGCAACGTCGCCATTGTGGCCCACGTTGACCATGGCAAGACCACCCTGGTCGACGCGATGCTGCGTCAGTCCGGTGCGCTGACCCATCGCGGCGACGACGCCACGGAACGCATCATGGACTCCGGCGACCTGGAACGCGAAAAGGGCATCACGATCCTGGCCAAGAACACCGCGGTGCATCGCCATCACAAGGACGGCACCGTCACGGTGATCAACGTGATCGACACCCCGGGCCACGCCGACTTCGGCGGCGAGGTGGAGCGCGGGCTGTCCATGGTCGACGGTGTCGTGCTGCTCGTCGACGCCTCCGAAGGCCCGCTGCCGCAGACCCGCTTCGTGCTGCGCAAGGCCCTCGCGGCGCATCTGCCGGTGATCCTGGTGGTCAACAAGACCGACCGGCCCGACGCCCGTATCGCCGAAGTGGTCGAGGAAAGCCACGACCTGCTGCTCGACGTCGCCTCCGACCTGGACGACGAGGCGCAGGCCGCCGCGGAGAAGGCCCTGGACCTGCCGACGCTCTATGCCTCCGGCCGCGCCGGGATCGCCTCCACGACGCAGCCCGCCGACGGCGAGGTGCCCGACGGCGAGAACCTGGACCCCTTGTTCGACGTGCTGATGGAGCACATCCCGGCGCCGTCCGGCAACCCCGAGGCGCCGCTGCAGGCCCTGGTCACCAACCTCGACGCCTCGGCGTTCCTGGGCCGGCTCGCGCTGATCCGCATCTACAACGGTGAGCTCAAGAAGGGCCAGCAGGTGGCCTGGATGCGTGAGGTCGACGGCGTGCCGGTGATCACCAGCGCCAAGATCACCGAGCTGCTGGCCACCGTCGGCGTGGAACGCACCCCGACGCAGACCGCGACAGCCGGCGACATCGTCGCGGTCGCCGGCATCCCCGAGATCATGATCGGTGACACGCTGGCCGACCCGGACAACGCGCACGCGCTGCCCCGCATCACCGTCGACGAACCGGCCATCTCGGTCACCATCGGCACCAACACCTCGCCGCTGGCCGGTCGGGTCTCGGGCCACAAGCTCACCGCCCGCATGGTCAAGAGCCGCCTCGACCAGGAACTGGTCGGCAACGTCTCGATCCGGGTGCTCGACATCGGCCGGCCCGACGCCTGGGAGGTGCAGGGGCGCGGTGAGCTCGCGCTGGCGATTCTCGTCGAGCAGATGCGGCGCGAGGGCTTCGAGCTGACCGTCGGCAAGCCGCAGGTGGTCACGAAGATGATCGACGGCAAGCTGCACGAACCCTTCGAAGAGCTGACGATCGACTGCCCCGAGGAGTTCGTCGGATCGATCACGCAGTTGATGGCCGCGCGTAAGGGCCGCATGGAACAGATGACCAACCACGCCGCGGGCTGGGTGCGGATGGACTTCGTGGTGCCCAGCCGCGGTCTGATCGGGTTCCGCACCGACTTCCTGACCGAGACCCGCGGCACCGGCATCGCCAACGCGGTGTTCGAGGGCTACCGGCCGTGGGCCGGGGAGATCCGGGCCCGCCACACGGGGTCGCTGGTGTCGGACCGGTCCGGCACGGTCACCCCGTTCGCGATGATCCAGCTCGCCGACCGCGGCCAGTTCTTCGTCGAGCCCGGGCAGGACACCTACGAGGGTCAGGTGGTGGGCATCAACCCGCGCGCCGAGGACCTGGACATCAACATCACCCGCGAGAAGAAGCTGACGAACATGCGCTCTTCGACAGCGGATGTGATCGAGACGCTGGCCCGCCCGCTCGAGCTCGGCCTGGAACAGGCCATGGAGTTCTGCGCCGAGGACGAGTGCGTCGAGGTGACCCCGGAGATCGTGCGGGTCCGCAAGGTGGACCTCGACGCGAACACCCGAGCGCGCAACCGCTCCCGGGCCAAGGCCCGCGGATAGGCGCTGTGCCGCGCAAGCGTGACCGGCGGACAGGCTCGTCCCGGCCGGTTCGGGTCGATACCCTGACAGGCGTGCCGACCGCCCGCCGACTGTGGACTGCCGCGGCGGCATCGGTCGTGCTGCTGCTCGGCAGCTGCACGGTCAGCCCGCCACCGGCCCCGCAGAGCACCGACACCACCGAGTCGACGCCGCCGCCGCCGATGAAGGCGACGCAGGTCATCATGGCGATCGACTCGATCGGCCCCGGGTTCAACCCGCACCTGCTCTCCGACCAGTCGCCGGTCAACGCCGCCATCAGCTCGCTGGTGCTACCCAGTTCGTTCCGGCCGATCCCGGATCCCAGCGCTCCCACCGGATCCCGGTGGGAGATGGACACCTCGCTGCTCGAGTCCGCGGAGGTGACCAGCGAGGATCCGTTCACCGTCACCTACGAGATCCGGCCCGAGGCGCAGTGGACCGACAACGCACCGATCGGCGCCGACGACTACTGGTACCTGTGGCGGCAGATGGTCAGCCACCCCGGCACGGTGGATCCCGCCGGATACGACCTGATCACCGGCGTGCAGTCGATCGAAGGCGGGAAGACGGCCGTGGTCACGTTCTCCCAGCCCTATCCGGCGTGGCGGGAACTGTTCAACAACATCCTGCCCGCGCACATCGTCAAGGACGTGCCCGGCGGATTCGGCGCCGGACTGGCCCGCGCCCTGCCGGTGACGGGCGGCCAGTTCCGGGTCGAGACCATCGACCCGCAGCGCGACGAGATCCTGCTGGCCCGCAACGACCGCTACTGGGGCACGCCCGCGACGCCGGACCTGGTCCTGTTCCGTCGCGGCGGCAGCCCGGCCGCGCTGGCCGACTCGATCCGCAACGGCGACACGCAGGTCGCACAGGTGCACGGCGGCGCGGCGGCGTTCGCGCAGCTGTCGGCGATTCCCGACGTGCGGACCGCGCGGATCGTCACACCACGGGTCATGCAGCTGACCCTTCGGGCCCAACAGCCGGCGCTGACCGACGTCCAGGTGCGCAAGGCGGTGCTCGGACTGCTCGACGTGGACCTGCTGGCCGCGGTGGGCGCCGGCGACGAGAACACCGTGACGTTGGCGCAGGCGCAGGTCCGGTCACCGTCGGACAGCGGATACGTGCCGACCGCGCCTCCGGCGATGTCGCGGCAGGACGCCCTGGCCCTGCTCGCCGACGCCGGCTACCAGATCCAGGAGGCGCCGGCGCCCGACGAGTCCGCGCCCGATAACCCCCCGCCGGACAACGGCCGCGGTCAACTCATGCGGGACGGCGAGCCGCTGACGTTGCGGATCGGCGTGGCCGCCAACGACCCCACCTCGCTCGCGGTCGCCAACACCGGCGCCGACCAGCTGCGCAATGTCGGCATCGCGGCGTCGGTCATTCCCCTGGACCCGGTGGTCCTCTACAACGATGCGCTGGTCAACAACCTGGTCGACGCCGTCGTGGGGTGGCGCCACGCCGGCGGCGACCTGGCCACCGCGCTGGCGTCGCGTTACGGCTGTCCCGCCCTCGAGGCGACCGCGGTGTCGACCACGGCGCCACCCTCGCCGGAACCCACCGACGCCGCGCCGCCGCCGGAATCCCCGGAGCCACCGCGCACCACGGCGACCGCCCCGCCGGCGCCGGCACCGGACTCCGGTGCACTCGTGCAGGCACCGAGCAACATCAGCGGCGTCTGCGACCGCAGCATCCAGCCGCGCATCGACGCCGCGCTGCGCGGCGCCGCCGACATCGCCGAGGTGATCGACGAGGTCGAGCCCCAGCTGTGGAATCTGTGGGCCGTGCTGCCGATCCTGCAGGACACCACTATCGTGGCCGTCGGACCCAGCGTCCAGAACGTCGGACTGACTGGCGCGGTACCCGTGGGCATCGTCGGCGACGCCGGGAACTGGGTGAAGCTGCCGCAGTAGAACTGCCGCAGTCCGTATGTGAGCAACGAAACGGCCCCCGCATCGTGGATGCGGGGGCCGCCTCGCGCTCGACCGGCCGGACTAAGCGGCGCGGTCACCTCCCCGACGTTCGGAGCGATCGCTGTCGCCCGACGAACCCGACGAGGAGCCGGATCCGGCCTGAGGAGCGTCGTCGTTGTCGTTGTCGACGCTGACCTCGTTGTCAGCCTCGACGGTGACCTGCTCTTCGATGTCCTCGACGGCGATCTCGTCGTCGTCCTCGACGGCAGCCTCGTCGTCATCCTCGACGGCGACTTCCTCGTCGGTGACCGGGGCCACCGTCGAATCCTCGTCGACGGTGACCACGTCGGATTCGGCCGGCGCGTCCGCGGCAGGTGCCGGCACGTCAGTCTCGTCCGCGGGTGCCTCGGCGGCCGGCTGCTCGGCCTCGCCATCCGACGTGCCGGTCGCGGCTTCGCCATCGGTGGGGAACGAGGCCTGGCGCCGCTCGCTGCCCGCACCCAGCGCGTCGTCGGCGATCGAATCCGACGCCGCGCCCATCGCGGCCGGGGCCTCTGGCGCGATGGCCGCGGCCAGCGCCTTGGGAATGGTCACGAACAGCGTCTGGAGCAGGCCGCCCGCGAAGGGATCTTCGTCGCTGAACGAGAACAGGCCGGTGACCGCGGTGCCGTCGGAAAGGGTGTAGCCGTTGAGAACCGCTCCCATGACGGCGGCGGGAAGGTTGATCAGCTCGACCACAGCGTCGATCAGCCGGCCTCCGATCAGCGCGTCGAACGACGCCTGCAGCGAGTCGCCGGTGGCACCCAGGAAGCCGCCTATCGGCATCAGCGCGCCGAAGGCCAGTGGCATCAGGGTGTCCAGGCTGAAGAGAGTGGTGACGAGCTTGCCGGCGTTCTCGACGATTTTGACCGGGATTTCCAGCAGGCCGGAGGTGAAGATCGGCAAACCGATGTTGATGAGCGGCCCGACGACGAACGCGCTGAACAGGGTTGCGAAGCCGGTGGAGATATTGCCCTGCAGGATTTCCCGGCCGGCGGTTTCCAGCTGTGCCCAGAGTCCGTCCTCGTTGCTGAAACTCAGGTAGTTGATCGTCCCGTCGATGACGCCGCCGGCCGCGCTGAAGATGGTTCCGCCGTAGCCGAATGCGTTCTCCAGGGCCTGCCGCAGCAGCGGGAACGGATCTTCCAGCCACGCGGTACCGATCCCGCCGAGGTTCTCCGCCGCAGCGGTCACGACGTCGACCCATGCGGTGATGGGGTCGATCGCCGCAGACAGCTCTACCTGCGCTGATGCGATGGTCGGGACTGCGGGTCCGGAGCTCTGCGGCGGTAGGACCGTAGGGGAGATTGCGATGACGCTGGCCCCCGCCAGCGCCACCCCCGTGGTGAGGCAAGAACGAACCGATACGTTCATGACGCCCTTTCTTTACGTGGATGTGATCTTGAACACGCAGAACCATACAGTCGAGTTCAAGGAAATTGTCGCAATTGCCAATATTTTCTGAAACGTGTTCTAGTTCGTCTGAAAGTTAGCTGTGCTTCGTTATGCGGATAGGGCTGTCTTCGCTGGCGGTCACTCGGCTGCAGCGCTGACCCCGGCGCGGGCATGCGCGAAGGCGAAGCGACCGCATCCCTTCGGATGTGGGCATGCGAAGCCCCCGCACCTCGAAGGTGCAGGGCCTGGTCCCTAGTCGGTTACGCGGTGCGCGCGGGCCGCCGATCGGGAGACCGCTTGGCCTCGGAGCGGTCGCCGCCCGAGCCCTGCCGCTGACGCGACTCGGCGTTCAACTCGCCGCGGCGGCCGTCATGCTGAAGGGATGGAGACTCCGCGACTTTTGTTCGTCCATGCCCACCCCGACGACGAAACGCTCACCACCGGCGCCACCATCGCGCACTACACCGCGCGCGGCGCCCAGGTGCAGGTCGTCACCTGCACGCTCGGCGAAGAGGGCGAAGTCATCGGCGAGCAGTGGGCCGGGCTGGCCGTCGACCGGGCCGATCAGCTGGGCGGCTACCGGATCGCCGAACTGACCGCGGCGCTGGCGGCCCTCGGCGTCGACGGGCCGCGGTACCTCGGGGGCGCCGGACGCTGGCGTGACTCGGGGATGGAGGGCACCCCCGTGCGCCACCACGAACGCTTCGTCGACGGTGACTTCGCCGAGCAGACCGCGGCCCTGGCCGCCGCCATCGACGAGCTGCGTCCGCACGTCGTCGTCACCTACGACCCTCACGGCGGGTACGGCCACCCCGACCACATCCGGACCCACCAGGTGACGACCGCCGCTGTGGACGCGGCCGAATGGCCCGTGCCCAAGTTCTACTGGACCGTCACCGCCACCAGTGCGCTGTCCGCCGGAGACGCTCTGCTGGACGAGGCGCCCGCGGAATGGACGCGAATCCCGCTGCAGCAGATGCCGTTCAGTGCGTTCACCGACGATGCCATCGATGCCGAGCTCGACGCCGCCGAACACCTGTCCGCCAAGGTGGCCGCGATGCGCGCGCACCAGACCCAGGTCACCGTATCCGCCGACGGCCGATTCTTCGCGCTGTCCAACAACATCGCGCTGCCCATCGACGGCCGGGAGTACTACGTGCTGGTGTCGGGCGACGCGGGTCCCCGCGACGACCGGGGCTGGGAGACCGACCTCCTGGCCGGGCTGAACCTGCATTGACCGGCGCTGGAGCGGGTAAGCTGCCCCCAACCGCGCACGGAAGGGCAGCACATGGATCCCGACCTCGATCCCAACCTGCAGCACTGGCAGGACCGGCTGGACAACTACCAGTGGGTCGTCGGGTCGCTGGTGTCCCTGCTCGACAGCATCCCGACCTGACCTTGCCGACCGCCCCCGCCGGGGATCGTCTCCGCGGGCTCGTTCTGTTCCTCCTCGCCCTCGACGGTGTGCTGTCGGCGCTGATGGCGGTGTTCTTCCTGCCATTGCGCATCGGCACGGTCCCGCTGCCGATCAGCGCCCTGCTCAGCGGACTGCTGAACGTCGCGCTGGTCTGGGTGGCGCTGCAGTGGACCTCGGCGCCGCGCGTGGCGGCGCTACCGCTGTGGACGTGGCTGGCCACCGTGCTGTTGTGTACCTTCGGCGGGCCTGGGGACGACATCGTGCTCGGCGGTGTCGGCATCATGCAGTACGGGACGCTGCTGCTGATCGCGCTGGGTGCGCTCCCTCCCGCGTGGGTGCTGATGCGCCGCACGGCCCCGGCGACGGCCGGGGCCGACTCCGGGAGAGCCATCCGGTGACTACTGTGACCCCTATGTCATGTGGATGGCAGGCCCAGTCTGTTCCAGATCGTGGGATGCGTGGATGATCCGCGACGACGCCGGGGTTACAGGGAAGTGGCTCTGAACTCCCCGCACGGCGCCCAGCTGCCCGACCCGGTGATCCCGCCCGCGCGCAACACCGCCGGATTGCGGCGTGTGCTGCGGCGTGCCCGCGACGGCGTGGCGCTCAACGTCGACGAAGCCGCGATCGCGCTGACAGCGCGCGGCGACGACCTGGCCGACCTGTGTGCCAGCGCCGCCCGGGTGCGTGACGCCGGCCTGGAGAGCGCCGGCCGCCGCGGCGACTCCGGCCGGCTACCGGTCAGCTACTCGCGCAAGGTGTTCATCCCGGTCACCCATCTGTGCCGGGACACCTGCCACTACTGCACCTTCGTCACCGTGCCCGGACGCCTGCGCGCCGCCGGCATGGGGATGTACATGGAGCCCGACGAGATTCTCGACGTGGCTCGCCGCGGCGCCGAAATGGGTTGCAAAGAAGCCTTGTTCACGCTCGGTGACCGACCGGAAGCCCGCTGGGACGAAGCCGCGCAGTGGCTCGACGAACGCGGCTACGACTCCACGCTGGACTATGTGCGCGCCATGGCGATCCGGGTGCTCGAGGAGACCGGGCTGCTGCCGCACCTGAACCCGGGAGTGATGAGCTGGGCCGAGCTGTCCCGGCTCAAGCCGGTCGCGCCGTCGATGGGCATGATGCTGGAGACCACGTCGCGCCGCCTGTTCGAGACGCGCGGCGAAGCGCATTACGGCAGCCCCGACAAGGATCCCGAGGTGCGGCTGCGCACCCTGGCCGACGCCGGCCGGCTATCGATCCCGTTCACCACCGGTCTGCTGGTCGGCATCGGCGAGACCCTCGTCGAGCGTGCCGAGACCATTCACGCGATCCGCCGGTCGCACAAGGAGTTCGGGCACATCCAGGAAGTGATCGTGCAGAACTTCCGCGCCAAGGACCACACCGCGATGGCATCGGCGCCCGACGCGGGCCTGGAGGACTTCCTGGCCACCATCGCGGTCACCCGCCTGGTGATGGGCCCGAAGATGCGCGTCCAGGCGCCGCCGAACCTGGTGTCACGCGAGGAATGCCTGGCACTGATCGGCGCCGGTGTCGACGACTGGGGCGGGGTGTCGCCGGTGACCCCCGATCACGTCAACCCCGAGCGGCCGTGGCCGGCACTCGACGAACTGGCGGCCGTGACCGCCGAAGCCGGGTACGACCTGGTGCAGCGGCTCACCGCGCAACCGGACTACGTGCAGGCCGGCGCCGCCTGGATCGACCCGCGCGTGCGTGGACACGTCGACGCGCTCGCCGACCCGGACACCGGCTGGGCGCGCGACGTCAACCCGGTCGGACGCCCCTGGCAGGAACCCGACGAGGCGGCCGAGTCGCTCGGCCGCACCGACCTGCACACCGCGATCGACAGCGCCGGAAGGCTCACCGCGGCCCGCAGCGATCTGGGCAGCGCGTTCGGTGACTGGGAGTCGATCCGCGCCAAGGTGGGGGAGCTGGCCGCCCGGGCCCCGGAACGCCTCGACACCGACGTGCTCGCCGCGCTGCGCGCGGCCGAACGTGACCCCGCCGGGTGCACCGACGACGAGTATCTCGCGTTGGCCACCGCGGACGGCCCGGCGCTGGATGCCGTTGCCGCACTGGCGGACTCGCTGCGCCGCGACGTGGTAGGCGACGACGTGACGTTCGTGGTCAACCGCAACATCAACTTCACCAACATCTGCTACACCGGATGCCGGTTCTGCGCGTTCGCACAGCGTAAGGGCGATGCCGACGCGTACTCGCTGTCCACCCAGGAGGTCGCCGACCGGGCTTGGGAGGCCCACGTCGCCGGCGCCACCGAGGTCTGCATGCAGGGCGGTATCGACCCCGAGCTGCCGGTCACCGGTTACGCGGATCTGGTCCGCGCCGTCAAGGCGCGGGTGCCGTCCATGCACGTGCACGCCTTCAGCCCGATGGAGATCGCCAACGGGGTCACCAAGAGCGGTCTGAGCGTGCGGGAGTGGCTCGTCGCGCTGCGCGAGGCCGGGCTCGGGTCGATCCCGGGCACCGCCGCCGAGATCCTCGACGACGAGGTGCGCTGGGTGCTGACCAAGGGCAAGCTGCCGACGTCGATGTGGATCGAGGTCGTCAGCACCGCCCATGAGGTCGGGCTGCGCTCCAGTTCGACGATGATGTACGGACACGTCGACACCCCGCGGCACTGGGTGGGTCACCTGCGGGTGCTGCGCGACATCCAGGACCGCACCGGTGGCTTCACCGAGTTCGTCCCGCTGCCGTTCGTGCACCAGTCCTCGCCGCTGTATTTGGCCGGGGGAGCGCGCCCGGGGCCGACGCACCGGGACAACCGCGCGGTGCACGCTCTGGCGCGAATCATGTTGCACGGCAGGATCTCCAACATTCAGACCAGTTGGGTCAAGCTCGGTGTCGAACGCACGCAGGTGATGCTCAACGGCGGCGCCAACGACCTCGGCGGGACCCTGATGGAGGAGACCATCTCGCGGATGGCCGGCTCGGAGTTCGGCTCGTACAAGAGCGTCGAGGATCTGGTGGCCATCGCGGCCGGAATCGGCCGCCCCGCCCGCCAGCGCACGACCACTTACGCGCCGCTCGCGGCGTGACGACTTGAGCCGCTCGCGGCGTGAGGACCCGTGCTCGGCTCGCGGCGTGAGCGCCTCCGCGACGACGCGGCGTGCCGACTAGGCGGGCGGCAAACGAGACGGTTAGTATCTGTAACCGTGCGCCACCCTAACCGGGGTTCGCGCAACTTAGGGCACACTGATTCACGCGTCTCCGCAAGGGCAGGGATACTTGCGGAGACCTGTTCGCAGTTGAGCTCTCTGCCTGTTTCGCAGCCCGCAGGATTGCAGTTCGAGGACTTGAGGAGAAGTTAGGTGACGTACGTCATTGCCGAGCCTTGCGTCGACGTCAAAGACAAGGCGTGCATCGAGGAATGCCCTGTCGACTGCATCTACGAGGGTGCTCGCATGCTGTACATCCACCCGGACGAATGCGTCGACTGCGGCGCTTGCGAACCGGTGTGCCCGGTGGAGGCCATCTACTACGAGGACGACGTCCCGGATCAGTGGAGCAGCTACACCCAGGCCAACGCGGACTTCTTCAGCGAGCTCGGATCGCCCGGCGGCGCGTCCAAGGTCGGCCAGACCGACAACGACCCGCAGGCGATCAAGGATCTGCCTCCGCAGGGCGAGGACTGAGTACGACGTCACCCGCACTTGAGGGCACGGGCGGAGTCGAAGCCGCCCGTCGTCCGCTGAAATCGGCGGCCCTGCCGGTGTTCCCGTGGGACACGCTGGCCGAGGTCACCGCCGCCGCCCGCGCCCATCCCGACGGCATCGTCGACCTGTCGGTCGGCACGCCCGTCGACCCGGTGGCCCCGGTCATCCGCGAGGCGCTCGCCGCAGCCAGCGCTGCTCCCGGCTACCCCACCACCGCCGGCACCGAAGCGCTGCGCACCTCAGCCGTCGCCGCGCTCGAGCGCCGGTACGGCATCACCGGGCTGACCCCGCAGGCGGTGCTGCCGACCATCGGCACCAAAGAACTGATCGCGTGGCTGCCCACCCTGCTCGGCCTCGGGGCCGCCGACACCGTGGTGGTGCCCGAGCTGGCCTATCCGACCTACGAGGTCGGGGCGCTGCTGGCCGGTGCCGCAGTGGTGCGGGCGGACTCCCTGACGCAGCTGGGTCCTCGGACTCCGGCCCTGGTCTACCTGAACTCGCCGAGCAACCCCACCGGCAAGGTGCTCGGCGTCGACCACCTGCGCAAGGTGGTCGGTTGGGCCCGGGAGCGCGGTGTGCTGGTCGCCTCCGACGAGTGCTACCTGGGCCTGGGCTGGGAAGCGTCGCCGGTGTCGATCCTGCATCCCGACGTCAGCGACCGCGACCACACAGGGCTCCTGGCGCTGCACTCGCTGTCCAAGACCTCGTCGCTGGCCGGCTACCGGGCCGGCCTGGTCGCCGGTGACCCGGCGGTGGTGGCCGAGTTGCTGGCGGTGCGCAAGCACGCAGGCATGATGGTGCCCTTCCCCGTGCAGGCCGCGATGGCGGCGGCGTTCGACGACGACACGCACGAGCGCGTCCAGCGCGAACGCTACGAACGCCGGCGGACCGCGCTGCGGGGCGCACTGGAATCTGCCGGGTTCACCGTGGACCACTCCGAAGCGGGCCTGTACCTGTGGGCGACCCGCGGCGAACCCTGCCGGCAGACGCTGGCCTGGTTCGCCGAGCGTGGAATCCTGGTCGCCCCCGGCGAGTTCTACGGGCCGCGCGGCGCCCAGCATGTGCGGGTCGCGTTGACCGCCACCGACGAGCGGATCGACGCCGCGGTGCGGCGCTTGGGCTGAGCCGCGGTGCGGCGCCTGGGCTGAGCCCTCAGGCGGGGTACGCGGCGACCGGCATGATCACGGTGCCCTTGCACAAACCGTCGAGGATCTCGGTGCGCCACGTGCCGTACAACGACCCGTCGGGCGTCGGGGCGTAGAACACCAGCGACCGCGCGGGCGCGTATTCACTGGGCACGTCGCCGCCGCGGAAACACTCCCACTGCCAGTTGTAGTTGAACACCCACTGCTTGCCGTCCCAGGCGTAGCGCGTGGGCTGCGGGATGGTGGGGTTGGTGGGCGCGGGCCCGTCCCCGGCGGTGGCGGTGCAGATGCCCGCGCATGACGTGGTGAACGTGTACTGCGCGCTGAAATCCGGTTCGGGCTGGCGCGCCGCGATGCTGGTGCCCATCTTGTCCGACGCGTAGGTCACCACCGTGTACCGGCCGTTCCAGCCCTGCTGCGGGGCGGCCTCAGCGGTCCCGGCACCGCAAACCCAGAGCGCCGCAACGGCTGTCGCGGATGCGAGGGCGCGGCGCTCGGTTCGGGCTGACATGGTTCCTCGCAGTGTGGTCAGTTGTGGTCATTGGCAACATAATTGCCTCACTCGTCAACGTGCCTGATCGACACGACTGGTTGAGGCACGGTTGCGTCACGGCTTGGTATCGAACGTGCCGAACCGAAACCCATTCGCCGCGAACAGATCACCCTTCGTGCAGGAGGAACAACGTCCACGCGGCCAGGGACTGCGCGTCGGTGATCGCGCCGTCGCGCATCATCTGCTCGAGCTCATCGCGGCCGAACCAGGCGCTGGTCATGTCCTGCTCCTCGGGTTCGCGCTCGTGCGGCCCCTCGGTGAGGCCGGTGGCCAGGAACACCCGGCCCCGCTGACTGCTCATACCCGGTGCCACGTCGATCAGACCGAGCTCGGTCATCGACTGCGCGGTCAGCCCCGTCTCCTCCCGCAGCTCGCGCACCGCGAGGGCGGCGGGGTCGAGGTCGACCCGACCCGGCGCGGTGCCCTGCGGGAACTCCCACCGCCGCATCCCGAGCGGGTAGCGGAACTGCTCGACGAGGCAGAAGCGGTTCTGCGCGTCCTGTGCGATCACCAGCGCGAAGTCCGGCTTGTCGACCACGGCGTAGACGCCCGGGCTGCCGTCGGGCCTGCGGATGTCGTCTTCGCGGAGCGTCATCCAGTCGTTGCGGTACACCTCGCGCGAACCCTCGGCCCGGATCCAGTCCACGCAGCACAGTATGCCCAGGCGTGCGGGTAGCCTTCGGGACGTGCTGCTGGCCTCCCTGAATCCCGCGGCCCTGACCGCCGGCGCCGATCTCGACGACGCGGTGCGCATCGACGGCGTAGCGCTGCGGCGCAGCGACCTGATCGGCGCGGCGACCTCGGTCGCCGAACGGGTGGCCGGGGCGAACCGCGTGGCGGTGCTCGCCCGGCCCACCGCCGCGACGGTGCTGGCCATCGCCGGCTGCCTGATCGCCGGGGTGCCCGCCGTGCCCGTGCCCGCCGACGTCGGCGCCGCCGAACGCCGCCACATCCTCACCGACTCCGGCGCGCAGGCCTGGCTGGGGGATAAGCCCGACGAGGCCGAGGGGCTGGGCCACATCCCGGTGCGGTTGCACGCCCGTAGCTGGCACCGCTACGCCGAACCGCCGGCCGACGCGACCGCGCTGATCGTCTACACCTCGGGCACCACCGGACCGCCCAAGGGCGTGATCGTGAGCCGTCGCGCCATCGCCGCCGACATCGACATGCTCGCGCAGGCCTGGGAGTGGACCGCCGACGACACCCTGGTGCACGGGCTGCCGCTGTACCACGTGCACGGTCTGGTGCTCGGGCTGCTGGGCTCGCTGCGCATCGGCAACCGCTTCATCCACACCGGGAAGCCGCAGCCCGCGCTGTACGCCGAAGCGGTCGCCGAGCGCGGTGGCTCCCTGGTGTTCGGGGTGCCGACGGTGTGGTCCCGGATCGTCGCCGACGGTGCGGCCGCCCGCGCGATGTCGGGGGCCCGGCTGCTGGTCTCGGGCAGCGCACCCCTGCCGGTGCCGGTGTTCGACGGCCTGGCCGAACTCAGCGGCCAGGGACCCGTCGAGCGGTATGGCAGCACCGAGTCGCTGATCACGCTCAGCACCTTGGCCTCCGGCGAACGCCGGCCCGGCTGGGTCGGGCTGCCGCTGCCCGGCGTTCACACCCGGCTGGTCGACGACGCCGGCGCCGAGGTCGCCCACGACGGCGAGACCATCGGCAAGCTGCACGTGCAGAGTCCCACCCTGTTCGACGGCTACCTCAACCGGCCCGACGCAACCGCCGAGGTGCTCGGCGCGGACGGCTGGTACCGCACCGGCGACGTCGCCGTCATCGACGGTGACGGCATGCACCGCATCGTCGGCCGCGAGTCGGTGGACCTGATCAAGACCGGCGGATTCCGGGTCGGCGCAGGCGAGATCGAGACGGTGCTGCTGGGACATCCCGGGGTTTCCGAAGCCGCCGTGATCGGCGCCCTCGACGACGACCTCGGGCAGAAGATCGTGGCGTTCGTCGTCGGCGACGCCTCACCGGCGGAGCTGACCGAATACGTGGCGCAGCAGCTTTCGGTGCACAAGCGACCACGCGAGGTGCGGACCGTGGACAGCCTGCCACGCAACGCGATGGGCAAGGTGCTCAAGAAGGAGCTGGCGCAATGGCTTTGAGATTCTCCGATCTCTGCATCGACGCGCGCGACCCGCACGCCCAGGCCTCCTGGTGGTCGAAGGTGCTGGGGTGGGAAGCCGAGGACACCGACGACGACGACGTCGCCCTGCGCGCTCCGGACGGTGCGGGAGCCGACTGGGTATTCCTCGCGGTGCCCGAGGACAAGGCGGTGAAGAACCGGCTGCACTGCGACCTGACGCCGGACGACCAGGATGCCGAGGTGGAGCGCGTGCTTGCGCTGGGGGCACGGCGCATCGACATCGGTCAGGGCGACCAGAGCTGGGTGGTCCTCGCCGATCCTGAGGGCAACGAGTTCTGCATCCTGGCGGCAGAAGGGTGACCGTCGCGCTCCGGCGAGTTCTCGGCGCCGTCGGCGCCGCGGTGACCGTCGGGGTGCTCACCGCCTGCGGTCACGCGCCGACGGTGGCGCTGATGCAGACCAGCATCACGCTGCCGCCGCCACCGCCCGACCCGCCCGCGGTCCCGGCCGAACCGCTGGTCATCGGAGACGCGGCCGTCGACACCACCGGTGGCTGGTTACCCGACGGGGTGCGGCTCTCGGCGATCGACGACGCCGCGAATCCGATTCTGGCGCAGCTGGATCCGAATCTGCTCCACGCCGTCCAGGAGGCGACGCGTGCGGCCGCCGCAGAGGGCGTCGTGATCGAGGTGACGTCGGGCTGGCGGTCTCCGGGCTTTCAACAGCGTCTGTTCGACGACGCCGTGCGCACCTACGGCAGCCGGGAGAAGGCCGCGGAACTGGTCGCGACCCCGGAGGTGTCCAAGCACGTCACCGGCCACGCCGTCGACATCGGACCGGAAGCCGCCGACCACTGGTTGATCGCCAACGGCGCGCGATTCGGGTTGTGCCAGATCTACGCCAACGAGATCTGGCATTTCGAACTGGTGCCGGGGCAGTGCCCGCCGCTGCTCCCCAACGCCGCCGGGTGACGAGCGCGCTCAAACTGCCCGCCTGACGCGGTGTGTCGGCGGGCAGACATGCGCGCTCGCGCCAATGGACAGTTAGTTGGCGTGCAGGGCCTCGTTGAGGGTGATGCCCGTGCCGTCGCGCTTGACCACCTCGACCGCACCCGTGAGCGAGTTGCGGCGGAACAGCAGATTGTCGGCGCCGGACAGATCGCGCGCCTTGGTGGTCCGGCCGTCGATCGTCTGCACCTTGGTGCCTGCGGTCACGTACAGCCCCGCCTCCACGACGCAGTCGTCACCCAGCGAGATGCCCAGGCCCGCGTTCGCGCCGAGCAGGCAGCGCTTGCCGATCGAGATCACCTCGGTGCCGCCGCCGGACAGCGTGCCCATGATCGACGCGCCGCCGCCGATGTCGGAGCCGTCGCCGACCACCACACCGGCCGAGATGCGGCCCTCGACCATCGAACTGCCCAGCGTGCCCGCGTTGAAGTTGACGAAGCCCTCGTGCATCACCGTGGTGCCGGGGGCCAGGTGCGCGCCCAGGCGGACCCGGTCGGCGTCGGCGATACGCACACCCGACGGCAGCACGTAGTCGACCATCCGGGGGAACTTGTCCACTCCGTACACGGCGACCTGCCCGCGGCGGCGCAGTCGGGCCCGGACGGTCTCGAAGCCCTCCACCTGGCACGGGCCGAAGTTGGTCCACACCACATTGGTCAGCACCCCGAACAGCCCGTCGGCGTTCAAGCCGTGCGGCACGACCAGCCGGTGCGACAGCAGATGCAGGCGCAGATAACCGTCGTAGGCGTCGGCGGCCTTGTCGTCCAGCGACGCGATCACCGTGCGGACCGCGACGACCTCGACACCGCGGTCCTCGTCGCGGCCGGTCAGCGCGGCCAGCTCCTCCGGGATCTCGGCCACCGACAACCTGGTCGTGCCCGACGGACCGTCGCCGCTCAGCTCGGGAGCCGGGAACCAGGTGTCCAGGACGGTCCCGTCGTCGGTGATCGTCGCCAAACCGATGCCTGATGCAGAAGTCACGGCGCTAAGACTAACGTCAGGGCTGTGGCGCTCGACCTACACGGTGACCCGGTTGCACTGACCGCTGCGCTGGTCGACATCCCCAGCGAATCGCGGCACGAGAAGCGCATCGCCGACGAGATCGAGACCGCGCTGCGCGCGCAGACCACCGGCTACGAAATCATCCGCAACGGCGACGCGGTGCTGGCCCGCACCGACTCCGGCAAACCGTCGCGGGTGCTGCTGGCCGGGCACATCGACACCGTGCCCGCCGCCGACAACCTGCCCAGCCGGATGGCCGACGGACTGCTGTACGGGTGCGGGACCTCGGACATGAAAGCCGGCGACGCGGTGTTCCTGCACCTGGTCGCCACCGTCACCGAGCCCGCCCACGACATCACGCTGGTGCTCTACGACTGCGAGGAGATCGAGGCCACCGCCAACGGGCTCGGCCGCATCGAGCGCGAGCTCCCGCAGTGGCTGCAGGCTGACGTCGCGATCCTCGGTGAGCCGTCCGGCGGGTACATCGAGGCGGGCTGCCAGGGCACGTTACGCGTGCGGATCTCCGCCGCGGGCACCCGCGCCCACTCGGCCCGATCCTGGCTGGGCGACAACGCGATCCACAAACTCGGCGACGTGCTGGCCCGCTTGCAGTCCTACCGGGCCCGCGACGTCGACATCGACGGCTGCGTCTACCGCGAAGGCCTGTCCGCGGTACGCATCGACGGCGGCATCGCCGGCAACGTGATCCCCGACGCGGCCAGTGTCACCGTCAACTTCCGCTTCGCGCCCGACCGCAGCGTCGAGGCGGCCTACGCGCATGTCTGCGAGGTCTTCGACGGGCTCGACGTGACGATCGAACTGACCGACTCGGCCGCCGGCGCGCTGCCCGGCCTGACCCGACCCGCCGCCGCGGCGCTCGTCGCCGCCGCCGACGGGCAGGTTCGCGCCAAATACGGCTGGACCGACGTGAGCCGATTCGCCGCGCTGGGCATCCCCGCCGTCAACTACGGTCCCGGCGACCCCAACCTGGCGCACCGCGCCGACGAGCACGTCGAGGTCGAGAAGATCACCGCGGCCACCGACATGCTGCGGCGCTATTTAATCGCTTGACCACCCACCTAGCCTGAAAGGCATGTGGGGAGACGACATCACCGGCTAGTCCGGCACGCCGCACCGATTCCTTCGCGGGCCCCGGCCCGCAGGCCGAAAGCGTCCCCCTGATGTCTCCCTCTGTGGTCTGTACCGATCTCGGTTTCACCTGGCCCGACGGCACCGAACTGTTCGCCGGTCTGACGTTCGCGCTGACCGCCGGCCGCACGGGCCTGGTCGCCGCCAACGGCGCCGGCAAGAGCACCCTGCTGCGCATCGTCGCCGGTGAGCTGGCCCCCACCACGGGCGCGGTCACCGTCGACGGCGTCCTCGGGCACCTCCCGCAGACGCTGCCGCTGCTGTCGGGGCGCACGGTGGCCGACCTGCTGGGCGTGGCGCCGGTCCTCGACGCGCTCACGGCGCTGACCGCCGGCCACACCGGCGAAGAACTGTTCACCGCGATCGGCGACGACTGGGACATCGAAGAGCGCAGCCGCGCGCAACTGGACCGGCTCGGCGTGGGCCACGTCGCCCTGGACCGGCCGCTGGAAACCCTGTCCGGCGGGGAGGTCGTGTTCCTCGGGCTGGCCCGGCAACTGCTGCGCCGCACCGACATCCTGTTGCTCGACGAACCCACCAACAACCTCGACGGCGCCGCGCGGCGCCGGCTCTACCGCGCGCTCGACGACTACCACGGATGCCTGGTGGTGGTCAGTCACGACCGCGTCCTGCTGGACCGGATGGACCGGATCGCCGAATTGCACCGCGGCGAGATCTCGTTCTACGGAGGCGGTTTCAGCGCCTACCAGACTGCTGTCGCCGCGGCCGCCGAGGCCGCCCAGGACGCGGTGCGCAGCGCCGAGCAGGACCTGAGACGCCAGAGCCGACAGCGGCAGCAGGCCCGGGAACGCGCCGACCGGCGCTCCGGGCGCGCCGCCCGCGGCCTCGCCGACGCCGGTCTTCCGAAGATCGTCGCCGGCGCCCGGAAGCGGCGCGCGCAGGAAACCACGGGCCGGGTCGACGAGGTGCACAGCCGGCGCGTCGAGGACGCCCGCGCCCGGCTCACCGATGCCGAGCAGGCGCTGCGCGACGACGACACGCTGGTGCTCGACCTGCCCGACACCGAGGTCGCGGCCCGGAGGATCGTCCTGTCCGCCAGCGACATCCGGCTCGACCTCGCCGGACGGCGGATCCTCGACGGAGTGGACGTGACGGTGCGCGGACCCGAGCACATCGCCCTCACCGGGCCCAACGGGGCGGGCAAGACGACGCTGCTGCGGGTGCTGCGCGGCGAGATCGCTCCCCAGCACGGCACGGTGCAGGTCGCCGACGGCCGCGTGGCCTACGTCTCACAGCGGCTCGACCTGCTCGAGGACGACCGGACCGTCGGCGAGAACCTCGCCGCGTTCGCGCCCGGTCTGCCGGTCACCCGACAGCGACACGTACTGGCGCAGTTCCTGTTCCGCGGCGACGCGGTGGACCAGCCCGTACGGACGCTGTCCGGGGGAGAGCGGCTGCGGGCCACACTGGCCTGCGTGCTCTTCGCCCAGCCCGCACCGCACCTGCTGCTACTCGACGAGCCGACGAACAACCTGGACCTGGCCGGTGTCTCCCGGCTCGAAGAGGCGCTGCGCGCCTACCGGGGAGCACTCATCGTGGTCAGCCACGACGAGGCCTTCCTCGCCGCCCTCGACGTGCACCGCGAGCTGCGGCTGCAGGACCGGAAACTGACCGAGATCGGTTAGCGCTGCGCCGATGCGATCGCCGCCCGGCCGTAGGCGCAGTCGATCTCGCGGTTCAGCTGCGTCAACGCCTGCAGTGCCCGCGCGTCACCGAGCTCCACCGCCGTGTGCAGCGCACGCAGGGCCACGGCGTACTGCCCGCCACGCTGAGCCGCCCGGACCGCGTCGCGGGCTGCGGCGACCGCCCCGAACCGGTCGCCGCGCGCCGCCATCGTCCAGGCCCGGGCCATCGCGAGCTCCGGAGCGAACATCATCGACTTCAGCCCGTGCCGAGACTCCGCCCGCGTCAACGCCTTTCCCGCCTCCAACGCCAGACCCAGCCGGCCCAGCGCCTGCGCCAACAGCATCCAGGCCAGCGGTCCCCACGAATAGCCTGTCGGCGCCAGCAGGGGAGCGGCGGTGCGTAACAGCTGCACCGCCCCGTCGGGGTCACCCTGGGCGATCAGCACGTCGGCCTGCAGCACCTCGCCGACCGCGCGGCCCGGCTGCCGCCGCTCCGCGAAGTCGGTGAGCCGCCGCGCCAGCGCCAGCGCCCGTGGCGCCGCGCCGCGCATGATCGACGCGGTGACCTGTCCGTACCCGCTGGTGAACCGCAACAGCCCCGGCTGGCCGGCGGCGGCACGCTCGGCCAGACCGTCGACGTCGGCGAACCGCCCGCTGCGTGCCGCGGTCAATGCCGCCGCCGAGGCCGCCCATCCCACCGCCGTGTCGTCGGCATCCGGGGACGCCAGCACCGCGTCGGCCAGTTCCGTTGCCCGCGAGAGATTCCCGGCGTTCATCGCGAACGTCGCCAGCAGGGCGTCCAGGGTGGTGCGGGCGGCCGGCGCCGAGAGCCTGGCCCGGGTGCTGTGCAGAAGGGCCGTCGCGTGTTCGGGCTGCGACAGCATCCAGAACCGGTTGGCCGCAGTCGGCAGCGCCCACGCCAGCAGGTCGTGCTCCGACAACTGATCCGGCTCCACCTCGGCGAGCACCTCGTCGGCCTCGCGGCCGCGGCCCTGCCACGCCAGTGCGTACCCCAGCGTCAGCCGCGCGCCGAGGTCGGGCGCGTCGCGCAGCGCCGCCCGACCGAGCCGTTCGCACAGTTCCAGCGCGCCCAGGCGCAACGCCTCCTGCGCGGCCGACCGCACCTCGCCCGGCGGTGCGGCCCAGTCGCTGTCTACGGCCAGCACCGCCCGGCGCAGCCGTCCCACCACCCCGTCGGCCGGCAGCCGGCCCGCCACCGCGGTGCGCAGCCGGCGCAGCTCCGGCCCGCCCAGGGCGTCGCCGACGGCGTCGACGAACAGCGGATGCGCCGGACGCAGCCCGTCCGGATCGAGCGCGACCGCCTGCGACTGCAGCGCCGCCTCCACGGCGTGGGCGCTGGTCAGTTCCGCCGCCGGTTCCAGGGGCAGCGGGTCGGCGACGGTCAGGAAGTCCAGCACCCGGCGCACGTCCGGGGCCAGGGCGTCGACGAACTCGCCGACCCGGGCCAGCAGCCGCCCGTCGTCGTGACCGACCGGGCGCAGGTCGATCCGGCGGACCAGACCGTCCTGCCACAGCGCCGCGACCTCCGCGGGCAGCCGCTCATCCACGTCGGCACCGGCGGTGGAGACGGTCAGCAGCAGCGTCACCGAGCGTTCGGCCGCGAGCTGGTAGAGCAGCGTCGCCGAGAGCGGATCGAGCAGCTGCGCGTCGTCGACGACCAGCAGCCGACCGTCGCCCAGCCGGTCGCGGGCCGCCGCCAGCACCGCAGCAGCCTTGCCCGTCTCCGGGACGGCGACCAGGTGCTCGAACGGGGCGAGCGGAACCGGTGCGCGGGTGGCCGTCGCGCGGACCTGGTCCACCCGGGGGAAGTCGGGGGCCAGACGGTCGGAAACCTGCTGCGCCAGCGTGGTCTTCCCGGCACCCGCCGGGCCGACCACCGCGGCGCCGCCCCCGGCCTGCACAGCCGCCTCGACCTCGGTCAGCGCGGGTTCGGCCGGTGCGGTCACCCAGCCCACCGGCAGAGGCACAGGCACCGCCGGAGTCTATGGCTAGGTTTGAGCCTGTGTCCCGCGATCCCGACGACGAATGGGCCGTGTGCGTCTACTGCGCGTCCGGCCCCACCCACCCCGAGCTCCTCGACCTCGCCCGCCGCGTGGGCGCGGGAATCGCCGAGCGCGGCTGGACGTTGGTCACCGGTGGCGGCAACGTCTCCGCGATGGGCGCGGTGGCCGAAGCCGCCCGCGCCGGCGGTGGCTACACCGTCGGCGTCATCCCCAAGGCGCTGATCCACCGCGAGGTGGCCGACACCGACGCCGACGAACTGCTCGTCACCGACACCATGCGCGAGCGCAAACAGCTCATGGAGGACCGGGCCGACGCGTTCCTGGCGCTGCCGGGGGGCATCGGGACGCTCGAGGAGTTCTTCGAAGCCTGGACAGCGGCGTATTTGGGTATGCACCACAAACCGATCGTGATGCTCGACACTGTCGGGCACTACGACGGACTCCTGACCTGGTTACGCGGGCTGGTCGGAACCGGCTACGTCGGCGAGGACGCGATGCGACTGTTGACCGTCGTCGATGACGTCGATGCCGCTCTGGCCGCGTGCGCACCTGGCTAGGGTGACCACCACAACGACAGCGGAGGAAGAGCGGCAACTATGACGAACAAGTCGGGGACCCGAAGCAGCGTCGGGCTGCTGGACATCGCCAAGCAGGTGCCGGGTCTGCTGAAGGACACGCCCATCATGTTGCGGGGTGTCGTCACCGGATTCGGCGCCCGGCCCTCGGCGAAGACATCGATCGGGAAAGTGTTCCAGGATCGCGCCGAGCAGTACGCCGACAATGTGTTCCTGAAGTTCGAGGACCGCGAGATCACCTACCGCGAGGCCAACGAGACGGTCAACCGGTACGCGTCCGTCCTGGCCGCCAAGGGCGTCGGCAGCGGCGACGTCGTCGCCATCATGATGCGCAACGCGCCCGAGCCCATCCTGCTCATGCTCGCCGCCGTCAAGTGCGGCGCCATCTCCGGCATGCTGAACTACCACCAGCGCGACGAGGTGCTCAAGCACAGCCTGGGCCTGCTGTCGGCCAAGGTCGTGGTGACCGAGTCGGAGTTCGTGGACGCCATCGCCGACTCCGGCGCCGACACCGACGCCGTGATCACCATCGACGAGTTCAACAAGCTCGCCGAGGACGCGCCGACCACCAACCCGTCGGCCACCTCCGCGGTGCTGGCCAAGGACAAGGCGTTCTACATCTTCACCTCGGGCACCACCGGCATGCCCAAGGCCAGCGTGATGACCCACTACCGCTGGCTGCGCGCCCTGGCCGGATTCGGCGGCCTCGGCATGCGCCTGAACAGCAGCGACACGCTGTACTGCTGCCTGCCGCTCTACCACAACAACGCCCTGACCGTGGCCCTGTCCTCGGTGCTGAACTCCGGCGCCGCGCTGGCGATCGGCAAGTCGTTCTCGGCGTCGAAGTTCTGGGACGACGTCATCCGCTACGACGCGACCGCGTTCGTCTACATCGGCGAGGTCTGCGCCTACCTGCTCAACCAGCCGGAGAAGCCGACCGACCGCCAGCACAAGGTCCGCGTCATCTGCGGCAACGGTCTGCGCCCGGTCATCTGGGACGACTTCACCCAGCGCTTCGGCATCGAGCGGGTCTGCGAGTTCTACTCCGCCAGCGAGAGCAACACCGCGTTCGTCAACTTCTTCAACCTCGACAAGACCACCGGCATCTGCCCCAGCCCGGTCGCGTTCGTCGAGTACGACGAGGACGGCGAACCGGTGCGCGACAAGAACGGCCGGGTCCGCAAGGTCAAGAACGGCGAGCCCGGGCTGCTCCTGTCCAAGGTCAGCAGCTTCCAGCCGTTCGACGGCTACACCGACGACAAGGAGTCGGAGAAGAAACTCGTCCGCGACGCGTTCAAGGAAGGCGACGTCTGGTTCAACACCGGCGACCTGATGCGCGCACAGGGCTTCGGGCACGCGGCGTTCACCGACCGCCTCGGTGACACCTTCCGGTGGAAGGGCGAGAACGTCGCCACCACCGAGGTCGAGGCCGCGGTGGCGTCCGACGAGCAGGTCGAGGAGTGCACCGTCTACGGCGTCGAGGTGCCCGACACCGGCGGCAAGGCCGGCATGGTCGCCATCCAGGTCAAGGAAGGCCAGGACTTCGACGGCAAGGCGCTGGCCAGTGCCGTCTACGACAAGCTGCCCGGCTACGCGGTGCCGCTCTTCGTCCGGGTCGTCGAGGAGATCGCGTACACCTCCACGTTCAAGAGCCAGAAGGTGGACCTGCGCAAAGAGGGCTACGGCGGCTCCAGCGGCGAGGGCGACGACGACGACGTCAAGATCGAGGATCCGATCTACGTGCTCTCCGGCAAGGAGGAGGGCTACGTGCCGTTCTACGAGGAGTACCTGCAAGAGGTCGCCGCCGGCAAGAAGCCGAAATAACGCGGGTCTCGGGGGCACTTCCGGCGCGACCGTAGCCTGAAGGGGTGACCTCGAGCTTTCAGGGGACGTTTCTGGGACGGCCGGTGGCCGCTGACCGGGCGCTGATCATGGCGATCGTGAACCGGACACCCGACTCGTTCTACGACCGTGGCGCGACGTTCGCCGACGAGGCCGCCAAGGCGGCCGCGCACCGCGTCGTCCAGGAGGGGGCCGACGTCATCGACGTGGGCGGCGTGAAGGCCGGCCCGGGCGCGGTGGTCGACGTCGACGAGGAGATCGCGCGGGTGGTGCCGTTCATCGAATGGCTGCGCGCGACGTTCCCGGACCAGGTGATCTCCGTCGACACCTGGCGGGCCGAGGTGGCCAAGCAGGCCTGTGCGGCCGGGGCCGACCTGATCAACGACACCTGGAGCGGCGCCGATCCCGACCTGGCCGGGGTGGCCGCCGAGTTCAACGCCGGCCTGGTGTGTTCGCACACCGGGAAAGCCGTGCCGCGGACGCGGCCGTTCCGCGTCAATTACGGGATCTCCGAACGCGGCGTGGTCGACGACGTGATCGCCGAGGTGACCGCAGCGGCCGAGCGCGCGGTGGCGCTCGGGGTGGCGCGGGACCGCATTCTGATCGACCCGACGCACGATTTCGGCAAGAACACTTACCACGGTCTTAGTTTGTTGCGCCACGTAAAAGACCTTGTAAACACTGGATGGCCGGTCCTGATGGCGCTGAGTAACAAGGATTTCGTCGGGGAGACTCTCGGTGTGGGACTGACCGAACGCCTCGAGGGCACCCTGGCCGCGACCGCTCTGGCGGCCGCCGACGGTGCCGCGATGTTCCGGGTGCACGAGGTCGGTCCCACGCGTCGGGTATTGGAGATGGTTGCGTCGATCCAAGGCGCCCGTCAGCCGAAACATACGGTGAGGGGACTCGCATGACTGTGTTGTCAGATCGCGTCAACGAACTGCAAACGCACGAGGTGGCACGCCACAGCTGGTTCGACGACCACAGCTGGAGCCGGCCCAACTGGACCATCGCCGAACTCGAGGCCGCCAAGCGGGGCCGCACCGTGTCGGTGGTGCTGCCGGCGCTCAACGAAGAGGAGACCGTCGGCGGCGTCGTCGAGACCATCGCGCCACTGCTCGGCGGTCTGGTCGACGAACTGATCGTGCTGGACTCCGGGTCGACCGACGACACCGAGATCCGGGCCGTCGCCGCGGGTGCGCGGGTGGTCAGCCGCGAGGTCGCGGTGCCGGAGCTGCCGCCGATGCCCGGCAAGGGCGAGGTGCTGTGGCGATCGCTGGCGGCCACCACCGGCGACGTCATCGCCTTCGTCGACTCCGACCTGCTCAACCCGGACCCGATGTTCGTGCCGAAGCTGCTGGGACCGCTGCTGACCACCGAGGGCGTGCACCTGGTGAAGGGGTTCTACCGCCGCCCGCTGAAGGTCGGTGCCGGCGAGGACGCCAACGGCGGCGGACGCGTCACCGAACTCGTCGCCCGGCCGCTGCTGTCGGCGCTGCGTCCCGAACTGATGTGCCTGTACCAGCCGCTGGGCGGTGAGTACGCCGGCACCCGCGAGCTGCTGACCTCGGTTCCGTTCGCGCCCGGCTACGGCGTGGAGATCGGCCTGCTCGTCGACACCTACGACCGTCTCGGACTCGACGCCATCGCGCAGGTCAACCTCGGGGTGCGCACGCACCGCAACCGTCCGCTGACCGAGCTGGCGTCGATGAGCCGCCAGGTGATCGCCACACTCCTGCAGCGCTGCGGCATTCCCGACTCCGGTGTGGGGCTCACCCAGTTCTTTGCCGACGGCGAGGACTACACGCCGCGCACTTCCACGGTCTCGCTGACCGACCGGCCGCCGATGGTGAGCCTGCGCCCCCGCTGAGATGATCCTGCCGTCGCGGACACACGCGGCGCGCGGTCAGGCACTATCGAGGGGTGACGCTCGTCCTCCTCTATCTCGTTGTGTTGGTGCTCGTCGGCATCGTGTTGTTCGCAGTCGGCAGTGTGCTGTTCGGTCGCGGTGAGCCGCTGCCGCCGCTGCCGCACGCCACCACCGCCACGGTGCTGCCGGTGTCGGATGTGACCGGCGCCGACGTCGACGCGCTGAAGTTCACCCAGACGTTGCGGGGATACAAGGCCAGCGAAGTCGACTGGGTGCTCGATCGATTGGGCCGCGAGATCGACACGCTGCGCGCGGAACTGGCGGCCGCGCGGGGCGACACCGACCCCGACACGGCACGCGCGGACGTGACCGCCGGTGCACAGAGCAGGGACCAGCCGTGACCGGTGTGGTCGAGGACCGGCGCATCCGGTGCGGCTGGATCGACCAATCCCGGCTCTCTGCAGAGGATTTCGCGCTGTACCGGGACTACCACGACAACGAGTGGGGCCGCCCGCTGCGGGACTCCGCCGCGCTGTTCGAACGAATAAGCCTGGAAGCCTTCCAAAGCGGGCTGTCCTGGCTGATCATCCTGCGCAAACGGGAGAACTTCCGCACCGCGTTCGACGGGTTCGACGTCGAGCGTGTCGCTCGCTACACCGACCGCGACGTCGAACGGTTGCTGGCCGATCCGGGGATCGTGCGCAACCGCGCCAAGGTCGAGGCCACCGTCTCCAACGCCCGCGCGGCCCTCGCGCTTGCCGACGACGGGGTCGATCTCGGCAAGCTGCTCTGGTCGTTCGCACCACCGGACGCGGCGACCCGGCCGCGGCCCGACGACCTGTCCCGGGTGGCCGCGGTGACCCCGGAGTCCACCGCGATGGCCAAGGAACTCAAGCGCCGCGGATTCCGGTTCGTGGGCCCGACAACCGCGTACGCCTTGATGCAGGCGACCGGCATGGTCGACGACCACGTCGCCAACTGCTGGGTGCCGCGTGGCGCGGCGTGAGCGTTATCGCCGGGTCTTTGCACACGAGACGCCCGGGATAGGGAACAATGGAGGTCTGTAGCAGTTCAGAGCCGCGTGCTGTCGGTGTTCCCATCGTGGACAGTTGCACGGCTCGCACGGACACACCGGGCCCTGACGGGCACGTCCACTGTGGAGGGAGCACTCGATGGCGGCGATGAAGCCCCGGACCGGAGACGGTCCACTGGAAGCGACCAAGGAGGGGCGCGGCATCGTTATGCGGGTACCGCTGGAGGGCGGTGGCCGGCTCGTCGTCGAACTGACACCTGACGAGGCATCCGCTTTGGGCGACGAACTGAAGAACGTCACCAGCTGAGGCGACCCGCCGTCAGGCGGTGACCTGACGGTAGATCTGCAGGGTCTCCTGGGCGATCTGTGCCCAGGAGAACTCGTCGATGCACCGTTGCCGTCCGGCCTCGCCGTAGCGGCGCGCCCGATCCGGATCGCCGACCAGGGCGTTGACGCCATCGGCGAGGTCCCGTTCGAAGGACGCCGGGTCCTCGGCGTCGTAGTGCACCAGCAGTCCGGTGCGCTGGTCAGCGACCACCTCGGGGATGCCTCCCACGTCGGAGGCCACCACTGCTGTCCCGCAGGCCATCGCCTCCAGATTGACGATGCCCAGCGGCTCGTACACCGACGGGCACACGAACACCGTTGCCGCCGAGAGGATCTCGCGGATCTTTTCAGTAGGCAGCATCTCGCGCACCCAGAACACCCCGGAGCGCGCCGCCGACAGCCGCTGCACCGCCGACGCCACCTCCTCGGCGATTTCGGGCGTGTCCGGTGCGCCCGCGCACAACACCAGCTGCACCTCGGGGGCGAACCGGTGGGCCGCGGCGACCAGGTGCCCCACACCCTTCTGGCGGGTGATGCGCCCGACGAAAGCGACGATCGGGCGCGTCGGGTCCACGCCGAGATCGGCGAGCACCGAGGACCCCGGGGCATGCTCGGCGGGGTACCACACGTCGGTGTCGATGCCGTTGCGCACCACATGGACCCGATCGGGGTCCAGCGCGGGGTAGGTGGCCAGGACGTCGGCCCGCATACCGGAGCTGACCGCGATCACCGCCGCCGCCGCCTCCACGGCGGTGCGCTCCACCCAGGAGGAGATGCGGTAGCCCCCGCCGAGTTGTTCGGCCTTCCACGGCCGCATCGGCTCCAGTGAGTGTGCTGTCAGCACGTGCGGCACGTCGTAGAGCAGGGCCGCCAGATGGCCCGCCAGCCCCGTGTACCAGGTGTGCGAATGCACCACCGTCGCCGCCGACGAGGTGTTGACCATGTTCAGGTCCGCCGACAGCATCGCCAGGGCCGGGTTGGCGCCCTGCAACGCCGGATCCGGCGCCGCGACGGTGACGCCGGGGCGCGGCACGCCCATGCAGTGCACGTCGACCTCACACAGGTGCCGCAGTTGGGCGACGAGTTCTGTGACGTGCACACCCGCCCCGCCGTACACCTCGGGTGGATACTCCCGAGTCATCATCGCCACCCGCATGCAGGAGACGGTATCCAAATTCCGCAGCGGCTGCGACGCCCCGCGAATTGTCTTGATGGACAGCCCGCGAGCGCGTCAGGAGACCGAATGGTTGGCCGCCATCCCACGGTGCGGATAAGTTGGCAGCATGAGGGAAGCGCCACACGTGCTGGGCATCGTCCTCGCGGGGGGTGAAGGCAAGCGGCTGTACCCGCTGACGGCGGACCGCGCCAAGCCTGCCGTGCCGTTCGGGGGCGCCTACCGGCTGATCGACTTCGTGCTGTCGAACCTGGTCAACGCACGATATCTGCGAATCTGTGTTCTCACGCAATACAAATCGCATTCGCTGGACCGGCACATATCGCAGAACTGGCGGTTATCGGGGCTTGCCGGGGAGTACATCACCCCGGTGCCCGCGCAGCAGCGGCTCGGCCCGCGCTGGTACACCGGGTCCGCCGACGCCATCTACCAGTCGATGAACCTGATCTACGACGAAGACCCGGACTACATCGTCATCTTCGGTGCCGACCACGTGTACCGGATGGACCCCGAGCAGATGGTCGCGCAGCACATCGAAAGCGGTGCCGGCGCCACGGTCGCCGGGATCCGTGTGCCGCGGGCTGAGGCCAGCGCGTTCGGCTGCATCGACGCCGACGACTCCGGGCGGATCCGCTCGTTCATCGAGAAGCCTGCCGATCCGCCGGGCACCCCGGACGATCCCGAGCAGACGTTCGTGTCGATGGGCAACTACATCTTCACCACCAAGGTGCTCATCGACGCCATTCGCGCCGACGCCGAGGACGACGACTCCGACCACGACATGGGCGGCGACATCATCCCGCGGCTGGTCTCCGACGGGATGGCAGCGGTCTACGACTTCAGCAACAACGAGGTGCCGGGCGCCACCGAGCGCGACCACGGCTACTGGCGCGACGTGGGAACGCTCGACGCGTTCTACGACGCGCACATGGACCTGGTGTCGGTGCACCCCGTGTTCAACCTCTACAACAAGCGCTGGCCGATCCGCGGCAGCTCGGAGAACCTCGCCCCCGCGAAGTTCGTCAACGGGGGCTCGGCGCAGGAGTCGGTCGTCGGCGCGGGCAGCATCATCTCCGCGGCCTCGGTGCGCAACTCGGTGCTGTCGTCGAACGTCGCGATCGACGACGGCGCGATCGTCGAGGGCAGCGTGCTGATGCCCGGGGTGCGCATCGGCCGGGGTGCGGTGGTGCGCCACGCCATCCTGGACAAGAATGTCGTCGTCGGCCCCGGCGAGATGGTCGGGGTGGACCTGGACAAGGACCGCGAGCGGTTCTCGATCAGCGCCGGCGGTGTGGTGGCCGTCGGCAAGGGCGTCTGGGTCTGACCGGTCAGTCCAGCGGGACGCGGCGCGCTCGGTCCGACGCGGGCCAGATGTAGGGCAGGTCGTCGGGAACACCCGGGAACAGCGGGCCGTAATGGCCGGGGTCCTTGCGGACCAGCGCGGACTGATGGCTGCGGTGAAACGCGTCATCACCGATCCACGGTGGCAGCTCGCCGGCGGCGGCCAGCCCGTCCTCGGTGCGAACCGTCGTGAGCCCGGCACCCGCGGTCAGGTCGTGCACCAGCGTCGTCGCGCAGGTGTCGGCGCGACCCTGCCCACACCAGACCTCGCAGACCTGCAGGCCGTAGCGCACCAGTGCCTCCTCGTAGCCGGCCCACATCGCCGCGGCCGGGTGGTGGCGCCACCCGTACCCCGGCACCGTCAGCGCGCGCAGCACCTGGATCGTCTCCACCCGCTGCTTGCCGAGCCGGCGGGTGTCGAGGACGCGGGCCGAATCGGTGAACCCCGGGCACGGCAGGAAAGTCTGCATGCCCGCGGGGATACCCCGCCCAGGCCGGTCTCAGGCGGCGTCGCGGCGCCGGTACAGCGCAGCGGCGGCCGCGGTCAACGCGATTGCGGCCAGGCTCATCACGGCCATCGCGCCGATCTGCAGTTGCTGCGGAGCGTGGATCTGCCCGACCGGGGAGAGATCCACCACCCACTGCGGAAGACGAAGCAGCGCAGCCAAATACAGCGTGGTGATGACGAAGGCCACCGCGACCCAGCCGATCCACGGCTGACGTACCGCCACCGCCAGCGCGCCCACCGCGGCCAATACCGCCAGCGCCGGAACGAACGCCAAGCCGGCCAGCGTCAACCGGAGCGCCGTACCCGCGTCGCCGACCGCCAGCGCCGCACCCAGGCCGTTGCCCAGACCGGCGAACAGCATCAGCACCGCCGCGCCCAGAACCGCCGAGAGCACCGCCGAGGACAACCACCACGGCCGCGAAACCGGCCGGGCCAGAACAGCTTCCCCGAGACCCTTCTGCTCGTCGGCGTACACGCGCAATACCGCGGACACCACGTAGGCGCCCGCGGCCGCGGCCAGGAACTGCGACATCACGGTGTAGACCGCGTCGGTGCCCTCGGTGGCGATCATCCGGGCGATCAACTCGTTGCCCGCGGCGGCGTCGAGCAGCGCCTGGGTCATCGAGCCGAACGCCAGACCGGCGGCGAACAGCCCGACCGTCCAGCCGATGGTCTGTCCGCGCTGCAGCGTCACATGCAGCCCGAACACCCCGCCGACACGGCGCGCGTTCGGGTGGTCGCCGGTGGAAGCGATTGTGCCGGAATCGTATTGGCGACGCTGCTCGAGGACAGCGGCAGCGGCGACCAGTCCGGCCGTCACGGCGACCACCGCGGCCAGCGGCCACCACCGCAGGTCGACATAGGCGCGCATCTGCTGCGCCCACGCGATGGGGGAGCACCAGCTCAGCGCGCTGCCCGAGTAGTCGATGACGTCCCCGAGACCACGGACCACGACCGCGACGGCCAACACGGCCATCGCGGCGCCCGACGCGCTGCGCGCGGTGCGCCACATCTGCGCGGTCACCGCTGCGACCGCTCCGAACAGCATCGCCACCGCGGTGACACCGACGGCCATCGCCGCACTGTCGACGACGTCGAGGCCCGTGGCCGCCAGCACTGCGGTCATCGTCGCCGCCAGGACTGCGTTGACACCCGCGACCACCAACAAGGCGGCCGTGGTGCGCGCGTGCCGGCCGACGACCGAGGCCAGCACCAGCTCGGCGCTGCCGTCCTCCTCGGCGGCGCGGGTGTGCCGAACCACGGTCAAGATGGCCAAGATCGACGCGGCCACGATCAGCGTGAGCATCAGCTCGTTGGCCAGCATCGTGCCCAGTTCCGTCTCGTGCACACCGAACATGGGGCCGCCCAACAGCATCCCCGCGGGGGTCTTGAGCAACTCCACCCGCGCGAGCCGTTGCGGCTCTTCGGGATAGGCCAACTCCAGCGCGCCCGGCGCGTAGCCCACCAGGCCCGTCAGCACCACGACCCAGATGGTCAGCCGCACCCGGTCGCGGCGCAGAGCCAGGCCGACGAGCTGGCGGGTGCCCGTCCACCGGGACGCCTTCGGCGGCGCGGTGTGGCGCGGCGAGGCTGCGGTGGCCGTCCGGGTGGCGCTCATCGCTGCGCTCCGGGTGCCTGATGTCGCTCCGCTCCGGGTGCTTGAAGTCGCTCCGCTCCGTGTGCTTGAAGTCGCTCCGCTCCGTGTGCTTGAAGTCGCTCCGCTCCGTGGTACTCGTGCAAGAACATGTCCTCCAACGACGCCGGCGCGACCGTCAGATCCTCCAGACCGCGCCGCGTCAGGTCGGCCATCGCGCGGCCGAGATCGTCGCGGTCGACGGAGAAGCGCACCTGGTTCTGCTCGACGTGGAGGTCGTGCGCATAGGCGGCGTCGCGCAGATCGGCGGGCTCCCGCGTCCGGGCCGAGACGGTGGTGCGCATCAGGTGGCGCATCTCGGCGAGGCTGCCCGAGCGCACGGTCCTGCCCGCGCGCACGATCGTGACGCTGTGGCAGAGCTTCTCGACCTCGGCGAGGATGTGACTGGACAGCAGCACCGCCGCGCCCTCGTCGACCACCTCACGCACGCACTGCCCGAAAGCCAGCTCCATCAGCGGGTCCAGCCCGGAGGTGGGCTCGTCGAAGATGAACAGCTCGCTGCGGGTGCACAGCGCTGCGACGATGGCGACCTTCTGCCGGTTGCCCTTCGAGTACGTGCGCGCCTTCTTGTAAGGGTCGAGCTCGAACCGCTCGATGAGTTCGTCACGGCGGGCCACGTCGATGCTGTCCTTGCCCCGCAACGCCGCCAGGAAGTCGATGGCCTGCATCCCGGTCAGATTCGGCCACAGCGTGACATCGCCTGGCACGTAGGCGATCCGGCGGTGCAGCCGTACCGCGTCCCGCCACGGGTCGCCGTCGAGCAGGCGCACCGTACCCGCGTCGGCGCGCAGCAGGCCCAGGAGCACCCGGATGGTGGTCGACTTGCCGGCGCCGTTGGGGCCGAGGAACCCGGCGACCTCGCCGGGCGCGACGGTCAGGTCCAGACCGTCCAGGGCGCGGGTCCGGCCGAAGGATTTGCGCAGGCCGTGGATCTCGACCGCCGGGGTGTCACTCATGGTGTTCTCCTTCCGTGGAGGTCAGGGGGAGTCCCTGCGCGCGCCGCGCGGTGAACGCGTCGTACATGGTGGAGTCGGTCAGCAGCCCGTTGGTGTAGAGCTCCAGCGCGGGCAGCACGACCTCCTCGCTGTAGTCGCGCAGCACCGCGCGCAGATCCGTCGGGTTGTCGTGCATCTGCAGGTAGAGCAGGAAACCACCGCCATTGCTGAAGGTGAGGAACCGGGCGCGGGCCCTCGGATCCAGGCTGGCTTTGACGGTGCCCGCGCGCACGCCCTCTTCGAGGTACTGCTCGGTGTTGTCGATCATCTGCTGCCACAACGCTTTCGCGAGTTCGCCGCCGGACTGCAGGCTGCGCGTCAAGTAGGCCATCAGGGGTGCGTACTCATCGATCTGGGCCATCTGTGCGAGCCACGTCGCCGGGTCCGTCGAGGTGATGGATTCGGACTTGCTGGCGCGGACGGTCTCGGCGACCCAGTCGTCACACGCCTTGCGCAATCCGTCCTTGGAGCCGAAGTGGTGGATGACCAGGCCCGGGCTCACGCCGGCCGCGGCGGCGATGGCGCGCACGCCCACGCCGAACCCGTCGCGCCCGAACAGGTCCACCGCGGCCTCCCGGATGCGGGCGGTCGTCGTCAGATCGTCTGCTGAACGCATGTTCAATAGACTAAACGCGCGTTCAGTACGCGGTCAATAGCGATCCCCGCGGAATAGCATTCCGGGTTGCGAAAAAGGCCCGCGGAGCAGCCGGGAACGCTATTCCGCGGGAGGGAGTCAGTCGCGGGCGGCGACGAGGAGGCCGTCGCCCAGCGGGACCAGCACCGGGGTGAGGCGCTCGTCCTCGGCGATGAGGCGCGCGGCCTCCCGGACCGCGGCCACCTCGTTGTCCTTCGCGGACGCATCGCCGGCCCGGCCGCCGAGCGCGGCTCGGTGCACGACGATCACCCCGCCGGGGCGCAGCAACCGCACCCCCTCGACGACGAACTGCGGCTGGTCGACCGGGTCGCCGTCGATGAAGACCAGATCGTAGGACTCGTCGGCGAGGCGGGTCAGGACCTCCTGCGCCCGCCCGCTGATCAACCGGGTGCGGCCGGGGCCGACGCCGGCCTCGGTGTACGCCTGCTTGGAGATGCGCTGGTGCTCGGGCTCGACGTCGATGGTGGTGAGCACGCCGTCCTCACGCATGCCGGACAGCAGCCACAGGCCGCTGACCCCGGCGCCCGTGCCGACCTCGACCACCGCCTTCGCGCCTGTGAGCTTGGCCAGCACGCACAGCAGCGCGCCGACCGCCGGCGTCACCGCGCCCGCGCCGATGTCGACCGCGCGTTCCCGGGCCGCCGCGACGATCTCGTCCTCGGAGATCGAGTGCTCCGCGTGGGCGACGATGGCCTCGGCGGGCGTCGGGCGCGACCCCTGGGGCTGGTCGGTGCTGGACATGCCCGCAGCGTAGATGCCCCCGACAGACGGAGCTACCGCGACACGCCCGCGCCGGGCCGTCATAGTTTGGGCCGTTTCCGCTGGTCGAATACGGGGTAGGTGGGGTTCTCAGGAAAAGTTCAGTTAGCTCATATGCCTGACACACCACGACAGGAAATGGTGTTCGCATGACAGACGGCGCGGCGCGCAGGTCCCCGGACATCGGGAACAACGAGGCGCAGGGTCGTGTTGTCGATGGCATACGGCCCGACCAGAAGGACGAACGCTGTCCGGCGGGGCCGTCCCGAGCCCGATCCGACGTGGAGGAAGCGATCACCGCACAACCCGCTCAGCCCAGTCCCATCGCCGCGCCTGTGACCATGGCGCACCTCGAACAGTTCACCGACAACCAGTGGGTCGAGCCGAGCGACGAGCTCACCGGCACGGCCGTGTTCGACGCCACCGGCGACATGGCGGCGATGCCGAGCTGGGACGAGCTCGTGCGCCAGCACGCCGACCGCGTGTACCGGCTGGCCTACCGCCTCTCCGGCAACCAGCACGACGCAGAGGACCTCACCCAGGAGACCTTCATCCGGGTGTTCCGGTCCGTGCAGAACTACCAGCCCGGCACCTTCGAAGGCTGGCTGCACCGCATCACCACCAACCTGTTCCTGGACATGGTGCGCCGGCGCGGCCGCATCCGCATGGAGGCGCTGCCCGAGGACTACGAACGGGTGCCCGCCGACGAGCCCAACCCCGAGCAGATCTACCACGATTCGCGACTGGCGCCGGACCTGCAGGCCGCGCTGGACTCGCTGCCGCCGGAGTTCCGCGCCGCGGTGGTGCTGTGTGACATCGAGGGTCTGTCGTACGAGGAGATCGGCGCCACGCTGGGTGTGAAGCTGGGCACCGTCCGCAGCCGCATCCACCGGGGCCGCCAGGCGCTACGCGACTACCTGGCCCGCCACCCCGAGATCGATACCGCCAGGTCGGCCTGACATTTCATCGCCGGCACGGGGGTCTCGCGCTACATTCGGAAGTACCTCCGCCGATATGGGCCGAGCGGAAAGGAGTCAGGTGGTGTTCGAGCGTGCGCACGCGTTCCGGCGCGCCTTCCTCCGATTGCCGTCCCCGTTCGCGTCGCACCACGACGGGCCGGTCGGTCCGCGCCAGTTCGGCTCCACCGAGCACCTGTCGGTAGAGGCCATCGCCGCCTACGTCGACGGAGAGCTGCGGATGACCGCGCACCTGCGCGCTGCGCAGCACCTGTCGATGTGCCCCGAGTGCGCGCTGGAGGTCGACGCCCAGCGTCAGGCCCGTGAGGCGCTCCGGGACTCGCGGCCGATCGCGATGCCGAGCTCGTTGTTGGGTCTGTTGTCCGAGATTCCGCACCACCTCCCGCCGGAGCCCGTCGACCGGTCACAGCTCGGTGACGACGCCGCGCGCCACCGCCGCAAGCCTCGGTAGGGTAGGGGCGGTCGACCATCGACGTGCGTCTGCGCTTGCTGACGCCCTGAACAGTGGGGTGATTAACGGGTGACCAATCTGGACCAGACCGGTCGGGACCGTCTCGAACCGCGCCCGGTGTCCCGTCCACCGGTGGATCCCGCAGCCCAGCGCGCATTCGGCCGGCCGTCCGGTGTGCGCGGCTCGTTCCTCGGTGCCGACAAGCATCGTGACCAGGGCGAATACACCCCCAAGGATCAGCCTCCGGACCCGGTGCTGGCCGAGGCCTTCGGCCGGCCCCACCAGGGAGTCGAGTCGCTGCAGCGGCACCCCACCGACGCCGGCGCGCTCGAAGCCGAGAAGAACTCCGGCGCCGACGACATCGACGACCCGTGGCGCAATCCGGGGGCGCCGGTCGGGCTGGGCTCGCCCGCGGTGACGCCGTCCGCGCCCACCACCGTGGCCGCGCCGGTCGGAAAGCTCGGCGTGCGGGAGGTGCTGTTCGGCGGCCGGGTGTCCTACGTGGCGCTGGCCGTCCTCGGCATCGTCGCGCTGGTCCTCGGACTCGCCGGTGGTTGGGTCGGCCGCAAGACTGCCGAGGTGACCGAGGCGTTCACCACGTCCAAGGTGACGCTCGAGACCAACGACAGCGGGGAGCGTCCCGAAGGGCAGTTCGCCCGAGTCGCCGCCGCCGTCGCCGACTCGGTGGTCACCATCGAGGCCAAGAGCGACTCCGAGGGCGCCCAGGGCTCCGGCGTGGTCATCGACGGCCGCGGCTACATCGTCACCAACAACCACGTCATCTCCGAGGCGGCCACCAACCCGAGCAAGTTCAAGATGGCGGTGGTGTTCAACGACGGCAAAGAGGTGCCGGCCAACCTGGTCGGACGCGACCCCAAGACCGACCTCGCGGTGCTCAAGGTCGACAACGTCGACAACCTGACCGTCGCGCGGATGGGTGACTCGGAGAAGCTGCGGGTCGGTGAGGAAGTGATCGCCGCCGGTGCCCCGCTGGGCCTGCGCAGCACCGTCACCCACGGCATCATCAGCGCCCTGCACCGCCCGATCCCCCTGTCCGGTGACGGCACCGACACCGACACCGTCATCGACGGCGTGCAGACCGACGCGTCGATCAACCACGGCAACTCCGGTGGTCCGTTGATCAACATGAACGCCGAGGTGATCGGCATCAACACCGCGGGCAAGTCACTGTCCGACAGCGCGAGCGGCCTGGGCTTCGCGATCCCGGTCAACGAGGTCAAACAGGTCGTCGAGACCCTGATCCAGAACGGCAAGATCGCCCATCCCACGCTGGGCCTGACCGCGCGGTCGGTCAGCAACGACGTGGCCAACGGCGCGCAGATCGCCAACGTCACCGCGGGCGGACCGGCCGAGCAAGCCGGAATCCTGGAGAACGACGTCGTCGTCAAGGTGGGGGACCGCAACGTCGCCGACGCCGACGAATTCGTCGTCGCCGTGCGTCAACTCAAGATCGGTGAGCCGGCTCCCATCGAGGTGGTCCGCGACGGTCGTCGGGTCACGCTCATGGTGACGCCCAACCCGGACGCCAGTACCTGATCATGTTCGCCAATGTCGGCTGGGGCGAGATGCTGCTCCTGGTGATCGCCGGTCTGGTGATCCTCGGGCCGGAGCGGTTGCCCGGCGCCATCCGCTGGACGTCGAACGCGCTGCGCCAGGCGCGCGACTATGTCACGGGCGCGACCAACCAGTTGCGCCAAGACCTCGGACCAGAATTCGAGGACCTGCGCGAACCGCTGTCGGAACTGCAGAAGCTGCGCGGTATGACGCCGCGCGCGGCGCTGACCAAGCACCTTCTCGACGGGGACGACTCGTTCCTGACGGGCCGGTTCGACAACCCGACCAAACCGCAGTCCGGTCCGGGACCCACCCCGGCCGCACCGGCGACACCCACCGCGCCACCGGCCGGCCCCGGGGCGCCGGCGCCGTTCGACACCGACGCCACCTGAGTTCAGGACGCCCGCGGGTGGTGCCAGGTGTCGTCGTCGACCTCGACCGGCACCGGCAGGTCCGGTTCGGGCAGCGGCGGGAACGCGGGCAGCGCCGCGTTGGCGTCGCGCCGTGAACCGGGCACCCGGCCACGTCCCCAGCCCACCATCTCGCGGTATCCGCCGAGCAGCCCGGCGCGGGCGACGGCGGCCTCGTCGGTGTGCGGGCTGTCCGCCCCGGCCGGCGCCGCCAGCGGCGCGACGTACAGCGCGTCGACGGGGCAGTACGCCTCGCACATGAAGCAGCTCTGGCAGTCGGTCTGCCGGGCGATCACCGGTACCCCGTCGGGGCCGCGTTCGAAGACGTCGGTCGGGCAGACCTTGATGCACAGGTCACAGGCGATGCAGGCCTGCGCGCTGACGATCTCGATCATGCGCTGACCTCGGCGATCTCGTCGCGCAGCAGCCGCGGCGCGACAGGATCGGGCGCCGTCCACACGGTGTCCAGCCCGCCGACGAGCAGCCGGTGGGTGAAGCTTTCGTCGACGTCGGGCTGATCCTCGCGGCGGTGCAGACCCCGCGTCTCGGTACGGGCCAGCGACGCCGCGGTGATCCACCGGGCCGCGGCGGCCAGCGCCACCGCCTGCCGGGTCTTGTACCGCTCCCGGGGAGCGACCGGGGCCAGGCCATCGGCCAGGTCATGCCACAGGGTCTCCAGGGCCGACGCCGACTCGGTCAGCCGCGCCGCGGACTTCAGATAGCTGCGCTGCGCAGGCAGGATGTGCGACTGGGTGAGGCGGACGACGTCCTCGACCCGCGGCGCGTCGGCGGTGCCCGCGTCGCGCAGACCCAGGCGGTCGTGGTCGGCGGTGCCGCGCCGGTGTGCGCGCCCGCCGAGGCTGCGGGCGAACTCGGCGGCGCCGCGTCCGGCCAGCGTGCCCGACGCGATGGCCCAGGACGCGTTGCGGCTGCCGCCGCCGCTGACGGAGCCGGTGATCAGCTCCCGGGTCGCGACGTCGCCGGCCGCGAACAGCCCGGGCACCGTGGTCGCGCAGCGGGAGTCGACGATCCGCAGGCCACCGGTGCCGCGCACGGTGCCCTCGTAGACCATGCGGATCGGGTAGGCGGTGGTGAACGGGTCGATCCCGGCCTTGTCCAGCGGCAGGAAGTAGTTCGGCTGTGCCTGGCGCATCAGGGTGCGCGCCTCGACGGGCACGCGGTCCAGCCGGGTGAACACCCGGATGCCGTGGGCCAGCGCCCATTGGGCGGCCTGCCGTCCGGTCCGGCCGCCGGGCGCGGTGATCGGCTCGCCGCGCTCGTCGTAGAAGCTGCCCCACTGCAGCATCCGGCCTTTGGTGTGCAGGCCCCATTCGGGGGCCAGGGCGTAGGCGGTGGCGAACTCCATGCCGGTCAGGTCCGCGCCCACCTCGGCCCCGAACAGCAGTCCGTCGCCGGTGTTGACATTGGTGCCGAACGAGCCGGACAGGAACGCGGTGCCGCCGGTGGCGAGCACGACCGCCCCGGCGGTGACCCGCCACGGCCGCCCACCGTCCTGGCGGGCGATGCCCGCGGCTCCGGTGACGGCGCCGTCGGTGTCGGTGAGCAGTTCCAGCGCGGGATGGTGGTCGAGGATCACGACGCCGCTGCGGTGGGCCTTGCGTCGCATCCGGCGCATGTACTCGGGACCCTGCAGGCTGGAGCGGATCGGCCGGCCGTCGGGGCCGGCCGGAAACGGGTAGCCCCAGCGGGCCAGCTGCTCGACCCGGTCCCAGGACAGCTCCAGGACGCGGAACATCCACTCGTGGTCGGTCAGCCGCCCACCCGCGATCTCCCCGTCCCGCACGGCACGTTCCCGCGCCGAGCCGTGTGGCGGGATGGACCACAGGTTGGTGCCGCCGGCCGCGGTGGCCCCGCTGGTCCCGCAGAAACCCTTGTCTGCCAGCACCACCCGGCTGCCGCTCTCGGCGGCCGAGATCGCCGCCCAGGTCGCCGCCGGCCCACCCCCGAGAACCAGCACATCGGTGTCAAGGCGCAGGGGATTCGGTCTGGTCACGACCCACCTCCTCTCGGACGCCGAGTTCGGCGAGCAGCGTGCGGCGCAGTTCGGCGAAGCCGTGATCGGAGCGCGAGCGCGGGAAGGGCAGATCGACGGTGCGCTCCAGGGAGATCCGGCCCTCCGACAACACGACGACCCGGTCGGCGAGCAGGATGGCCTCGTCGACGTCATGGGTGACATGCAGCACCGCCATGCGCCGGCGCGCCCACAACTCGTGCAGCAGCCCGTACATCTTCAGCCGGGTCAATGCGTCCAGCGCCCCGAAGGGCTCGTCGAGCAGCATCAGGTCCGGCTCGCGAACCAGGGCGCGTGCCAGTGAAACACGTTGCGCCTCACCGCCGGACAGCGACAGTGGCCAGGCGCCGGCCTTGTCCTCCAGCCCGACCTCCGCCAGGGCCGCGCGTCCGCGGGCAACGCGGCCCGCCCGGTCGAGGTGCTCCCCGGCCAGCGCGAAGATCACGTTGGCCAGCGCCCGGCGCCACGGCAGCAGCCGGGGACTCTGGAACACCACCGCGCGGGAGCGCGGCACCACCACCGACCCCTGCACCTGCTCGTCGAGACCGGCCAGCACCCGCAGCAGCGTGCTCTTGCCCGACCCGGAACGGCCCAGCATGGCGACGAACTCACCGTCGGCGATCTCGAAGTCCAGGTCGCGCAGCACATGCTGATCACCGAACGAGCGGTTCAGGCCGCGGACCCGGACGACGTTGACGGTCGAGGTCATGCCACGCCCTCGAAGCCGTTGCGCCACGACAGCAGCAGCCGTTCCAGCAGCCGAACCCCGGCGTAGGACAGCAATCCGGCCACCGCGTAAATGACGATCACCAGCAGCGACACGTCGAACTGGAGGTTGGTCTGTGCGCGCGACATCAGGTAGCCGATGCCCTCGGTGGTGTTGATCATCTCGGCGAAGATCAGACTCAGCCACGCGCTGGACAGGCCCAGCCGCAGACCGACCAGGAAGTTCGGCATGGCGCCGGGCAGGATCACCTGCGTGATCAGCGTCGACCGGCGGGCTTCGAGGGTCTGCGCCATCTCGACCAGTTGACGGTCCACGCCACGGATCCCCGAGTAGGTGTTGATGTAGATGGCGATCGCCACCCCGGTGGTGATCAGCACGATCTTCGGCCCCTCGCCGATGCCCATCCAGATGATCAGCAGCGGGGTGAGCGCGAAGTTCGGCACCGCCTTGAGGATCTGCATGGTCCAGTCCAGCAGGTCCTCCCCGGTGCGGGTGAGCCCGGCGAGCACCGCCAGCACCACGCCGATCAAGATGCCCAGCACGGTGCCGGTGAGCACCCGTCCGGCCGAAGCGCCGACATGGGTGACCAATTGCCCGTCGGACAGCAGCCGCCACGCGGTCGAGGCGACCTGCGTCGGCGGCGGGAACAGGGCTGGATCGAGCAGCGCGGTGGCCGAGCCGATCCACCAGGTGGCCAGGATCAGCAGGGGTGCGGTGAGCCGGCGGACCGGCCGGGGCATCTTGGCCCACAGTCCGTTCCGGGACCGGCGGGTGGACGTCAGGTCCACCAGCGCGGGCGTGGCGGCAGGTGCCGACGGTGCGGCGAGAACGGCGGTCATGACTTCTCCTGAGCCCACTCGGTGACCGAGAACGGCGTGTCGATGCGACCGTCGTCGAGCAGGAACTCGTAGGCGGCGTTCAGCTGCTCCACGCCGACGGCGGGAATGGCCTCGGTGTTGAATTCCTTGACGCTGTAGCTCTTCTCGACGTGTGGGAGCTTGGTGTCGTCGGTTTCGGCGACCCACTGCAGGAACTCGGGGAAGTTGTCGGCGATGTCGCGGTTGACCGAGGTGACCGCGTCTTGCCACGCCGCACGGAACTCGGGGTGCTTCTCGGTGAACGACTTCAGCGAGATGTTCAGGCCGGTGGCGCCGAATCCGTGGCGCGACAGGCTGTCCAGGATCGGGAAGCCGCGCTCGGCGAGTTCCGCGGCGCTGGAACCGCTGACCACGGTGGCGTCGATGCTGCCGGAGTTCAGGCCGGCAATCGACTCGGGGGTCGGCACATTGCGCACCTCGATCTTGCCGGTGAGGCCGGCGGCTTCGATCAACTGCCGGGCGGTGCGGTCGCGGATCGTGCCCTGTGGCGCGGTGATGCTCTTGCCGACCAGGCCCTGCAGATCGGTGGGACCGCCTTTGGCGCCGACGATCTGGATGTCCTGGTTGACCTGGTCGAAGGCCAGCAGTTCGACGTTCGCGTCGCGGCCGCGCGCGGTCAGCGCCGGGTTGTCGCCCACCGCGGCCACGTCGACGGCCCCGGCGATCAGCGCCGAGACGGCGTCGCTGCCGGACTGGAAGAACGAGTACTCGATCTTCTCCACACCGGCGGCCTTGAGCTTCTCGGCGAGGATGCCCTCGCGGTCGCCCCAGCCCAGCGAACCGGCCGGCGTCCCGGTGACCGAGGTGGCGCCGATGCGCAGCGTCAGACCGTCTTCGGAGTCGCCGGAGGAACAGGCCACACCGGACGCGACGACAGCAGACGCGACGAGTGCGCGCAGCAGAAACTTGGGCATCGGGGTGCACCTCCGGATTGCGACAGCAGACAGGTCCCGGGCCCGACGGCGTGGGACCTGCTCATTAGACGCAGCGGAGGGTCAGGCTTCGACCCTTTGAATCAGCGTGACCGGAAGCGGTCGACGCGGTGGTGCCGGGTCAGCGACCCGCGGGATCGAGACCCAGTGACATGCCGGCCAGTCCGCGTTTGCGGCCGGCCAGCGCGTCGGCGATCTTGCGCAATTCGGCGCCGGCGGGGGAGTCCGGCGCACTGAGCACCACCGGGATGCCGGTGTCGCCGGCGGAGACCAGGTCGGGGTCCAGCGGGACCTGACCGAGCAACGGCACATCGGCGCCGACCGCGCGGGACAGGTTCTCCGAGACCTTGCGGCCGCCACCCTCGCCGAACATCTTCAGCACCGGGCCGTCGACCATGTTCTCGACCACGCCGGCGATGCGCTGGCGGGTCTGCAGCGCGATGGCCCCGGCCCGTTCGGCGACCTCGGCGGCGGCCATCTGGGGCGTCGTCACGACCAGGATCTCCGCGCCCGGGATCAGTTGCGCCACCGAGATCGCGATGTCGCCGGTGCCGGGCGGCAGGTCCAGCAGCAGCACGTCGAGGTCGCCCCAGTACACGTCGGCGAGGAACTGCTGCAGCGCGCGGTGCAGCATGGGTCCGCGCCACACCACCGGGGTGTTGCCCTGGGTGAACATCGCGATCGAAATGACCCGCACGTCGTGGGCGACCGGCGGCACGATCATCGAGTCGACCTGGACGGGGCGGTCGGTGGTGCCCATCATGCGGGGCACGGAGTGGCCGTAGATGTCGGCGTCGACGACGCCGACCGACAGGCCACGCGCGGCCATCGCGGCCGCGAGGTTGACCGTGACGCTGGACTTGCCGACACCGCCTTTACCGCTGGCGACCGCGTACACCCGGGTCAGCGACCCCGGCTGGGCGAACGGGATGACGGGTTCGCGGGAGTCGCCGCGCAGCTGTCGGCGCAGCTCGGCGCGCTGCTCGTCGTTCATCACGTCCAGGGAGACCTTCACCGAGCCGGTGCCGGGCACGTCGCTGACGGCGCGGCTGACCTGCTCGGTGATCTCGGTCTTCTTCGGGCACGCGGAGGTCGTCAGGTAGATCTCGACGTGCACGGACCCGTCGGCGCCGGCGGTGACGTTCTTGACCATGCCGATCTCGGTGATCGGACGGCGCAGTTCGGGGTCGATCACCTTCGACAGCGCGGCGCGGACCGCCGATTCCAGGTCGTTCGCGGAAGCAGACATCACCGGCGAGTCTAGGCCTCACCAGCGTTGCGGCCTGAATGCGGGCGTCAGCTCACCGGGCCGGGGGCGGGTCCGAGCGCGGGCGGTGCCGCCGGCGCGGCGGGACCGGCCTCGGCGGGACCGGCCGCGGCGAGAGCCGGGCCCGGCGCGGGACCGAGCGCGGATCCCGGTGCCGGCGGCCCCGCCGGCAGGCCGGGGACGGGCGCGATGGCCGGGACCGGGCCGAGAGCCGGTGCCGGACCGGCGGCCGGTGCCGGCATGTCCTTGATACAGAACACCGCGCACTCGGGTTCCTGCTGCGGCGGCTGCATCCACGGCGGCACCCACGTGGGCGGCGGGGGCGGTGTGGCGGCCGGGAGTTCGGCGGTCAGCTCGGACGCCGGGCCGGGCAGCGGGCCCAGCGACTGGCCCGGCACGAAGCCCGGCACGTTGGTGTTGATCTGGCTGGCCGCGTCGGTGCGCGTCATCAGCGGGATCAGGGACAGCGGATCGTCGGCGGGCAGGCCGGTGGCGTTGCGCGGCAGCCCGGGTCCCAGGCCCTCCTGGCGGTCCAGGTGGCTGGCCACCATGGCCGCGGTCTCCAGCTCGGGCACGCTGCCGGTGATCGGCGGCAGGTCGACCGGCACCACACCGGTGGCGTACGACGCGGCCCACGCCAGCACGTTGCGGGTGTAGGCCATCGAGTTGTTGTAGCGCAGGATCGCCGCGACGACGTCGGACTGGTCGCGCAGGTTCACCCCGCCGCTGCACAGGTAGCGGGCGGCCGCCAGCGACGCGTCGAACACGTTCTGCACGTCGGCCTTGCCGTCGCCGTCACCGTCGGAGGCGTAGCGCGACCAGGTGCCCGGCAGGAACTGCATGGGACCCATCGCCCGGGCGTAGGTCACCCGGTCGGCGGTGCGGCTCTGCACGATGACCTCGTTGCCGGGCAGCGTGCCGTCGAGCGCCGGGCCGTAGATGGGGCGCACGGCGGTGCCGCGCGCGTCGGTGGCGCCGCCGTAGGCGTGCATCGACTCGACGCGGCCGATACCGGCCAGCAGGTTCCAGCTCACCCCGCAGTTCGGGGCCGCCGAGGCCATCATCGCTTCCGCGTTGCGGTAGGCGGCGAGGGCCATCGAGGGGATGCGCAGGGTGCCGGGTGCGTTCACCACCGCCGCGGGCGGCGGGGCCGTCGCGCTGGATGCGGCGACGCGGACGTGGGCGGGTGGCCGGGCGACCGCGACGACGGCCGGTCCCGACGGGTCCTGGGCGGGCGGGACCACCGCGGCCAGCGGCAGCACCGCCGCGTCCCGGGAGGCCAGCGTGGTCGGCGCGGACGCGCCCACGGCGCCGGCCAGGACCAGCGGAGTCAGAACCGCGGCGACACCGACGGCAGGTTTCCGCACTACTCGTCCAGCTCGACTCCTCGCTGATCCGAGGGCCGATCCTGCCCTTATGCGCACTCAACCGTCCTAGCGTCGTCGCCTGTGAACCAAGTCACCATACCTATTCGGCTACAGCCGCGTAACAACAATCGCCGCAGGTGTCTCAGCCGTGTTTTCGCGGACGGTCCGGTCTGGGTTTGTCAGGCTCCCGGGACTCGTCGACATCTCGCAGGTCAGCGATCATCTCGCGGATCTCGTCGAGTTCGCGGCGCAGGTAGTCGCGGGTCGCCACCTCGCCGACCGCCAGCCGAAGCGCGGCCAATTCGCGCGCCAGGTACTCGGTGTCGGCTTTCGTTTGCTGGGCGCGTCGCCGGTCCTCTTCGAGCGAGACGCGGTCACGGTTCTCCTGCCGGTTCTGGGCCAGCAGGATCAGCGGCGCCGCGTAGGCGGCCTGGGTGGAGAAGGCGAGGTTGAGGAGGATGAACGGGTACGGGTCCCACTGCCAGGCGAAGGCGCCGAGGTTCAGCAGGATCCACACGATCACGACGATGGTCTGGATGGCCAGATACCGGCCGGTGCCCAGGAACCGGGCGATGTTCTCGCTGAAGCGGCCGACTGCCTCGACGTCGAGGCGGGGCGCCAGTGATCGCGAGGTCCGCGGGGTGTCGAGGCGCTGGCGGGCCGAGGTCTCGCTCATTTGTTGCCCGACGACTGGCGCGAGCGCGTGATGATGACCGGCTCGGCTTCGCGCTCGCGCCAGTCGTCGGGCAGCAGGTGGTCGAGCACGTCGTCCACCGAGACGGCGCCCAGCAGGTGGTTCTCCTCGTCCACGACCGGACCGCATACGAGGTTGTAGGCGGCGAAGTAGCGGGTCAGCGCGCCGAGCGAGTCCTCGGGGCGCAGGTTGGGCAGGTCGGTGTCGAGGATGCCGCTGACCAGTTCGGCAGGCGGTTCGCGCAGCAGGCGCTGCAGGTGCACGCAGCCCAGGTAGCGGCCGGTCGGGGTGGCCGTCGGGGGCCGGGCCACGAACACCAGCGACGCCAGCGCAGGGCTGAGATCGGGGTCGCGCACCCGGGCCAGCGCCTCGGCGACCGTGGTGTCGGGCGCCAGGACGACGGGCTCGGAGGTCATCAGACCGCCGGCGGTGTTGGGGGAGTGGCTGAGCAGGCGGCGGACGTCCTCGGAGTCCTCGGGGTCCATCCGGCGCAGCCACTGTTCGGCGTCGGCCGGTGTCAGCGTGCCCAGCAGGTCGGCCGCGTCGTCGGGGTCCATCGCCTCGAGCACCTCGGCGGCGCGCTGCGTCGACAGCTGGCGCAGCACCGCGATGCCGTCGTCGTCGGGCAACTCCTGCAGGACGTCGGCCAGCCGTTCGTCGTCGAGGGCGTTGACCACCTCGTAGCGGCGTTTGGCGGGCAACTCGCGGATCGCGTCGGCCACCTCGATCGGCCGCTGCCCCTCGAACTGCTCCAGCAGCTGGGCCACGCCCTGGTCGGGCATCGCCAGACCCGACGGGGTCAGGCCCTGCACGTGGTGCCAGTCGACCGTGTAGACGTTGCTGCGGCGGCCGAGCCGACGCTGCTGCCGGACGGCGACCTTGGTCACCACCCAGTCCCGGGTGCGGGTCGGCTCGATCGCCAGGTCGACGACGACGAGGTCGAAACCGGCCAGCTGCTCCAGGTCGGGGTCGTCCACCCGGACCCGGGTCTCCAGGACCTGGCCGAGCACCAGCACCTCACCGGGCCGCTGGGAGAACCGGCGCAACGACACGTTCCCCGTGGACAGCGTCACCGCCCCCGGTTCGATCGCGGTGACCCGCAGGATCGGTACGAAAATCCTTCTGCGGTTGAGCAATTCGATCACCAGACCGAGCACTCGCGGCTGTTGGCGGACGACGCTGAGGCCGATGACGACGTCGCGCACGCGGCCGATCGACTCCCCGTCGGGCCCCAGCACCACCATGCCCGCGAGGCGGGCTGCATAGACCCTGTTGACCGACGCCATGGTTGTCAAGGGTAGAGAGTGATGTCGTGGATAACCGGTATCGACCCCGCCGGACTTGTCTGTCCGTTCCGGGGAGCAGCGTGAAGATGATCCAGAAGGCCAAGACGCTGGCCGCTGACGAGGTGTTCCTCGACCTCGAGGACGCCGTCGCCGCGGACGCGAAAGGCCAAGCGCGCGTTCAGGTTGCGGCCGCTCTGGCCGAATCCGGGTGGGCCGGCCAGCTGCGCGGGGTGCGGGTCAACGACTGGACGACGCCGTGGACGTACACCGACGTTATCGAGGTGGTCTCCCGCGCCGGTGCGCACCTCGACGTGGTGCTGCTGCCGAAGGTGACCGACGCCGCACATGTGCACGCCCTGGATCTGTTGTTGGGTCAGTTGGAGGCCGCGCACGGTCTGCCGGTCGGCCGGATCGGCATCGAAGCCCAGATCGAGGACGCGAAGGGGCTGACCCACATCGACGCGATCGCCGCGGCCCCGCGGGTGCAGGCGCTGGTGCTCGGGCCCGGCGACCTGGCGGCCAGTCTGAACATGCGCACCCTGGAAGTCGGGGAGCAGCCCGAGGGATACGACCTCGGCGACGCCTACCACCACGTGCTGATGCGGATCCTGATCGCGGCCCGCGCCAACGGGATCGCCGCGATCGACGGCCCCTACGTGAAGGTCCGCGACGTCGAGGGGTTCCGCCGGGTGGCGGGGCGCTCGGCAGCGCTCGGCTACGACGGCAAGTGGGTGCTGCATCCGGACCAGATCGACGCGGGCAACGAGATCTTCAGCCCGCGGCAGGACGCCTACGACCGTGCGGAACTGATCCTGGAGGCCTACGAATGGCACACCTCCCAGGCCGGCGGGGCGCGCGGCGCGGCGATGCTCGGCGACGAGATGATCGACGAGGCCAGCCGCAAGATGGCTCTGGTGATCGCGGGCAAAGGCCGCGCCGCCGGGATGGAACGCACCGGCGAACGGTTCGTGCCGCCCTCCTGAGGGTGGCGGGGGTCAGTTGCCCCCGGAGGCCATCACCATCAGCGTCCAGGCCACCGACAGCACCAGGGTGACCGCGCCGACGGCGATGCCGGCGACCGCGAGCCCGTGGCCGGACTGGCCGGTCTGCTTGACCTGGTTGAGCGCGACGATGCCCAGCACGATGCCGATGATCGACCCGATGCCGCAGCAGATGCCGACGATGGAGGCGACCAGCGACGCGATCGCCATCGAGTTGGTGCCGGTGGGTGCGGACGGGGGATAGCCCCACTCGGTGCCGGGGTAGCCGCCGCCCCCGGTTGGGTAGCCGCCGTAGGGCGGCGGTGGCGGGTAGGACCCGGAATCGGGATACGGCGACGGATAGCCCGGGGGCGGCGGATAGGCCGGAGGCGGGTAGTCACCGGCGGGGCCGTATCCGGGCGGCGGCGGGTAGCCGGCCCCGAAGCCGCCATCGGACGGCGCGCCGTAGGCCGGCGGCGGTGCACCGTAGGCCGGCGGAGGCGGCGGGTAGGCCGATGGCGGGGGCGGATAGGTCCCGGACTGTTCGAGCGGTGGCGCCTCGTAGCCTTCGGGCCGTGGTTCGGACCCGCCGGCCGAAGCGCCTGAGTCGTTTCGGCGTGCGTCGTCGTCCGAACTTGTCATGCTGCTCAACCTATCGTAGGAAGCGTGACCTGAAGTCAGTACGAGGTGAGCGCGACACCGGGCACGATAGGGGCGTCCGGGTCGTTGACCGACAGCGCAGTCGACTAAGACGTGCAGGTGAAGGAGTGACGCGATGACCAGCCCGTTCCAGCCGGGACAGAGTCCCGGCGCAGCACCAGGTGTCCCCGGTTCGGGGCAGGGTCGCCAGCCGCGTCTGCCCACGCCGCCGAAGGGGTGGCCCATCGGCTCGTATCCCACCTACGCCGAGGCGCAGCGCGCCGTGGACTACCTGTCCGATCAGCAGTTCCCGGTGCAGCAGGTCACCATCGTCGGCGTCGACCTGATGCAGGTGGAGCGGGTGACCGGCCGGTTGACGTGGCCCAAGGTGCTCGGCGGCGGTGTGCTGACCGGCGCCTGGCTCGGTCTGTTCATCGGCCTGATCCTCGGGTTCTTCAGCCCCAGCCCGTGGGGCGCGCTGGCCACGGGTCTGGTCGCGGGTGTGTTCTTCGGCTTGATCACCTCGGCGATTCCCTACGCAATGGCCCGCGGGACAAGGGATTTCAGTTCGACACTGCAGCTGGTGGCCGGCCGCTACGACGTGCTGTGCGATCCGCAGACCGCCGAGCGCGGCCGCGATCTGCTCGCGCGGCTGCACATCTGACGACGTGGCAGACACCCTCACGACGGTCCGGGACCACCTGATCGCGCATTTCGCGCGTCAGGGCTGCGCGGACCCCGACGAAGCCAGCGTCACCTTCCTGGGCACCGAACGCATGGGGATCCTGCGTTTCGCCGATCCCGACAACTCTCTCGCGCACTACGTTTCGCTCGGCTGCAGCCGTCACCCGATGATCGACGCGGCGGAGTTCGTCACCGACCCGGTCGCCGGACCGCGTGCCGAGGTGGTGGTGACGTTGCGCGGACCGTCACCGGCGGGCCTGGCGCGATCGATCGCGATTCTGGCCTCCGCGCCCGCGGTGGAGGGATTGGTGCTCGAACCCGACGCGCTGATCGACCTGGAGACCCCGCTGTGGCAGGGGGCGCCGTTCACCGCATTCCTGTTGGGGCCCAGCGACATCGAGGACATCGTTCTGCCGGACCCGGCTCAGCCGGTGGCGGTGCGCAGCGCGGTGCCGATCACGCCGACGGAGGCCGCGTGGGTCCGGCTGAAGGGGGCCGACGCGATGCGGGAGGCGTGGGCGCAGGACGGGGTCGACGTGAGGGATCCACACCGTAGGGCTGTTAATCCGGCTTGAGCGGCGAGCCGCTAATCCGGCTTGAGCGGCGAGCCGCTAATCCGGCTTGAGCGGCGAGAGTGCACGCAGCGTCGCGGTAGCCGACTCCCGACTACCGCGGGTGCACTTTCCATGGGTTCAGCGGTCAGAGCCAGTCGTTGCGGCGGAACGTGCGGTACAGCAGCACGCACACCACCGCCATCAACCCGAGCACCGCCGGGTAGCCGAATGACCACTCCAGTTCGGGCATGTGGTCGAAGTTCATGCCGTAGATCGCGGCGAGGGCGGTCGGGACGGCGGCGATCGCGACCCAGGCCGAGATCTTGCGCATGTCCTGGTTCTGTTGCATCGCCACCTTGCCGAGCGCGGCCTGCACCAGCGAGCTGAGCAGGTCGTCGAAGCTGGCGATGCGGTCGGCGGCCTTGATGGTGTGGTCGAGCACGTCGCGCATGGAGCGGCGGACCTCGACGTTGATCAGGTCGGCGTGCTCGGTGTTGATGCTCTGCAGGTCGGTCGCGAGCGGCCCTACCGCGCGGCGCAGCTCGACGACTTCGCGCTTGAGCAGGTAGATGGTCTCGATGCCGGTCTTGGAGCGCGGGGAGAAGATGTCCTCCTCCATGTCGTCGATGTCGCCTTCGATGAGCGCGGTGACGTCGAGGTAGCTGTCGACGACGCTGTCGGCGATGGCGTGCATGACCGAGAAGGGGCCCAGCTCCAGCGCCGCCGGGTTCGCCTCGAGCCGTTTGCGCACCCCCGCCAGTCCGCTGTGTTCGCCGTGCCGCACGGTGACGACGAAGTCGGGACCGACGAAGATCATGATCTCGCCGGTCTCCACGATCTCGCGCGCCTTGGCCATGGATTCGTGCTCGACGTAGCTGACGGTCTTGAGCACCAGGAACAGGGTGTCGTCGTAGCGTTCGAGCTTCGGCCGCTGGTGGGCGTGCACCGCGTCCTCGACGGCCAGCCGGTGCAGGGAGAACACCTCGCCGATGGCCTGCATCTGGTTGTCGTCGGGCTCGTGCAGCCCGATCCACACAAAGGCCTCGTCGCCGCCGGCCTCGATCTCGTGGACCTTGGCCAGCGCGTCGGCGGGGGTGTGGTCGCCGGGCAGGCGCTGGCCGCCGCGGTAGACGCCGCAGTCGACCATCGCGTCGGTGACCGGGACGTCGGGGAGGGGGCGACCGCGTGATCGCGTGCGGAACGACGCCATCAGCTCTTCCTCTCGCCCTGGACAGGTAGGGATGCTACGCGCCGCAGGTCACCGACAGCGCTCACTGCCGGGGAACCCGACGAAGTGAGGTTTCCCGGTGGGCTACCCTGACGCCCGTGGTGGAGAAAGCGGCTGTGTCCATGCCCGAGCCCTCGTCGGCGACGCGTACCCCGCAGGTCGTCGTAGAGGACAGCGAGATCTTCGACTTCCATGAGGGCGGAAAGCTCTCGGTTGAGTTGGCTGCGCCGCTGGACACCCAGCGGGCCCTGTCGATCGCCTACACCCCCGGTGTGGCGCAGGTCAGCCGGGCGATCGCGACCGACCGCACGCTCGCGGCGAAGTACACCTGGGCGCACCGGCTGGTCGCCGTGGTCAGCGACGGCAGCGCCGTTCTCGGTCTCGGTGACATCGGCCCGTCGGCCTCGCTGCCCGTGATGGAGGGCAAGAGCGCGCTGTTCAAGGCGTTCGCCGGGCTGGACTCCATCCCGATCGTGCTCGACACCAAGGATCCCGACGAGATCGTGGAGACGCTGATCCGGTTGCGGCCGACGTTCGGTGCGGTCAACCTCGAGGACATCTCCGCGCCGCGGTGTTTCGAGATCGAGCGCCGTGTCATCGAGGCGCTGGACTGCCCGGTCATGCACGACGACCAGCACGGCACGGCGATCGTCGTGCTGGCGGCGCTGATGGGTGCGTGCAAGGTGCTCGACCGCGACATGACCGGGCTGCGGGTGGTCGTCTCCGGTGCCGGCGCCGCGGGCGTGGCCTGCACGAACATCCTGCTCGCCAAGGGCATCACCGACATCACGGTGCTGGACTCCAAGGGCATCATCCACACCGGTCGTGACGACCTGAACTCGTTCAAGGCCGAACTGGCCGAGCGCACCAACCCCGCCGGGCGCACCGGTGGCGTCGCCGAGGCGCTCGACGGCGCGGACATGTTCCTCGGCCTGTCGGCGGGGGTGGTGCCCGAGGAGATCATCGCCACGATGGCGCCCAACGGGATCGTGTTCGCCCTGTCGAATCCCGACCCCGAGATCCACCCTGACGCGGCGCGCAGGCATGCCGCGGTGGTGGCTACCGGCCGCAGCGACTTCCCGAACCAGATCAACAACGTGCTGGCTTTCCCGGGTGTGTTCCGGGGCGCGCTGGACGCGCACGCCCGCCGCATCACCGAGAAGATGAAAGTCGCTGCTGCGGAAGCCATCTTCTCCGTCGTCGGGGACGACCTGGCGGTCGATCACATCGTGCCCAGCGCCCTCGATGAGCGCGTCGGGCCTGCGGTGGCGGCAGCGGTCGCCGCAGCGGTCGAGGATTCGGTCGACTGACCCGCACCACGGTGTGGAGTCGAGCGCGGCGATGGATCGCCGCGCTCGGGGCGGTGGCGGTGCTGGCCGGTTGCGGCGGGCAGTCCCCGCCGGCGTCGATCCCGGTGGGCGCGACCGACGATGCCGAGTCGCAGCTGATCGCGTCGCTGTACGTGGCCGCGCTGCGGTACTACGGCAATCCCGCGCACGTGCAGACCGCCGCTGATCCGTTGGCGCAGTTGGATTCCGGCGAGGCGACGGTGGTGCCTGGGTTCACCGGCCGGTTGCTGGTTCGCTTCGAGCCGACCGCCGCCGCGCGCGCCGACGAGCAGGTGTACCGGAAACTGTTGGCGGCGTTGCCCGAAGGCCTGGCCGCGGGCGATTACACGATCTCTGCCGAGGACAAGCCGGCGCTGGCGGTCACCGAACGGACCGCCGACGGGTGGGACGCGCGGGACGTCGCCGCGTTCGTCCGTCGCTGCGCCGACGTGAGTGTCGGTGCCGTCGAGGGCAGTCGCCCGCCCCGGCACGTGGGCAGCTGCGCCGTGGCGGCGAAACCGTTCCCCGACACCGAGTCGATGTTCGCGGCGCTGGAGTCCGATGTCGTGCGGGCGGCGTGGACGACCTCGGCGTCCCCGGACGTGCCGTCGGACGTCGCGGTGCTCGCCGACGAGCGGTCGTTCGTGCGCGCCGAGAACATCGTGCCGCTCTACCGGCGCAACGAGCTGAACGAGTCGCAGGTGCTGGCGCTCAACGAGATCGCCGGTGTCCTCGACACCGGCTCACTGGCCGACATGCGCCGGCAGGTCGGCGAGGGGGCCGACCCGGGGCTGGTGGCCGACGAGTGGTTGCAGTCGCATCCGCTCGGGGTCGGCGGCTAACCGGTCACAGCGGGACGCGGTTCCGCACGCGCGCGAGGATCCTGGGCAGTACCCGCTGGATGCCCGATCCGGTGATCCGCGTGACGGCTTCGAAGCCGATCGCGTCCTTGCCGATCAGCACCCGCCGCTTGCCGCGACGGACCCCGTCGAGGATGACGCGGGCCGCTTCTTCGGGTGTGGTCTTGGCCAGTTGGGTGTCGAAGCCCTGGGCCAGTTCGGTGGGGTCGAGTCCTTCGGCGGCGGTCATGTTGCGCGCGATGGCGGTCTTGATGCCACCGGGATGGACGCAGGTGACCTTGACCGGGTGGCCGGCCATCGTCATCTCCTGGGCAAGCGCCTCGGTGAACCCGCGCACGGCGAACTTCGCCGCGCAGTAGGAGGCCTGGCCGGGGATGCCCAGCAGCCCGAAGACGCTGGAGATGTTGACGACGTGGCCGTCCCCGGAGGCGATGAGGTGGGGCAGGAAGATCTTGGTGCCGTTGACCACTCCCCAGTAGTCGACGTCGAAGATGCGCTCGAGGTCCTTGTGGGGAGTGACCTCGACGGATCCGGTGTAGGCGATGCCGGCGTTGTTGTAGATCTGGTTCACCTTGCCGAAGTGCTTCACCACGTCCTCGGCGTACGCCTCGAACGCGGCGCGCTCGGTGACGTCGAGCCGGTCCGCCTTGACCTGCGCGCCGATCGCGGTGAGCTGAGCCTCGGTTTCTGCCAACCCTTCGGTGTCCACATCGGAGATGGCCACCGCGGCTCCCGAACGGCCCAGGGCGAGAGCGAGTGCCCGGCCGATTCCCGAGCCGGCGCCGGTCACGACGGCTACTTTGCCGGCAAAGCCTTCCATGTTCACTCCTTGTTCTGTGGGGGCGAGTCTGTGGGCGCCGTCAGTGCACCGGGGGCAGGAACCGCGCGATCGCGGACGAGAACAGGGTCTGGTACCTCGCCCCGGTGAGGCGGACCAGGAAGTCGAGCAGCTTCGCGTCGGGTCCGACCAGCACGCGGGCCTTCTTCTTGCGCACCGCGTTGAGGATCTCCTTGGCGGCCTTCTCCGGCGTGGTCATCGTCAGCCGCTTGTCGAAGAAGGTGGTCAGGTTGTCGCGGTCGACGCCGTCGGCGGCGGTCGAGTTGCGCATGATCGCGGTCTTGATTCCGCCGGGGTGCACGCTGGTGACCGCCACCGCGTGGTCGCTGAGCGCCATCTCCTGGTAGAGCGACTCGGTGAAGCCGCGGACCGCGAACTTCGCCGAGTTGTAGGCGGCCTGCCCGGGGACCGAGAACATGCCGAACAGGCTGGACACGTTGACGACGTGACCGTCGCCGGAGGCGATCAGGTGCGGCAGGAACGCCTTGGTGCCGTTGACGACGCCCCAGAAGTCGATGTCGACGACGCGCTCGATGTCCTTGAACGGGGTGACCTCGACGTCACCGACGTAGGCGATGCCGGCGTTGTTGTAGATCTGGTTGACCTTGCCGAAGTGTTTGGCGACGTCGTCGGCGTAGGCCTCGAAAGCCTCCCGCTCGGTGACGTTGAGGCGGTCGACTTTGACCTTGGCGCCGATGGCCTTGAGCTTCTCCTCGGTGACGGCGAGCCCTTCGGCGTCGATGTCGCTGATCGCCACATGGGCGCCGGAGCGTCCCAGTTCGATCGCCAGCGCCTGACCGATGCCCGACCCGGCGCCGGTCACGACCGCCACCTTTCCGGCGAAGCCTTGCATATCGTCTCCTTGTCGCACTCGACCCGTGTCGAGGTTAATCGGTACCCGCGGTCCCGTGTATGTCAGGGCGCAATAGTGACGTCGGTCGGGTGGGCGTAATGGACGCGCCCGGCGCGACGACAGACACCGTATGAAGCTGAAGTACCTGGCATCGGTGGTCGCGTCGGTGGGTGTCGCGGCCGGCCTGCTCGCGGCCCCGCCCGCACAGGCCGACACCGGCGCGGACGTGTTCCTGGCCGCGCTGCGCAACTCCGGGATCGACGTCGTGGACGAGGCGACCGCGGTGCGGCTGGGCCAGTCGGTGTGCCCGCTGCTCGTCGAGCCCGGCCAGAACGTCGCGAACGTGGCCGCCGAGGTGGCCGACGACCTCGGGCGCCCGTTGGGCCCGGCCACCATCTTCACCGGGCTGGCGATCCAGGTCTTCTGCCCGCGGGCGGTGACGGCGCTGACCGACGGCCGCCCGTTCTCGTTCTTCGGCTGAGCCCACCGGGACGCACGCGCGACCGCCGTGAGCGCGCGCAAAGCGCCCGCGGTTCACGGCGTGTCGGCGTACAGACCAGCGCGCTCGCAACTAGGCGAACGCCTCGTCGATGATCTCCTGCTGCTCGACCGCGTGCACCTTCGACGATCCCGAGGACGGCGCCGACATCGCACGCCGGGAGATCCGCTTGATGCCGGTGAAGTGGTCGGGCAGCACCTCGGGCAGCGTCAGGCCCAGCGTCGGCCACGCCCCCTGGTTGGCCGGTTCCTCCTGCACCCAGAACCGCTCCTTGGCGTTGGGGTAGCGGTCGATGGTCTCGGCCAGCCGCCGCTTGGGTAGCGGCGCCAGCTGCTCGAGCCGGACGATCGCCACGTCGTCGCGCTCGTCCTTCTTCTTGCGTGCCGCCAGCTCGTAGTACAGCTTGCCGCTGGTCAGCAGCACCCTTTTGACCTTTGACCGGTCGCCCGTGCCGTCGGTGTAGGTGGGCTCCTCGATCACCGAACGGAACTTGTTCTCGGTGAACTCGGTCAGATCGCTGACCGCGGCCTTGTTGCGCAGCATCGACTTCGGGGTGAAGACGATCAACGGGCGGTGGATGCCGTCGAGACCGTGCCGGCGCAGCAGGTGGAAGTAGTTCGCCGGGGTGGACGGCACCGCGATCGTCATCGAGCCTTCCGCCCACAACTGCAGGAACCGCTCGATGCGGCCCGAGGTGTGGTCGGGGCCCTGGCCCTCGTGGCCGTGGGGGAGCAGCAGCACCACGTCGGAGAGCTGTCCCCACTTGGCCTCACCCGAGCTGATGAACTCGTCGATGATCGACTGTGCGCCGTTGACGAAGTCGCCGAACTGCGCCTCCCACAGCACCAGCGCGTCGGGGTTGCCGACCGAGTAGCCGTACTCGAACCCGACCGCGGCGAACTCCGACAGCGCGGAGTCGTAGACCATGAACCTGCCGCCGGTCGGGTTGCCGTCGGAGTCGATGGTCAGCAGCTCCAGCGGCGTGAACTCCGCGCCGCTCTTGCGGTCGATGATCACCGAGTGCCGCTGGGTGAACGTGCCGCGGCGGGTGTCCTGGCCGGTCAGCCGGATGGTGCGGCCCTCGGCAAGGAACGAGCCCAGCGCCAGCAGTTCGGCGAACGCCCAGTCGACCTTGCCTTCGTAGGCCATCTCGCGGCGCTTCTCCAGCACCGGCTTGACCCGCGGGTGGACGCTGAAGTCCTCCGGGAAGGACAGATGCGCGTCGCCGATGCGTTGCAGCAGCGACTTCTCCACCGCGGTCTTCATCCCGGCGGGCACCATCTGGTCGGACTCCACCGAGTGGCTCGGTTCGATCGCGTGCTTCTCGAGTTCCCGGACCTCGTTGAAGACCCGTTCGAGCTGGCCCTGGTAGTCGCGCAGCGCGTCTTCGGCTTCCTTCATCGAGATGTCGCCGCGACCGATCAGCGCCTCGGTGTAGGACTTGCGGACACCGCGCTTGGTGTCGATCACGTCGTACATCGTCGGCTGGGTCATCGACGGGTCGTCGCCCTCGTTGTGACCGCGCCGGCGGTAGCACAGCATGTCGATCACGACGTCCTTCTTGAACTTCTGCCGGAAGTCCACGGCCAGCTTGGCCACCCACACGCAGGCTTCGGGGTCGTCGCCGTTGACGTGGAAGATCGGCGCGCCGATCATCTTCGCGACGTCGGTGCAGTACTCGCTGGAGCGCGAGTCGCTCGGCGAGGTGGTGAAGCCGATCTGGTTGTTGACGATGATGTGGATGGTGCCGCCGGTGCGGTAGCCGCGCAGCAGCGCCAGGTTCAGCGTCTCGGCGACCACGCCCTGACCGGCGAACGCCGCGTCACCGTGCAGCATCATCGGCACGACGGGGAAGTCGCCGGACTCCTCGGCGTCGGCGACACCGTCGTCGAGCAGATCCTGCTTGGCGCGCACCAGACCCTCGAGTACCGGGTCGACCGCCTCGAGGTGGCTGGGGTTGGCCACCAGGGACACCGAGATGTCGTTGTCGCCGAACATCTGGATGTAGGTGCCGGTCGCGCCGAGGTGGTACTTCACGTCACCGGACCCGTGCGCCTGCGACGGGTTCAGGTTGCCCTCGAACTCGGTGAAGATCTGGCTGTAGGGCTTACCGACGATGTTCGCCAGCACATTGAGGCGGCCGCGGTGCGGCATGCCGATGACCACCTCGTTGAGGCCGTGCTCGGCGCACTGGTCGATCGCGGCGTCCATCATCGGGATGACCGTTTCGGCGCCCTCCAGGGAGAACCGTTTCTGGCCAACATATTTGGTCTGCAGGAAGGTCTCGAACGCCTCGGCGGCGTTGAGCTTGCTCAGGATGTACTTCTGCTCGGCGACCGTGGGCTTCTCGTGCTTGACCTCGATGCGCTCCTGCAGCCACTGCTGCTGCTCGGGCTCGAGGATGTGGGTGTACTCCACGCCGATGTGGCGGCAGTACGCGTCCCGCAGGAGACCGAGGATGTCGCGCAGCTTCTTCTGGGTCTGCCCACCGAACCCGTTGACCTTGAACTCGCGGTCGAGGTCCCACAGCGTCAGGCCGTGGGTGTTGACGTCGAGGTCGGGGTGGCTGCGGAAGCGGGTGTTGTCCAGCCGCAGCGGGTCGATGTCGGCCATCAGGTGGCCGCGGTTGCGATACGCCGCGATCAGCTCGATGACGCGGGCGTTCTTGTCCTCGATCGAGTCGGGGTTGTCGATGCGCCAGCGCACCGGCTCGTAGGGGATGCCGAGTTCGCGGAAGATCTCGTCGTAGAACTCGTCGTCGAGCAGTAGCTGGTGGATGGTGCGCAGGAAGTCGCCGGACTCCGCGCCCTGGATGATGCGGTGGTCGTAGGTCGACGTCAGGGTTATCAGCTTGCCGACGCCGAGCTCGGCGATCCGCTCCTCGCTGGCGCCCTGGAACTCCGCCGGGTACTCCATCGCGCCGGCGCCGATGATGGCGCCCTGGCCCTGCATCAGCCGCGGCACCGAGTGGACGGTGCCGATGGTGCCCGGGTTGGTCAGCGAAATTGTCACGCCGCCAAAGTCTTCGGCGGTCAGCTTGCCGTCGCGGGCGCGGCGCACGATGTCCTCGTAGGCGGCGATGAACTGCCCGAACCGCATGGTCTCGCAGTTCTTGATCGCCGCGACGACGAGCTGCCGGCTTCCGTTCTTGCCCACCAGATCGATCGCCAGACCCAGGTTCGTGTGGGCGGGCGTGACGGCCACCGGCTTGCCGTCCACCTCGGCGAAGTGGCGGTTCATGTTCGGGAACTTCTTGACCGCCTGCACGATGGCGTAGCCCAGCAGGTGGGTGAACGAGATCTTCCCGCCGCGGGTGCGCTTGAGGTGGTTGTTGATGACGATGCGGTTGTCGATCATCGCTTTCGCCGGGATGGCGCGCACGCTGGTGGCGGTCGGCACGTCCCGCGAGGCGTTCATGTTCTTCACCACGGCGGCGGCCGCGCCGCGCAGCACAGTGGTCTCGTCCTGGTCCGAGGAACCCTGGCCGGTGCTCTTATCGGAGCCCTTCTCGGAGCTCTTCTGGGGCTCGGGCTTCTTTTCGCTCTTGTCGGAGCTGTCCGACTTGGCGGCCTTGTCCGTCTTGTCGGACGCCTTGCCCGACGACTTCGCCGCGGGCTTGTCGGACTTGCCCTTCTCGGGCGCTTCGGTCTTCGTGGGCGCGGCGGGCTTGGCCTCACGCTGCGCGGACGTGCCGTTGGTGGAGGAGCTCTTCGGCGGTGGGGCGGGCGCGGGTTCCGGCGGAGCGGTGGGCGCGGACGACCGGCCGGTCGCGGCGCGGCCGTTGCCGCCCGACCCACCCCCGGATGTCGACTCCGGGTTGTAGTCGACGAGGAACTCGTGCCAACTCGGGTCCACCGACGACGGGTCGTCGCGGAACTTGCGGTACATCTCTTCGACCAACCACTCGTTCTGACCGAATGGTGAAGGTGAATTCACGGCTGCTGTTCGCCTCAATTCTTCGCTTCTGGCCAGCGCGCTGTGTGGCAGCCGGCCACCTCAACTCAACCCTGTGTGCTCAACTTGGAACCTGTGTGCGGGTACCCCGCTCGTCCGCCGTATAAAGGCTAGCGCTTCCGTCGGTTGCCCGAGCATGCAACGGTGACCGCCGGACGAACCCGCTCATCGGCGCTGCGCGGGAACCAGATGCAGAGTCGACGGCCAGCGCGCCGGCGGCTCCCCGAACGCGCTGTGCGCGTTCGCGACGATCTTCTTGCCCATCAGCCGGTTTCCGACGCCGCCGATGACCGCACCCACCCCGACCGGCATCAACTTGCCGAACGCGATCGCCCCGCGGCGCAGGGTGTAGCGCTTGACGAAGTACCGCAGCAGGCGGGAGTTCATCTGCGACAGCGCCGGCAACGGCAGCGCCGCGGCGCCGTCGGAGAGCCAGCCGCCGCTGACCCGGCGCCGGCCGAGCAGATCGGCCACGGCGCGCTTGCTGTCGTCCCCGACGAGGACGGCCAGCACCAGCGCGCGGCGCCGCTCCCGTTCCTCGATCGGGATGCCGTGCACCGCGGCGACCGCCAGGACGTAGAGCGTCGTCGCCTCCAGGAAGACGACCGTCTCGCCGGCCACCGACGACATCGCGATCAGGGTGCCGACGCCTGGGAAGGCGGCGGCCGACCCGACTGCCGCGCCGCTGGCCATCACCGCGGCCAGGTAGCGCTTGTCGAGCACGGCGATGATGTCGGCCGGAGAGGCCGTGGGTTGATCGGCGCGCAACCGGTCGACGTAGGACTTGACCGCGGGGACCTGCACCCGCGCGCCGCGTTCGATGATCCGCGACAGCACCTTGGCCGCGAGGCCGGGATCGTCGTCGGGGACCGCCGGCGACTTGCTGGTGGTCCGTGATCGGGCACTCATGTGTCGGCCCCTCCTGTATCACCTCTCGGCGGCTGCACTCACAGGCTAGTGGGTGCGGTCATCTGCCTGGTTCAACGCCCGTCTGGGCGTGGGGGTGCCCGGACGTGATCCCGGTCACGCCTGCGATCTGGGGAAGAAAATAATGGAAAGCGACGCTAACCACTTCCATGGCAGTATCCCCTGACGTGACTCTGAGGCAGCCGGGACGAACCCGCATGATCGTGGTGCTCGGCTTGTTGGTGGCACTGGGCCCGCTCACCATCGACATGTACCTCCCGGCCCTGCCCAAGATCGCCGAGGACCTGTCGGTGTCCTCGTCGTTGGTGCAGCTGACACTGACCGGCACCCTGGCCGGTCTCGCGCTGGGGCAGCTGGTGATCGGCCCGCTGTCGGACGCGCTCGGCCGCCGTAAACCACTGATCGCCGGCATCGTGCTGCACATGCTCGCCTCGGTGCTGTGCATGTTCGCCACCGATATCACGGTCCTGGGCATCGCCCGCGGACTGCAGGGGATGGGGGCCGCGGCCGGCATGGTGGTGGCCATCGCCGTCGTCGGCGACCTGTACAAGGACTCCGTCGCCGCGACGGTGATGTCGCGGTTGATGCTCGTGCTCGGCGTGGCGCCGGTGCTGGCGCCGTCACTGGGCGCCGCGGTGCTGCTGCACGCGTCCTGGCATTGGGTCTTCGCCGCGCTGGTGCTGGTGGCCGGCGCGCTGCTGGTGATGGCGGTGTTCGCGCTGCCCGAGACGCTGCCGCGGGACCATCGGCGGTCCATGCGGGTGACCAGCATCGCGCGGACCTATGTCGAACTCCTGCGTGACGTGCGATTCGTGATCCTGGTGCTCGTCGGCGCGCTCGGCATGTCGGGGCTGTTCGCCTACATCGCGGGCGCCCCCTTCGTGCTGCAGGGCCGGTTCGGACTGGGACAGACCGCGTTCGCGCTGGTGTTCGGTGCGGGTGCCGTCGCGCTGATCGGCACCACCCAGTTCAACGTCGTGCTGCTGCGGCGTTTCGCGCCCCAGCAGATCATGGTGTGGGCGCTGGCCGCGGCATCGGCGTTCGGACTGGTCTTCGTCGGCCTGACCGCCACCGGGGTCGGGGGCGTGGTCGGGTTCGTGGTGCCGGTGTGGGCGATCCTGGGCGCGATGGGGCTGGTGATCCCGAACGCCCCGGCGGTGGCGCTGACCCGGCACCCGGATGCCGCGGGCACGGCGGCCGCGCTGCTCGGTGCCGTGCAGTTCGGCGTCGGCGCGGCGGTGGCCCCCGTGGTGGGCCTTCTCGGCAACGACGAACTCGCGATGGCGGCGGTGATGGCGGCCGGGGTAGTGCTGGCGCTGCTCGCGCTGGTGCTGACCGGCTCGCACAAGGTCGGTCTGCGCAGCGAGGACGCCGCCGAGCCCGCAGTCGTCACGCAGGGCTGAGCACGGACACGTCCGGTTCGGACTTGTCGGCGGTGCGGTGCGCCCGTACCGTCGGGCGCGGCGGCTGCGCGACCGACGCAGTCGTCTCCGCCCCGTCACCCCCACCCTTTCGAGCCTGTCGAGTTTGTGATGCCTGAACCCCTGTCCGCGCCGGCCTCTGCGCCCGCGCCAGCGACCAATCCCTGGCCGGCGCTGTGGGCGCTGCTGGTGGGGTTCTTCATGATCCTCGTGGACGCGACCATCGTGGCGGTCGCCAATCCGGCGATCATGGCGAGCCTGAACGTCGGCTACGACGCGGTGATCTGGGTGACGAGTGCCTACCTGCTGGCGTATGCGGTTCCGCTGCTGGTGGCCGGCCGGCTCGGCGACCGGTTCGGGCCCAAGAACGTGTACCTGGTGGGGCTGGCGGTCTTCACGCTGGCGTCGTTGTGGTGCGGGCTGTCGGACACCATCGGCACGCTCGTGGCCGCCCGCGTCCTGCAGGGCGTCGGTGCTGCGCTGCTGACGCCGCAGACGCTGACGGTGATCACGCGCACCTTCCCCGCCCACCGGCGGGGTGTGGCGATGAGTGTCTGGGGCGCCACCGCGGGGGTGGCGACGCTGGTCGGTCCGCTGGCCGGCGGGGTGCTCGTCGACGGCTTCGGCTGGCCGTGGATCTTCATCGTCAACGTGCCCATCGGCATCATCGGTCTGGCGCTGGCGGTGTGGCTGGTGCCCGCGCTGCCGACCCAGACGCACAAGTTCGACATCCCCGGCGTGGTGCTCTCGGGCGTCGGGCTGTTTCTCATCGTGTTCGCACTGCAGGAGGGCCAGGCCAACGACTGGGCGCCGTGGATCTGGGCGGCGATGGGCGTCGGTCTGACGGTGATGGTGGCCTTCGTCTACTGGCAGTCGGTCAACACCGGTGAGCCGTTGATCCCGCTGCGGGTCTTCGCCGACCGTGACTTCTCGATCTCCAATTTCGGCGTGGCGACGATCGGCTTCGTCGCCACCGCCATGTTGCTGCCCTTGATGTTCTACGCACAGTCGGTGTGCGGACTCTCGCCGACGCGCGCCGCGGTCCTGGTGGCCCCGATGGCGGTCGCGACCGGAGTGCTCGCGCCGCTCGTCGGCCGCATCGTCGACCGCTCCCATCCCCGCTCGGTGATCGGCTTCGGCTTCGCGACCCTGGCGATCGGGGTGACGTGGCTGTCGATCGAGATGACACCGACCACCCCGATCTGGCGGCTGGTCATCCCGCTGACGGTCCTCGGCGTGGCGATGGCGTTCATCTGGTCGCCGCTGGCCGCGACCGCCACGCGCCACCTGACCTCCGAGCTCGCCGGCGCCGGGTCGGGCGTCTACAACACCACCCGGCAGGTCGGGTCGGTGGTCGGCAGCGCCGGGATGGCGGCGTTCATGGCGTCCCGGCTCTCGGCGGAGATGCCCGGCGCTGTTGATGCGCCGGCCCGCTCGGAGGCCCCGGCCGAAGTGCTGCCGGCGTTTCTGCACGAACCGTTCGCGGCCGCGATGTCGCAGGCGATGCTGCTGCCGGCCTTCGTCGCGTTGCTCGGGGTGGTCGCCGCGATCTTCTTCCTCGGCTACCCGACGGCGCCGGCCGCCGTTACCACCGCACCGGCGCGCGGCGTCCCGCCGGTCGACGACCGGGAGGAGCGGGCCGACCAGGAGGAGTGGGTCGACCGGGACGAGGAGTGGGATCACTGGGATGTTGACGAGGACGGGTACGCCCCGGACGACGACGACTACGTGGAGTTCCTCGTCGACCATGTCGCACCGGCCGACGTCGAGGACGTGCCCGCCGACAACTCCGAGACCACCCAGCACGCCTGGCGGTTCATCCTGGACCGCATGCTCGACGAGCCCGCGCGCCCGAACGGCGCGGTAATCGACGGGGAGCCGGGGGCCTCAGCCGGCGATGCGCAGGGCTACGGCCGGCACTCGCGTCACTGACCGGCGGTGGCCATCAACTCGGTCAGCCGATCGTTGGTCTTGCGCAGCGCCACCGACAGCGCGCCGATCGCCTTCTCCTGCACCCGCGGCTTGTCGGGGAACGAGGGGAACACGTCGCGCAACACGTTGAGCCGCGCCGTGCTCAGCCAGGTCATCAGCTCGGGTTCCTGCAGCCAGCGCAGATGAGCGAGGTTGTCGCTCAACAGGATCCGTACCCAGTCCACGGGAGCGTCCGGGTGGGGGATCGGCGCGCACAGGTCGTTGCGGACCTCGTCGTCGGCGTAGGCGGCCTCGACGTGGGCGATGAACGCGGCGCTGAACACCTGCTGGCAGCCGCGCACGCTCTGCAGCACCATCTGGTCACCGTCGAATACCGGCACCGACGGGGGCCGCGGCAGGCCCTGCGTGGTGCAGTCCACGACCAGCGACGGCCCCACCGGGATCGACCCGTCGCGGAGCACCAGGCAGTCTTGCTCGACGCGCTGCAGGTGGCCCATCCGCACCACGTCGGAGATCAGGCGCAGCTGCTCGAGCTCGACTACCGACACGATCGCGCAGTGGTACATCGTGGGCCGCACGTCGGGATCCAGCCGCAGCACGTTCTCGGCGGCTTCGAGCCGGTCGAACAGGTCATCGAGCGACTCCGCCTCGTCGACCGCCGACATCCGGGTTCCGATCGAGGCCCGCAGCTGTTTGAGGAACGGTCCGCCCGGCTGGATGTGCGCGCGGTTGAGCAGCCACGAGTCGCGCGGCATGATCCAGCGCAGCCGGTCGGCCGGAATGCCGTTGCGCATCAACCACAGACAGCAGTCCATGCCGGTTTTGCCGCCGCCGACGATGGTGAAGTGGTCGTGCGCCGCGGCGCGCCGCGGTAACTCGTTGGGGGAGACCACGTCGACACCGTCGGCCACCGTGAACGGGGCCGGGCGCATCGACTGCACCACGGTCAGCAGGTAGGTGGCGTCGACGACGCGGCGGCGCACGTCGACGGTGTGCTCGCTTCCGTCGAGGGTGCGGAAGCGGTTCCCTCCGAGGTGACGCGATGACGGGAAGTAGCTCAGCCGGCCGGTGGGCAGCAGCTGGTGGCGCATCACCTGGTCGTAGTAGGCGCACACGTCGTGGCCGGAGGCGAGTTCGAAAAAGCCCGCGTTGAAACCTGATTCGTCGATCCGGTCCTCGGCGGGCAGGGGACGCGAGTTCACGCCGTAGTAGGCCGACGGCTGGTGCAGTCGCACGAACGGGTACACCGAGTTCCAGTGCCCGCCCGGTTGGTGGTTCTCGTCGACCAGCACGACCGTGGAGTCGGTCTCGGCCAGCAGGGTGTCGACGAACGCCATCCCCATGGCGCCCGCTCCGATGACGAGATAGTCAGCCTGGATGCCGGTCACTGCCTGCCAGGCTAACCGAACAGCACCGCCGGATTGAGGAAGCCGGTCGGATCGAATGCGGTTTTGACGGTCCGCATCGCGGCGATGTCGGCCTCGGTTCGCGACATGGACAGGTACGCGCGCTTGCGGGTGCCGACCCCGTGTTCGGAGCTGACATTGCCGCCGTGCTCGGCGATCAGCGCCATCATCGCCGCGTACAACGCGTGCTCGGCGGGGGCGTCGAGCACGCAGCGCACCAGGTTCAAATGCAGGTTTCCCTCGCCGATGTGGCCGAACAGCACCGGTATCGCGTCGGGTGCGTGTTCGGCGACCAGTGCGCCGGCTGCGTCGGCGAAGCCATGTATCGCGGAAAGGGGCAGCGACACATCGAATTTCAGCGGCGGGCCGTAGACGCCGAGCACGTCGGCGATCGCCTCGCGTACCTGCCACAACCGCTGCGCGGCGGCGGCGTCGAGCCCGACGGCCGGTTCGTCGGCCAGGTCCGTCTCGCCGAGCGCGTCGGCGAGGCGCTCGGTGAGCGTCTCCTCGCGCTCGCCGACCAACTCGATCAGCAGCAGCCAGTCACCGGCCACGGGTGCGCGCACGTCGGCGTGCTCGGCGGTCAGCATCGCGGCGCGGGCATCGATCAACTCCAGGGCGGCGATCCCGTCGAGATCGCGGAACCACCGTCCGGCGGACACCAGCGCATCGAGGTCGGTGAAGCCGCAGACCGCGGTGACCCGTGCCCGCGGCGCCGGGTGCAGCCGCAGGTCCAGGCCGGTGATCACGCCGAGAGTGCCTTCGGCTCCCACGAACAGCGACGCCAGGTCATAGCCGGTGTTGTCGCTACGAACCTGGCTGTGGCGGTGGACCACAGATCCGTCGGGCAGCACCACGTCCAGCCCGAGGACCTGCTCGCCCATGTTGCCGTAGCAGACGGTGCGCAGCCCGCCGGCGTTGGTGGAGGCCATGCCGCCCACGGTGGCCGAGTCGCGGGCCGCGAGATCGACGCCGAACACCAGTCCGGCTGCCGTCGCGGCCTTCTGCACCTCGGCCAGCGTCACCCCGGCGCCCACGTGCACGCGCCGCTCCACCTCGTCGACTTCGCCGATCGCACGCAGCCGCTCGGTGGACAACAGCACGTCGTCGTGTTCGGGGACGGTTCCGGCCACCAGCGACGTCCGCCCGCCCTGCACCGTCACCGACGCCCCGGCCTCCCGGCACGCGGTCAGCACCGCGCCGACCTCCTCGGCCGACCCGGGCCGCACCAACGCGCAGGCGCGGCCCCGGTAGCGGCCGGTGTAGTCGACGCTGCGCCCGGTCAAGACGTCGGTATCGGTGCTGACGTGGCGCTCCCCGACGATGCCGGCGAGGCGCTCGGCCAGGTGTTCGGTCACCTCGCCGGTGTATCACATGTGGTCAGCGACAGGAACGCACCCAACTCGACGAGCCGGTCCGGGGTGGCGGGCAGATAGTCGGTCAGCTGCGCCGACCGCACCACGACCGCCAGGTACTTGGCCCGGCTGATCGCGACGTTGAGACGATTCCTGTTCAGCAGGAACGACATTCCGCGGGGGACGTCGTCGATGGAGGACGCGGTCATCGACACGAAGACCACCGGCGCCTGCTGCCCCTGGAACTTGTCGACGGTGCCCACTCGCACGCCGGTCAGGCCGGCGGCGTCGAGGTGGCGGCGCACCGTGAGGACCTGCGCGTTGTACGGCGTGACCACGAGGACGTCGCGCTGGTCGAGCGGGCGGGCACCGTCTTCGTCGGTCCAGCGCCGGCCCAGCAGCCGCTGGGTCTCCGTGACGATCGCCGCCGCCTCCTCCGGGCTGTCGGTGGCGTTGCCGGCGTGGTCGAGCGGCAGGGTGTGCACCCCGGCGGGCACGCCGTCCAGGCGCCGGGTGAGTGCCACGGGCTCGGGGCGCAGCCGGCCGTCGTAGGACAGCTCGGAGACCGCCCGGCACACCGCGGGGTGCATGCGGAAGGAGCGGTCCAGGAAGTAGCCGCGGTCCTCGGGGAGCGTGTGGTGCCCGTCGACCAGCCAGCCCAGTGCTGAGCCGTCGACGGGTTCGGGATGGGTGCCCTGGCTGACCTGGGGCAGCTGTTGCGGGTCGCCGAGCAGCAGCAGGTTGCGGGCCGCCCGCGCCACCGCGATGGTGTTGGCCAGGCTGAACTGGCCGGCCTCCTCGATGACCAGTAGGTCCAGACTCTCGGCCGCGATTTTTCCGGTGCTGGAGAAGTCCCACGCCGTGCCGCCGACCACGCAGCCGTCGTGGTCGGCGATGAACGGCGCGAACTCCGGGTTGGTCAGCGCGGTCCAGTCGGCAGTCTCCGCGTTGACCTTCTTGCCCACCACAGCGGCGTCGACCCCGGCTTCGATGATCCCGCCGAAGAGGTTCTCGACGACCGCGTGGGACTGGGCGACGACACCGATCCGCCACCGGTGGGTGTTGACCAGCTCGGCGATCACATGCGCCGCGGTGTACGTCTTGCCGGTGCCCGGCGGGCCGTGCACGGCCAGGTAGGACGAGTCCAGGTCCAGCAGCGCCGCGGTGATGTCGGCGATGACGTTCCCGGTGCGCGGCAGGCCGGCCCCGCGCACGGTGCGCGGCGGCTGCCGCAGCAGGACGTCGGTGACCGCGGTCGCGGGTAGGTTCGGCAGCCCGGCGGCGACCATCTCAGCGGTCGCGGCGATGGACTCCTGCATGGGTTTGGTGCTGATCGGCGCGTCCGGGGTCAGCGCGAACGGCACCTGGTCGAACACGTCGCCGTCCTTGGGGGTGCGTTCGCAGACCAGCACCTCGGTGGGCGCGTCGGGGTTGTCGCACTCGAGCACCGAGACCTTGCCGAAGCCGCGGCGGTCCGGGTCGTCGGACAGCCCCGGCGGGGAGGGCGGCTCGTAGAGCGCGAACATCGTCGAGTCGAGATCCCCCGCGGCGAGCTGGCCGTACAGCCGCACATGGCGCTGCGGTTTCCGGGCCTTAGGCGGCTGGTGCCAGTCGGCGACGATCTCGTGCCCCTCGGCGAGGAACACCCCACCGTTGTCGGCCCACTCCTCGACGGGGTTGTTCACCCGGTCGAAGTGGCCCCACCAGAACGGCTTGTCCTCGCGTTTGTGGAAACCCTTGGCGGCGGCGAACATCGCCACCGCGACCTGTTCGCGGCTGCGCTCGGCGACCGCGTCACCGGCGAACGCGCACAGCGTCTGCTCGACCCGGTCGGGCGGGTCCGCGGGCGGCTGTGGTGTGGTGGGTCCGGGTACCACCGGTCCGCGCGGCGGCACGCCGCAGTCGATGGCGCGGGCCATCAGCCAGTCCCGCAGCCGCCGCGTGGATCGGCAGTCGTAGCGGTTGTACTCCTCGATCTCTTTGAGCACCGTGGCGGCGTCGTCGAGCCGGCCGCTGTCGCGCAACTCGCAGTAGCGGGCGTACTCGGTGATCGAGGCGGTGGCGGTGGTGACGTCGCCGGTGCGCAGCTCGCCGCCCATGTAGAGCGGTTCCAGCGACTTGATGCTGTAGTTCTCGGTGCCGACCCTGATGCTCTTGCGCACCAATGGGTAGAGGTCGACCAGGACGCCCTCGCGCAGCAGCTCGTCGACGTCGTCCTCGCCGACGCCGTAGCGGCCTGCCAGGCGCAGCAGCGTGCTCTTCTCGTAGGCGGCGTAGTGGTAGATGTGCATCCCGGGATGGCGGCGGCGCTGCTTACGGACCATGTCCAGGAAGTCGGTGAGCGCCTGACGCTCGTCGGCGCGGTTGTGGGCCCACAGGGGCCGGAAGTCGTCGGTCATGGTCAGGACGCCCCAGAGGTACTCCAGGCCCCACTCGCGCCCGTCCTCGGTCCACAGCGGATCGCCCTCGAAGTCGAAGAACAGATCACCCTTGTTCGCGTCGGGCAGCACCATCAGAGGCTGCGCGTCGACCACCTCGTAGGGCGGCTTGCCGTCCACCGGGCCCGAAACCTGAAGGCGCGCCTGCGCGCTCAGCGCCGAGAAGGTGCGCGGCGACAGCTCCAGCGGGGTCGGCCCGTCGTAGGCGGCCAGTTCACCGCGGGTGGTGATGCCGGCGTCGAACAGCCGGGCGCGCTGCGTGGTCCGCATCCCGGCCACCAGCAGCAGGTCGTCGTGCGCGCGGACCTGCGCCTCGCACTCGGCGCAGCGGAAGCAGGCGCGCACCTGTTCGTCCTCCCATGCCACGGGCTTGCCGCCCGCGAGGTGACGGTCCAGCAGGTCCTGCAGCGCGGCCCGGCGCGGCCGGTACACCGGCAGCAGTTCGGCGACCGGATAGCTCACGGCGGAGCCGTCGCCGAGAACCAGGTCGACCTCCGCGGCCACGGCGACGTCGGCCTCGGTGAGCGTCTGCGCGTAGGCCGCCATCTGTAGCAGCGCCTCCACCTTCACCGAGCGGGCGAGCTTGGTGTCGCGCAGCCGGTAGCGCGGACCGTCGGGGCCGTCCTCGCGGACCAGGAAGTCGGCGAACCCGACGAAGCGGCCGTCGAACATGGCGGCCTGGTAGATCACGGGTGCGCCGCGGTCCACGGCGCGCAGCGTCTGTTCGGCGGCCGCGCTCAGCCCGGCCAGGGTGTACGGCGGGCGGCCGATGACGGTGATGTCACCCTGTCCGCGCAGCTCGTCGAGGTGGCGCTGCTCGTGCTCGTCGCCGAGCGCCGCGGTGCGGGCCAGAAGATCGTCGTCGACGGAAACCGCTGGGCCCCAACCCAATCGCGCGTCGAAGCTGCGCAACAGCGCGTACTCGCAGCGCGCGGCGGCGGCGAGGTCGGACGCGCTGAACAACACGCGATCCTCGGTGACGAACACTCTCGACACTGTAGGGCAGCGCGCCGACATTCGGTCCAGGCCACGCCCGCCGGCCAATAGCGTTCCCGGCTGCGATCAGGGCGCGATCAGCAGCCCGGAATGCTGTTCCGCGGCGGGGGTCAGCGCTGGGCGTTGCTGATCAACTCGACCCCGCTGCCGTTCCAGCGGAACCGCACCACGCTGTCCAGGCCGGTCCCATCGCTGTACTTCAACGCCACGGTGTCGCCCGTGCTCGCGCTGGTGTCCAAAGCGTTGAACCCGTAGGTGTCGGGCACCCCGGTCGGGATGAACTTGCCGAGATGGAACAGCACCGCCCGTGTGTTGGGGTTGTCGGCGTTGGTGTTCGCCCGGACGATCACCGCAGACAGGGGCGCGCACTCGTTGTAGTTCCCGGCCAGCGGCTCGGTGCTCCAGCCCTGACCCGAGCGCGGGTCGCGCGGCAGCTCGGTGATCGCGCGCACGATCTCCGGCGCCGCCAGGTTCACCTCGCAGGGATCGTCGGCCGGCGCGGGACCCGGCGGTGGGGGAGCGACGACCGGCGGCGGCGCTGCCACCGAGGTCGGGGCGGGTGGAGCGGTCGGACCGGGGGTCTTGGAGGCCGTGGAGTCGCCCGAGCCGCAGCCCGCCACCGCGATCGCCGCCGCGCTGACGAGGGTGCCGATGATGCCCGCCCTTTTCACAACAGCGCACCGTACCGTGAGGCGCCGATCACCTCGACAAGGCTCGCGGCGGGAATCGGGCTCGTTTGGCACTAGACTTCCACCACGATGAACGACTCGGAACCCGCGGCGGACAGTGCAGACGCACCCGTCGACCTGACCTTTGCTGACCTGCAAATTCACCCCGCCGTGCTGCAGGCAGTCGACGACGTCGGCTACGAGTCGCCCTCGCCGATCCAGGCCGAGACCATCCCGGCGATCCTCGCGGGCTCCGACGTCGTGGGGCTGGCGCAGACCGGAACCGGCAAGACCGCCGCCTTCGCGATCCCGATCCTGTCGAAGATCGACACCGAAAGCCGCAACACCCAGGCACTGGTCCTCGCGCCCACCCGTGAGCTCGCACTGCAGGTCGCCGAGGCATTCGGCCGCTACGGCGCCAAGCTCCGGGTCAACGTCCTGCCGATCTACGGTGGCTCGTCCTACGTCCCGCAGCTGGCCGGGCTCAAGCGCGGCGCGCAGGTCGTCGTCGGCACGCCGGGCCGCGTGATCGACCACCTGGAGAAGGGCAGCCTGGACCTCTCGCACCTCGATTACCTGGTGCTCGACGAGGCCGACGAGATGCTGCAGATGGGCTTCGCCGAGGACGTCGAGCGCATCCTGGCCGACACCCCTGAGTACAAGCAGGTCGCGTTGTTCTCCGCGACCATGCCGCCGGCGATCAAGAAGATCACGGCGAAGTACCTGCACGATCCGGTCGAGGTGACGGTCAAGTCCAAGACCCAGACCGCCGAGAACATCACGCAGCGCTACTTCCAGGTCTCCTACCCGCGCAAGATGGACGCGCTGACCCGGCTGCTCGAGACCGAGCAGGGCGACGCGATGATCGTGTTCGTCCGCACCAAGCAGGCCACCGAGGAGGTCGCCGAGAAGCTGCGCGCCCGGGGCTTCGCCGCGGCGGCGATCAACGGCGACATCCCGCAGGCGGTGCGCGAGCGCACCATCTCGCAGCTCAAGGACGGCACCATCGACATCCTGGTCGCCACCGACGTGGCGGCCCGCGGTCTGGACGTCGAGCGCATCAGCCACGTGGTGAACTTCGACATCCCGCACGACCCGGAGTCCTACGTGCACCGCATCGGGCGCACCGGACGTGCCGGCCGGTCGGGCACCGCACTGCTGTTCGTCACGCCGCGGGAGCGCCACCTGCTCGGTGCCATCGAGCGTGTCACCCGGCAGAAGCTCGTCGAGTCCGAACTGCCCTCGGTCGAGGACGTCAACGAGAAGCGGGTCGCGAAGTTCCGGGACTCGATCACCGACGCGCTGGAGAAGCCGGGCATCGACCTGTTCCGCCGGCTGGTCGAGGGTTACGAGCGGGACCACGACGTGCCGATGGCCGACATCGCCGCGGCGCTGGCGCTGCAGAGCCGCAACGGCGAAGAGTTCCTGATGTCCGAGCCGCCGCCGGAGAAGAAGCGCGAACGCCGCGATAAGCCCGACCGTGAGGACCGTCCCCCGCGGGAGCGGCGCAGCGACCTGGCGACCTACCGAATCTCGGTCGGCAAGCGCCACAAGGTCGCGCCGGGCGCGATCGTCGGAGCCATCGCCAACGAGGGCGGTCTGCACCGCAGCGACTTCGGGCACATCTCGATCCGGCCCGAGTACTCGCTGGTGGAGCTGCCGGCCAAACTGTCCCCGAAGACGCTCAAGGCGCTGGAGAATACAAAGATCCAGGGTCAGCCGATCAACCTGCAACCTGATCGCGGTCCCAAACCGCATCGCGGAAAGTTCAAATCGAAGTGACCCTGTCCGACAGGACAGAGGCCCAGGGGGGTCTCGAGTCGGTCACCGTGACCGGTCGCGTCGACTCACTCACCGGGATCCGTGCTGTCGCGGCGCTGCTGGTCGTGCTCACCCACGCGGCCTACACCACCGGCAAGTACCCGCAGGGGTTCTCCGGGCTGGTGTATTCGCGGATGGAGATCGGCGTCCCGATCTTCTTCGTGCTGTCGGGCTTCCTGTTGTTCAGCCCGTGGGTCACCCGCGCGGCCTACGGCGAACCGCCGCCATCGACCGGCCGCTACGCCTGGCGCCGAGTCCGCCGCATCATGCCGGCCTACGTGGTGACGGTGCTCGCGGCGTACGCGGTCTACCACTTCCGCACCGCGGGACCGAACCCCGGCCACACGTGGGAAGGGTTGTTGCGCAACCTGACCCACACCCAGATCTACACCGACAACTATCTGTACTCCTACCTGCACCAGGGCCTCACGCAGATGTGGAGCCTGGCGGTGGAGGTCGCGTTCTACGCGGTGCTGCCGGCGTTGGCCTACGTCCTGCTGGTGCTGCTGTGCCGGCGGCAGTGGCGACCGCGGCTGCTCCTGGCGGGACTGGCGGCGCTGGCGCTGGTGTCCCCGGCCTGGCTGACGCTGGTCCACCACGTGGACTGGCTGCCAGACGGCGCCCGGCTGTGGCTGCCCGGATACCTGGCCTGGTTCGTCGGCGGCATGGTGCTGGCGGCACTGCAGCCGCTCGGCCTGCGCGCGTACGCGGTGGTGTGCCTGCCGCTGGCGGTGATCTGCTATTTCATCGTGTCGACGCCGATCGGCGGGGAGCCGACCACATCGCCGGCCGAGTTGTGGGAAGCCGTGGCCAAGATGGCGTTCTACACGGTGATCGCCACGCTGCTGGTGGCGCCGCTGGCGCTGCGCGGTCGCCCGGGCGCCGGCCGGCCGGACCGGTACGAGCGGTTCCTGGCGAGCCGGCCCATGGTGTTCCTCGGCGAGATCTCCTACGAGATCTTCCTGATCCACCTCGTCTTGATGGAGTTGGTGATGGTGGAGATCGTGCGGTACCCGATCTACACGGGGTCGGTGTTCTGGCTGTTCGTCGGCACCATGGCGGTGACGATCCCACTGGCCTGGCTGCTGCACCGGTTCACCCGCGTGCGCTCCTGAGCGTCGCCGTCACTGCGCCGGCTGCTCGGGCCGGTGGGCCGGCAGGACTGTCGGCACCAGGAACTCCTCGAGCATGCTGCGTTCGTCGTCTTCGTCGCGGCCGGGGAAGACCAGGAACGACGTCATCACCCGCACCAGCCAGCGCGCGCGGTGCGCCACCACGTCCGGATCGTCCGGGCCCAGCGAGATCACGAACGCCTCGGTGAGAGCGCTGATCACCTGGGACTGCTCGGCCATCTCGCCGCCGATCGGCCGCTGGGTGGTGGCGAACCACGACGCCAGTGTCGGGCTCTGCCGGACGTTGCGCAGCGAGGTCATCATGCCCTCGATGAGCCGCTGGGCGGGATCGTGGATCGCGGTGATCTGGTCGGTCATCTCGCGGTAGAGCCGGTAGCTCTCCCGGTTCACGAACGCGGTGTAGAGCGCCTCGCGGTTCTCGAAGTAGCGGTACAGCGTGGCCCGGGAACATCCGGCCGCCGAGGCGATCTCGTGCATCCCGACATTGGCGGCTTCCTTCCGGGCGAACAGTTCACCGGCCGCGTCGAGGATTCGGTCGGCGGCGACCTCGGTGCGCCGCCCGGCCAGCCAGTCGCCGGCCATCAGCCGAGCACCGTGAACGGCACCGACAGCGGGCGCCGCACGTAGTGCCCGCCCGACCAGACGATCTCGGCGTCGTCGACCGCGAAGTCGGGGATCTGGCCGAGCAGTTCGGTCAGCGCGACCCGCGACTGCATTCGGGCGGCGGCGGCGCCGAGGCAGTGGTGCGCGCCGTGGCTGAAGGTCAGGATGTTGCGGGGGCGGCGCCGGACGTCGAGTTCGGCGGCGTCCGGGCCGTATTGGCGTTCGTCGCGGTTGCCGGACCCGTAGAGCAGCATCACCCGGCGGCCTTCGGGGATGGTGACGCCGTCGATCGTGACGTCGCGGGTGACGGTGCGGCCCAGCATCTGCACCGGGGAGGTCAGCCGCAGCAGTTCGTCGACGGCATCGGGAATCAACCCGGGGTCCTCGGCCAGCAGGGCCCGCTGGTCGGGCCGCTGATGCAGCAGCTGGACCGACCCGCCGAGCATGCCCGTGGTGGTGTCGTTGCCGCCGGTGACCATCGTGAAGGTGAACGCCAGGATCGACAGCACGCCGGCGATGTCGCCGTCGGCGCCGACGCCGGCGGCCACCAGGTGCGAGACGGTGTCGTCTGCGGGGTCGGTGCGCCGCCGCTCGATCAGCGCGCTGAAGTAGCCCATCATGTCGCCCAGCGCGTCCCCGAGAGTGGCCAGCGCGCCGCCGATCCCGCCGTCGGCGGTGTTGGCGGCGACGATCGCGTCGGTCCAGCCGTCGAACTGCCCGCGGTCGGATTCCGGCACGCCGAGGTAGTGCGCGACGACCATCGAGGGCAGCGGCTTGAACAGTTCGGCGACGATGTCGCCGCCCCCGCTGTCGCGCAGGCGTTGCACGCGTTCCCGGACGAACGCCCGGACCGCGGGTTCGACGGCTTCGACCTGGCGCGGGGTGAAGCCCCGGGAGACGAGGCGACGGAACTCGGTGTGCACGGGCGGGTCCTGCATCACCATCGGCGGGTTGTCGGCCAGGCCGATCAGGTCCAGCTCGCCGTAGTTGATCGTCAGCCCCTGCGCGGAGGAGAACGTCTGGTGGTCGCGCGCGGCGGCCCAGATGTCGGCGTGCCGCGAGAGGACGTAGTAGTCGTGCTGCGGATGGTCGGCGGGGACGACATCCGGGACAACGTGGTGGACCGGGTCGTGATCGCGCAGCGCGCGGTACATCGGCCACGGCTCTGCCCAGGTCGCTGCGTCGCACAGCTCGAACCTCGCCGCCGAGTCGTGAGACAGAACCGTGCTCATGTCTTGTTCGTACGACAGTGCGCCTTCGATGTCAATCACCTGTTCCGATCGTGACGCCCACGACCGGGATCGGTAAGGCTAACCTCAGTACCGGTCCGGGTCCGTCCCGGAATGGTAGGAGGAACGGGATGGGACGCGGTTTCCAAGGCGTGATGCTGCGGGGGTTCGGCGCGCGCGACCACGAAGCCACCGTGGTCGACAAGCTTTACCTGGCGCCGCACTTCGTGCGGGTGCGGTTCGTCGCCCCCACGCTGTTCGACGAGGTGGTCGCCGAGCCCACCTCGTGGCTGCGCTTCTGGTTCCCCGACCCCGATGGTTCGGACACCGAGTTCCAGCGCGCCTACACGATCACCGAGGCCGACCCCGCCGCCGGACGGTTCGCCGTCGACATGGTGCTGCACGAGCCGGCCGGTCCGGCCTCCACCTGGGCCCGCGACGTGGCACCCGGCGCGACGATCGCGGTGATGTCGCTGGGCTCGCGCGGCTTCTCGGTCGCTGACGATCCACTCGACCGGCCCGCCGGCTACCTGCTGATCGGCGACTCCGCGTCCACCCCGGCGATCAACGGCATCATCGGCGCCGTCCCGCACGACATCCCCATCGAGCTCTACCTGGAACAGCACGACGACCGCGACACGCTCATCCCGCTCGCCGACCACCCCCGTCTGACGGTGCACCGGGTGCCCCGCGGCGATGCCGGGTCGCTCGCCGCTGCAGTCCAGACCCGGGACTGGTCGAACTGGTATGCCTGGGCCGGACCGGAGGCGGGCTCGCTCAAGCCGCTGCGCGCCCGGCTGCGCGACGAGTTCGGTTTCCCCAAGCAGGAGGTCCACGCCCAGGCCTACTGGACCCAGGGCCGCGCGATGGGCTCACACCGCGACGGCGACCACGGCGACCCCGCCGAGGCGGCGGCGGCGCAGGTACCGGAGCAGGTAGCCGAGCCGGCGTCCGAGGCGTCCCACGGGAGATGGCGGGCCGCCGCCGGCGGCCGGCTGCTGGCACCGCTGAAGACACCGCTGATCGTGGCCGGCGTGCTGCAGGCGGTGATCACCCTCGTCGAGCTCGCGCCGTTCGTGCTGCTCGTCGAGCTGGCCCGGTTGCTGCTGACCGGGGCCGACGCCGATCGCCTGTGGGAGCTGGGGCTGGCGGCGCTGACGCTGATCGGCGCCGGGGCCCTGCTGGGGGCCGCGCTGACCCTGTGGCTGCACCGCCTCGACGCCCGGTTCGCGCACGGTGTGCGGACCCGGCTCCTGACCAAGATGTCGCGACTGCCGTTGGGCTGGTTCGCCTCCCGCGGCTCGGCCTCGGTCAAGCAGCTGGTCCACGACGACACGATGGCCCTGCACTACCTGGTCACCCACGCGATCCCGGACGCAGTCGCCGCAGTCGTCGCCCCGGTCGCGGTGCTGGTCTACCTGTTCGTCACCGACTGGCGTATCGCGCTGGTCCTGTTCATCCCGGTGCTGATCTACGTGGTGCTGATGTTCGTGATGACGGTGCAGTCCGGCGCCAAGATAACGCAGGCGCCGAGGTGGGCCGAACGGATGAGCGGCGAGGCCGGTGCGTATCTCGAGGGGCAGCCGGTGATCCGGATGTTCGGCGGGGTCGCGGCGTCGAGTTTCCGGCGCCGTCTCGATGACTACATCGACTTCCTGGTGAGCTGGCAGCGCCCGTTCGTCGGCAAGAAGACGGCGATGGATCTGGTCACCCGGCCGTCGACGTTCCTGTGGCTGATCCTCGTCGCCGGGGTGCCGCTGGTGGTCTCGGCGCGCATGGATCCGGTGTACCTGTTGTCGTTCCTGTTGCTGGGCACCACGTTCGGGGCCCGGCTGCTGGGTATCGCCTACGGTGTGGGCGGCATCCAGACCGGTATGCAGGCGGCCCGCCGAATCCAGGGCACGCTGGACGAGGCGGAACTCCTCGTCGACGAGGCCACCGACGCGCCGCGCGCCGCGGGAACCGCGCCGGGCACCGTCGAGTTCGACCGGGTCAGCTTCGCCTACCGGCCGGGTGTGCCGGTGATCGAGGACGTGACGCTCACGCTGCGGCCGGGCACTGTCACCGCGCTCGTCGGCCCCTCCGGGTCGGGCAAGTCGACACTGGCCGCGCTGGCCGCCCGCTTCCACGACGTGGCCGGCGGCGCGATCAGGGTCGACGGCCGTGACATCCGCACGCTGTCGGCCGACGAGCTGTACCGGCGCATCGGATTCGTCCTGCAGGACAGCCAACTGGTGCACGGCACCGTCGCCGAGAACATCGCGCTGGCCGACCCCGACGCCGCCCTCGACCGCATCCACGCCGCCGCCCGGGACGCGCAGATCCACGACCGCATCCTGCGTCTGCCCGCCGGCTACGACACCGTGCTGGGGGCGGGTTCGACGCTGTCGGGTGGGGAGCGGCAACGCCTGACCATCGCGCGCGCCATCCTGGCCGACACCCCGGTGCTGATCCTCGACGAGGCCACCGCATTCGCCGACCCGGAGTCGGAATACCTTGTCCAGCAAGCCCTCAACCGGCTCACCCGGAACCGGACGGTGCTGGTCATCGCACACCGTCTGCACACCGTCACCCACGCCGATCAGATCGTGGTGCTCGACGACGGGCGCATCGCCGAGATCGGTACGCACGACGAGCTGTTGGCCGCCGGTGGTCGTTACCGGGCGCTCTGGGACACCGGGCGCCGCGCAGATCTGGAGGCCCTCCGATGATCGGGACACTGCTGCGACTGATCCCCGCGGAGCGGCGCCGCCACGTCGGCTTCTATGCGGTGTTGACGCTGCTGTCGGTGCTGCTGCGTGCCGGTGCCACCGTGCTGCTGATCCCGCTGCTGGCGGCGCTGTTCGGGGACACCCCGGCCGACGCGTGGCGGTGGCTGGGCTGGCTGACCGCGGTGACCCTGACCGGGTGGGTGGTCGACACCGCCTCGGCGCGAATGGGTTTCGCGCTCGGCTTCGCGGTGCTCGACCGTGCGCAGCACGACATGGCCGACTCCGTCCCCGGCATCAGGCTGGACTGGTTCGACCAGGACAACACCGCCACGGCACGCCAGGCGATCGCCGCGACCGGCCCGGAACTGGTCGGCATGGTGGTCAACCTGCTGACCCCGCTGATCGGGGCGCTGCTGCTGCCGGCCGCGATCGGCGTGGCGCTGCTGTTCGTGTCGGTTCCGCTGGGCCTGGCCGCGCTGGCCGGGGTGGCGGTCCTGTTCGGCGCGCTGGCGCTCTCGGGGCGGCTGAGCCGCGGCGCCGACCGGGTCGCCGACGCGACCACCGCGGCGCTCACCGAACGCATCATCGAGTTCGCGCGCACGCAGCAGGCCCTGCGCGCCGCCCGGCGGGTGGAGCCGGCGCGCAGCCTGGTCGGCAGTGCGCTCGAGACCCAGCACGGGGCGAGTCTGCGGCTGCTGACCATGCAGATCCCGGGCCAGCTGCTGTTCAGCCTCGCATCGCAGGTGGCGCTGATCCTGTTCGCCGGGATGACGGCCTGGCTGACGGTGCGCGGGGATCTCGCGGTGCCCGAGGCGGTCGCGCTGATCGTGGTGCTGGCCCGCTACCTGGAACCCTTCACGGTGGTCAGCGAACTCGGTCCGGCCATCGAGGCGATCCGCGCCACGCTGGGCCGCATCCGCAGCGTGCTGGACGCGCCCACGGTGATCGCCGGGGGCCGGTCCGCCGGCGGTGGGAACGGCGCGCCGGCAATCACTTTCGAGGATGTCAGCTTCGGCTACGGCGACGGGCCGATCCTCGACCGGGTGAGCTTCACGCTGGCGCCCGGTTCGACCACGGCGATCGTCGGCCCGTCCGGGTCGGGCAAGAGCACCATCCTGTCGCTGATCGCCGGCCTGCATCACCCGGATGCGGGCCGCGTGCTCCTCGACGGGGTCGACGTCGCGGAACTCGATCCCGAAGCGCGGCGCGCGGCGGTCAGCATGGTCTTTCAGCACCCGTACCTGTTCGACGGTGCGCTGCGCGACAACGTCCTGGCCGGTGACCCCGGAGCAGACCCCGAAGCGGTGGCGACGGCGATGCGGCTGGCGCGGGTCGAGGAACTCACGGCCCGGCTACCGGACGGGGACGCCACCCGCGTCGGGGAGGGCGGGGCGGCACTGTCGGGCGGTGAGCGCCAGCGGGTCAGCATCGCGCGGGCATTGCTGAAGCCGGCGCCGGTGCTGCTGGTCGACGAGGCCACCAGCGCACTGGACACCGAGAACGAGGCCGCGGTGGTCGACGCGCTGACCGCCGACCCGCGGGAGCGGACGCGCGTCATCGTCGCGCACCGGCCGGCCGGCATCCGCCACGCCGACCGGGTGCTGTTCGTCGAGGACGGGCGGGTCGTCGAGGACGGTTCGATCGACGAATTACACGCTGCCGGTGGCCGATTCGCTCAGTTCTGGAGTCAGCAGCAGGCGGCGTCGACCTGGCAGGTGGCGGCGCGCTAGATCGCCGCGCCCGGATTGAGGATGCCGTCGGGGTCCAGCGCGGTCTTGATGCGGCGGTTGAGCTCCATCGCCTCCGGGCCGAGCTGGCCGGCCAACCACGGCCGCTTCAGGCGGCCGACCCCGTGCTCGCCGGTGATGGTCCCACCCAAACCCACTGCGAGGTCCATGATCTCGCCGAAGGCCTGCTGCGCACGCTGCTCCATCGCGGCGTCGGCGGGGTCGTAGACGATCAGCGGGTGGGTGTTGCCGTCGCCGGCGTGCGCGATCACCGAGATCACCAGGTCGTGGTTGGCGGCGATCTTCTCCACGCCGCTGACCAGCTCCGCCAACGCGGGCAGCGGCACCCCGACGTCCTCGAGCAGCAGCGAGCCCTTGGCCTCCACGGCCGGGATCGCGTACCGGCGAGCGGCCACGAACGCTTCGCCCTCGTCGGGGTCGGAGGTGGAGAACACCTCGGCGGCACCGTGTTCGGCGAACACCGCCGCCATGAACTCGGCGTCTTCGGCGCAGGCGGGGCCGCGGTCGTCGGACGCTGCCACCAGCATCGCGGCCGCCGTGCGGTCCAGCCCCATCTTCAGCTTGTCTTCGACGGCGTTGATCGCCACCGAGTCCATGAACTCCAGCATCGACGGACGGATTCGGCCGGTGATCTCGACGACGGCCTTGGCCGCGGCGTCCACCGACGCGAAGGTCGCCACCACCGTGGCCTTACCTTGTTGCGGCGGAAGCAGTTTCAGGATGATCTCGGTGACCACGCCGAGGGTGCCCTCGCTGCCGACGAACAGTTTGGTCAGTGACAGGCCCGCGACGTCCTTGAGGCGCGGGCCGCCGAGGCGCACGGCGGTGCCGTCGGCCAGCACGACCTGCAGGCCGAGGACGTAGTCGGTGGTGACGCCGTACTTGACGCAGCACAGTCCGCCGGCGTTGGTCGCGACGTTGCCGCCGATGCTGCAGATCTCGAACGACGACGGGTCCGGCGGGTACCACAGTCCGTGTTCGGCGACAGCCTGCTTGACCTCGACGTTGAGCAGACCCGGCTGGACGACCGCCGTGCGGGTGACCGGGTCGACGCGGATGTCGCGCATCTTCTCGGTGGACAGCACGATGCCGCCGTCGAGTGCCGTCGCACCGCCGGACAGACCGGTGCCCATGCCGCGGGGCACCACCGCGATCCGGTGTTCGGTGGCCCAGCGCAGGACCGTCTGGACGTCCTCGGTGCAGCGTGGCCGCACCACCGCCATCGGGGTGCCGGCGCTGGGATCGGCGGCGCGGTCCTGCCGGTAGGACGCCAGGATGTCGGGGTCGGTGACGACGGTTCCCTCGGGGAGTTGGGAGATCAGCCGGGCGAGCGCGTCCACCCCGCAATCCTAGGCCGGTGGCGTGGCCGGTTCGTCGAGATCGCGCAGCGCGGGCAGGAACACCGCGATCAGGCCGAGCAGCAGCATCGGGACCGCCAGCGCCAGGAACGTCGTCTGCAGTCCGGCCGTGTCGGCCAGCGGTCCGGCGAGGATCAAGCCCAGCGGACCCGCGGCATACGCCAGCGAGCCCATCACCCCGACGACCCGCCCGCGCAGGTGCTGTGGTGCCTGTGTCTGCATCACGTAGTTGTAGATCGGCTGGATGGGGCCGTAGGCGAAGCCGCCGACCGCGGCCATCGCCAGGATCAGCGGCAGCGGCGGCAGGAACGCGATCACCGTCATGGTGGCGCCCAGAGTCAGCACCGCGGCCAGCATCGTGGCCCGCCGGCTCAGGAACCGCGACGTGACCGCGTAGCCGAGCGCGCCGACCAGGCCGCCCAGCGACAGCGCCATCAGCACCCAGCCCAGTTGCGCGGGCTCGTCACGGTCGGTGAAGTACTTCGGGAACAGCACGCTCTCCATCGGCATGTACAGCCCGACGACCACCAGGTCGATCAGCGCCAGCACGCGCAGGACGCGCAGCTTCCAGACGAACCGCAGCCCCTCCACGACGCCCGCCCACACCCGGTCGGGAAGTTGGTCGCGGTCGGGCAGCCCGGCCCCCTCGACGCGCAGGGCGGTGATCAGCGCCATGGACACCATGAAGGTCCCCGCGGTGACCCACATGGTGTTGACGCCTCCGAGGGTGGCGATCAACAGCCCGCCGATGCCGGGGCCGACGATGTAGGCCAGGTTGAAAACGGCCTCGTAGTAGCTGTTGGCCTTGTCCAGCGTCCAGCCGGCCCGGACCGCGGCCTCGGGCAGCATCGTTTCCCGGGCGGTCATCCCGGCGGGGTCGAAGAACGCGCCGAGCGCCGCCAGGGCCGCGAGCACGGCGACGTTGACGGCGTCGACCCCGAAGATCAGCGCGATCACCGGCACCGCCGCGACGGACAGCCCCGACAGCAGATCCGAGATGATCGAGACCCGGCGGCGGCCCAGGTAGTCGACCGCCGTCCCGGCGAACAGGGTGGCGACGAGCAGCGGCAGCGTGGCCGCCATCGCCACCACCGACGCCTCGACGGCTGATCCGTTGCGCTGCAGCACCAACCAGGGGAACGCGATGATCGAGATCCCGTTGCCCGCCCCGGCCATCAGTGCCGCGGCGAGGATCAGCAGGACGGGTCCGCGGTCACCGGTGCTCATGATTCGCGCGAATGTACCGCCGGCGTGACGCCCGCAGCCAGCGATTTTCGGTTGCCGGGCACACTGGGCGGGTGACTCTGTTGCCCCATCCGCGCATCGGGGGAGCGTTTTCCTCACCGGTTCGGCCGGGCACGGGGTGGCCCGGGGACCCGGCGACGTCGCGTACCGCGGTGGCCGGCACGGCGGCCGAGGTGACCGGCCTCGCCGAGGGCGCCCGCCGGCTGACGCAGATCGACGCCGCGGTGTCGGTGTGCCGGGCGTGCCCGCGGCTGGTCTCGTGGCGCGAACAGGTAGCCGTGGAGAAGCGCAAGTCCTATGCCGACCAGCCGTACTGGGGTCGGCCGGCGCCGGGCTTCGGGCCGGCGCGACCGCGCATCTGGGTCCTGGGTCTGGCGCCTGCCGCCCACGGCGCCAACCGGACCGGCCGGGTTTTCACCGGAGACCGGTCCGGCGACTTCCTGTTCGCCTCGTTGTACCGCAGCGGGCTGGCGAATCAGGAGCTGTGCGTCGACAGCGCCGACGGTCTGCAACTCTCCGACGTCCGGGTGGTCGCCTCGGTGCGGTGCGCGCCGCCGGCCAACGCGCCCACCCCGGCCGAACGTGCCACCTGCACGCCGTGGCTGGACGCCGAATGGCGCCTGACCAAGGCCGACGTGCGGGTGATCGTCGCGCTCGGCGGCTTCGCCTGGCAGGTCGCGCTGGCGATGATCCGGCGCGGCGGCGGCACCGTGGAGGTGCCCGCACCGAAGTTCGGTCACGGCGTCACCGCGACGCTGACGACCCCCGACGGGCCGGTGCAGCTGCTGGGCTGCTTCCACCCCAGCCAGCAGAACACGTTCACGGGGCGCCTGACCCCGCAGATGATGGACGAGGTCTTCGCGACCGCACGCGAACTCTCCGACCTGTAGCGCCGTGACCCGCCCGCGGGAACGGAACCGAAGCGGTGGGCGTTGCACCACTGATGCGTCTCTCCGTCCTCGACCTCGTCCCCGTCCGGTCCGACCAGAACACCTCCGACGCGCTCGCCGCGACGACGCGTCTGGCCCAGGTCGCCGACGACCTCGGCTTCACCCGGTACTGGGTGGCCGAGCACCACAACATGCCCTCGGTCGCAGCGACCAGCCCGCCGGTGCTGATCGCGCACCTGGCCGCGCACACGACAGCGCTGCGGCTGGGTTCCGGCGGGGTGATGCTGCCCAACCATGCGCCGCTGGCCGTGGCCGAACAGTTCGCGCTGCTCGAAGCGGCGCATCCGGGCCGCATCGACCTGGGCATCGGTCGCGCGCCGGGCTCCGATCCGGTCACCTCGATGGCGCTGCGCGGCGCCGCGGGCCGCGATGACCGCGACATCGAGGCGTTTCCCGACTATCTCGACGACGTCGTCGCGCTGATGAGCAGCCGCGGGGTGCGCGTCCCGCTGCCGCGCGACCTGATGCGCGACAACTACATCCTCAAGGCCACCCCGGCGGCGGTCAGCGAACCCCGCCTGTGGCTGCTCGGCTCGTCGATGTACTCGGCGCGGCTGGCGGCGGCCAAGGGCCTGCCGTATGTGTTCGCCCACCACTTCGCCGGGCAGGGCACCGAGGAGGCGCTGCAGCTGTACCGCAGCCAGTTCCGGCCCAGCGAGCTCACTCCCGAGCCGGTGACGTTCCTGACCGTCAACGCGGCCGTCGCCGCGACGCACGACGAGGCGATGCGGCTGATCCTGCCGAACCTGCAGATGATGGCCAAGCTGCGCACCGGGCAGCCGCTGGGCCCGCTCGACCTCGTCGAGGACGCCGAGGCCCGGCAGCTCAGCCCGCGTGAACAGGCGGTCGTGGACGCCGGGCTGCGCCAGGCCGTGGTCGGTTCGCCGGAGCAGGCCGCCGCGCAGGTGCACGCCCTGGCCGACATGTTCGGTGTCGACGAGGTGATGATCCACCCGGTCGCATCGGCCTACCGCGGGGTGGACCCGGCGACCGCCCCCGCACGCGAGACCACCCTCGAGCTGCTGGCCAAGGAGCTCTTCTAAGACTTGGGCGAGAGCCGCACGATCGGGATCGGACGGCTGGTCCGCTTCTGATATCCGTTGTAGCGGTTGGAGTTCTGTTTGTTGACCAGTTCCCACATGCGCGTGTAGTCGGGGTCGTCCGGCAGCACCGGTGTCGCGGTGACCTTCAGCCGGCGCGGTCCGAGGTTGATCTCGACGTTCGGGTCGGCCTTGAGGTTGTGGTACCAGCCGGGCGACCTCGGGTCACCGCCTTTGGAGGCCACCACCAGGTAGTCGCCGCGGTCCGGGAAGTACGACAGCGTCGTGGTGCGCGCCTTGCCCGTCTTGGCCCCGACGGTGTGCAGCAGCAGACTCGGTGCGACGCCGGGCAGCGGAATATGGTGTCCGACACGGCCGTTGGTGCGCTGGTAGATCTTGTCGTGCAGCATCAGAAGCCGGTATCCGATGGTGGTCTCGACCCACTGCGTCAGGCTCATGGGTCAATCCTTGTCGGCGGCGTCCAGACGCGCCAGGGCCTCCCGCAGAATCCGCCCGGTCTCCTCGCGGTCGGGGTCACGGCGCAGCAGCATGCCCTTGGCGAAGGACAGCTTGTCGCCGTCGCGGCGCGGCACCACGTGCAGGTGGATGTGGAACACCGACTGGAAGGCGGCCTTGCCGTCGTTGATGGCAATGTTGTTGCCATCGGCGTGCAGCCCCGACGAGCGGGCGGCCAGTGCGATGCGCTGCCCGATCTCGGTCAGCCGGGCCAGCGTCGCGGGCGGGGTGTCGGTCAGGTCGACGGTGTGCCGCTTCGGGATCACCAGGGTGTGGCCGCGGGTGAATGGCCGGATGTCGAGCAGGGCCAGGAATTCGTCGTCTTCCCAGATTCGGATCGCCGGGGCGTCACCGGCCACGATCGCGCAGAACACACAGGGCATCCGCTCACGCTAGCGGTTACCCGTTCTGCCCGGCCCACTCGCTCAGTCGCCGGTCGCGTTCCTCGGCGGTGACATACTCGACGCGGGTCATGACCGTCCAGCGGACGCCGAAGGGGTCCCGCAGCGACGCGAACCGGTCGCCGGTCGCGAAGTCCTGCGGATCCTCCCGCACGGTCGCCCCGGCGTTGCGTGCCCGTTCGACGACGTCGTCGACGTCGGGGCAGTACAGCGCGATGGAGTAGGTGACGGTGTCGGCGTCGCGCGTCGGCGCGGCGATCCCGTAGTCGTCGGAGGGGGCGCCCAGTTGCAGGCGTCCGGTGCCGAAGTCGAGTTCGGCGTGGGCCACGGTGCCGTCGGGCCCCTCCATCTTCTCGACCAGGTCGGCGCCGAACACGGTCGCATAGAAGTCGATGGCCGCGACGGCGTCCGCGACGCACAGGAACGGGGTCAGGCTGGTGTATCCGGCGGGTATCGGTGCTGTGGTCATGGGGTCGAGTTTCGTAGCCTGGACACCGTGGCCGCTTGGAAAAACACGCCACCGCACGAACCGGTCCGCGGTGTGGTCGGGCGTCCGGAGAGTGCGTCGCACTACGACCTGCGGCGATGGGAGCCAGGCGGCGCGACCGGCCGCTATGTCGAGTATTTCTGGTCTGTCACTTGGGATCTGCGGGGCCGCGAGCCGGTCGAGAGCACGGTGATCACTTATCCGTCCATGCACCTCTCCCACGAGTGGGGTGACGACGGTGTCCGCCACGGGTACGCGCTGCCGGGCACGTTCGTGCACGGGATCGTCGAGGAGGTGTTCCGCACCACCATCCGGGATCGCGGCTCGGTGGTCGGGGCCCGGTTCCGGCCGGGGGGATTCACCGCACGGTTCGGTGGTGACGCGTCGACGATGACCGGCCGGGTTTGTCCCGCCGGCGAAGTATTGGGTCGCCCGAGAAAGTTCGATGACGACATCGAGCGGGCGTCGGCCGAACTGGACCGTCTGATCGGTCGAGGCGACCGGGACGATACCGTCTACCCGCCGCTGAGGCGGCTCGTGGATCGGATCCGTGACGACGACCGGGTCCAGCGGGTAGAGCAGGTGGCGGACTTGACGCCGTGGAGCGTGCGCACCACCCAGCGGGTGTTCCGCCGCTACGTGGGCGTCCCGGTCAAATGGGTGTTGTGCCGCTACCGGCTGCAGAACGCCGCCTGGGAGATCGAGACCGATCGGGATGTCGACTTCGCCGATCTCGCGGTGCGGCTGGGTTGGTACGACCAGGCGCATTTCATCAACGACTTCAGGACCCTGCTGGGGGAAACACCGGGGACGTACGCCGCGAGGTACGGGAAGCGTCGGTGATCGTCGACCAGGCCGCGAGTTTGTCCTCGAATCGCATGGTCTGTGCGGGACTCGTCGACGGCAGACGGTGGTACTTCAACGGATGGTCCACGGTGACGAGGCGGTGGTAGTTCTTCTCCGCGGCCGCACCGTTGAAGTAGACGTGGGTGATCTTCGGGTAGGTGGCGAACAACGACGTGAAGTCGTTGGCCACCATGCTGGCCGGTTCCACCTTGGAGTCGAGGCTGCCGGGCCGGCGACAGGAGCGCAGCACGTCCCACACCGCGACACCGGCGTCGGCCAGCGCGGCGATGCGCTCGTCGTAGGGCGCTTCGGGGTCGAACCCGAACAATGCGCCGGTGATCCGCCAGAACGCGTTCTGCCGGTAGGCGTAGTAGCGCTGGGCGGTCAGTGAGGCGACTCCGGGCATGTTGCCCAGGATCAGGAGTCGGGCTCCGGGGGCGACGATCGGCGGGAAGCTGTGCACGGTCGGCGACGTCATGCCTCCTGTCTACCCACCGTCGGCTACGTTGGGCGACGTGGCCCACGAAGCCGATCCGGATGCCGATCCCGAAGTTGCCGGATTGCTCGACGGGCTTGACGGCACCGCGCGCGACGAACGCGCAGAACTGATCGCGTGGTTGTTGGAGCGCGGTGTCACTGCCGAGCAGATCCGCACCAGCTCCGCGCCGATGCTGCTGGCATCGCGGCGGGTGATCGGCGACGACGGCCGGTATGTGTCGGCGCGCGAAGCCGCGAAGAACTCCGGCGTTGACCTCGAACTGTTCGAGCGCATCCAGCACGCGATGGGGCTCCCGCGGGTCGACGATCCCGACGCCGAGGTGTTCCTGCGCGCGGACGCCGAGGCCGCGCGGTTCACCCGCGACTTCCTTGAAGCGGGTATCGACCCCGACGAACTCGTGCAGATCACCAGGCTGCTCGGCGACGGACTCTCGCGCGCGGCCGAGGCGATGCGCTACGCCGCGCTGGCGGCGGTGATCGAGCCTGCCGCAACCGAATTGGAGATCGCCAAAGCGTCGGAGTCGCTGGTCGCGGCCATCGCGCCGCTACTCGGTCCGATGATCCAGGACGTACTGCTGCTGCAGCTGCGGCACGCCATCGAGACCGAGGCCGTCAACGCCACCGAACGCGCGGAGGGCCAGCACCTGCCCGGGGCGCGAGAGGTCAGCATCGCGTTCGCCGACCTCGTGGGGTTCACCCGACTCGGGGAGGCCGTCGCACCCGAGGACCTGGAGCGGCTCTCGCAGCGGTTGGCCGACATGACGCGCGAGATCGCGGAGCCGCCGGTGCGGTTCGTCAAGACGATCGGCGACGAGGTGATGCTGGTCAGCACCGCGCCGGTGCCGCTGCTGGAGGCGCTGTTGCGGCTCGTCGACGCCACCAACGACGACGGGGACTTCCCGAGACTGCGGGTCGGGATGGCCACCGGGATGGCGGTGAGTCGCGCGGGGGACTGGTTCGGCAGCCCGGTGAATCTGGCGGCGCGGATCACCGGCGCCGCACGCCCGGGCTCGGTGCTGGTGTCGGAATCAGCGCGGGACTCGATCGGCGACGACGACCGGTTCCGGTGGTCGTTCGCGGGGGCGCGGCGCCTCAAGGGAATCAAGAACGACGTGAAGCTGTTCCGGGCGCGCCCGGCCTCCGCAGGCGAGTGAAACCTCTTCTGCCACTGTGGTTTCTGTAGTCACGAACTGCTGAAATCTGTCAGTGTTTCGAACTAATGTTCGATACATGGGTGAGTTGTCGAACGCGGTGCGGGCGGTGGCCGCTGCGGTGGCACAGCTGACTGCCGCCTCGGTCGAGGACGTCTCACTCCGTGAACTGATCGAGGCTCTGGTCGAGTTGCAGTCGGCGGTGTGGAGCGTGCCGGCGGTCGAGCACCGCGTGGTCGCCCGGCTGGTCGCCGAGACCGAACCCAGGGCGTTGGGGGCCAAGAACTGGCCGGAGGCGCTGCGCACCGCGCTGCGGATCAGCAACCGGGACGCCAGGAACCGTCTGGACGCGGCTGCCCGGCTGGGGCCGCGACGCGCGGTGACCGGAGAGCCGCTGGAGCCGGTGCTGGCGCAGGTCGCGGCCGCGCAAGAGCGCGGCAGTATCGGTCCCGAGCACGTCAAGGTCCTGATGAACTTCTTCGCCGACCTGCCTGTGGGCGTCGACGTGGCGACCCGCGGTCAGGCCGAACGGGACCTGGTCGGGGTCGCGGCCGGGCACGGTCCGGCAGCCTTGGCCAAGGCCGCCGACCGGTTGGCGTACCTGCTCGATCAGGACGGGGAGCTTCCCAACGATGCGGAGCGGGCGCGCAAGCGCGGACTCACGCTCGGTCCGCAACAACCCGACGGGATGAGCCGGCTCACGGGATGGCTGGACCCGCAGGCCCGCGCGACGTGGGAGGCAGTGGCCGCCAAGGACGCCGCACCCGGCATGTGCAATCCCGACGACGAAAACCCCTGCATCGACAGCGATCCCGGCGATGAGCGGCGCTGCCGTGACACTCGTAGTCAGGCCCAGCGCAACCATGACGCGTTCGTGGCGCTGGGCCGTGACCGGCTCGCGTCGGGCCGACTCGGGCAGCACAACGGCTTACCGGCCACCATCATCGTCTCGACGACACTGCAGGACCTCGAGGCCGCTGCCGGCCACGGCGTCACCGGCGGAGGATCGCTGTTGCCGATGCAGGACGTGATCCGTTTGGCCGCCCACGCCCATCACTACCTCTACATCTACGACAAGCACACCAGCGAACCGCTCTACCTCGGCCGCACCAGACGGTTGGCGTCTACTGCCCAGCGACTGGTGCTGCAGTCCGTCGATCGGGGCTGCACATTCCCCGGCTGCGACGTGCCCGGCTACGGATGCCAGGTTCATCACGCCACCGCTGACTGGGCCGACGGTGGCAACACTGACATCAATGACCTGACCCTGGCGTGTGGACCGCACAACCGCCTGGTCGAAAAGGGTGGCTGGAGCACCCGAAAACGCAAAGACGGCCGTACCGAATGGATTCCGCCCCTCGTGCTGGACACCGGTCGGGCCCGCGTGAACGACTACCACCATCCCGAGCGCTACCTCGTGCCCGGAGACGACGACCCGTGATCAGCGCGACGGAGTGAACGCGCGCAGTCGCAGACTGTTGCTGACAACGAACACGGAACTGAACGCCATTGCCGCACCGGCGATCATCGGGTTCAGCAGTCCGGCCGCGGCCAGGGGCAGGGCGGCCACGTTGTAACCGAACGCCCAGAACAGGTTGCCCTTGATGGTGCTCAGTGTCTTGCGGGACAACCGAATCGCATCCGGTACCGCACGCAGGTCGTTGCCGACGAGTGTGATGTCGCTGGCCTCGATCGCGACATCGGTGCCGCTGCCCATCGCCAGCCCGAGATCCGCCTGGGCGAGCGCGGCCGCGTCGTTGACGCCGTCGCCGACCATCGCGACCACGCGGCCTTCGTCCTGCAGCCGCTTGACGGTGTCCACCTTGTCCTGGGGCAGCACCCCGGCGATCACCTCATCGATACCGACCTCGGCGGCCACACCGCGGGCCACGGCTTCGTTGTCGCCGGTCACCATGATCGGCCGCAAACCGAGGCGGCGCAGGGTGGCGATCGCGGCGGCGGAGGTGGGCTTGACCGTGTCGGCCACCGCCAGCAGACCCCGCGCGCGTCCGTCCCAGCCCACCGCGACCACGGTGCGTCCGTCGGCTTCGGCGCGTTGCATCTCGTCGACCAGCTGGGCATCGACGGTCTGGCCCTGCTCGGTGAGCAGACGGACCCGGCCGACCAGCACCTCGCGGTCCTCGACGGTTCCGCGCACGCCCAGCCCGCGCAGGTTGGCGAAATCGCGCACGGCGGGCAGCGCGCCCACCTTGGCCTGCGCGCCGGTACTGATCGCGTGGGCGATGGGGTGTTCGGAGGAGCTCTCCAGTGCGCCCGCGAGGCGCAACGCGTCCTCGACGGCCTCGTCGTCGGCCGGGATCACCTCGACGAGCTCCATGGTGCCGGTGGTCACCGTCCCCGTCTTGTCCACGAGCACGGTGTCCACCTCGCGGGTGGACTCCAGGACCTCCGGGCCCTTGATCAGGATGCCGAGCTGCGCGCCGCGGCCGGTGCCGACCATCAGCGCGGTCGGTGTGGCCAGTCCCAGCGCGCACGGGCAGGCGATGATCAGCACCGACACCGCGGCGGTGAAGGCGGCCACCACCGAGAACCCCGCCCCCAGCCAGAACCCCAGCGTCGCGACCGACAGTGCGATCACGACGGGCACGAAGACCGCGGAGATGCGGTCGGCGAGCCGCTGCGCCTGGGCTTTGCCGTTCTGCGCGTCCTCGACCAGCCGCGCCATCTGGGCCAGCTGGGTGTCGGCGCCGACACGCTCGGCGCGCACCACCAGTCGACCGTCCACGTTGACCGTGGCGCCGACCACCTGATCCCCGGCCTCGACCTCCACGGGCACCGACTCTCCGGTCAGCATCGAGGCGTCGATCGTCGAGTAGCCCTCGACCACCACGCCATCGGTGGCGATCTTCTCGCCGGGGTGCACGACGAACTCGTCGCCGACGGCCAGCCGGTCGATCGGAATGCGTTGCTGGGTCCCGTTCCTGCGGACCGTCACCTCCTTGGCGCCCATGTCGAGCAGGGCACGCAGCGCGGCGCCGGCGCGCCGCTTGGCGCGCGCCTCGAAGTACTTCCCGGCAAGGATGAACGTCGTCACCCCGGCGGCGGCCTCGAGGTAGATGTGGGCGCTGCCGTCGGTGCGGGCGATGGTGAGCTCGAACGGGTGGGTCATCCCGGGAATGCCGGCGGTGCCCCAGAACAGCGCGTACACCGACCAGCCGAACGCGGCGAGCACACCGACCGAGATGAGGGTGTCCATGGTCGCCTCGCCGTGGCGCAGATTGGTCCAGGCGGCTTTGTGGAACGGCCACGCGCCCCAGACGACGACGGGGGCGGCAAGCGTCAGCGACAGCCACTGCCAGTAGGTGAACTGCAGCACCGGGGCCATCGCCATCGCGATCACCGGAATCGACAGCGCGAGGCTGACGAGCAGGCGTTGCCGCAGCGCCGCGGCAGGGTCGGTGTCGGCGGCGCCGGTGTCGTTACTCGGTTCCTCGGTGGGCGCGGGCAGCGCGGCCTGGTAGCCGGCCGCCTCGACCGCGGCGAGGAGCTGGTCGGGGGTCACGTCGGGGCCGTACTCGACGCGGGCTTTCTCGGTGGCGAAGTTGACCGTGGCGGTGACACCGTCGAGCTTGTTGAGTTTCTTCTCGACCCGCGTGGCACACGACGCGCAGGTCATCCCGCCGATGGACAGTTCGACCGAGCTCATGGTGTGTGACCGCCGGTGAGGTGACTGTGCTGCCCGGTCGTAGGGTGCGGCGCGGGCGGCTGGGGGCCGAACGTCTGGCCGACCGAGAGTGCGACGACGAACACCGCAGCCAGTGCGGCGACGAACGCGGCGATCCGTACCGGAGCAGTCATGTTGTCAGCTCGCCAGCTGGTAGCCGGCCTCTTCGACCGCGGCTCTGACGGCCGCATCGTCGAGCGGGGCGTCGCTGTTGATGGTGACCGTACCGTTGGAGAGGTCGATGTCTACGTCGACGACGCCCGGGACGGCCTTCAGTTCGGCGCGCACCGAGTTGGCGCACCCGCTGCACGTCATCCCGGCGACGGCGATGGTGGATGTGGTCATGCCTTGTACTATACCCCCGTAGGGTATATCGAATCCATGAGGAGCTACGAAGTGATCGTTCAACGGAGTACGACCGCAATCGTGGGAGCAGTCGCCGCCGCGGCGCTGGTGCTTTCGGGCTGTAGCAGTGACAACAGCAACACCGCCGAGACCACCGCCGCGGACCACGGAACCCACCAGCGGCACGAGACCGGCGCTCCCGCCCACGACGCCGCGCCGCACGACGCCACGCACAACGACGCCGACGCCGCCTTCGCCCGCGACATGGTGCCCCACCACGAGCAGGCCGTCGTGATGAGCGACATCGTGCTCGCCAAGGACGACGTCGACCCCCGCGTCCGTGACCTCGCCACCCGGATCAAGGACGCCCAGGGGCCCGAGATCCAGACCATGCAGGGATGGCTGACCGAGTGGCAGGTGCCGCCGGCCGACCCGCACGCGCACCACGGCGCCGGCCACGCGGACATGGGCATGCTCAGCGACGACGAGCTCGAGCAGCTGCGCAACGCGCAGGGCGTCGACGCGTCACGCCAGTTCCTCGAAGGGATGATCCGGCACCACGAGGGCGCGGTGCAGATGGCCCAGACCGAGGTCGACAACGGCAAGTCCCCAGAGGCGGTCGCGCTGGCCCGCCAGATCATCGACAGCCAGCAGCGCGAGATCGACGAGATGAGGCAGATCCTCGACTCGCTCTGACACATGGCACCATCGCGGGCATGCGAATCCTGGTGCAGCGTGTCACTTCTGCGCGCGTGACTGTCGACGGTGACGTCGTCGGTGAGATCGCCCCGCAGGGCCAGGGGTTACTGGCCCTGGTCGGGGTGACCCACACCGACGACGTCGCCGTCGCCCGCAAGCTCGCCGAGAAGCTGTGGAAACTACGGATTCTCGACGAGGAGAAGTCGGCCGGCGAGGTGGACGCACCGGTCCTGGTGGTCAGTCAGTTCACGCTCTACGGCAACACCACCAAGGGCCGGCGGCCGACCTGGAACGCGGCCGCCCCGCGGCCGGTCGCCGAGCCGCTGGTCGACGAGTTCGCTGCCGCGCTGACCGAACTCGGCGCCCACGTGCAGACCGGTGTCTTCGGGGCAGACATGGCCGTGGAACTCGTCAACGACGGGCCGGTGACGGTCCTGCTCGAGCTGTGACCGCCCGGGTGCTGGCATCCTGGACCGATGGGTAAAGGGATCGATCGTCAGCGCGCGTCGGGCGCGGTCGCCGTCATCAAGCAGCACCCCGCGATGGTGCTGTTCGCGTTGTCCCCGGTGCTCGTGGGTCTCGGTCTGATCTGGTGGCTGCTGGGCGCCGGGTGGGCGATCACGGCCTTCCTGGTGTTGGCCGTCGTCGGCGGCGTCGCGGTGCTGCGCCGGCGCTGACCCTCAGCCCTGGCTCTCACCGGACCGGCTCGACCGCCACATAGCTGGAGTTCAGCGCCGCGGTCTGGGACAACGGGTCGACGGGGTCACCGTCGACGAGCAGGTTGCGGTTGACCCCGTGCACCTGCGGAGCCGCGTCCCCTTTCGGATCGAAAACCCTTGAGCCCCAACCATGGTCGATGACAACGACACCGGGACGGGGCCGGTCGTCGACCCGCGCGGGTAACTCGACCGCGCCGACGGGGGAGTGCACCCGGACCCGGGTGCCGTCCTCGACTCCCAGGCGTGCGGCGTCGGTGGGATGGACGAGCACCTCGCTGCCCTTGCCCGCCGGGTGCAGGCCCGGCAGTTCGTTGAGCCAGGAGTTCATCGAGTGCCGGTGGCGGCGGTTGGCCAGTTGGAACGGATATCCGGTCGGGGAGTGCGGCGGCGGTTCGGCCAGCAGTTCGCGGGCGCGCTGCACGAAGTCCGGTGGCGCGACGTGCACTCTGCGGTCGTCGGTGCGCAGTGCGTCCCGGAAATGCCCGAACTCGCGCGGTCCGAGCACCCAGCCGTGCGGGTGGGCCAGCACGTCGCGCCAGCGGATCCGGCGGCCGCCGAACTTGCGGCTGGTGGCGATCAGCAGCCGGTTCACCCACTGCGGCCCGAACTCGAGGCCGGTCCGGCCGGTGACCCGGGCCAGCCGGCGCGTCGCCCTGACGAACGTGTTGAGTCCCGGCGCCCCGAACAGCGGGCGGTTCATCGCCAGCGCCAGGTCGGTGAAAATCCGCCATTCCTCGCGGGCGCCGTCGGGCGGCTCGACGGCCCGGACCCCGTAGTGCAGATAGGGCTCGTCGTGCAAGTTGCTGGTGAACGCCAGCAGATCGTCGCGCTCCAGCCAGTGCACCGCCGGCAGCAGCCAGTGCGCGTGCCGGTGGCTCTCGCGCTGGACGAAGTCGATCGCCACCAGCAGATCCAGTTGCGCCAGTGCATGATCGAGCTTCGCGCCGTCCGGGCCGGCGACCACCGGGTTACCGCTGTTGATCACCAGCGCCCGGATCTGGCCGTGCCCGGGGGTGGTGATCTCGTCGGGCAGTTCGCTGAGCGCGTGCGCACCGGCGATCAGGTCGCGTCCCCGCAGGCGGCTGCGGTGCGGTTTGGCGCCGGCGAGCCCGGCCAGCCGCAGGGCGTCGACATAGCCGGGTTCGAACCGGCGGCCGCCGGGGCGGTCCATGCGGCCGGTGATCACGTTGAGCACGTGGCCGAGCCACTCCGCGACGGTTCCGGCCAGATGCAGTGACACCCCGGTGCGGGTGACCACCATGGCGCGTCGGGCGTTGGCGAATCCCCGTGCGACCGCGACGATGTCGGTCACCGGAAGGTCGCACCGGCCGGCCAGGTCGTCGAGGTCGGCGGCGGCCGCCAGTGCGCGCAGCCCGTCCATCCCGGTGACCAGGTCGGCGCAGTCACCCCGGTGCTCCGAACCGTCGTCGAGGATCACCTTGACCATGGCCAGCAACAGTGCCCAGTCCTGGCCGGGCCGCACCGGCAGGTGCACGTCGGCGTGGTCGGCGGTCTCTGTGCGCAAGGGGTCCACGACGACGATCGTCGCCCCCTGTTGCCGACGTACCAGCGCGCGGCGCCATCCGCCCGGGACCGACTCCAGCCAATTCCAGGCGCTGACAGCGGGATTGGCGCCGACCAACAGGAAGTAGTCGCAGTTGTCGACGTCGGAGACTGGCACCATCAGCGTCGAGCCGTACATCTTCTCCGCGACGACGTGCATCGCGTTCTGGTCCACCGAGCCGACCGCGTAGCGGTTGAACGTGCCGACGGCGTCCATCCACGCATTCATGAACATCAGGTTCGACGACGAGTACCCGGCCGGATTCCCGTAGTACGCGGCGACGGCGTCGGGGCCGCCGGTCGCGATGGCGGCGTTCATGCGGGCGGCGATGTCGGCGATGGCCTCGTCCCAGCCGGTCTCGACGTAGCGGTCGCCGACGCGTTTCATGGGCGCGGTGATCCGGCGCGGATGCTCGACGACCCGGGCGGCGGTGCGGCCCTTGGCGCAGAAGTCCTGCCAGCTGTGCGGGTTCTGCTTGTCCGGCGAGATTTTCAGGACGCGGTTGTCGGCGACGGTGACCTCGAGTCCGCACGACGCCAGGCAGTAGCGGCAGAACGTGTGCACGGTCCGGGACATGCGGTCATGGTGCCTTGAGCGCCGCAAGCCTGTCTGCGGAACGCGATTGAGCAGTCCGCTCAGGCCTGCGTCATCGTCCAGTACTCGCCGCGCCGGGCCACCAGCTCGTCGTGACTGCCCTGCTCGACGATCCGGCCGTGCTCGAGCACCAGGATCAGGTCGGCGTCGCGGATCGTCGAAAGGCGGTGGGCGATGATGAAACTCGTGCGGTCGCGGCGCAGCCGCACCATCGCCCGCTGGATCAGCACCTCGGTGCGGGTGTCCACCGAGCTGGTCGCCTCGTCCAGGACCAGCAACTGGGGGCGGGCCAGCACGGCCCGCGCGATCGTGATGAGCTGCTTCTCCCCGGCGCTGATGTTGGTGCCACCGTCGTTGACGCGGGTCTCGTAGCCGTCGGGCAGCGTGTGGACGAACCGGTCGACGTAGGCGGCCCGCGCCGCGTCGATCACCTCCTCGCGCGTCGCGTCGGGACGGCCGTAGGCGATGTTGTCGTAGATGGTGCCCGCGAACAGCCAGGTGTCCTGCAGCACCATGCCGATCCGCGACCGCAACGACTGGCGGCTGACCGTGGTGATGTCGACCCCGTCGAGCAGAATCCGGCCGGCGCTGACGTCGTAGAACCGCATCAAGAGGTTGACCAGCGTGGTCTTACCGGCCCCGGTCGGGCCCACGATCGCCACGGTGGTGCCGGGTTCCACGACCAGCGACAGGTTCTCGATGACCGGGGCGTCGGGCTGGTAGCCGAAGCTGACGTGTTCGAACTCCACCCGGCCGCCGCCGGTGGTGGCGGGCAGCGCGCGGGGCGCGTCGGGCGTCTCCTCTTCGGCGTCGAGCAGGTCGAACACCCGCTCGGCACTGGCGACGCCGGACTGCATGGTGTTGTACATCCCGGCGATCTGGGTCAGCGGCTGGTTGAACTGCCGGACGTATTGGATGAACGCCTGGATGCTGCCCAGCGTGATCTGTCCGGTGGCCACCTGCAGCCCGCCGATGACCGCGACCGCGACGTAGCTGATGTTGCCGATGAAGATGGTGGCGGGCGAGACCAGCCCGGAGAGGAACTGCGCACCGAAGCTGGCGCGGTAGACGTCGCCGTTGAGCTCGCGGAACCGCTCCTCGGCGTGCGCGCGGTGACCGAAGGTCTTGACGACGGTGAAGCCGCTGTAAGTCTCCTCGATGTGCGCGTTGAGCTTTCCGGTGTTGGTCCACTGCGCCACGAACAGCTCGCGGGAGCGGCGGGCGATCTTGCGGGTCACCCACAGCGACAGCGGCACGGTCACCACGGTCAACAACGTCAGGACCGGCGAGATCGTCAGCATCATCACCAGCACCGCGAACATGGTCAGTACCGAGGTGAGCAGCTGGGTGATCGACATCGACAGCGACTGCTGCACGTTGTCCACGTCGTTGGTGACCCGGCTGAGCACCTCGCCGCGCTGCCGGGTGTCGAAGTAGCGCAGCGGCAGGCGGTGCACCTTCTCCTCGACCGCGGTGCGCAGCCCCGCGATGGTGCGCTGCACCACGATGTTGAGGAGGCGGGCCTGTACCCAGACCATCAGCGCGGCAACCAGATACAACGCCAACGCCAACGCCAACGTGCGGGCCACCGCGGCGAAGTCGACGCCTTGGCCGGGTACCGCGTTCGTGCCGGACAGCAGGTCGGCGAACGTGTCGTCGCCGCGGGCGCGCGCGGCCTCGACGGCCTGCTCCTTGGTCAGGCCGGCGGGCAGCTGGCGGCCCAGCACACCGTTGAACAGCAGGTCGGTCGCGTGGCCGAGGATGCGCGGCCCGATCACCCCGATCGCGATGCCGCCGACGCCGAGCAGCATCACCGCGATCGTCATCCCGCGGTTCGGGGTGAGCAGTGACAGCAGGCGGATCGCGGAGCCTTTGAAGTCGCGCGACCGGACCTGGGGCGGTTCGCCCATTCGCATCGGACGCGCCAGGGGACCGCTCACGTGACCCGCACCGCTTGCGAGTCGGCGAACTCGCGGTAGGTGTCGCACGTCCGCAGCAGGTCGTCGTGGGTTCCGGTGCCGACCACGCGGCCGTCGTCGACGACGACGATCTGGTCGGCGCCGGCGACCGTCGAGATGCGTTGGGATACCACCACGACCGTGGCGTCCGCCGCGGTCTCCCGCAGCGCTTGGCGGACCCGTGCGTCGGTGTGCACGTCCAGAGCCGAGAACGCGTCGTCGAACAGGTAGATCGCCGGGCGGCGGATCACCGCGCGGGCGATCGCCAGCCGTTGGCGCTGGCCGCCGGAGAAGTTCATGCCGCCCTGGGCCACCCGCATCTGTAGGCCCTCGGGGTGGGCGGCCACGAAGTCGTCGGCGGCCGCCACCCGCAACGCGGCCCACATCTGGTCCTCGGTGGCGTCGGCGTCGCCGAATCGCAGGTTGTCGGCGATCGTCCCGGAGAAGAGGTAGCCCCTTTGCGGCACCAACCCGATTGCCTTCCACAACCGTTCGATGTCGTGGTCGCGCACGTCGACGCCGCCGATCAGGACGGCGCCGGCGGTGACGTCGTAGAGCCGGCAGATCAGCGAGATCAGTGTTGACTTGCCCGACCCGGTCGACCCCACGACCGCGGTGGTGGTGCCGGGCCGGACCGTCAGCGAAACATCCTGCAGCACCGGCCGGTCGGCGCCCGGGTAACTGAAAGTGGCGGATTCGAACCGGATCTCACCGGCGACGGTGGCCGGCGCGTCGCCCGCGGGCGCGTTGACCACCGCCGGCCGGGTGTCGAGTACCTCGGTGATGCGTTCGGCGCACACCGACGCGCGGGGGATGATGACCAGGATGAACGTCGCCATCAGGACGGCCAGCAGGATCTGCATGAAGTAGGACAGGAACGCGATCAGCGACCCGACCTGCATCTGGCCAGCGTCGATGCGCTGACCGCCGAACCAGATCAGCGCGACGCTCGACACGTTGATGACCAGCGTGGTGACCGGCAGCATCAGCGCCTGCCAGCGGCCCGCTTCGAGCGCCGTGCCGGCCAGGGCCTGGTTGGCCTCGTCGAACCGGGCGCGCTCATGCGCCTCCCGGGCGAACGCCCGCACCACGCGCAGCCCCGTCAGCTGTTCGCGCAGCACCCGGTTGATGCCGTCGATCTGCCCCTGCAGGCGCCGGAAGATCGGCAGCAGGTGCGACACGATCCAGTAGTTGGCCACCGCCAGCACCGGGACGCTGATCAGCAGCAGCCAGGACAGGCCGGCGTCCTGGTGGATCGCCATGAAGATGCCGCCGACGCTCATGATCGGGGCGGTGATCAGCATCGTGCAGGTCAGCTGCAGCAGCAGCTGGATCTGCTGCACGTCGTTGGTGGTGCGGGTGAGCAGTGAGGGGGCGCCGAAGCGGGCCGTCTCCTCCGCGGAGAACCCGGTGACGTGGTGGAACAGCACCGACCGCAGGTCCCGGCCGAAGCCCATCGACGCGCGGGACCCGAAGTAGACGGCGCCGACCGCGCACAGCACCTGCACAGCGGTGACGACGAGCATCACCACGCCGAGTTCCACGATCCGTCGCAGATCTCCGCGCGCGACGCCGTCGTCGATGATGGCGGCGTTGACGGTCGGCAGGTACAGCGTGGCCAGCGTGCTGACCACCTGAAGCGCCGCGACCACCGCCAGCAGCCCGCGGTACGGCCGCACATGCTGTCGGAGCAGCCTCCAGAGCATCCCGATACTCTCGCACACCCCCCAGCGCGGCGACGTGTTCGGCTGGCTCACCTGAGAATTCGTTAAAGAGGCTGGTCATCCGGCATGTCGGTGGTTGCGGGGCAGTGCTGCCGCTACAGTGCATGGCGTGAACCACAGGCAGCGCCGCTTCGCCCGGCTCGCCGCGGTATCTCCTGCGCGGCTCGCCGCGGGGTCCCGTGCGCGTTCCGCGCTGGTCGTCGCGTTGGCGGCAGCACTTCCGGTGCTGGCCGCTTGCTCCGACGACGGCCAGTCGACCGACCCTGCGCAGGTGCCCTCCTCGGAGGCGCCCGCCGAGGACGTCGCCCACGGCCCGTTCTTCCCGCAGTGCGGTGGGATCAGCGACGAGGAGATCATCAAGCAGACCCGGACGCCGGGCCTGGTGAACACCGCCAAGACGTCGGTGGGCTGCCAGTGGCTGGCCGGCGGCAGCATCCTGGGCCCGCACTTCTCCTTCACGTGGTTCCGCGGCAGCCCGATCGGGCGCGAACGCAAGACCATGGAGCTGTCCCGCACCAGCGTCGAGGACATCAACATCGAGGGCCATGACGGGTTCATCGGCATCAACGAGGACCCGCAGGTCGGTGTGAACCTGTGTGAGATCGGCGTCCAGTTCGGCGACGACTTCATCGAGTGGTCGATCAGCTACGGTCAGCCGCCGTTCCCCGACGCGTGTGAGGTGGCCAAGGAATTGACCCGCCAATCGATTGTGAACTCGAAATGATCGCTCGGCGCGCCCTGGTCGCGGCGGCCGCCGCCCTGCTGACCCTGACCGGCTGCACGCAGACGGTGGACGGCACGGCCGCGAAGTCGGGTTCGGGAAACACGACCCGTAACAACGACTCCCAGCGGCAGTACCCGAACCTGCTCAAGGAGTGCGAGGTCCTCACCGAGGACATCCTCGCCGAGACCGTCGGCGCCGACCCGCTGGACATCCAGAGCACCTTCGTCGGCGCGGTGTGCCGCTGGCAGGCGGCCAACCCGTCCGGGCTGGTCGACATCACCCGATTCTGGTTCGAGCAGGGCAGCCTCGACAACGAGCGCCAGGTCGCCGAGGAGCTCGGCTACAAGATCGAGAACCGCTCCATCGCGGGCATCCAGTCGTTCGTCATGCGTCCCGAGGATCCCAACGGGGCGTGCGGAGTGGCCAGCGACGCGGCCGGCGTCGTCGGCTGGTGGGTCAACCCGCAGACACCCGGGATGGATGCGTGCGGCATGGTCGTGAAGCTGATGGAGCTGACGCTGGCCACCCGCGCCTGAGCCGGAGCCGCGCTCGGTTTTTGAATTCTGCGCTCCTGCGCATCGAGGGTGCGCTGGTGGCGGGTTTTCGGCCAGTTTTCCGCCCTGACCGCACGCTGGGCGCCCGCGTCCGTCCTCACCGCACGCTCAGCGGGCGGTGTGGAAGTCCACCAGCTGTGCCCCGCGCAATTCGAGCCTCGCCCACGGCGCCGCGGTGCGCAACACCGCCATCGCCGACGTCGGGAACTTGGCCGCGATCTGCTGTGCCGCCGCGGTGTCGGCGCGGTCGGCGAGCCCCAGCGCCAGCGACGACATCACCGGCTCGTGGCCGACCACCAACAGCGTGTCCGGGTCGGCGCCGAAATAGTCTGCCGCCGCGTTGATCTCGTCGAGGACCAGGCCGGGCGTCGCGTCGTAGAGCCGCTCGACGTAGTGCACCGGCGCCTCGATTCCGGTGCGTTCGAGTGTCTGTCGGGTCCGCCGAGCGGTGGAGCACAGCACCGCGTCCACCGGCGGCACGTGTGCCCGGATCCAGTCCCCGGCCAGCGCGGCCTCGCGCACGCCGCGCGGCGCCAGCGGGCGATCGTGGTCGGCCACCCCGTCCGGGTAGCCCGACTTGGCGTGCCGGAGCAGCACCAACGTGCGGTTACGGGACTCCATGAGGATCAAGGCTAGGCCATGCCGGTGCGCGTCCCCGGACTTGTCGGCGGGTCGCCCTACACTCGCCATGCCCGGGCAACGAGCCGGGTCCGACACGCGAAAGAACGGGGGCCGACATGCGATTTCTGCACACTGCCGACTGGCAGCTCGGCATGACCCGCTACTTCCTCAACGGCGATGCGCAGCCCCGGTATTCGGCTGCGCGCCGGGAAGCGGTGGCCGCGCTCGGACCCCTGGCCCGGGAGACGGGCGCGGAGTTCGTCGTGGTGGCCGGCGACGTGTTCGAACACAACCAGCTCGCGCTGCGCGAGATCAGCCAGTCGCTGGAGGCGATGCGCACCATCGGGGTGCCGGTCTACCTGCTGCCCGGCAACCACGACCCGCTCGACGCCTCGTCGGTCTACACCAGCCCGCTGTTCCTGGCCGAGTGCCCAGACAACGTCACCGTGCTCGACCGCCCCGGCGTGCACACGGTCCGGCCGGGGCTGGAGCTGGTCGCCGCGCCCTGGTACTCCAAGGCGCCCACCAACGATCTGGTTGCCGACGTGCTGGCCGACCTGCCCGCCGACGGGGTGACGCGCATCGTGGTCGGGCACGGTGCGGTCGACATCCTGGTACCCGACAAGGACCGACCCTCGCTGATCGCGCTCGCAGATGTCGAGGCGGCCCTGGACCGCGGCGCCGTGCATTATGTGGCCTTGGGGGACAAGCACTCCCGGTTCCAGGTCGGTTCGAGCGGGCGCATCTGGTATTCGGGTTCACCCGAGGTCACCAACTACGACGACATCGAGGCCGACCCGGGTCAGGTCCTCGTCGTCGACATCGACGAGGACGACGACCGTCGGCCCGTGCAGGTGGACGCTCACCACGTCGGGCAGTGGCGCTTCATGTCTCTGCGCCACGGCGTGGACAACAGCCGCGACGTGGCCGACCTGGACATCAACCTGGACCTGCTGCCCGACAAGGACCGCACCGTGATCCGGCTGGGCCTGACCGGCACCCTCACCGTCACCGACAAAGCCAAGCTCGACGAGTGCCTGGACCGCTATGCCCGACTGTTCGCCGCCCTGGTGCCCTGGGACAAGGAAACCGACATCGCGGTGCTGCCGGCCGACGGCGAGTTCGACGACCTGAACATCGGTGGGTTCGCCGCCGCCGCCGTCGACGAGCTGGTCGCCACGGCGCGCGCGAGCGGGCAGGACGCCGACGACGCGCGGGCGGCGCTGGCGCTGTTGCTGCGGCTGACCGAGGGGGGAGCAGCATGAGGCTGCACCGGCTCACGCTGACCAACTACCGCGGAATCACCCACCGAGACATCGAATTCCCCGACCACGGCATCGTGGTGGTCAGCGGACCCAACGAGACCGGCAAGTCGTCGATGCTCGAAGCGCTCGACCTGCTCCTGGAGGCCAAGGACCGGTCGACCAAGAAAGAGGTCAAACAGGTCAAGCCGACCCACGCCGACGTCGGCGCCGAGGTCACCGCCGAGATCTCCACCGGCCCTTACCGGTTCGTGTACCGCAAACGCTTCCACAAGCGGCCCGAGACCGAACTGACGCTGCTGGCCCCGCGTCGCGAGCAGCTCACCGGGGACGACGCGCACGACCGCGTGCGCACGATCCTCGCCGAGACCATGGATGTCGATCTGTGGCAGGCGCAGCGGGTGCTGCAGACGGCCTCCACCTCGGTCGCCGACCTGTCGGGGTGTGACGCCCTGTCGCGCGCGCTGGACGTCGTGGCCGGGCAGGTCGACGACGAGCCCGCGGTGAGCGGCACCGCTGAGACGCTGCTGGTCGACCGGATCGACGAGGAGTTCCGGCGGTATTTCACTGCCACCGGACGGCCCACCGGCGAGTGGGCGACCGCGATAGCCCGCTTGCGCGCCGCCGACGAGGAAGTCGCGCGGTGCGCCGCCGCGCTCGCCGAAGTCGACGAGGCCGTGCGCCGGCACACGACGCTGACTGCCGATCTGGCCGCGCTGTCCACCGAGAAGGCCGCTGTCGCAGAAGAACTCGAGAATGCCGACCAGGCGGCGCAGAAGATCGCCGCGTTGCGCACCGAGGTCGAGCAGGCGGGTGTGTTCGCCCGCGCGGCGGCCGACAGCGCGGCCGCATCGGCTGCCGCGCTCAAGGAGCGGCGGCGCTGCCGCGCCGACGTCGACGAGCGCGTCGCGGTCATCGCCGAGCTGCAGACCACCGCTGAGGCCGCCGCCGAGGAGCACGACACGTCGGTCGAGATGCAGCGGGTCGCCGACGCCAACGCGGAAACCGCGCGCGCGGCTCTGGAGTCCGCTCAGGAGCGCCTCGATCGAGCGCAGGTGGCGGTGCAGCGGCTGACCGACCGCGAGACGCTGGCACGGCTCACCGCACGGCTGACCAGCCTCGAGCAGCATCAGCTGACCCTCGACACGGCCCGGCGCGACCTCGCGGGCATCCAACTGACCGACGCCGACGTCGCCGCGATGGACGCGGCAGCCGCCGAGGTGGCCCGGGCCACCGCCGCGGTCGAGCACGCCTCGGCCCACGTCGAGGTGACCGCCGCCGCCGACGTCGAGCTGTTGATCGGCGGCGAGCCGGTGACCCTGCGCAGCGGACAGTCCTGGGAAGCCGCCATCACGACTCCCACCGGTGTGGAGCTTGCGGGCCTGCTGTCGGTGCGCGTCGTACCCGGGGCGCCGGCGGCCAGCACCCAGGCCGGCCTCGACGCCGCCAACGACGCTCTGCGCCAGGCCCTCACGCGTGCCGGCGTGCGCGACGCCGCCGAAGCGCGGGCACAGCAGGCCCGCCGCGGTCAGCTGCAGGCCACGATCAAGGAGCACAGCGCGATCCTGCAGGCGCTGACGGCCGAGGGCGACGTCGAGCAGGTGCGCGCACAGATCGCCGACCTGCGCAGCCGCCTCGGTGCGGACGGGGAGGACACCGGCGACGCCGCGGACCTGCGCGCGGAGCTGGCCGCCGCGGTGACTGCGCACCAGCAGGGCCGCCAGGAGTGCGAGACGCAGCGCAAACTGGCCGAGGAGACGGCCAAGCTCGTCGTCGAACGCGGCCTGCGCGCCGTACGCACCAAGGAGAAGCTGCAGGCCGCCCGCGACGAACTGGCCGCAGCGCAGCAGCGTCTGACCGCCCAGCGCGCCGAGGTCGGCGACGACGACCTCGCGCTGAAGGCCGACACCGACGCGCACGCCGCGCAATCCGCGCAGGCGGTGGTCGACCGTCTGCGCGAGGAACTTGCGGGCCATCAACCCGACGCCGTCACAGCCGCACTGGAGCAGGCGCAGCGGGCCGCGGCCGCGGTCAGTGCCCGGCATGCCGAGGCCGCCGAGGCGTTGCGCGAGGTGGCCGCCGCGCTGAAGGTGTACGGGTCGGAGGGTCGCCGCAGCGCGCTCGACGCCGCCGAAGGTGAGCGGCTGCACGCCGCGAGCGAACACGAGCGCGTCCAGCGCCGGGCCCGCGCCGCGCAGCTGCTGAAGTCGGTGATGGGACGCCACCGCGACGCCATGCGGATGCGCTACGTCGATCCTTTCCGCACCGAGGTGGAGCGTCTGGGCCGTCTCGTGTTCGGCGACAGCTTCGAGGTCGACGTCGACTCCGACCTGCGAATCGGGACCCGCACGCTCTCGGGACGCACCGTGCCCTACGAGTCGCTGTCCGGCGGCGCCAAGGAACAGCTCGGCATCGTCGCACGGCTCGCCGGTGCTGCCCTGGTCGCCAAGGAGGACAGTGTGCCGGTCGTGATCGACGACGCGCTGGGGTTCACCGACCCCGGACGTCTGGCCAAGATGGCCGAGGTCTTCGACACCGTGGCCGGCGACGGCCAGGTGATCATCCTGACCTGCAGCCCGCAGCGCTACGCCGACATCCGCAGCGCCTGCCACATCGAGCTCGCCGGCTCGGTGTGACAGGCGTGCGGCGCAGGGGTCAGAAGTAGGCGTTGGCGGGAATCGCCGTGCCGTGCAGCAGATTCTGTCCGATGACCCGAGCCTTGTAGCCCACCGGGTTGTGCAGCGTGATGGTCCGGATGTTGCGCCAGTGCCGGTCCAGATTGCGCTTGCGGCTTGCCGCGCTGGCCCCGCCGAGCTCCAGCAGGCGCGTCGCCGCGATCGGCGCGATGTCGTCGAGGTGCACCTTGACCTTGGCGACCTTCAGTTGCGCCTCGGTGGCCAAGTCGGCGTCGGGCACACCGTCGCGCTGCGACGCCGTCGCCGCTCCGATCGCGGCCGCCGCGTCGAGCACCGCGGCCCGGGCCACGTAGGCCGTGCTGGCCAGCTCGCCGAGCTGACGCTGGTAGAGCGGATCGTCGGTGGGCCGCTCGGTCGCCGCGTGACTGAAGCTGCGTTCCCGTGACCGCAGCAGCGCGATCCCGTCGTCGACCACCGATTCCAGGATTCCCGCCACCACCGCGTGGATGAACAGCTGCAACGACGCGTACTGCACCGTCGGGACCGGCTCGGCGTCATAGAGCGTGTCCGAGAGCACCTCCTCGGGCGCCACCGCGACGTCGGTGAAAGTCGTTGTCCCCGTGCCGGTACGGCGCTGACCGAATCCATCCCAGTCGTCGACGATGCGCACCCCGGTGCGGTCGGCGGGCACCACCACGGTGGCCACCGAGTCGTGGTCGGTGGTCGCGGTGACGGTCAGGTAGTCGGCGAACAGGGTCCCGGTGCTGTAGAACTTCTCCCCGGTGAGCCGGTAGCCGCCGCCGTCGGCCGGCAACAACCGCGTGTTGAACACCAGGCTGCCGACGGCATTGGTCCCCTTTTCGCTGAACGCATTGCCGACGATGACGCCGCCGGCCACCCGGTCGAGCCACTGCCGGGCAACGGGGTCGTCAGCCGTGCGCAACCGCTCCTCGACGAACCAGAAATGGGTCCGGAAGATGTGCGCCACGATCGGGTCGGCGCGGGCCACGTCGATGATCGTCGAAAACAGCTGCGGAACTGAGTAATTCGCTCCGCCGAGGGCCTCGGGCAGGCGCAGCGTGCCGAACCCGGCGCGCTTGAGTGCCGCCACCTGATCGAACGGGTTCTGGTCGTTGAGGTCGCGGTCCTTGGCGCCGGCCCGGATCTCTGCGAGCAGGTCGGTGAAGGCTGCCGACCCGGGCAGGGCGGGGGAGATGTCTACAGAAGTCATGGGGTGGTTGTACCGACGGCGACTGTGGTGGCACACCCGTTTGGCTCAGCACGAACCGAACGGTGCGAGCGGGCACGGCACAATGAGGGGCAATGACGATGACCGCCCGCCGCCGGCGGCGACACCGCAGGCTGGCCGCCCTTCCCGGGGTACGCCCGGTCCGTCGGCCCGTGCGCACCGGCGGGGACGAGCAATTCGATCTCTACTACGTGCGCATCGGCCGCAAATCCCGGCATCCGCTGGTGGTGATCCCGGGCGGCCCGGGCGCGGCGTCGGTCGCGCTGTACCGGGCGTTCCGGCGCCGTGCCGCGCTGGCCGGGCTGGACGTGATCATGGTCGAGCACCGCGGGGTCGGGTTGTCCCGCCACGACGACGGCGGCGCGGATCTGCCCGCCGAGGCGCTCACCGTCGACGCCGCGGTCGACGACATCGCCGCGGTCCTCGACGACGCACAGGTCGAGCGTGCCGTGGTCTACGGCGCCTCCTACGGTTCGTACCTGGCGGCCGGGATGGGGGTGCGTCACCCGGGCCGGATCCAGGCGATGGTGCTGGACTCCCCGTTGCTGTCCGCGGACGACATCGACGACGTGCGGGCCCAGATCCGGCAGGTGCTGTGGGCGGGTGCGGCGCCGGGCACCGAGGAACTGGCTGCCAAGGTCCGGCGCCTGGTCCGGGCCGGCGCGCTGGCGCGCCGTGACGTACAGGTGGTCGCCGACGTCTACGGCACCGCCGGCCCGGAGGTGCTGGACCGCCAGCTGGACCTGCTGCTGGGGGGCCGGCGCCTGTTGTGGTCGGCGGTCGGGCTGGGTATGCGCATGCTGCTCGAGGACAAGACGCTGTACCACCACGAGCCGGACCTGGTGGAGCGCATCGCCTACCGGGAACTCAACTACGGTGCCGAGCCCGATGGCGGGCCCCTCGACCCGGCGGTCGCGCTGCGCGAGATGGCTTCCGGTGACGTCGATTTCCACGCCGAGCCCTACGACCTACGTTCGGCGATGCCGCAGTTCACTTGGCCGACAGCGATACTGTCCGGCGGGCGTGACCTGACCACACCCCCTGCGGTGGCGCGGCGCATCGCGCGGCTGATCCCCGAATCCGCGCTGGTGGAGCTGCCCACCGCCGGGCACAGCATTCTCGACACCCGCGAGCATGCCGCTCTCGAGGTGTGTCGGGCCGCAGTGCGAAACGACCTGCACCGGTTGGCGTCTCGCGGCGCCGAACTGGACGCCCTCCCGGCGAACGTGACGGTACGGCTGCTGGTGGGCGCGATGTCGGTGGCCGCCCGTGCCGAGTCGCTGTTGCCGACTCGGCCTACTCCATGAATCCGATCGTGGTGTAGTTCAGGTCGCCGATCCCGGCGGGACCGTAGTTGGCCAGATTGCTGCGCACCGCGACGTTGCCCGCGGCCTGGAACAGGGGCAGGCTGTGGACTTCGGCCCAGATCATCTTGTCGAGTTCGTTGGCCAGCGTGCGCGCCTTGGCCGGATCCAGTTCGGAGAGCGTCTCTTCGATCTTGGCGTCGACCTCGGGGCTGCCGATCTTGGCGTAGTTGCTCTCGCCGTCGGACTTGTAGATCTGGGTCAGCCCGGAGAGCGGGAATGCATCTCCGCCCCAAGCGAACTGGGCGATGTCGAAGTTCCCGGGAATGATGAAGTCGGTGAACAGCTTGCCGCCGCCGGCCGGGACGAGTTCGAGGTTCACCCCGATCTGCGCCATGTTGCTCTGGGCGATCTGCGCGATGCCGCGCGTACTGGCGGCGTCGTAGAAGACGTCGCGGATGGTCAGCCGGCGCCCGTCCTTCTCCCGGAACTGGCCGTTCTGCACCCAACCCAATTCGTCGAGTTCGCGTTTGGCGGCTTCGGCGTCGAAGGCGATGCTGTTGTCCTGGTAGCCCTCTTGGCCGGCCACGTAGATGTGGTTGTTCAGCGGCACCGGGTTGTCGACCAGTCCGCGCTGCGACACCGACGCGATGGCCTGGCGGTCGATGCCCTTGCCGATCGCGGAGCGCAGCGCGGGGTCGGCCAGGATCGATCCGGGAGCGCCGTTGAACGTCATGTGATACCACTGCGGCGACGGGGCCCGGCGGATCGAAACCCCGTTGGTGCGCCGCGCGATGGTCAGGTCGTCGAGCGTGGCCAGGCCGACCGCGTCGATGGCGTTGTTCTGCAGTGCCGGCATTTTCGCCGCGTCGTCGAGCACGGTGTAGGTGATCGACTCCAGGACCGGCGGGGCGCCCCACCAGCGCGGGTTGCGGGTCAGCACGATGCGCTGCGCGCCGCGGTCGATCGTGGTGATCATGAACGGGCCCGCCGCCGGCGGAGGGCTGTTGAGCAGGCTCTTGTTGAAGGCTTCCGGGTCGCCGGTCACGGTGCGGGGCATCAGCATCGCGTTGCCGGCGAACATGCCGCGCCAGTCGGCGTAGTGCCGGTCGAACGTGACCACGGCCTGCCGGTCGTCGACGCCCTCGGTGACCGAGGAGACGCGCTCGCTGCCGTTGGGAGCGGCGAACAGATACCGGTCGTCCTTGCCGCTGGTCGCGTTGATCTGGGCGGCGATGTCCTCCCAGGTGACCGGGCTGCCGTCGGACCACACCGCTTTCGGGTTGATGGTGTAGGTGACGACCTGCGGATCGGTGCTGGTCAGTTCGACACTGGTGAAGAAGTCGGAGTTGACCGTCATCTCGCCGTCGGGCTTGATGACGAAGGCGCGGGGCAGCGTGGCGCGCAGCATCGCGCCGAGCTCGCCGAGGTTGCCGTCGATGTGCAGGTAGTTGAAGTTCGGGATGAAGCCGGTCAGCGCCAGCCGCAGGTTGCCGCCCGGGCGCAGGGTGGCCGGGTCCTGAGGGTTGATGTCGGCGGTCGCGCCGAGCTCGGCGTCGCCGCCGGCCGACGGGACTTCCTCGTTGGAGCCCGAGCATCCCGCCAGCACCAGCGCCGCCACAGTTCCCACCGCGAGCAGTCGCAAACTCGCACGCCGGAACCTCGATCCGTGCGATTTCGTGTCTTCTCGCGAGGTGAGGTGGGTCATGCGGACTGACTCTAACCGGGGGCGGGGCCGGGCTGAGGGACCGCGGCCAGCAACCGGCGCGTGTACTCGTGCGCCGGGGCGGTGAACACCTGCTCGCTGTCGCCCTGCTCGACGATGACCCCGCGGTGCATCACCGCCACCCGGTGGGCCAGGTGTTTGACCACCGACAGGTCGTGCGACACGAACAGGTACGCCAGCCCGAAACGGTCCTGCAGGTCGAGCAGCAGGTTGATGATGCCCGCCTGGATCGACACGTCCAGCGCAGACACCGGCTCGTCGAGGGCCAGGATGCGGGGCTGCAGCGCCAGCGCCCGCGCGATGCCGATGCGCTGCTTCTGGCCGCCGGAGAACTCGGCGGGGTAGCGCGCGGCGTCCTCGTGACGCAGGCCGACCAACGTGAGCAGCTCCGCGACCCGGATCTGCGCGTCGTCGGCACTGAACCCGTTGGCGCGCAACGGTTCCGCCAAGACATCGAACACCGGCAGTCGCGGATCCACCGACGCCACCGGATCCTGGAAGACCACCTGCAGGTCTCTGCGCAGCGCGCGCCGGGCCCGGCGGTCCAGGCCGGCGACGTCGTTGCCGAGCACCTCGATGGAACCGCCCTGCGGCGGCGCCAGTTCCAGAATCTGGTGCAGCGTCGTCGACTTGCCCGAACCGGATTCGCCGACGATCGCCAACGTGCGGCCCTGCCGCAGCTCGAAGCTGATCCCGTCGACCGCCCGCACCTCGCCGATGCGCCGGCGCAGCACCGCGCCCTTGGCCAGCGGGTAGGTCTTCACCAGGTCCTGCGCGCGCAGCACCACCGGCGGGTCGTCGGTGTCGGCCGACGGGTCCGGCGAGGTCGACACCCCGTAGAGGTCGGCCGCGCAGCGGGCGGCGACCTCCTCGTGGCGGATGCACGCGACGCGGTGCTCACCGGCGGCGCCACCGACCGGTTCCAAGACGGGTTCGGCGGCGCTGCACGCCTCGACGGCCAGCGGACACCGCGGGACGAAAGGGCACCCGGGCGGCAGGGCCGCCAGCGACGGGGGTGCGCCGGGGATCGGCACCAGACGTGTGCCCTGGTGGGCGTCGAGTCGCGGCACCGATCCCAGAAGCCCTGCGGTGTAGGGCATTCGGCGATTGCGGTACAACTCGGTCACCGGCGCGGTCTCCACGGCGCGGCCGGCGTACATGACCAGCGCGCGGTCGGCGAACTCGGCGACCACCCCGAGGTCGTGGGTGATGATCAACACGCCGGCGCCGGTGACGTCACGCGCGGTGCGCAGCACGTCGAGGATCTGCGCCTGCACCGTGACGTCCAGCGCGGTCGTCGGCTCGTCGCAGATCAACAGGTCGGGATCGTTGGCGATCGCGATCGCGATCACCACACGCTGCCGTTCGCCGCCGGACAACTCGTGCGGGAACGCCCGCGCGCGTTTCTCGGGGGCCACGATGCCGACGAGCTCCAGCAGTTCGACCGCGCGCAAGCGTGCGGCGCGGCGGCTGAGGTCGCCGTTGTGCACCCGCAGCGTCTCGGCGATCTGGTCACCGACGGTGTAGACGGGGGTCAGCGCCGACATCGGGTCCTGGAACACCGTGCCGATCCTGTTGCCGCGGATGCGCGACATCTGCTGGTCGCCGAGGCCGAGGAGTTCCTCGCCGTGCAACCGCACCGACCCCGACACCTCGGCGTACTCGGGCAGCAACCCGATCACCGCCATGGCGCCGGCGGACTTGCCCGCCCCGGACTCACCGACCAGCGCGACCACCTCGCCGGCGTCGACGCGGTAGTCCAGGCCGCGGACCGCCGCGACGCGTTCGGTGTCGGTCGGGAACGTCACGGTCAGGCCGCGCACCTCGAGCAGGCTCATCGGCGCCGCCCCCAGCCCAGGCGCCGCGTGCGCGGCCGCGCGGTCGGGTCCAGCGCGTCGCGCAGACCATCGCCGATCAGGTTGGCGCACAGCACGATCAGCACCAGCACGCCGGCCGGGAAGAGGAACACCCACGGGAACGTCGTGACCGAGCGGGTGCCGTCGGCGATCAGCGTGCCCAGGGACACGTCCGGGGGTTGGACGCCGAAACCCAGGAAGCTGAGCCCGGTTTCGGCCAGCACCGCGACCCCGACGTTGAGCGCGGTGTCGATGATCAGGATGGATGCGACGTTCGGGATGATGTGGCGGGTGATGATGCGCCAGTTGCTGACGCCCATGTAGCGGGCCGCGACGACGAACTCGCGGTCGCGCAGGCTCATCGTCAGGCCGCGCACGATCCGCGAGCTGATCATCCAGCTGAAGGCCGCCAACAGCAGGATCAGCCAGAACACCGTGTGGTTGCGCTGCGTCAACGGGGTGACGATCGCGATCAGGATGAACGCCGGCACCACGAGCAGCAGGTCGACCACCCACATCAGGGCGCGGTCCCGGAACCCGCCGAAGTACCCGGCGATCGCCCCCACGGTGGCCGCCAGCAGCGTCGACAGCAGCGCCACGAAGAAGCCGATCAGCAGGGACTTCTGCATGCCGCGCAATGTCTGCGCCAGCAGGTCCTGTCCCAGCGCGTTGGTGCCGAACCAGTGTTCGGGGCTGGGGGGTTGCTGCAGCGCGTAGTAGTCCAGGTCGGTGTAGGAGTAGGGCAGCAGCGGGGGCAGCGCGTAGCACCCGACGAACAGCGCGACCAACACCACCAACGACACCACCGCGGGGGTGTTGCGCAGGAAGCGCCGCCACACCAGGGTGCGCCGCGACGCGAACGCGGGTTCGGTGGTCATCGGGCCCGCACCCGCGGGTCGAGGACGGCGTAGATGATGTCCGACAGCAGCCCGGCCAACAGCACCGTCGCCCCGGAGAACACCGTGATCGCGGCGATGATGTTGGTGTCCTGGCTGGCGATGCCGTCCACCACCCACTCACCCATGCCGTGCCAGCCGAAGATCTTCTCGACGAAGACCGCGCCGGTGACCAGCGCGCTCACCCCGTAGGCGAACAGCGTCGCCATCGGGATCAGCGCGGTGCGCAGACCGTGCTTGAACAGCGCCTGCCGTCGGGTCAGGCCCTTGGCGCGCGCGGTGCGGATGAAGTCCTGGCCGAGGACGTCGAGCATCGCGTTGCGCTGGTATCGGCTGAACCCGGCGATGGAGGTCAGCGCCAGGGTCAGCGTCGGCAGCACCAGATGCTGCAACCGGTCCACGAAGTGGTTCCACGCCCCTCCGCCGGCGTCGGTGGAGCTTTCCCCGGTGTACTCGAAGATCTGCATTCCCAGCGTCGTGTTCACCTTCAGGGCGCCGAGGATCAGCAGGTTGGCGATGACGAACGTGGGCGCGCTGATGATCAGCAGCGACAGCAGCGTGATCACCCGGTCCGACAGGTGGTACTGGCGGATCGCGCTCCACGCCCCCACGACCACGCCGATGACCGTCCCCACCACCGAACCGATGAGGACCAGGCGCAGACTCACCCCGACACGGCGCCACAGTTCCTCGGACACCGGTTGCCCGGCCACCGTCGTGCCGAAGTCGCCCGAAAGCGCGCCGGTCACCCAGTGCAGATAGCGCACGGGGATCGGCTTGTCGAGGTCGAGCTCGGCGGCCTTGGCGGCGATGATCGCATCGGGTGGGCGCGGGTTGCGCTCCAGCAAGCTCTCCAGCGGATTGAACGCCAGCGAGGTCAGCGTGAACGTCAGGAACGACGCCAGCGCCAGGAGCAGCGCGTAGTTGAGCAGCCGACGCGCCAGGAAGCGGGTCATCGGAGAGTGACTCCGCGCCACGGCCGGTGCATGGGCACCAAGGTTAGGAGACGGCCCCGCCGGGCCGCACGACACCGGGCCGTGTCGGCGCACAGCGGGCGCACAGAAAACGCACAGCAACCGCTCAACGAACGGGCAGACAATGGCGGCGTGTCCACCCCGTCCAACGCTGCCGGCGGCGAGGTCGACGCCGGGCGGGTGGTGATGCGGCGCGCCGACGGTGGGCCGATCCGGGTCCTGGTCGTCGACGACGAACCCGTGCTGGCCGAGCTCGTGGCACTGGCGCTGCGCTACGAGGGCTGGGAGATCACCACTGCCGGTGACGGCGCCACCGCGATCGCGCGGGCGCGGGAGACGCCGCCGGACGTGGTGGTGCTCGACGTGATGCTGCCCGACATGAGCGGACTCGACGTGCTGCGCATTCTGCGCAAGGAGAACCCGTCGCTGCCGCTGCTGCTGCTCACCGCCAAGGACTCCGTCGAGGACCGCATCGCCGGGCTGACCGCGGGCGGCGACGACTACGTGACCAAGCCGTTCAGCATCGAGGAGGTCGTGTTGCGGTTACGCGCCCTGCTGCGCCGCACCGGGGTGACCACCCAGACCGGCAGCAGCACCCTCGTCGTCGGCGACCTGACGCTCGACGAGGACAGCCACGAGGTCACCCGCGCCGGCGAGGTGATCGCGTTGACCGCCAAGGAATTCGAACTGCTGCGCTTCATGATGCGCAATGCCAGGCGGGTGCTGAGCAAGGCGCAGATCCTCGACCGGGTGTGGGACTACGACTTCGGCGGCCGGTCCAACATCGTGGAGCTGTACGTGTCGTACCTGCGCAAGAAGATCGACCACGGCAGAGAGCCGATGATCCACACGCTGCGCGGCGCGGGATATGTCCTCAAACCGGCGCGGTGACGCCGCGCCGGCCCGTCGCGTGTGGCGGTCGTGGTCATTGCGCACGCGGCTGCTGGTCACCCAGGTGTTGCTGCTGGCCGCGGTGTGCGCCGGGATCGGGATCGGGACCGAATTCGCACTGCAGCGCTTTCTGACCGGTCAGCTCGACGAGCAGGTGGTCGAGGCCGGTCGCCGGTCGACCGCGATCTTCGACCACGGACGCCCGCCGCCGGGCCGCCCGCCGATGATGCGTCCGCCGGCCATGATGCCGGGCCCGCCGCCTGGCCTGGGTGAGGACGGGCCGGGGCCGGCGTTCCTGAACGCGCCCGGGCAGGCGACGCGCACCGTCGGCGCCCTCGTCGCCGACGGCGGCCCGGTCGACGCCGCGGTCATCACCGGCGACGGTGTCCGCGTGGAGATCTCCGCTGTCGCAGCGCAGCAACTCGCGGGGGTGGCTGCGGGCCGCGAGCCCCACACGATCGATCTGGACGGACTCGGGCGCTACCGCGTGGTCGCGTTTCCGAGCCTGCGTACCGGGGACACCCTCGTCACCGGCCTGCCCACCGCCGAGGTCGATGACACGCTGCTGCAGACGTTGTGGATCTTCTGCGCCGGCGCCGCTCTCGCGCTGGCCGTCGCGACGGGCGCGGGCGCGGCCATCATCGGACGCCAACTACGGCCGCTGGCAGAGGTTTCCGATGCCGCGGAGCAGGTGGCCGGCCTGGAACTCGACCGCGGCGAGGTGAACCTGCCGACGCCGATCGTCGACGTCGACCCGGCCGCGGCCGACACCGAGGTCGGGCGCCTCGGCACCGCGCTGAACCGCATGCTCGATCGCATCGCCTTCGCGCTGCGGGCCCGCCAGCTCAGCGAGACGCGGGTCCGCCAGTTCGTCGCCGACGCCAGCCACGAACTGCGCACCCCGTTGGCCGCGATCCGGGGCTATACCGAACTCGCGCAGCGTCGGCGCGCCGAGGTGCCCGACGACGTGGCGCACGCGATGAATCGCGTCGAGTCCGAAGCGGCGCGGATGACGCGGCTGGTCGAGGACATGCTGCTGCTCGCGCGACTCGACGCCGGCCGTCCGCTGCGGCGCGAGCCGGTCGACCTGAGCCGTCTGGTCGTCGACGCCGTCAGTGACGCCCACGTCGCCGGTCCGGACCACACCTGGGAGCTCGACCTGCCCGAGGAGCCGGTCACCGTGGCCGGGGACGAGGCCCGCCTGCACCAGGTGGTGGCCAACCTGCTGGCCAATGCCCGCGTGCACACGCCACCGGGGACGACAGTCACCACCTCGCTGGCCGTCGGTGGCGGCGGGGCGGTGGTGCTGAGGGTCCGGGACGACGGGCCCGGGATCCCCGCGGCGCTGCAGCCGGAGGTATTCGAGCGGTTCGCGCGGGGGGATTCGTCGCGGGCCCGGCAGGACGGCAGCAGCACCGGGCTGGGGCTGGCGATCGTCGACGCCGTGGTGCGGGCGCACGGCGGCACCATCACGGTCCGGAGTGCGCCCGGCGCCACCGAATTCGTGGTGTCGCTCACGGGTGAGTTCAACCCGTGACTTCCGGCGGAGGCGCTGTTAGCTTCGCGCCATGTCGGTCACTGATGAGTATCTGAAGAACAACGAGGAGTTCGCGAAGACGTTCTCCGGTCCGCTGCCGCTGCCGCCCAGCAAGCACGTCGCCGTCATCGCCTGCATGGACGCCCGGATGGACGTCTACCGGATCCTCGGCCTCAGGGAGGGGGAGGCGCACGTCATCCGCAACGCCGGCGGCGTCGTCACCGACGACGAGATCCGCTCGCTGGCGATCAGCCAGCGACTGCTCGGGACGAAAGAGATCATCCTGATCCACCACACCGACTGCGGCATGCTCACGTTCACCGACGACGGCTTCAAGCAGTTGATCCAGGACGAGATCGGCATCAAACCCGAGTGGGCCGCCGAGGCGTTCATCGACGTCGAGGAGGACGTGCGGCAGTCGCTGCGCCGCATCGAGGCCAGCCCGTTCGTCACCAAGCACGAATCGCTGCGCGGCTTCGTCTTCGACGTCGCGACCGGCCGCCTCAACGAGGTCACCCTGTAAGCCCCTCCCCTCGCACCGCGAGCGCGCGTGTCTACACGGCGACACGCCGTCACCACCGTGCAGTTTGCGCGCGCTCGCGCCAGGTGGGCGCGCCCTCGTTGACACCTCGAGACCGCTGGAGCTACATTCGCGGGTTATGACCGTAAATATGGTCAGATCTACCAACTTTACGAGGATGCGATGACCGCGACCGAGGAGATCACCCGCACCGCGGGGCGCTACGAGCTCAGCCATCTACGGGCGCTCGAAGCCGAGGCGATCCACATCATCCGCGAGGTCGCCGCCGAGTTCGAGCGGCCGGTGCTGCTGTTCTCCGGTGGCAAGGACTCGATCGTGATGCTGCACCTGGCGGTGAAGGCGTTCCGGCCCGGCCGCCCGCCGTTCCCGGTCATGCACGTCGACACCGGCCACAATTTCGACGAGGTGCTGGCCGCCCGCGACGATCTGGTCGACAGCACCGGGGTGCGGTTGGTGGTCGCCAAGGTGCAGGACGACATCGACGCCGGCCGCGTCGTCGACAACGGACCGTCGCGCAACCCGCTGCAGACCGTGACGCTGCTGCGCGCCATCCGGGAGAACAAGTTCGACGCCGCGTTCGGCGGCGCCCGCCGCGACGAGGAGAAGGCCCGCGCCAAGGAGCGCGTGTTCAGCTTCCGTGACGAGTTCGGCCAGTGGGACCCGAAGGCCCAGCGCCCCGAGCTGTGGAACCTCTACAACGGACGGCACCGCAAGGGCGAGCACATCCGCGCCTTCCCGCTGTCGAACTGGACCGAGTTCGACATCTGGTCCTACATCGGCGAAGAGAACATCAAGCTGCCGTCGATCTACTACGCCCACCAGCGCCCGGTGTTCCGCCGCGACGGCATGCTGCTGGCCGTTCACCCGTTCATGCAGCCTCGTGACGGCGAAGAGGTGTTCGAGACCAGCGTGCGGTTCCGCACCGTCGGCGACGTCACCTGCACCGGCTGCGTGGAGTCGACAGCGTCCACCGTCGAGCAGGTGATCGCCGAGACCGCCCTGTCGCGGCTGACCGAGCGCGGCGCGACCCGCGCCGACGACCGGATCTCCGAGGCCGGGATGGAAGACCGCAAGCGCGAGGGCTACTTCTGATGGCCGCCACGGAAAACGGCGTCAGCGAAGCGACGGGAGAACTAGAGATGCCGATCGACGTTGCGCGCCCCGACGCGACGCTGCTGCGGCTGGCGACGGCCGGCTCGGTCGACGACGGCAAGTCAACCCTGATCGGGCGACTGCTCTACGACTCGAAAGCCGTCATGGAGGACCAGCTGGCGGCGGTGGAGCGGACCTCCAAGGAACGCGGCCACGACTACACCGACCTGGCGCTGGTGACCGACGGCCTGCGCGCCGAGCGTGAGCAAGGCATCACCATCGATGTGGCCTACCGCTACTTCGCCACGACCAAGCGCAAATTCATCATCGCCGACACCCCGGGCCACATCCAGTACACCCGCAACATGGTCACCGGCGCCTCGACCGCGCACCTGGTGATCGTGCTGGTCGACGCCCGCAACGGCCTGCTCGAACAGTCGCGCCGGCACGCGTTCCTGGCCTCGCTGCTGGGCGTGCAGCACGTGGTGCTGGCCGTCAACAAGATGGATCTGATCGACTGGGACCGCGAGCGCTTCGAGGCCATCCGCGACGAATTCCACGCGTTCGCAACACGTCTGGACATCCACGACGTCACGACGATCCCGTTGTCGGCGCTGCACGGCGACAACGTCGTCACCAAGTCCGACCGGGCCCCCTGGTACGAGGGCCCGTCGCTGCTGAGTCATCTCGAGGATGTCTACGTCGCCGGTGACCGCAATTTGATCGACGTTCGCTTCCCGGTGCAGTACGTGATCCGGCCGCACACCCGCGAGCACCAGGACCACCGCAGCTACGCCGGCACCGTGGCCAGCGGTGTGATGCGCGCCGGCGACGAGGTCGTCGTGCTGCCCAGCGGAAAGTCCACGCGCATCACGGCGATCGAGGACCCGAGCGGCCCGGTCGAGGAGGCTTTCCCCCCGATGGCGGTGTCGGTCAGCCTGGCCGACGACATCGACATCAGCCGCGGCGACATGATCGCGCGGCCCAACAACCAGCCGCGCGTCGTGCAGGACTTCGAGGCCACGGTGTGTTGGATGGCCGACGACGTCGCGCTGGAACCGGGGCGCGACTACCTGATCAAGCACACCTCGCGGACCACGCGGGTGCGGGTGACCGGCCTGGACTACCGCCTCGACGTCAACACCCTGCACCGCGACAAGACGGCCACGGCGCTGAAACTCAATGAGCTGGGCCGGGTCTCGCTGCGCTCGCAGGCACCGCTGCTGCTCGACGAGTACACCCGCAACACCGCGACCGGCTCGTTCATCCTGATCGACCCGAACACCAACGGCACCGTCGCCGCGGGCATGGTGCTGCGTGAGAGCTCGACGGGGTCGGCCAGCCCGAACGCAGTGCGCCACCAGTCGCTGTGCTCTCCGGAGGACCGGCTGACCACGGGCCGCACCGTGTGGTTCACCGGCCTGTCCGGGTCGGGCAAGTCGTCGGTGGCCATGCTGGTCGAGCAGAAGCTGCTCGAAAAGGGCGTTCCCGCCTATGTTCTCGACGGCGACAACCTCCGGCACGGACTCAACTCCGACCTCGGGTTCTCGATGGCCGACCGGTCGGAGAACCTGCGCCGGCTGGCCCATGTGGCGGCGATCCTCGCCGATGCGGGGCAGGTGGTGCTGGTGCCCGCGATCAGCCCGCTGGCCGAGCATCGTGAGCTGGCGCGCAAGGTGACCGCCGAGGCCGGCCTGGAGTTCTACGAGGTCTTCTGCGACACCCCGCTGGAGGATTGCGAACGCCGCGACCCGAAGGGCCTCTACGCCAAGGCCCGCGCCGGCGAGATCACGCACTTCACCGGTATCGACAGCCCGTATCAGCGGCCGAAGAACCCGGATCTGCGGCTGACGCCCGAGCAGACGCCCGACGCACACGCCGAGGCGGTCATCGAATTGCTCGAACGTGGAGCAGGCGGCGAGTGAACGACCACGAACTGGCCGGGCGGCTGGCCACCGAGGCCGGACAGCTGCTGCTGGCCGTGCGCGGTGAACTCGCTCAGGCCAGCGCGCAGGAGCGAAAAGACGCGGGCGACAGGCGTTCCCACGAATTCCTGATGGCGGCGCTGGGTGCGGAACGGCCGAACGACGCGGTGCTGTCCGAAGAGGGCGTCGACGACGCGGCCCGCCTGAGCGCCCAGCGGGTGTGGATCGTCGACCCGCTGGACGGTACCCGGGAGTTCTCCGAGCTCGGGCGCACCGACTGGGCGGTGCACGTGGCGCTGTGGCAGGACGGCGACCTCGTCGCCGGAGCGGTCGCGCTGCCGGCGCAGGGCGTCACCCTGGCCACGCCGACCGTGCCGTCGCCGCCGGCCGGTCCCGAGGCGCCGCGGGTCGTGGTCTCCCGGACGCGCCCACCCGCGGTCGCGCTGCAGGTGCGCGACGCACTCGGCGGCACGCTGGTAGAGATGGGTTCGGCCGGTGCGAAAGTCGCGTCGGTCGTGCAGGGCCTGTCCGATGTGTACGTCCACGCCGGCGGTCAGTACGAATGGGATTCCGCGGCGCCGGTGGCGGTGGCCCGCGCGGCCGGGCTGCACACGTCGCGCATCGACGGCTCGGAACTGGTGTACAACCAGCGCGACTCCAAGCTGCCGGACCTGATCGTGTGCCGCCCCGAGTACGCCGAAGCAGTCCTCGCCGTCACCGCCTCGTGAGGCGCCCGGGCGCGGTAGTCTCCGGGCATGTCTGATCTGCCCACCCTGCGTTCGCTGTCCGGTCTGCCGCTCGAGCCGTCCGGGCTGGGCGAATCGGCTCTGGTGCTCATCGACTGCCAGAACACCTACACCTACGGCACTTTGGAGCTCGACGGTGTCGGCGCGGCGCTCGACGAAGCCGCCGCGCTGCTCGACCGTGCCCGCACCGCGGGCGTGCCCGTCATCCACATCCAGCACGACGCGGGGCCGGGGTCGCCGTACGACATCACCGCCGAGATCGGGGCGATCCACTCCTCCGTCGCTCCGCGCGACGGCGAGCCGGTCGTGGTGAAGAACTTCCCGAACTCGTTCGTGCAGACCGAGCTCGACGAGCTCCTCAAGGCCTCCGACGTGTCGAACCTGGTGCTGGCGGGCTTCATGACGCACATGTGTGTGAACTCCACCGCGCGCGGGGCCTTCAATCTCGGCTACGCGCCGACGGTGGTCGCCGCGGCGACGGCGACGCGGGCGCTGCCTGGCGTCGACGGTGATGTTCCCGCCGCCGCGGTGCACGCGGCCGGCCTGGCGGCGGTGGCGGATCTGTTCGCGGTGGTCGTGCCGGACGGTGCCGCACTGCCGGACTGAGGCGGCTGCGCTCCGAACCGACCCCGCGGTGACTAGCCTGAGGGCATGCGGATGTCGGCCAAGGCGGAGTACGCCGTGCGCGCGATGGTCCAATTGGCGACCGTGCAGGACGGCACGCTGGTCAAGACCGACGATCTGGCCAAGGCGCAGAGCATCCCCCCGCAGTTCCTCGTCGACATCCTCTCGGACCTGCGCACCGACCGGCTGGTCCGCAGCCACCGCGGCCGCGACGGGGGCTACGAACTGGCCCGTCCGGCGACCGACATCAGCCTCGCCGACGTGCTGCGCTGCATCGACGGGCCGCTGGCCAGCGTGCGCGACATCGGTCTCGGCGACCTGCCCTACTCCGGACCCACCGCCGCGCTGACCGACGTCTGGCGGGCGCTGCGGGCCAGCATGCGTTCGGTGCTCGAGGAGACCAGCCTGGCCGACGTGGCCACCGGGGTGCTGCCCGAACATGTCGGCACTCTGGCCGATGCGTACCGCCGGCAACAACAGGCGCGCGGACACTAGTCGGCCCGGCGCGTTCGTGGTAGCAAGAGCACGTGGTCTTCGACCTGCGTGACCTCAGCGTCCCGATCGTCGTGGCGCCGATGGCGGGCGGGCCGTCGACCCCCGAGCTGGCCGCCGCCGGTACCGACGCGGGCGGGCTCGGCTTCGTCCCGGCCGGGTATCTGACCGCGCCCGCGTTCGCCCAACGGCTGGAGGCCACGCGGCGGCTCACCTCCGGTCCACTCGGAGCCAATCTCTTCGTGCCCCAGCCCAGCACCGCGGTGCCCGCCGACGTCGAGGCCTACGTGGCCAGGCTGGCCGGCGAGGCACAGCGCTACGGCGTCGAGCTCGGGGAGCCCCACTACTTCGACGAGGACTGGGACGCCAAGATCGAGGTGCTGCTCGACATCAGGCCCGCCGTCGTGTCGTTCACCTTCGGTCTGCCCAGCGTCGCCGAGCGCAAACGCCTGACCGATGCGGGGATCACCACCGTCGCCACGGTGACCACCCTCGACGAGGCGCGCCACGCCGTCGACTGCGGCGTGGATGTCCTTGCCGCGCAGGGCCCCTCGGCCGGCGGTCATCGCGGCACCTTCGATCCTGCCGCGGCACCGTCGGAGCAGCCGCTCGAGGACCTGATCTCAGGCCTGGTCGCCGCCCATGAACTGCCGGTGGTGGCGGCCGGCGGTCTGATGACCGCCGCCGACGTGGACCGGGTCCGGCAGGCGGGCGCGGTCGCCGCCCAGTTGGGGACCGCGTTCCTGTGCGCCGACGAGGCCGGCAGCACACCGGTGCACCGGGCTGCCCTGCGGGGCGGCGACTTCACCGAAACCGCTGTCACCAAAGCGTTCTCCGGGCGTTACGCGCGTGGGCTGCAGAACCGTTTCATCGACGAGTACGACATGCACGCCCCGCTGGCCTATCCCGAGGTGCACTACCTGACCAGCCCGTTGCGGGCGGGCGCCGCGCGGGCGAACGACCCGCAGGCGGTGAACATCTGGGCGGGCACCGGTTTCGGGCAGATCCAAGCCGGTCCGGTGCGGGCGCTCATGGCGGTCCTGTACTAGTCGGCCTGGTCCACGACGACGTCACCGGTGTCCGACCGCGCGGTGACGGTGGCCGCCGCCTGCGCGGCGTCACGCGTCTGCGGCACCTGCACCACCGTGCTGCCGTGGTCGCGGCCGGTGGTCGCGTCGACCAGATACGGTCCCGGGCCGGGCAGCGACACCACGACGTTGCCCTGATCCGATTGGGCGTCGATGCTCTCGGGCGCGTCGGCGAACTCGACACTCACGTCGCCGCTGTCGGTGACCGCGCGGAACGACTCCGCGACCGAAAGTGGCCTGCGGCTGACGATCTCGCCGCGCTCGTTGTCGACGTCGATCCGCCGAGCCGACCCGCCGAGCACCACGGCACCGTCACGGGTCTGGGCGCTGAACTGGTCGAGGTCGGCGTCGGCGAACACCACGCCCATCTCCTGGCGCACGGTGACGCTCAGCCGTTTGGCGACCTCGTCGGGCACCACGATCGTGATCTCACCGGCCCGGGCCCGTCGCAACCAATCCGAGGATTCGGGGTTGATGGTCACCCGGGCGGTGGTGCCGTCGGCGCTGACCTTCAACGGTTCGGCATCGGACCGGGTGGAGTTGACCATCCGCATGTCCACCCGGGGCTCCCGTGCTGTGCGGTCCGAGCGGATGCGGATCGACGCCGGTGCGGCGTCGATGTCGATCTCCAGCGTGCGCAACGAGGTGGGCAGCGCCGAGGATTCGGCGATGACCCGGAACCTGCTGATCCCGAAGGCCGCCGCGGTCAGTGCGATGAGCACCCCGGTCAGCGCGATCGCGGCGACCACGACCAGGACGGCGCGCACGGCGGTGCGCCCGCCCGGGGTCAACCGAGGTGGGGGAGAGGCGTCGGCCGGTGCGATGGTGTTCGTCACGGGAGTCCTTTCAGCGCTTCATGATTCGGGGCTTCATGATTCGAGGTAGCGCAGCACCGCCAGCACCCGGCGGTTCTCGCTGTCGTCGGGGGCGAGGTCGAACTTGGCGAAGATCGAGGCGATGTGCTTCTCCGCCGATCCGACCGACATGTGCAGCTGGTGGGCGATGGCGGAGTTCGTCTTGCCCTCGGCCATCAGTTGCAGGACCTCGCGTTCGCGGGGAGTCAGCACGTCGAGTGCGGCGCGGCTGCGCGAGCGCACCAGGATCTGCGTCACCACTTCGGGATCGAGCACCGTGCCACCGGAGCCGACGGTCTGCACCGCGTCGAGGAATGCCGGCACGTCGGCCACCCGGTCTTTGAGGAGATAGCCGAAACCTCTGGTGTCCGAGGCGATCAGGTCGGCGGCGTAGCGCTCCTCGACGTAGTGCGAGAGCACCAGCACCGGCGATTCCGGGTTCTGGGTCCGCAGCAGCGCCGCGGCGCGGATCCCCTCGTCGGTGAACGTCGGCGGCATCCGGACGTCCACGATCACCAGATCCGGGTGCTGGTCGTTGACCAGCCGCAGCAGGTCGGTCGCGTCGGCGACCTCGGCGACGACGTCGTGGCCCGCGTCGATGAGGATGCGCGCGATCCCGGCCCGCAGCAGCGCGGAATCCTCGGCGATCACGATCCGCATGGCAGCACCGCCGTGACGATGGTGGGCCCGGTGGCGGGGCTGGACACGGTGAAGGTGCCGCGGGCGGCACGCACCCGCTCCTCGAGCCCGCGCAGCCCGGTGGCCTCGAACGCGCCGTCCTCGTCGTGGATCCGGGCGCCGCCGCGTCCGTCGTCGAACACCGTGACCTGCAGCTCGTCGGCGTTCTCGTCGAGGCGCACGGTGACCGTCGCCTGGGTCGCGCCGGAGTGGCGGGTGACGTTGGTGAGGGCTTCGGCCACCACGAAGTACGCGCAGGCCTCGACTTCCTCGGGCAGGCGACGCGGCAGGTGCACACTCAGCGTCGTCGGCACCCCGGCGTTGGTGGAGCGCTGCGCGACGGCCGACAGCGCCGCGTCCAGGCCGCGGTCGGCCAGGATCGTGGGCGCGATGCCGCGCACCACATTGCGCAGTTCCACCAGCGCCGCCTTGGCGTCCTCGTGGGCCTCCTCGATGAGTTCCTTCGCCTTGGGCAGGTCGGTGTCGAGCTTGGTGCGGGCCAGGCCGATGGTCATGGCCAGGGAGACCAGTCGGGGCTGGACTTCGTCGTGCAGATCCCGCTCGATGCGGTGACGTTCGGTCTGCGCCGAGGTGACCGCGCCGGCACGCGCGTCGGCCAGGGCATTGACCTGATGTTGCAGCACGGCGGTCGGCGACGGCGTCAGCAGCCAGCGGTCGATACGCGCGTCGAGTTCGGGGGCGAAGATCAGCAGCGCGGCCGCGGCGGCCAGCGCCACGACGGCCAGCAGCACGGCCACCGGCGTCGGCACGAAGGACAATCCGGCTTCGGGGTCGCTGTTGCCGATCGCGATCGCCGCGGCGGGCGCGACGAACGCGAAGATCAGCAGGCCGACGGCCAGTGCGGTGGCCGCGATGTCGTAGAGCATGCGCAGATAGTGGTGCGCGAACGCCTTCCAGAACCAAGCGCTGCTGATGTCGAGCCACAACTGGTGCGCCCACCCCTGGAAACCGGGGTGCGGTGAGCGGCGGTGCGCCGGGGCGCCCAGGCCCATCGCGAACACCGCCTCGCTGCGCACCCGCTCGACGTGGTCGATGCCGCGGACCAGGTAGACGAAAACCACTGCGGCCAAGAAGAACCCGATGACGCTGGGGATCGACGACATACCGAGGATGAGGATCGCCAGCGGAATCCAGAACCAGACGCTGCCCACGGCGCCGCCCACGAGCAGCGACGCCGTCGGAACCACCCCGACCCGGCGGGTACGCGGCGGTGGCGCCACCGGCGCGGGTGGCGGCGCGGCGATCGCGTCGATCTCAATGGTGTCGGCGTGCATGTCGGGAACTGCGGCCATGCCCCCAACCTATGGTTGCCGTCGCGTCGCCGAAACAACGTTTTCCGGACATTCCCGCGGGGGTTAACCCCCGCCCGTCCTCAGCCCACCCGCCCCCAACCCCCCCGCCTCCCCGTCCCCCACTTGTCCCGCGACCGCGCG
>JBNMQW010000013.1:0-154838 GCA_050205485.1 Mycolicibacterium vaccae | reverse complement strand
CGCAGTTCACCAAGTGGGTGTGGGACGCCCAGCGCGACGACCGCATCCAGGTCCCCGCCGGCCGCACCTACTTCGTCGACATCCAGTGAAACCCCTCAACAAGAAGGGGCGTCCCGAACCGGGGCGCCCCTTTTTCGTGTGCGCAGCACTATCAGTGAATACCGCTGCAGGAAATGCAGATCCGGCCACGGATGGGCCAATTACTGCCAGGGGAAATTAAACCCTTGACCAATTGGTTTCAAAGAACAGATCACCAAGAGCGCCAACCACATTCAGAGGGGACAAGGACAATGAAGACCTTCACCGCCACCGCCGCCACCATCACCGCCTCGGCCGCCGCCGGCCTGACCGCCGCGATCCTGGGCCTGGCCGCTCCGGCCGCCGCCGCCCCGTCGGGTTCCGGGGACGCCCGCGCGACCATCAGCCAGCTCGAGGCCGACGGCCACCGGGTCATCGTCACCCGCCAGGGCAACACCGCCCTCAAGGACGCGACCGTGGTCTCGGTTCGCCCCGGCCCGCAGTTCACCAGGTGGGTCTGGGATGCCCGGCGCGACGACCGCATCCAGGTCCCCGCCGGCCGCACCTACTTCGTCAACATCAAGTGAGAACCCTCGGCAGAAGGGGCGCCTCGAAGAGGCGCCCCTTCTTCTTTGGCTATAAACCGCTGTCGCGCAACACCGCACACAGGGCGGAGATGGCCGGGGTGAAGGAGTGTTCGGCCGGCGCCGAGAAACCGACGATCAATCCGTCGGGGTTCGGGACTTCCGGTTCGGCATCCGGATGGCGCATGATCGACAGGCCGGACAGGGCGATGCCTGCTTGCCCGGCCCGTCGCAGCACTTCCGGTTCGGAGCCGTCGGGGAGGGTCACCACGAGGTTCACACCCGCCGACAGTCCGCTGACCGACACGTCGAATGCGCTGAGCGCCGAGACCAAGACGTCGCGGCGGCGACGATAACGCAGCCGCATGCGACGGATATGCCGGTCGTATTGTCCGGAGGAGACGAACTCCGCGAACGTCAGCTGGGTGATCACGTCGACGTAGAACTGTTGCCCGCCAGCGGTTTCGATGACCGGATCGACCAATTCCTCCGGCAGCACCATCCACCCCAATCGCAGCGCGGGGGAGAGGCTCTTGCTGGTTGAGCCGAGGTAGGCCACCCGGTCTGGGCGGAGACCCTGTAGCGCTCCGATCGGCTGACGGTCGTAGCGGAACTCGCCGTCGTAATCGTCGTCGAGAATGAATCCTGCTGTGCGTTGCGCCCACTCGACGGCTGCGGTGCGGCGGTCCGGATGCAGCGCCATCCCGAGGGGCTGGTGGTGCGCGGGCGTCAACAGCGCGGCCGATGCCTCTATGTCGTCCAATTCGTCGACGCGGGCGCCGTGTTCGTCGACTCCGACGGGCACCGTTGTGACGCCGCAGGCGGCGATCGCGTCGCGGAACAGGTAGAGGCCATACGCCTCCACGGCGATCGGTCCGCCCAGCACCCGGGCCAGCAGCTCCACGGCATGGCGAACGCCCGCGCAGATGACGATGGTCTCGGGTGAGGTACGCACACCCCGCGCCCGGGCCAGGTACTCGGTGAGGGCGTCGCGCAACTCGGGCCGACCGCGCGGGTCGCCCATGTGCAAGGCGTCATTGGGTGCCGCCGCGAGTGCCCGCCGGGTGGCGGCAAGCCATTGGGAGCGGGGGAACTGCGAGACGTCGGGGGAGCCGGGCATCAGATTGTGCGCCGGCCGCACCCCTGAGCCGCGGCGGGGGCGGGTCGGCGTTGTCAGGGGCGCCGCCCTGACGACCCAGGTGCCGGAGCCCTGCCGGGAACCGAGCCAGCCTTCGGCCACCAGGTCGGTGTAGGCGTCGGCGACGGTGTTGCGGGCCAGCCCCAGGTCGGCGGCCAGGGCACGCGATGGCGGAAGCTTCGTCCCAGGCGGCAGCCGGCCCGAGCGGACGGCGTCGCGCAAGGCGATGATCAGTGCGTCTTTCGCGCCGCGGGCGCCCGGAGCCAGGGTGGTTCCGAGCTCCAGGTGAAGATCCCGACTGCCGAAATTGGCCCACGAAGTCACTCGAAAATTGAACCATCGATCTGGGGCATTGAGAACTAGCGTCATATCCATGACCCAGACACTCAGCCGGCCGCGTCTCAAGATCTACAAGGCTTCGCCCGAGCTCTACGAAGCGATGGTGGCGCTCGAAACCGCCTCTCGGAAGGACATCGATCCGCAACTGGCCGAGCTCATCAAAGTCCGCGCCTCTCAGATCAACCGCTGCGCCTTCTGCCTGGACATGCACACTCGCGACGCCCGCAAGCACGGAGTCGGTGAGCAGAAGCTCGACCTGCTCGCTGCCTGGGCAGAGGCCGGTGACATCTTCACGGAGCGGGAACAGGCGGTACTCGCGTTGACCGAGGCCATCACCGAGCTCGGGCACGGCGGCGTCTCCGACGAGGTCTACGAACGGGCCGCCGCCGAACTCTCCGAGCGGGAACTCGGCCAGGTGGTCTCGATGGCCGTGGCGATCAATGCCTGGAACCGCATCAACGCCGTCGCGCAGACACCGCCGCCGAAGCGCTGACGCACCGACCCAGTTAGAGCCTTAGGACCCTAGCTGCCCCCGCGGCCCGCGCCCACGATGAACACATGGACGCGACAACCACATCCGAGGCGCCGGTCACCGAGCTCACCGAGACCGAGAGCTGGGTTCTGCTGTCGGGGGTAACGCTAGGTCGGCTGGTAACCACGGTGACCGGCTGGACGGAGATCTTCCCGGTCAACTTCGTGGTGCAGGACAAGACGCTGCTCTTCCGCACCGCGGAGGGCACCAAGCTGCTGACCACCGTGCTCAACGAGAACGTGGTGTTCGAGGCCGACGACCACAACTCCGTGGAGGGCTGGAGCGTCGTCATCCGTGGCAAGGCCCGTCTGCTCGCCGGGCCGACCGACATCGTCAAAGCCCAGCGGGCCGGCCTCTACCCGTGGATCGCCACATCGAAGTCGCGGTTCGTCCGCATCACTCCGCAGTCGATGACCGGACGCCGGTTCCGATTCGGACCTGAGCCCGACGCCACCGAGCTGAGCAGCTGAGCCGGGTCACACCCAGTAGGCCACCCGGGCGCGGTACTGGCGCATCGCCAGCGCGGCGCACGTCCAACCGATCACCGTCAGGGCGATGACCACCAGCCAGTGCCGCAGCTCCTGGTCGGCGCCCAGTAGAGGTGCGCGCACGATGTCCAGGTAGTGCAGAAGCGGGTTCAGCTCCACGATCTTGGCCCAGCCGCCCGCGCCCTGCGCCTGCAGGGTGGACTCGTTCCAGATGATCGGCGTCATGAAGAACAGCAACTGCACCAGGCTGGCCAGCAGTGGGCTGATGTCGCGGTAGCGGGTCGCCAGGATGCCGAAACACAAAGCGACCCAGACACAGTTGGCCGCGATCAGCGCCAGCGCCGGAATGAACGTCAGATCGGTCCAGTGCCAGTCTTTGGGGTAGATGATCGCGATGATCACGAAAATGATGATGTTGTGGGCGAACAACAGCATCTGCCGCCACACCAGGCGGTAGACGTGGACTGACAGCGGCGTCGGCAACTGTTTGATCAGACCCTCGTTGGCGACGAAGACGTCCGCACCCTCCAGGATCGACGCGTTGATCAGATTCCAGATGATCAGACCGAGCGTGACGTACGGGAGGTGTTCGGACAGTTCGAGTTTGAACAGCATCGAGTACAGGCCGCCCATCGCGACCGCCGTGGTCCCGGTCGCGATGGTGATCCAGAACGGGCCGAGCACCGAGCGGCGGTACCGCTGCTTGATGTCCTGCCAGCCCAGGTGCAGCCACAGCTCTCGTTTCCCGAAGCCGTCGACCAGATCGCGCCACGCCCGCGAGAAGGTACGCGACTGCGCAGCGGCGTCCATGATCGTCATCGTTGCCCGAACCTCTCTCGGCGACCCAACTTTCGCAACCTCATCCACTCCCGGAAACCTGCCGGGTCCCGTCGGGTGATCAGGAAGTACCAGCCGAAGCGCAACCACTCTTGGGGGAGGAGCTTGCGCATGCCCGGCTGGGACTGCAGGTATCCGCGGTTGCGGTAGGTGTAGAACCGTTTGGCCTCGTTGTCGGGGTACTGCGTGTGCATGCGACCGCCAAGGATGGGGCGGAACTCGTCGCCGCCCTGCGGATGCAGGTACACGGCATTCAGGCACGTCCCGAACGGCAGTCCGGTGCGCTGCAGCCGGCGGTGGATCTCGGTCTCGTCGCCGCGCATGAACAGTCGCAGGTCGGGCACGCCGACCGCCTCCAGCGTGGAGGCGCGGAACAGTGCACCGTTGAACAGGTGCGAGATCCCTGGCATGAAGTCGGGAAGTGTTGCATCGGTGCGCAATTCGCTGACCCGGCGCCGCCACACCAGTCCCCGGCGCAGCGGGAAGGCCAGCTTCTCGGGGTCGTCGAGGTCGCAGATCATCGGGGACACCTCGGCCAGCCCGTGCTTCTTCGCGCAGTCCAGCAGAGTCGCCAGCACCTCGGAGTCCTGCGGTCGACCGTCGTCGTCGGCGAGCCAGACCCAGTCGGCGCCGAGCGCGAGCGCGTGCAGGATGCCGAGCGCGAAGCCGCCCGCGCCGCCCAGGTTGCGTCGCGATCCCAGGTAGGTGGTGGGTATGGGCTGTCCGGTCACCAGGTCGCGGACCCGTCCGTCGCCGTCGTCGGAGAAGTCGTTGTCGACGACGATCAGGTGGTCGGGACGGCGGCTCTGCGCGGCGATCGCGTCGAGGGACTTGGCCAGTTCGTCGGGCCGGCGATGCGTGACCACCACCGTGCAGACGCGCTCATCGGGCACATGGTCGTCATCCACGCGCCGTCTCCTCGAGTACCTCACGCACGTGCCGGGCCGCGTCCTCGCCCTCGTAGGCGCGCACGACGTCCTCGATGCCGCCCTCCATCTTGATGGTGCCGTGGTCGATCCACATCGCCGTGTTGCACAGCCGCGCGAGGAACTCGTTCGAGTGGCTTGCGAACACCAGGATCCCGGAGCGGGCGACCAGATCGGCCAGCCGTGTCTGCGCCTTCTTCAGGAACTCCGCGTCGACGGCGCCGATGCCCTCGTCGAGCAGCAGGATCTCCGGGTCGATGCTGGTCACCACGCCCATGGCGAGACGGACCCGCATACCGGTGGAGTAGGTGCGCAGCGGCATCGACAGGTAGTCGCCCAGTTCGGTGAACTCCGCGATCTCGTCGATCTTGCTGAGCATCTGTTTGCGCGTCTGCCCCAGGAACAGCCCGCGGATGATGATGTTCTCGAAGCCGGAGATCTCCGGGTCCATGCCGACGCCCAGGTCGAAGACGGGAGCGACGCGCCCGCGCACGCTGGCCACGCCCCGGGTCGGCTCGTAGATGCCCGACAGCAGGCGCAGCAGCGTGGACTTGCCCGCGCCGTTGTGCCCGACCAGTCCGACCCGGTCACCCATCTTCAGCGACATGGTGATGTCGCGGAGCGCCTCGATGACGACGACGTTGGAGTCGTTGCGTCCGATGGCCCCGCCGGCCTTGCCCAGGAAGGCCTTCTTCAAGGACCGCGTCTTGGCGTCGAAGATCGGGAACTCGACCCAGGCGTTGCGGGTTTCGATGAACGGTTCAGTTGGACTCGACACGCCCGGTCTCACAAATACTGACCCGTTCCGGGATGGCCCGGGGCGCCACGCTGACCGGGGATGATCGCGCCGGGCGGCAGGGCGCCCTGGCGCATCTGCTCCAGCTGCTGGCGGGCGGCCATCTGCTGGGCGAACAGCGCGGTCTGGATGCCGTGGAACAGGCCCTCGAGCCACCCGACCAGCTGCGCCTGCGCGATGCGCAGCTCGGCGTCGGAGGGCACCGAATCGTCGGTGAACGGCAGCGTCAGACGCTCGAGTTCCTCGCGGAGCTCCGGGGCGAGCCCGTCTTCGAGCTCGGTGATGCTCGTACGGTGGATGTCGCGCAACCGGCCCCGGCTGGCCTCGTCGAGCGGGGCCGCGCGCACCTCGTCCAACAGCTGCTTGATCATCGTCCCGATCCGCATCACCTTGGCCGGCTGTTCGACCAGTTCTGTCAACGACCGGCCGTCGGAGGCGTGGTCCCCACCGGGGCCGTCGCCGCCGATGATCTCGATGTTGTCGTCATCGGTGTTGCTTGTCATGGTCCTAGAGTGCCTCAGCTTGATGTGGTCTAAGCGCTCGGCCTGCCCGCCGCAGTCCGTTGTCGTACTCGATCTTCTCGCACCCGTGCGACACCGGCCCGCGGGCCTCCTCCCCGACAAGGTGATCCCGCGTCGCCCCGGCAACCTCGGCAACCAGCACATGCCAAGTTCTGCCTGTGTCGAGCTGGCCGGATCGGCTGCCACTCGCCGGACAGCAACGACGAGGTGAGTAGCACTCCGGTTCGTCAGGGTGCTGCACTAGTATGGCTGCCCAGATGGCCCGGTCCGGGCAGCGCGAGCAACGACAGCGAAGTCCGAACCTCGCAAATCTCCCGAAATCGGGAGCTTCAACAGCATTCCTCAACGCACTAAGGTGGGCTGACATGGCATACGACGTCGCCCGGGTGCGGGGTCTGCACCCGTCGTTGGGCGATGGCTGGGTGCACCTGGACGCCCAGAACGGCATGCTGCTGCCGGACACGGTGGCGCGTGCGGTGTCGACGGCGTTCCGGGGCTCCATGCCCACCGTCGACAGTCCGCATCCGGGGTCGCGGCGCAGTGCCGCGGTACTGGCCGCCGCCCGCCAGGCCATCGCGGACCTCGTGGGTGCCGATCCGGCCGGGGTGGTCCTGGGCGCAGACCGGGCGCTGCTGCTGACCGCACTGGCCGACGCCGCGTCGACCCGAGTCGGGCTCGGCTACGAGCTGGTCGTGACGCGGCTCGACGACGAGGCCAACATCGCCCCGTGGCTGCGTGCGGCCAACCGCTTCGGCGCGAAGGTGAAATGGGCCGAAGTCGACATCGAGACCGGCGAGCTGCCCACGTGGCAGTGGGAGGACCTGGTAACCCGGCCCACCCGCCTGGTCGCCGTGACGTCGGCGTCGTCGACGCTGGGCACCGTCACCGACCTGCGTGAGGTCACCAAGCTGGTGCACGAGGTGGGCGGTCTGGTGATCGTCGACCACTCGGCGGCCGCGCCGTACCGGCTGTTCGACATCAACGACATCGACGCCGACGTGGTCGCGGTCAACACTCTGGCCTGGGGCGGCCCGCCGATCGGCGCGCTGGCGTTCAAAGATCCGTCGCAGCTGGACATCCTCGGGTCGATCTCGCTGAACCCCCACGCCACCGGCCCGGCCCGGCTGGAAGTCGGTGCCCATCAGTTCGGCCTGCTCGGCGGAGTGGTCGCCAGCGTCGAATACCTTGCGGCCCTGGATGATTCCGCGCAGGGTACGCGCCGGGAGCGGCTGGAGATCTCGATGCGGTCGGCGTCCCGCTACCTCGACGTGGTCTTCGACTACCTGCTGGGATCGCTGCGGTCGCTGCCGACGGTCGTGGTGATCGGTGAGCCGCAGGAGCGGATCCCGGTCGTCACCTTCGCCGTGGAGAACGTGCCTGCCGACCGGGTCGTGCAGCGACTGGCCGACAACGGCATCCTGGCGATCCCCAATGCGAACTCACGCGTCCTCGAGCTGATCGGCGTCGAGGACATCGGCGGCGCCGTGACCATCGGGCTGGCGCACTACACCACCACCGCCGAGGTGGACCAGCTGGTGCGCGCGCTGGCTTCACTCGGCTGATCCGGCCTCAGTGGTCGACGCGCAGAAGGATTTTCCCTGACACGTCACCGGAGTCGAGCAGTTCGTGGGCGGCCTGCGCCTCGGCCACCGGAAACTCCGCGCCGATGACGGGACGCACCTCGCCGTCGGCGATCAGCGGCCACACATGCTCGTGCACCTGAGCCACGATCTCGGTCTTGCCGGCATCCCCGTCCACCGGGCGGGCGCGCAGCGCCGTCGCGAACACGCCACCGCGTTTGGCCAGCAGCTTGGCGATGTTGAGCTCGGCCTTGGCGCCACCCTGCATCCCGATGATCACCAGCCGGCCGTCGTGGGCCAGGGCGTCGACGTTGCGGGACAGATAGGCCGCACCGATGATGTCGAGGATCACGTCGGCGCCGCCCTGGGCGCGGACCACCTCGACGAAATCCTCCTTGTGGTAGTCGATGGTGATCTCGGCGCCGAGTTCGGCGCAGAGATCGAGCTTGTTGCGCGACCCCGCGGTGACCGCGACACGGCATCCCAGGGCGCGGGCGACCTGGATCGCGTGGGTGCCGATCCCGCTCGCGCCGCCATGTAAGAGAACGAGTTGCGGGGCGCGCAGCCCCGCCGTCATCACCAGGTTCGACCACACCGTGCACGCCACTTCGGGGAGTCCGGCCGCGTGCGCGAGGGTCACGCCCTCGGGTACGGGCAGCACCTGACCCGATGGCACGCACACGTATTCGGCGTAGCCGCCGCCGGCCAGCAGAGCGCAGACCTCTTGACCCTGCAACCACTCGGTGACACCGTCACCGGCCGATACGACAGTGCCGGAAACTTCCAGCCCGATGGTCTCGCTGGCTCCCGGCGGCGGAGGGTATTTGCCGGCCGCTTGCATGAGGTCTGCGCGATTGACTCCGGCGGCGCTGACTTTGATCTTCACCTCGCCCGGTCCCGGGGTCACGTCGGGCACCGTCTGCCAGCTCAGTCGGCCACCTTCGGCCACGATCGCGCGCATTTGTCAAACGCTACTACGCTGCGAAAACCCCTGTGCTTTCCACCACCAGCAATGAGTCCGAGGCCTACTATGTGCTGATAAGGGGGTCGAATATGGTGGGGACCATTGCAGGACGTACGGCCAGCGATACACCGGGACTGGACATCGCCGAGCAGAAGGCGTGGCAGAACTTCTTGGACGCGGCGTTGCGCTTGTACGCGACGATGAACCGGTCGTTGACGGACGAGCACCATCTCACGCTCAACGACGTGCGTCTGCTGGATCTGCTCGACAAGTCGGTGACCGGTGCGGCGCGGATGGGGGATCTGGCCGAATCGTTGATGTCGCTGCCCAGTCGGGTGACGCGGCAGATCCATCGATTGGAAGTGCAGAAGCTCGTCATGCGCGGTGCCAGTCCGGACGACGGTCGCGGGGTGTTGGCCACCATCACCCCGGAAGGTCGCGAAGCGCTGGGGGCGGCGCTGGAGACCTACGGCGCCGCGGTGCGCGCGCACTTCCTCGGACCGCTGTCGCGACCCCAGGTCGCGGCGATGGGCGAGAACTGCCGCCGCATCAGTGCCGGGCTGAAGTCCGGGGGGCCCACCCCCAAACTCGGCCGCGTTTAGACTGTCCCGCGGTGGCGTGGCAGAGCGGCCTAATGCACTCGCCTTGAAAGCGAGAGACGGCTAACACCGTCCGGGGGTTCAAATCCCTCCGCCACCGCAGTTCAGTGCGCTTGGAGATTGGCGTGCGCGACGAATGCCTCTTCAAAGACAAGGAGGCGCGGCGATGACTGGCCTCGGTTTACGCGACAGACTGCGCCAGCAGGTCCTCGAGTTCGGTCTCATCGGCTGCGTCGACCTGTCCTACATCCACAGGATGGTCGAAGACCAGATGCCGGGTGCGGATTCGTCTGCACTGCAGCAGGCCACGATCGAGACCATACGGTCGTTGGCGGAGGACGGTCTCGTCGAGACCGGCTATCCGGAGAACGGCGAGTTCGTGCACGAGAGCCTCGACCTGTTCCTCCAGGAAGTTCACGCCATGTATGTCGTGCAATACGACGAACCCTCGGCGTGGTTCCAGCAGCTCTTCGTGAATCTCACCGACAAGGGTGTCGCCGTCGCAATGTCGACGTCGGAGGGCCGGCGTATCGCCGAGTACGAACGCCAACGGTTGCAGTCGATCGACGACCCTACTCGCCGGTGAAGTTCGGCGGCCGCTTCTCGAACATCGCCTTGATGCCCTCGGTGAGGTCGTTGGACGGCAGGAACGCCGAGTTCCACGCCGCCACGTACCGCAGGCTCGCGGACACCGCGGCGGTGCGCTGCTCGTCGAGGACGTCCTTGACGCCGATCACGGTGTGCGGCGGGTTGGCGGCGATCTCGGCTGCCGTGGCCCGTGCGGCCGCCAGCGACGCCTCGGCGTCCGGGTAGACGTCGTTGACGAGCCCGATCTTCTCGGCGCGGGCGGCGTCGATGTCCTTGCCGGTCAGCGCCAGCTCCCGCAGATGTCCGTCGCTCAGGATGTAGGGCAGCCGGGCCAGCGAGCCGACGTCGGCGACGATGGCCAGCTTGACCTCACGCACCGAGAACTTCGCGTCGGCGCTGGCGTAGCGGATGTCCACCGCGGAGATCAGGTCGACGCCGCCGCCGATGCACCAGCCGTGCACCGAGGCGATCGTGGGTTTGCGGCAGTCGGCGACCGCGGTGATCGCGTGCTGCATCGCCTTGAGGCGCTTGTGGAAGTCGGCGCGCGGCTTGGACGACGCGCCCCCGGCCATCATCGAGCCCAGCGTGTCCCCCATCGCGGCCAGATCGAGGCCATAGCTGAAGTTGCGCCCGGATCCGGTGAGCACGATGGCCCGTACGTCGGGGTCGGCGTCGAGCTCTTCGAAGGCCACGGGCAGCTCCGCCCAGAACGCCGGGCCCATCGCGTTGCCCTTACCGGGGCCGATGAGCGTCACCTCGGCGATGTGGTCCGAGATCTCGACGGTGAGGGATTCGTAAGCACTGCCCATGGTCGAAAGGCTAGACCAGTCAGCCCGGCAGCGATCCCACCAGGACGTCGCTGACCTTCGACGTCGGCATCAGCTGGCAGCCGGCGTCCGCGAGGACCTGTTCGATGAATGAGCCCTCCGAGCCGAACAGGGTGCCGTTCTCGGCGATGATCGCGCGCACCACCGCGCGCTTGGTGGCCTCGTCGAGCTCGATGAACTCCGCGCAGGTCATGTCCAGCGCATTGGCGGGCGCCGGCACGTCGGGCACCTCGGTGCCGCCCGTCGGCAGCGGGACGTTCGGGATCGTGAAGTCGGGGAGCCCCGGTATCGACGGCATCTGCGGGCTGGACGGTTCCGGCACCGACGTGAGCGGCGCCCCCGGTTGGGTGGTCTGCGCGACGGCGCCTTCGGTGGTGCGGGTGCACGCGGTGGTCAGGCCGAGCGCGACGGTGAGACCGATCAGCGTCGCAGCGGTCACCCGTGCGTGCGTTGTCATCCCGCCACGATAGGCGGTGGCGGGCGGTGCTACGAGTCTTTGATCCAGCGGCGGGCGAACTCCAGGAACGCATCGTTCTCGTCGGGGGCGGCCACCGTGACGCGCACACCGTCCTCGCCGTACGGCCGGACGATGACGCGGTTGTTGGCGGCATCGGCGGCGAACTGCTGGGCGCGGCCCACCAACGGCAGCCAGACGAAGTTGGCCTGCGAGGGCGGCAACTCGTAGCCGGCGTCGCTCAGTGCGGCCGTCACCCGGGCCCGTTCGGCGACGACGGCGTCGGTGCGTTCGAGCAGTTCCTCGGCGGCGTCGATGCAGGCGATCGCGGCGGCCTGGGCCAGGCTGCTGACGGTGAACGGCACGTAGACCTTCGACAGCGCGGCGACGATCTCCGGGTCGGCCACGGCGTAGCCGACCCGCAGCCCGGCCAGGCCGTAGGCCTTCGAAAAGGTGCGGAGCACAACGACGTTGTCGTGCGCGCGGACCAGGCCGAAACTGTCGGGCGCCATGTCATCGCGGATGTACTCGATGTAGGCCTCGTCGATGACCACCAAGATGTGCGGAGGCACCGCCTCGACGAAGCGGGCCAGCGCGTCGGGGTCGACGACCGTGCTGGTCGGGTTGTTCGGGTTGCAGACGAAGATCAGCCGGGTGCGGTCGGTGACCGCGGCGAGCATCGCGTCCAGGTCGAAGGTGTGGTCGCGCAGCGGGACCTGCACGGGCGTCGCACCGGCGGTGCGGACCTGCAGGGGGTAGATCTCGAAGCTGCGCCAGCCGAACAGGACTTCGTCGCCGACGGTGCTGGTGATCTGGATCAGCTGCTGGCACAGGCTGACCGACCCGCTCCCGACCGAGATGTTCTCGGGGGCGAAGCCCACGTACTTGGCCAGACGGTCCCGCAGCTCGACGTAGCCGTTGTCGGGGTAGCGGTTGAGGCCACCGATGGCCTGCTCGATCGCGGCACGGACGCTGGGCAGCGGACCGTGCACGGTCTCGTTGCTTGCGATCTTGATGGCGCCGGGAACCGTCTTGCCGGGGGCGTAGGCGGGAAGGTCGGCGAGTTCGGGGCGGAGACGGGCGGACACCCGAACAGTTTAGGTCCGCCGCGGAGCTGCTTTGCTTCCCGCGCCTGGGCCTGTGTACTCTGTCGCAGCGGCGGTAAACGTCGGGAGGCGTGCCAGAGCGGCCGAATGGGACTCACTGCTAATGAGTTGTCCCCCTTACAGGGGACCGGAGGTTCAAATCCTCTCGCCTCCGCTCTTAACTGAATAGGTAGTACCAAGCGCCCGTAGCTCAACGGATAGAGCATCTGACTACGGATCAGAAGGTTAGGGGTTCGAATCCCTTCGGGCGCACTCTTCGCGGCGATTTTTCGTGCACGGCGCCTTACGGTGGCGCGGATACGATTTCCGGGTGACGTCGGAGCCGATCCAGCAGACGCTCGCCGCACAGGCGAGCCTGCGATCCCGGGATTACCAGGGCGCCGCATCGGCCGCCTGGGCGGCGTTGTCCACCGATCCGAACAACGAGCACGCCATGCGGCTGTACACGTTGGCGCTGAACGGGCAGGGCCGCACGGCCGAAGCACTGTCGATGGCGTGGCAGACGGCCGGCGCACACCCGCAGTCCCCGCTGGCGCAGTACACCTACGCCAGCCTGCTGCTCGAGGCCAATAAGCCACAACACGCGCTCACGGTGGTCAACGAGGCGCTGCGCCTGGACCCGTCCGCGACGGACTCGGTGGTGCTGCTGGGCGACATCCAAAGATCCATGGGAAACCGTGCGGCCGCGGAGGCGGCCTATCAGGCCGCTCTGCGGCTCGAGCCCACCCATGCGGTGGCCGTGCACAATCTGTCGGTCAGCCTGCTGCGCTGGGGCACCCTCACCGAGGCGGTCCGCGGCCTGCTGGAGGTCGAGCGGCTCAACCCCGCGCTGGCGCCGCTGGCGTTGCAGAACATCAGCCTGGCGGTGACACGGGTGATGAGGATGACAACGGCCGGGGTCGTGTTACTCGCGGTGGCGCTGATCGTGGTGTCGGCCGCGCACGACGACTCCCTCCCGACGGCCGTCCCGAGGATCGCGGCGGCAGCCCTGTGCGTTCCACTCGCGCTGGGGATCTCCTGGGTGGTGCGCACGGTGCCGCGTCCGACGCTGCGGGCTGTGCTGCGCCGACGCGTCCTGTTGGGGGTCCGGGTCGGTTTCGTCGCTCTGGCGATCGTCGCGGGCGTGATTGCGGCGGTGTTCGGGCCCAGCGTCTTCGTCACCGTGGCGGGTCCGCTGCTGCTACTCGGTGTGGTGGCGCTGACCGTCGTCGGATGGGTGGGCGACGCCTGACCGACGGCTTCGTGTGGCGTCGCGATGAGTTCGGCTCTCTGGGGCAGTCTCATGTGTGTGGGCAGACTCATCTATGGCTTCAACGTGTCGGTGGACGGCTACATCGCGGATGCGCAGGGCAGCATCGACTGGAGCGCTCCGAGCGAGGAATTGCACCGGTACTGGAACGACTTCGAGCGGGAGACGGCGCTCTCGTTCTACGGGCGACGACTCTACGAGCTGATGTCCGCGTACTGGCCGACCGCCGACCAGGACCCGGACGCCGGACCGATAATCCGGGACTACGCCCAGGTGTGGTGCGACATGCCCAAGGTGGTGTTCTCGCGCACCCTGGAGTCCGTCGACTGGAACTCCCGCCTCGAGCGCGGCGACCCGGTCGAGGTGGTCAAGAAAATGAAAGCCGAGACCGACGGCAACATGGAGGTGGCCGGCGCGACCCTGGCCGCCCCGATCGTGCAGGCCGGACTGGTGGACGAGTTCCGGCTCGTGATCGCGCCCACCGCGGTGGGTGGAGGCCTCCCGTTCTTCCCGACGCTGCCGTCCTGGATCACGTTGCGGCTGTTGGAGAATCGCACCTTCCCGGGCGGCACGGTGCTGCTGCGCTACGAGGCCACCTAGGACGGGTCCGGGGTCACTCGTCGAGGTTCCGGATTCCAGCGTGGGCGGACTCGTAATAGGTGTCGATCCGATGGGCAAGCCACTGCAGCCATTTCGTCTCGGTTTCGAAGTTCTCGCGCTCAGCCTTGCGCTGTCGCACCAGTTCTTCGAGGGGGATCTGCGGCCTGGGAACGAAGCTGTTGAGGTAGTGCCACTTCCCCGACCGGTTGTACAGCCCGTGTTCGTTCGGTGCGTCCAAAGGGGCGAGCATTGCGTTGATTTCGCGTTCGCGCGCCGACCAGTACACCTGGAACCTGCAATCGGGGCCCCGAAAGTAGACGACCTCCCCGTTACGCCCACCTTCGTCGACATGGTCGTCGATTTCGTCGATCACGAATCCGCGGCGTGCGAGAACGGGTCCGACGATCTCCGAGACGTTGTCGACAAATCCGCTCTCGCTCACGTTCGTCACTCCTTGATCCATGAACTGCCGATGCGTTGGTAACCGTATTGCGGCGCGTGTTCGGTGAGGTACTCGATCTCCATCGCAGAAAACGAGCCTGGGCGCTCGATCAGGACATCCTCCAACGATCTATAGCGCCCATCCAAGATGTACTCGATCCGCGCCACACCGTTCTCCAATTGCGTGCGGAGAAACCTTTCATTGACTTGCCACCCGAGGTCGGTGACCTGCTCCCGGCTCAAACCGACTGTCAGGTTGTCCCAGGATTCTGGGCCGGTGTCGTAATAGATGCCACCATTCGCACGTGCTTCTCCGATGTACCCCCCGTCTTCTCCGTCCCATTTACCCAGGACGACCCGGTCCCCTTGGTGGGCCGAATGGTCTGGGGCGGCGATGTGATGCGTTGACAGGTCGGAAAGTCGGCGTACGAGATCGTCGATCGGTGCAGATCCACCTACGTACGCGTCGTTGAGGTCACCGGCAATGCTGGAGCGGATGTCCTGATCGGATGGAGTCGTGAACGCTTCGGGGCGCGGTGCCGGCGTGGGCGTGTGGGGGCCGCGCCCGGGCTGCTCGACCGGCGCGCGCTGGCCCGGGCCACCTTCGGCACTCGGTGACGGCGGCCGGGCGGGTCCGGGGGGTGGTACCAGCCGAGGTGGCGCCGGTGCGGTCCGGGGCGCCGACCGTGACCAATCCCCGAGCTCGCGTCTGGTGAAACTCAAGCCCTTGGCCACCGTGCCCGTCTTCGAGAATGCTCCGCCGGGCACGAACAGTGACCCGACGTTGAAGGCCGCCTCACCGGCTGCGCGGCCGGGGTTCTCGCCGGACCACTTGTCCCAGGCGACGAACTCCTTGCCCATGTTCGCCAACACCCCGGGAAGGCTTGCGGGGTCCTGCGCCACCGACTGCGCCAACTCCGCCATGCCCGTCCAGGTGTCGGGATCGGCCAGCGCCACCGTGCCTGCGACGGTGTTGATCAGCCCGGTGACGAGGCCGACCCGGAAGTCGAGCTGGTGCTTGATGTTCTCGGCGACCATCCCGCCGACGGTCTCGCCGAAGTGCTCGACGAGCACCGGCCGGATCCACTTCTGGAAGGCGGTGGCCGCCTCGCCGATGGCGACCGTCAACTCCTCCAGCAGGCCGACGACGCCCTTGATCTGGCGCTGGAAGTTCTCGAGCACAGCGCCGACGTCGCGTGCCACCTCGCGCAGGATGTCGTCGCCCTCGCCGGTCAGGAACCCCGTCACCGTGTCCCACAGACCATCGACGGAGAGCCGGTCGAGCAATCGCCGGATGGCATCCTGAGTCTCGGCAACCGCGTCGGCGAAGTCCGAAACAGACCGCGACACAGTCGAAGACACCTCGGCCAACGCGGTCACAGCCTGGCCCAGGTTGTCGGTGGCGGCCAGGATCGCATTACCTTCGGGGATCGACTGCGCGCCGACCGCGGACCTGACGGACGCCAGCTGCGGCTCGATCGCGGCGAACCCCGACGCGAAGATGCCCCACTGCTGGGCGGTCACGCGCATCATCGACGGATTGCCCGACGGCCAGGTCATGGCCAGCCGTCCGCCCAGGCCGCCGAACACCTGAAGCAGCGGCTGGATGAGATACCACTTGGTCGGCGGTGGGACGGTGGACCCGTTGGGACCCGGCGGAACGTGCGTAGCCAACGTCTTGTCGGGTTCGTCGCCGACCCTGCCGCGCGGTCCGTGGCCGCCGATCGTGGACGCCGCGTCGGCATTCTGGTAGTTGAAACCCGTTGCCTCCAAGAGCAATCCGACCGTCTTGAACGCGTTCGCCGCATCCGCCGCAGCGTTGGCGAACTCCTGTGCCTGGCGCCCGTACTTCAGGCCGAAGTCGGCGCCGGCCGGATCCATGCCCGACGCGATTCCACTTCCGAGCGCGCCGCCGAGAGCGCTCGACAGCATGTTCAGCTGCGTGCCCAGAGAACCGGTGTGTCTGCCCGCGGCGATCAGTGCGTCCGGCTCGACCGCGATCTCGGTGGTCAGGCCCACATCTGACCGTTCTTGTCGACCGCGTCGGTGTAGTTCTTGTGCGCCGTGTCGGCCACCTGGCGCAACGCCGCCAGTGCCTCTTTCATCTGTTCGGCGCCCTGCCTCCACTGCTGCTGCGCCTGCGCCTGCGCATCGGAGCCCTCGCCGTGCCATGCGTCGCGGAGAGCGGTCATGGTCTGCTCGATGTCCTCGAGGCACTCGGCGACTTCCCGTCCGAAGTCCTCGATATGGGCGATGGCCGAACGCAATTGAGCGAGGTCCACCACGAGCACACGGGTCTCCTCTCAGTCGCCCGACTGCAGGTTCATCTGCCGGGCCAGGTTCGCCGGCGCGCCGGTGCCCTGCATCGTGGAGTCCAGCGCCCGACCGGAGTCCTCGTCGGTCTTGGCGTACTCGCTGCCCGCGACGGAGAGCAGCTCGGACATGGTCTGCAGGCTGCGGACCACCTGACCTGCTCCGTCGTGCCAGTGCTCCCAGGCGGACCCGTAGGCCGTTGCGGCGCCCCCCTGCCAGCCCGAACCCAGCAGCTGCCGGGTCTCCAGATCCACGCCGGACAGCCCGTCCTGCAGTCGCTGCCCGACCTCGCGCAACCGTGTCGAGGCCGCATGCAGCTCCGCCACCACAACTTCGACCGAACGCCGCATCTGACCCCACGTCCTCGACAGCAAGCCCCTCGATGGGAGCCTAAGCGCCGTCGGCGGGGGTCCCGTGCACCAATTCGCGCCGCCTACCCTGGAACGCGTGCGCCTGCTGTTGATCGCCGACACGCATCTGCCCAAACGTGCGAAAGACCTGCCGGCACAGGTGTGGTCCGAGGTCGACGACGCCGACGTGGTGATCCACGCCGGGGACTGGGTCGAACCGGAACTGCTCGACGAACTCGAGTCGCGAGCCAAACGTCTGGTGGCCTGCTGGGGCAACAACGACGGACCGGAACTGCGTGCCCGCCTGCCCGAACGCGCCGACGTCGAACTCGGGGGCGTGCGGTTCACCGTCACCCACGAGACCGGTGCCGCCGCGGGACGGGAGGCCCGGATGGCCCGCGCCTACCCCGACACCGACGTGCTGGTGTTCGGCCACAGCCACATCCCGTGGGACGCCACCGCCGCGACCGGCCTGCGGCTGCTGAACCCGGGTTCGCCCACCGACCGGCGGCGGCAGCCGTTCTGCACGTACATGACCGCGACGGTGCGCGGCGGCGCGCTGCACGACGTCGAGCTGCACCGCCTCGACCGTGGCTGACTCTGTGTTCAGCAAATAGACTTACTTCGCTGCGTGACCAGTCTGTTATTGGCTTTTCCGATATCTGAGTAATGGCAGCGACTGCGAGCCGCGAAACTGTGGTAGCGCGCTCTGGGTTTTTCCGCGGGACTGTCGTAGGAATCAGCTGTTCAAAGCCGTCTGATTCTGGATTCTCACCTGTCGAGTGATTCGAGATGCTTGTCTTCAGAAATTTTCCCAACCGTCAACAATTTGTGTCATGCTCTGCCGCGGGGAAACTCAACAAGGAGCCGAGCAAATGCCGAAGAAAGCCCGCTGCCGTAACGCTCGTACGGCAGGATCGATGGCGGACTGGCTCCGGGCCGGAGCTGTCGCCGCTGGGATGGGTGCCGCGCTCGCCTTCGGCGCCACGGAGGCGTCGGCAGACACCGACAGCGGAGAGCGATCTGCGGCCCGGTCCAGCAGCGACGCCCGCTCGGCCGGCGACAGCTCTGGCACCGCGACGCGGCGTGGCCCCGCTGTCCGTGAGACCACGTCTGCCGCTACGACCCGCGCCGCCCGAGTCGTCGAGGATGATCGCGCCGACAAGCTGGCCGAGGAGATCGCCGAGAAGGCCGAGCCCGTGGTCGCCCCCGACCCGGCAGAGAAGGACCCCGACGGTGAGTGGGTCGTCATCGTCGAACCCGACAACCCGGGTGGCGGGACGCCCATCGAAGTCCCGATCGACGGAGAGAAGCCCCTGCCGGCCGATCCGCCGGAGGTGGTCATCCCTGACCCGGGATCCGAGGAGCCTCCGGTCGTCGAGGTGCCGGTCGACGAGATCCCGGTCGTCAAGGATCCGGACGAGCCGGTCATCCCCGACCCGGGGTCCGAGGAGCCTCCGGTCGTCGAGGTGCCGATCGACGAGCCGGTCACCCCCGATCCGGGGTCCGAGGAGCCTCCGGTCGTCGAGGTGCCCGTCGATGAGCCGCCGGCGACCGGTTCACCGCTCTACCCGGACGCGATCACCGCCCCGGTGACCTGGCGGTCGATGGTCAGCGATGTGCTGCGGTGGGTGGGTCTGCCGACGCTCACGGAGTCGTCGTGGATCCCGGCCCTGGCCGTGCCCTGGCCGCTGAACAAGCTGTGGATCGGGTTGCGACGCATCGAGTATCACCTGTTCAACGACCGGCCGAAGGCTGTGCCGGTACAGCTGTCGCAGGACATTCTCACCGGTGTGGTGCTCGGATCGATGAACGGGACCGACGGCGACGGCGACAGGATCAGCTACACCCTCGGTGATCGGCCCACCTATGGACAGGTGGAGTTCCTCGCCGATGGCACCTTCCGGTACACGCCGACGTCGGAGTTCGCCCGCGCGGGCGGGCGCGACATGTTCACGGTGCAGGTCACCGACACCGTCGGCAACCCCTGGCACCTGCACGGAATCGCGGGCTGGCTGGGGCTCTCCCGCCCGCGGACGGTGACGGTGCTGGTGACGGTGGACCCGATCACCAACGCAGACCCGTCGATCCCGGCACTCATCGATGCGCCGGCACCCGACAGCAGTGGTGTGGTGGCCGGCACGCTCCTGGGGAGGGACCCCAACGGGGATGCACTCGACTACACCATGGCCGTTTCACCGCTCCGCGGGCACGTCAGTGTGAGCGCCGACGGGCGCTACGTCTACGTCCCGGACCCCCAGGCGCGGCACGCGGCCGCAGCAGAAGACGCCGCCGCCGACCTCAAGACAGACCACTTCACCGTGCGGGTCTCCGACGGCTTCGGCGGAATTGTGGAAACCACCGTGTCTGTCCGCATCGAATCGCAGAACACCGTTCCCACAGTCGATCCCGTCGTCGTCATGCACGACAACTCACCCATCGTCCTGACCTACCCGGTCGACGGCGACGGGTGGACGACCTACAGCACCCTGAGCATCCTCAAGATCACCCCCAATGCCGCCGACGCCGATGGCGACGGCCTGCACGTCACCCTCACCAACGCGGACCCTGCCAAGGGCTCGGTGAAGGCGCTCGGTGACGGCAGCTTCCTGTACATCCCCAGCATCGCGACCCTGGGAACATTCGACACGACCGAGGACACGGTGACGATCACCGTGCGCGACGGACATGGCGGCCTGCACACGCACACCCAGGCAGTGACGGTGGCGCCGCAGTGGTCGGCGCATGGAGCGCCGTTCGTCATCGACGTCGCGGGTGTGGGCTCAACCGCCACCGACCCGTCGGGTGGAATCTTCGACCTGGGCGGCGGGCTGGTGATCGGCGGCGGTTCCTACCACCTGAGCCTGTCCGCCTCCGGCGAGGAACTCGTGGTGGCCGGCCCGGACACCACCACTTCCTGGTCGCTGGAGACCGAGGAGGGCCCTACGGCGTGGAGCGTGATCGAGTCGGGGTCGTCGACGTCGATCTACGTCAGGGGACGACTGGCGACGCTGGTCTACCTCGGAGGCTGATGTCAGCCGGGCCGGCTGACGTTCGTGTGGTTGGCGCCGACGACGAACAGCGCCAGCCGGGCCGGGGTGTCCCCGCCGTTGTGCCAGCGGTGCCGGGTGCCGTTCTGCACGACGGTGTCACCCGGGTGCAGGGTGACCGTGGCGCCGTCGTCGAGTTCGAGTACCACCGTGCCCTCCAGGACCACCTCGAAATCGACGGTGTCGGTGGTGTGCATGCCGGGGTCCTCGGGCTCCATGTAGCCCAGCAGTCCGGGTAGTTGCTCCTCGACCTCGGTCACCGTCTCCTCTGCATCGAGCTGCGCGAGATCCGGCGGCGTCGAGCCCCGCGGCGGGATCGTGAACATCGAGAACCGGAATCCGTTGACGGGCGGGAAATATGTGTGCCACTGCGGCATCGACCCGTCGTCGGGGAAGCGCGGAGTTTCGTCGGCGCCCCACAGCATCGTGAACTCGTATCCACCCAGGATCGCGGGTTTGCGCGGATCCACCTTTTCGTCGCTGGCGAACACGGACTTCCCGGACGCATCGTGGCCGGTGACGACTCGGCGAACATTCATCACGCCAGTCAAGCACCGCAGAGGCGCGCTGCGTGGCACTCTCGGCGATATGGACAGCAAGCCGGCCGCACCGACCATCGAAGCCGCCCACCGGCGGCACCTGGAGACGCTGCCGTTCCATGACACGCGCGATCTCACCGATGCCGACCGCGGGTTCATCGCGTCCCGGCAGCCGTGCGTCATCACCGCCGCCGACGGTCGCGTGGTCTGGGACAACGACGTCTACGCCTTCCTCGAAGGTGACGCGCCACCCACGGTGCATCCGAGCCTGTGGCGGCAGTCGATGCTCGTCGCCAAGCAGGGTCTCTACGAGGTGGTCCAAGGCATCTACCAGGTCCGGGGCTTCGACCTGTCCAACATCACCTTCGTCGAAGGTGACACCGGCATCATCGTGATCGACCCGCTGGTGTCGACCGAGGTGGCCGCCGCGGCGCTCGCGCTGTACCGGGAACACCGGGGCGACCGCGAGGTCCGGGCCGTGATCTACACGCACAGCCACGTCGACCACTTCGGGGGCGTACTGGGGGTGACGTCGCAGGCCGACGTCGACGCCGGGAAGGTCGCGGTGCTGGCGCCGGAGGGCTTCACCGCACATGCGGTGCAGGAGAACGTGTACGCGGGCACGGCGATGACGCGCCGCGCCGCCTACATGTACGGCACGGTGCTCGAACGCGGCCCGCAGGGGCAGGTCGGCTGCGGTCTCGGGCAGACCCCGTCAACAGGCGAGGTGGCGATCATCGTGCCCACCGTCGACATCCGCGTGACGGGGGAGACCCACACGCTCGACGGCGTCGAGATCGAGTTCCAGATGGCCCCGGGCACCGAGGCGCCCGCCGAGATGCACTTCTACTTCCCCCGCTTCCGTGCGCTCTGCATGGCCGAGAACGCCACCCACAACCTGCACAACCTGCTGACGCTGCGCGGCGCGCTGGTCCGGGACCCGCACGCCTGGGCGGGGTATCTGACCGAGGCCATCGACACGTTCGCCGACCGCGCCGACGTCGTGTTCGCCTCGCACCACTGGCCGACCTGGGGCCGCGAGCGCATCGTCGAATTCCTTTCACTGCAACGGGATCTGTACGCCTACCTGCACGACCAGACCCTGCGGCAGCTGAACCAGGGCTACACGGGAATCGAGATCGCGGAGAACTTCACGATGCCGCCGGCACTGGAACAGGCCTGGCACACGCGCGGCTACTACGGGTCGGTCAGCCACAACGTCAAGGCCGTCTACCAGCGCTACATGGGCTGGTTCGACGGCAACCCGGCGCGTCTGTGGCCGCACCCACCCGAGGCCATCGGGCCGCGCTACGTCGAGGCGATGGGCGGCATCGACCGGGTGGTCGAACTGGCGCAGCACGCCTTCGACGACGGTGACTTCCGCTGGGCCGCAACTCTTCTCGACCACGCCATCTTCACCGACGAGGAGCACGCCGCCGCGCGGGAGCTGTACGCCGACACCCTCGAGCAGCTGGCGTACGGCGCCGAGACCGCGACGTGGCGCAACTTCTTCCTGGGAGGTGCCACCGAGTTGCGGGAGGGTAACTTCGGCACCCCGGTGCAGGCGAACTCGACGTCCATGGTGGGCCAGTTGTCACCGGAGCAGATGTTCGACGTGCTGGCGATCAGCGTGAACGGTCCGCGCGCATGGGATCTCGACCTGTCGTTCGACGTGACTTTCGGCGACACCGCGCAGAACTTCCGGCTGACGCTGCGCAACGGGGTGTTGGTCTACCGCGAGGTGCCGGCCGACGCGTCGACGGCGCAGGCGACCGTGCGCCTGGCGAGCAAGCTGCGTCTGCTCACCGCCGCACTCGGCGACACGACGTCGGCCGGTCTCGAGATCGACGGCGACACCGCGGTTCTCGCCGCGCTGCTCTCGGTGCTCGACCGACCGGACCCCGACTTCAACATCGTCACCCCCTAGTTCCCGCGGGCTAGGGGATCCCGCCGTCGGCGCGCACGATCGAACCCGACGTGAAGCTCGACGCGTCCGACATCAGGAACAGGGCCGCGCCGACGATCTCGTGCGGCTGGCCGGCCCGCTTCAACGCGCTGGAGCCGAACGCCGCATCGGTGTCGAAATTCCACGCCTTGCTGATGTCGGTCAGGAATGGCCCGGGCATCAACGTGTTGACCCGCACGGTCGGTCCGTAGGCCTGCGCCAGCGCTTCTGTCATCGCGTTGAGACCCGCCTTGGCCGCGGCGTAAGGCAGGAACGTCGGATGCGGGCGCAGCGACCCGTGGGTGCTGACGTTGATGATGGAGCCGCCACCGTCAGCGACCATGCGCTCCCCGACCAGCACCGACAGCCGGAACGGGCCTTTGAGGTTCAAATTCAGCACTGAGTCGAACAGCTTCTCGGTCACCGAGCTCAGCGACTCGTACAGCGGTGACATCCCGGCGTTGTTGACCAGCACGTCGACCTTGCCGAAGCGGTCGTAAGCGGCGTCGACCAGCCCGTCGAGCTCGTCCCACCGCCCGACATGGACCTGGTGGGCCAGCGCGGCGCGGCCGGTCACCGCGGTGATCTCCTCGGCGGTGGCCACGCACGCCTCGTACTTGCGGCTGGCGATCACCACGTCCGCACCGCAGCGGGCCGCCGCGAACGCCATCTCCCGGCCCAGTCCGCGGCTGCCTCCGGTCACCAGCACCACACGGTCGGTCAGATCGAACAGCGAATCGGCATATCCACCCACGCGCCCTATGGTGGCACGGTGCAACTGCTTCTGGTCCGACATGCGCTGCCCTTGCGCAGCGAGCCCGGGCAGGGCTCCGATCCCCGCCTGTCACCCGTAGGGGTCGAGCAGGCCAGGCGACTGCCCGACGCGCTGTCCCGGTTTCCGATCACCCGGCTCGTCAGCAGCCCCCAGGTGCGCGCGATCGAGACCGCGCAGCCGGTCGCGGACAAACTGGGCCTGCCCGTCGAGGTCGACGAGCGGCTGGCCGAGTATGACCGCGACTTGACGCACTACATCCCGATCGAGCAGATCGCCGCCGAGCGGCCCGACGAACTCCAGCGGCTCATCAGCGGGCGCCTCCCCAGCGGGGTGGACGAGAAGGAGTTCCTCGGACGCGTCCGCGCGGCGGTCGACGACCTGGTGGCCGACGCCGACCACGACGACACCGTCGCGCTGTTCAGTCACGGCGGCGTGATCAACGTGCTGCTGCATCAGATTCTGGGCACCGAGCGGCTGCTGTCCTTCAACGTGGACTACGCCTCGGTCACGCGGGTGCTGTCGTCGCGCAGCGGGCGCCTGGCGGTCGTCGGGGTCAACGGCATCGAACACGTATGGGACTTACTGCCCCGGAGCAAGCGGTGGTAGACACTTCACTCGTGAGCGACCTCGACGGACTCGACCTGACCGCCTTGGACCGACACCTGCGCGAGGTGGGGGTGCCCCGAAGCGGTGAGCTGCACGCCGAGCTGATCGCCGGCGGCCGGTCCAACCTGACGTTCCTGGTGGGCGATGACGCGTCGAAGTGGGTGCTGCGCCGTCCGCCGCTGCACGGGCTGACGCCGTCGGCGCATGACATGGCCCGTGAGTACCGGGTGGTGGCCGCGCTGGCCGGCACCGCCGTGCCGGTCGCCCGGGCGGTCACGATGCGCAACGACGACTCCGTGCTCGGTGCGCCGTTCCAGATGGTGGAGTACGTCCCCGGGCGCGTCGTGCGCCGAGCCGACCAGCTCGAGGCGCTCGGCGACGAGTCGACCATCCACGCGTGCGTCGACGCGCTGATCAAGGTGCTGGCCGACCTGCACGCGGTGAACCCCGACGAGGTGGGCCTGGGCGACTTGGGCAAGCCGAACGGCTACCTGGAGCGGCAGGTGCGGCGCTGGGGCTCGCAGTGGGAACTGGTCAAACGTCCGGACGACGCGCGCGACGCCGATGTCAAGAAGTTGCACGCGCTGCTGGGTGACGCGCTGCCCCCGCAGAGCCGGACGTCGATCGTGCACGGCGACTACCGCATCGACAACACCATCCTCGACAACGGTGACGCCACGAAGGTCATCGCGGTGCTGGACTGGGAGATGTCGACGCTGGGCGACCCCCTCAGCGACGCGGCGCTGATGTGCGTTTACCGGCACCCGATGTTCAACCTGGTGCACAACGACGCCGCGTGGGCGTCGCCGCTTGTCCCGGACGCCGACGGTCTCGCCCAGAAGTACGCCGAAGCCGCCGGGCACTCGCTGGACCACTGGAACTTCTACATGGCGCTGGCGTACTTCAAGCTGGCGATCATCGCCGCCGGCATCGCCTACCGGGCTCGGGAAGCCGGCGTCACCGACGACACCGACAAGGTCGACGACGCCGTCGGCCCGCTGGTCGCCGCGGGACTCGAGCAGCTGGCCTAGCGGCCCGCGGGCGGTGTCCGCGCCTTGAGGTTCTTCTTCGCGGCGCGGCGCAGCTGGAACATGCGCACCGCGCCGACGGCCACGGTGATCAGGCCGCCGGCGACAGCCGCGAACAGGATCGCCACGCCCAGCGGCAGGCTCCAGTGCCAGCCCAGGAACGCGAACTCCGCCGACTCGGTGTTCTGCGCGATGAAGATCAGCAGCACCACCAAGATGATGAAGCCCAGCGCCAGAGAGGCCCACAGCGCCGCAGCCCGGGTGCGGTGCACCGCCGACTCCGGTGGCGGTGCGGCGCCCGACGGGGCAGTGGCGGGAACGTCGAACGGCGCCGGGTCCGGTGCCGAAGCGGACGGATCGCTGGTCATTGCCTCATCATTGCCCCATCGCGCTTCGAATGAAACCATTTCCCGCTTGACGTAAGGTCAGCCGATGGGTCGCACTCGACGAACCTGGGCCGTCGCCGTCGCTGTTCTCGCTGTGATCGCCGCGATGCTGGCCGGTTGCGGAAGCTCGAACCCGCTCGGCGGCGGTGAGATCTCCGGCGATCTGAAGTCGATCAAGATCGGCTCGGCGGATTTCACGGAGTCGAAGATCCTCGCCGAGATCTACGCCCAGGCGCTGGAAGCCAACGGCTTCACCATCTCCCGCCAGTTCGGCATCGGCAGCCGCGAAACGTACATCCCCGCCGTCCAGGACCATTCCATCGACCTGATCCCGGAGTACACCGGAAATCTCCTGCAGTACTTCGACGCCGACAGCGACGCGACCACCCCGGACGAGGTGCTGCTGGGTCTGGTGAAGATGCTGCCGGGCTCGCTGGCCATCACCTACCCGTCGCCCGCCGAGGACAAGGACACCCTGGCGGTGTCCGAGCAGACGGCGCAACGCTGGAACCTCAAGTCGATCGCAGACCTCGCCCGGTACTCGCCCGAGGTGAAAGTCGGTGGGCCGTCGGAGTTTCAGACCCGGCAGACCGGTTTGGTCGGTCTGAAGCAGAAGTACGGGCTGGACATCGCGCCGGCCAATTTCGTGGCGATCAGCGACGGCGGCGGACCCGCGACGGTCAAGGCGCTCACCGACGGAACCGTCACCGCCGCCAACATCTTCAGCACCTCGCCGGCGATCGAGCAGAGTCGACTGGTGGTGTTGGAAGATCCGGACAACGCGTTCCTGGCAGCGAACGTCGTTCCGCTGGTGGCCTCGCAGAAGATGTCCGACGAGCTCAAGACCGTGCTCGACGCCGTGAGCGCGAAGCTGACCACCGAGGCGCTGATCGAGATGAACACCTCGGTCGAGGGCAACCGGGGCATCGACCCCGACGAGGCGGCTCGAAAGTGGGTCGTCGACAACGGGTTCGACCAGCCGGTAGGAGGATGACGGGTGATCACCTTCGATCACGTCACCAAGACGTACCCCGACGGCACCGTGGCGGTCGACGACCTGTCGCTGGAGATCCCCGAAGGCGCGCTCACGGTGTTCGTGGGCCCGTCGGGGTGCGGCAAGACCACCTCGATGCGGATGATCAACCGGATGATCGACCCGACCTCGGGCACGCTGACCGTCAACGGCGAGGACATCGCCGGAGTCGATCCGGTCAAGTTGCGCCTCGGTATCGGCTACGTCATCCAGAGCGCCGGGCTGATGCCGCACCTGCGCGTCGTCGACAACGTCGCCACCGTCCCGGTGCTGCGCGGTGAATCACGGCGCAGCGCACGCAAGTCCGCGCTGGAGGTGATGGAACGGGTCGGCCTGGACCCCAAACTGGCCGACCGTTATCCGGCGCAGCTCTCCGGCGGGCAGCAGCAGCGGGTCGGGGTGGCCCGAGCCCTGGCGGCCGACCCTCCGATCCTTTTGATGGACGAGCCGTTCAGTGCCGTCGACCCTGTGGTGCGGGAGGAGTTGCAGACCGAGATCCTGCGACTGCACCGCGAACTGCGTAAGACGATCGTGTTCGTCACCCACGACATCGACGAGGCGATCAAGCTCGGCGACAAGGTGGCGGTGTTCGGCCGGGGCGGCGTGCTGCAGCAGTACGACGCGCCCGCGCGACTGCTGTCCAACCCGGCCAACGACGCCGTGGCCGGGTTCGTCGGTGCCGACCGCGGTTACCGGGGCCTGCAGTTCTACCGCGCCACCGGCCTGCCGCTGCACGACATCCGCAGTGTCGGCGAGTCCGAGATCGATGCTCTGGCACTGGGACCCGACGATTGGGTGCTGGTCACCCGGCCCGACGGCACGCCGTACGCATGGATCAACGCCGAGGGCGTCGCGCTGCACCGGAACGGAAGCTCCCTCTACGACAGCACGATCGCGGGCGGCTCACTGTTCCGGCCGGACGGGACGCTGCGCCAGGCCATGGACGCCGCGTTGTCCTCCCCGTCGGGGTTCGGTGTGGCCGTCGACGCCGACGGCCACGTCATCGGCGGGGTCCGCGCCGACGACGTGATCGACGCGATGGGCACCCAGCGCACCGCGGCCCAAGCCGAAGGGTGATCCGGTGCGCTACCTGTTCACCCACCTAGACGACCTGTGGACGCTGACGCTGATCCACCTGCGGCTGTCGCTGATCCCGATCGTGCTGGGCCTGCTGATCGCGGTGCCGCTGGGCGCCCTGGTGCAGCGCACCACGGTGCTGCGGCGGCTCACCACGATCACCGCCAGCATCGTCTTCACCATCCCGTCGCTGGCGCTGTTCGTGGTGCTGCCGCTGATCATCCCGACCCGCATCCTCGACGAGGCCAACGTGATCGTGGCGCTCACGCTCTACACCGTCGCGCTGCTGGTGCGGGCGGTGCCCGAGGCGCTGGACGCAGTGTCACCGGCCGTCCTCGACGCCGCCACCGCCGTGGGCTACCGCCCGCTGACCCGGATGCTGAAAATCGAACTGCCCCTGGCACTTCCGGTGCTGATCGCCAGCCTGCGGGTGGTGGCGGTGACGAACATCTCGATGGTCGCGGTCGGGTCGGTGATCGGCATCGGCGGCCTGGGCACCTGGTTCACCGAGGGCTACCAGGCCAACAAGAGCGACCAGATCGTCGCGGGCATCGTCGCGATCTTCGTGCTGGCGATCGTCATCGACACCCTGATCATGTGGGTCGGCAAGCTCCTCACCCCCTGGACCCGCACCGACGGCGCCGCGGCGAAGGCGGGAGCGCCGGCATGAACTTCCTGCAGGAGGCGTTGTCGTTCATCTTCACCGCGGCCAACTGGGGCGGCCCGGCGGGCCTGGGCGCCCGCATCCTCGAGCATCTCCAGTACACCGGCCTGGCGGTGTTCTTCTCGGCGCTGATCGCGGTGCCGCTGGGCATGCTCATCGGCCACACCGGGCGCGGCACCTTCCTCGTGGTCACCGGGGTCAACGCGCTGCGCGCGCTGCCCACGCTCGGAGTGCTGCTGCTCGGGGTGCTGCTGTGGGGGCTGGGACTGGTCGGCCCCACCGTCGCGCTGATGCTGCTCGGCATCCCGCCGTTGCTGGCCGGCACCTACGCGGGCATCGCCAACGTGGACCGGACCGTCGTCGACGCCGCCCGGTCGATGGGCATGACCGAGCGCAGGATCCTGCTGCGGGTCGAGACACCGATCGCCATGCCGCTGATACTCGGGGGGCTACGCACCGCGACGCTGCAGGTGGTGGCCACCGCGACGGTCGCGGCGTACGCCAGCCTGGGCGGTCTGGGCCGCTACCTGATCGACGGCATCAAGGTCCGGGAGTTCTATCTCGCGCTGGTCGGTGCCCTGATGGTGACGGCGCTGGCGCTGCTGCTCGACGCGGCGCTCGCCTTCGCCGTCTGGTTGTCGGTGCCGGGCACCGGGCGATGGGACCGGCTGCGTCGCATGCCGCAGCCGTTCCTCGGCGACGAGGTGACCCTGGAGGCCGCTGCACCGTCGTCGGGTGGATCCCACCGCGACCGCCGGAACGCGTCGCCTACGGTAGAGACATGAGTGAAGCCGATCGCTCTGGCGAACGCGAGGTGCAAAGGGCCGTCTTGACCTGGCAGGCCCACGACGAGCCGCGCATGGAATCGGCACGAGTGCAGGTGGCCGGCAACCGCGTCAAGGCCTACGGTCGCATCGTCAACGCGGCCACCTCCACGCACCCGGCGTTCAGCGCGTCCTACGACCTGGTCACCGACGAGAACGGTGCCACCAAACGGCTGTCGCTGAGCCTGACCCTCGCCGAACGGGAACGCCAGCTCTCCATCGCCCGTGACGAGGAGAACATGTGGCTGGTGCAGGAGCACGCGGGCCAGACCCGCCGCTCGGCGTTCGACGGCGCTCTCGACGTCGACGTGCTGCTCAGCCCGTTCTTCAACTCGCTGCCGATCCGCCGCCTCGGCCTGCACCTGCCCGGTGCGCAGCCGATCACCCTGCCGGTCGTCTACGTGCGGGTGCTGCCGGAGCTGTCGGTGGACGTGGTCAACATGAGCTACCAGCCGGGTGCGGACGGGATCAAGCTGAGCTCGCCGGTCGCCCAGACCACCCTGACCGTCGACGCCGACGGGTTCATCCTCGACTATCCAGGGTTGGCAGCGCGGATCTGATCACCCCGCCGGCACGACCTGCCGCGGCCAGCTCGTCACGCCAGCCGTCGGCGCCGACCACGACGGTCACGATGTCCGGCCGGGTGAAGCTCTCGTAGCGGATCCGGGCCGCGTGGCCCAGTTCGACCAGTTCGGCCACCGACTGCTGCTGCGCCAGGTGGTCCCGCGCGTCGGTCAGCAACCGCAGCGCGTCGTCCAGCACCGGCAACAACTGCGCTGCGTTGGCTTCGCACATCGCGCGCACCAGGTCGGGAGCCGTCGCCGCGACCCGGGTGCCGTCCCGGAACGAGCCCGCCGCCAGCGGGAACGCCAGCGGCACTTCGCCGGCGACGGTGGCCAGCGCTTCGGCGAGCAGATGGGGCAGATGCGAGATCGTCGCGGCCGCGGCGTCGTGCTCGTCGGACCGGGCCGGCACGACGACGGCGCCGCAGTCCAGCGCCAGCGTCATCACCTCGTTCCAGACCGCGGCGTCGACGTGCTCGTCGACGCTGAGCACCCACGCCGCGTTGTGGAACAGCCCGGCGTCGCCGGCAGCCCAGCCCGAATGCGCCGTCCCCGCCATCGGGTGCCCGCCGACGAAGCGGTCCAGCAGCCCGACCTTGGCGACCTGCTCGAGGACCGCGCCCTTGACGCTGGTCACATCGGTCAGGGCGCACTGCGGGGCGACGGCGCAGACGTGGCGCAGCATCTGGGGCAGGGCGGGGACCGGGACCGCGAGCACGATCAGCGCGCCCGTCTTTGCGGCGCGCTGCAGGGTGGCGTCGAGGTCGGTGGTCGCGTCATAGCCGTCGGCCCGGGCGGCGTCGACGCCGTCGACCGATCGGTTGTACCCGAACACCTCACGTCCGGCCTGGTGGGCGGCCCGCATCAGGGAGCCGCCGATCAGGCCCAGACCGACGACGCATACCGGTGTCTTCGCCACGCATTCCAGGTTGGCATACCGAGTTGTGTCGGTCGTGCCCAGGCGGGCCGGACTCGCTGGTCAACGCGTTGACACAGGACTACGGTTAGCTGCCATGGGAGCCCAGCGAGCACAGGCGCAGCAGCAGGCCGTCGACGTGCCTGACGGCTTCGGTGTGGCGGTCGTCCGCGAGGACGCCAAATGGCGATGCAGCCCGCTGCGGCCGGCGTCGCTGACCAGCCTGAAGGCAGCGGAGACCGAGCTTTGTGAATTACGCAGTGCCGGAGCGGTTTTCGGGATCCTCGACATCGACGACGAGTTCTTCGTGATCGTGCGCCCGGCGCCGCGCGGGACCCGGCTGCTGCTCTCGGATGCCACGGCCGCACTGGACTACGACATCGCCGCGGAGGTGCTCGAGCGTCTCGACGCCGACATCGACGACGAGGAACTCGACGACTCCGACCCGTTCGAGGAGGGCGACCTCGCGGTGCTCTCCGATGTCGGCCTGCCCGAGCCGGTGCTGTCGGTGATCCTGGCCGAGACCGATCTCTACGCCGACGAGCAGGTCGGCCGGATCGCCCGCGAGATGGGGTTCGCCGACGAGCTGTCGGCGGTCCTCGACCGTATGGGCAGGTGAGCGCCGCCGACGAGGCGCTGATTCGAGCCGCGCTGGAAGCGGCGTCGGCGGCCGGCGAACGAGACGTGCCGATCGGAGCGGTGGTCGTGGCGGCCGACGGCACGCTGCTCGCCCAGGCAGCCAACGCACGCGAGGCGCTCGGCGACCCGACGGCACACGCGGAGATCCTCGCGCTACGGGCGGCCGCCGCGGTGCACGGTGACGGCTGGCGGCTGGAGGGCGCCACGCTGGCGGTGACGGTCGAGCCGTGCACGATGTGCGCCGGCGCCCTGGTGATGGCGCGCGTCGCGCGGCTGGTGTTCGGCACCTGGGAGCCCAAGACCGGGGCGGTGGGCTCGCTGTGGGACGTGGTCCGCGACCGTCGACTGACGCATCGGCCGCAGGTGCGCGGCGGTGTGTTGGCCGCCGAGTGCGCGCGCCCCCTGGAGGAGTTCTTCGCCCGGCAGCGGTGAGATTTGTCGCGAGTGTGCGCCTGTGGCGGGATCCGAGCCGATTTCCCGCCGACGATGCACGTTCGGCGAGCACGCAGTTTGGGAACGCGGCGGGTAGGTCGGTAAGCTGCCACACGGTGGCGTGTCCGAGCGGCCTAAGGAGCACGCCTCGAAAGCGTGTGACGGGTAACCCCCGTCCGAGGGTTCAAATCCCTCCGCCACCGCCATAAGCAGTCAGCCTGTCACCTTCTCGGGTGACAGGCTGACTGCTGTTTACGGCCTACTTCTTGAACGCGTCTTTGATCTTCTCGCCGGCGTCCTTGAGGCTGGACTTGGCCTGGTCGACCTTGCCTTCGTTCTCGGTGCTCTTGTCACCGGTGAGCTTGCCGACGCCCTCTTTGGCCTTCCCGCCGAGGTCGTCGATCTTGTTGCTTGCTTTGTCGTCGGCACCCATTTTGCGTTCCTTCCACGTGAGTCAGGGCTGGATACCTGCGCGCGTCGGATCTGAAACCCGCCGCCCGCTTCTCTCAGGCGATGATCAGGCCGCGGCGTACCGGCGTAGGCTCCGGCCATGACCGAACCCGGCCCCCGTGACGAGGTCGCCGCGCGGCTGCGCGGGGTCGTCGACGCGGCGGATCTGGCGCTCGGCCGGCTCAGCCACATCCTCGGTGACCTCGACGACGCCGACCCCGACATCCGGACGTGCACCGACGCGGCCAAGACGGCCAACGCCCGGCTGCACGAGAACGCCGCGCAGCTGATCGAGCGCATCAGCGGTAGACCCGTCAGCTGATCCGGGCGCGCGCCGCCTCCAGTGCCGACTCGGCGTCCGTCCACGTCCGTCGCACGATCTCGGCGACCGGTTCGAGACCGGTGATCCGCGCCGACACCTGGCCCGTGTTGGCGACGCTGGCGTACAGGTCACCCTGGAAGTAGAGATCGGTGATGCGTCCGAGAAGCTGGGCGTTCTCGCCGTCTGCGCGCAGCGTCGCGGCCAGCCCGGTCCGCAGCACCCGCATCGTGGGGTTGCCCGGGACGCTCAGCATCACCGTGCCGTCGTCGTCGGCGGCGACGATCGCGTCCTTGAAGTTCGAGTGCACCGACGCCTCCAGGCTGGCCAGCATGCGGGTGCCCATCTGCACGCCCTCGGCGCCCAGCACCACCGCCGCCGCGCAGGAGCGTGCGTCGCACATGCCGCCCGCGCAGATGATCGGCAGGTCCACCCGCTCGGCCACCAGCGGCAGCAGGACCATCGTCGACGCGCCGAGCGCGGACTTGAAGCCGCCGCCCTCCACACCCTCGACGACCAGCGCGTCGACCCCCGCGTCGGTCGCCTTCAGCGCCGCCTTCAGCGAGCCCACCACGTGCACCACGGTCATGCCGGCGTCGTGCAGCCGCGAGGTGAACAGCGCGGGGTCGCCGGCGGAGGTGAACACGTGCCGCACCCCTGCCCCGACCAGTACGTCGACGATGGACGGGTCGCGCTTCCAGCCCTGGATCATCAGGTTCGCCGCGACCGGCCGGTCGGTGAGGCCGCGCACCCGGACGAGGTCCTCGCGGCCCTCTGGGGTCAGCGTCTCGATCATGCCGAGGCCGCCGCCCTCGGACACCGCCGCGGCGAGTTCGGCGCGGGCGATGTAGGTCATCGGTGCCTGCACCACGGGGTAACGGACGCCGAGCAGTTCCTGGATGCGGTTGGTCACCGGATCGACGCTAGCGGTAGAGCGTCAGCGGTAGTACGTAGCGGAATGGTCCGCGGTCCACACCCCGTCGACGCACGCGAGCACATAACCGTTGGGTGTCTGCGCCGAGGTGGACGGCTGATCGCACGCCGAGCGCAGGGTCCGCACCCCGACCAGCGGCGTCCAGGCGATCCACTTGCTCCGCGAGCTGCACTGCATGGTGGTGCCGGAGGCGTCCACACCGAAGTTGTACCGGGGCGACTGGTTGCAGCGCTCACCGGCCTGGACACCGCGCTTGACGTAGGGGACGCAGTCCAGGCCGTCACACGTCGTCGGTGTGGCCGACGCTGTCGGCAAACCCGAACCGAGCACGACCAGAGGTGCGGTCACCAGGGCACCGGCCAGCGCGGCCGCGGTGATCAACTTCATGGTCTGCAGCGTAGGTGGCCGGGCACACGCTAGGGTCACATCTCATGAAGTTGCTGGTCGGAGTTCTATCCGCGGGGTTGTTGTCGGCGAGTGCACTGGTCGCGACACCCACGGCGGCCGCCGACGACGTCGCCTATCTGGTCAACGTGCACGTCCGGCCGGGGTACAACTTCCCCAACGCCGACGCCGCGCTCGGCTACGGGCGCAGCGTCTGTGACCGCGTCGCCACCCAGATGCCGTACGCCGAGCTGGTCGACCAGGTGAAGGCCGACTTCCGCAGCACCGACTACTACCAGGGCGCGTACCTGATCAATCAGGCCGTCAACGAACTGTGCCCGGCGCAGATCTGGCAGCTGCGGCAGTCGGCCGCGGGCTACACCCCCGCCTGACCCGGCGCTACGGGCAGGTCACCTCGATCTCGAAGGGCTTGTTCGCCGGCTGCATGGGATTGGCCATGTCCATACTGACGGCGGTGCCGGAGATCTTGTAGGTGTTGCCGTCCACCTCCACGGTGGCCTCGCCCTGGCCGGCGTCGCGGGTGTAGCCGAGGTTCATGCCGTTCACGTTGCCGAGTGCGACCGACACGACGGTGGGCGGATCCCCTTCGGTGAGCACGGCGCCCATCCCGCCGCTGGGGTCGCCGATCGCGACGTTGATGTTGCCGCCCATCGAGGCGCAGGTGACCGTGCCGGTCACTTCCTGATCCTGCCCGTCGATCGTGACGGTGCTCTTACCCTCAGCCGACGCGGCGGACGACGTCTCGCCGGTCGTTTCCGATTTTTCGCCGCCCGAGGAACAGCCCGAAAGACCTGCGACGACGATCGCTGCGCCGCCGACGGCGACGAGAACGGAACGCTTCACCATGGGTCTCCTTTGGTTGCGTGGCCCATCAGGTGCGAGAGGCCATCAAAGGCAGTATGCTGCGGCGCCCGCGCGCGAACGGGGCGATTCGCACGGAATCTCGATCAACTCCTGGTCAGCAGGCGATCTTGATGTGGAACGTCGACGACGAGCGGAAACTCGGGTTGTCGGTCTGGAACCCGTCGGCGGTTCCGCTGATCTCGTAGGTGCGGTCGGTCAGCGTCACCGAGGCTTCGCCGCCGAGTCCGTCGTTGTAGCTGCCGGTGAATCCGCCCAAGTCACGGATGCCGACTTCGCGCACCTGCAGCCCGTCCTGGCCGTCGACGAGCACCGAGAGACCGGACTCGTCGCTGCCGGTACGGATCGACATCAGCGACCCGGCCGGGTCGCACTGCACCGACTCGGTGGTGCCGGCGTCGCTGCCGTCGACGATGACCTGCGCGGTGCCGGGCACCAACGCTCCGGGTGGCGGGGTGTACTCCGGCGGCGGCGACGAACACCCGGCGACGGCCAGCGCGGCCACACCGGCCGATACGGCCAAAACCTGACGTGAATTCACAATGCAAGAATCTACGACGTGTCAGATCCGGATATCCGTCGTCCATTCTTTCGAGTGGAAGCCGAACTTCCGGGACGTCAGGGCCGCACCGGTGTCATCCACACCCCGCACGGCGACATCAAGACGCCGGCGTTCATCGCCGTCGGCACGCAGGCCACCGTCAAGGCGGTGCTGCCCGAGACGATGAAGGAGCTCGGCGCGCAGGCGATCCTGGCCAACGCCTACCACCTGTACCTGCAGCCCGGCCCGGACATCGTCGACGAGGCCGGCGGTCTGGGCGCCTTCATGAACTGGCCGGGACCGACGTTCACCGACAGCGGTGGGTTTCAGGTGCTCTCGCTGGGCGCAGGCTTCCGCAAGGTGCTGGCGATGGACGTGAACCGGGTCCAGGCCGACGACGTCATCGCCGAGGGCAAGGAGCGGCTCGCCCACGTCGACGAGGACGGGGTGACGTTTCGCTCGCACCTCAACGGTTCGACGCACCGGTTCACCCCGGAGGTGTCGATCGGCATCCAGCATCAGCTGGGCGCGGACATCATCTTCGCCTTCGACGAGCTGACCACGCTGGTCAACACCCGCGGCTACCAGGAACGCTCCGTCGAGCGAACCCACCGATGGGCGGTGCGCTGTCTGGCCGAGCACCGCCGGCTTTCCGAAGTCCGGTCGCACAAGCCACCACAGGCGCTGTTCGGGGTGGTGCAGGGCGCCCAGTACGAGGACCTGCGCAGGCAGGCGGCACGCGGGCTCGCCGAGCTCGACTTCGACGGGTTCGGCATCGGCGGCGCGCTGGAGAAGCAGAACCTGGCCACCATCGTCGGTTGGGTGACCAGCGAACTGCCCGCCGACAAGCCGCGCCATCTGCTGGGGATCAGCGAGCCCGACGACCTGTTCGCCGCCGTCGAGGCCGGCGCGGACACGTTCGACTGCGTGTCCCCGTCGCGGGTGGCCCGCAACGCCGCGGTGTACTCCGTCGACGGGCGGTACAACATCACCGGCTCGCGCTACCGCCGGGACTTCACCCCGATCGACGCCGAGTGCGACTGCTACACGTGCGCGCACTACACGCGGGCCTACCTGCACCACCTGTTCAAGGCCAAGGAGATCCTGGCCTCGACGCTGTGCACGATCCACAACGAGCGATTCATCATCCGGCTGGTCGACCAGATCCGCGAGTCGATCCCCGCCGGCCGGTTCGACGACCTGCGCGAGCACGTGCTGGGCCGGTACTACGCCGCCACCCAGTCCTAGCTGCCGGGGTCCTGGCTGCCCGACAGCGCAGGCACAATCGGGGGATGACCACCGCCGCGGATCCGCAGTCGCTCCTGGTGACCCTGCTCGACCCCGCGCACCGGGCGGACCCGTACCCGGTCTACACGCGGATCCGGGAGCACGGCCCGCTGCAGCTGCCCGAGCTGAACCTCGCGGTGTTCACCTCTTACGCCGACTGCGACCAGGTGCTGCGCCACCCGAGTTCGGCCAGCGACCGGCTCAAGTCGACGGTCACCCAGCGGATCCTCGCCGAGAGCGGCGACACCAGGCCCGTCGGCACGCCGGGGTTCCTGTTCCTGGATCCGCCCGACCACACCCGGCTGCGGGGGCTGGTCAGCAAGGCGTTCGTGCCGAAGGTCGTCAAGAGCTTGGAGCCGGACATCGTGGCCCTGGTCGACGAGTTGCTCGATCAGGCCGACGGTGAATTCGATGTGGTCGGCGGCCTGGCGTATCCGCTGCCGGTCGCGGTGATCTGCCGTCTGCTCGGCGTGCCGTTGGCCGACGAGCCCCAATTCAGTGCGGCCTCAGGGCTTCTCGCCCAGTCGCTGGACCCGTTCCTGACGGTGACGGGCTCGGCGGGCGAGGGCTTCGAGCAGCGGGTGGCGGCCGCGATGTGGCTGCGCGAGTATCTGCGCCAGTTGATCGGCGAACGCCGGCGGCACCCGGGCGACGACCTGATGTCGGCGCTGATCGGGGTGGAGGAGTCCGGCGACCAGCTCTCCGAGGAGGAGATCATCGCGACCTGCACGCTGCTGCTGGTCGCCGGGCACGAGACGACGGTCAACCTGATCGCCAACGCGGCGCTGGCTCTGTTGCGCACGCCGGAGCAGTGGCGGGCGCTGGCCGCCCAGCCCGACCGCGCCGCGGCGGTGATCGAGGAGACGCTGCGCTACGACCCGCCCGTTCAGTTGGTCGGGCGGGTCGCCGCCGAGAACATGACGATCAGCGGCGTCGAGGTACCCAAGGGCGACAACATGCTGCTGTTGCTCGCGGCCGCGCACCGCGACCCGGCCGCGACCGACCATCCCGATCGGTTCGACCCGGAGCGCGCGTCGATCCGTCATCTCGGCTTCGGCAAGGGCCCGCACTTCTGCCTCGGCGCGCCGCTGGCCCGGCTGGAGGCGACGGTGGCGCTGACGGCGCTGACCCGACGGTTCCCGCACGCCGCGCTCGCCGCCGAGCCCGGCTACAAGCCCAACGTCACCCTGCGCGGTATGTCGGAGCTCCGCTTGCGCCGAACCTCGCTGTAGGGCTGTGGATCCCGCGGATTCCACGACCGGGAATCTCAGTTCGGCGAGGAGGCGAGCTCGTCGATGACGGCCAGCGCGGCGCGCTCCCCGGCTTCCACCGCGCCCTCCATGTAGGCGCTCCAGTGGGTGGCGGTGTCGGTGGACGCCCAGTGGATCGCCCCGATCGGCGCGGCCAGGGTGTAGCCGTAGGTGGTCCACACCTTCGGGCCCAGGTTGGCGTTGTAGCAGCCGCGTGTCCACTGCCGGTCCGACCATTCGCCGTCGACGTAGAACTCCGGCCGTGCCGCCCGGTCCCCGAAGTGGCGCACCAGCTCGGCGGTCAGCGCGGCCCGCCGGTCGTCGAGCGGGAGCCGGCCGTAGGTACGGGCCTGCTCGCCTTCGAGGAACAGCAGGATCACGCCGTGGTCGTCGCCGGGCACGCAGGTGTCGTTGGACATCCGCGCCGGCCCGCTGCCGGAGATCAGCTGACCGTTGAGACCGTCTGCGCGCCAGAAGGGTTCGTCGTAGACGAAGAACGCCTTCATCGCCGAGGCGTTGGGCGTCCGCTGGGTGAGCTGGTCGCGATGGCCGGGCAGCGGCGGGTCGTACATGATGCGCCCGGCCAGCGTGGGTGACACCGCCACGATGACGCGGCGGGCTTGCGCCGTGACTCCGCCGCGACACGACACCGCGACACTGTCGGGCGTGTGGTCGATGGACTGCACCGGCGCGTCCAGGACGATGTATTCGGACAGCTCGGCGCCCAGCCGGTTCGTGATCTCGGCGGTCCCGCCGACGAAGCGGGTGGTCTGCGCTCCGCCTTCGGATTCGGCGAACAGCTCGGCGGTGACGCCACACGTCTGCAGCGTGAAGAGCAGATGCAGGAACGACACCTCGACGGTCGGGACCGCGAGGATGCCGACGGTGCAGATCTCGAGCAGCTCCCGGGCCACCGGCCCCAGACCCTGCGCGTCGTACCAGGCGCCCGCGGTGATCGCATCCCATTCGGCCGCACGGGGAGCCGTCCACGGTGTCGCCGCGGGTACCGTCGCAGCCAGCTCGTCGAGCCGGTGCAGCACCGTCTGCAGGCCGGCCAGCTCGTCGGTGTATCGCTGGTGAAAATCGTTCTGCCGCATCACACCCGAGCCGGCAAGGTCATAGGACGTCTCGCCGTCGTCGAACTGCGGATAGGTGGCGACGCCGAGTTCGGCGGCAAGGTCGAACATCCGCTGGTGGGTGTCGCCGATCCACTGCGCGCCCAACTCGACGGGCAGCCCCGGCAGCACCTCCTCGGTCAGGATGCGTCCGCCTACCCGGCTGTCGGCTTCGAGGATCAGCGGGGTCAGGCCGGCGCGCAGGACGGTGCGGGCCGCGATCAGTCCGGAAAGCCCTGCGCCGACGACGATGACGTCGGCCTGGTGGCGCACCATGGCTGACACTTTGTCACAGTCGCGCTCAGAGCGGATTGAGGATCCGCTGCAGGAACTGACGCGTCCGCGCCTCCTTCGGTTCCCCCAGGACCTGTGCGGGGGCGCCGCGTTCCAGGATGACGCCGCCGTCGAGGAAGAGCACCTGATCCGAGACCTGGCGGGCGAACTGGATCTCGTGGGTGACGATCACCAGCGTCCATCCTTCGACGGCGAGGTCGCGGATCACCCCGAGGACTTCCCCGACCAATTCCGGGTCCAGCGCGGAGGTCGGCTCGTCGAACAGCACGACCTTGGGCCGCAGCGCCAGAGCGCGGGCGATACCGACCCGTTGCTGCTGGCCGCCGGACAGCGCGTAGGGGTACTGGTCGCGCTTGTCGGCCAGACCCACCTGGGCGAGCAGCTCGACGGCTTCGGCCTCGACCTCGTCACGCGGACGCCGCTGCGCGACGAGCGGGCCCTCGGTCACGTTCTGCAGCACGGTCTTGTGCGGGAACAGGTTGTGCGACTGGAAGACGAACCCGCTCTGGGCGCGGTATTCGCGCAGCCGGTCTTTGGGCACCGGCGCGGAGAAGTCGATCTCGACGTCGCCGACCCGGATCACCCCGGCGTCGGGGATGTCGAGCGCATTGAGCGCACGCAACAAGGTGGTCTTGCCCGAACCGGACGGGCCGATGATCGTCGTCGCACTCCCGGTCGCCACGGTGAACGACACATCGTGCAGGACTTCGTTGTCGCCGAACGCTTTACGAACGCCCTCGGCCGTCACACGGTATTCGTCGGTCATCTCGCCACATACCTTTCCAGCCGGTGCTCGAGCCGGCTCTGGCCGAAGGACAGCACCAGACAGATCAGCCAGTAGTAGACGGCCGCGGTCCCGTACAGCGCGAAGAACTCGAACGTCGGCGCGGCGATGATCTGCGCCTGCCGCAGCAGCTCGGTGACCAGGATCGTCGAGGCCAGCGAGGTGTCCTTGACCAGGGAGATCAACGTGTTCGACAACGGCGGCACGGCCACCCGCGACGCCTGCGGCAGGATGATCCGCCGCAGGGTGGCCGCATAGCCCAGCCCGATGGTCTGCGCAGCTTCCCACTGGCCCTTCGGGATACTCAGGATCGCCGACCGGATGATCTCGGCGGCGTACCCGCCGACGTTGAGGCTGAACGCGATCACCGCCGCCGGGAACGGGTCGATCTTCACCCCGAACTCCGGCAGCGCGAAGAAGACGATGAACAACTGCACCAGCAACGGGGTACCACGGATCACCGAAATGTAGAAACGGGCGGCGTTGGACAGCAACAGGTTCGGTGACAACCGGGCCAGAGCGACGACCAGGGCCAGCACCAGTCCGATCGCGAAGCTGATGATGGTCAACGGGATCGTCATCGTCAGCGCCGCGCGGGCCAATGGCCACAGGTTCTCGGCGATCAACTGCCATGTCGAGCGCGGCTGCGCCGGGGCGTCCTGCCCGCCCGAGGCGTTGGTCTTCAGATAGCGCTCGGAGATGGTCGCCAGCGTGCCGTCCGACCGGAGATCGGCGATGGCCTGGTTCAGTTCGGGCAGCAGCCCGCTGTCCTTGCGCGCGGCGAACCCCACTTCGTTGCGCTCACCGATGGTTCCGGCGATCTTGACCGAGGTGTCGTTTGTCTCGGCCAGATAGGCGTACACCGACAGGCTGTCGTTGACGACGACGTCGACGCGGCCCTGGCTCAGCAGCGCCATCGCCTGGGTGAGACCTTCGACGGCTTCGATCCGCGCGCCGGCATCCCGCGCGACCTGGGCCCAGTTGCTGGTGGTGCTCTGCGCGGCCCGGCGGCCGGCGATGTCGGCCAGGGAGGTGATCGTGTCGTCGTCGGCGCGGGTGACGATGACGCCTTCGCCGATGGCGTACGGCTCGGACAGGTCGTACTTCTGTTGGCGCTCAGGGGTGATGGTGACCTGGTTGGCCACCACGTCGAACCGGTCGGCCTCCAGGGCGGCGAACATCGCGTCCCAGGGGGTCTCGACGAACTCCACGTCGACACCGAGCTTGTCCCCGACGGCGCGCGCCACGTCGACGTCGTAACCGATCAGCTGGCCGTTGTTGGGGTCGTGATAGCTGAACGGTGCGTAGACGCCTTCGGTGCCGACGCGCAGCACGTTGCCCGCTGACCGGTCCGCCGACCGGTCCGACGATCCGCACGCGGCCAGCAGCAGGACGGCGAGGAGGAGCAGGGGGAGCGTGATCCGTCTCTGAGAGGGCACCGCCGGACCGTAACAACCCGGCGGCCGATGCCACAGCGTTCTGCTCACCCCGGCCGATATACCCAGGGCGCGCGCGGTAACCGCCCCGGATCGAACTCGGCGAGCATGCCTTCGGGGGTGGGGGCGGTGTAGCCGAGCGATTCGGCGATCTGCGTCAGCGCGCGGCCCACCCCGATCTCGGCCAGGGTCACCGCGCCGTCGCGCTTGGCCAGGCGGGCGCCGTCGGCGTTGAGCACGAGCGGCACATGGGCGTAGACGGGTGGTGGGTGGCCGAGCAGGTGCGCCAGGTAGGCCTGCCGCGGCGAGGACGCCAGCAGATCGTCGCCGCGCACCACCTGGTCGATGCCGGATGCCGCGTCGTCGACGACGACCGCGAGGTTGTAGGCGGGAACGCCGTCGCCCCGGCGCACCACGAAGTCGTCGACCACGCCGGTGTAGTCGCCGTGCACGACGTCGTGCACGGTGTAGGAGGTGACGTCGCTGCGCAGGCGCAGAGCGGGTGGGCGCCCGGTCTGTTGCCGCCGCTGCGCGCGCTGGGCCTCGGTGAGGTCGCGACAGGTCCCCGGATAGGCGCCCTCGGGAGCGTGCGGTGCGCGCGGTGCGGCGGCGATGTCTTTTCGGCTGCAGTAGCACTCGAACAGCAGCCCGCGGGCGGCGAGCTCGTCGACGACGGCGTCGTAGCGGTCCCGGTGCGCGCTCTGCCGTTCGGCGGGACCGTCCCAGGTGATGCCCAGCGCGGCGAGGTCGGCGAGCTGGCGGTCGGCGATGTCGGTGTCGGTGCGGTCGTCGAGATCTTCCACGCGCATCAGGAAGCGGCGTCCGGTGGAGCGGGCGAACAGCCACGCCAGCAGCGCGGTGCGCAGGTTGCCGATGTGCAGATCGGCTGACGGGCTCGGTGCGAACCGGCCCGCACCGGCGGGACTCGTCACGACGGTCAGGTTATCGGTGGGCCAGACTGATGGGGATGTCCGGTATGCCTGCTGATCACGAGCGCTTCGTCCGCGCTGCGCTTCCGGCCTACGGCCGCGCCCCGGGGGCAGCGCTGCGGCTGCTGAGCCTGTCGGAGAACGCCACCTACCTCGTCGACGACGACGAGCCGCTGGTACTGCGCGTGCACCGCCCCGGCTACCACCCGCTGGAGGCGATCCGTTCGGAACTGGCCTGGATGACGGCGCTGCGGTGCGAGACCGACGTGGTGACACCCGCGCTGGTCCCGGCGGCCGACGGGCGCGATGTCGTCGCGGCGGTCGTCGGGGAGCGCGCCCTGCATGTGGACGCGATGACCTTCGTCGAGGGCTGCACCGCGGAGGAACGCCCGCACGCGGTGGGATACGACGAGTTGGGCCGGCTGACGGCGCAGATGCACGACCACGCGGCGCGGTGGAGCCCGCCGGCATTCTTCAGCCGGTTCCGGTGGGACCTGGATGCGACGCTGGGTCCGGCCGCGCGGTGGGGGGACTGGCGTGCGGCGCCGGGGCTGGGCGAGGGCGTTGTGGTCGTGGAACAGGCGGCGGCGCAAGTGGCATCGGCGCTGGCGCAGTACGGGTACGGACCCGACCGGTTCGGTCTGATCCACGCCGACCTGCGGATGGCCAATCTGATGGTCGCCGAGTCGGGTCCCTCGGAGCTGACCGTCATCGACTTCGACGACAGCGGATGGTCCTGGTATCTGGCGGATCTGGGCGCGGTGGTGTCGTTCATCGAGGACACCCCGCAAGCCCGGTCGATGATCGTCGACTGGCTGCGCGGCTACCGGGAGGTGCGCCCGCTGCCGGCGTCGCATCTGGCGATGGTGCCGACGTTCGTGATGTGGCGTCGCCTGATGCTGACCGCGTGGGTCGCTTCGCGCTCCGACTCCGACGCGGCGCTCACCTTCGGAAACGGATTCGCCGAGGGCACAGCAGCTTTGGCCGAGTGTTACCTCACTGACCGCGACTGGATGCGCTTCGAGTAGGCAGACTCCGGGTGGCCTCGGTCAGGATGTCGCGCCACTGCCCGGCATCGACCCGGTGGACGGCCGAATCGCCCTGGAAGGCACTGGAGATCACCACGTCGGGGGTGAAGTCGGCGAGCATGCCGAGGCTCGCGGCGATGGTGTCGGCGTCGGCCGGCTGATGGAAGCTCTCGATGTAGCCGGCGCGCCACCGGCCGTCGGCGAGCCGGAACAGGGTGTCACCGGTCAACAGGTAACGACCCTCGGCGCCGGGCACCAGGTAGCAGACCGCGCCGGGTGAGTGGCCCGGCGTCGGGATGACCTCGACGCCGAGGTCGTCGGTGGCGTGCCCGTGCAGTGGGACGTCGACGGGGGCGTGTTTCGTGACGTCGGCGAGATCACCTGCCGGAGCGTGTAATACGTTGCCGAACCGCTTCTTGACGGTGGCCAGCGTCGGTCCGGCTTCGTCGCGGTGGGACAGGTACTGGTGGGCGACCCCGCCCAGCGCGTCGAGCTCGTCGAAGTCGGCATCAGATGCGGGGGAGTAGAACAGGGCGCGCTGCGGCGTCCACAGGTACGCGTGGGTGGTCAGGCCGGGGAACGGAGAGTCGACCCTGGTCTCCCAGAGGTCGTCGAATATCTTTCGCATGCCACGAGGGTGCAACCTGAAGCGTTGTTGAGGTCAAGAGGGCGGTTTGTCCCCAGACCGGGGGTTATCCACAGACGGCGAAATCGGCGCATCGAGTTCGCACCTATGTTCGATACCGTTGGGGGGTGATACCCGCTGCGGCAGCACGAGAACGGTTCAGCGACTTGCTGAATCAGATCGACGCTGCATACCGGGAGATGCACGAGTTGTCGTCCGAGGGCGTCGGGAACCGGTACCGCATGGCGCTCGCCGAGCGCCTCGAGACGCAGGAACGGCTGAACCGCGGGCTGATGTACCGGGTGTTCGGGGAGATCGCGGATCCACCTGACGAGACCGGGATGGTGCCCGAGATGCCGCTGCGGCTGAGCACGCGGCTACGGATCCCGCCCCGCGAGGTCAAGCGACGGATGAAGCTGGCCGCGAAGGTGTGTGGCCGCCGCCAGTTGATCGGCCCGGCGTTGCCGCCGCTGTGGCCGGAGGTGGCTGCCGCTCTGGCTTCGGGGCGGATCGGCGAGGACCACGTCGCGGCCATCAAGAAGACGCTCAAGAGCCTGCCCTCGTGCGCGTCGGCCGCTGACCGCGCGGAGGTGGAGGCCAGCCAGGTACGCGAGGCCTGCAAGAGCGACGCCGACATCGTCATCGCCGCAGGCCGGCGTATCCACGACATCTTCAACCCCGATGGCCACTTCGACGAAGTCGACCGGTCGAGGCGACGTGGTGTGCGGCTGGGGCCGCAGGGCGGCGACGGCATGTCGCAGATCAGCGGCTGGCTCGATCCCGAGACCCGGTGCTACCTCGAGGCGTGCGCCGCCGCCGTCCGGCCCGGACGGCACCTGCCCGACGGAAGCGTGGAGGAGATCCCGGACGACCGCAGCGCCGCACAGCGCTGCCACGACGGTCTCAAACTCGGTCTGAAGCTCGGCATCGCGTCCGGCGAGATGGGCTCCCACCGTGGCCATCCCGTGACGGTGATCGTGCGGACCACTCTCGCAGAAGTGAACCAAGCCGCGCATGCGGTGGTCGATCCAGACATCTCGATGCCGTCACCGGCACGCACCGGTGGAGACACCGCACTGCCGATGCGCGACCTGATCCGGATGGCTGCGGACGCCATCCACTATCTCGCGGTCTTCGACGGCCACACCGAGCGTCCGCTGTATCTCGGCAGGCAAAACCGCATTGCCACAACGGATCAGCGGATGATCTGCTATGCCCGCGACGGCGGTTGCACCCGTCCGGACTGCACCGCTCCCGGGTATCACAGCGAGGTGCACCACAGTCCCGACTGGGCCGCCGGCGGCCGCACCGACGCGGACGCGCTGTTCTTCGTGTGCGGTCCCGACCACAAGTTGCTCACTCTCGGCCGGATGTCGGCCGCGCCGCGCAACGGCCGGCTCGCGTGGAGCGACGCATCCGGCCCGGCGCGGATCAACCGACTGCACCATCCCGACGAGTTGCTCCGCGGCGACCCTGATCCGCCGCGGTGATCAGTGCCGGCCGAGTCCGGCGACGATGTCACCGAGCGGATAGGTGACCGGGCGTTCGAGTTGGTCGTAGGTGCACGAGCGCGGGTCCCGGTCCGGGCGCCAGCGGCTGAACTGCGCGGTGTGGCGGAACCGGTGCCCCTCCATGTGGTCGTAGCGGACCTCGACGACCCGTTCTGGGCGCAACGGCACGAACGACAGATCCTTACCGGCGTTCCAGCGCGAGCCACCGCCGTACCGGCGGGCGAGTTCCGGATCGGCCGCAGCCTGCGCCGCCCAGTCCCACGGATGCTGATCGAACGTGGTGACCAGCGGAGCCAACTCGGTCACCAACTCCCGGCGGCGGGCCATCGGGAACGCACCGATGACGCCCACCGAGGCCAGTGAGCCGTCGTCGTCGTACAGACCCAGCAGCAGCGAGCCCACGGCGTCGGGCCCGGACTTGTGCGGGCGGTATCCGGCGACCACGCAGTCGGCGGTGCGGCGGTGCTTGAGCTTGAACATCACGCGCTTGTCCGGCTGGTAGGTCAGGTCGCGCGGTTTGGCGATGACGCCGTCGAGGCCGGCACCCTCGAACTCGGTGAACCACCGCCGCGCCACCGCGGGATCGGTGGTCGACGGCGTGAGGTGGATCGAGGTGCCCGCACCGGCCAGTGCGTCGGTCAGCACCGCGCGGCGTTCGGCGAACGGCCTGCCGGTGTAGTCGACGTCGTCGAGGGCCAGCAGGTCGAAGGCGATGAACTCCGCCGGAGTCTGTTCGGCCAGCATCCGCACCCGCGACGCGGCCGGATGCAGCCTTAGTTGCAGCGCCTCGAAGTCGAGCCGGTCGTCGACGGCGATCACGATCTCCCCGTCGATTACGCAGCGCGGCGGGAGCTCCGCGTGCGCCGCCTCGACCAGCTCGGGGAAGTAGCGGGTCATGGGCCGCTCCTTGCGGCTGCCCAGTTCGACCTCGTCGCCGTCGCGGAACAGGATCGAGCGGAACCCGTCCCACTTCGGCTCGTAGAGGTAGTCGGTGGGGTCACCCGGCACCTCGGCCACCGGTTTGGCCAGCATCGGCGACACCGGCGGCAGGACGGGCAGCTTCACCCGCCGCGCGAACCGATCGTCACCTCGAGATCGACCCGGTCCCGGCCCCGCATGACCACCAGGGTCTGCCGGGAGTCCGGTGCCGTACGCCGCAGCGCGCCGAGCAGTTCCTCCACCGACTCGACCGGCTCGCCGCCCAGTCCGACGATGACGTCACCCGGCCGCACCCCGGCGGCGGCGGCGGGGCTGCCCGGCTCGACGCCGCGCACCAGCGCGCCGTTCTCCACCGGCACCCGCAACTCCTGCCGGATCGCCGGGGTGAGGCGGCCGGTCGAGACACCGAGGAAGGAGTGCCGGGCGCGGCCGTTGGTCAGCAGTTGCTCGGTGACGTCGAGGACCGTCGACGTGGGTATCGCGAAGCCCAGCGACACCGCGCCGGCGGTCGGCGGGATGTAGGCCTCGTTGATGCCGACCACCCGACCGTCGGCGTCGAGCAGTGCGCCGCCGGAGTTCCCGGGCGAGATCGACGCATCGGTCTGGATGAGGTCGACGAGCGACGAGCCGGCCTGCGCCGAGTCCGGGATGTTGCGGTTGAGCCCGGAGATGATGCCCGCCGTCGCGGTGTTCTCGAAGCCGAGCGGGCTGCCGATGGCGATGGCGATCTCGCCGGGGCGGGGCAGATCACTTCGGTACTCGGGCACCGGGAGGTCGCCGCGTTCGGAGCGCACGACGGCCAGGTCTGTCACGTCGTCGGTGGCCAGGACCTGTCCGGTGGCGCTGGCACCGTCGGCGAAGCCGATCGTGACCTGGCGGGCGCGGCCGACCACATGGGCGTTGGTGACGATGACGTCGGGGCGCAGCACCACTCCGCTGCCGACCCCGCCGGGCAGCTGGATGGTCACGACGCTGGGGCTGACGCGCTCCACCAGATCGGCGAAGCCGGTCACCGACGGTAAAGACGCGGCCGGTGCGGCGCTCGTGCCGGTCGGACTCGCGGCCGGTGGTGGTGGCGCCGGACTGGTCGAGTCCGGCTGAGAGGCCTGCCCGCACGCGGTCAGCGTCAGTGCGGTGATGCCCGCAGTGGCGACTCCAACAACGGCCATCCGTGCCCGTGTCATCGGGTCAGACTACTCGTGGACGTCAAATACCGGTGGCCGCATCGCCGTACGCGTACTATACGTCCGTACAGCGTCGACGAGAGGCGGGGCGGCAGTGCCGAGCTACGACTACATCATCGCCGGGGCCGGCTCGGCCGGGTGCGTTCTGGCCCACCGCCTGTCGGAGGACCCGAGGGTCAGCGTGCTGGTGCTCGAGGCCGGTCCCGTCGACCGCAGTCTGTGGTTCCACATCCCCAAGGGCGCGGGCAAGGTCTTCGAAACCGAGAAGTACATGTGGCACTACGAGACCACGCCGTTCGGGCCGAAGCCGCACGTCGAGCAGTGGATGCGCGGCAAGGTGATCGGCGGGTCGAGTGCGGTCAACGGCCTGATCTACAACCGCGGCAACCGGGCGGACTACGACGGGCTGGAACGCCTCGGCAACAAGGGCTGGGGGTGGGACGACATTCTGCCCATCTTCAAGAACTTCGAGAACAACCAGTTCGGTCCGTCGGCCACCCGGGGGACCGGCGGACCGCTGAACATCTCGGTGCCCCGCGACGCGGATCCGCTGTGCGAGGAGATGATCGAGGCCGCAACCGGCATCGGCATGTGGCGGGTCGAGGACATCAACGAATCCGACGGCGAGCGGATCGGTTACGCGACATCGACGATCCGCAACGGTCGCCGGGTCAGTGCCGCCACCGCCTTCCTCAAGCCCGCACTGCGCCGTCCGAACCTCGAGCTGCGTACCGGCACGCTGGTCCGTCGGGTACTGCTCGAGGGTGAGCGCGCCGTCGGCGTGGAGGTCGGCACCTCCAGCGGTGTCGAACAGGTGCGCGCGCGCCGCGAGGTGATCGTGTCGATGGGCAGCCTGAACTCGCCCAAGCTGCTGCAACTGTCGGGTATCGGTCCGCGCGACGTACTTTCGGCGGCCGGCGTGCCGGTGCTGCTCGAACGCGATCGCCTCGGCCGCGGCCTGCACGAACACCGATGCGCCACCTTGCGATACGGCCTCAAAGAGGACCTCGGATACAACAAGTATCTGGCCACGGCCGCGGGTCAGGCCCTGACGGGGATCAAGTATCTGGCCAACCGCCGGGGCCCGCTGTCGGCGCCGTCCTTCGACGTCGTCGGCTTCGTCAAAGCCCAGCCCGGAGCCGATCGTCCCGACGGCCAGGTGATGATGGGTCCGTACACGCTGCCGCCCTACAACGTCGGCGAGCCCGTCTCGATTCAGCGTGCGGCCGGCGTGTCCTGCCTCGGCATGGTGCTGCGCCCCACCTCGGAGGGATACCTCGAGATCACCTCAGCGGATCCCGCTGCGCCGCTGCGGATCAACCCGAACTACCTGACCAGCGACTACGACCGGGACACCACCGTCGAGCTGCTGCGCAAGATGCGATCGATCTTCGAACAGTCGCCGATCGCCGAACGGCTCAGCGGCGAAACATATCCGGGGCCGCAGGTTCGCAGCGACGACGAACTCGCCGACGCCGCGCTCGACGGCGGCTACTGCGGGTACCACGCGGTCGGCACCTGCGCCATGGGGCCCAGCGACCACGACGTCGTCGACAACCAGCTTCGGGTGCGTGGCGTCGACGGGCTGCGCGTGGTCGACTGTTCGGTGCTGCCGACCATCGTGGCCGGCAACCTCAACGGGCCGATCATGGCGATGGCCTGGCGCGCTGCCGATTTCATCCTGCACGGCCACTGACGGCGAGCCGTCTCATCACGCCACTGACGGCGAGCCGTCTCATCACGCCACTGACGGCTACATGACGGCGTTGCCGGCGTCGACCGGCAGTGCGGTGCCGGTGATGTAGCGGGCGCCGTCGCTGACGAGGAACAGCACCGCCGCGGTGACATCCTCGGGTTCGACGTAGGGGACCGGCAGCAGGTTGCCGCCCATGCCGGTGCCCTCGGGGTTGGCCGCCACCACATTGGCCATGTGCTCGTTGAAGATCATCGGGGTGGCGACGCCGGTCGGGTGGATGGAGTTCACCCGGATGTGGTGCTGTGCATAGGCGTTGGCCGCCGATCGCATCAGGCCGACGACGCCGTGCTTGGAGGCGGCGTAGGCGAAGGTCGCCGCGCTGCCGTCGCCGCCGCGGCCCACCAATCCCTGCATGGAGCTGACCAGGACCATGGACCCGCCGGTTCCGCGGCGGATCATCGACGGAGCGGTGGCGACGATGGTGTGCCAGACGCCGACCAGGTTGACATCGACGATGTCGCGGTACACCGCGGTATCGGTCGCCTCGGGCATGCCGAGTGCGACCACCCCGGCGTTGGCCACGACGATGTCGACGTCGCCGAACCGTGCGATGCCCCGGTCGATGCCGGCCTGCAGTGCGGCCAGGTCGCGCACATCGGCCACGACCGTCTCGATCCGGCCGCCGACGGCGTGCACCGCGTCGGCGGTCTCGGCCAGGTCGGCCTCGGTCGCCAGCGGGTACGGGATCGACTCGATGTCGGCGCACCGGTCGACGGCGATGATGTCGACGCCCTGCTCGGCCAGCGCCACGGCGTGGCTGCGACCCTGACCCCGTGCGGCACCGGTGATCACGGCGACCCGGCGTGGCGATTCCTGCGGCATGAACTCTCCTGACGACTGGTTGTTTCGAGACGGCTGTGGTTGTCCGGAAATATAGCTTGTGCTATACATCCGTACAGCGAAGGAGATGTGGTGACACGAACAGCAGTGGTGACCGGCGGCGCTTCGGGACTCGGTGCGGCGATCAGCGGTGTGCTGGCCGATGACGGTCATCGCGTGGCAGTTCTCGATCTCGATGCCGCCGCTGCGGACGCTGTGGCACAACGGATCCGAGAGCGCGGCGGCCGAGCTGTCGCGGTCGGCGTCGACGTCGCCGACGAGTCGTCGGTGGACTCCGCGTTCGCCGCGGTGCGTGCCGAGTTCGGGCCGGTGCAGATCCTGGTGACCAGCGCGGCGATCGGTGGCTTCACGCGCTTCGACAAGATCACGCTCGAGGAGTGGAACCGGTATCTCGCGGTCAACCTCACCGGGACCTTCCTCACCATCCGCGCCGCGCTGACCGAGATGGTCGAGGCGCAGTGGGGCCGCATCGTGACGATCTCCTCGGCCGCCGGGCAGCAGGGCGCGCCGCGCCAGGGCCACTACTCGGCCACCAAGGGCGGCGTCATCGCGATGACCAAGACCGTCGCCCGCGACTACGCCAAACACGGGATCACCGCGAACTCGGTGCCGCCCTTCGCGATCGAGACCCCGATGCTGCGCCGGCAGCAGGCCGAGGGCAAGCTGCCGCCCGACGAGTACCTGACCCAGGCGATCCCGGCCGGCCGGGTCGGCGGACCCCAGGACGTCGCAGCGGTGTGCTCTTTCCTGTGCTCGGAAGGCGCCGGCTATGTCACCGGGCAGGTCATCGGTGTGAACGGCGGGGCAGTGCTGTGACGGATCAAGGAACCTTCTTTTTCGACCGCCACGCGCCGGATTACCGGGAGAAGTTCCTCGACATCACCCGCGAGATGCACAAGCAGTGCCCGCTGGCCTGGACCGACACCTACGACGGCCACTGGGTGGCCGCGGGCAGCGCCGAGGTCTTCGAGCTGGCCCGCTGCCCGCACGTGTCCAACGACCACGACGTCAACAACGAGCGGCGCGGCTACAAGGGCATCTCCATCCCGACGATGATCGAGGCGGAGAACTTCCGCGGCGGCATGCTCGAGATGGACGACCCCGAACACCGCATCTACCGCACGGTGTTGAACCCCTACCTCTCGCCCGCGGCGGTGAAACGTTGGGAGCCGTTCGTCGACGAGATCGTCCGCGCGTGCGTCGACGACCGCATCGAGTCGGGCCGAATCGACTTCGTCGACGACCTGGCCAACGTGGTCCCCGCGGTGCTGACCCTGGCGATGCTGGGGGTGCCGCTGGCGAAGTGGGAGCTCTACAACGAGCCGGCCCACGCCTCGGTGTACACGCCGCCGGACTCTCCGGACGCCGAGCGGGTGCGGGAGCTCTTTTTCGCGATGGGCGTGGACCTGTTCACCAACCTGATGTCGATCCGGGAGCACCCCCGGCCCGGCATCATCGACGCGCTGGCCAGGATGCGCATCGACGGCGAAGCACCGCCCGACATCGAACTGATCGGCATGCTCAACCTGCTGATCGGCGGCGGTTTCGACACCACCACCGCGCTGACCGCCCATGCGCTGGAATGGCTTTCGGAGCATCCAGACCAGCGCGAGCGGCTCAGCCGGGAGCGCGAGACCCTGCTGAACCCGGCCACCGAGGAGTTCCTGCGCTACTTCACGCCCGCACCCGGCGACGGCCGCACCATCGCCGAGGACATGGTGCTCGGCGAGCGCGAGCTACGCGAGGGGCAGCGGTTGTGGCTGTCCTGGGCGATGGCCAACCGCGACCCCGCGGTCTTCAGCGATCCCGACGACATCGTGCTGGACCGGAAAGGCAACCGGCACTTCAGCTTCGGCTTGGGTGTACACCGGTGTATCGGGTCCAACGTCGCCCGCACGGTGTTCAAGGCCATGGTCACCGCCGTGCTGGACCGTATGCCGGACTACCGGTGCGACCCGGCGGGGACCGTGCACTACGACAGCATCGGTGTCATCCAGGGCATGCGGCACCTGCCGGCCACGTTCACGCCGGGATCCCGTCGCGGTCCGGGGGTTGCCGCGACATTGCCCAAGCTGCAGCGTATCTGCGACGAACAGGGGCTCGCCCGCCCGATCACCGAGTTCAAGGGCCACGCGCGACTGGAGGAGACGTCATGACCGAGTCCCGGCCCGTCGCTGTGGTGACCGGGGCCAGCCGCGGTGCCGGAGCGGGGATCGCCCGCGCGCTCGGCGCCCACGGCTGCACGGTGTACCTGACCGGGCGCACGGTGCGGGACTCCGAGAACGCGCCCCCGGGCACGATCGAGGAGACTGCCGAACGGGTCACGGCGGCGGGTGGGCGCGGGATCGCGGTGCGCGTCGATCACCGGGACGACGAACAGGTGCAGGAGTTCTTCGGCCGGGTGGGCGCAGAGCAGGGCCGTATCGACATCCTGGTCAACAACGCCGCGATCATCCGGGACGAGATGATGGGCCGCACCAAGTTCTGGGAAGAGCCGATCAACGTGATCGACACCCTCGATGTGGGACTGCGCAGCAGCTACGTGTCCACGGTCTACGCGGCACCACTGATGGTGCCGCACCGCCGTGGGCTGGTGGTGTTCACCTCGTCCTCCGGGGCCGTGCACTACGCGTTCGGCCCCGCCTACGGTGTGCCCAAGGCCGGCACCGACAAGATGGCCGCCGACATGGCACGCGATTTCGCCGACGTCGGCGTCGCCGCGGTGTCCATCTGGATGGGATCGCTGCTGACCGACCGGGTGCGCGCGATCGTGGCCGGTAACCCGGACAAGCTCGGCTACATCCTCGACACTGCCGAAACCCCGGAACTCACCGGGCATGTGATCTGGGCGCTGTCGCAGGATCCCGACGTCATGGAGCGCAGCGGGCAGACGCTCATCGGTGCCGAGCTCGCGGTCGAGTACGGCATCAAAGACGAAGGCGACCGCCAACCACCCTCCTACCGAGAGCTTTTCGGAGTCCACCCGGTGCCGCAGCAGGACCATGTGATGCGATGAGACGATGCGGATCGGACTGACCGTTGGAGCCGGCACCGTCGACAAGATCGTGGCGCAGGCGCAGCGCGCGGAGGCCGACGGCTTCACGTCGCTGTGGTACGCCAGTTCGGTGGCCGGCGACCCGCTGGTCGCGATGGCGCTGGCGGGCCGGGCCACCACGTCCATCGAGCTCGGCACCGCGGTGCTGCAGACCTATCCGTGTCATCCGCTCCTGCAGGCCAATCGGGTAGCCGCGGCGGCCAACGCAATGGGCCGGCCGGGACTGACCCTCGGGCTGGGACCCTCGCATGAACCGATCGTCCGTGAGGTGCTCGGCTTGTCCTACGAGCGGCCCGCGCAGAACACCCGGGAGTATCTGCAGATCCTGTCGCCCTTGTTGTCGGGTGCCGTCGTGGATTTCGATGGCACCCACTGGAGTGCGCACAGCGCAGGCCGCATGGCTGTGCTCGACCATCCGGTGCCGGTCCTGCTGTCGGCGCTGTCCCCGCGGATGCTGTCGGTGGCCGCAGCCCTCGCCGACGGTGTGGTGCTGTGGATGGCCTCGGCCGCCGTGATCGCCGATCGCATCGCGCCGATCCTCGCCGCGGCCACGAAGGCGCATGGCAAACCCGTACCCCGGATCGTGGCCGGGCTGCCCGTCGCGGTGCACGACGACGTCGGCGAAGCGCGGACCGCGGTCTCGGCCACTGCAGCAGGTTACGAACGAATGGTCAACTACCAGAACATCATCCGCGCAGGCGGTGGTTCGGCGGCCGCCGACGTCGGGATCGTCGGCGACGAGGACGCGGTCGCCCGCGGGCTCACCGAGCTGCTCGACGCGGGCGCCACCGACGTGTGGGCGCAGCCGGTGGCGGTCGGCACCGACCGCGACCAGCGCACGGCGTCACTGGCGCGGACCCGCGGTCTGCTGCGGGACCTGACGCGCGAGGGTCAGCCGCCGCCGCGCGGCCGGGCGCCCCGGCCGTAGGTGATGTCGGCGCGCTCGGGATCCCACCGGTTGCGGAACACCACATCGGTCAGCGGGCGTCGCCGCACCGGACCGTGGCGACCGCGGGGCCAGCCCACCACGACGTGACCGGCCAGGAACCATTCGTCGGGAATGCCGACCGCTTCGCGCAGCGCCTGCTCGCCGTCGTAGGACGCCCAGCTGGTGATGCACGCGCCCAGGCCCTGCGCGCGGGCGGCGAGGTAGAAGTTCTGCAGCGCAGGGTAAATCGATCCGCCCTGCAGGAACTCCGACGAGAACTCGTTCTTGTACGCGGTGAACAGCACCGAGGTGAATTCGCCGGCCCGGTCGTGCAATTCGTAGGTGGCCCGGTTGTTGCGCGCGGATCGGCTGTCGTCCTCAGGTGCGGGGCGGGACATGCCGTAGATGGATTCGATTGTCTGCAAAGCGATCTTGGCGGCCTGGGCCACTGCCGCGCGCTGTTCGGGGCCGTCGAGCACGATGAACCGCCACAGCTGGGCGTTGGCCCCGTTGGGCGCCCACGTGGCGGCCTGCAGGCAACGATCGAGGGTCTGCTCGTCGACGGGTTCGTCGGTGAACCTCCGGATCGAGCGCGCGGTGGACAGTACTTCCCAGACATCGTCGGTCGGATGCGGCATGTCCATTGGTGTACTCGACGCAAGCGGGGTTGTCGAGAACCGGAATGCTGTACAGTCGTACTGCACATCGGATGCGGAGACGGGAGTGATGCTGTGGGCGACAGGTTCTCGATGGAAGGGCGGGTCGCGGTCATCACCGGCGGCGGCACCGGGATCGGACGCGCCTCGGCGCTGGTCCTGGCCGAGCATGGTGCCGACATCGTGCTCGCCGGTCGGCGCGAGGAGCCGCTGAAGGCGACCGCCGCCGAGATCGAGGCCCTCGGACGGCGCGCCCTGGCGGTCCCCACCGACGTGACCGAGGCCGAGGACTGCCAGGCGCTGGTCGACGCCGCCCTCGGGGAATTCGGCCGACTCGACGTGCTGCTCAACAACGCCGGCGGCGGCGAGACCAAGTCTCTGATGAAGTGGACCGACGATGAGTGGCATCAGGTGCTCGACCTGAACCTCTCCAGCGCCTGGTATCTGTCCCGCGCCGCGGCCAAGCCGATGATCGCCCAGGGCAAGGGCGCGATCGTCAACATCTCCTCCGGTGCCAGCCTGCTGGCCATGCCCCAGGCGCCGGTGTACGCCGCCGCCAAGGCCGGACTGAACAACCTCACCGGATCGATGGCCGCGGCGTGGACCCGAAAAGGTGTGCGGGTCAACTGCATCGCCTGCGGCGCGATCCGTACGCCCGGCCTGGAGGCCGACGCGCAGCGCCAGGGCTTCGACATCGACATGATCGGCCAGACCAACGGATCCGGGCGCATCGCCGAGCCTGACGAAATCGGCTACGGTGTGCTGTTTTTCGCCTCTGATGCGTCCAGTTACTGCTCCGGGCAGACGCTGTACATGCACGGCGGACCCGGACCGGCGGGGGTGTGACGGTGAACGTCAGCCACATCGGTCTGCGCGTCCGCGACCTTGAGAGGTCCAAGACCTTCTACGAGGCACTCGGATTCGAGGAGGTCAAGCGACTGACCATGCCCGACGAGATGGCGCAGGGCCTGGTCGGTCTGGAACCGCCCATCGGCTTCGAGGCCGCCTACCTGCGCAACGACGGAGTCGTGTTGCAGTTGCTGACCTTCTCGGGGCACCCGGCGCCCGACGAACCCGAGCGGGGTCTGCTCGGTGCCGGACTGACGCACATGTCGATCGCCGTGACCGACATGGCGGCCGCTCGGGCGGCGGTCACGGCCGGCGGTGGCGGTGTGGTGTCCGATCCCGGCGGCGGATTCGTCTGCATGGTCCGCGACCCGGACGGTCAGCTGCTCGAGCTGGTCAGCGAGCGCGTGCGGCCGGTGCCCGCCAACGCGTGACATCCGGATTCTCCAGGGTTCGATGACTGGTCACCTGGGCGTCACGTCGAGTTCGGGTTACCGACGCCCACGGGCTGGACCGTCGAGGGCGTGGTCCCCTCAACCGGCTCGACACCGACCTCCGATCCGTTGGCGGTCGTCTCCGCCGCTTTGACCGTGCCGTTGCGTGAGCTGTACGCGGTGCTCTGGCGGCTCGGCGTCATCGAGATCGACTCCGACGACTGACCCCGGCCCAGCAGGCGGGGCGCGAACGCCGAGGCGGCGGTCGCCACGCCCGCCGTGCCGAGAGCCTGTGTCCAGCCGACGGGCCCCAGTGGCGTGCAGCCCAGGACCTGGCTGACCCCGGGCGTGCTGATCATCGCTGCGAGTGCGGCCAGCGAGCCGACCGCGGTCGACACCACCAGCGGGCTGTGCGAATCGAGCAGCGTCTGACCCAGCTGCGTCGTCACCAGCGCCACCAGTGCCACCGTCGACGCCCGGCGCGGAGCGAGGACGAAACCGCCCGTTGCCCACGCCGCGGTGGCGGCCGCCGCGGTCGTGGTTCCCCGGATCGTCACGGTCCGCCAGATCGCCGCGTGGTTGGGTCCGTGCCCGGTGTCGTCGCCGGTGCGCCGGGCCGGACTGACCGCCAGCGCCGCCGCGGGCAGCGCGTCGGTCATCAAGTTCACCAGCAGCAACTGACGGGTGTTCAACGGGGACTGTCCGGTGATGGCGGAGCCGATGATGGAGAACGCCACCTCACCGGCGTTGCCACCCAGCAGGATCGACACCGCGGCCTGCACCCGCCGCCAGAGTTGGCGGCCCTCGTCGAGGGCGTCGAGCAGCGACCCGATGCGCCCGTCGAGCAGCATCACGTCGGCCGCGGTGCGGGCCGGATCGCTGCCGCGTGAGGTGACCCCGATGCCGACGGTCGCGGCCCGGATCGCCGCGGCGTCGTTGGCGCCGTCGCCGACCATCGCGCAGACCAGGCCGGCGCGTTCCAGTGTCTGCACCACCTGTACCTTGTGCTCCGGCGTCATGCGGGCGAAGACCAGACCGTCGCGGACGGCGCGTTCCTGGTCGCGCCGCGAGAGAGCCTCCCAGTCGCCGCCGCTGACCACTTGATCGGCGGTGACCGCCATCCCGAGTTCGGCGGCGATCGCGGCGGCGGTGACCGGGTGATCGCCGGTGATCAGCCGGACGCCGATCTGCTGTCTGTGCAGCGCGGTCAGCAGCGACGCCGACTCCGGCCGTGGGGTATCGGCCAGACCCAACAATCCGACGAACTGTAAACCTCTGTGGCACAACGCCGTGAATGCGTCGTCGCTGTCGCGTGCGGCGCGCTGTTGCTTCGGGGTCAGGGTGCGCCGGCCCACCGCGATCACGCGTAGGCCGGACTCCGCCATCCGGTGCACGGTGCGTCGCACGTGCGGGTCCACCTCGGTGCACGCGGCGAGCACGGTCTCCGGGGCGCCCTTGATGGACAGTTGACCGCCGAAGAGGGCGGCTGAGAACGGTCGTCCGGAGCGGAACGGCAGATAGGCCGGGGTGGTGCCGGGTGACGGCAGGTCGCCGGCGGCATCGACGACGGCGGCGTCGGTGGCATGTTCATGCCGATCGCCGTTGCGGGCCGGGGTAGCGCGGGCCGCGCAGGTGAGCACGTCGCCACGGGTGAGGCCGTCGCGTGTGTGCACCCGCGTGACGCGCAGCTTGTTCTCGCTGAGTGTCCCGGTCTTGTCGAAGCAGACGACATCGATGCGTCCCATCGCCTCCACCGACCGGGGGCTGCGGACCAGTACGCCTGCGCGGGTCAACCGGCGCGCCGCGGTCTGCTGCGCCAACGTCGCCACCAGCGGCATACCTTCGGGCACCGCCGCCACCGCGACGGCGACGCCGCTGGCCACGGCCTGGTTCAGCGGTTGCAAACGGAGCAGGCCGATACCGCTGACCAGCGCGCCGCCGGCCATGCTCAACGGCAGGGCTCGTTCGGTCAGGTCCCGCAGTTGCGCCTGCAGACCGACCGCGGACTTCTCCGCCGACTGCACGTGCACCGCACGGCTGGCCTGGGTCTGGTCGCCGACGGCGGTCACGACGGCCACCGCGGTACCGGCGACCATCGTGGTGGTGGCGTGCAGCATGCAGCTGCGTTCGGCCAGCGCCGCACCGGGCGTGACGGTGGCGCGCTTGACCACCGGCAGGGACTCGCCCGTCAGCGTCGACTCGTCGACCTCGGCGTCGGAGGCTGTCATGATCCGGGCGTCGGCCGGCACCACCTCGCCGGGTCTGACCTCGATCAGGTCCCCGGGCTGCAGCTCCGCGGCGTCGACGGTGCGGTAGCCATCATCGGTCACCAGCCGGGCCGGCGGGACCTGTACGGCCAGCAGCCGGCTGAGCAACCGCTCGGCCCGTACCTGCTGGGAGGCGGCCAGCAGTGAGTTGCCGACCAGCACCGAGCCCACCAGGATGGCGTCGATCGGCGATCCCAGCAGTGCGCTCGCCGTGGAACCCACGGCCAGTATGGGTGTCAGGGGATCGGACAGTTCCTCGCGCAGCGAACCCGCCAGATCGCGGGCCAGCCGCAACGGCGGTCCGGCCAGCCGGGGGACCAGGCCGATCGATGCGCTCGCCGCCGCGGCGACCAGCGTCTTCGGTTGGGCGGGAACATGTTCGGGAGACGGCAGCAGCCGACGGACTTCCTCGGCCGACATCGCGTGCCACTCGTGAACGACCGCCGGCGGCGGGCTCGCGGCGCGGAGGACTCGACGTGCCAGCAACACGCCGGTGGTCAGGCCGGCGGCGGCGCCCGCGGTGACGGGCCCGGGTCCGCGGCCCCGCACGCCGGGGATCATCAGCACCGCACCGAGCAGCGACGCGCTGGTGGCCAGCTCGGTGCCGCGCTTGCTGGCCCGGCGCGCTGCGGGCAGCGCGTGCATGACCCGCCACACCGTCTCGAGGTCGGAGGCCAGCAGATCGGCCTGCCAGGGTGGCCGACCGCCGGCGGGGATCAGCCCGACCGACACGTCGGCGGCCGAAAGCGCTTGTGGTGCAGCCGAAGCGATGACAGCGACGGTACGGCCCTCGCGTTGCAGAGCGACGACGGCATCCCGCAGCGCCGCGTCGACCGACTTCTGTACCGGGTACAACTCGTCGAACGACGGGCGCAGGTCGTCGAGTTCGTCGCTGTGCACCGAGATCAACTCGGCGCCCGCGTGCCGAATCTCGCCCAGTACGGCCGCCGCCGACGGGTCGTGCACATGACGCACCAGGACCTCGCAGCGGTTGGCCCGGCCGTTCCCGTTCTGCTGACCATTTCGAGCACCGTTGTGCCGCAACACCAGATGCTGCCAACCGACGTGCAGATCGCCGCGGTCGAGGCTTTCCCTGGCGTACTGCCACGCCGCGGCGAGGTCGGCATCGGTGACGCCGCGCAGGCGACCGACCCGCAGTTCTTCGGTCAGCAGGACCTGTGGGTCGACGACGACCGCGTCGACGCGATCGAGCCGGCGCAGTGCCCGGGGATCGAGGGCCACGATGTCGTGCCGGTCGGCCAGCCCGCGACCGAGCACGGCCGAGAACCCGTCACGGGCGTTGCGTGCGGCCTTGGGGGTGGTGACCACGGCCGCGGTGGCCGCGGTGTTGACATCGCGGTTGAGCAGACCCAGCGCGGCGGCGGCCACCCCTTGAGCGACGCTGCTGCGGTCGGCGTGGCGCTCGACGGGTCCGGGCGGCGGCGGGCAGGGCCGCGGCGTGCGCGGGGTCCCGGGATCGTCGGCGTGGGGGGCGAACCTCGGCTCGTTGCGTTGCCAGGCGCGGGAGCCGGACAACGCCTCACTGAGTTGGCACAGGTGCCGGACGGTCTCGACGGCCAGCGACGTGGGCGCCTCGGTCAGCGTGTACACCGTCGCGGCGGCCACCGCGATCGCGGTGTCGGTGGCTTCGGGGCCCAGTCGGCGCTCCACCACCGCCCGAATCCGTGGCTGGTAGTCGACCAGCGCGACGGCGGCCGTCAGGCCGGACGGGAGGGCAGGTAACGCGAAGAGGCGGCCTGCTGTCGCGGCGCACAGCCCGATGCCGCCGGCTGCCGCGGCCAGGACTTTCCCGGCCAGGACTACGCCGTCGGCGGGCAGATCGGTCGGGACGCCGCCGGTGTCGGCTCCGGTGTCCTGCTCGGCCCGGGCCACCAGATCGCAGAGCCGGGACGGCGACGGCCCGTCCGCATCGACGGTCACCACCAGGCGGGCGAGCGAATGGTTGAGCCCCACGGTCCGGACGCCGGATTCGGCGCGGGCCGCATCGAGCACGGCCCGGCCGAGCGCTTTCCCGTTCTCACCGTCCAGCCCCCGCACCTCGACCCAGCGCCGGTCGCCGTTGCTCCAGCTGCGGCGGCTGGGAGTGCCGCCGACCATCTCTCGGACCGCGGTGAGCAGCGCCGTCGAGTCGACGTGCGCGGGCCAGGCGGCGACCTGGGCGACGCTTCTGCCGAGTCGCCCCAGCAAGTTCACTTCGTGGTCGGACGTCGCGACGAGGCTGCCTTCTTGGCCGGTCGAGATCGCGCGCGTGCAGTGGATTTGGTGGCCCGGCGAGGTGTCACCGTGGCCACGGGCCGTGCAGCCGGGGTGCCGTCCGACGCATGCTCACCGCGGTGGGAGAGCTGGTGCAGCGCGAGGGCGGTCCCACCCACCGCCAGGAGCACCGGCCATTCGACGAGTCCGACCGCGCCGACCGCGCCCAACGTCAGGGCCGCCGCGGCCGAGGAGCGGCTGCCGTTGTCCAGGCCTGAGCGCACACCCGACGCCGCGCCCCGCACGGCGCCCACAGCGCCGTTCACGGCAGCGCCGCCGATCGCTCCGGCCGCCGCAGTCGTCATATCCGCTGTCTTGGTCACTGCTCGGGTGGCCGCCGAAACGATGTTCATCGCACGCTCCTCGCGCTGGTAATCCCTTCGAGTGTCTTCCCCGGGAAAATGCGTTGTACACCGTTTTGACGAATACGGTCCGAACCGTCACGACTCAGCCGAGGCTGTCCACCACCGGCGCGTACCGATCGAGAAATGGCAGCGTGCTCGCGGGGTTGTCACCGCCGCGACGCCCACCGCCGATGACCACACGGGTCAGGCCGAGGTCGCGGTACCGGGCCAGGCGGTCGGCCGACGGTTCGCCCCACGCCATGACCGTCAGATCCAGCGCCGCGGGATCGCGTCCGGCGTCCTCGGCGCGGTGGCGGAACTCGGCGACGGCAGCCGGGAGGTCGCGGTACGCGGCGTCGCCGGGCAGCCATCCGTCGGCCCAGGCCAGGCACTCGCCGATCGCCTTGGGGCCGGTCGCCGCTGCCAGGATCGGCGGGCCGCCCTGCTGCCGCGGCTTGGGGAAGGACCAGACGGGATCGAAATCGTAGAACTGACCGTGATACTCGGCTTCGTCGGCAGACCACAGCACCCGCAGCGCCGCGATCATGTCGGCCAGCGCGGGGTAGCGCTGCGACCACGCGAGCGGACTGGACACCTCGAGTTCGGCGCGGACCCCGACACCCACGCCCAGTGTGACGCGGCCACCGCTGATGCGGTCCAGGGTCGCCACCTGTTTGGCGAAGGTGAACAGTTCGTGTTCCAGCGGCAGCGCGACCGCGGTGCCCAGCCGCAGCATGGTCGTCGACTGCGCGGCGAGCAACAGAGACATCAACGGGTCCCACATCCGCTGCTGCGCGTGCAGGAGCGCGGCCGGCAGGGACCCGGCGGCCGAGACCGGGATCTTCGGGTGCTCGCCGACCCACATCGACTCGAAGCCCCGCTCCTCCAACTCTTTTGCGAGCTCGCCGGGCGCGAGATCGTGCGGCGTGTTGAGCGTGACGAACCCGATGTGCATGGACTCTCCCTCGACGAGAAATTGTGCTGTACGATCGTACAAGTGAATGCGTTGTATTACGACCCCTACGACGTCGACATCGACCGGGATCCCTATCCCGTCTACCGGCGGCTACGTGACGAGGCGCCGGTGTACTACAACGACAAGTTCGACTTCTGGGGTCTGAGCCGCTTCGCCGACGTGGAGGCCGCGCTCCGTGACATCGACAACCTCAGTTCGGCCAAAGGGGACATCCTCGAGGTCGTCAAGGCCGAACCGGTGATGCCCGACGGTGTGTTCATCAACGAGGACCCGCCGCTGCACACGGTGCACCGGTTACTCGTGGCCCGCGCGTTCACCCCTCGGAAGATGAAGGCGATCGAGGAGGAGATCAGGACGTTCTGCGCGGCCTGCCTGGATCCGCTGCGCGGGGGCGACCGTTTCGACTTCACACTCGACCTGGGCGCCGAGATGCCGATGCGGGTGATCGGCATGCTCGTCGGGATGCCGGACTCGTTGCAGCGCAGTGTCCGCAAGGTGGCGGGCGCACGCCTGCGCAACAAACCCGGTCAGCCGCTGCCGGTCAAGAAGGACAACTACTTCAACGGCAACATGTTTCGCGACTACGTCGCCTGGCGCAAGGACAACCCGAGCGACGACCTGGTGACCGAGCTGCTGCACGTGGAGTTCGACGACGTCGACGGGCGACGCCGGAAACTGCGCGAGGAGGAACTGCTGGTGTTCCTCGGGGTGATCGCCAATGCCGGTACCGAGACGGTGGGCCGGTTGTTCGGCTGGCTCGGCAAGGTGCTCGCCGACCACCCCGACCAGCGGCGGGAACTCGTCGACGATCCCTCGCTGATCCCCGGAGCCATCGAGGAGATCCTGCGGATGGAGCCGCCGGTCCATCACATCGCGCGCTACGTCGCCAACGACGTCGACTACCACGGCCAGACCGTGCCGGCGGGCAGCGCGCTGCTGTTGATGGCTGGCTCGGCCAACCGTGACGAGCGCCGCTTCACCGACCCCGACGTTTTCGACATCCGGCGCAACCCCAACCACCTGACCTTCGGGCGGGGCGCGCACTTCTGTCTGGGCGCGTCGCTGGCCCGCATCGAAGGCCGCGTCGCGCTCGAAGAGATCCTGAAACGCTGGCCCGACTGGACCATCGACGAGGACAACGCGACCCGCGCCCCGACGGCGACCGTGCGGGGCTGGGACTCGATGCCCGCGATCGTGGGTCAGTGATCCCAGACCGCCGGGACGCAGCGGAACACGTCACCCGCGGCGGCGACCTTGCACACCGACGGGAACGGCAGGTGGGTGGCCACCAGGGATCCGCCCGTCGCCGCCAACTCGGTGAGCAGACCGACCCGCACGCGGACGGCCTCCTCGGGATCGTGCTCGAAACCGTTGTGCCAGCCCGGGTTGTCGAATCCCGGCGCGAACACCGCATCGCCGGCGAAGGTCAGCTGCTCGCCGCCCGAGGCCAGCCGGACCACACTGTGCCCGGGGGTGTGGCCACCGGTCCGGCTGACGAGCACGCCGGGCGCGAGCTCGTGGTCCGTCTCGAAAGTCCGCAGATTGCTGCGGTACTCGGAGAGGAAGCGCGACGCACACGCGCGGAGCACCTCGGGCACCGGCTGCGGCATGTCGGTCTGCGAGAAGTCCGGGGCTTCCCAGAATTCGGCTTCGCGCGCCGCGACGTGGATGCGCAGATCAGGTCGAAGAGCACTCTTCACCCCGTCACTGAGCAGCCCGCCGACATGATCCATGTGCAGATGTGTGAGCACGACATCGGTCACCGAAGCGAGCTCGATCCCCGCGGCTCGCAGCCGCGCCAGGGTGTGACCGGCCCGGGGAAAGCCGGGGAACTCGGCGCCCAACCCTGCGTCGACCAGGATGGTCCGATCGCCGCTGCGCACCACGACCACATTGAGCGGCCAGTCCAGGACGTCCGGCGGCAGGAACATGTCCTGCAGCCACCCTGCCAGCGCGGTCGGAGCGGCGTTGGTGGCCAGCGTCGACGCCGTGATGGGTAGCACGCCGTCGCTGATCACCAGCACCTCGATGTCACCGACGGTCGTGGCGTAGCGGGACGGGACCAGCTCGTCGAGTCGGGTTTCGGTGCTGCTCATCGGTTTTCTCCTTCTGTCGGAATGCCTGCGAGCGCCAGAACGCCGGCCGCCGCGCGGAGTCATCCCGCCGGCTCAGATCGCCGATCCGCCGCCGTCGACGTGCAGGGTCGTCCCGGTGATGAAGCTCGCCCGCGGTGAGGAAAGAAACAGCACGGCATGCGCGATCTCGACCGGTGCGGCCACCCTGCCCAGCGGCAGCGCCCGGCCCAGCGCCTCGTTGGTGTCACCCCATTCCGCCTGCACGCCTTCGGTTTCCGCGGGGCCGGGCGCGACCGCGTTGACGCGGACCCCGTGGGGGCCGAACTCGGCGGCCCAGGTGCGGGTCAGCGACTCCACCGCGGCCTTCGACGCGCTGTAGACCGAGGCCGCCGGTACGCCTTTGCCCGCGACCATCGAGCTGATGTTGACGATGCTGCCGCGTCTGCGGTCGAGCATGCCGGGCACCAGGCCGGCGGTCAGGAAGTACGTGCCGCGCACGTTGGTGTCGAAGGTGCGGGCGAACGACGCGGCGTCCTGGTCGACAGTGAGCGCGCCCGGGAAACTGGCCGCGTTGTTGACGAGTACATCGATGTCGCCGGCCTGTCGGACGAGCATCTGCACCGACGCCGGGTCAGCCAGGTCGGCGCGGACGAAGCGCAGCCGGGCGTGGGTCGCGGCGGCGGCCTCGCCGGGCCCGGCGTGCCGCCCGGCGATGAGTACCTCGGCGCCGGCTTCGGCCAGCAACCGGGCACTGGCCAGGCCGATGCCCGCGGTTCCGCCGGTGACCAGCGCCCGAGATCCGTTCAGTTCCATGAGTGGTCCTCTCTGTTGTCCGCCGGCTGGAACCTGCGACCGCCCGCGCAGTCATCCGGCGGGTGACGATCGCCACCGGGATGAATGCGCCGCGGCGCCCGGGTTCTGGCGTATGAGGCAGCGATCGCGGCCTCGACCAGTCAGCAGAAGGGAGCCACCATGAGGATCGTCGTCGTCGGCGGCACAGGCCGGATCGGATCGAAGGTGGTGGACGGGCTCACCGAGCACGGCCACGAGGCGGTGGCCGCCGCACCGTCGACCGGGGTGAACGCGGTGACCGGGGAGGGGCTGGCCCACGCACTGGCCGGCGCTCAGGTCGTGGTGGACGTGACCAACTCGCCGAGCTTCGAAGAGGCCGCCGCTCAGGAGTTCTTCACGAGATCGACGGCCAATCTGCTGGCCGCCGAAGCCGATGCCGGTGTGACCCACCACCTGGCGCTGTCGGTGGTCGGGACCCAACGACTCGCCCGCGAGAGCGGCTACTTCAAGGCGAAACTGGCGCAGGAGCGCCAGATCGGTGCGGGGCCGATTCCCTACACGATCGTGCGGGCCACCCAGTTCTTCGAATTCCTCGGTGCGATCGCCGATTCCGCGACCACCGACGGCACGGTGCGGCTGACCGACGCGCAGTTCCAGCCGATGGCCTCGGCCGACGTGGCGGAGGCAGTCGCGATCGCCGCGGTCAACGAACCGGTCAACGGCATCGTCGAAGTGGGCGGGCCCGAGAAGTTCCGGCTGCCGGAACTGATCCGCACCGCGCTCGCCGCACGGGGTGACACCCGGGAGGTGGTCGCCGATCCCGCCGCAGGCTACTGGGGCGTCGACATCGACGAGGACACCCTGGTTCCCGGGGACGGCGCCACGCTGTTCGACACCCGCTTCAGCGACTGGGTGTTGGAGACCGCCGCCCGGGGCTGAGCACTCTGGACCGGACGGCATCGCCTGGATACGGTGATGCGGTGTCGAGCCGCGCGCGGGGACGTCGGCCGCTGCACGGGCGTGCGGCCGAAACCGTGGCGCTGCGCGAGGTGGTCTCGACGGTGCGGGCGGGCCGGTCGCAGGTGCTGGTGCTGCGCGGGGAACCGGGCTCCGGCAAGACCGCATTGCTCGACCTCCTCCTCGACGAGGCCGACGGACTGCGCTGCGTCCAGGTGGCCGGCGTCGAATCCGACATGGAGCTGCCGTACGCCGGGTTACACCAGTTGTGCGCCTCGCTGCTCGGGCACCTCGACGACCTGCCGGCCCCGCAGCGCGACGCGCTCGCGGTCGCGTTCGGGCACGGTTCCGGGCCGCCGCCCGAACGGTTCCTGGTCGGTCTGGCGGTCCTGAGCCTGCTCGCCGCCGCCGTGCAGGAGCAGCCGCTGCTGTGCGTCGTCGATGACACACAGTGGCTGGACCGGGTCTCGGTGCAGACGCTGGCCTTCATCGCCCGCCGACTGGTCGCCGAACCGGTGGCTCTGGTGTTCGCCGCCCGCTCCGATGGAGCCGAGGTGCTGGCCGGGCTGCCGGAGTTGCCGGTGCGCGGGCTGTCGGACGCCGACGCGCGGGCCCTGTTGGACCAGGCCATGATCGGCGGCATCGATCCCCGGGTCCGGGATCGGCTGGTCGCCGAAACCCGCGGCAATCCGCTGGCGTTGCTGGAGGTGCCGCGCAGCTACACCCCGGCGGAACTGGCCGGCGGATTCTGGGCGGCCGGTACCCAGAGCGCTCCCGGCCGGATCGAGGAGAGCTACGCGCTGCGCCTGCGGGAACTGCCCCACGAGACCCGGCGGCTGCTGCTGCTCGCGGCCGCCGAGCCGGTCGGCGACTCGGCGCTGTTCCTGCGCGCGGCCGCACTGCTGGGGATCGCGGTGGACGTGCTGGCGCCCGCCGAGACCGCCGGGATCATCGAGTTCGGTCCGCGGATGCGCTTCCGCCACCCGTTGATGCGTGCTGCGGCCTACCGCACCGCCGACGCGGCCGACCGCCGCGCGATCCACGCGGCCCTGGCCGCGGCCACCGACGCTGCCACCGATCCCGACCGGCGGGCCTGGCATGCCGCCAATTCCGTGGCAGGAAACGACGATTCGATCGCGGCGGAACTGGAGACGTCGGCGGGCCGCGCGCAGCGCCGGGGCGGCATCGCCGCCGCCGCAGCGTTCCTTGCCCGGGCCGCGGTGCTCACCGCCGATCCCGAGTTGCGCGGGAACCGTGCCCTGGCCGCCGCGCAGGCCAAACGGGACTCCGCGGCGGGCGCGGAGGCCTACGAACTGCTGGCGATCGCCGAGCTGGCACCGTTGTCCGAACTCCAACGCGCGCGGGCAGCGCGGTTGCGCGCCCAGATCGCGTTCCTCAGCAGCCGGACGGGTGAGGCGGGCGCACCATCGGTCGGGGAGACCGCGCCCGCGTTGCTCGAGGCCGCCAAGCAGTTGGAGGACGTCGACGACTTCGCTTCCCGCGAGTGCTATCTGGAGGCGTTCGCGGCACTCATGTACGCCGGTCGGCTGGGGCAGCCGGGCGCGCTGCTCAACGCCGCGGAGGCGGCCCGGGAGGCGATGGCCCGCACCACCGACCTGCCCCGGGCGGTGGACCTGTTCTTCCGCGGGATGACCGAGCGGATCACCGGGGGCATCAGTGACGGTGTGACGCACCTGCGGACCGCACTGGACGCGATGGCCGTGCTGGCCGAGACCGATCCCGGCCAGCTGCACCGGTGGCTCGTCCCGGCGTTCCCGATCCTGCAGGAATCCGCGGCCCACGAACTGTGGGACGAGAACCTTGTCGACACGCTGTCGGCTGCGGTCGTCCGGCAGGCCCGCGCCAGCGGCGCGCTGGCCGGCCTTCCCCAGGCACTGGTGTACCGCGCCGGCGTGCACGTGCTGTTCGGCGAATTGAGCACGGCCGCCACCCTGATCGCCGAGGCGCACGAGATCACCGCGGCCACCACCCACGCCGGACCCGTCCGCTACTACTTCCTGGTGATCGCCGCGTGGCGCGGTGATCCCGCGGACGCCACCCCGCTGATCGAGGGCGCCGCCGCCGACGGGGCCGCCCGCGGTGAAGGGCGACTGGTCGGGCTCACCGGGTACGCGGCCGCGGTGCTGTACAACGGTCTGGGCCGCTACCGGGAAGCCTTCACCGCGGCGCGGGACGCCTGCGCCTACGAGGATCTGGGTTTCTACAGCTGGGCATTGCACGAGCTGGTCGAGGCCGCCGTCCACATCGGTGAACTCGACGCCGCCCGCCAGGCCATCGGCCACATCGCGGAGCGCGCCGGGGCCAGCGGAACCCCGTGGGGACTCGGTGCGATGGCCCACGCGCAGGCGCTGCTGGCCGACGACGCCGACGCCGACCGGCTGTTCAGCGAGGCGCTCGAGCAGCTGAGTCACTCGCGGGTGGTGGTGCACCGTGCGCGGGCGCAGCTGGGCTACGGCGAGTGGCTGCGTCGCGTCAACCGCCGTACCGACGCCCGCCGGCACCTCAAAGAGGCGCACGACATCTTCACCGGGATGGGAGCGCAGGGTTACGCCGAGCGGGCCCGCCGGGAACTCGTCGCCGTCGGTGAGAAGGTCCGCAGACAGCCGGTCACCACGCGCGACGCGTTGACCGCCCAGGAGGCGCAAATCGCCCGGTTGGCCGCCGACGGACTGACGAACGCGGAGATCGGCGCCCAGCTGTTCATCAGCGTCCATACCGTCGAATGGCATCTGCGGAAGGTCTTCGTCAAGCTCGGGATCACCTCGCGCCGGCAGCTGCGCACCGTCACGAGGGACCACTAGGGACCACTGACTACGGGCCAGGACTACGGATTCTCAAGGGTCCCCGCGGAGCCCGGCGCCACGAGTCTGGATTCGACGGCCCGTCCGGGCCGCAGAACCCAACCGGAGGCAGGTCCATGAAGGTCGATACCGACGAGTCCCGCGAGCAACTGAAGGCCCGGTTCGAAGCCGAGGTCCTGCCGCTGACCGACGTGCTGTTCCGCGGTGCCCGCCGACTCACCCACAACGACGCCGACGCCGAGGACCTGCTGCAGGAGACTCTGCTCCGCGCCTACACCGGATTCGGCAGCTTCCGGGCGGGCACCAACCTCCAGGCGTGGCTGTTCCGGATCCAGTACAACCAGTGGATCAACGCCTACCGGTGGCGAGAACGCCGTCCCGCTGAGGTGCTGTCCGACAGGATCACCGAGCCCGAGGTGCGCTCCGCGGAGACCGAGCTGTTGGAGTCCCTGCCCGACGACGACCTGCACGCCGCGATGACGCACCTCCCGGAAGGCTTCCGGACGGCCCTGTACTACGCCGACATCGAGGGCTACACGTGTGCCGAGACGGCGGTGCTGATGAGCATCCCGATCGGCACCGTGATGTCCCGGGTGTCGCGGGCACGGAACCGGCTGCGGCAGGCGCTGACCGTCACTCAGGACGCGGCGTGAGGGGGCAGCGGAACATTGAGCTTGCTGTCGGCTCCCGGCACGGTCGGGAAAGCCATGGCCCACGGGGGCTTTCCGTGCTGGGCCACCCAGACCGAGCCGCTGGTGTCGGCGGGCGCGGCCAGCGCGACCAGCACCGCGTCGGCGATCGCCGCCGGTTCCATCACCGGGACCCCGATGCTTTCCACGAGCGGGCGCCGGTCACCGAGGACGCCGGTCTCGGTGATACCCGGGCAGATCGTGTGCACCGCAATGCCTTCCGGGGCGAGGTTCGGTGCGATCGAGCGCATGAAACCCACCACCGCGTGCTTGCCGAGTGAGTAGACCGGGTCGGGATGCCAGGGCATCAGGCCGGCCAGCGACGACGTCGCCAGGATGGCCCGGGCGCCGGCTCCCGCCGATCGCATGGCGCGCACGGCAGCCCGCGCACCGAACACCACGCCGTCGACGTTCACGCCGGCCGAGCGGCGATACTGCGCGAGGTCGAGGGATCCGATGTCACCCGACCAGTGGATCGTGATACCGGCGTTGAGGAAGGCGATGTCGAGTCCGCCCAACTCGCCCGCGCATCGGGTGAAGGTCTCGTCGACCTGATCGGGATCGGTTACATCGCAACGCATCCCGATCCCGTCGATCGAACTTGCGACCTCGCCGGCGGCGTCGCCATCGATGTCGACGACACAGACGCGCGCACCGGCGTCGGCGAGGCGCAGCGCGGTGGCGCGTCCGATACCGGACGCGCCGCCGGTGACGAGCGCGACTCGCCCAGCGAGGTTCACGTGCTCACCAGCGGTCGACGACGTCATCGAGTTTGAGCGGGCGGATGTAGGACGCGTCGGTCTTGTCCCACTTGCCCTTGATGAAGCCCGCCACCGCGCCCTTGCTGAGGATCGAGGAGTCGCCGCTGATCATCCACTCGATGGTGCAGCGGCGCAGCGCGATCTTCCAGACGCCGTCGCGGCGTTCGAGGCGGTCGAGGTAGCGCCCGCCCATCAGTGAGACGATCTTGCCGCCCTTGACCCGCATGGCGCCCATGACGTAGCTCTCGGCGTGCGCCACGTCGCCGTCGATCTCGCAGGTATGGGTGGTGATGTTGTGCAGGTGGTCCTCGAACACCGCCGTGTGGGCGGCGTTGGCCCAATCCCCGTACTCCGGACCGGTTTTCACCGTCGGACCGTGTTCGTCGATTCCGTCGGAGAAGTAGACGCTGCCCATCAGCTCGGCGTCGTGCCGGTCGTGGCCGCGGGCCTGGTTCATCACGCAGTCGAGGATCGCGGTGCGATCCTCGAGGTACTGCACACGCCGGCGCAACTGGTCGAGTTCATCGGAGTTCGTCATCGTCACCCTTTCCTCACCGAACTAGTTGTACGTTTGTATAGCACACCGCGCGGAAAGGGCAGGCAATGAGCAGGCGGATGATCTTCACCTTGCTGGTGATGGACTCGGTGGGACACAATTTCCACGGCAGTTGGCGCCACCCGGAAGCGCGTAACCGCGAGTTCAAGGGCTTCGACATGTGGGTCGAGCTGGCGAGGAAAGCCGAGCAGGCCAAGGTCGATGCGTTCTTCTTCACCGACGTGATGGGCGTGCAGGGCGAGTACAACGGATCGCGCGACATCATCTTCGAGCAGGCGATGAACGTGCCGATCGCCGACTGCACCATGCTCATTCCTGCACTGGCCCAGCAGACCGAGGACATCGGTTTCCTCTACACGAGTTCGGTGATCTCGCACCACCCGTTCGTGTTCGCCCGCGCGGCCTCGACACTGGACCAGCTGTCGAACGGTCGGATCGGCTGGAACATCGTGACGTCGGCCAACGAGAAGGCCTTCCGCAATCTCGGTCTGCCGGGCAACCTTTCGCACGACGAGCGATATGCCTGGGCCAAGGAGTACGTCGACGTCACCTACAAACTCTGGGAAGGCTCGTGGGACGTCGACGCCATCGTCGACGACCCGTCAAAGGGTGTCTACGCCGACCCGTCGAAGGTGCACGACATCAACCACACCGGGCAGCGCTACAGCGTGGAGGGGTTCAACCTGATGCAACCCTCGCCGCAGCGCACCCCGGTGCTGGCCCAGGCCGGCGGATCACCGGCCGGACTGGAGTTCGCCGCGACGCACGCCGAGCTGATGTTCCTGTCCGCCTACTCGCTGGAAACCATTGCCCAGCAGGTCGATACCGTACGCGGACTGGCGCGTGCCCGAGGCCGCCAGGACGGGGACATACTGTTCCTGCAGGGCATGATGTTCGTGATCGGGTCCACCGACGAGGAGGCCTACCGCAAGTGGGGCGAACTCGAAGAGTGGCGCAGCCCCGAAGCGCAGACGGCCTATTTCTCCAGTCTCAGCGGCATGGACCTGGGGCGCTTCGACCCCGCGACACCGCTGGAGGACATCCTCGACGAGATCCCGGGCATCCAGGGCGCCTTCCTGGCGGTGATCAACGCATGGCCCGAGGGTTCGAAGCCGACCGTCAAGGATTTCCTGACGTCACTGTCGTTGCCGCAGATGGTGGTCGGCTCGCCGGAGACCATCGCGGGGCGGCTGCTGGAGTACCAGGCCGCCGGCGTCGACGGCGTCCAGGTGATGAACGCCCTGATGCCCAACAGCTACGAGGAGTTCTTCGAGCATCTGGTCCCGGTGCTGCAGGACAAGGGCATCATGCAGAAGGACTACCGGGCAGGGACGTTGCGGCAGAAGCTGTTCGGCACCGAGACGCCGGACATCTCCGCGCAGCATCCGGCCCACGGGTACCGCGGTATGTTCTGCTGAGTCAGCGGGACCGCTTGCGGGCGGCCTTGGGTTTGGCGGGAGGTTCGATCGAGTCGAGGTAGCGCTCGAACGCCTCGGTCAACTCGGCGTGCGCGGTCTCCACGCCGACACCCTTCTCCAGGTTCAGGAACTTGGGCAGGCTGGAGATCAGCAGCTGTAGCGCCGGCAGCGACAGGTCACCCCACGGCCGGGCGCCCTCACCGAACTTGGCTGTCAGCGCGTCGATCTGGACCTTGCGGACGCTCTCGGTGACGGCGGCGATCTCGGTGCGGATCGACTTGCGGTGGTTGCCCAGCGCCATGAACTCGATCATCAGGGTGCCGGTGGCCTCGTCCCAGCTGTACTCCCACAGCGCTCGCAGCGGATCCTCGGTGCGCGTGGCCAGGATCTTGTTCAGATAGGCCAGGTTCCGCTCGGAGTAACGGCGGATCGCGGCGACGAAGATGTCGTCGAGACTGGGGAAGTAGTACTGCACCAGGCTCGGCGTCACCCCGGCGTTGGCGGCCAGCGCCCGGTAGGTGACGCTCGCGTAGCCCTCCTCGAGCAGCATCTTCTCGACAGAGTCCAGAAGCGTGTCCCGGGTCTTGGACGTTTCGGCGCCGACGCGCCGCGACGAGGTCGCCATGGGGGCCATTCTCCCACCTGCGGCTGTGCGGCCGTACAAGAGCCGCGCAGCTAGGATCGGTCAGCATGCGCACCCACGGGTGGGGCGGAGCCACCCCCGCGAGTGACGACGAGGCGATCGAACGGATTCTCGACGCCGCCGCTGCCGCGATCGACGAACACGGCGCCGCGATGCGGGTGGCCGACGTCGCACGTGCGCTCGAGGTCTCCCGGCAGACCATCTACAACTACTTCCCGGGCAACACGCTGGTGGAGGCGGTGGCCACGCGGGCGGGGCTGCGCTACATCGAGCGACTCCAGGCGCATCTGGCCGGTGTCTCCGACCCGATCGAGGCGCTGGTCGAGAGCTTCGCGTTCACACTGGAATGGCTGCCCGGCGCCAAACCGGTGCAGCTGATGCTGGCCAACGACTTCGGCCGGACGTCGACCGAAGTCACCTCTGACATGGCCCGGCGGTTCGGGCACGGGATCCTCGCGGGCCTCGACGTCGACTGGGACGCGCTCGGTTTCGACGACACGGCCATCGACGACCTGGTCGAGTACATGCTGCGCCTGCTGCAGTCGTTCATGGTCGATCCGGGCCGCCCGCCGCGGACCGGCGCCGCGTTACGCGACTACGTAGGGCGGTGGTTGGGCCCGGTGGTGGCGTCGGAGATCGCCAGGCATCGGCGCTGAAACGGCCATTGTCTGGTGTGCCGGGCGGTGCTAGCGTCGACTGGACACTTGGTATTCAGTGTCAAGTCGAGTGTGGATGGGTCGATGACGGATCTTCAGGTGCGACGGGTGCGGTTCGACTTCGCCGGCGACGACATCCCGTTCTCCTGGCATCCCACCCGCCCGGCGTTCGCGGCGCAGTGCAACCTGATCTCCTTCGTCGCGCCGGGATTCGAGAAGTTCATCGTCGAGGCCACCCGCCAGGCCATCCCCCTGATCCGGGACGGGGAAGTCGCCGCGGAGGCCGAGGCCTATCTCCGGCAGGAGGCGCAGCACTCCGCGGCACACGCCGCACATGCCCGGGCGCTGGCCCGGCGCTGGACGGGGCTCCGTCAGACCCTGACCGCGGTGACCGCGTCCTATGACCGCCTCACCGCGACGAAGCCGCTGGCCTGGCGCCTGGCCTACATCGCGATCATCGAGGCGACCTTCACGCCCTACTTCACGGTGTTCCTGGAGAACGAGGACACACTGTTCGCGCCGGGCGACGAACGGGTCGCGTCGCTGTTCCTCTGGCACTTCGTCGAGGAGATCGAACACCGCAGCTCGGCGCTGAAGGTCTACGACGCCGTGCACGACAGCTACCCCTACCGGGTGAAAACCATCGCGGGGGTGGTCAGGCACTTCGACGAGATCCTACGGATCGTCGTTCCGGGCTTTCGTGCGGCGGTCCCCGATGCCGACGGGGGAGACCTGGCCGCGCTGCTGCCCGAAGGGCTGTCGTGGCGAGCCCTTCGCACGGCGCAGCGGACGGCACGGGGACTTCCGGCCCCGCAGCAGCCCACCTACGCGGGTGTGCCGCGCCGCGAACTGCTCGACATGATCGTCGGGTTGGTGCGTTCCCAGGCGCCCAACCACGACCCGGCGACCGAGCGGGTGCCGCCGTTCGCCGGGCGCTGGTTCGAACGGTTCGACACCGAGCCGCGCAGCGCCGCACGGTGGTACACCGTCGGAGTGGAAGACCGAACCTGATCGTGGCCGAACGCCGCTGAGCAGGCGGTCGCGACGAGAATCGCGCCCCGCGCCGGTCTACCTCGTGGCGCGAATCCGCGTCAGCCCGCGACCGATGGACGAGGATGGACACCGTGCAGCTGCCCGTGATGCCACCGCTGGAGCCGATGCTGGCCAAAGCCCAGGCCAAGGTGCCCGATGAGGCCGGAGTGTGGTCTTACGAACCGAAGTGGGACGGGTTCCGCGCGCTGGTGTTCCGGGACGGTGACGACGTCGTCCTGCTCTCCCGCAGCGGCAAGGACCTGGGTCGGTACTTCCCCGAGGTGCTCGACGCGGTGCGCGACGAACTGGAGCCGCGCTGCGTGCTGGACGGGGAGATCGTCGTGCCGCGTGCGAGCGGCGCGAGGACTCGACTGGACTGGGAGTCGCTGAGCCAGCGCATCCACCCTGCCGAATCTCGCATCCGGATGCTGTCCGAACAGACGCCCGCGCATTTCATCGGTTTCGACGCGCTGGCCGCCGGGGACGTCTCGCTGATGAAAGAACCGTTCCGGACCCGGCGCGAGGCGCTGCTCGACGCGGTGGACGAGAAGCAGTGGTGCCACGTCACGCGCACCACCGAAGACCCCGCACTGGGGGTGCGGTGGCTCGAGGAGTTCGAGGGCGCGGGTCTGGACGGGGTGATCGCCAAACGGCTCGACGGGCCGTACCTGCCCGGCAAGCGCGAGATGGTGAAGGTCAAGCACCACCGCGACGCCGACTGCGTGGCCATCGGCTACCGCATCCACAAGAGCGGCGAGGGCATCGGGTCGATCCTGCTCGGCCTCTACCGCGACGGAGAACTGCAGATGGTCGGCGGTGCAGCATCATTCACCGCCAAGGCGCGGCTGCAACTGCTCGCCGACCTCGAACCGTTGCGCATCGGCGACGAGGTGCGTGACGGCGAGCCGAGCCGGTGGAACTCCGCCGCCGACAAACGGTGGATCCCGGTGCGCCCCGAGCGGGTGTGCGAGGTCGCCTACGACCAGATGGAAGGCAACGGCGAAGGAGGGCAACGGTTCCGCCACGCGGTGAAGTTCCTGCGCTGGCGGCTCGACCGGGACCCGGCCAGCTGCACCTTCGACCAGCTCGACGTCCCACTGCACTACGACCTCCGCGACGTGCTGGAAGGATCCTGATGGCCGGAAAGAGCTCAGCGGCAACCGAAATCGACGTCGACGGGATCATGGTCCGGCTGACCAACCCCGACAAGCCCTACTTCCCGGCGCTCGGCCAGGACGGCACCAAGGGCAAGCTGGTCGAGTACTACCTGGCCGTCGCCGATCGCATGGTCACGCTGCTTCGGGACCGTCCCGTCCATCTGCAACGCTTCCCCGACGGCATCGACGGCGAGGAGATCTATCAGAAACGGTTGCCGCAGAAGCGACCCGACTACCTCGAGTCCTGCGCCGTCACCTTCCCGTCCGGCCGCACCGCAGACGCGTTGAAGATCACCCACCCCGCGGCGATCGTCTGGGCCGCGCAGATGGGTTCGGTGACACTGCATCCCTGGCAGGTCCGCTGCCCGGACACCGAGCACCCCGACGAGTTGCGGATCGACCTGGACCCCCAACCCGGCACCGGGTTCATCGAGGCACGCAGCGTCGCCGTCGACGTGCTCAAGCCGCTGCTCGACGAACTGGGCCTCGTCGGCTACCCGAAGACCTCCGGCGGCCGTGGCGTCCACGTGTTCCTGCGCATCGCCACGGAGTGGGATTTCACCGCGGTGCGCCGCGCCGGGATCGCGCTGGCCCGGGAGGTCGAGCGGCGCGCCCCGGACGCGGTGACGACGTCCTGGTGGAAAGAGGAGCGGGGCAAGCGGCTGTTCATCGACTACAACCAGAACGCCCGCGACCGCACCTTCGCGTCGGCGTACTCGGCGCGCAAGACCCCGATCGCGACGGTGTCCACGCCGCTGACGTGGGACGAACTGCGCGACGCCGACCCCGACGACTACACCATCCGCACCGTGCCCGACTTTCTCGCCGACCGGCCCGATCCGTGGGCCGGCATCGACGACACCGCCCAGTCGATCGAGCCGTTGCTGCAGATGGCTGCCGCCGACGAGGACCGCGGGCTCGGCGACCTGCCCTATCCGCCCAACTATCCGAAGATGCCGGGCGAACCGCCGCGGGTGCAGCCGAGCAAAAAGGTCGCCGCGCACTGGGACGAAGAGGGGAACCGCGTAGCTGACTAGCGCGGCGACGATACCCTGCTGTGCATGCCGTCCCCACAGAGGTGGAACACCATGCGCAAACTCCTCGCCGCACTGGCGATCTTCGGCATGGTCGCCAGCGGCATCGGTATCACCGCGATGATGATCTTCTCCAAGCCGGACCAACAGGCCGCCGCGGTCCGCACACCGCCGCCGCCACCTCCGCCGTCGGTGCCCACGGTCAAGGAATTCCTGATCGGCGTGCAGGTCACCGCCCAGGAATGCGACCCGGCCGGGCTGTGCCGCTACACCTACACCATCGACCCGAAATACGTGGGGCTGCATCCCTTCCCGGAGACCCCTTTCACCGTCGAGTACGAGGTCGTCGGCGGCAACCAACCGATGCCCGCCTCGTTCACCGTCGAGGGCGGGCAGGCGCAGATCCTCAAGGACGTGGTGGTGGAGGGACCGCCGGGAGCGGTACTGCAGGCCAACGTCCTGCGGGTGATCGGGTAGACAAGCGGCATGACGTCAACGTCGGAGCGCAGCCGCTGGCTGCGCAACTTCACTCCCGCACCGAACGCTCCCGTCAAGCTGGTCTGTTTCCCGCATGCCGGCGGATCGGCCAGCTACTACTTCCCGCTGGCGCGGGCACTGTCGCCCGAGTTCGACGTGTACGCGGTGCAGTACCCGGGCCGACAGGAGCGGCACAGCGAACCGTTCGTCGACAACATCGACGACCTCGCCGACTGCATCACCGAGGCGCTCGGCGATGTTCCCGACGCGCCGCTGGCGTTCTTCGGGCACAGCATGGGAGCGGTGCTGGCCTTCGAGGTCACCCGGCGCCTCGAGGAGACCGGCCGCACCCCGGCCGTCGCGTTCGTCTCCGGCTCCCGCGCGCCGAGCCGGTACACCGACGACGGCAAGTCGGGCACCGACGCCGACCTCATCCAGGTCATGCGCGACCTCGGCGGCACCGATCCGCGGGTGCTCGGCGACCGGGAACTGCTGGACACGTTCCTGCCGCCGTTCCGCAACGACTTCCGTGCGCTCGCCACCTACCACCGCGGCCCCGAGATCGGGGTCCGGACGCCACTGGTGGTGCTGACCGCCACCGACGACCCGAAGACCAGCGAGGCCGACGCCCGCGCCTGGGACCGGCACACCACCGCGCCGATCGAGGTGCACACCTTCACCGGCGGGCACTTCTACCTGGAGAAGCAGGCGCCGCGGGTCATCGACGTGATCGCGCAGAAGCTGCGCACGCTGGGCTGAGCGGCGGGCCGCGTTAGCCGCGGACCACGCCGCGCGGGTTGGGCAGCGGCAGGTCGTTGTAGGTCGCGATGCCCGGCGCGGCCGCCACCACCGCGGGGATCGCGTGGATCGGCGGCATCGCGGTCATGATGTGGCCGAGCACGAAGAAGTCCTCGATCGAGGTGGCGCTCTCGATCATGTCCTGCGGCGGCAGGAACCCGACGCTCATGTTGACGGTGGGCCGGCCCTCGATGGTGATCTTCCAGCCGTCGCCGTCCATGGGCCAGTCCGGCTCCAGCGTCTGGCCCTTCTTCCACCGCACGTTGACGTCGATGACGGTGCGGCCCCGATACATCCCCTGCCAGCTGGCGTACACACCGGCGACGTGGCCGGCGGGGATCGTCCACGACGCCATCACGAGGTCCTCGGTGGTCTGCGCGTACTCGGGCACGCAGCGGATCTCGTCGAGTTCGATGCCGAGGGCGTCGGCGACCAGCTGGACCGCCTCGGCGAACACCGCCGTGCCCTTCGCCGCCATCGGCGCCAGGTCCGGATCGTCGATCGCGGTGCCGAACCCGACCGGGCGCTCGGTGTCGGGGGAGTCGTAGAGGGTGGTGTCGGCCGACTCGGCGATCACCACCTTGTCGATGCGGTCGCACGCCGTGCCCGCCACGATGGCCAGCAGCTCGGCGAAGCCGGGGCTGACGCCGGAGCCGAACAGGGTGGAGCCGCCGCGCCGGCATGCGTCGGCGAGCTTCTCGCGGTCGGCGCCGAGGTTGCGTCCGGTGATGAACGACGCGGAGGCCACGACGTTGACCCCGGCCTCCAGGATGCGCACGAGCTCGTCGACGTCGATCCACATCGGGTTGTAGACCACGGCGTCGGGCTTGAGCGCGAGCAGGGCGTCCACGTCGTTGGTGGCCGGTACGCCGAGGGACTCGATACCGGCCAGCTCGCCCAGGTCGCGTCCCACCTTGTCCTGCGACCAGGCGTATCCGCCGATCAGCTCCAGATTGGGGTGGTTCGCGATCGCCGCGACAGAGCTCTTGCCGACATTTCCCGTCGTCCACTGGACGACCCGGTACGTGACATTGTTGGGCACTCGCTCAGCTTAGGGATTTGGTTTGACGGGCTCAGCGAATTCGCCGAAATCACGGCCCGGCCGTGAGCACCGCCTTGCCGGTGCGCGTCTGCCCGGCCCGGTCCACCCACGTCAGGTCGACCACGTCGCCCGGATAGCGGCGGTCGAGCACCGAGGTCAGCGTGGTCGCCGAGTCCAGCGTCACGCCGTCGAGCACAACCAGCACATCGCCGCCGAGCAAACCGGCCTGTTCCGCGGGACCGCCGCGCAGCACCTCCTGGATCACCACGCCGGGCGTGTCCCGGGGGGCGGTGCGCACCCCGACGCCGAGCAGCGTCGGCGGACCGATGTGCACGGAGTCGGACCGGACCCCCGCGCGGATCTGGTCGGTGATGACGACCGCGTCGTTGATCGGGATCGCGAAGCCCTTGCCGCCGGGGCCCATCCGGAAGTTCACCGTGGCCGCCGTGGTGATCCCCACGACCTGACCGATTCGGTTGACCAGCGGTCCGCCGGAGTCACCGGCCCGGACCGGAGCGGCGAACTCGATGAGGCCGCTGAGTTCGTCGGAGGTGCCGCTGAGGGTGTCCTCGGCGCTGACCGTGCGCCCGAACGCCGAGACGGTCCCCGCCTCCCGGGTCAGCGGGCCGAAGGTGCCCTCCGCGTTGCCGAGGGACACCACCGGGTCCCCGGGCACCAGCGCGTTCGCGTCGCCGAGCGTCACCGTCGGCAAGCCGGAGGCGCCGACGAGCTGGATCAGGGCGACGTCGCGTTTGCGGTCGTACCCCAGCAGCTGCACGGGGTAGGGGCGGCCGTTGACCGTGCCGGTGATGCGGTCCGCCCCCTGCACCACGTGGAAGTTGGTCATCGCCAGACCGTTCGGGTCGATGACGAAGGCGGTGCCCGACCCGAGCACTCCCTGGTAGTCCACCTCGGTGTCGATGCGCACCACAGCGGCCTCGACCTGCGTCGTGGCGGCGACGGGCTCGGCGGGCACAGCCGCCGCCGGCGCGACCGGAGCCACCAGGGCGAGGACCGCGGCCAGCGCGATCACCAGAAGTCTGATCGGGCGATTCGGGCTCATACTCATCAATAGTGGCGACGCCGTGGCCTGCTGTCGACGCAGTTCGCTGCTCAGTCCTCGACCGCCACGCCACCGCGGGTCCGCCGGCGGCGCTTCAACAGAGCGGTCTTACCGGAAGGACGCTGATTCTGGAGCTTCCCATCGGCCTGCGGCTCTTTCTCGTCCGGCTCACCCGGCTCTTGCGCCTCTTCAGTCTCGTCAGCGGCAGCGTTTTCCGCCTCGGCGGTGGCCGGTTGGGAGCTCTCGACGTCCTCGGCCGGTGCCGTTTCGTCGGCGTCGGCCGCTTCTGACGCTTCGGTGACCTCTGCGGATTCGTCCTTCTTGCGGCGCGACCGACGCTCCTTGACCTTCACCGGTTTCGGCGGCGGCGGCGGAAGCTCGGCGACGAACGCGAGATAGAACGACAGCATGCCCAGCAGGGCGATCGCCGCGGCGGCGCCGTAGATCCCGAACAGCCACTGCCCGGCGGCGTCCACCGAAAGCCAGATCTCGCTGATCGCGGCGCCGAGGATCAGGACCCCGGCCAGCACGTGCAACGCGACCGAGGTGGTGCGCAGGGTCAGCGCCAGCTGGGGTGTGCCGAACTCGGGCCGGCGCGTGCGCAGCAGCGTCAACAGCACCGGCACCGCGGCCGTCCCGATCAGGACGGCGGTCACGATGCGCAGCACCGTGCCCAGCGTGTGTGAGGTGTCCCCGAGCAATTCGAAGGTGCGGGGCAGCACGAAGAAGAAGTAGAGGACACCGGCGGCCACTGAGAAAGACGCGTGCCAGATCACCGCGGCGGTGCGGCCCATACCCCTCCTCGATCCTGTGGCCCGGGGCGCGACCTGCCGGTCGCGCCCCGGGCTGAGTGCGGAGGATGCGGGATTTGAACCCGCGAGGGCTATTAACCCAACCCGCGTTCCAGGCGAGCGCCATAGGCCACTAGGCGAATCCTCCGTCGGTCATGGTAGCCGACCGGCCCCGGCACTCCATAAATGCGCATGACGTACGCCTGGGCGCGGCCGGGATGCGCGCGGTATTACACTCGCCGTGGACCCCGCGCGGCGTCCATCCTGTGAACTCCCCCAGGGCCGGAAGGCAGCAAGGGTCAACGGGCTCTGGCGGGTGCGCGGGGTCCCCTTGATTTTTGTCCTGGATTTCCCGCACACGGCGAGAGGCGAGCGGTGTCTTTTCAATCGCTGGGCCGAGACGAGCTGCTCGCACAGCACGAACTGCAGCAGCGCAACTACGCAGAGCTGCAGGCCAGGGAACTCAAGCTCGACCTCACCCGCGGCAAGCCGGCCCCCGCACAGCTCGACCTGTCCAACCGGCTGCTGACCCTGCCCGGGGCCGGCGAGTACCGGGACGGCGACGGCACCGACACCCGCAACTACGGCGGCCTGCACGGCCTGCCGGAACTGCGCGCGATCTTCGGCGAGCTGCTCGGCATCCCGGTGTCGAACCTGATCGCCGGCAACAACGCCAGCCTCGAGTTCATGCACGACGCGATCGTGTTCTCGCTGCTGCACGGCGGCGTCGACTCGCCGCGGCCCTGGATCCGCGACATCCTCGACGGCACGGGGGTGAAGTTCCTGTGCCCGGCCCCCGGGTACGACCGCCACTTCGCGATCACCGAGAGCCTCGGCATCGAGATGATCACCGTGCCGATGCTCGAGGACGGCCCGGACGTCGACATGATCGAGGAACTGGTCGCGGCCGACCCCGCCATCAAGGGCATGTGGTGCGTGCCGGTGTTCTCCAACCCGACGGGCACCGTGTACTCCTGGGAGGTCACCCGGCGGCTGGCCGGAATGCACACCGCCGCAACCGATTTCCGGTTGATGTGGGACAACGCCTACGCCGTGCACACGCTGACCCACGAGTTCCCCCGCCCGATCGACGTGCTCGGTCTGGCCGAAGCGGCCAACCACCCGAACCGGCCGCTGGTCTTCGCGTCCACCTCGAAGATCACCTTCGCCGGCGCCGGTGTCAGCTTCCTGGGCGGTTCGCTGGGCAACATCGCCTGGTACCTGCAGCACGCGGGGAAGAAGTCGATCGGCCCAGACAAGATCAACCAGCTGCGGCACCTGAAGTTCTTCGGCGACGCCGACGGGGTGCGGCTGCACATGCGCCGCCATCAGGAGCTGCTGGCACCCAAGTTCGCGCTGGCGCTGGAGATCCTCGCCGACCGGCTCGGCGAGTCGAAGATCGCGTCCTGGACCGAACCCAAGGGCGGCTACTTCATCAGCCTCGACGTCCTGCCCGGCACCGCCAAGCGCACCGTCGCGCTGGCCAAGGACGCCGGGATCGCGGTCACCGAGGCGGGGGCGTCGTTCCCGTACCGAAAAGACCCGGACGACAAGAACATCCGCATCGCGCCGACGTTCCCCGGTGCCGACGACCTGCGGGTGGCCATCGACGGCCTGGCCACCTGTGCGCTGCTGTCGGCCACCGAAGCGCTGCTGTCGTTGCCGGCTGAGAGCTAGTCGGCGGCTGTCGGTAGCCTGCTTCCGTGGCGCTCTACCGCAAGTACCGACCCGCGACTTTCGCCGAGGTGGTCGGCCAGGAACACGTCACCGAGCCGCTGTCCACAGCGCTGAACTCGGGCCGTATCAACCACGCCTACCTGTTCTCGGGCCCGCGTGGGTGCGGTAAGACGTCCTCGGCGCGCATCCTGGCGCGCTCCCTGAACTGTGAGCAGGGCCCCACGGCCACCCCGTGCGGGGTGTGCGACTCCTGTGTCGCGCTGGCGCCGAACGGGCCGGGTAACATGGACGTCACCGAGCTCGACGCCGCCAGCCACGGTGGCGTCGACGACACCCGCGAACTGCGTGACCGCGCGTTCTACGCGCCGGCCCAGTCCCGGTACCGCATCTTCATCGTCGACGAAGCGCACATGGTCACCACGGCCGGCTTCAATGCGCTGCTCAAGATCGTCGAGGAGCCGCCGGAACACCTGATCTTCGTGTTCGCGACCACCGAACCCGAGAAGGTGCTGCCGACCATCCGGTCGCGCACGCACCACTACCCGTTCCGGCTGCTGGCCCCGCGCACCATGCGCACGCTGATCGAGAAGATCGTCGCCTCCGAGAGCGTGGCCGTCGACGACGCGGTGTACCCGCTGGTCATCCGGGCCGGCGGCGGCTCGCCACGCGACACGCTCAGCGTGCTGGACCAGCTGCTGGCCGGCGCCGACGGCAACCACGTCACTTATCAGCGGGCGCTGGCCCTGCTCGGCGCCACCGACGTGGCCTTGATCGACGACGCGATCGACGCGCTGGCCGCCGGTGACGCGGCCGCACTGTTCGGCGCGGTGGAAGGCGTCGTCGATGCCGGGCACGACCCGCGCCGCTTCGCCAGCGACCTGCTCGAGCGGTTCCGGGACCTGATCGTGCTGCAGGCCGTGCCCGACGCGGTGGCCCGCGGCGTGGTCGACGGACCCGAGGACGAGCTCGAGCGGATGCGTGAACAGGCCACCCGGCTCGGCACCGCGACGCTGACCCGCTACGCGGAGGTGATGCACGCAGGGCTCGGCGAGATGCGGGGCGCCACGGCGCCACGGCTGCTGCTCGAGGTGGCCTGTGCACGGCTGCTGCTCCCGTCGGCGAGTGACACCGAGGCCGCCCTGCTGCAGCGGGTGGAACGCATCGAGACCCGGCTGGACATGTCGATCCCGGCAGCCGAGGGAGCCGTCGCCCCAGCCGCGGCACCCCGTAAACAGTTCGTCCGCAAGAGCGAGGCCGCCCCAGCCGAGCCGGCGGTGCCGACGCCGCCTGAGCAACCCGCCACGCCGGCCGCGCCCGCAGCACCGCCGGCCGCGCCGCCGCCCGCTCCGGCCGCGCCTGCTCCGAAACCCGTTGCGCCGAAACCCGCTGCGCCAGAACCGGAGCCCGCGTCGGCCCCGCCGATGCGGCCCCCGGCCGCCCCGGCCGTCGAAGCGCCCCCGACGACACCCGCCGCCGCGGTCGCGGCCGGGCAGCCCAACGCGGCCGCCGTGCGCAGCATGTGGTCGACCGTGCGCGAGAAGGTGCGCGAACGCAGCCGCACCACCGAGGTGATGCTGGCCGGCGCCATCGTGCGCGCCGTCGAGGACAACACCCTGGTGCTCAGCCACGAATCGGCGCCGCTGGCGCGACGGCTCACCGAACAGCGCAACGCCGACGTCATCCGCGAGGCGCTCAAGGACGCGCTCGGGGTCAACTGGAACATCCGGTGCGAGGCCGGAGCGCCCGCAGCCCCCGCCGCCGCGCCGGAGGCCGACGCGCGGCGCGCACCGGCGGAGCCTCCGCCGCCGCCGGAGGACGACGTCGAGGACATGCTGGCCGAGGCCGGTACCGCCGAGACCGCCCCACGCCGGGATCCCGAGGAGGCGGCGCTGGAACTGCTGCAGAACGAGCTCGGTGCGCGGCGCATCGACGGCTGAGCCGGGGTCAGGTCAGGGCGTCCACCAGGGCCGCAACGGCAGGCCGCCGTCCCGGCCACGGTCGTCGACCTTGGCGGCCAACACCTGGTGCAGCTGAATCGCGTTCTGCTCGAACCCGACTCGCGACGCCGCCATGTACAGACCCCACACCTTGGCGGTGGCCAGCCCGACCTCGGTGACCGCGGCGTCCCAGTGTTCGACGAGGTTGCGGCCCCAGTCGCGCAGCGTCAGCGCGTAGTGGTGACGCAGGTTCTCCTCGTGCACTACCTCCAGTCCGACGTCCTGCATCTCGGTGATGATGCGCCCCGAGCCCGTCAGCTCCCCGTCGGGGAAGACATAGCGGTCGATGAACCCGCCGGCCGACGCGCTGTGCCGGTTGTTGTTGCGGGTGATGCAGTGGTTGAGCAGCAGACCGCCGGTGCGCAGCCGCGACATCAGGAAGTCGAAGTATGCGGGATAGTTGGCCACTCCGATGTGCTCGGTCAGCCCGATCGAGGACACCGCGTCGAACTGTGTCTCGGGCACGTCGCGGTAGTCCGCGTGCCGCACCTCGGCCAGGCCGCCCAGGCCTTCGTCGGCGATCGCCTTCTGCGCCCACTCGGCCTGGTTCTTCGACAGCGTCACCCCGGTGGCCCGAACGCCGTGCCGGGCCGCGTACCGCACCATGCCACCCCAGCCGCACCCCACGTCGAGCAGTCGGTCGCCGGGTTTGAGGTGCAGCTTCTCGAACACCAGCCGGTACTTGTTCTCCTGTGCCTCCTCCAGCGTGGCGTCGGGGTGCGGATAGGTCGCGCACGTGTAGGTCATCGACGGCCCGAGCACCCACTCGTAGAAGGTGTTCGACACGTCATAGTGGTGGTGGATGACCTCGGCATCGCGAGTCTTGCTGTGCCGCAACCCTTCTGCGACGCGCCGCCAGCGGGGCAGCGCTTCCTGCGGGGGCGGCGCGATCGGCTTGAGGCGTTCCAGGCCGATGGAGCGGACGATGTTGGCCAGCACCCGCGCCGGGGGCCGCTTGAATTCGAGCCGCTCGGTCAGCGCGCTGAGCACGGGGTAGGGGTCGCCCGGGTGCACGCCGTGTAACTCCAGATCCCCGGAGATGTAGGCCCGCGCCAGACCGAGGTCGTTCGGCGCCGTCGCCAGATACGTGGTGCCGCGCGGGGTCAGCAACTCCAGACCGAGGTCGGCGTCCTCCGCCCCGGCGGTGCTGCCGTCGTAGGCGCTGAACCGCAACGGGAGTCGCCCGCCGGCGAGCACCTCCAGGATCTCCGACAGGCTGAGCTTGCCGCTCGCGTGATGAGCCGAATAGGTGGGCCGTTCCCGATAGGTCGTCATTTCCGTTGCACCGCTTTCGCATACAGGTCGAGGAACCGGGAGTCTGGGTCGTAGGTCTTCTTCACCGTGTTGTACACCTCGCCGCCGTAGAGTTCGTCGAATTCCTCCCGTGAGTAGAACGAGTCCGAGTAGAGCGACTTGTGCCCCTCGAGGTCGCTGACCTTGCGCTCGATGAGCTTGTTGGTGTGGCCCTCCTCCGGGCCGACGGGCACCGAGGACCAGAAGCCGACGTTGACGTACGTCTGGTTCGGCCGGATCGGATACAGCGGCCACCCGCCATCGCCGTCGCGAAGACGCAGAGGGCACAGCCAGATCGGTTCGATGGGGACGTTGTCCAGGAACCAGTGCAGGAACTCGGCGGTCCGACCGATCGGCACCTCGATGTCCTGCACCACCCGTTCCCGTGGGGGCCGGCCGTTGCGTTTCTCGATCCGGTCGGCGATGTCGAAGCGCCGGTCGTAGGCGATCAACTTCCAGTAGACGCTGCTGCGCCGGTAGCGGCGCGGCCACCAGCGGCGGATGCGCGGGTTCTGGGCGCCGAAGGCCCGCGAGCACCAGAACCAGTCGGTGTCCCAGCGCCACAGGTAGTCGTGGGTGGTGAGCCGGTCGTGCTTCTCGGCGCCCTCGTGCTGGATGGAGCGGTAGTAGATCTGCTGCCCGGTGTAATCGCTGACCGGGCCGGGCGTGGCGGTGCGCACACCGAGGCACAGGTAGCTCTCGTCGGCGCTGAACACCACACCATCGAGGTAATCGACGGGTTCGCCGTCCAGGCCACCGGTTTCGACGATCCGGTCCATCGTCTCCACCAGCGCGTCCAGCGAACCGAAGCGCAGGTGCCGCAACGCGACGAACGGCTTCACCGATTCCAGCTCGATCCGCAGCCGCACCGAATAGCCCAACGTGCCATAGGAATTCGGGAACGATCGGTACAGGTCGACGTTCTCGTCCGGTGCCGCGCGCACGATGTCGCCGGTGCCGGTGAGGATGTCCATCTCCAGCACCGACTCGTGCGGCAGACCGTTGCGGAACGACGTCGACTCGATGCCCAGGCCGGTCACGGCGCCGCCGAGGGTGATGGTCTTCAGCTGCGGAACCACCAGTGGCGTAAGCCCGTACGGCAGCGTCGCGGCGACGAGGTCCTCGTAGGTGCACATGCCCGCCACATCCGCGGTGCGCGCCTGTGCGTCGACGTCGATGACACCGGTCAGACCGGACACGTCCAGGCCGGGCGCGCCGGATTCCGCACGCGCCCGGAACAGGTTCGACGTCGGTTTGGCGAGACGGACCGTGGCATCGGCTGGAATTGCGCGGTAGCTGTTGCGCAGCCGCTGTACCCCCTCCGCATGCCCCGCCCGTGCGCCGGTCCAGGCAGCAGGCACACATATACGCTAGTCCGCAGACGCAGGGGATGCGACCGCATCCACAACTGACGAGGAGTGTGCACCGATGGGACAGGTCAGCGCGACGAGTTCGGTTCTGATCGACGCCGATCCGGCGACGGTGCTGGCTGCCGTCTCCGACTACGAGGCCATGCGCCCCAAGATCCTCTCCGAGCACTACAGCAACTACCGGGTGCTCGAAGGCGGTCAGGGTGCCGGCACCGTCGCAGAGTGGAAGCTGCAGGCCACCAAGTCACGGTCGCGCGACGTCAAGGCCACCGTCGACGTCGCCGGCCGCACCGTCATCGAGAAGGACGCGAACTCGTCGATGGTGACCAACTGGACCGTCGCACCGGCCGGTCCCGGGTCGTCGGTGACGGTCAAGACGTCCTGGCAGGGCGCCGGCGGCGTCGGCGGATTCTTCGAGAAGACGTTCGCGCCGATCGGGCTCCGCAAGATCCAGACCGAGGTGCTCGGCAACCTCAAGCGCGAGGTCGAGGGCACCATCGGGATCGAGGGCACCCAGGGCTGACTAGCCCTGGCTTCTGCTCTTCGCGCAAGCGCTCATCGCTGCCTGCTGCTCTTCGCGCAAGCGCTCATCGCTGCCTGCTGCTCTTCGCGCAAGCGCTCATCGCTGCCTGCTGCTCTTCGCGCAAGCGCTCATCGCTGCCTTCTGCTCTTCGCGCAAGCGCTCATCGCTGCCTTCTGCTCTTCGCGCAAGCGCTCATCGCTGGGCCCCCAGGAACGCCACGATTCCGCGGACCACCGCGTCGGCGTACTTCTGCCGGCCCTCCGGGGTCTTCATCAGCGCTGAGTCCGCCGGGTTCTTCATGTTGCCCAATTCGACGAGGATCGACGGGTACTGCGCGAGGTTCAGGCCGGCGATGTCCGAGCGGGGATTGAGACCGTTGGAACCGATGTAGGTCGCCGGCGGGATTCCCGAGCCCTGCAGATGGTCGCGCATCACCCGCGCGAACTGCACCGACGGACCGGCCTGCGCGGCGTTGAGCGGGGGCGACGAGTACAGCACGTGGAAGCCTCGGCCCGTGGGCGGACCGCCGTCGGCGTGGATCGACACCACGGCGTTGGGCCGGATCGAGTTGGCCATCGCGGCACGCTCGTCGACGCAGGGCCCGGGGCCGGTGTCGTCGCCGCGCGACATCGCGGTGCGCACGCCCAGCCCGGTCAGCGCCTGGCGGATGCGCAGCGTGGTGTCCCAGGCGAAGGTGTGCTCGGCCAGGCCGTCCGCGGTGGAGGTGCCGCTGGCCTGGCAGTCCTTGGTGCCGCCGCGGCCGGTGGGGACCTGACGGCTCAGGCCCGCCATCGAGGCCTGATGACCGGGATCGAGGAACACGATCTTGCCGGCGACGGGTGTCGGGGCGGCGTGGGCGGGAACGGCGACGGTGGCGGCGGTGACGACGACGGCCACCGCAGCGGCCCCGACACGCAGGATTGCTGGCACGGGCACGGCGACACGGTAGCGCCGGTCCGGACTACGCTGGAACCCCGAAGTGCCGCTTGTGGACGAGCGCAACCAAGTCGATACCGATACGCAACCAACGCAAATAAAAGGATCAGTCATGCAGCCCGGTGGCCAACCAGATATGTCCGCGCTCCTCGCCCAGGCTCAGCAGGTGCAACAGCAGCTGATGGAGGCGCAGGAAGCGCTCGCCAACGCCGAGGTGCACGGCCAGGCCGGTGGCGGGCTGGTGCAGGTGACGATGCGCGGCAGCGGCGAGGTGGTCGGGGTGTCGATCGACCCCAAGGTCGTCGACCCGTCCGACGTCGAGACCCTGCAGGACCTCATCGTCGGCGCGCTGGCCGACGCCTCCAAGCAGGTCACCATCCTCGCGCACGACCGCCTCGGTCCGCTGGCCGGCGGCATGGGCGGCCTGGGCATCCCGGGGATGTGACTTTTTGTTCGAAGGACCCGTCCAGGATCTGATCGACGAGCTGGGCAAGCTGCCCGGAATCGGACCCAAGAGCGCCCAGCGCATCGCGTTCCACCTGCTGTCGGTGGAACCGCCCGACATCGACCGGCTGACCGCGGTGCTCAACCGGGTCCGCGACGGCGTCACGTTCTGCGCGGTGTGCGGCAACGTCAGCGACGAGGAGCGCTGCCGCATCTGCGGGGACCCGCGCCGGGACGCGTCGTTGATCTGTGTCGTCGAGGAGCCCAAGGACGTGCAGGCCGTCGAGCGCACCCGCGAGTTCCGCGGCCGCTACCACGTGCTGGGCGGCGCGCTGGACCCGCTGTCGGGCATCGGCCCCGACCAGCTGCGCATCCGCGAGCTGCTCAACCGCATCGGTGAGCGGGTCGACGGTGTGGACGTCGCCGAGGTGATCATCGCGACCGACCCCAACACCGAGGGCGAGGCCACCGCGACCTACCTGGTGCGCATGCTGCGCGACATCCCGGGGCTGACCGTCACCCGGATCGCGTCGGGCCTGCCGATGGGCGGGGACCTGGAGTTCGCCGACGAGCTGACCCTGGGACGGGCGCTGGCCGGGCGCCGCGCGATGGCCTGATCCAGGCACTGGGGGCTGTGTCCCACGCGTCCCACGTATCCGCTTTTTGCAGCGCGTCACCCGCACTTTCTCTGAGAGAAGCGGATAGGTGGGGCAGGTGATGCTCCAGCTCGGCATGTCGGTGGGCCTTGGCACGATGCCCGCATGGGTGAGGTCATTCTGGGCGGCGAAGCCGTCAGGGCAGGCGTGGTGACCAGACACGAGCTCGCACGTTGGTACACACCGCTGTACCGCGGCGTGTTCGTCCGCAAGAGCGCCGATGTCTCGCTGCGTGACCGCGCGATCGGGGCGTGGCTGACCACCAAGCGCAAAGGCGTGGTCGCGGGGGTCGCCGCATCCGCATTGCACGGGGCCTCCTGGGTCGATCCCGACATCCCGATCGAGGTGACCGGGGTGAAGAGCCGTCCGCAACCGGGCCTGATCACCCGCACGGATGCGCTCTGCGACGACGAGATCGTCCACCGCTGCGGACTTCCGGTCACCTCCCGCGTCAGGACGGCGTTCGACCTGGGTCGGCTGCTGCCCCGTGGTGAGGCACTCGCGCGTCTGGATGCCCTGATGTGGAATCAGGAGTTCTCGACCGACGAAGTGGCCGAACTCGCCGACCGCAGATCTCGGGTCCGTGGGCTGGGTCAGCTCCGTGACCTGTTGCCGCTCGTCGACGGGGGTGCAGCCTCGCCGCGTGAGAGCCTGATCCGACTGTGGTTGTGCGACTACGGCTTTCCGCGTCCACAGACCCAGATCCCCGTTCTCGACGGGTCACGTCCGGTCGCGTTCCTGGACATGGGGTGGCCGCAGTACCAAGTGGCCGTCGAATACGACGGCGACCACCACCGCAAGAACCGGCGTCAGTATGTCAAGGACATCGCGCGGTTGCGCATGCTCGAGGAACTGGACTGGGTCGTCATCCGGGTGATCGCGGAAGATCCGCCGGCGCAGTGGCTGGCCCGCACCGGGGCTGCACTGACGACGCGCGGCTGCCGTGTCGAGCTCACCGAGGTGCAGCGGTTGGTCAGGACGCTCGTCGCCTAGCAGGAGCGAGCTGTGCCGCAAGGCGTCGATATCCGTGCAGGTTCACCACGTCGCGCGGCTCCGGAGGCGCGTCGAGCTGCAGGTCCGGGAAACGGGTGAACAGTTCGCGCAACGCCGTCGCACCCTCACTGCGGGCCAGTGCCGCGCCCAGGCAGACGTGGCTGCCGGTGGCAAAAGCCAGATGTTCCTTGGCGTTCGGTCGAGTGATGTCGAACGTCTCGGGACGGTCGAACACCTTCGGGTCGCGATTGGCGCCACCCAACAGCAAGACGATCACCGCACCCCTGGAAATCCGGTGACCCGCGATCTCGGTGTCGTGCAGTGCGGCCCGTGCCGTGATCTGAACCGGGCTGTCGTAGCGCAGGATCTCCTCCACAGCGGCGGGCCACAGGTCCGGGTTCTCCCGCAACAGCGCCAACTGGTCAGGATGGGCGAGTAGCGCTGCGATGCCGTTGCCGATCAAGTTCACCGTGGTCTCCACCCCGGCGCCGATGAGAAGGGCTGCGTTGGAGATCAACTCGCGTCCGGCGAGGTGGCCGTCGAGTGCGAGCCGGCGCAGCGGTGTCTCGACCGAGCCCCCGACGTGCATGCGTCGGAAATGCTCGCGCAGGTAGTCATCGACGTCGATGAGCTCGTTGACAGCGGCGCGGAACGGCGACCACGCAATGCCGATGTCGAGCATCGCGGCGATTGTGTTGCCCCAGTGTAGGATCCGCGAGCGATCCGTGTCCGGCACCCCGAGCATCTCCGAGATCACCGAGGCAGGCAGTGGCGCCGCGTAGTCGGCGATCAGGTCCACACTCGCGTGTCGATCGAGGCCGTCCAGCAGCTCCGAGGTCAGCTCTGCGATCCGCCCCTCCAGACGCGCGATCGGCTTCGGAGCGAAGCTGCGCGCGACCAGACGTCGGAGTTCGGTGTGCTGCGGCGGGTCGGTCATCAACATCGACGGCGGTTCGACCGGGTTCGGCAGCGCCGGATCGACGCGTCGCACGAGGCGGAGCAGCCAGTCGGGCAGTCCCGTCTCCGACGGATCGGCCACACCGAAGCTGGTGTCCCGCAACACTGCTCGGCATACCTCGTGATCGGCGCTCGCCCACACCACCGGTGTCCGCAGCAACGGGCCCGCGGCTCGGACTTCCTCGATCAGCGCCAGGCGGTCACCGTGGCCGAGCATGAGTCGGGCCAACGGCTCACCGCCGCGCGCCCGCATCGCCAGGAACGCCCGCGGTACACCGTGCACGGCAGCCCAGCGCAACCAGACCGCCGGCCGGGACCTCATGCGACGGTCAGTCCGCCAGAATGCGGACCGGTGTAGTAGTCGAGCATCTGCCGCTCGCCGTGGTCGAGAGCGCGCACCCGCACCGACCTTCGGGCGGCGATGTCGAGGATCGCCCGCAGTCCGGGATGCGCCGCCGCGAGTTCTGCGCGCGCCTGTTCGGCGGGGACGTCTTCGTATGCCGCCTGGTCGAGTTTGGCGGCCAGCATCGTGATCCACCGGTGCCGCAGCGCCAGCAGCAGTCCCTCCTCGTCGCCGAAGAGTCGACGTACTTCGACGGATCGTGCCGCGTTGTCCAGCGCGCGGTGGGCGTCGGTAGCGGCGTGTTCGACCATGTCGGCCATGAAGGCCATTCGCTCGTGCAACTGTGACCATGTCATGGCTCGACGCTATGAGGATCGGCCGTGGGAATCGTCGTGCCGCGGTCCGATCTTGAGCTCCTACCGTGGTAGGAGGCGCACCGCCTACCGCAGTCTGATGTCAGCGAGCGCTGCTCGACCATAGACTGACACGATGCTGGCTGCGGTGAAGCGCCGCTTCCGGGGCTATGTGCGCCGGAAAGGCGAGTTGATGCCGGGTGGCTTCTCCTGGCGCATCGTCGTGAGCATCGATGTGACGCTGTGGACCGTCGCGGTGGTGGCACTGTTGCAGCGACCCGCATCGCAGTGGTGGATCGGTGTCGTCGGTTTGGTCGTCGCGTACGCGCCCTACGTGGTGTTCTTCATCCTGGACGTGACCGCGACGGTGACGGTCGAGGCATTCGCGCTCGGAATCTCCTGGATGCTCGCCATCTCGATCTGGCTGTTCGGCATGTCGGCGCCCATCGAAGGTGACTTCGCCCCGGTGCTGCTGGGCCTGGTGACCGGGGTGATCGGCTCGATGACGTCGATCCGCGGCGGAATGATCGCGGTCGTCACCGCCGCTGCGATCCTCGGTGCAGCCGTTGCGACGGGGCGGGTCGACACGCCCTGGCTGTATCTGAGCTTCATCGGGATCGGTTGGCTCGTCGGCTATCTGATGCGAATCCAGCAGCAGCTGTTGCTCGAGCAGCGGCAGGCCCAGCAGAGACTGGCCGAACACGCGGCGACCGACGAACGGCGCCGGATCGCCCGCGAGGTGCACGATGTGATCGCCCACTCGCTGAGCATCACGCTGCTCCACATCACCGGAGCGCGCCGCAATCTGCAGCAGGACCGCGACGTCGACGAGGCGGTGGAGGCCCTCGAGCAGGCCGAGCGCCTGGGCCGGCAGGCCATGGCCGACATCCGGCGCACCGTCGGCCTGCTCGACGATTCCGTCGGCAAGGTCGCGCCCGAACCCGGTGTCGGCGACATCGCCGCGCTGGTCGAAGACTTCGTGCGAGCGGGCCTGGACGTCGATGTCGAGTTCAGCGGTTCGCAGGAGCGCATCTCGGCGACGGTGGGGCTGGCCTTGTACCGCATTGCGCAGGAGTCACTGGCCAACATCGCCAAGCACGCACCCGACGCGCACGCGCAGATGACGCTGGCCGTGTCATCGTCTTCAGTGACGCTGACGGTGACCAACCGGTTGCCGGCCCCGGTGGCCGCGGTTACCCGCAACGAGGGCCGCGGGATGCACGGGATGCGCCACCGCGTCGAACAATTCGGCGGCACGATCAGCGCCGGCCCGTCCGATGACCACTGGCTGGTCCGGGCGACGATCCCTCTCGACGACGCAGGGTGCGCATTCTGGGGCCGATCCGATGACCGGTGACGTGTTCACGGCGCTGCTGGTCGACGACCAGGAACTGGTCCGGTCGGGGCTGCGCCGGATCCTGCGCCGCAGGGACGGCATCGCGGTGGTGGGGGAGTGCTCCGACGGGGACGAGGTGCTCGCCGCGGTGGCGGCGTACCGCCCCGACATCGTGGTGATGGACCTGCGGATGAAGCGGGTCAACGGAATCGAGGCGACGCGCCGGCTCACCGAGGCGGGAGGGCCGCCGGTGCTGGCGCTCACCACGTTCAGCGACGACGAGCTGCTCTCCGGTGTGTTGCGTGCCGGCGCAGCGGGGTTCGTGCTGAAGGACTCACCGGCCGAGGAGCTGATCCGTGCCGTGCATGCGGTGGCCCGCGGTGACGGGTTCCTGGATCCGACCGTGACGGCGCGGGTGCTCGACACCTATCGCGCCGCCGCCGATGGCCCGGTCACCGCGGCTCTCGACGGGCTGACCCCACGCGAACTGGATGTGCTGCGGCTGATGGCCAAGGGCCGGTCCAACGCCGAGATCGCCGACGAACTGGTCATTTCGGGAGTCACCGTCAAGAGCCACATCGGCCGGATCTTCCTCAAACTGCGGTTGCGGGACCGCGCGGCGGCGATCGTGTTCGCCTACCAGCACGGGCTCGTCTCGGCCCGTTAGGTCACACCCGCCGGGGTGCGGCCAACCGCTCCCGGCGCAGCTGGGTCACCTCGGGCAGGTCCAGCGGCGCCAGCGGCCCGACCACCTTCGCCAGCAGGTGGTCGGCCAGTTCCGGGTTGCGGGCCAGGCAGCAGCCGTGCAGATACGTCGCCACCACCGAACCCTGCACCGCGCCGTCGAAACCGTCGCCGGCCCGGTTGCCGGCCCCCTTGGTGACCGCCGCCAGCGGTCGCGCGTCCTGGCCGAGAACCGTTCCGCCGCGGTGGTTCTCGAAACCGGTGAGTGGTTCGGTCAGCCCTTCGATCAGCGGGGTGGCCGCCACCTCGCCGATGGTGCGCTCGGCCTGCGGCGACGTGGTCACGTCCAGGACGCCGACCCCGTCGACGCGTTCCCCGGCCGACGTCTCGTACCAGTGCCCCAGCACCTGGATCGCCGCGCAGATCGCCAGCACCGGGGCGCCCCGCGAAACCGCCTGCTGCAGACCGGGATAACGGGCCAGGTGTTTGGTCGCCAACCGCTGCGCGTAGTCCTCGGCGCCGCCGAGGGTGTAGAGGTCCAGCTCGGCAGGCACCGGGTCTTCGAGGCTGATCTCGACTATCTCGGCGTCGATTCCCCGCAGCCGCAGGCGTTGTCGCAGCACCACCGAATTGCCACCGTCGCCGTAGGTGCCCATCACGTCGGGGAGCACCAGCCCGATCCGCACCGTCGACTCACTCATCGGGCAACCGCCTGTTCAGCTGCAGGAACGCCGTGTAGTTGGCCAGCACCTCGACGTGCCCGGGCGGGCACGATGCGATGGCCGCCAGCGTGTCGTGCACCAGGGTGTGCTCGACACCGGCGTAGCCCAGCCGCACCGCCAGGTCGGTGCCGCGCTCCCCGGCGGCCACCACCGGGACGCCGTCGAAATGCTCGAACCGCACGTCCCACAACCAGGACAGGTCCTCGCCGTCGGGCACCTGGCCGTTCACGGCGATGACCACGCCGGCGGCGTCGCGGTCGAGCATCGACAGCGCCTCCTGCCAGCCGGCCGGGTTCTTCGCCAACAGGATCCGCACGGTGTGCCGGCGCACCTGCACGGTCCGGTAGCGGCCGGCCACCTCGTCGACCGCCGACACCGCGGCCACCGCCGCGGCCGGGTCGGCGCCGAGGGTCACCGCGGCGGCCACCGCCTGCGCGGCGTTGCCGCGGTTCACCGCGCCGGGCAGCGCCAGCGTCATCGGCAACGTCAGCCCATCGGGCCCGTACAGGTGGGTGTCGTCGAACCACCACTGCGGGTCCGGGCGCTTGAAGTCGGCGCCGGTCGAGTACCAGTGCCGGCCCTCCCGGACGATCACCTCCCCCGAGCGCGGGCAGCTCACCGAGTCGCTGGCCCAGCTGCCGCCCGCGGCCACCCACACGGTGTGCGGGCTGTCGTAGGCCGCCGAGGTCATCAGCACGTCGTCGCAGTTGGCCACCACGACGGCGCCCGGATGACGCGCCAGCCCGGCGCGCAGCGTGCGCTCGATGTGGTTGATCTCCCCGACCCGGTCGAGCTGGTCCCGGGACAGGTTGAGCAGGGTGACCACCGAGGCCTCGACGGCGTCGAGGACGTGCGGCACGTGCATCTCGTCGACCTCGAGCGCGGCCAGCGGCGCGTCCGGCGACAACGCCAGCGCGGCCACCAGCCCGGCGTCCATGTTGGCGCCCTCGGCGTTGGTCGCCACCGCGCCGAGCGTCTCCAGGGCGGCCGCGGTCATCCGCGTGGTGGTCGACTTGCCGTTGGTGCCGGTGATGACGACGGTGCGACGGCCCCGGCCCAGCTGCGCCAGGATCGAGCGATCCAGCGTCATCGCGACCAGCCCGCCGATCATCGCGCCCGCGCCCCGGCCGGTGACCCGCGACGCCCACCGCGCCGCGGCACCTGCTGCGAGCGCGGCTCGCCCGCGCGCTGTGACCATTCCCGGCAGTCTAGAGAAGCCCCCGACACGCGGCCTGATGGAGCACGGCTTGTCAGGGGCGCGTGCCATCCTCGGGGTGTGAGCTCAACTGTGGCGACCCGCTGGGGCAGACCAGCAGAGGAGCCCGGGTCCGGTTGGGCAGTCGTCGACGTCGAGACCAGCGGTTTCCGGCCGGGCCAGGCGCGCGTGGTCAGCGTCGCCGCGCTGGCTCTGAGCGACGACGGCAACATCGAGAAGAGCCTCTACAGCTTGCTCAACCCGGGCGTGGACCCCGGCCCCACCCACGTGCACGGGCTGACCGCCGAGATGCTCGAGGGACAGCCGACCTTCGGCGACGTCGTCACCGAGCTCGCCGAGGTGCTGCGCGGCCGCACCCTGGTCGCCCACAACGTCGGTTTCGACTACGCGTTCCTGGCCGCGGAGGCCGAGCTGGTGCACGCCGAGCTGCCGGTGGACTCGGTGATGTGCACCGTCGAGCTGGCCCGCCGACTTGATCTGGGCCTGGACAACCTGCGGCTGGAGACGCTGGCCGCGCACTGGGGCGTCACCCAGATCCGGCCCCACGACGCGCTCGACGACGCGATGGTGCTCGCCCAGATCCTCAAGCCGGTCCTGGTGCGCGCCCACGAACGGCGCAAGTGGCTGCCGGTGCATCCGGTGACCCGGCGCCGGTGGCCCAACGGCCACGTCACCCACGAAGAGCTGCGCCCGCTCAAAGCGCTGGCCGCCCGGATGCCGTGCCCCTACGCCAACCCGGGGCGCTTCATCGCCGGCCGGCCGCTGGTGCAGGGCATGCGGGTCGGGCTGGCCGCCGAGGTCTGCCACACCCACGAGGAACTCGTCGAGCGCATCGTCGCCGCGGGCCTCGCCTTCACCGACACGGTCGACGCGCACACCTCGCTGGTGGTCTGCGACGATCCCGCCCCCGTGCAGGGCCGCGGCTACCAGGCCGGGGAGTTCGACGTCCCGCTGCTGGGCAGCGACGAGTTCCTCCAGCGGCTGCAGAGCACCGTCGGTGGCAGCGCGGTCGAGGAGTTCACCGAGCCGTCCCCGGCGGGCGACCAATTCGCCCTGTTCTGACGCCGGCGGTCAGACGCCTTCGCGCAGCGCCCGCGCCTTCAGGGACTCGAACTCGTCCGGACTGATGGCGCCGGTGTCCAGCAGTGCCTTGGCGTCGGCGATCTCCTGCGCGGGACTGCGGCCCGCGGCGTGCCGGATGTACTCGTCGGTGTCCCGCTGGGCCTGCAGCGCCTGCTCGCGGGCCCGGTCCGCCATCCCGCCGCCTCGGGCGATCAGGTAGATCAGCGCGGTCAGGTACGGGAACAGGATCAGGAAGAGCACCCACAGCGCCTTGACCCAGCCCGAGGTCTTGTGGTCGCGCCAGAACAGGTCGACCAGAATCTGGAACAGGATGATCAGGTACGCGATGAACGCGAAGATCACCAACAGCGACCAGAAGTAATCCCAGAACGAATCCCACATGACCGGCTCCATCGGGTCCGAGGTTGGCGGACGCGCGCAGGAATCAGTCAAGCACCTCGGCGGTGCCGATGTCGGCGATTGCAGACTCTCGACACAGTTCACTCGCCGTTCGTGGTGAGCCTGCGCAACTGTGCGGTGGCCACCGACAACACCGCCAGGTCCGGGCTCTCGGTCTCACGGAAATCCTGCAGCGTGCGGCGCACCCGCGCGACCCGCGCCCGGTTGTGCGACTCGAACTCCTCGATGATGTCCACGTTGTCGGTCTGCGGCCCCACCAACCGGTAGACGTCGAGCGCCAGTTCACGCAACGACCGGTACAGATCCTCACGTAACGCCAACCGTGCCAGCGCATGCCAGCGCCCGCTGCGCGGCAGCGACGACACCGCCAGCAAGACGCTGTCGACGCCGAGATGGGCCGACAGCTCGAAGTAGATGTGCGCCAAGCGGGTCGGGTCCTCGTCGTGCAGCAGGGCCATGTCGATGACGTCGAGAAGGCTGTAGGCGTAGAGCAGTTCGCTGATCCGCCGAGCCACGTCCGCGGGCACCCCACGTGTGGTGTACCCGTCGCGGATCGCGGCGGCGGTGGCGAGCTCGTTGCCGCGCAGCATCTCGCTCAACTTGCCCCGCAGCGTCGCGACCGCCTGGAACCGGGCCGTCTCGTCTGCGATCGCCAACGGCTGGGGCCGGTTGAGCAGAAACCACCGGGATGCGCGGTCGAGGAGCCGTCTGCCCTCGATGACGAGTTCGTCGGCCAGCCGCGAGGGCAGGCCCGCGGCATTGATGTCGTGCCACAGCGCGTCGAGTTCGAACAGGTCGGAGACGACGGCGTGGGCGCGCACGATCTCGCTCGTGGTGGCCCCGGTCTCCTCGGCGAGCCGGAACACGTAGGTCAGGCCTGACGTGGCGAACACGTGGTTGGTCACCGAGGTGGCGATGATCTCCCGCCGCAGCGGATGTTCGGCGAGCCGGCTGCCCAGCACGCGGCGCAGCGTCGCGGGGAAGTAGCGCTGCAACGCGGCAGCGAAGTACGGGTCGTCGAAATCTTCACCGGCGAGCAGATCGGCCTTCAGCGCGAGCTTGGTGTGCGCCATCAACGTCGCGAGCTCGGGGCGGGTCAGCCCTTCACCCGATTTCGCGAGTTCGGCGAACTGCGCTGCGCTGGGCAGGTGTTCGCGTTCCCGGTGCAGACCGCGGTCGCGTTCGAGCGCACTCGTCATCCGGGCGTGCACCGTGACCATCTGCGCGCAGTTGAACTGCGCGTCGCGCAACAGGCGGTTGTGGGCGACGTTGGAGGCCAGCACGTGCTCGGCCACCTCGTCGGTCATCGCGGCGAGCAGCGCGTTTCGGTCGGCGGCGGGGAACCGGCCGGCCAGCAGGATCTTGAGGTTGACCTCGTGGTCGGAGCAGTCCACGCCGGCCGCGTTGTCGATCGCGTCGGTGTTGATGTGGCCGCCGCAACGCGCGAATTCGACTCTGCCGCGCGGGGACACACCGAGATTGCCCCCTTCGACGATGACCCGCGCGCGCACGTCACGCGCGTCCACCCGGACCGCGTCGTTGACCTTGTCGCCGATGTCTCCGTCCCGCTCGTCGGCGGCCTTGACGTAGGTGCCGATCCCCCCGTTGAAGAGCAGGTCCACCGGGGCGCGCAGGATGTGGCCGATCAACTCGGCGGGGGTCGCCCGGGTGACCGTCGCGTCGATGCCCAGAGCCCGGCGCATCTGCTCCGAGACCGGGATCATCTTCGCGGTGCGCGGCCACACCCCGCCGCCCGCGCTGATCAGGTCCCGGTCGTAGTCGTCCCACGAGGACCCCGCCAGCGCGAAGAGTCGCTCCCTTTCGCGACGGGACGTGACCGCGGCCGGGTCCGGGTCGACGAAGACGTGGCGGTGGTCGAATGCCGCGACCAGCCGGATGCCCCGCCGCAGCAGCATCCCGTTGCCGAACACGTCGCCGCTCATGTCGCCGATGCCGACGACGCGGAACTCGTCGGTGTCGGAGTCGATTCCGAGCTCGGCGAGGTGGCTGTCGCCGCTGACCCACGCGCCGCGGGCGGTGATGCCCATGGCCTTGTGGTCGTATCCGGACGAGCCGCCGGAGGCGAACGCGTCGCCGAGCCAGTAACCGCGAGCCTGGGCGACCCCGTTGGCGATGTCGGAGAACGTCGCGGTGCCCTTGTCGGCCGCCACGACCAGATAGGGATCCGGGCCGTCATGGCAGACGACGCCCTCGGGCGCGGCCGCCGCGTCGTCGGCGGCGTCGACCACATCGAGCAGGGCCGACACGAACTGCCGGTAGCAGCGGATGCCGTCGGCGCGGGAGGCCGGCGCGGACTTCACGGCGAAGACGCCCTTGGCGCCGGCGGGCACGATCATCGCGTTCTTGACCGCTTGGGCCCGCACCAGTCCGAGGACTTCGGTGCGGTAGTCGTCGTGCCGGTCCGACCAGCGCAGTCCGCCGCGTGCGACCAGACCGTAGCGCAGGTGCAGCCCTTCGAATTCCGTTGCGTAGACGAAGATTTCGGACAGCGGGCGCGGATGGGGCAGCTCGTCGATCCGGGGCGCGTCGAACTTGTGCACCAGGTAGGGCGCCGAGCCGCTGAAGGTCTCCGGGGCGAATGCGTTGGTGCGCACGGTCGCGTTCACCAGGCTGCGGTAGGCGCGCAGGATCCGGTCGGCGTCGATGTGCAGCAGTCGGTCGATCTCGGCGACCAGGTCAGCATCGGCGGCGGCCATCGCGGCCGTCCGCGCGGCGTCGTGGGCGGAGCCTGCGCCGCCACCGAACCGCGCCTCGAACGCCCGCACGACGGCGGTGGCCGCTGCCGGGTTGTCCAGCAGCACCTGCTGGATTCGGTTCTGCCCGTAGGGCAGAGGTAGCTGCCGCAGGTAGCGGCTGTAGCTGCGCAGGACGGCGACCTGCCGCCAGTGCAGCCCGGCGGCGGGAATCAGCGCGTTGAACCGGTCGGCCTCGACGCGTCCGGACCAGATGGCGCGGAACGTGTCGCAGATCTGCTCGCCGGCCTGCGGGTTCCGCGCGAAGCCCTGTGCCCCAGCGGAATCGGGGTCGAGGAACAGTTCGTAGAGGTGGCACACCGATCCGTCGGCGCGCTGCCAGGTGGTGGTGTGTTGGTTGAGGACCTCGAGTTCCATGCTCTGCAGTGCCGGCAGCATCCGCCGCAGAGGGACCGGGTCAGCCGACGCCAGCAGGAATCGCAAGGTGCGCCGCTCGTCATCGGTCCGGCTCACCCCGATGGCGATCTGGACACCTGCAAGTGCATTCAGCTCTTCGTCGTTGAAGAACGAAACTGGGGACGGCACCGGTTCCTCCTGAGTCAGGCCGCGCTGCCCTGTGGTCGGGCAGCGTGGCACTGAGTCTGCAGGGGAAACCGGTGGCTCATCCGGTGCACACCGTCAACAGACGGCGTGCAAGCGTGACACTGTGTAAAGGTCGGTCAGCCGCGCGCGGCGCGGTTGACCGCCGACACCACGGCGCGCAGCGACGCGGTGGTGATCGACGTCGCGATGCCCACACCCCAGACGATCTTGCCGTCGACCTCGGCTTCCACGTACGCGGCGGCCTGGGCCTCCTCGCCGGCCGACATCGCGTGCTCGGAGTAGTCCAGCACGTTGACGTTGAACCCGATGGCGCCCAGGGCGTCGACGAACGCGGCCAGCGGGCCGTTGCCCGCGCCGACGATCTCGCGCTCGACCCCGTCGACCTTGACCACCGCGGTGATGGAGTCCGTCCCACCGTCGACCTCGGCGGCGTCGACGCGCTGGCGCATCCGCTCCAGCGGCTTCACCGGCGCCAGGTACTCCTCGTAGAACGCGTCCCACATCTCCTTGGGCGACACCTCGCCGCCCTCGCCGTCGGTGATGCGCTGGATGGCCTGGGAGAACTCGATCTGCAGGCGCCGCGGCAGGGCCAGCCCGTGATCGGCCTTCATGATGTAGGCCACCCCGCCCTTGCCGGACTGCGAGTTGACCCGGATCACGGCCTCGTAGGTGCGGCCCACGTCCTTCGGGTCGATCGGCAGATAGGGGACCTGCCACAGGATGTCATCGACGTCCTTGTCGGCGGCATCAGCGTCGAATTTCATCGCGTCCAGGCCCTTGTTGATCGCGTCCTGGTGGCTGCCCGAGAACGCGGTGTACACCAGGTCGCCGCCGTAGGGGTGGCGCTCGGGTACCGGCAGCTGGTTGCAGTACTCCACGGTGCGGCGGATCTCGTCGATGTTGGAGAAGTCGATCTGCGGATCCACGCCGCGGGAGAACAGGTTCAGGCCCAGCGTCACCAGACACACGTTGCCGGTGCGTTCCCCGTTGCCGAACAGGCAGCCCTCGATGCGGTCCGCCCCGGCCGCGTAGCCCAATTCGGCTGCGGCGACGGCGGTTCCGCGGTCGTTGTGCGGGTGCAGGCTCAAGATGATGGAGTCACGCGGGGTCAGGTGCCGGTGCATCCACTCGATCGAGTCGGCGTAGACGTTGGGCGTGGCCATCTCGACGGTCGCGGGCAGGTTCACGATCAGCGGCCAGTCGGGCGTCGGCGCGATGACCTCGGCGACGGCGTTGCACACGTCGACGGCGTACTCCAGTTCGGTTCCGGTGTAGGACTCCGGCGAATACTCGAAGCGCCACAACGTGTCCGGGTACTTCTTGGCCTCCTCGACGCACATGCGCGCGCCGTCGGTGGCGATCTTCTTCACGGCCTCACGGTCGGCGCGGAACACCACACGGCGCTGCAGGATCGACGTGGAGTTGTAGAAGTGCACGATCGCGCGCGGTGCGCCCTGGCAGGCCTGGAACGTGCGCTCGATCAGTTCGGGCCGGCACTGCGTCAGCACCTGGATGGTGACGTCGTCGGGGATGGCGCCGTCTTCGATGATCTCGCGGACGAAGTCGTAGTCGGTCTGGCTGGCCGACGGGAAGCCGACCTCGATCTCCTTGTAGCCCATCCGCACCAGCAGGTCGAACATGCGGCGCTTGCGCTGCGGGCTCATCGGGTCGATCAGCGCCTGGTTGCCGTCACGCAGGTCGACCGCGGCCCACATCGGGGCAGTGGTGATCTCCTTGTCCGGCCAGGTGCGGTCCGGCAGACGGATGTCCTCCACCTCTTCGGCGAAGCTGCGGTACCGGTTGACCGGCATGGCGGAGCCGCGCTGGGTGTTCCAGGAGGGCTGGCCGGGGTTCGGCGGACCGGCCGGTTTCGTGATGGTGCGGGCCGAGCTGTAGGCGTCGGCGCTCGGATTGAAATTCTCAGTCATTTCGGTGCTCCGGGTTTATCAGAAGGACTTCAGACCGGCGCATCGCGACAACCCGCGACGGGAGGCCGGTCTGGATCAGACCCCGTCGCGGCGTCCGAGAAGGAGCACCCGCTGCACCCGGACCACTGTACTCGCGTGTCGGCGCGGGTCAAAAACCCCCGTTTCGGGGCTCAGACCTGCGAGTCCGGGAACGCGATGACCGACAGGAACCGGATCGGCACCTCCACGAGGTCGACCGGACCGTGGGCGCCCTCCCCGTCGATCTGCAGTGAGTCGCCGGGGTGCAGCCGGTACACCGAGCGGCTGTGGCTGTAGTCCATGACGCCTTCGAGCATGTAGATGAACTCGGTGCCCGGGTGCTGGAACAGCGGGTAGGTCTGGCTCTTGCCCGAGAGGGTGACCTCCAGGCACTCGAGCCGCTTGTGCTCGCCGCGCAGCGAGCCGAGCAGCTGGTACTCGTGGCCCTCGCGGGTGCCCTCGCGCACGATGCGGGCCCCGGTGCCGGCCTTGGTGAACGCCGCCGGCCGTTCCACGTCGGCACCACGGAACAGACTGGTCACGGGCACGTCGAAACCCTTGGCGAGCAGCGCCAGCGTGGACAGGCTGCACGATGTCTGTGCATTCTCGATCTTGCTCATCATCGCCTTGGAGATCCCGACCCGGGCCGCGGTCTCGGCGACGGTGAGGCCCTGCTGCAGGCGCAGCTGCCGTACGTTGCGCCCGATCGCCGCCTCGATCTCGAGTTCCTCCACCGGCGCGGCCGGGTCACGGTCGCGGGCCGTGCCGGAAGTGTTGCGCAGCAGTTCGTCGTCGCCGGGGCTCACAGCTGTCCTGTCTAACGCATCTGGCCCGCGCCGACGTACGGGTAGGGCGTGACCAGCGGCTCACCGTCGGCGAAGCGGGTCAACCGGAAGTCCGACGCCGGGATCCGCGCGTCGCGGCTGTACCCGTCGACGACCAGGTCGGCGACCAGGCGGCCGACCGCCGGAGCGATCTTGAAGCCGTGTCCGCTGAACCCGGCCGCGACGACCAGGTTCTCCAGGCCGGTGGCCGAGATCACCGGGTTCCAGTCCGGGGTGACGTCGTAACAGCCGGCGTAGCTGCCGGAGATCGCGGCGTCGGGGAAGCCGGGGAAGCGGGTGCCCACCTTGTCGACGGTGAGGTCGACGAACGCGTCGGTGGCCCGGTTGAGGTAGTCGTCCGGGTCGGTCTCGTCGATGGCGTCGTAGCCGGGCAGGTCGCTGTTGCCGAACAGCACCTGCGCGCCCTCGGGCCGCACGTACTGCAGGGTGACCAGGTCGGAGAACACCGGCAGCCGCCCGACCGCCGCCTCGTCGATGCCGGGATCGATCAGCACGATCTGCTCGCGGATCACCTTGATCGGCACGTCGACCCCGTACGGCGCCAGGAACGGCCGCGTCCACGCCCCGGTGGCGACCACGACGGTGCCCGCGCTGATCTCGGTGCCGTCGGCCAACCGCACGCCGGTGACCCGGTCCCCGTCCACGACCAGCCCGGCCGCCGGCGAGCCCTGGCGGACCGTGGCGCCCGCGGCGCGCGCGGCGGCGGAGAACCCCTGCGCGGTCTGGTAGGCGTCTCCGTGGCCGCCTCGGGACTCCCAGCCGAACGCCGCGAACGGCGTCAGATCGGCGTACGGCCACATCCGAGCCACCTCGGCCTTGTCGATCTCCTCGGTGTCGACCCCGACCGCGCGTTGGGCGGCGAGGCTCTTGCGCAGCGCATCGACGTTGGTCTCATCGACGCCGACGACGTAGCCGGTCTGCCGGAAACCGATGTCGGTGCCGAAGTGCTCGTCGGCCTGCTCGAAGACCTCCAGCCCGACCGCGGCCATTGCGGCCAGCGAGCTGACCCCGTAGTGGCAGCGCACGATGCCGCTGGACTTGCCGGTCATGCCCGAGCCGACGGTGTTGCGTTCCAGCACCACGACATCGGTGACCCCGCGCTCGGCCAGCGCCCACGCCGCCGCGCATCCTTCGAGCCCGCCGCCGACGATGACGACGTCCGCGGTGGCGTTCACAGGACCGCCGAACCCCGGCCCGGGATCCAGTCGGTGCCGGCGAGCGGGACGCGGGCCATCGCCGCGGCCTCGATGCTGACCGCGACCAGGTCGTCGGGCTCGAGATGGCAGACGTGGGACTTGCCGCAGGCCCGCGCGATGGTCTGTGCCTCCATGGTCAGCACCCGCAGGTAGTTGGCCAGCCGCCGCCCGCCCTCGACCGGATCGAACCGCGCGGCCAGCTCCGGGTCCTGGGTGCTGATGCCCGCGGGGTCGCGGCCGTCCTGGAAGTCGTCGAAGAATCCCGCCGCGCTGCCGAGTTTCTCGTACTCGGCCGCGTAGCGAGGATGGTTGTCCCCGAGCGCGATCAGCGCCGCGGTGCCGATCGCGACCGCGTCGGCGCCCAGTGCCAGCGCCTTGGCGACATCCGCGCCGTTGCGGATGCCGCCCGAGACGATCAGTTGCACTTTCCGGTGCACCCCTAGCTCCTGCAGCGCCTGCACCGCCTGCGGGATCGCGGCGAGCGTCGGGATGCCGACGTGCTCGATGAACACCTCCTGGGTGGCGGCGGTGCCGCCCTGCATTCCGTCGACCACCACCACATCGGCGCCGGCGTGCACGGCGAGCTTTACGTCGTAGTAGGTGCGGGTCGCACCGACCTTGACGTAGATCGGCTTCTCCCAGTCGGTGATCTCACGCAGTTCGTTGATCTTGATGGTGAGGTCGTCGGGGCCGGTCCAGTCCGGGTGCCGGCAGGCGCTGCGCTGGTCGATGCCCTCGGGCAGGGTGCGCATCGCCGCGACGCGCTCGGAGATCTTCTGGCCCAGCAGCATTCCGCCGCCGCCGGGTTTGGCGCCCTGACCCAGCACCACCTCGATCGCGTCGGCCTTGCGCAGGTCGTCGGGGTTCATGCCGTAACGCGACGGCAGGTACTGGTAGACCAGGTACTTGCTCTGGCCGCGTTCCTCCGGCGTCATCCCGCCGTCACCGGTGGTCGTCGACGTCCCGGCCTCGCTGGCGCCGCGCCCGAGTGCCTCCTTGGCCGGCCCGGACAGCGCCCCGAAGCTCATTCCGGCGATGGTCACCGGGATATCCAGGTGCAGTGGGTGTTTCGCGTACCGGTCGCCGAGCACCACATCGGTGGCGCAGCGCTCCCGGTAGCCCTCCAGCGGATAGCGGGACATCGACGCACCCAGGAACAGCAGGTCGTCGAAGTGCGGCAGTGGGCGTTTGGCGCCCCAGCCGCGGATGTCATAGATCCCGGTATCGGCGGCGCGCTGGATCGCCGCGATGGTGGCACGATCGAAGGTGGCCGACTCGCGCAGGCCGAGGCGGGCGCGGTCATCGCTGGTGTAGCTCATCAGTAGGCACTCGCATTGTCGACGTGGAAGTGGTACAGCGAACGGGCCGATCCGTAACGGGTGTAGGAACTCGTGTCGTCGCCCTCGAATCCGGCTGCCTTGAGCAGTAATTCGAGCTCACGGTGGTGTTCCTCGCGCATCGGCTTGGCGATGCAGTCCGCGCCGAGGGAGGCGACCTCACCGCGCACGTACAGCCGGGCCTCGTAGATCGAGTCGCCGAGCGCCTCGCCGGCGTCGCCGCGGATCACCAGTCGACCGGCCTGGGCCATGAACGCGCTCATGTGTCCGACGTTGCCGCCGACGACGATGTCGACGCCCTTCATCGAGATGCCGCACCGCGCCGCGGCGTCGCCCTCGATCACCAGCAGGCCGCCGTGCGCGGTCGCGCCGGCCGACTGTGAGGCGTTGCCCCGGACCCACACCGTCCCGCTCATCATGTTCTCGGCCACACCGGTACCGGCGTTGCCGTTGACGACGATCTCGGCGTGCTGGTTCATGCCGGCGGCGTAGTAGCCGACGTGTCCCTCGACGGTCACGCGGACAGCGGCGTTCACGCCGACGGCGACGTTGTGGGCGCCGGCCGGATGCTCGATGACGAAGTCGCCGTGCAGATCCGGGGCGTGCAGGGCGGTGTTGACCTCGCGCAGGGGAGTCTCGCGGAGGTCGAAGGTCGTGGTTACTTGCGACGAGCGCTCGCGCGAGGAGCCATTCAGCGCTGCCATGCGTAGACCACCTCGGGCTCGGGCTCCCAGATACGGGCGCGTTCGACACCGGGCAGACCGGCCAGGGCGCGGTACTCGCTGCCCATGGCCACCCAGTCGTCGGTCTCGGCGATGACCGCCGGCTTGCACGCGATGGCGTCGCGCACCACCGCGAACGACTCGCGGTTGGACACCAGCAGCGTGTAGAACCCGTCGAACGTGGCGCACAGCCCTTTGAGCGCGGTCTCCACGTCCCGGCCCTCGGCCAGCTCCTTGGCGATGAACCGGGCTCCGACCTCGGTGTCGTTCTCGCTGTCGAAAACCACACCGGCCGAGCGCAGTTCGCGGCGGATCGTCGCGTGGTTGGCGAAGGAGCCGTTGTGCACCATGCACTGGCCCTCTCCGACGGCGTAGGGGTGGCAACCGGCGGGCGTCACCGCGGACTCGGTGGCCATCCGCGTGTGCCCGACGCCCTGCCAGCCCTGCGCCTTGGCCAGCCCCCAGCGCTCGGTCAGGGCGCGGGGATGCCCGACTCCCTTGAGGACCGCGAGGTCGGCACCGAAGCCGCCGATCAGCGCGTCCGGGTAGGACGAACGTACCGCCGCCAGCAGGGTTTCGGAGTCCACGTCGGCCGACAGCAGATAGCTGCCGTCGACGGTGACGGCGTCGACGACGGCGCCCAGTGCTTCCGACAGCGCCGGGATCACCGATCCGGCCGCGTCGGCGGGCTCGGCCAGGTCGATCACCGACACGCACCCGCGACCGGGCGGCGACCAGCTCGGGTCGCCGTAGACGGCGACGCCGGCCGAGTCGCTCCCGCGATCGCCCATCTCGCACAGCATCTCGGTGAGCAGATCGCCGAGCCGCGGATAGAGGTCAGGGGTCCGCAGGTGTAACCCGACGATCCCGCACATGTGTTGCTTCCCTTCGATTCGACGCGTCAGAACGCGGTCAGGTAGTGGTCGATCTCCCACGGGCTCACGCTGCTGTGGTAGGCGAAGAACTCGTCGCGCTTGACCTTCGCGAAGTACTCGGCCACGCCGTCGCCGGCGGTGTCGAGCACTCCGGTCACCAGCGCGTCCTGTTCGAAGGCCTCGATCGCGTGCAGCAGGGTGGGCGGCAGCGTGCGGGTGCTGACCCCGCTGCCGACCGCGCCCGGGTCGGCGCTGCGCTTGATGCCGTCCAGCCCGGCACCCAGCGTGGCCGCGATCGCCAGATATGGGTTGGCGGCGCCGTCACCGCCGCGCAGCTCGATGCGGTCGCTGTCGGGCACCCGGATGTAGTGGGTGCGGTCGTTGCCGCCGTAGGTCGGAAGCCGCGGCGCCCACGAGGCCCCCGACGACGTCGACGTGGCACCGGTTCGCTTGTAGGAGTTGACCGTCGGCGCGATGACGGCCTGCAGTGCGCAGGCATGCTCGAGGATTCCGCCGATGAATCCGTAGGCGGTGTCGGAGAGCCCGAGGCCACGCTCGTCGGTGACATCGCTCGGGAAGACCGGGGAGCCGCCGCTGGTCAGCGACAGGTGGAGGTGCAGTCCGCTGCCGGTCTTGTCGGAGAACGGCTTCGGCATGAAGGTGGCCACCATGCCGCGCTCGGCGGCGATCATCGACAGCAGGTAGCGCAGGGTGACGACGCGGTCGGCGGTGGTCAGCGCGTCGGCGAACTTGAAGTTCTGCTCGAACTGGCCGTTGCCGTCCTCGTGGTCGTTGGCGTAGTTGGACCAGCCGAGCTGGTTCATCGCCGCCGACACCGCGGTGAGGTGGTCGTACATCCGGGTGACACCGCGGGCGTCGTAACACGGCTGGGCCGCGGTGTCGGCGGTGTCGGCCACCGCCACGGTCCCATCGTCGTTGCGGCGCAACAGGAAGTACTCGACCTCGGCGCCGACCCAGGGCTCGTATCCGGCGTCGGTGCACTGCTCGATCAGCGACTTGAGGATGACCCGCGGTGCGTACGGCCACGGTGTGCCCTCGACGTGCGGGTCGCAGTGCACGATCGCCAGACCGTCCTTGATGAACGGCACCGGCGTGAACGACTCCGGATCGGGGATCGCCATCAGATCGGGGTCCTTGGGCTCCTGACCCATGGCGCCGACCGCGTAACCGGCGAAGCCGACGCCCTCGGTGGCCAGCAGATCCACCGCTTCGACGGGAACCAGCTTGGCGCAAGGCTTTCCGCGCAGATCGACGAACAGCGCCAGGATGAACTTGGTCCCGGACTCTTCGGCGAGAACAGCGAGGTCACGAGGCATGTCAACCACCTTAGGTCTCTTGTTGTGAATCAAAGTATCACTGGAAGAAACAGCCCGCATGCCGAAACGGCCGGCACCGATCCCGTGGGGACCGGTGCCGGCCGCGGCAACCGGTCAGACCGGCTGCATGTCGTACGACGACTCCCGGTGGAACTTGGCATCGAGGCCCTGCTCCTCGTCGTCCGGCGAAACACGAATGCCGATGGTCTTCTTCAGGACGAACGCGATCGCGAACGCGACGACGAACGAGTAGACCATCACCGCGCCCGCTGCCACCGCCTGCCGCCACAGCTGGTCGAAACCGCCGCCGTAGAACAGCCCGTCGATGCCGTTGGGCATGCCCGCGCTGGCGAAGAACCCGACCAGCAGGGTGCCCACCAGGCCGCCCACGAGGTGGACGCCGACGACGTCGAGCGTGTCGTCGTAGCCGAAGCGGGACTTCAGCGCCACCGCGTACACACAGACCGCACCGGCGATCGCGCCGACACAGATCGCGCCGACCGGGGTCACCGCGCCGCAGGCGGGGGTGATGGCGACCAGACCCGAGATGGCGCCCGAGGCCGCACCGACACCGGTGACGTGGCCGTCGCGGAACTTCTCCACCGCGAGCCATGCCAGCACCGCCGCGCAGGTCGCGGCGAAGGTCGTGACCATCACGATGGCCGCCGAATTACCCGCTGCCAGAGCCGATCCGCCGTTGAACGCGTACCAGCCGGCCCACAGCAGCCCGGCACCCAGCAGGGTCAACGGGACGTTGTGCGGCCGGCGCAGCTGGCCGAACAGCGCGGACTTGCCCAGCACGATGGCCACCGCCAACGCCGCGGCACCGGAGTTGATGTGCACCGCGGTGCCACCCGCGAAGTCCGCGGCGCCGAGGGTGTTGGCGATCCAGCCGCCGACCGAGTCCTCGGTCACCACGCCGTCGAACGCGAACACCCAGTGCGCCACCGGGAAATACACCAACACCGCCCAGATCCCGGCGAACAGCATCCACGCGCCGAACTTCATCCGGTCGGCGACCGCACCCGAGATCAGCGCGACGGTGATCGCGGCGAACAAGGCCTGGAAGACGGCGAACAAACTGATCGGCAGGCCGTCGACCGTCGTCATCGGCTCCAGCAGGTCGGTCATCCCGAGGAACTCGGTGACGTCGCCGACGAAACCGCCGTACGAGGTGCCGAACACCATCGAGAACCCGAACAGCACCCACAGCACGCCCACGAGCGAGACGGCGCCGAACGTCATCATCATCATGTTGGTCGAGCTCTTGACCGACACCATGCCGCCGTAGAAGAGCGCGAGTCCGGGAATCATCAGCGTCAGCCCGATGACGCAACAGAGCATGAACGCCGTCGTCCCTGTATCCATAGAGAATCTCCTGCAGTGTGCGGCTCACGGGTCGAGCCGTTCACTGACAGTTACTGCCGTTTCTGTTACAGAGACCGTCGCGAGATGTTGCGGACGCGTAAATCGTCAGCCGATGGGCCAGTTCACGACGACGTCGGCCAGCGGCAGTCGTTCGCGGGGCCGGCTGTCCCGTTCGGCGATCTCCGGCGCGACGGCGGCGGGGTCACCCAGCCGCCCGACCGCGACGACCACCAACGGCCGCAGCTCACCCAGGCCGAGGTCCGTACGCAGCGCGTCCGCGTCGAAGCCCGCCATCGGATGCACGACCAGCCCCCGCGTCACCGCCTCGATCGACAGGTTGGCCATCGCGGCGCCGACGTCGACGGCGCTGTAGAGCGCCGTCCGCTCGTCCTCACCCTCGTCGGCGCAGAGCACGATCAACGCGCCGGCCGCGCGTGCGTAGCTGTTGCCGCGCCGCAGCGATCCGGCGATCGTGACGAAAGTCTCGTCGTCACGCAGCCCGACCACGAACCGCACCGCCTGGCGGCGGCCCCAGGTCGGCGCCCACCGCGCGGCTTCCAGCAGCGCGACCAGATCGGTCCGCGCCAACTGCGCCACCTGGTCGAATGCGCGCGGGCTCCATCGCGCCGCGATCGGCGGATGAATCGGGACCTCGGTGCGGGCCAGGCGGCCGGACGGGTCATCAGCCACGTCCCGCACGCTACCGGCGGGAAAAACGACTCGCGCCCTACCTCTATCCTTTATGGGATCTCCCAAGCTTCCGGAAGGGTCGTGCAGTGGCGCTCGTGGTACAGAAGTACGGCGGATCCTCGGTGTCCGACGCCGAGCGCATCCGCCGGGTTGCCGAGCGAATCGTCGAGACGAAGAAGGCCGGCAACGACGTCGTCGTCGTCGTCTCGGCCATGGGCGACACCACCGACGAGCTGCTCGACCTGGCCAAACAGGTCAGCCCGGCGCCGCCGGCCCGCGAGCTCGACATGCTGCTGACCGCCGGTGAGCGCATCTCCAACGCACTGGTCGCCATGGCCATCGAGTCCCTCGGCGCCCAGGCCCGCTCCTTCACCGGCTCGCAGGCCGGCGTCGTCACCACCGGTATCCACGGCAACGCCAAGATCATCGACGTCACGCCGACCCGGCTGCGCGCCGCGCTCGACGAAGGCCAGATCGTCCTGGTCGCCGGCTTCCAGGGCGTCAGCCAGGACACCAAGGACGTCACCACGCTGGGCCGCGGCGGCTCGGACACCACCGCCGTCGCCGTCGCCGCCGCGCTGAACGCCGACGTGTGCGAGATCTACACCGACGTCGACGGCATCTTCACCGCCGATCCGCGCATCGTGCCCGACGCCCGCCGGTTGGACACCGTCTCCTTCGAGGAGATGCTCGAGATGGCCGCGGCCGGCGCCAAGGTGCTGATGCTGCGCTGCGTCGAGTACGCCCGCCGATTCAATCTGCCCATTCACGTCCGGTCGTCGTACTCCGACAAGCCGGGCACGCTCGTCAAAGGATCGATGGAGGACATCCCCATGGAAGACGCCATCCTCACCGGAGTCGCCCACGACCGCGGCGAGGCGAAGGTGACCGTGGTCGGCCTGCCCGATGTGCCCGGCTACGCGGCCCGCGTGTTCCGCGCCCTCGCCGATGCCGACGTCAACATCGACATGGTGTTGCAGAACATCTCCAAGGTCGAGGACGGCAAGACCGACATCACCTTCACCTGCTCCCGCGAGAGCGGTCCGGGTGCGGTGGAGAAGCTCGTCTCGCTGCAGGACGAGATCGGCTTCACCCGCGTGCTGTACGACGACCTGATCGGCAAGGTGTCGCTGATCGGCGCCGGCATGCGGTCCCATCCCGGCGTCACCGCCACGTTCTGCGAGGCACTGGCCAAGGCCGGCATCAACATCGACCTGATCTCCACCTCGGAGATCCGCATCTCGGTGCTGATCAAGGACACCGAACTGGACCGCGCGGTCGCCGCGCTGCACGAGGCGTTCGGTCTCGGCGGCGGCGAAGAGGCCGTCGTGTACGCCGGAACGGGGCGCTGACATGGGACTGTCCATCGGAGTGGTCGGGGCGACCGGCCAGGTCGGCCAGGTCATGCGGACCCTGCTGGTGCAGCGCGACTTCCCCGCCGACGAGATCCGCTTCTTCGCGTCCGCCCGCTCGGCCGGTAAGAAGCTGGAGTTCCGGGGCCAGGAGATCGAGGTCGAGGACTCCGAGACCGCCGACCCGTCCGGACTCGACATCGCGCTGTTCTCCGCCGGGGCGACCATGTCGCGCGTGCAGGCGCCCCGCTTCGCGGCCGCCGGCGCCATCGTCGTCGACAACTCCTCGGCCTGGCGCAAGGACCCCGACGTTCCGCTGGTGGTCTCCGAGGTGAACTTCGAGCGTGACGTCGCTCCGCGCGTGCGCTCGCTGCCCAAGGGCATCATCGCCAACCCGAACTGCACGACCATGGCCGCGATGCCGGTGCTCAAGCCCCTGCACGACGAGGCCGGGCTGGTACGGATGATCGCCTCGACCTACCAGGCCGTCTCCGGCAGCGGGCTGGGCGGCGTGGAGGAACTGTTCGGACAGGCCAGCGCGGTCGTGGGCGGCAGCCGCGACCTGGTGCACGACGGCGGCGCGGTGGACTTCCCCCCGCCGGACAAGTACGTCGCGCCGATCGCGTTCAACGTGGTGCCGCTGGCCGGATCGCTGGTCGACGACGGCTCCGGGGAGACCGATGAGGACCAGAAGCTGCGCAACGAGAGCCGCAAGATCCTGGGCATTCCGGAGCTGGCGGTGTCGGGCACCTGCGTGCGCGTCCCCGTCTACACCGGGCACTCGCTGTCGCTGAACATCGAGTTCGCCGAGCCGATCTCGGTGCAGCGGGCTACCGAGATCCTCGGCACGGCACCCGGGGTGAAGCTGGTCGACGTGCCGACGCCGCTGGCCGCCGCCGGGACCGACGAGTCGCTGGTGGGCCGCATCCGCCAGGACCCGGGGGTGCCCGACGGGCGCGGCCTGGCGCTGTTCGTCTCCGGCGACAACCTGCGAAAGGGCGCGGCGCTCAACACGATCCAGATCGCCGAGCTGCTGGCCGCCAGCCTCTGAGACCTTGCGCCGGAACTGCATCACGCGCGCAGTTCTGGCAGTCCTCTGCGTGGCGGCCGCGGTTCCGGTGGCGCGCGCCACCCCGGATCTGCCGCCGCTGCTGCCGGGACAGGTGCTGAGGCTGGCGCCGGCCGCCGGAACCGGCACCGCGACAGCCGATTACGGCATCGGCGCCACCGACCTGTGTGACTTCATGGAGTTCCCGACGGGGACCCTGCAGGTGTGCGGCGACAGCTTCGCCGGCCAGGGCGTGGGCTACGGCGGCTGGTACTCGCCGATCGCGCTGCACGTGGTGGGTGAGTCGCTCGACGAGGGCGAGGTGCGCTACGACGGAGTCACCGGCGTCTGGGAACCGCTGCTGGCCGACCCGGCGCCGCCGGGGGTGTCGCAACTGCCGGCGGGCGTCATCGAGATCAACCGCGAGAACTACATGATGGTGACCTCCACCGAGGAGCTGCGGGTGCAGAACTCCCGGTTGGTGAAAGCCGTTGCCGGACAGACCGGTTGGCCGACCGTTCCGGGGTCGAGGCGAGCTGCCGGGCACGCCGGTGGCGCGCAGTCACAGATCAGCGGCTACTACGACCCGATCCCGACGACGGAGTCGCCGCGCGGGTGGGTATACATCGTGGCCAACAACTTCGACCGCAGCGCGCCGGTGTCGCTGTATCGCGCCACCCCCCAGTCGTTCACCGATCGCGCCGCCTGGCAGGGCTGGACGGGCACCGAGTGGGGCGGCCCGGCCGCGCCGCTGTTCGCCGACCGGGTCGGGGAGATCAGCGTGCGCCAGATCGACGGCTCCACAGTGCTGTCGTACTTCAACGCCACCACCGGGAACATGGAGATGCGGGTGGCCGCCCACCCGACCCAGCTGGGTGCCGCACCGGTGACCACGGTCGTCGTCGCCGCGCCCTGGCCCGAGCAGGCCGAGATCCTGCCACCCCCGCAGGACAACCGGCTGGCCCAGCCCTACGGCGGCTACATCTCCCCGCACTCCACGCTCGACGACGTGCGCGTCTTCGTCAGCCAGTGGAACACCGCGCCGCGCGGCGGCAGCCCCTACCGGGTGATCCAGTTCGCGGTGAACCCGTTCAAGCCGTGGTGAGGGTTCGGGCCGGAGTCTCAGGAGTCACACGTCTCCACGTTGTGCAGGGAAGTGCGAGTAGCGGTCTGCAAAACGTGGAGATGTGGGGCGGGTGTGACCGCGGCATCGGTGAGAGGACCCCGGCACATAGCGGATTCACAGGCGCGCCCAAGCTGAGCCTGGGGCGAGCGGCCCAGACTCGAAATCATGAGTGAAACCACGCCTCCGCCCCAGCAGCCCGAGCCGGTGACCACCCCGATCTACACGCCCCCGGCCCCGCAGCCGCCCGTAAACGTCGAGCAGCAGCCCGGCCGGCTCAACAAGGTCGCCGCGTGGGTGGGCATCGTCGCCGGGATCGTGTTCATCGTCGCGGTGATCTTCGGTGCCGGGGTGTTCGTCGGCAAGAACGTCGACGACGGACCGCGCCACCATCGCGGTGGGCCGCCCCCGATGAACCACCACGGCCAACCGATGCCCCCGATGGGCCCCATGGGTCCCGGCGGTGGCTTCAACCGCGGTCAGTCGCCCGAGCCCCCGCGGCAGCAGCCCGCGACGCCGGAGTCCCCGGCCCCGGCTGCCCCGGCGCGCCCCTGACATTTCTCCTCGCCGGGATGGTTTGCGCGGGCTTCGGGTACCCGCCCGGTTGAGCACGGCGGCTCAGCCCAGCCCCCTGACCCGATGCCGCCGCTCGGCGAGGAGACAACATGACCGAGAACTTCGCGACGACCGACGCCGGCGCCCCGTTCCCCAGTTTCGAGCACTCCCTGACCGTCGGGTCCGACGGACCCATCCTGCTGCAGGACCACTACCTGCTCGAGCAGATGGCCAACTTCAACCGCGAGCGCATCCCGGAACGCCAGCCGCACGCCAAGGGCGGCGGCGCGTTCGGGCAGTTCGCGGTGACCCAGGACGTGTCCGCCTATACCAAGGCGGCGTTCCTGCAGCCCGGGGCAACGACGGAGATGGTCGCGCGGTTCTCCACCGTGGCGGGCGAGCGGGGCAGCCCGGACACCTGGCGCGACCCGCGCGGTTTCGCGCTGAAGTTCTACACCTCCGAAGGCAACTTCGACATGGTCGGCAACAACACCCCGGTGTTCTTCGTCCGCGACCCGATGAAGTTCCAGAACTTCATCCGAAGCCAGAAGCGCTTGTCCGCGAACAACCTTCGAGACCACCACATGCAGTGGGACTTCTGGACGCTGTCCCCGGAGTCGGCGCACCAGGTCACCTGGCTGATGGGCGACCGCGGCATCCCCAAGACGTGGCGCCACATGAACGGCTACTCCAGTCACACCTACAGCTGGCTCAACGCCGCCGGTGAGATGTTCTGGGTGAAGTACCACTTCAAGACCGACCAGGGCATCGACTTCCTGACCCAGGAGGACGCCGACCGGCTGGCCGGGGAGGACGCCGACTACCACCAGCGCGACCTGTTCACCTCGATCGAGGACGGCAACTTCCCGAGCTGGACGCTGCACGTGCAGATCATGCCGTTCGAGGACGCGAAGACCTACCGGTTCAACCCGTTCGACCTGACCAAGGTGTGGCCGCACGGCGACTACCCGCTGCACGAGGTCGGCAAAATGACGCTGAACCGCAACGTCGTCGACTACCACGCGCAGATCGAGCAGGCCGCCTTCGAGCCCAACAACATCGTGCCCGGCACCGGTCTGAGTCCGGACAAGATGCTGCTGGCGCGCGGTTTCTCCTACGCCGACGCCCACCGGGCCCGGCTGGGGGTGAACTACAAGCAGATCCCGGTCAACGAACCGCACACCGAGGTCCGCGCGTACAGCAAGGACGGCGCGATGCGCATCCGCAACGTCAGCGACCCGGTGTACGCGCCCAACTCGATGGGCGGTCCGGAAGCCGATCCGCGCCGGGCCTCGGAGGTGCACTGGGCATCCGACGGGGACATGGTCCGCACCGCCTACGCGCTGCGCGCCGAGGACGACGACTGGGGCCAGGCCGGCACGATGGTCCGGGAGGTGCTCGACGACGAGGCTCGGGACCGGTTGGCGCACAACATCATCGGCCATGTGTCGAAGGGCGTGCGGGAGCCGGTGCTCTCCCGGGTGTTCGAGTACTGGCGCAACGTCGACCCCGACCTCGGCAAGAAGGTGGAAGAAGGTGTGCGCGGTGGATAGCCCTGCGGACCCGATCCGGCTGGCATTATCGGGTAGATGAGCATCGACGTCGTCTACACCGCAGAATCCACCGCCACCGGCGGAGGCCGCGACGGACACGTGAAGTCCATCGACGGCAAGATCGACCTCGACACCCGCCCGCCCAAGGAGATGGGCGGCAGCGGCGAAGGGGTCAATCCCGAACTGCTGTTCTCCGCCGGTTACTCCGGGTGTTTCCTGGGCGCGCTGCGCCTGGTCGCGAAGAACGAGAAGGTCAGCCTGGACGACGCCAGCGGCATCACCGCCAAGGTCGGCTTCGGCAAGGACAGCGACGACGGCGGGTTCGGGCTGACCGTCGAGCTGATCGGCTACCTGCCCGGCCTCGAGCAGGGGGTCGCCGACGACCTGATGGCCAAGGCGCACGACGTCTGCCCGTACTCGAAGGCCACGCGCGGCAACATCGACGTGATGCTGCGCGCGAAGGTCTGACGTGCGCAGAGCACTCGCCGTCGCCGCGACGATCGGCGTCGGCGCGACGCTGCTGGCCGCCGCCCCGGTGAACGCGGTCCCGTCGGCGCCCGGCGTGGTGAACTACGCCGTGCTGCCCAAGGGTTCGGTCGGCAACATCGTCGGTGCGCGGATGGGTTTCGAGTCCACGTTCGCGCGGCCGTTCCAGGCGTTCTGGGTCGACAATCCGGTGTGCAACAACTGGGCCGACATCGGGCTGCCAGAGGTGTACAACGATCCCGACCTCGCCGCGTTCAACGGCGCGGTCACCCAGACCTCGCCCACCGACACGACCCATCTGGTCAAGCAGGCGGTCGGGGTGTTCGCCACCAACGAGGCCGCCGACCGTGCCTACCGCCGGGTCGTCGACCGCACGGCGGGCTGCGCCGGCCAGACCACCGCGATGCACCTGGACAACTTCACCACCCAGGTGTGGACGTTCAGCGGTGGTCCCGCCGGACCGGCCGACGCGGATTGGGTGAAGCAGGAGGCAAAAACCGACCGGCGGTGCTTCAACACCACGCGCAAACGCGAGAACGTGCTGCTACAAGCGAAAGTATGTCAGTCGGGCAACGGTGGACCCGCCGTCAACGTGCTCGCCGGAGCGATGCAGAACACGCTCGGGCAGTGAGCCGTCATCGCCAGGTCACCGAATAAAGCCTTCGACCTTGTCGGTGGGTTCACCCAAGATGGATGCCACGACATCGATCGACCCCGGAAGGGGGCGGCCCCATGGCCCGCACCACCACCTGCGCAGGTGTCGAGTCGCACCGCTTGGACGACGCCGCGGCGGCGATGGCCCATGTCGTCGACGGGTGTCTGACCGACGGGCCGGTGGGCCGGGTGGGTCTCGAGCTCGAGGCGCACTGTTTTGACGTCGGCGACCCGTCGCGCCGGCCCAGCTGGGCGCAGCTGACCGAGGTCATCGCCGACCTGCCCGTCCTGCCCGGCGGCAGCATCGTCACCGTGGAGCCCGGCGGCGCGGTCGAGCTGTCGGGTCCCCCGGCACCCGACCCGGTCACCGCGATCAGCGGGATCGCGGCCGATCGCGCGGTGCTTCGCGACCGGTTCGCCGAGGCGGGGCTGGGCCTGGTGCTCCTCGGCGCCGACCCGCTGCGTCCGCCGGGGCGCGTCAACCCGGGCGCGCGGTACCGCGCCATGGAGGAGTTCTTCCGCCTCAGCGGGACCGGGGCGGCCGGCGCGGCGATGATGACCGCGACCGCGTCGCTTCAGGTCAACCTCGAGGCCGGACCCCGCGCGCAGTGGGCCCAGCGGGTGCGTCTCGCCCACGCGCTGGGTCCCACGCTGGTCGCGATCGCGGCCAACTCGCCGGCCCTGCACGGCGACGTCACCGGCTGGCAGTCCTCGCGGCAGCGCGTGTGGAGCCGGCTGGACACCGCGCGCTGCGGCCCCATCCTCGGGTCGGGGGACGACCCGGCCGCCGACTGGGCGCACTACGCGTTGCGAGCCCCGCTGATGCTGGTGCACACGCCGGAGCCGGAGCCGGTGCGCGACGGAGTGTCGTTCGCGGACTGGGCCGACGGGCGGGTGCTGCTCGGCGGTCGCCGGCCGACGGTCGCCGACCTCGACTACCACCTGACGACGCTGTTCCCGCCGGTGCGGCCACGCGGGTTCCTCGAGATCCGGTATCTCGACAGCGTGCCCGATGCGCTGTGGCCCGCGCTGGCATTCACCACGACGGTGCTGCTGGACGACCCGGCCGCCGCCGACATCGCCGCCGAGGCCACCGAACCGGTCGCCGCCGCGTGGGACCGCGCCGCGCAGATCGGCCTCGCCGACCCGGAACTGCACCGCGCCGCGCGACGATGTGTCGAAGCCGCTGCGCGGCGGGCACCCCGGCAACTGCAGGAATCGATGGACCTGCTGCAGCGTTCGGTCGAGCAGGCACGCTGTCCGGCCGACGACTTCACCGAGCAGGCCGCCACCCACGGGATCGACGGTGTGGTCGGCCGAATGGCACGAGGGGAACTGTGACGACACGCGCGACACTCGCCGACGAACTCACCCGTGCGCGGGACCGCACGCTGGCGCTGGTCGCCTTCGACGACGACGAGGTGCGCCGCCAGTACGACCCGCTGATGAGCCCGCTGGTGTGGGATCTCGCGCACATCGCGCAGCAGGAGGAGTTCTGGCTGCTGCGCGGCGGAGACCCGAACCGTCCCGGTCTGCTGACACCGCAGGTCGACTCGCTCTACGACGCGTTCGTGCACTCGCGGGCCGCGCGCGTCGGCCTGCCGCTGCTGCCGCCCACCGACGCCCGCACCTACTGCGCGACCGTACGCGGCAAGGCGCTCGACGCGCTCGACGCCCTGCCCGACGACCACCCCGACCTGTTCACCTACGGCATGGTGGTCAGTCACGAGAACCAGCACGACGAGACCATGCTGCAGGCGCTGAGCCTGCGCCTCGGAGCGCCGCTCCTGGACCGCGGCGACCCACTGCCGGCGGGCCGGCCGGACGTCGCCGGGACGTCGGTGCTGGTGCCGGGCGGCCCGTTCGTGCTCGGCGTGGACGCGGTCACCGAACCGTTCGCGCTGGACAACGAGCGCCCTGCCCACGTCGTCGACGTGCCGGCGTTCCGGATCGGCCGCGTCCCGGTCACCAACGGAGAGTGGCGCCGGTTCGTCGACGACGGCGGTTACCAGCAGCGGCGCTGGTGGTCGGCCGAAGGCTGGGCGCACCGCGAGGCGGCGGGGCTGACCGCGCCCCTGCATTGGAACCCCGATGGCAGCCGCACCCGATTCGGCCACGTCGAGGACATTCCCGCCGACGAGCCCGTCCAGCACGTCACGTTCTTCGAAGCCGAGGCCTACGCCGCGTGGGCCGGTGCGCGTCTGCCCACCGAGGAGGAGTGGGAGAAGGCGTGTGCCTGGGACCCGGCTACCGGCACCCGGCGCCGATTCCCGTGGGGTTCCGCGAAACCGGATGCGACGCTGGCCAATCTCGGCGGCCACGCGCGCCGTCCGGCGCCGGTGGGTGCCTACCCGCGCGGCGCGTCGGCCTACGGCGCCGAGCAGATGCTGGGCGACGTGTGGGAGTGGACGACCTCGCGGCTGCGCCCCTGGCCGGGCTTCACCCCGATGGTCTACCAGCGGTACTCGCAGCCGTTCTTCCACGGGGAGGGCAGCGGCGACTACCGGGTGTTGCGCGGCGGGTCCTGGGCCGTCTCGGCGGACATCCTGCGGCCCAGCTTCCGCAACTGGGACCACCCGATCCGCCGCCAGATCTTCTCGGGGGTGCGTCTGGCCTGGGGCGATGAGCCGCTTGCGCGAAGAGTGGACAGCCATGTGTAGGCACCTGGGCTGGCTCGGCGAGCCGGTGTCCGTGGCGTCGCTGACGCTCGAGCCGCCGTCGGGGCTGCTCGTCCAGTCCTACGCGCCACGCCGGCAGAAGCACGGACTGATGAACGCCGACGGCTGGGGTGTCGGGTTCTTCGACGGCGACGTGGCCCGCCGCTGGCGCAGCGCCACGCCGCTGTGGACTGACGCGTCGTTCGCGTCGGTGGCCCCCGCGCTGGCCAGCCGGTGCGTGGTCGCCGCGGTGCGCTCGGCCAGCGTCGGGATGCCGATCGAGCCGACGGCGTCGGCACCGTTCACCGACGGGCAGTGGCTGCTGTCGCACAACGGGCTGGTGGACCGTGCGGTGCTGCCCCTGTCCCGGCACGCCGAGTCCACCAACGACAGTGCGCTGCTGGCCGCGCTGATCTTCGAGCGCGGTCTCGACGCGCTGGGCGACACAATCGCCGGTGTCGCCGCGGACGACCCCAACGCCCGCCTGAACATCCTGGCCGGCAACGGCTCTCGGCTCATCGCCACCACCTGGGGTGACACCCTGTCGGTGCTGCGCCGCGCGGACGGGGTGGTCCTGGCCAGCGAACCCTACGACGACGACCCGGCGTGGCAGGAGATCCCCGACCGCCACCGCGTCGATGTCGTCGGTACCGAAGTGACGATGACGCCGCTGAAAGGACTGTGATGGTTTCGGACTCCATGTCGCTCACCAACCACCTGGCCGCCGACGCCGCCGCGGTGGCGCTGCGCCGCGACGTGCGCGACGGCCTGACCGCCACACCGAAGTCATTGCCGCCCAAGTGGTTCTACGATGAGGTCGGCAGCGACCTGTTCGACCAGATCACCCGGCTGCCGGAGTACTATCCCACGCGGGCCGAAGCGCAGATCCTGCGCACGCATGCCGGCGACATCGCCGCCGCGTGCGCAGCCGATACGCTCGTCGAGCTGGGCAGCGGCACCTCGGAGAAGACCCGGATGCTGCTCGACGCACTCCGCGATACCGGCTCGTTGCGGCGCTTCGTCCCGTTCGACGTCGACGCGAGCATCCTGCGGTCCGCGGCGGCCGCTATCGGCGCGGAATACCCGGGCATCGAGATCACCGCCGTGTGCGGCGATTTCGAACAGCACCTCGGTGAGATCCCCGCCCAGGGCCGCCGGCTGATCGCGTTCCTCGGCTCCACCATCGGCAACCTGACCGCCGCTCCGCGCGCCGCGTTCCTGGCGGCGGTGGCCGACCTGATGGCACCGGGCGACGCGTTCCTGCTGGGCACCGACCTGGTCAAGGACACCGACCGGCTGGTGCGGGCCTACGACGACAGCGCCGGGGTGACCGCGCGGTTCAACCGCAACGTGCTCACGGTGATCAACCGGCAACTGGGCGCGGACTTCGACCTCGACGCCTTCGAGCACGTCGCCCGATGGAACACCGACGAGGAGCGCATCGAGATGCGCCTGAGATCCGTTCGGGCGCAACGGGTGCACATCGCCGACCTGCGCCTCGACGTCGAGTTCGGCGCGGGGGAGGAGGTGCTCACCGAGGTGTCGTGCAAGTTCCGGCAGTCCGGGGTGGACGCCGAACTGGCGGCGGCCGGGCTGCGCCGCACCCACTGGTGGACCGACCCGGCCGGCGACTTCGCGTTGTCCCTGTCGGTGAAATGATGTCGGTGAAATGAGCCTCGCCGAACGGTGGCGGGCCGCACGCCCGCCGGTGGCCGGAGTGCACCTCGACAACGCGGCCTGCTCCCGCCAGGGCTTCGCGGCCATCGATGCCGCGGCCCGCCATGCCCGCCACGAGGCCGAGGTGGGCGGGTACGTCGCCGCCGAAGCCGCGGTGCCCGCGCTGGCCGCCGGCCGCGCCGCGGTGCAGGCGCTGACCACCATGATGGACGCCGAGGTGTTCTTCACCACCGGCTCCAGCCACGCCCTCGACACCCTGCTGAGTTCCTGGCCCGGGGAACGGCGGCTGGCCTGTCTGCCAGGAGAATTCGGCCCCAACCTGGCCATCATGGACCGGCATGGATTCGCGACCGACATGCTGCCCGTCGACGCCGCCGGACGGCTGGACCCCGACGCCGCCGCCCGCGAGCTGGCCGCCGACCCGCCGGCACTGGTGCACTTGACGATGCTGGGCAGCCACCGCGGCACCGTGCAGCCGGTCCGCGACATCGCCGTCACGTGCCGTGGGCTCGGAATCCCGTTGTTCGTCGACGCTGCACAGGGTTTCGGTCATCTGGACTGCTCGGGGATCGGCGCCGACGCCCTGTTCACGTCCTCGCGCAAGTGGACGGCCGGCCCGCGCGGTGTCGGGGTGCTGGCCACCCGACCAGGCCTGCTGCCCGAGACCGAGCAGCTCCGGCTGCGACACGGCGAGACGAACGTCGGCTTGCACGTGGGCCTCTGCGTGGCGCTGGGCGAGTTGATGGCGTTCGGGCCCGCCGCGGTCCAGGCGCGGCTCCGGCAGGTCGGCGCCATGACGCGGGCCGCACTCGCCGACGTGCCGGGGTGGCGGGTCTGTGAACCGGGCGACGAACCGAGCGCCATCACCACCGTGTACCCGCCCGAAGGGGTGGACCCGATGAAGGTGCGCGCTCGCCTGATCGCCGAGCATTCGATCGTGACGACCTACCTGGGGGTCGAGCGCGCACCCCGCGAGATGACCCGGCCGGCGCTGCGGGTCTCCCCGCACGTGGACGTCACCGAGGCCGACCTGACGGCACTGGTCGCGGCGCTGGACATCGTCACCCGCTGAGCGTCAAGCCGAGGTGCGCAGCACCTCGGCGAACTCGGTGCAGAACCAGTCCACGTCCGACATCGAGAACACCAGCGGCGGACGCACTTTCAGGATGTGCCCGTCGGTGCCGCACACCGAGATCAGCACGCGCCGGTCCCGCATCGCGTTGACCAGCTCGCGTGCCGCGGCCCGGTCCGGTTCCCGGGTCTGCCGATCGCGCACCACCTCCACGCCGATGTAGAGGCCGGTACCGCGCACCTCGCCGATGGCCGGGTGGTCCGCACCGAGTCGCGCCAGTTCGTCGCGCAGCGCCGTGCCGACCTGCGCCGCGTTGGCCATCAGGTTCTCGTTCTCGATGACGTCGAGCACCGCGGCCGCCGCGGCCATCGACACCGGGTTGCCGCCGAAAGTGTTGAAGTACGGCACCTCCCGGGCGAACGGCTCGAGTATCTCGCGGCTGGCCGCCATCGCGGCGACCGGCTGACCGTTGGCCATCGGCTTGCCCATGGTCACCAGATCCGGGGTGACCCCGTGGCGGGTGACCCCCCACATCGCCTCGCCGGTACGGCCGAAGCCCGGCTGCACCTCGTCGGCGAGAAAGACGCCGCCCGCCGCACGCACCGCGTCGACCGCCGGCGCCAGCACCGACGGGTCCGGGTAGATGCCGTCGGAGGAGAAGATGGTGTCGGCGACCAGCGCACTCACCCCGAGCCCGGCGGCCTGCAGGTCGTCGATCGCCACCTGCACGTCGGCGGTGAACCGGGCCGCCGCCTCGGAGCCACTCCCGGCGCGGTAGCTGTCGGGTGCGGGCACCGTGCGGACGTGCTGTCCCACGGTCGCGGCGCCGCCCAGTGACGGCGAGATCTCGCTGACCGCGGCGGTGTTGCCGTGGTAGGCGTCGCGGGTCACGATGACGCCGCGCGCGCCGGTGTACCGCTGCGCCACCCGCAGTGCCAGATCGTTGGCTTCGGAACCGGTGCACGCGTACATGACCTGGTCCATACCGAGAGTGGCGAGCAGTCGCTGGGAGTACTCCACGATGCTCTCGTGCAGATACCGCGTGTGGGTGTTGAGTGTCTCGGCTTGCCGCGTGATGGCCGCCACCACGTGCGGATGACAGTGCCCGACGCTGACGACGTTGTTGTAGGCGTCGAGATAGCGATGGCCTTCCGCGTCGAACATGTGGCTGCCGCGACCGCGGACCAGGTGCACGGGCCGTTCGTAGAACAGCCGGTACGCCGGCCCCAGCAGACGGGTACGGGCCTCGATCTGGCGCTCGATGCCGGGATCGGTGGCCGTGCTCCCGGCGTAGCTGTTGGAATCCATGATGTTGGAGAAGGCCATGCTGCAATTCCTTTCGCTACGACGACTCGCTACGACGACCGGGCCCGTACCCGACTCCTCACCGTTCGTGCGCCTCTTCGAGGACCGTACGGCCCAGATCGGAGTAGCGCTGCGGGTCCTTGAACTTCAGGAACAGTGCCCACAGCAGGCCGCCGATACCCACCCCACCGACGATGACGGGGATCGCCGCGAAGACCCAGTCCGATGCGGCATCTCCGGCGGCGAACGACGCGTTGATCGCCAGCAGGTAGATCACGTACGACATCCCGAGGCCGCCGAGCAGCGGCGCCAGGAACGTCTTGAACCAGTGTGCCGTCTCCGGATGCCGTTTCTGGACGTGGAAGTACGAGATCACCGAGAACGCCGCCAGCGCCTGCACGATCATGATGGCCGTGGTGCCCAGCAGCGCCATCAGCCCGTAGAGACCGGTGTAGGGGTCGCGCCCGGTCAGGTCGAAGAACAGCACCACCGCTGCGGCGAAGCCGGTCTGCACGAAACCGGCGATGTACGGGGAGCCGTGCACCGGGTGGGTGGCGCCGATGGTGCGGCGCATCCCCGGGATGACGTTCTCCCGGCCGATCGCGTACAGGTAGCGGGCGGCGCAGTTGTGGAACGCCATGCCGCACGCGAACGACCCCGACATCAGCAGGATCTTGAACATGTCGACGGCCCACTGACCGATGTGCTCGTGCACGGGGCCGAAGAAGATGTTGCCCGCCGTGGCCGAATCCTGCGCCAGTGCAATGGCGTTCTGCGGTCCGGTGCCGACGATGGCCAGCCACGAGATCAGCACGTAGAAGGTCCCGATGCCGACGACCGAGCTGATCACCGCGATCGGGATGATCTTCTTGGGGTTACGGGACTCCTCGCCGTACATGGCGCTGGACTCGAAGCCCACCCAGGACCAGAACGCGAAGAACAGGCCCACACCCGCCGACCCGGCCACAGTGATCATGGAGCCGTCGACGCCGGCCACCTCGCCGGAGAGGCTCTGGAAACCGTTGACCGGGTTCAGCGAGCTCAGCGCCCACCCCTGCGGTCCGCCGCCGGAGACGACCACCGAGACCGCCATCATGGCCAGCATGATGATCTCGGTGATCAGGAACACCCCGAGAACCTTGGCGGCCAGGTTGATGTCGAAGTAGGTGAGCACGGCGTTCACGCCGAGCATCACCACCGCGAAGACGATCCAGGGCACGTCGAGACCGAAGAACGAGTTGAACAGATCGGTGCCGAAGAACGAGAAGATGCCGATCAGCGAGGCTTCGAAGACCATGTACGCCAACGCCGTCAGGAATCCGGCGCCCAGCCCGACCACCCGCCCCAGCCCGTGGGAGATGTAGCCGTAGAACGCGCCGGTGGAGGTGATGTGCTTGCTCATCGCGGCATAGCCGATGGCGAACAGGGTCAGCACGATCGTCGCGACGAAGTAGCCGGCGGGGGCGTAGGCGCCGTTGCCGAAGCCGACCGCGATCGGCACGTTGCCGACCATCGCGGTGATCGGCGCGGCGGTGGCGACGGCCATGAACAGCACGCCGACGAGGCCGACGGCGTTGGGCTTGAGGCGCTGGATGCCGCCGGAGGGCGGCCGGGTGGAAGCCGGTGGATCGATGATGTCGCTCATGATGGGTTCCTAATCTGTCCCAAAAAGTGTGGGGAATCGCGGCCGAGATTTGGTCTGGCCAAGCGCTGTCGACGACGCCGATGTGGTGCGACGAGCGCTATTTCTACTCCGCCCGGTACCTGTCGGCAACTCAGAAAAGCCCAGTACAGAAGGTATTTCGTTACGTTTGTGTTTCGCGCCGACCCGTTGTGCTACGGCTCGGTAAAACCCTTCTTTTTGGTCTGCCGCGGTGCGCCTTTTGGCACACACTACGAGCATGCCCGGACTGCCTGCCGACCACGAACTGTTCGCCCGGTCCGCGCTGCACCTCTACGGCCGCGCTCCCGACACCCCGCTGCGGCTGCTCAGCCTCTCCGAGAACGCCACTTATCTGGCAAAAGGAGCGGACGGCGAAGACGAGCCGCTGGTGCTGCGCGTCCACCGGCCGGGGTATCACAGTCTCGACGGCATCCGCTCCGAACTGGACTGGATGGCCGCTCTGCGCGACGAAACCCGCCTCCGCACACCGCAACTCATCCCGGCCCGCGATGGCAGCCAGGTCGTGGAGGCGCGCGTCGGCGACCGGGAACTTCACGTCGACGCGGTCAGCTTCATTCCCGGCTGCACCGCCGAGGACGCGCCGACCGCCGTGGGCTTCGCCGAGCTGGGCGAGATCACCGCACTCATGCACGAGCACAGCCGACAGTGGTGCCGCCCAGCGGGGTTCACCCGCTTCCGCTGGGACCTCGACGCGATCCTGGGCACACAGGCCCGCTGGGGCGACTGGCGCGCCGCGCCGGCGCTGACCGCCGCGGACCGTGCCGTGATCGACGTGGCGGCCGCGGAGATCGGCGACCGGCTGACCGAGTTCGGCACGGCACCGGACCGATTCGGGCTGGTGCACGCCGACCTGCGGCTGGCCAACCTGATGGTCGACCCTTCCGGTGACGGCGGCATCACCGTGATCGATTTCGACGACTGCGGATGGTCCTGGCACCTGGTCGATTTGAGCTCGGTGCTGTCGTGGATCGAAGACAGTCCCGGGGTCCCCGAGATCATCGCCGAGTGGCTGAGCGGCTATCGCCGCGTGCGGGAGCTGCCCCAGGCGCACCTGGAACTGATACCGACCTTCGTGATGTTGCGCCGGATTCAGCTGACCGCATGGATCGCCTCGCACGCCGACGCCGATGCGGCCATCGCCGTCGGCGCCGACTACGCCCGCGGCACCGCGGCGCTGGCACAGCGTTACCTGCAGGACCCGACCTGGCTGCGCGACGCCGTCTGCGCACCGACCCGATAGGAGAGTCATGTTCGATCTGCAGCACCGCACCGTCCTGGTGACCGGCGGCAGCAAGGGCATCGGTCGCGGGATCGCCTCGGTGTTCGTCCGCGCCGGAGCCGACGTCGCGATCGCGGCCCGGTCGGCCGGCGACATCGACGCCTGTGTTGCCGCGCTCGACGGCCTCGGTCCGGGCAAGGTGCTCGGGGTGGTCGCAGACGTCAGCGACCGCGCGGCGTGCGACGCGATGGCCGCCACCGTGGTCGACGCCTTCGGCGGGCTGGACGTGTTGTGCGCCAACGCCGGGATCTTCCCCGATGCGCCGCTGGCGACGATGACCCCCGAACAGCTCAACGAGATCTTCGCCGTCAACGTCAACGGCACCTTCTTCTCCGTGCAGGCGTGTCTGGACGCCCTGATCGCCTCGGGCAGCGGACGGGTGATCCTCACGTCGTCGATCACCGGGCCGATCACCGGGTTCCCCGGCTGGTCGCACTACGGCGCGACCAAAGCCGCGCAGCTGGGCTTCATGCGCACGGCCGCAATCGAACTCGCCAAGCACAAGGTCACCGTCAACGCCGTCCTACCGGGCAACATCATGAGCGAGGGCATGGTCGAGATGGGCGAGGAGTACATCAACGGCATGGCCCGGTCGATCCCGATGGGCGCGCTCGGCGAACCCGAGGACATCGGGTATCTGGCGGCGTTCCTCGCGTCCCGGGAGGCGGGATACCTCACCGGCCAGGCCATCGCGGTCGACGGTGGGCAGGTGTTGCCCGAGTCGCTCGAGGCAGTCGGAGGCTGAGCGTGGAGGAATCCAGCGGCGGACCCGTCGCCGAGGACGTCCGCCGGCGCATCCTGTCCATGCTGGCGCAGGGCGAGCTCCGGCCGGGCTCGCGGCTCGGTACCGAACGCGAGATGGCCGAGGCGTTCGCGGTGTCGCGCGCGACGCTGCGCAGCGCGCTGCTGCCGCTGAGCCAGGCCGGCGTGCTCGAACGGCGCACCGGACGGGGTGGCGGCACCTTCGTGCGCGCCGACGTCGTCGAACGCAACGCCGCAGAGTTGGTGGGCCTGCCGGCGCGGTTGCAGAGCAGCGGGCACACCAGCACCACCCGGGTGCTGGCCACCGACCGCCGGCCCGCGACCGGCATCGAGGCCCAAGCGCTCGAGATCGCCGAAGGCGCCGAGGTTTTCACTGTGCGGCGGCTGCGCTACGCCGACGGGGTGCCCCTGTCACTCGATTCGGCGTGCTTCGTCGCCGACCGGATGGCCGACCTCCTGGAACAGCCGCTGGGCGGTTCCCTCTACGAGCTCCTGCGGGTGCGCTACGGGCTGACACCGGCCACCATGACCGAGACGATCGAGGTGGTCAGCGCCAGCCCCCGCGAAGCGGAATGGCTCGGTGTCGCGCAACGCAAACCCCTGGTTGCCATCACCCGGGTGGCGCGCGACGACGCCGAGCGCCCGTTCGAGTACGCCTACGACCTGTTCCGCGCCGACCGGATCCGGCTCACCGCGACCAGTCGCTCCGCGGTGGTGGCGGTGCAGCGCTCCATCCACAGCGCCTGAGCCGCAGCGTCACACCGGGATCGTCGCGGGGGTCACCCGAACCGGCATCTGCTTGACTCCCGGCACCATGGTCGCCTGCATTCTCGTGACGGCGCCGTCGAGCTCGATGTGGTCGAAGCGGGCCAGCAGTTCCTCGAACAGCACCTGGGCCTCCAGGCGGGCCAGCTGCGCGCCGAGGCACGAATGCTCACCGCACCCGAAGGTCAGGTGCGGGTTCGGGTTTCGGGTGATGTCGAGCATCTCGGCAGTGGGGCCGAAGATCTCGGAATCGCGGTTGGCCGACCCGTAGAGCATGGTCACGAACTGGCCCTCTTCGATTCGCCGGCCGCGGATCTCGACGTCGGCGGTGGCGCACCGCGACATGTTGGCCACCGGCGAGGTGAAACGCAGCAACTCCTCGATGGCGCAGGGCATCAACTCCGGATACTCGCGCAGCAGGCGCAACTGCTCGGGATGCTGGATCAGTGCCAGGGTGCCCAGCGCGATCAGGTTGCGGGTGGTCTCGTTGCCGGCCACCAGTAGCAGGAAGCAGAACTGCAGCAGATCGGCGTCGGTGAGCCGGATTCCGTCGACCTCGGCGTTGACCAACACCGACAGCAGGTCGTCGGTGTCGGAGACCGATCCGTTGCGCCGAGGTGCGATCAACTCCTCGAAGTAGGCGTACAGCTCGCCCATCGCCACGAACGTGTCCATCTCCACGTCGGGGTCGTCGAGACCGACGGCGGCGTCCGACCATTGCCGGAACTGCTCCCAGTCGCTGTCGGGCGCGCCGATCAACTCCGCGATCATGCGCGTCGGGAGCGGGGCGGCGATCTGCTCGGCGAACTCGACGCGCCCTGACGGGCCGATCGAGTCCAGCGCAGCGCGCGCGAACCCGCGCAACTTCGGTTCGAGCAGTGCGACCTGGCGGCGGGTGAACCCGGAGTTGATGAGCTTGCGCAGCTGCCGGTGCCGTGGCGGGTCGGTGAAGATCAGGTTGCCCTCCAGGGCCGGCGTCTCGATGGACGGGTCGGGCACCGTGATGCCCCGAGCCGAGGAGAACAACAGCGGGTGGGTCGAGACGTAGCGGATGTCTTCGTATTTGAGCAATGCCCAGAATCCGTGCTCGGCGTTCCAGCACACCGGATCGGTCTCGCGCAGCTCGCGGTAGGCGGGATAGGGGTCACCCGCGTAGAACGCCGGCGAATGTAGCGGGTGGGCCATCGGTGCACTCCTTTGTGTCCTCGGCGGTGGTGGCGCCCTCAGCTGTGCAGCAGGCCCCTCAGAATCACCTGCAGGCCGCGCTGGAACTGCTCCCGGGCGTCGGCAGCAGACGCCAGACCGGCCGGGCCGAGGTGGTGTTGCAGCTGCACCGAACCCAGCAGATGGATGTAGAGCACGACGTGCGCGTCGTCGACTTTGCCGGGTGGCCAGCCGGATTCGGCGAGGATCGACTTGGCGGTGTGATCCATCACGTGCGCCGAGCCGGTCAGCGGGCGCTGCTGGAGCAGCGCGGCGATGCCCGGCATGTCGATCATCGCGTGCCAGGCGTTGGTGTGCAGCGCGACGATGCGCTCGGTCCAGTCGCCACCGGTCGGCACGTCGATGCTCTGCAGGACGGACTCGGCGAGCAGGTCCATCAGCGCGGACTTGTCTTTGACGTGGTAGTACACCGACGACGGCGAGGTACCGGCCGCGGTGGCCAGCGCACGCATCGTGACGTTGTCCACGCCGACGCGCCGAGCCAACTGCAGGAGGTGCCCGACCAGATGCGCGCGGTCCAGCGCGCCGTACGGCAGCACCGATGTCACGCGTCGCGGTCGGACCACGGCTGTCCTCTCGAACACTGTTCAGATTCGAACGTTGTTCAGATTGAAGCAGCGCGGGAGAGCGCGGTCAAGGGTGCGTCACGACTGCTTGTGCGCCGAGAGCAGGAACGCCTGTAGCCGCATGCGACCGCTGTCGTCGAGCACGTCCAGCGGCGGCGCCGACGAACCCGTCGGCGTGACCACGTTCGAGTAGATGAGTGCGGGCCGGATGTCGTCGATGACGAAGTACGGCGAAACCGCCTCGCGCAGTTCGATTTCCGACACCTCGTTGGGGCCGGGCAGCATCTCCTCGGGGAAAGCGCCCTTGGCGAACACCAGCACGAAGTACCCGGCGCCGGGTGCGGCCGCGCGGTGGACGGACCGCAGGTAGGAGTCCCGGGCCTCCACAGGCAGGGAGTGGAACAGCGTGCTGTCCACCACGGTGGAGAACCGGCCGTCGAACCCGGTCAGGTCGGTGATGTCCGCCGCGACGAACGTCGCCCGCTCGGACAGGCCGCGCTCGGCGGCCGCGGCGGTGGCCGCGGCGACCGCGGTGGAACTGATGTCCACCCCGGTGACGGTGTAGCCGTCGGCGGCCAGCGCCAGCGACAACTCCGCGTGGCCGCAGCCGGCGTCGAGCACCTCACTGCGGAACTTCCCGGCCCGCCACAGCGCGGCGAGCTCTGGCTGGGGTTCCCCGATGTTCCACGGCGGCGGTCCGTCGAAGTGGCCCTCGCCGCGATATGCGTCGTCCCAGTCCATCACCTCGGTCATGGGACCAACCTAGCGCGCGCCGATCACAGCAAACTCGGATGCCAGTCGGCCTCTGCCTGTTAATCTCCCGCTTGACGACAAGCGAACTCGCAGGGGGACGGGCCGTGATCCATGTCGACCACTGAGCAGGCTGCCGTCGGGCGCCGGCGGCTCATCGAGAAGCGTCCGGCCGCGGCCCTGGTCTTGGGGATGCTCGCTGTTCTCGTGCTCCCGGGGCTGTTCGAACCCGATCCGGATTCCGCCCCGACCCTCCCGGCCGGTGAATCAGCCCAATTGGCAACGGATTCCGGACGGGTTGTCACTGCTACCCCGCCGGACGGCTGGGAGGTCGAACCGGTGGCCGGCGGGGTGGTGTGGCGGTCGGGTGACGCGGTGGTGCGGGTCGAGGCTCACGACCTCGACGGTCGCAACGCGGTGGCGGTCGGGGAGCGACTGCTCCAGATGGACCGGCGACGCGGGCTGTGGGCCGCATACGACGGTGGGCCGGCGCAGTCCGGCGACGGCCGACTCACCGGCCAGACCTGCGTGGTCACCGCGGTCGGCCGGTCCGGGGCGTGCGCAACCCTCGCCGACGGCGAGGTCGTGGTGCTGGCGCAGACCCTCGGTGACGTCGACGATCCCGCGCTCCCGTTGCAGGACGTCCTGGTGGCGATCGGACGGGCCGAGCAGTGACCGCCACGCTGCCGATGCGCCCGGAAGTGGTGTACCGGCCGGAGTCCGCGGTGTTCTGGGTCTGGCTGGGCGCCGTCCTGATCGGCGCCGCCGACCTCGTCAGCGGATCCGGTGGCGCGTTCGTCGAGACCCGGCAGGCGCACTTCGCTCTCGCTCCGATCTGGGTCGCGTTCATGGTCTTCCTGGTCTGGGTGATGACCCGCTTCGACCCCTTCCGGGCCGCGGTGCGCTACCCGCAGATGCTCGCTGCCGCCACCGCGCTGGGCGCGACGATGGCACCGGCACTGGCCATCACCGGTAACAAGTCCCTCGAACGGGTGTGGGCCACAGTGATCGACCCTGTCACCCTGTCCCGGTGGGCGGACGCGCTGACCGCGCCGCTGATCGAAGAAGCCGCCAAACTCAGCTGCGCAGCGGTGATCCTCGTGCTGTGCGCCGCAGTGTGCACGCGGGTCAGTCACGCTCTGCTCGTCGGCATGTTCGTCGGCTTCGGTTTCGACATCACCGAAGATCTGACCTACACCACGATGGGGGCGCTGAGCAGCCTCGACTCCGATCTCGCCGGGGCCTCGATGCAGACCCTGGGGCGCATCGTCACCTCGATCCCGTCGCACTGGGCCTTCACCGCACTGACCACCGCGGGGCTGCTCCTGCTGCTGCCGACGTTCAGCAACCCGGACGGGTGGAGCCGCGGGCGGCGGATCGGCACCGCGGTGGCGTTGCTGACGGCCGGCCCGCTGATGCATTTCGTCTGGAACTCGCCGCTGGATGCCACGATCGCGAAGGTGGCGTTCAACCTGACCCTGCTGCTGACCGCCACCGTCTTGCTGCTCCGCCAGGAGCGAAGCTGGGTTGTCCGGCACAGCGCCAAGGCGATTGACGCCGGATTCGATCCCGAACTGGTCGCATCCCTGCCGACGTGGCGGGGTCGGCGCCGCGTCGAAGGCAAGCGCCGGGACGTGCGCCGGCGACAGCGCGCGGCACTCGACGCGATTCAGGCCTGACCCGGCAGCTCCCAGGTGTGCACCGGCTCGTTGCTGTGCATGTGCTCGCAGTACAGGCGCAGCATCTCGGCCAGCGCGTCGGGCCGGCTGGCGCCGCGGGCCTGCAGGGCATCGACGGTCGCGGCCTGCCAGACCGCGCCGTTGCGGCCGGTCTTGGCGCGGCCCTCGATCACGCCCAGGTACCGGTCGCGCACCTCGGCGGAAACCTCCCAGCGGCGCAGCCCTTCGTCGGCCATCGGCAGCAGCCGCCGCAGCACCAACTCGTCGGGCGTCACCTCGCCCAAGCCGGGCCAGTACAGGCGGCAGTCCATCCCGAACTGTGCGGCGTGCCGGAAATTCTGTTCCGCGGCAGCGAAACTCATCTGCGTCCACACCGGCCGGTCCTCCTCGGACAGCGTGCGCAGCATGCCGTAGTAGAACGCGGCGTTCGCCATCATGTCCACCACGGTGGGGCCCGCGGGCAGCACCCGGTTCTCCACCCGCAGGTGCGGACGGCCGTCGACGATGTCGTACACCGGCCGGTTCCACCGGTAGACGGTGCCGTTGTGCAGCCGCAGTTCCGGCAGCCGCGGCGTGCGCCCGGCCGCCAGCTCGGCCACCGGATCCTCGTCGGAGAGCTCGGGCAGCAGCGACGGGAAGTAGCGCACGTTCTCCTCGAACAGGTCGAAGATCGACGTGATCCACCGCTCCCCGAACCACACTCGCGGCCGCACCCCCTGGGTCTTGAGTTCATCGGGGCGGGTGTCGGTGGCCTGGGCGAACAGCTCGATCCGCGTCTCGGCCCACAGGTGGTGCCCGAAGAAGTACGGCGAATTGGCGCCCAGCGCCAGCTGCGGACCGGCCAGCACCTGCGCGGCGTTCCAGTTGGCCGCGAAATCGGCGGGCGACACCTGCAGATGCAATTGCATACTGGTGCAGGCGGATTCGGGTGCGATGGTGGCAGCCTGCAGGCTGAGTCGTTCCGGGCCGGCGATGTCGATCATGATGTCCTCGCCGCGCGCGGTGAAGATCGAGTCGTTGAGCGCCTGATACCGCGTGGACTCGCTCATCCAGTGCCCCGACAGATGCTGCGGCATCAGCGTCGGCAGGATCCCGACCATCACGATGTGCGCGTCGCTGAGGTTGGCCTTGTCCTCCGCGGCGTTCAGGCTGGCCCGCACCTCGTCCTCGAGATCGAGCGCCGAGCGCCCCGGCAGCCGCCGGGGCGGCACGTTGAACTCGATGTTGTAGGCGCCCAACTCGGTCTGGTAGGCGGGGTCGGCGATCGAGGCCAGCACCTCGGCGTTGCTCATCGCCGGCTGGTACCGGGAGTCGACGAGGTTGCACTCGATCTCCATACCGGTCAGCGGCTTCTCGAAATCGAAGCTGGACTGGGCGAGCATCGTCTCGAAGACGTCGAGGCACAACTGCACCTTGCGGCGGTACTCGCGCCGCTGCTCGCGGGTGAACTGGTTCTGCTTCAGCTCCTCGCCCACGTCACGAGCCTATCCGTCGGGCGACCATGATCTGGGGACCCAGACACCCACCGCGCAACTCGACGTCGATACCGGGACCCGCGTGGGCGGCCATAGCCCGCAGCGCCGACGGACTGTAGGCACGCAGCGAGCTGATCACCCCGTCGTGCACGAACGGCACCAGCGGAGCCCACGGCAGCATCGACGCCAGCCGCAGCAGGTGCAGCGGCGCCGGCGGCCGCGGCAGGTCGATCACCAGCAGCACGTCGGCCACCCGTGTGCCCTCGGCGATCACCCGCGCTGCCGCCGCGGGTTCCAGGTGGTGCAGCGACAGCGCGAACACCGCCAGATCGAAGGCGCCGTCGGGAGCGTCGATCGCGGTCGCATCCAGCTGCCGGACCGTCACCCGGCGTTCCGTGCCGAGCTCGCCGGCGGCCAGCGTCGCCACCGACCCGGCGTCGACGTCGGTGACGGTCAGCCGCGCTGTCGGATGCCAGTCGAGCAGCTTTCGGGACAACGCTCCGTGGCCCGCGCCGAGCTCGAGGATCCGCGGGTCGGGGACGTCGGCGACCTCGTCGAGCGCGATCTTCGCGAACCTCTCGTGGTTTCCGAACACCTCGCCCGTCCAGTCCAGCGCCCGGATCACGCTGCGCCGGACGCGGGGATCCACGTCGGGTCGGTCGAGGTACTCCTGGCGATCGGTGTGCAACAGGCGGTCCAGTGGTGAGGCGTCGGGGCCGCCGCGCGGCATCGCGTCGATGTCGGTCGTGTCTGCGGGCACGTGGTCCATGATGGACGAATGGCCGACTTCGTCGCTGCAATCGACCAGGGCACCACCAGCACGCGGTGCATGATCTTCGACCACGACGGCGCCGAAGTGGGCCGCCACCAGCTCGAACACGAGCAGATCCTGCCCAAGGCCGGCTGGGTCGAGCACAACCCGGTGGAGATCTGGGAGCGCACCGGCGCGGTGCTGGCCTCGGCGCTGAACAACACCAACCTGTCCACCGGCGACCTCGCCGCACTCGGCATCACCAACCAGCGCGAGACGTCGCTGGTCTGGAACCGGCACACCGGGCGGCCGTACCACAACGCGATCGTCTGGCAGGACACCCGCACCGACCGGATCGCCTCAGCACTGGATCGCGACGGCCGCGGCGACGTGATCCGCGAAAAGGCCGGCCTGCCGCCGGCCACCTACTTCTCCGGCGGGAAGCTGCAGTGGCTGCTCGAGAACGTCGACGGGTTGCGCGCCGACGCCGAGAAAGGTGACGCGCTGTTCGGCACCACCGACACCTGGGTGCTGTGGAACCTCACCGGCGGGCACCGGGGCGGCGTACACGTCACCGACGTCACCAACGCCAGCCGCACCATGCTGATGAACCTCGAGACGCTCGACTGGGACGACGAACTGCTCGGCTTCTTCGGGGTGCCGCGTCAGATGCTGCCGCAGATCCAGCCGTCGTCGTGCGCCGAACCCTACGGCGTCACCGTGGAGACCGGTCCCGCCGACGGCGAGATCCCGATCACCGGGATCCTCGGCGACCAGCAGGCCGCGATGGTCGGACAGGTGTGCCTGTCCACCGGCGAGGCCAAGAATACCTACGGCACAGGAAATTTCCTGCTGATCAACACCGGCGAAGAGATCGTGCGCTCGCGCAACGGTCTGCTGACCACGCTGTGCTACCAGTTCGGCGACGCGAAACCTGTTTACGCCCTTGAGGGTTCGATCGCGGTGACCGGCTCGGCGGTGCAGTGGCTGCGCGACCAGCTCGGCATCATCAGCGGAGCCGCGCAGAGCGAGGCGCTGGCCCGCCAGGTCGAGGACAACGGCGGGGTCTACTTCGTGCCCGCGTTCTCCGGCCTGTTCGCGCCGTACTGGCGCTCCGATGCGCGCGGCGCGATCGTCGGCCTGTCCCGGTACAACACCAACGCCCATCTCGCGCGCGCCACCCTCGAGGCGATCTGCTACCAGAGCCGCGACGTGGCCGACGCGATGGCCGCCGACTCCGGCGTCACCCTCGAGGTGCTCAAGGTCGACGGTGGCATCACCGCCAACGACCTCTGCATGCAGATCCAGGCCGACGTCCTCGGCGTCGACGTGGTCCGGCCGGTCGTCGCCGAGACCACCGCGCTGGGGGCCGCCTACGCCGCAGGCCTCGGGGTCGGGTTCTGGGACGGCCCCGAGGACCTGCGGGACAACTGGCAGGAGGACCGGCGCTGGACGCCGCAGTGGTCGCAGGACCAGCGCGAGTTCGCCTACGCCGGCTGGCGCAAGGCCGTCGAACGCACCCTGGACTGGGTGGACGTCGACTGACCCGCTAGCGGTGGTCGGTGGTCAGCGCGAGGTCGTGGCCGGCCTCGAGGTCGGCGGCCAGCGCGTCGAGCTTGCCCTGGGCCAGGGCCACCGCGTCCGAACCCAGCAGCTGATGCAGCGGACCCTGACCGGAGACCACCATCTCGATCAGCGCCTCCGCGCCCCGGACCGGGTCGCCGAGCTGGCTGCCCTGCAACTGCAGGTGCTGCTCGGTCATCTCGCGGATCGCCGGGTAGGCGTCGGTTGCGGTGGTGGGCAGCGTCAGCGAATCGGTGGTCAGGAAGTCGGTCCGGAAGTAGCCGGGCTCGACGATCGTCACCGCGACGCCGAAGTCCGCCATCTCCGCGGCCAGCGCCTCACTCATCCCGTTCAGCGCGAACTTACCCGCGCAGTAGAGTCCCCAGCCCGGCATCGTCGTCAGCCCGAGGATCGAGGACACGTTGACGATGTGGCCGCTGCGCGCCGCGCGCAGGTGCGGGACGGTCGAGCGCAGCACGTTCCACGCTCCGAAGACCTGCACATCGAACATCTGCCGCGCCTCGGCATCAGTGGTCTCCTCGATCGCGCCGATGAAGCCGTAGCCGGCGTTGTTGACCACCACATCGAGGCGGCCGAACCGGTCCAGTGTGGCCGCGACCGCGCCGTCGACCGCGGCGGCGTCGGTGAGATCGACCTCCAGAGGCAACAATTGGTCGGTCGGCGCATCGGAAAGCGCGCCGAGCAACCGGTCGACCGAGCGGGTGGTCGCCGCGACGTGGTCGCCGCGCCGCAGCAGCCGGCGGACGAGTTCGGCGCCGAGGCCGCGGGAAGTGCCGGTGACGAACCAGGTGGCCGGAGTGTGGGTGGGGTGGGTCATGGTGACTCCTCGAGATACCGTGTCGCCGAACTCTTTTGAGACCGGCATGCCTCGAGTGTGGTTGCCCGGAGGTGGTCTCGGGGGCGCACAACAGGCCCTGCCCGGCCTGGTCGGCAATAACCTAGGACTCGTTGTCCTACGTTGCGGCAGGCCGATTCTGCGAAGATGGCCACATGGCCGACACCAACCGCGAACTCGCGGACTTCCTCAAACGCGCGCGCAGCGCCGTCGACCCGCAGCGGGCCGGACTGCCCGCCGACGACCGGGTCCGCCGCGTGCCGGGTCTGCGCCGCGAAGAGGTGGCGCTGCTGGCCGGTGTCTCCACCGACTACTACACGCGCCTGGAACAGGGGCGGCGGATCACACCGTCGGCGCCGGTGCTCGACGCCGTAGCCCGCGCACTGGACCTCGACGCCACCGGCCGCGCCCACCTCGGCCACCTCGTCGGCGCGCCGTCGAGTCGCCGGCGGACCTCGCGGCCGGTGCAGCGGGTCCGGCCCGGCCTCTACCGGCTGCTCGACTCGCTGGCGGGCTCACCGGCGATGATCCTGGGCCGGCGCACCGACGTGCTGGCCACCAACCGCGCCGCGCGGGTCCTGTTCGCCGACTTCGACGCCCTCCCGCCGCGGGAACGCAACTACGCGCGCTGGATGCTGACCTCGCCGGAGGCGCGAAACCTGTTCGCCGACTGGGATGTCCAGGCCCGCTCGGCTGTGGAAAACCTGCGCCTGGACGTCGGCAACGACCCCGACGACCCGGCCGCGCAGGCGTTGGTCGACGAACTGTCCTCCGCCAGTGCAGAATTCCGGACGTGGTGGGCCGAGCATCGGGTGTTCCAGCGCACCTACGGAACCAAACGGTTGCGGCACCCCGTCGTCGGCGAACTCACCGTCGACTACGAGACGTTCACCATGCCCGGCGACGCCGATCAGACGCTGTTCGCCTACACCGCCGAGGCCGGCGCGTCCCAAGACGCGCTCAACCTGCTGCTGAGCTGGAGTTCGGCCGGGTCACTGACCGGCGGCGACCAGCTCGCGTAGCACCACGTCCGGGTTTTCCCGCTGCACCGTCTCCAGACGCCACTTGGTGGCGAACACCGCCAGCAGCGCGCCGTCGGTACGGGTGAACACCTCGACCGACGGTAGGCGGCCCAGCAGTTCGGCATCCTCGGGGTCGCACAACCGGGCCACGGTGTACGGCAACGGTTCCAGGGAGATCGGGGCGCCGAACTCGGCGCTCATCCGATGCGCGGCGACCTCGAACTGCATGGGCCCGACTGCGGCGAGCACCGGCGCCTGATCGCCGCGGCGGTCCGAGCGCAGCACCTGCACCACGCCTTCCTGATCGAGTTGCTCGATACCCTTGCGGAACTGCTTGTGCTTGCTGGGGTCAGAGCCGCGCGCGACCGAGAAATGCTCCGGAGAGAAGCTCGGGATCGGCGGATAGTGCACCGCGACATCCTGATAGAGCGTGTCGCCCGGGCGCAGCGCATTCGCGTTGGCCAGACCGATGACATCGCCGGGCCACGCGGTGTCCAGCGTCGAACGCTCCCGGCCGAACACCGACTGCGCGTACTTGGTGACGAACGGCTTCCCGGTGGTGGCATGGGTCAGCACGTCACCGCGCTCGAACGTGCCCGAAACCACCCGGGCGTAGGCGATCCGGTCGCGGTGCGCGGAGTCCATGCCCGCCTGCACCTTGAACACGAACGCCGAGAACGGCGCGTCGGCCTCGCGGCGGTTGCCGTCGACGTCGACCGCGCCGCTGGGCGGCGGCGCCAGCGCGGCCAGCACGTCGAGAAGCTGGTTGACACCGAAATTCAGTGCGGCGGAGGTGAACAGCACCGGAGTCGAGATGCACTCCCGGAACGTCTCGGCATCGAAGTCGGCGCCGTCGGCGCTCAGCAACTCGGACTCCTCGACCGCGGTGTCCCAGTCGATGCCCGCGGCGTCGTGCGCCTTGTCGGGGTCGATGTGCTCCTCGGGTGCCGCGGTGGCACCGCCCGCGGTGCGGGTGAAGCGGATGAACCTGCCGGTGCGGCGGTCCAGCACACCCTTGAAGTCACCTGCGATACCGACCGGCCACGTCAGCGGCGTGGGGTGCAGCCCGATACGTGAGGAGATCTCGTCCATCAACTCCAGCGCGTGGCGACCGGGACGGTCCCACTTGTTGACCACCGTGATGATCGGGATCCCGCGATGGCGGCACACCTGGAACAGCTTGAGCGTCTGCGGTTCCAGACCCTTGGCGGCGTCGATGAGCATCACCGCAGAGTCCACGGCGGTCAGCACGCGGTAGGTGTCCTCGGAGAAGTCGGCGTGGCCGGGGGTGTCGAGAAGGTTGATGATGCAGGTGTCCCCGCCGGCGGTGGTGTACGGGAACTGCAGCGCGGTCGACGTGATCGAGATGCCGCGCGCCTTCTCCATCTCCATCCAGTCCGACACCGTGGCGCGGCGGTTGCCCTTGCCGTGCACGGCACCGGCCTCGGTGATGGCCTTGGCGTGCAGCACCAGCGCCTCGGTCAGGGTGGACTTGCCGGCGTCGGGATGGCTGATCACGGCGAAGGTGCGGCGCCGGCGCGCCTCAGCGGAGACTTTGTCGGAACGGGGCGCGGCCGTGGCGGCCGACCCGGGGGAATTCGTCATTGTGCCGGCGATTTTATTGGCCGACGGGGTTCAAGCGTTAATCGCTGGTGGTGTGGGTCCCACTGGCCCCGTTGGTCGCACCGATCCGCTTTTTGCAGGGGTTCACTCGCACTTCCGCTGAAAAAGTCGGAGAGGTGGGGCGGAAGTGACTCGCCATTCGCGGCTCGCCGCGGTGCCCTATTCGCGGCTCGCCGCGGTGCTCTATTCGCGGCTCGCCGCGGTATCCAGTTCGTGTTTCGTCTGCCCGTCCAACACGATGTCGCGCACCGCGGTGTTCTCCTCGAGGTGCGCCACCGACGACGTCCCCGGGATCAGCAGCACATTGGGCGCCACCGACAACGTCCACGCCAGCACGACCTGCGCCGGGGTGCGGTCGAGTCGCTGCGCTGCACTGCGCACCGCAGGGTGGTTGAGCACCGGGTTGTCCGGCAGGAAACCGGAGCCCAGCGGGAAGAACGGCACGAACGCGATGCCCTGTTCGGTGCACAGATCCAGCAAGGGCTGCGAGGTCCGGTCCAGCAGGTTGTAGGCGTTCTGCACGCACACGATCTCGGTACGGTCCAGTGCGATTCGCAGATGCTCGACGGTGACGTTGCTCAGGCCCACCCCGGCGATCAGGCCCTGCTCGCGCGCGTCGACCATCGCCGTGAGCTGCCGGTCGAACAGGTCGCGGTCGACCTCGCCGTCGAAGATGCGCAGGTTCACCGCCGCCAGCCGGTCGGTGTCGAGGGTCTGCAGGTTCTCTTCGAGCTGGCGCCGCAGGTCGTCGGGGTCCTGGGCGGGCAGCCACTGTGCCTGCTCGTCGCGCTTGCCGCCGACCTTGCTGACCAGCGCAAGGCCCTCGGGATACGGGTGCAGCGCCTCGCGGATCAACTCGTTGGCGACGTTGGGGCCGTAGATCTGGGCGGTGTCGATGTGATCGATGCCCAGTTCGACCGCCCGGCGGAGCACGGCGATGGCCTGGTCGTGGTCGCGCGGCGGGCCGAACACCCCGGGACCCGGCAGCTGCATCGCGCCGAAACCGACGCGGCCGACCGTGTACGGGCCAAGCTGGTAGCTGTCCATGTCCACTGTCTACACGCGGCCGACGGCTTTTCTTCCCGCGTTCAGTCCTCGGCCAGGATCTGATAGACCTCGCGGCGAGCGTTGTTGACCACGTCGACGATGCGTTGCCGCTGTTCAGGGGTGGCGGCCTGGGCCGACTGCGCGAGCGCGCCCATCAGCTGGCCGACCGCGGTGCGCAGGCCCAGCGCCGCCGGGTCGGCGCCCTCGGTGATCTCGTCCCACGGGGCCGTCTCGATCTTCTCGGCGGCCGAGCGGCCCTCGTCGGTCAGCTCGAAGAGCTTCTTGCTGCCGTCACTGTCCGACGACGTCAGCAGGCCCTCGTCCACGAGCAGCTGCAGGGTGGGATAGATCGAGCCCGGGCTGGGCTTCCACAGCTGGTGGCTGCGTTCGTGGATCTCCTGGATCATCTCGTAGCCGTGCATCGGCCGGTCGGTCAGCAGCTTGAGGATCGCCGCGCGCACGTCGCCGCGGCGTCCGCGCGGTCCGCCGCGTCGTCCGCGGGGGCCGCCGGGACCGAATCCGGGGCCCGGGCCGAACTTGCCGGGACCGAAGCCGCCGGCGCCGAAACCGAAGCCGCCGGCCTCGGCGCGGTGCCCGCGTCCGACGCGGCGGGCGGTCGGACCGAATCCGAAACCGAAGCCGCGCGGGTCGAAGGGGCCGTCAGGGGGAGGGCAGGAGTGGTGCATGGGTGATTCCTTCGTTCAGGGAAGCCAGATGAGCGCTTCCGATGCATTGACGATATATCGGAACCTATCGTCAGTGCAACGGTGGATTCGGGCTGGCCGCGGTGCGCGGTCAGTAGGCTGAGGCGAGACCACCGAGCGGGCGGAGATGCCATGAGCGAAACCACCGAGAGCGCCGCGTCGATCTTCACGGTCGGCAACTACGCGCCGGTTCCCGACGAGCTCACCGAGTTCGACCTGCCCGTCGACGGCGCGATTCCGCCCGAGCTGAGCGGCTGGTACCTACGCAACGGCCCCAACCCGCGGGTGGCCACCGGGCACTGGTTCACCGGCGAGGGCATGATCCACGGCGTCCGCATCGAGGACGGCCGCGCCGCCTGGTACCGCAACCGGTGGGTCCGCACCGACAGCTTCATCGAGGACTTCCCGCTCTACAACGCCGACGGCACCCGCAACCTGCGCGCCAGTGTGGCCAACACCCACATCGTCAACCACGCCGGCAAGACGCTGGCGCTGGTCGAGTCGTCGTTGCCGTACGAGATCACCAACGACCTCGAGACCGTCGGCGCCTACGACTTCGACGGCAAGCTCGTCGACTCGATGACCGCGCACCCCAAGATCTGTCCCGACACCGGCGAGATGCACTTCTTCGGCTACGGCAACATCTTCACCCCGCACGTCACCTACCACCGCGCCGACGCCGACGGCACGCTGTCGATCAACCGCGGCGTCGACGTCCCGGCGCTGACGATGATGCACGACTTCGCGCTGACGCCGAACTACGCGGTGTTCATGGACCTGCCGATCGTGTTCGACCTCGACATCGCGATGCGCGGCACCGGCGACATGCCCTACCGCTGGGACGACGACTACGGCGCCCGGTTCGGACTGCTGCGCCGCGACGACCCGTTCGGTGAGATCCGCTGGGTCGACATCGACCCCTGCTACGTGTTCCACGTCGCCAACGCGTACGAGAACGACCGGTCACTGGTGCTGCAGGCGGTGCGCTATCCCGAATTATGGCGCGACAACGGTGGATTCGACGCGAAAGGCGTGCTGTGGACCTGGACGGTGGACTTGACCACCGGCACGGTCATCGAACGCCAGCTCGACGACCGCAGCGTCGAGTTCCCGCGCATCGACGACCGGCTGGCCACCAAGGCCGCGCGCTACGCGGTGACCGTCGGCGACCGCAGCTGGGTACGTCACGACCTGACCACCGGCGCCGCGGTCGAGCACCGGTTCCCCGCCTCCGGGCCCGGCAACCCCGGCGAAGCTGTCTTCGTTCCGTCCACCGAGGGCGTCGCCGACGAATCCAGCGGCTGGTACCTGGGCTACGTCTACGACGCCGAGCGCGACGGCAGCGACCTCGTAATCGTCGACGCATCCGACTTCGCCGGTGATCCCGTCGCGACGATCCATCTGCCGCAACGAGTTCCGTACGGCTTCCACGGCAACTGGATCGGCGACTGACTAGGACGGCGGTGTGAAGCCGCCGCCGGGGTGCGCCGGGGGTGGCGCCGGCTGTACCGGCTGCGCCGGCGCGGGCCACCCAGGCGGAGGCGCGGGCGGTCCCGGGGGTACCAACGGCTGCGGGTGCAGGCGCATGAGTTCCCGCCGGTGGCGTTCGGCCAACACCGCAGCCAGCACCATCGCGGGCGGGGCGCCCGGCGGCGGGGGCGGCGAGATCTGTGCCACCACCTCGTCGGCGATCCGGTAGGCCATCTCGTCGCGCACCTGCGGCTGCAGTTGCGCTGCGCGCGAGAGGAACTGACGCGCCAGCTCGGCCTGGGCGGGGGTCAGCCCGGACAGCTCCAGCGCCGCGGCCCACGATGCCAGCTGGGGCGGCATCACCGGCGGCGGCGCCATCTTCGGCGCCCGCTCGCTGATCACCACAGTGCCGGCGAAGATGTCGCCGATGCGCTTGCCCTTCGGCGACAGCAGGCTGCAGATCACCGCCGGGCCGCCGGTCAGCATCCAGATCTCGATGGCCCCGGCGAGCGCCCGAAACAGGGCCTGGCGGAAACGTTCCGGACTGCCGTCGTCGGAGACCACCCGCAGCCCCATCACCATCTTGCCCAGCGTGCGGCCCCGGGTGGCGGTCTCGAAGATCACCGGATAGCCCACCAGCGCCAGCACCGTGAAGATGATCAGCACCGAGGCCGAGAACGCGGAGTCGAACTCCGACAGTGTCAGCGCCCACAGCACCACCCCGAGCACATAGACGATGAGCACCACCGAGACATCGATGAGCACCGACAGCGCCCGCACCGGCAACTGGGCGATCTGGATGTCGAGAACCACCGCGTCGCCCGTCACCACGGGCTGTTGCTGGCCGACCATGCCTGCCACGCTACTAAAATCCGTGTGATGGATGTCGACGCGTTCGTCCAGGCGAACCGCCCGTCATGGGACCGGCTGGATCACCTGGTGAAGAACCGCCGCAATCTGAGCGGGGCCGAGGTGGACGAACTCGTCGACCTGTACCAGCGGGTCTCGACGCATCTGTCGATCGTGCGGTCGGCGTCGTCGGACGGTGTGCTGATCGGCAAGCTGTCCGGGCTGGTCGCCCGGGCCCGCGCCGTGGTCAACGGCGCGCATGCGCCGCTGTGGCAGGAGTTCGTGCGGTTCTGGACCGTGTCGTTCCCGGTGGTGGCCTACCAGTCTTGGCGGTGGTGGCTCGGTTCGGGCGTCGCCTTCTTCGTCGTCGCCGCGGTGATCGGCGTGTGGGTGGCCACCCACCCCGAGGTCCAGGCCGCGGTCGGCACCCCCGCCGAGATCGACCAACTGGTCAACCACGACTTCGCCGACTACTACAGCGAGCACCCGGCGGGCTCGTTCGCGCTGCAGGTGTGGGTGAACAACGCGTGGGTCGCCGCGCAGTGCATCGGGTTCTCGATTCTGCTCGGCATCCCGATTCCGTACGTGCTGTTCCAGAACTCGGCGAACCTCGGTGTGATCGGCGGGCTGATGTTCTCCGCCGACAAGGGCGACGTGTTCCTGGGGCTGCTGACGCCGCACGGGCTCATCGAGCTGACCGCGGTGTTCCTGGCGGCCGGTGCCGGCATGCGGCTGGGCTGGTCGGTGGTCGCGCCGGGAGACCGGCCGCGCGCGCAGGTGCTGGCCGAACGGGGGCGCGCGGTGATCGCGGTGGCCGGGGGTCTGGTGGCAGTGCTGCTGATCGCCGGGGTGATCGAGGCCTTTGTGACGCCGTCGGGACTGCCGACATTGGCCCGGATCGCGATCGGGGTGGCCGCGGAAGCCGCGTTCATCGGCTATGTCGTGTACTTCGGTCGCCGGGCGGCGCGGGCCGGGGAGACCGGCGACATCGACAACGCCCCCGACGTCGTGCCCACGGGCTGAGTCTCTTTCGCGAGCAGACACAAACTCGCACCCTTTGTGGCGACCGCGTGCGAGTTTGTGTCTGCTCGCGGGGTCAACCGGGGTCAACCGGGGTCAACCGGGGTAGCCACCACGGGCGAGGTGCGTCATGATCCGGTCCGCCATCAAGTCGGGGCGCAGCCGGACATCGGTGACGACGATCGGGATGACGGTCCAGCCAGCGTGCTGGATGCCCGCGAATCGCTCCTTGTCCCGCAGCATTTCGATGCGGCCGGCATGCCAGTCGATGCTCTCGTACTCGGCGGCGACCCGGAACTCCGGCCAGGCGAAGTCGACCCGCCACCGATCGCCTGCATCGATGACGTACTGCAGCTCCGGCATCGGCACGGCGTGGTCGAGCATCGCCAGCCGGGCCTCGCTCTCCATCGCCGACTCGGCGCGACCGTCGGCCAGCGGTAGCAGACCCCGCACCGCCACGATCCCGCGCCGCCCCCACTGCTCGTGCGCTGCCTTCTTCAGATCCGGTGCGGTGCAGAGCCCCGAGTGCAGAGCCGCGTCCAGAGTGGCCAGGGCACGGGGCCGGGGGAGTTGGCGGGCCACCTCGACCGCTGTCCAGGCCGGGGCAGTGGCCAGTCTGCCCCGCACCAGGCTCAACGGTGCGCCGAGCCGCTGATGGATCATCAACCCGACCGCGGGCCGCACCCGTCGCCCGGGGTCGAGAACGTGGACAGCCGAGACGGCCTCGGTGTCGAAGCCGTAGAGCCACGCCGCGGTGCCCAGACACGCGACCGCGCGCTGGCCGATGTACTCGTCGAGCGCGGCGAGCCGACCGAAGTAGTCCGGCTGCTGCGGGGCGTAGACACCGCGCCACACCCTGATCAGGTCACCGCGGCGGACACGGACGTCGAGTTGCTGACGGGTCATGACACGCAACAGCGCGGGGGTGCCGAGGAATCCGCCGTTGCGGTCGAAGAGTTCGACGACTGCGGGATGCATGGGCGCAATCGTCACGCCGCCGGCTGGGGTCACTGCCGCACAAGTTGGCCTGTCTGGGGATCAACCCCGGTCTGTGGATAACGGCAGCCTTCGTGAGCAGACGCAAACTCGCACGCGGCGGCCGAAAAGAGTGCGAGTTTGCGTCTGCTCGCGAGAATTACAGGCGCCCGGCGGCTTTCATGGCCAGATAATGGTCGGCCAGGGCGGGCGCGAGATCGTCGGGCCCGGCGTCGACCACCTCCACGCCGAGACCGCGCAGCCGCGACGCGACATCCCGCCGGTCGTTGCGGGCCCGCTCCGCAGCCGCCGCGTCGTACACCGCCACGGCATCGGATCGGCCCGCCGCCAGCGCGTCCACGCGGGGATCGGCCACCGCCGCCAGCACCACCCGATGCTTGGCGGTCAGCGCCGGCAGCACCGTCATCAACCCCTCGTCGATCGCTGAGGCGTTCAGATCCGTCAACAGCACCACCAGCGCGCTGCGGCGCACCCGGCGCTGGATCGCCGAGACCAGCGCACGCGGATCCGACTCCACCAGAGCCGGTTCCAGCGGCGCCATCGCATCGACCAGCCGCGCCAGCAGATCCGTGCGGCTCGCGTTGAACACCGCGGCCCGGGTGGTGCGGTCGTGGGCCAGGAAGTCGACGTGGTCACCAGCGCGGGCGGCCAGCGCCGCCAGCAGCAGCGCCGCGTCCATCGACCAGTCCAGCCGCGGCCAGCCGCCCCGCCCGGCGACCGCGGGCTGCGTCGGGTCGACGCCGACGCGCCCGGCCGACGTGCGACTGGTGTCGAGCACGATCACCACGCGCCGGTCCCGCTCGGGCCGCCACGTGCGCACCACCACGTCGTTGCGCCGGGCGGTGGCCCGCCAGTCGATCGACCGCACGTCGTCGCCGACGACATACTCACGCAGCGAATCGAACTCGGTGCCCTGCCCGCGGATCAGCACCGGCGTCAGGCCCTCGAGCTCCCGCAACCGCGCCAGCCGCGACGGCAGATGCTTGCGCGACAGGAACGGCGGCACGATCCGGATCTGCCACGGCGCCCGGTGCGACGCCTGCCGGCCCGCCAAACCCAGTGGGCCCACCGAGCGCGCAGTCACCAACGCCGACACCTGATCGCCCCGGCGCACCGGATGTAACACCGTCTCCACCGTCACCCGTTGTCCCGCAGCCAGATTCACCTCGTGCTGCCGCGGAGTCGCGCACGCGCTCGGCGCCCACGCATCGCGGACCAGACCGCGGAAGCGGTGCCGGCCACCGTTGGTGACCTCCAGCGCGGCCGTGACGGGCTGGCCCAGGCGCGCGGAGGTCTGGCCGCGTCGGGTCAGCGTCAGCGCGCGCGGGCTGCCGGCCAGCGCGGCGTCGGCGGCCACCGGGACGGCCAGTGCCGCCAGCAGCACCAGGAACGTCGCGCCGGGCGCCGGGGAGAGCACCACCGGGATCGCGCACAACAGCGCGATCAGGGCGACACGTCCGGTCAGAACCACTGCGGGCAGCCCTATCTCGGTACCGGCACGGCCGCCAGAATCCCCTCCAGGACACTGTCGGCGCTCGCGCCCTCGAGCTCGGCCTCCGGGCGCAACCCGACCCGGTGCCGCAAGGTGGGCCGGGCCATCGCCTTGACGTCGTCGGGGGTGACGTAGTTGCGCCCCGACAGCCACGCCCACGACCGCGCCGTGGCCAGCAGAGCGGTCGCGCCACGCGGCGACACCCCGAGCTGCAGGGACGGCGAATGCCGGGTGGCGCCGACGATGTCGACGATGTAGCCGAGGATCTCGGGCGCCACCAGAACCTGGCTGACCGCCTCGCGGCCCGCCGCCAGTTCCGCCGGTCCCGCCACCGGCTGCACCGCGGCCAGGTTGCGCGGGTCGAAGCCGCGGGCATGCCGGTCCAGGATCGCGATCTCCTGATCACGCGGCGGCAGCGGCACATTGAGCTTCAGCAGGAAACGGTCCAGCTGCGCCTCGGGCAGCTGGTAGGTGCCCTCGTACTCGATGGGGTTCTGGGTGGCGGCCACGATGAACGGGTCGGGCAGCGGGCGCGGCACGCCGTCGACGCTGACCTGACGCTCCTCCATCGCCTCCAACAGTGCCGCCTGGGTCTTGGGGGGCGTGCGGTTGATCTCGTCGGCCAGCATCAGGTTGGTGAAGACCGGCCCGGCGCGGAATTCGAACTCCGCGGTGCGCGCGTCGTATACCAGGGAACCGGTGACGTCGCCGGGCATCAGGTCCGGCGTGAACTGCACCCGCTTGAACTCCAGCCGCAGCGCGGCGGCCAGCGTGCGCACCAGCAGCGTCTTCGCCACGCCCGGAACACCTTCCAGCAGCACGTGGCCGCGGCACAGCAGCGCGATGACCAGGCCGCTGACCACGGCGTCCTGCCCGACGACCACCTTGCCGATCTCGGTGCGCAAAGCCATCAGCGCGTCACGGGCGGCTTCGTACGTGGGGGGCTGCGTCACGACTGTGCGACCTGCCTTTCGATGTCGTCGAGTGCGCGGGCCAAGTTCACCAGGTCGGTGTCGGTGGCCGGGGCGCTTCCGTAGAGGGTATGGGTGAGCACGTGCGGATCGACGCCGCAGCGTTGCGCGACGGCGTGGACGACCGTGGCCGGCGGCGCGCCGGGGTGCAGGCCCAGGCGGGGCAGCATCCGCTGCAGCGCCGCGGTGCGCAGCGCATCGGCGGCCCGGTCGCGCGCCCGGCGGGACCGGTAGAGCCGGCCGCGGCCCTCCACGGTCTCCGAGGCCCGCACCACCACCGGCAGTTGCTCGGCCACCAGCGGGCCCAGCCGGCGGCCCCGCCACAGCGCCAGCAGCGCGACCACGACCACCAGCTGCCACACCAGCCAGTGCACCTGCGGCGGCACCAGGTCGAATACCGAAGCGTCGCCCCGGGTTTCGCCGCCTTCGGTGCGCTGCGGCGCATACCAGATCATCCGCGGGCTGGTGCCGGTGAGGTTGAGGGCCAGCGCAGCGTTGCCCTCTTCGAGCAGCCCCGCGTTCATCACGAATACGGCGCTGCCGACCACTGTGATGGTGCGGCCGTCGTCCTGATAGCGCGCCAGCACACCGTCATAGCAGCGGGTCACCGACGTATCGTCTGCGGCCTCATAGGAATCCGCGGCGCCGAACGAGACGGTGCCCGCGCGCGTCGCCTCCCGTAGGTCACAGTCGGGGCTCAGGCCGCCGAACTGGACGGCTTCGGTGCGCCGCAGGCGCGGCGCGAGCAGTTCGCGGGTCTTGCCGAGCGGCTCGAGAAGCAACCGGTCCCCGGGCACCTCGCCCAGTCGGCGCAGCTGTTCGTCGTCGAAGAGGTGAAACGTCTGCGCCGCCACGACCAGCGTGCCGTCCCGCGCCTCGCGTTCCACGTCGGCGACGGTGTCGGCCACCACCACCTCGACGCCCTGCTCGCGCAGCAGGGCGATCAACGCGTGCGCACCCTCGGCCGACGTCGAGTTCGCGTCCAGGCGCCCGCCCGGGCGGACCTCGGTGAGGATGGTGGTCAGCGCCGCGACCGCGACCACGGCCACCAGCGCGAGCACCACCCAGCGCGACGCGCGCAGCCGCTCGCGCACAGTGGGGCCAACCGCCGTCGATGGCTGCGTCATCGCACCGGCGCCCAGGGTTCGCGCGCCTCCGACGCGGTGCCGACGGCCGCGGGTTTCGCGTCGGCCAGGTCGTCGTCGAGCGCGCTGATCATCGAGTACTGCTCCGGTGTGCCGGGCCGCTGCCCGTAGGTGACGTCGTTGAACGCCGTTGCCGCCGAACTCAACCGTTGCGCCATCTGCGGCAGCAGCGCGCCCGCTGTCGCCGCCAGCTCGGTGGCGGTGCGGCCGGCGACCGGATCCAGGACGCCGTGCTCCTCGAGCCGACGGGCCACCGCACGAACCCGGTGCCGCACGGCGGCCGACCAGTCTCCGTCGGCCGCGTGCTGCTCGGCGATCGCGCGGTGCTCGGCGGCGCTGAGCACCGCGTCGCCGAACAGGACCTCCTCGGTGGACCGGTCGGTGCCCATGGCGCGGCGCGCGACCCGGACCGCGACGAGGATCGCCGCAACGACCAGCAGCACCAGCACCGCGACGGTGACCCACCCGCCGGGCAACTGCGCGGCTCCGGCGGTCAACCGGTACAGCAGCTCGTCGAACCACGACAACAATCGCTCGGTCAGCGACGGCCGGGGATAGATCAGCTTGTCGAGTTCTTGCTGTGCGGCGTCGCGGGCCGCGTCGCGGTCGAGGTCTACGGGCGCCACGTCACCGCCGGCGGGCCGGTCAGCCAGAGGTCATCGGTGGAGTCGACCGGCGCCGCCGGGCCGACCGCCGCGCCGGTCTGCAACACCAGGTCGAAAGCCTCCGAGCGGATCCGCCGGTCGGTGTACTGCAACACCACCACACCTGCGTTGAACGGCCCGGTGATGATCTGGCCGACGGCGCCGCCGACGGCGAAGAGCACCAACGCGATCATCGCCGCGGTGGTCGAGGCCGCGGTGCCGATCAGCAGCTGACCGCCGAACGTGAACGGGATGGACACCGCGGTGGCCACGACCTGCGCGACCACCATCGCCAGCACCCGGATGCCGAACACCCGCCAGAAATCGCCCTTGACCAAGGCGAACGACCGCTTGATCGAGGAGATGACGTCGCGACGCTCGAGCACGATCACCACCGGTGCGAACGTGATCATGATGGCGACGTAGACCACCAGGCAGACCGTCGCGAGCGTCAACGGCGCACCGACAGCGAACGCCGCCCACCCGTTGGTGGTCGTGGCGATCACCGCGATGACGGCGATGAGCACCCCGAACGCGAGGATCGCCGCGAGCAGGGTCAGCACCGCGAAACCGATCAGCGCCCAGATCCGGGGGCGCAACCGCTGCCACGCCTCCCCGATCGAGATCCCGGCGCCGAACACCGAACGCCCGATCACGACCGTCAGCAGGCCGCTGAGCAGGATGGTCGACAGCCCCGTCGCCACGGTGGCCGCCGCGCTGGAGGCGATCGAGGCCATGGTGGCGCCGCTGGTGGCGATCAGGGAGCCGGTGTTGTCGGTATCCCCGTCCAGGGAGGCTGCGAGGTCCTCGGCGAACGCCAGCGGCCACGCCGAGAGTGCCAGCGCCAGCAGCTGCGTGGCGACGACGACGATGGTGGTCAATCCGAGGGTGGCCTTCGGGTTGGCGCGCATGGAGGCGATCGCCCCGTTGAAGATGTCGGCCAGGACCAGCGGGCGCAGCGGCACGATGCCCGGCTTGAGCGCCGGGGGCGGCCCGTATCCCGGCAGCGGGTACCCCGGGGGAGGCCCGTAACCCGGTGGCGGGCCGTAGCCCGGCGGCGGATAGCCATAGCCGGGCGGCGGATACGTCATGCAGCCCATCTTGGCGAGCACCGGGACAAATGACAACGCGGTGATCTTGACCGCTGACCCGTTTCACATCGGAACCCAGGGGTACTAACCCCGCATGACACGATTCGGCTACACCCTGATGACCGAACAGAGCGGACCGAAAGACCTTGTCCGCTATGCGGTTTCAGCTGAGGAGGCCGGATTCGACTTCGAGGTGTCCAGCGACCACTACTTTCCCTGGCTGGCCTCGCAGGGGCACGCCCCCTACGCGTGGAGTGTGCTGGGCGCCGTCGCGCACGCCACCGAGCGCGTCGAGCTGATGACCTACGTGACCTGCCCGACCATCCGCTACCACCCCGCGATCGTCGCGCAGAAGGCCGCCACGCTGCAGATTCTGGCCGACGGCCGCTTCACATTGGGGCTGGGCAGCGGCGAGAACCTCAACGAACACGTCGTCGGCCAACGCTGGCCGACGGTGACCCGCCGTCACGAGATGCTGCGCGAGGCCATCCAGATCATCCGTGAGCTGCACACCGGCGAGCTGGTGGACTGGAAGGGCGAGCACTTCGAGGTCGACTCGGCGCGCATCTGGGATGTCCCCGACGTCCCGGTACCTATCGCGGCCGCCGTGTCCGGCGACCGCTCCATCGAACAGTTCGCTCCGCTGGCCGACCATCTGATCGCCGTGGAACCCAACAAGGACCTCGTCGACAAGTGGCACCAGACCCGCCGCGGCACCGGCCTGCCCGGCGACGTGCGGGTCATCGGTCAGATCCCGATCTGCTGGGACCCCGACCGCGACGCGGCGGTGGCCCGCGCCCATGACCAGTTCCGCTGGTTCGCCGGCGGGTGGGCGGTCAACTCCGACCTGCCGACCACCGCCGGCTTCGACGGTGCCACCCAGTTCGTCCGGCCGGAGGACACCGCCGACTCCATCCCGTGCGGGCCCGACCTCGACGCGATCGTCGAAGCCGTGCGCGAGTACTGGGAAGCCGGCTTCACCGACATCGCCCTGGTCCAGGTCGGCGGCGACAGCCAGGACGAATTCTTCACCCACGCCGCCCGACCCCTACTCGACAAGCTGCGCAGCGCCGCCGGATGAAAGGTTCTCGATGACACGAGGAAAAGGCATCTACGACGACGAGAACGACTCCGACGCTTCGGCGGAAACCCGCACCGAAGACCCGGACCAGGTGGAGGAGAAGACGCCCGACGTCGATTCGGGCTCCGGCGAGCCCACCGCCTGAGCGGCCTGCATGGACGTCCCGACGTGGGTCTGGGGCCTGACGATCGCGCTCATCGTCGGGCTGCTCGCATTCGACTTCTTCTTCCACGTCCGTAAGGCGCACGTCCCCACGCTGCGCGAGGCGGCGGTATGGTCGGCGCTCTACGTGGGAGTGGCCATCGCCTTCGGCTTCGCCGTGCTGGCGTTCGGCGGCGGCAAGGCCGGCTCGGAGTACTTCGCCGGCTACATCACCGAGAAGGCGCTCTCGGTGGACAACCTGTTCGTCTTCCTGGTGATCATCGCCAGCTTCCGGGTGCCCCGCGAAGACCAGCAGAAGGTCCTGCTGTTCGGCATCGTGTTCGCGCTGATCGCGCGCACCGGATTCATCTTCCTGGGCGCGGCGCTGATCAACACCTTCGCGTGGGTGTTCTACGTGTTCGGCCTCATCCTCCTGCTCACCGCGGGCAACCTGCTCAAATCCGAACACGGCGATGACGACCGGGAGGCCGACAACTTCGTCATCCGGCTCGCCAGGAAATTCATCCGCACCACCGAGCACTACGACGGCGACAAGCTGGTCACCACCGTCGACGGCAAGCGCATGCTCACGCCGATGCTGCTGGTGATGGTCGCCATCGGCGGCACCGACATCCTGTTCGCGCTGGACTCCGTCCCGGCGATCTTCGGCCTCACCCAGGACGTGTTCCTGGTGTTCACCGCGACCGCCTTCTCCCTGCTGGGGCTGCGGCAGCTGTACTTCCTCATCGACGGCCTGCTCGACCGGCTGGTGTACCTGTCCTACGGCCTGGCCACGATCCTCGGGTTCATCGGCGTCAAGCTGATCCTGCATGCGCTGCACGAGAACAACGTGCCGTTCATCAACGACGGCGAGCACGTCAAGGTCGTCGAGGTGAGCACGACGATGTCGCTCGTGGTGATCCTCGGCGTGCTGACCGTCACGGTCATCGCGTCCCTGGTGAGCCCGAAAGGCAAGGCACAGAACGCGATCGCCAACGCGCGCCGGCACGCCACGGCCTACCTCGACTCGGAGTACACCAAGGACGCGGGCGAACGCGAACGCATCTTCGCCGCGCTGCTGCGCGAGCGCGACCAGATCCTGGCGCTGGGCCCCAAGTACCGCCAGATGGTGCGCGACGAGAAGTCGCTGACCGACCTGCTGGACCGGGCCGCCGCCAAACACGACGAGGCGGTGCAGCGCGGACAGGCGCAGCCGTACACCCCCAAAGGGCTGACCTGACGCAGCCGATCACCCGTACCGCGCTCACGCCGGAGGAGGCGGCGGCCCGGTCCAGCAGGTCGGTCAGCGACTTCTCGTCGCGCACCATCTGGC
>JBNMQW010000012.1:0-207767 GCA_050205485.1 Mycolicibacterium vaccae | reverse complement strand
CTCCGCCACCGCCCCCTCCGGTCTACGTCCCCCCGGCGCCGCACGTGGACGTGTGTGCCAGCGTGGGACGTCGGGTGAGCATCAGCGGCTGCATCTGAGGGGGTCCGCCGACATGCGGGCGCGATCTGTTTGACTGACAGCGTGGATCGCGCTGCATTCGACCGTCTTTTCGACATGACCGACCGCACGGTGATCGTCACCGGCGGCACCCGCGGCATCGGTTTGGCGCTCGCCGAGGGCTTCGTGCTGGCCGGCGCCCGGGTGGTGGTGGCCAGCCGCAAAGCGGACGCTTGCGAGCAGGCCGCCCAGCATCTGCGCGGACTGGGCGGGCAGGCGCTCGGCGTGCCGACCCACCTGGGCGAGGTGGATGCCCTGGAGGCCTTGGTGCAGAAGACCGTCGACGAGTTCGGTGGCGTCGACGTCGTGGTGAACAACGCGGCCAACGCGTTGGCTCAGCCACTGGGTCAGATGGTCCCCGACGCGATGACGAAGTCCTTCGAGGTCAATCTGCGGGGCCCGGTGTTCCTGGTGCAGGCCGCCCTGCCGTATCTGCAGGTCAGCCCGAAAGCCGCTGTCATCAACATGGTTTCGGTCGGGGCGTTCAACTTCTCCGCGCTGACGTCGATCTATTCGGCGAACAAGGCGGCGCTGATGTCGTTCACCCGGTCGATGGCCGCCGAGTTCGCCTCGGCGGGAATCCGGGTGAACGCCATCGCTCCGGGTCCTGTGGACACCGACATGATGCGCAACAACCCGCAGGAGGTCATCGACCAGATGGCCAAGAGCACTCTGATGAAGCGGCTGGCGTCGCCAGACGAGATCGTCGGCACCGCACTGTTGTTGGCTTCCGACGCGGGTAGTTACATCACCGGGACGGTCATGATCGTGGACGGCGGCGGAACGCCTCGCTAGCGTCGCGCATCTCTCCGCTGGTCGACGCCAGGATCTGGCTGCGGTTCTCCACCTGAAGGGCCGCGTCCAGGCTGGGCGCCTCCAGGTTGGCCCACAGCACCTGCTTGGTGGATTCCACCCCGAATTTGCCGTAGCCGCACAGGGTCCCGGCGATGCCGAGCGCATCGTGGAGGACCGAACCGTCGGTGGACAACCGCGACACCAAACCGATTCGCAACGCTTCCTGCGCGTCGATGGCGCGTGCGGTGAGGATGAGGTCGAATGCGGGGCCGGCACCGATGATCCGCGGCAGCGTGTAGCTGACGCCGATGTCGCAGCCGCCCAGACCGAGCTTGATGAATTGGGTGCAGAAGCGGGCGGATTCGGCGGCGATGCGGATGTCGCACGCCGCGGCGATGCCCAGGCCGCCTCCGTACGCTGCGCCGTTGACCGCGGCGATGACCGGTTGGCGCAATCGCTGGATACGGGTCGTGAGGTCGGCGATGAGTTCCTGCCAGCGCATCCCCGACCTCGGGAACTCGATGCCCTCGCCGGCCTTGTTGGGGTTCGGGTCGGTGAGGTCCAGGCCCGAGCAGAAGCCCCGACCGGCGCCGGTCAGGACGACGACGCGGCAGTCGTTGTCGCGGTTGATCTGGTCCAGCGTGGAATGCAGGTTCTCGACGAGCTCGTAGGACAGCGCGTTGAGCTTCTCCGGCCGGTTGAGCGTCAGGACAGCGATGTCGGGGCGCGGGTGGTTCAGTTCCAGATCGGCCATGCGAACACGCTAGCCGCAGCGGGTGTCAGTCGGAACTGCGCCAGCCTGCGATGCCGACAACGATCATGCGGAGCTGCTTCACGGCCACCCGTTTGATCTCTTCGAGGGCGGCTTGATCCTGCGTGTCCTCGATGGCCTCGGCGATGACGATCATCGAGTTGACGAACAGCGACGCGAGAATGTTGAGGTCCTCGCTGCTCCAGGTGTTCAGACCGGGGAAGCGGGCCAGGTCGATCGCGAGTTCGGAGGCGATGAGGCGAATCTCGGTGCGAATCGCATAGCGCAGGACCGAGACCCCGCTGTTGCGTTCTCGGCCGATGAATCGCCAGTGTTCCCGGCGTTCGTTCACCCCGACGACGAGGATGTCGACACTCGACTCGATGACGCGCTTGGGGTCGAGGTCCCCGACACGTGCGCCGCGCAGCATGTCACGCAGGCTGCGGAAGGACTCGTCGATGAGCACCAGTCCCAGGGCTTCCATGCTCTCGAAGTGCCGATAGAAGGCGGCGGGAACGATGCCGGCCGCGCGGGTCACCTCGCGGAGGCTCAGCGCCGAAAAGCTGCGGTCTTCGAGCAGATGAAGCGCTGCATCGATGATCGCCTGACGGGTCGCTTGTTTGCGCTGCTCGCGGGTCAGGGTGTCGCTGGTGCTTGTCGAGCGGGACCGATCGGACCGACCGGCTCGGGATCGATCGGTCCGCGAACGATGCGCGCTGGCCACCGTTCGAGCGTACAGCGCGCGTATGTCACAACGCGCCGACGGGTGTGAAGGTCGCCACTCGTCGGCCCGAACCCTTGACGCCTCGGCGGGTCCGCGCGCACGGTGTACATATGTTCACTGAAACTGTGGCCAAGGTGCGGCGCTCGTCGCTGCTGGACCTGCTGACCGGTCCCCACGGCGTCGACCGCTACACCGAATTGGTCGACCCCACCTGGTCACGACGCGATGCCCGCGCCCGCGTGGTCGCCGTCCGGCGGTCGACGCCGCGCAGCGTGACGTTGACGCTCGTACCGAATCGGGTGTTCACCGGATTCCGCGCCGGTCAGCACATCAACCTGTCCGTCGAGATCGACGGACGGCGGCACACCCGCCCGTACTCGCCGGCCAACGCCGAAACCGACCGGCACGTCGAGCTGACCGTCGGTCGCCACGATGGCGGACTGGTGTCGAGCTACCTGTTCGAGCACGCCCGGCCGGGGCTGGTCGTCGGCCTGGACTCGGTTGCCGGTGACTTCACCCTCCCGGCGCAGCCGGGGCGGGTGCTGATGGTTTCTGGCGGCAGCGGCATCACCCCGGTGATGTCGATGCTGCGCACTCTGCGTGCGCGGGGGCACCGCGACGAGGTGGTGTTCGTGCATTACGCACGCGCGGCCGCCGAGGCGTGTTACCGCGACGAACTCGCCGAGCTTGCGGCAACGATGCCGAATCTGTCTGTCCTGCACGGCTACACCCGGGACGCGGCGGGATCGGACCTGCCGCCCCGGTTCGCGCGGCTCGGCGACGCCGACACCGTTGTGGTGTGCGGTCCGACCGCCTTGGTGGACGCCGTGCGCGCCGCCTACCCGCACGCGCAATCGGAAAGCTTCGTCCCGCCGGTGTTCGACGCCGAATCTTCCGGGGGCACAGTCACGTTCACCGGCAGCGGCATCGATGTCACCGACGACGGGCGTCCACTGCTCAACCAGGCTGAAGACGCCGGCCTGACCCCGGAGAGCGGGTGCCGCATGGGCATCTGCTTCTCCTGCACACGTCGTAAGTCCAGCGGCATCGTCCGCAACGTCGTCACCGGCGCGCTGTCCTCGCCCGATGCCGAGGATGTGCAGATCTGCGTGTCCGCACCCGTCGGCGACGTCACCCTCGACCTCTGACGAACGGAGTCATCATCATGACCGCACCCACCACCACCGCACCCCCCGCCCGCACCCTGACCAAGACCGTCGCGGGCAAGACCGTCACCCTGACCCCCGAGCAGGCCGAGGCGTTCGGCCGCGAACTCGACGCGCTCAAGGAGACCATCGTCGCCGAGCTCGGCGAGCGCGACGCCACCTACATCCGGCGGATGATCAAGACCCAGCGTGGGCTCGAAATCGGCGGCCGGGCACTGCTTTTCCTTCCGCCGTTCTGGCTGGCCGGCACCGCGATGCTGGGCCTGAGCAAGATCATCGACAACATGGAGATCGGCCACAACGTCATGCACGGCCAGTACGACTGGATGCGCGACCCGGCCATCTCCAGCCGAGCGTTCGAATGGGACACCGCGTGCCCGGCCGACCAGTGGCGGCACTCGCACAACTACATGCACCACACGTACACCAACATCGTCGGCCTGGACCGCGACATCGGCTACGGCATCCTGCGGATGAGCTCCGACCAGCGGTGGCGGCCGTACTACCTGGGCAACCCGGTGTATGCGTTCCTGCTGATGGTGCTGTTCCAGTACGGCGTGGCGCTGCACGAGCTGGAGAGCGAGAAGATCGCCGCCGGCGAGATCACGCTGACCGACAAGCGGGAGATCCTGCGCGAGATCTGGGACAAGACCAAGCGGCAGACGCTGAAGGACTATGTGGCGTTCCCGCTGCTGGCCGGACCGTTCGCGCCGTGGGTGTTCGCGGGGAACATGACCGCCAACCTGATGCGCAACGTGTGGTCCTACATGATCATCTTCTGCGGGCACTTCCCCGAGGACGTGCAGGAGTTCTCGATCGAGGAGACCAAGGCCGAGACTCGTGGGCAGTGGTACTTCCGCCAGGTGCTCGGCTCAGCGAACCTCAACGGCGGCAAGCTGTTTCACATCCTGTCCGGAAACCTGTCGTTCCAGATCGAGCATCACCTGTTCCCGGACATTCCGGCGTTCCGGCACGCGGAGATCGCACCCAAGGTGCGGGAGATCTGTGAGCGCTACGGCGTGCCCTACAACACCGGCCCGCTGCCGCGGCAGTTCGCGACCGTGGTCCGCAAGATCGTGAAGTTCGCGCTGCCGTTTTAGCCGCTCTTCCGCCGAAACCGCACTCCGCGGGCGTTCACTGGGGTGCGACCGATGTCAGCAGCAGACGAGACCCCATGCCGACGGTGTGCTCGACGCCAGACGCGAACGCGCGGTACAGGTGTTTCAGCGGGCGCAGCTCCCACAGTGTCTGCGTGGTCACCCAGGCGAAGTCCCGGGCCTTGTCGATGCTCCACGAACTGACGAGGTGGGCCACCGGGGCGAGGTGGTCGTCGACGGCCTGCTCCAGCTCGCTGAGGAACGAACGGCGAATCTCGGCCTCGGCGTCGGCCAGGAGCTCGTTCACCTTGTCGTAGTCCGACCGCACGCCGGGGCTGTCCGGCGTGCGATGGCGAGCAATGCACGTGCCCAGGACAGCCAGCGGAAGATCGTTCTCGATGTGTGCGTTCATGCCCGCCAGGGCGAACTGGATCGGCAGTACACCGCGATGGAATCGCATGGTGAGCAGCGGTTCCCACGCCGGCGGCACGATATCGCCGGACGCGTATGCAGCGAACCAGTAGTTGGCGAACCGCACCGTCAGCTCCGTCATGAAGGCGCCGTCGGTGAAGAATCCGCCCGCGCTCAGGCGGTCGGACATGTTCTCGGTGACCCGGAGGTAGACGCCGTTGAATACGCCCGCGCCGTCAGTGGCAGGGTTCTCGGCTGCGATGGCTCGCATGCGCGTGATGACCTCGGGCACCGTGGAGACGCTCATACAAATGCAGTGTCCATGCCCGGACGCGGGAGGCCTCGAGTAGCGGGCTACTCGTTTCCGGCTCCGGACGTAGGTCTTGTCGGAGCGGCCGCGACATGTTGAGGTGTGCGAGGTCGGGTTCACGTTCGGAGAGGAATGTTCATGCGTGCTGCATTGGCGGCGATGACGGTGATGGCTGCGGGTGCCCTCGGAGGTGCCGGACTGGCGTGGGCCGAACCCGCGACCCCGGGCGCCGGTGAGCTGACCGCCGAGCTGCGCCAGGTGCTCGACACCGGCGCTCCGACCGACGCGCGCGCTGCCAAGCTCGCGGGCGGCCAGGCGGCCGTGCCCACCGCGGACAACATCGCCAACCGGCTGAACTCCTACAGCGGCATGGTGTCGTGGCAGGTGCAGAACGCCGTGCGCAACGGCGACCAGATCGACGCGCAGCTGGCTGTGACGATCCCGATCTTCGGCACCAGGACCCACAACATCTACTGGGTGAACCAGGACGGGGCGTGGAAGCTGTCCAACCCGTCGGCGTGTGTCATCGCGCGGGACGTCGCCGGGGTCGACTGCACGGTCTGAGCTGCCTCGTCCAGAGGGCGCTCAGGCGGGCGTCAGCTTGATGACCGCGATCCCGAGCCGGCCCACCGCGTCCTCCCATTCGGCGGGGGTGGGCAGCCGGTCGTCGCGGAACCTCATGCCCATCTGCCTCTGCGCCTTCTTCGGTCCGTATCCGCGGGCCACCCGTTCGCAGACGCTGCTGACCGTCGACCGGTCGGTGATGAGCTCGCCGCGCATGGCGCGCGTCTTCCCGCGATGGGACACCTGCGCCTGCGCGCCGCCGCGGAAGTTGTACTTCCACTGCGCCTCGAGCACGACGTACAGCGTGCCGTCGAGGTGGTGGGCGCTGACCGGCACCGCGTAGTGCTTGCCCGACTTGCGGCCGCTGAAGCTGACGACCATGAAGTCACCGAGTGCCGAGCCCACCGGCGTCTTGACCAGTTGACGTAGCACGGGGTTGATCACCCGCAGCAGCGCTTCGGGTGGGTGCGCGGCGTCGACGAACGCCGAGGAAGCCGAGGAATCTGTCATCGCCCCACGGTAGAACGCGGCTGTGGACGACGGAGTGGATTCACCGGCGACGCTAGCGCTGGCAGGTGGGGCACCAGAACGTGTTCCGGTCGCCGGTGCGGTCGCCCTGGATGAGGGTGCCGCACCGGCGGCAGGGTTTGCCGTCGCGGCCGTACACCCAGATGTCCTGACCCGCTCGCGTGTTGCCGGTGGTGGTGCGATTCACCCGTAACCGGTTGAGCCACAGCATCTGCTGCGCGCGGCTGACCAGCCGCACCGGATCGCTGACCGCACCGACGGCGGTCGCCGGCCGCAACCCGAACACGAAGCACAACTCGTTGGCGTACACGTTGCCGACACCGGCCATCACCCGTTGGTCCAGCAGCGTCTCGGCGAGCGGCCGCGACGGGTCGGCCATCAGGTTCGCCGCGGCCACCGGAGCCGACCAGTCCGGGCCGAGCAGATCGGGGCCCAGATGCGCGACGACGTCGGTGTCGGTGGCCCGGTCGAGCACTTCGAGGATTCCGAGATCGACACCGGAGGCCCGGGAGTCCGCGGTCTCCAGCACGATTCGCACCTTGTACGAGGGCACCCGGACTCGGCCGATCACCCAGGCTCCCTCCATTTTCAGGTGCGAGTGGATGCTGGCCGAGCCGACCCGGATGAACAGATGCTTGCCGCGGCTGAGCACTTCGTCGACGACCTGGCCGCTCAGATCCACCGCGGCGTAGCGCGGCACCCGGATGTCGCAGCGGGTCAGGGTCTTGCCTTCCAGCGCTTCGCGCAGCTTGGCCGCAGCACGGAAGACGGTGTCGCCTTCGGGCATCAGCGCAACCGCAGTCCGCGTGGGGTGCGGGAGAACCCGGCCTGCACCAGCGCCTCGGCCACCGGCGAGCCCCGCTGCTCGAGCACCGGCACACTGTCGACGCGTTCCACCAGCAGCGCCGGAACCCGTTGCCGGGAAACCAGTTCCGCCAGAGCGGCAGCCGCCGCATTATGTGTCTCGACGTCATCGGTGAAGGTCAGCAGGGACTTGCCGCCGCGCTCGACGAACCAGGCCAGTTCGCCGTCGACGAGCACCACCAGCGCGCCGGCCTTGCGTCCGGGCCGGTGCGCGGTGTCGCCGGAGCCGTCGCGCGCCGGCCAGGGCAGCGCGGCACCGAACGGGTTGGCCGGGTCGGTGGCGGCCAGGGCGATGGCGGCGCGGGAGTGCTGTTCGTCGTCGATGCTGTCGGCATAGCTGCGCAGCCGGTCCACGGTGCTGGCTGTCGCGAACTGTGCGCCGCCGAGGGATTCGACGAAGTAGCCGCGCTGGCAGCGCCCGGCCTCTTCCATCGTGGTGAGCACTTTGTACATCGCCGCGAATCCGCCGGGGATGTTCTCGGTGGCGACCGCGCCCTTGGTCAGGACGCCGTGCCGGGCCAGCAGTTGATCGGCCTGGTAGTGCGCGCGCACCGTGGTGTCCACCTCGGGAGTGGGCAGCAGCGACCAGCGCCCGGCCACGGTGGGATCGGTGTCGCGGTGGGAGCTGAGCGCGGTGGAGCTCAGGCTGTAGCGGCTGAGCCGCGGTGCGCGCCGGTGCCGGTGCGACGGCGCCGCGGCACGCCGCTGCCCCGACGTCCGGGTGCCGGCCAGCAGGGCCCGCACTGGGGCGAAGGTGTCGCCGCCGACGTATCCGGCCCAGATCAGTTCCCACAGCGCGGTTTTCAGCGACTCGCTGGTGACGCCGTCGACCGACAGCTGCCGGAAGAAGTAGGCCCCGCCGCCGCTGAGCGCGTCCAGGACCGCCTGGTGAGTCGAGGTCAGGTCCAGCTCACCGGGCGCGGCCAGGGACAGCGGCGCGGTGTCGGCGGGGTGGAACGCGACCCACCCGTCAGCCGAGGACAGTGCGCCGACACCGGCCCACAGCACCTCGCCGGAGGCCAGCAGTTCGTCGAGCATGCCGGGTTGATAGTCACGTACCCGCTGCCCGAAGATCAGCGGCTCGACGGCCGAGGCCGGCATCGGTACCCCGGCGAGTTGGTCGATCACCGAGGCCAGCCCGTCCACGCCGGACACCGCTTCGCCGCCCAGCAGTTGCCATGCCGGCAGGAAGCGGCCCAGCGCCGCGGTGCTGACCGGCTCGATCTGCGCGCGCAGCGCCGCCAGGGAGCGCCGCCGCAGGATCCGGAGCACCTCGGCGTCACACCATTGGTCGCCGGCGTCGGCGGGGGCGTCGGTGAACTCCCCGCGCATCAGCTTGCCGTCGACGGTCAACCGGCCGAGGACGTCGGCGGCCACCCGGATCCCGAGGCCGAACCGGGCGGCGGCGTCGACGGTGGTGAACGGCCCTCGCGTGCGGGCGTATCGGGCCAGCAGTTCGCCGAGCGGGTCGACGACCGGCTCGAGGAACGCCATCGGCACGCCGACGGGCACCGCGACCCCCACCCCGTCGCGCAGCCGGCCGATGTCCTCGATGGCGGCCCACCACGACGTCCCGGCGTAGGAGACCGGGAGTGCGCGTTTGGCGGCCAGCAGTCCCTCCAGCCAGCCGCCGACGTCGTCGGTGTCGCACCGTTGCACGATCTCGTCCACCGTCAGCGGACCCAGGAGGCGCAGCAGGTCGGCGACGCCCTCGGCGTCCCGGGCGGCCCGCTCCGGGGTCAGATGCTGCAACTGACGGGTGGTCGTGGCCATCACGTCGGCGTCGAGCAGTTCGCGCAGCTCCACACGGCCCAGCAGCTCGGCGAGCAGCGTGGGATCCAATGCCAGTGCCGCCGCGCGGCGTTCGGCCAGCGGGCTATCGCCCTCGTACATGAACGCCCCGACGTAGCCGAACAGCAGCGACGCCGCGAACGGCGACGGCGTCGGCGTCTCGACCTCCAGCAGCCGCACCCGGCGCTGCGCCACCCGAGCCATCAGGTCGGTCAGCATCGGGACGTCGTACACGTCCTGCAGACATTCGCGCACCGCTTCGAGCACGATCGGGAAGTCCGGATAGTGCCGGGCCACATCGAGCAGCTGGGCGGCCCGCTGCCGCTGATGCCACAGCGGCGAACGCTTGCCCGGAGTGCGGCGTGGCAGAAGCAGTGCGCGCGCGGCACATTCGCGAAAGCGCGACGCGAACAACGCCGAACTGCTGACCTCGCTGGTGACCAGCGGTTCGATCTCGTCGGGCTCGAAGACGAAGATGTCGGCGCCGGGCGCGGCGTCGTCGGTGTCGGGCAGGCGCACGATGATGCCGTCGTCGGAGGCCGTGGGTTTTTCGTCGATGCCGTAGCGCTCGTAGAGCCGCTTGCCGACGGCCAACGCGAGCGGGCCGTGCACCCGCAGGCCGTAGGGGGAGTGCAGGATGACCCGCCAGTCGCCGAGCTCGTCGCGGAAGCGTTCCACCACCAGCGTGGTGTCCGACGGCACCGCCGAGGTGGCCTCGCGCTGCTCGGAGATCAGCTGCCACAGGTTCTCGGTCGCGTAGGCGTCGAAACCGACGTCCTGGCAACGTGCTTCGAACTCGGGTCGGTCCAGCCGCGCGAGTTGACCGTTGAACGCGCCGATCGCCGCGCCCAGTTCCGCGGGTCGCCCGACGCTGTCGCCGCGCCAGAACGGCAGCCGCGCCGGCTCGCCCGGCGCGGGCAGCACCAGCACGCGGTCGTGGGTGATCTCGGTGATCCGCCAGCTGGTCGCGCCGAGTGAGATGACATCGCCCGGCCGGGACTCGTAGACCATCTCCTCGTCGAGTTCGCCGACGCGCGAGGGGGTTTCGGTGGCCAGGAAGACGGTGAACATGCCGCGGTCGGGGATCGCGCCACCGGAGGTGACGGCCAGGCGCTGCGCCCCGGGGCGTGCGGTGAGCGTGCCGGTGTCGCGGTCGTAGACGATGCGCGGCCGCAGCTCGGCGAAGTCGGTCGAGGGGTACTTGCCCGACAGCAGATCCAGGGTCGCTTCGAACGCGCTGCGCGGCAGCGTCGCGAACGGCGCGCTGCGCCGCACGGTGTCGAACCAGGCGTCGGCGTTGACCGGATCCAGTGCGCAGGCGGCCACGGTGTGTTGAGCCAGCACGTCGAGGGGGTTGGCCGGCACCTTCATGGTCTCGATCTGCCCGGCCAGCATGCGCTGCACGCTGACCGCGCAGCCGATCAGGTCGGTGCGGTGCTTGGGCAGCAGCACGCCCTGGCTGATCTCGCCGACCTGGTGGCCGGCGCGCCCGATGCGCTGCAGTCCACTGGCCACCGACGGTGGTGTTTCGACCTGGATGACCAGGTCGACGGCACCCATGTCGATGCCCAGTTCCAGGCTCGACGTCGCGACCACCGCTTTGAGCCGCCCGGTCTTGAGGGCGTCTTCGACCTCGGCGCGCGCCTCCTTGCTGACCGAGCCGTGGTGGGCGCGCGCGAGCAGCGGTTCGGCGCCGAACGTCTGACCGCTGCCCATCAGGTGCGCGGGCGCACCGCCGGCGACCGTCGGGTTGTGCGAGCCCAGTTCGACCCCGACCCGTTCGGCGTGAATCTCGTTGATGCGTGCGGTGAGTCGTTCGGCCAGCCGGCGGGAGTTGGCGAACACGATGGAGCTGTTGTGCGCCTCGATCAGATCGACGATGCGCTCCTCCACGTCCGGCCAGATCGAGTTGTTCTCCAGGCTGGCCATGTCGGGCACGGGGACCTGGACGGTCAGGTCGAACGTCTTGGCCGCCGGCGGGGCGACGATGGTGGTCGGCGCCGTCCCGGACAGGAACCGCGCCACCTCCTCGGGTGGGCGCACCGTCGCCGAGAGGCCGATGCGCTGCGCGGGCCGTTCCAGCAGTGCGTCGAGGCGTTCCAGCGACAGCGCCAGGTGCGCGCCGCGCTTGGTCGCCGCGACCGCGTGCACCTCGTCGACGATGACGGTCTGCACCCCGGTCAGCGCCTCCCGGGCCGCCGAGGTCAGCATCAGGAACAGTGACTCGGGTGTGGTGATCAGGATGTCGGGCGGCTTGCTGATCAGTTCGCGCCGCTTGGCCGGTGTGGTGTCCCCGGAGCGGACGCCGACGCTGATGGCCGGCGGGGCGACGCCGTTGCGTTCGGCGATGCGCGTGATTCCGGTCAGCGGGGTGCGCAGGTTGCGTTCGACGTCGACGGCCAGCGCCTTGAGCGGCGAGACGTAGAGCACCCGGGTGGTGGGCTGGGGCGCGGGCTCGCGGGCCAGCCCGTCGATGGCCCACAGGAACGCGGCCAGCGTCTTACCGGAGCCGGTCGGGGCGATGACCAGCGTGTTGTCGCCGTCGGCGATGGCGTTCCAGGCCTGGGACTGCGCGGCGGTGGGCTCGACGAACGTGCCTGCGAACCACTCGCGCGTCAGCGCGCTGAACCGCGACAGCGAAGACATGAATCCATGGTGCCCGTGGTCTCCGACATCTGGTGTGGAGACCCGGCGCGGCCAGGAAGTTTGGCCGGCTAATTATCTGCGCACCTAGTATGGCGGGTGCGACAACGGAAACCCTGCCCTGGCGGGCATGACCAACGAAGGAGCAATACGTGTTGAACAAGATCTTTGCGAAGGGTGCGCTGGCGGCCGCTGTCGGCTGCGGAGCGGTGCTCGTCGGGATGGCCGGACCCGCGTCCGCCCAGCCGGCTCCGCCCGCGCAACCCGGATGCTCGGCGGGTGACATGGCCAAGGTCATGTCCGGTGTCGCGAACGCCAAGGGCGACTACCTGCTGGCCAACCCGTCGGTGAACGACTTCTTCACCTCGCTCAAGGACGTTCCCCGGGACCAGAAGAAGCAGTCCATGACCGCGTACTTCGATGCGAACCCGCAGGTCAAGGCTGATCTCGACGCAATCCGCCAGCCCGCCAAGGACTTCAAGAACCGCTGCGGCGGCGGTGGAGCCCACGGCGAGTAGCATTCGACGCTCGTAAGACTCCCGTAAGACGCTGCCCCCGCCGCCACCGGCATCTCGATCAACGCCTGCGAAAACCTACTTCTGTGCAGGTAGACGGGCATAGCATCGGCTGGTGGTGGCGGGGGACTGGCGACCTCGAATTCCGGCGGCCACGATGGGTCGGCCGCGTATCGCCGACCGTGTCATCGGCCGACCGGAGATTCTTGCGCGTCTGCTGACGGCGCGTTGCGGGCTGGTCTCGATCACCGCGCCCGCCGGCTACGGAAAGACCACTGTGGCCGCGCAGTGGGCGGACGCCGACCCCAGGCCTTTCGCCTGGGTCCGCATCGACCATCTCGACGACGATCCCGCACATCTTCTGCTGCATATCGCAACGGCGGCTGCGGGTCCCGACGGTGCTACCCAGCAGGCGCTGCGTTATCTGCGCGGTCCGGGCCGGGATCCGTTCACCCATCTGGTGCCCGCCGTCATCGAGGTGCTCGAAGCCCGCGCAGACCTGGTCCTCGTCCTCGACGACGAACACAAACTCGCCTCCGCGAGCGCGATCGCGGCGCTGGATGCGGTCATCGACGCGGCGCCGCCGACGACGACGGTGGCCGTGCTGAGCCGGCGTCGCCCGCTCCTGCACTTGGCGCACCGCAGAGTGCAGGACCGCGTGCTGGAGATCGACGCCGAGGCCTTGCGCTTCACCGACGATGAGACCGCCGCCGTCGTCGCTTCCATCCAGGGGTCTTGTGACGCAACGACGTTGGCGGCCGTCGTCGACCTGTGCGAAGGCTGGGCCGCGGGCATCGTCCTTGCCGCGATGGCACTGCGCGACGGGGCGCCGATCGAAACGCTGACCGGCCGCAACGACGTGGTGGTCGACTACATGGTTGCCGAGGTGCTCGACCGGCTCGACGACGACGTGGCCACGTTTCTCACCGAATCTGCGGTGCTCGAGGGCTTTTCGGCGGAGCAGCTCGACGTCGTGCTGGGGCGCGACGACTCGGGCCGGATGCTCGACCGTCTGGTCCGGTCGGGCAACTTGTTCCTGGTGTCGCTGGACCGGGAACATCGCTTGTACCGCTACCACCACCTGTTCGGTGACGTCCTGCGCAGCAGGTTGCGTGACACCGCACCGCAGCGCTACCGCGAGTTGGCCGCTCGTTCCGCTGATTTCCTCGAAGCCGCCGGTGACATCGACGCCGCGCTGGTGCAGGCCGTTGACGCTGGGGACCGGGAACGCAGTGCAGCGCTGGTGGGACGTGAAGCGGTGCGACTGGGCTTCGACGGCCGAGCCGGGGTGCTCGCTCGCCGCCTGGCGATGCTGGACGAACGGACCTTCCTCGAGTGCCCCGACGCCGCGGTGGCGCGGGCCTGGCTCGGGGTCGTCGAAGCCGACGCGGAACTCATTGCGCGGTCGGTGATCTCAGCGTTGCGCAGCGATCGTGGTGGCCCGATGGCCGACGGCACACCGTCGGTGAACGTGGCTGTGGCGCTGATCAGTTCGATGCTGGGAACCGGCGGCGTGCGCGAGGTGATCAAGTACGCCGACGTGGTGTGCGGCGCCGGCGACAGCCTGGTGAACCCGTGGTGGGGCGCGGCGACGGTGATGAAAGGTGCGGCGGAGTCGATGCTGGGGCGCAACGAGCGTGCCCGCACACTCCTGGATGCCGCGCTGCCGGTCATCGAGGACCTGCCGGGGTTCCACGCCGCGGCGCTGGCGCATCTGGCCCTCCTGGACCTCGGCGCCGGTAACGACGGGTCGGCAGTCCAACTCAGCGAGGCCGCAAGAGCTTTGGCGGACAAGTACGAGTTGCGTGACGTGGTGCCGATGGTGGTGGTGTACGCCACCAGCGCGACCATCTCCGCGCGACAGGGCGATGAGGCGTCCGCGCGTGAAGCCGTCCTCATCACCGAGACCCTGCTCGACCGGCTGGACCACCTGGCTGCCCGCACCGCGCTGCTCGGCCATGGGCTGCTGGCGTGGACGGGCGCGGTGCTGGCTGACGCCGACCTCGCCCGGCGGCATCTGGACGCCGCCGAGCGCGCCCGCCGGCGGGAACCGGACGCAGTGGCGCTGGTGCAGCGCGTCGAACGGGTCAAGGCCATGCTCGGTGGTGGATCCCGGCCGCTGACCGGTGCCGAACTGCGGCTGCTGCCCTATCTGGCCACCAACATGTCGCTGCAGCGGATCGCCGACGAACTCGTGGTGGGGCGCGAGACCGCCAAGAGCCAGGTGGCGTCGATCTACCGCAAGCTCGGGGTGTGCTCGCGCGGCGACGCCGTGACCGAAGCCAGAAGGATCGGGCTGATCAGCGAATCGGCGTGATCAGCTGCACGGCATCGTCGCCAGGTTGCGCCACAGGTTGTGCAGGCTCGGTGTGGCGCCGAACAACGTCGTGAAGTGGGTCGAGTCGACCAGGACGACGTCCCCGGCGCGCTCGTCCTCGGGTGGTAACCAGACCACGGCGTTGAACTCGGTCTGCCCCGCTGCGGTGAACGGGTGGGGCCGCTCGAGGTCGACGGGCTGTCGTGCCAGCACCCGCAGGCCGGCGCCTTCTGGCGCGGTGAGTTCGTAATGGGGGAGATGCTGGTGAAAACTCAGCGCCGATACGCCGTCGAGCAGCCTGATCTCGTCGACATCCCGGAAAGCGGTGAGCGGTGCGGGCTCTCGGCTTCCGGGCGACGCGGCGGGACGCAAGCCCCAGGTGTTGTGCACCGGTACGCCCAGCGCGCGCATCAACGAGCGGGTGTAGCGACTGAATCGCTGCTGGCGCGGGACCAGGGGGTCGCCGTGGTGTTCGTACTCGAGTTGGCGCTGGCTCAGATCGTCGGTGAATCCGACGTCGTGGTGCGGAGCCAGCAGCAGGCAGGTACCGCTGCGGCGCAGCCACTCCCGGATCGCGTCGGTCTCCTCGGCGGCGACTTCCAGTCCGCACCCCAGGTGGTCGAGGCCGAAGACCATCAGGGTGTCGGCGTCGGCGAGTACGCGTTCGTCGATCGGCTGGTGATACCCGGCCTGGTCGACCCGCTGGAACACGGCCACCGGGTGCCCTGTCATCTCCGCGGTGAGGTCCTGGAAGGACAGCGTGGAGCGGTGAAAGAGTTCCAGTGTGCCGGCGACACCCTGCAGGAAGCGTGCTGCGTCGAACTCCGGTGTCTCGTAGACCGGGTACCCGACGTTGCGGACCTCGGTGATCGTCGAGAAGCGGTTCGTCGTCAGCGCGGGATCGCGTTGAGCCTCCCACGGATAGCTCCAGGTCCAGTAGATGGACACCCGGCGGTGCCCATCGGCCGGCCGGGCGAGGTGTTCCTGGTTGTAGGTCCGGGCGGGCTTCGCGGTCATCGGACGGTTTCCAGATCGGCCAGGCAGCGCAGCGCACGCAGACCCGGCATGAAGAAGTACGCGCCGCCCTTGAGTGTGGTGAAGGCGGGGATGCCTTTGTGGAGTTTGCGGATCGGCCGTTTCGGGACGGTGAAATCCAGTGTGCCGTCCTGGGTTCCGCAGATGGGATCGTGCTCGTTGTCGAGTTCGTGGAAGGTCTTGTCGTTGATCCACACGTTCTGCGCGAACTCGAACTGACGAACGAGGCTGGCGCAGATGATGAACGCCGCGATGCCCCGGTCGACACCGTCGTCGGGGGCGCCGTCGGCCAGTGCCGGACCGTAGGTGGCGCCACGGCGGATCATCCGGTGCCGGTTCATGTTGTGCGCGGTGTCGCGTGGATTGAGACGTCGGGCGTGGGACCCCAGCGGACAGGCGTATCCGAACGGATCCATCTGCTTGTAGTCGAAGTCGTTGTTGCGCAGCGGGTCGGCGCCGAGGTCGGGATCGTCGGCGGTAGGCGCCAGGACCAGGGGTGCGCCGCTGCGCCAGCGCCCCGTGAACTTCGCCGCGAGCAGTTCCTGCTCTTCGGGTGTAGCGGCGTTGTCGGCCAGGTACTCCCGGAACAGTCCGACATGCTCTTGCAGGCGGCGGTAGGCCAGATAACTGCCGTTGCGCGACAAGATGTCCGGCTCGGGAATCGTCGGCCGCTCGGTGGCCTCGTCGGGATAGCCCAGCAGGAACTCTCCCGGCTGCAGCGGCGCACCGGACCCGGGGGTGGGCTCCTCCCCGCTGCCGGCGATCACCGGCTGCGACAACCGATCCCGGAAGCCGAAGTGGTCGTGGGCGTAGTTGAACGGGGGATGGGCGTTGAGATCCAGGTAGGAGAGGGTGCGCACACCGTCGCAGCGTGCGACGAAGCGGTCGTGTTCGCCGACGCACCTGCGCTGTTCGGCGTCGTCGCGAGCGAACAGGATGGCGATCGCGTGAACGTCGTCGCCGGCCAGTCCACCGACCCACCGTGACGGTGCGTTTGCTCCGGTGTCACCGAGGATGTCGGCCCGCGAAGCCATTCCCTCGCGGAACTCGTCGGGGAAGGTCGCCAGTGCGTCCTCCGGAACCCCGAGCGCGCGCAGTCCGGACCAGGTGAACGCCAACGTCACCCACCGCCGCGACGCGTCCATGGTGCGGTCCGCCTCGGCCGCGGACTCCGCGCACGTGAGCATCTCCGAGACCCAGGCCCGGCCGGCCTCCGGCCGGTCGAACGTCATGAACTCGTACCGCCCCGTCATGGCCGGGGTGCGGGTCAGCACCAGGTGCTGGATGTCGTCGAGTTCGAGTGTCACTGCATTTGATCGAGCATGGTCGAGAACGCGGACTTCAGGCGCAGGGCCTTCTTGACCTCCTCCGCGGTCGCGTACGGATACTCGCCGTACTCGAGGAAGCTGGGGAATTGGTGGTCGCGGACGAACTTGATGAACGAATCCGGGTTGGTCTGCCAGTCCTCGGGAAATCCCTCGAGGTTGGTGAACACCGTGGTGATGCCGGTCGCGGAGAACAATCGGACGGCGTCCTCGGTGTACTTGTCGAAGTCGGTGTCGAAGATCCCCTGATACTGGAAGTACAGTCCGAATCCGACGTCGAACAGCAGCCACCTCAGGTAGTGGAGTCGCAAGGGCGCCAGCACTTCTGGACTCTCGGTGACGGCCTGCTCGATCTTGTGACCGTGGGCGCGGATCGCGGCTTCGCACCCCTGTTTGACCTTGGCGATGATCGAGAAGCCGTAGCAGGCGGGGGTGCGCGGAAAGACGGGTCCGTAGCGGCCCCTCTCCATTACGAAGTAACCCTCGGGCGGTATCGCCTGCGCGGCGGGCCGGCTCCAGGATTCGTCTGCGGTCATTCCAGTTTCCGTTCGCACGTCCGCAGGCTAGGACTGCGTGAGAACCGGTGTCGTCCCCCGGATCGGGGGAACCGAGCAGTAGGGCCTGAGATCGCGCCACGACGTAGCTGCTAGGGATGAGCTCGTCGGGGGACGATCCCAGGCGGCGCAAGATTACATCCGCGGCGGGCGCGCTGGATAGGGGTTTTCGCAAACGTCCAGGATTTCACCAGAAATGGGGGATGTGAAGCCGATAAGCGCTGCTTAGAGTCGTTTCAACTCATCGCGAATGATGCTATTGCAACAACTTTGTATGTTCGTATGGAGAGGAAGTTACGCTGATGCGCGTAGCGTATTTGCTTGCCGCGCCGGTTCTGGCTATTTCCGGACTGATTGCGTCGCCGGGCACCGCGGTTGCCGACTGCACCAGCGCCGGCGGCACCACCATCTGCAGCCAAGGCGACTCGCGCGGTGCCGACACCGGGGGAGGGCCCAGCGGCTCTGCGGGTCCGTGGGTGCCGTACCCGTGTGAGTACGACTATTACTACTGCGACGACGTTTACGGGTGGGGAATCGATCTGGATGTCGACATGGACCGTCCGGATCGGCCACAGGTCAATCCGCAGCCGGGGAACCGGCCCAACGTCGGTGGCGGGGGAAATCGCGGTGGCGGCGGAAACCGTGGTGGCGGTGGACGTCGCTGATCGCCGGATTTCCCCCACAGTGGGGGATGTCCCCCGTCGTCGCACTTCCTAATGTTCAGATCGTGAACCACCGGCCCGAGAGCCGGCGAAACTGGTTGTGTCACAGTTTCTCCGGGATCAGCCGAATCCTTCGAGGAGCAATATGATGCGGGTACGGTACCTCCTGGCTGCTGGGCTGGTTATTGGAGCCCAAATCGCGGCAATGCCAACAGCTTCGGCTGACTGCACAACGACGGGAAACACCACGGTGTGTTCGTTGGGCGGACTCGACGGTAACAACAAGTCGGGGCCGTACGCGCCCTTCCCTTGTGGTTACGACTACTACTGCAATGACAGCTGGGGCTGGTTCATCCCCTGATGTCCCGACCATGACCGCCGACTCAGGAGCACATCATGTTGTCTGACAAGAGTTTTGCCCGCCGCATCGTGGTGGCCGGCCTCGCCAGTGGGGCAGTATTGCTCGGTGCGGCGGTCACGGTCTCCGCGCAGCCGCCGTCCCCGACACCTGCGCCGCCGTCTCCGGCACCTGCCCCGGCCCCGCCGCCGCCCAATTGCACGGCGGCTGATCTGGCCGGCGTGATGTCTCAGGTCACCGCGGCCACGCAGGCGTATCTGTACGCACATCCGCCGGTGAACGACTTCTTCACCTCGCTCAAGGATGTGCCCAAGGAGGAGAAGAAGGCCGCGTTGGAGAACTACCTCAACGCCAACCCGCAGACCCAGACGGACCTGCGCAACATCCGTCAGCCCGCGGCCGACTTCCGCAACCGCTGCGGCTGATTCTGACCTCGCCTCGTTTGGCCGAGCGCGCGTGTCTGTCCGCCGACACGCCGCGCCGGGCGGGCATTTTCCGCGCGCTCGACGCCCCGTCAGAGTGCGCGTAGCGTCCGCTGATAGCGACGCATGCCCGCGACCCAGCGGTCGTAGTCGGATCCCTTGCGGCGGTACATCTCCACCAACTCCGGGTGCGGCAGCACCAGGAACCGGTCGGCCTGCACCGCCTCCACGGTCACGTGCGCGACGTCGGCGGCGCTGATCACCGGTGCCGAGTGTTCGATCGATGACGACCCGACCCGGGCGTCGGGGTCGTCGGCGGCGCGGATGCCCTGCAGCAGCGGCGTTTCCACACCGAGCGGGCACACGCAGCTGACGCCGATCCCGTCGTCGCCGTAGGTGACGGCCAGCCACTCGGCAAAGCCCACCGCCGCGTGTTTGCTGACCGCGTATCCCGCCGCGCCCAGCTGGGTCAGCAATCCGGCCGCCGAGGCGATCGACACGAAGTAGCCCGACCCGCGAGACTGCCAGCCGGGCACCAGCAGCCGCGCCGCGCGGATGTGGGCGCGCAGGTTCACATCGAGGATGACGTCCCAGTCGGATTCGTCTCCGAGGCCGGGCTTTCCGATCACGCCGGCATTGGCGACGTAGACGTCGACGGGTCCGAAGTCGGCCTCGGCGCGGGCGATCATCGCCTCGATGCCGGTGACCGCGGCGGCGTCGGCTTCCACGGCGACGGCCTGGCCGCCAGCACCGGTGATGGACTCGGCGACGCGCGACGCTCCGGACAGATCGAGATCGCCGACGACGACGCGGGCTCCGCGGGCGGCGAGTTCGGTGGCCAGTGCCGCGCCGATCCCGGAGCCGCCACCGGTGACGATCGCTGTGGTGCCGTTGAGTTCCATGGGCACCATCATCGGCCGCGAGCGCGCGCAGAATGCCCGCCGGGGGCGGCGTGTCGGCGGACAGACACGCGCGCTCGCGTTACAAGGGGACCACCGGAACGACGAGAGAGGCTCGCGGAACGAGGGGACTACGCGGTGAGGCGGCGGATGATCGAACGCAGCCGGGGGAGGTCGGACCCGCCGACCAGCTCGCAGCCGTGCAGCTCGGCCAGTTTGCGTGCTGCGGGGGTGAATTCGTGGTTGGTGACCACCATCGTCTGCGTGCAGTCCTGCATCGGGGCGCCGGCCACCACTTCCTGTACGGCCGCGGTCCCGACCGGTCGGGACAGGCGCTTGCACTGCACCGCCAGGCGATTCGGGCGGTGGCCGACGATCAGGTCCACGCCCCAGTCCCCGGTCATGGACGTCATGATGACCGGGACGCCGCAGGAGCGGGCGATACGCGCGACGTAGTCCTCGAACTCGGTGCCCGACATCGCGGTGGTCGCCGGGTCTTCGCGGGGCGACGGGGTGGCCGCGCCGGTGACGAAGCCGGAGATGAACGCCACCAGGAACCGCGGCACCAGCGGGGCGGCCAGCGCGATGAGCAGGCTCCACCCGAGGTCCAGCCCGGAGAGATACGCCGTGAGCCCGGCGGCCACCGCCACTGCCGCGTATAGCTTCCAGAGCACGGCGCGAAGCGTAAACCGGCCGTCTGACGTTTCACGATCGCGCCGCAGGGGAATTCCTCGCTCCGCAACGTCGGGGGCGTGAGCTGGCCATAAGGGGTGTCGGATGTTGTCGCAACTGTCCCGGGAGGGGACGCAGACCGGTGGCGCCGCACGGACCTCTGCGCCGCCTGTGCGCACCGCGCTGGTCTTCACCGTCGCCGGCATCGGCTTTCTGGCCCTGGCTACGGTCTGGCTGGGCACCTGCACTGGGTCCACCGTCGACCCGCTGGCGTGCGGCGCTCCGCAGCGCGCGACGTTGGCGGTCGGGGCGCCGGCGATCCTGGCCGCGGGCGGCATCTATGCGTGGGCGCGCAGCGTGCGTGCTCGACGCCACCAACTCGCGTGGCTGGCCTCGGCGGCCTGGCTGCTGGTCCTGACGGTGCTGACCGCGGTCCCGAACCTGCCCTGAACGCACCCGCTAACAGCACCCCTGACAAAAATGAGCCCAGCCGGCGGACCGGCTGGGCTCATCGATGAAGTTCTACTGCTCGGACTCCTGGCGCTTCTCGGCTGCCTTGGCGCCCGCGCGGGCCGACTCGGCTTCGGCTTCCTTCTCGGCGGCGTCGCGCTGAGCTTCGGCCTTGTCCTGCTGGGCCTTGCCCTCGCGGACCATGTCGTCGCGGCCGGCGACGGTGCCGATGGTCTCCTTGGCCTTACCCTTCACGTCTTCGACGACGCCCTTGATGCCTTCTTCGGGGCCACTGTTCTTCTCGGTCATTGGCTTCCTTCCGGTACGGTGTCACTGCGACTTCTCCGACTTCGAGAGCCGAACGCTCAGCAGGCTTCCCAAGGCGCCGAGGGCCTAAACAAGAGTGACCTCCGTCTCACCCAACCGCCTTGAGTTCCAAGGCTTTTCATCAGGGGTTTGATTTCCGCGCAGCCCGGGGTATGAGACCGGCACCATGACACCAGCAACACGCTTACTGCATCATGGGCGCGAGGATCAGGAATGCGCCCGCATAGATGGCCACTCCCAGCAGGATCGCAGCCGCCAGTACGATGCCCGCGATGACGAGAACGCGGCGCAGCGGCCGTTTCCGAGCGTCAGCTGGTTCGATGTCGTTCATGATCAGCGGTTACCCGGGTGGGGTGGCCGCTTAACTTTATCCGTACACACCCGGAGCACCCGTGGATAGCGGGGGACCTGCCTGGGGTAGTCTCGCTTCGACATTTCCGGGAGGACAGATGGCCGAGGTCGCGAGCCAGGGTATTGCGCAACGCTACGGTGCGCAGGCGGTGGAACTGCGTGTCGCCGCCACCCTCGAGAACCTCGCAGTCCTGCGCACGCTGGTCGCCGCGATCGGCACTTTCGAGGATCTCGACTTCGACGCCGTGGCCGATCTGCGCCTGGCGGTCGACGAGGCCTGCACGCGGCTGATCCGTTCGGCGGTGCCGGGCTCGACGCTGTTGCTCGTGGTCGATCCGCAGCCCGAGGCCCTGCTGGTGCACGCGTCGACGACCTGCAGCAGTCCGGACATCCTCGCTCCGGGCAGCTTCAGCTGGCACGTCCTGAGCTCGCTGACCGACGAGGTGACCACGTTCTCTGACGGCCAGTCGGCTGGGGGTCAGGTATTCGGGATCTCCATGACGACGAGGCGAGCGAGTTCGTTGCAGTGACGCGCTCGTCCTCGAAGGGTTCGTCGCGTCCGAGCTCTGAGTACGCCGACGTCGCCGAGATGTTCCGGGCGTTGGAGAAGATCGAGGAAGGCACTCCTGCCTTCCAGCGCCAGCGCGACCGCATCGTCGAACGGTGCCTTCCGTTGGCCGATCACATCGCCCGCCGGTTCGACGGCCGTGGCGAGCCGCGCGACGACTTGGTTCAGGTGGCCCGGGTGGGCCTGGTCAATGCCGTGATCCGCTTCGACGTGAATGCGGGTTCGGATTTCGTGTCGTTCGCCGTGCCCACGATCATGGGCGAGGTCCGCCGCCACTTCCGCGACAACAGTTGGTCGGTGAAGGTCCCGCGCCGTCTCAAGGAGCTGCATCTGCGCCTGGGCGCGGCCACGGCCGAGCTCTCGCAGCGGCTGGGTCGGGCGCCGACGGCCACCGAGCTGGCCGCCGAGTTGGAGATGGACCGCGACGAGGTGATCGAAGGCCTGGTGGCCGGCAGCTCGTACAACACGCTGTCCATCGACAGCGGCGGGGGCAGTGGCAACGAGGACGCTCCCGCGATCGCCGACACCCTCGGTGATGTGGACATGAGTCTCGATCAGATCGAGAATCGGGAAGCGCTGCGGCCGCTGCTGGAGGGGCTGCCCGAACGGGAGCGCACCGTGCTGGTGCTGCGGTTCTTCGAGTCGATGACGCAGACGCAGATCGCCGAGCGCGTCGGCATCTCACAGATGCACGTGTCGCGCCTGCTGGCGAAGTCGCTAGCTCGTCTCCGGGATCAGCTCGAGTAGACGCGTCGGTTCGGCGTGGACCGCGGTCAGCGCGGTCTCGGTGTCGGCGCAGATCGGCAGAGTGGAATCCGGGTCGCACAGGCGCAGCAAGCGGTCCACGGCCACGCTGGGCACCAGGGTCCAGCGGATGTCCTCGCCGGCGCAGCGCACGTTGAGGTTGTGCAGCGCGGAGAAGCCCGCGGTGGCGAAGAAGGTCAACCCGGTCAGGTCGACGACCAGCCACTGGGTCTGCTCGTCGGTGCGCATCGCGAAGTCGACGAAGGCGCCGCAGTTGGCGGCGTCGAGTTCACCGTGGGCCGACACGACGGCGGTGGACGGCTGCGGGTGCTGGCGCTCGAAGTAGGCGGCGTGGCAGGTGACTTTGTTGTCGGTGCCAGGCATCGATTCGGGGGCATGGTTCGGCATCGTGACTCCATAATTGGATTTGGAAGTTCACGCCAAGGGGGCCCTGGTTCTGAAAGCCTTGCGCAGGTCAGTAGTGACAGACCGCGTTCGATGACGTTGTCGGAAGGCTGGAAATTTCAACCCGTGAAATGAACCATACGCGCTTTAGTCGATCTTGGACAATGATTATGAGCGGTTGGTCACAATTCTCAGGAAGGCGTTGACGGCAACGTCATTTGATCTGGTGTGGATGACAAAAAATGTTGAGCGCCAACAAGATACGGTCGGCGGCATTCTGCTGGCCGCCGGCGCCGGTCTCAGGTTCGGCATGCCCAAAGTAATGGCTCACCAGGGCGCCTGGTTGAGCGCCGGCGTCGAGGCTTTGAGTGGCGGAGGCTGCGGTGACGTCGTCGTGGTGCTCGGCGCGGCGATCGTCGATGTGCCGGCACCCGCACGGGCGGTGGTTGCGACGAATTGGTCTGCGGGAGTGAGTAATTCGGTGCGTACCGGGTTGGCGGCGATGCCCGGCGAGGTGGAGTTCGCCGCGATCACGACCGTCGATACTCCCGACGTCGACGCCGCTGTGGTACGCCGGGTGGTGCAGGCGGCTCGATCGTCCTCCTCGGGCTTGGCGCGCGCGGTCTACGGTGGGCGGCCGGGTCACCCGGTCGTGATCGCGCGGCGGCACTGGGCCGAGTTGTTCGGAGCGCTGCGCGGTGACGAGGGCGCCGGACCGTTTCTCAAGGGGCGCGACGACGTGGTTGCCGTCGACTGCGCGGATCTCGCGTCCGGCGAGGACGTCGACGAGCCCTGAAGGGGCGCTCAGAGCATAGCTGTGGCGAAGCGGCTCACTGCATCGGCGCCGGTCTGCGCGGCGTCGTCGTGTCCCGGCCGAGCCCGTGTGGTGATTGCCCGGGTGGCCGGGTCCAGGACGACCTCGGCCAGCAGTTCTCCGGTGGTGGGCTCGCACACCGCCCAGGTGCAGCGGGTTTCGGCGGCCCAGCCGGTCAGCGTCTGCTCGACGTAGTCGGGGCGGTGTTCGCCGAGGTCGGACAGGGCGGGCCGGTCGTCGACGCGGTCGTCTGCGCGCAGCGCGCGCAGGTACCAGGCGCCGGCGTTGATCTCGACGGGTTCCACGCGGTCAGCCTGCCATGGTCCCGCCTGCGGAAAAGGATCGGCCCCGCCGCGTGGTAGCTCGCAGCGGGGCCGTTCCACCCCTCGGTTTGTGGTGCGGGCCGATTGTTGGTGCCGGCCGGCAAACGTCGTCGTCGCTTCGAGGCGAATGTATACCCTCTGCCGTGGGCGGCGGGAGGATTCTTGTCAAACCGGTTTGCACTGCCAGGAGACTGACAGCTTCCCGGAACCCCTGCCTGAAATGACAGAACCCGCACGCTCAGCGCCTGCTGAGGGTGCGGGTTCTGTACACGACACGCTGTGTGAGCGCGCACAGACACGCGCGCTCGCACGGAAAAGGGGGCTAGGCCTCGCTCTTGAGCTCGCAGACCACGGTGCCCTGGGTGACCGCGGCGCCGGCCTCGATGGACAGGCCGGTGACGACACCGTCCTTGTGCGCGGTGACCGGGTTCTCCATCTTCATGGCCTCGAGCACCACGACCAGGTCGCCGGCGGCGACGGTCTGGCCTTCCTCGACGGCGACCTTGACCACGGTGCCCTGCATGGGCGCGGTGACCGCGTCACCGGAAGCGGCCGCACCACCGCCGCCGCCACGCTTGCGCGGCTTGGGCTTCTTGCGGATGGCGCCGTGGGCGGCAGCGCCGCCACCGTTGCCGATCGCGAGGTCGCCGGGCAGCGACACCTCGAGGCGGCGGCCGCCGACCTCGACCACGACGGTCTGCCGGGGGATGGTGTCTTCCTCGTCGACCGGGTCACCACCGGTGAACGGCTCGACGGTGTTGTTCCACTCGGTCTCGATCCAGCGGGTGTGGACGTCGAAGCGGGTGCCGTCGCCGATGAACGCCGGGTCGGACACCACCGCGCGGTGGAACGGGATGACGGTGGCCAGGCCCTCGACGTGGAATTCCGCCAGCGCGCGCCGCGAGCGCTCCAGCGCCTCGTCGCGGGTGGCGCCGGTGACGATCAGCTTGGACAGCATCGAGTCGAACTGGCCGCCGATGACCGAGCCGGCCTCCACGCCGGAGTCCAGGCGCACGCCCGGGCCGGTGGGGATGTCGTAGCGGGTGACGGGGCCGGGGGCGGGCAGGAAGCCGCGGCCGGCGTCCTCGCCGTTGATGCGGAACTCGAAGGAGTGCCCGCGCGGAGTCGGGTCCTCGGTGATGTCCAGCGGCTCGCCGTTGGCGATCTTGAACTGCTGGCGGACCAGGTCGATGCCGGAGGTCTCCTCGGTGACCGGGTGCTCCACCTGCAGGCGGGTGTTGACCTCGAGGAAGCTGATCAGGCCGTCCTGGCCGACCAGGTACTCGACGGTGCCGGCGCCGTAGTAGCCGGCTTCCTTGCAGATGCGCTTGGCCGACTCGTGGATCTCCTTGCGCTGCTCGTCGGTCAGGAACGGCGCGGGCGCCTCCTCGACGAGCTTCTGGAAGCGGCGCTGCAGCGAGCAGTCGCGGGTGCCGGCGACGATGACGTTGCCGTGCTGGTCGGCGATGACCTGGGCCTCGACGTGGCGCGGCTTGTCCAGGTAGCGCTCGACGAAGCACTCGCCGCGACCGAACGCCGCGACGGCCTCACGCACGGCCGACTCGTAGAGCTCGGGGATCTCCTCGATGGTGCGGGCGACCTTCATGCCGCGGCCGCCGCCACCGAACGCGGCCTTGATGGCCACGGGTACGCCGTACTCCTTGGCGAACTCGACGACCTCGTCGGCGTTCTTGACCGGGTCGGACGTGCCGGGCACCAGGGGAGCGTTGGCGCGCGCGGCGATGTGGCGCGCGGTGACCTTGTCGCCGAGGTCGCGGATCGACTGCGGGCTGGGCCCGATCCAGATCAGCCCGGCGTCGAGCACAGCCTGGGCGAAGTCGGCGTTCTCGGATAGGAAGCCGTATCCGGGGTGGATCGCGTTGGCGCCGGACTTGGCGGCGGCGTCGAGCAGCTTCTCGAACACCAGGTACGACTCGGCGGAGGTCTGGCCGCCCAGGGCGTAGGCCTCGTCGGCCAGGCGGACGTGGGGCGCGTCGGCGTCGGGTTCCGCGTAGACCGCCACACTCTCGAGTCCGGCGTCCTTGGCTGCTCGGATCACCCGGACGGCGATCTCCCCGCGGTTGGCGACGAGCACCTTGGAGATCTTTGAGCTGGCGTGACTGGCCACTGAGCCTCCTGATGGCGTGTTTTCTAAGAGCGTCTTTAGAAATGTAACTCGGGGCAGTTTATGCGCACTAATCGAGGGCTTCGCGAGCCGGTCCCTTACTGGTGAGTAGGAAAATGCGCGCTCATGCAGGGGCGGCGGTAGTAGCGTCGAGTCGACGTCGGGGAAGGGGAGCCATGGCGGATCGGGAACGGCGCTCTTTCGCCGCGGAACTGGCGGCACTCGTGGGTGATGTACAGCGCCGCTCGATGAGCATCGACTCCGCGTTGTCGGAGTTGGTGGACAGCGCAGTGCGGCACGTGCCGGGCGCGGAGTACGCGGCGATCACCCTGGTGGAAGACGCGTCGAAGGTCTCGACGCTGGCGGCGACCCATGTACATGCCAAGGTGCTGGACGAGATTCAGGAACGCCACGGCGACGGGCCCTGCCTGTCGGCGGCGTGGGAACACCACACCGTGCTGATCGATGATCTGGGGGGCGAGCAGCGGTGGCCGCGATACCGCGACGATGCGCTGCGCGAGACCCCGATCCGATCGGTGTTGTCGTTCGAGGTCTTCGACAATCAGAAGGTCTTGGGCGCGTTGAACTTCTACGCCGAGCGACCGCACGTCTTCGGCGACGACGCGCTGGACATCGGCGTCGTCTTCGCGACGAACATCGCGCTGGCGTGGACGATGTTGCGCCGCGATGAGGAGTTCCGCAGCGCGCTGGCGTCCCGGGATGTGATCGGTCAGGCCAAGGGCATGCTGATGGAGCGGTTCGGTATCGACGCGGTGCACGCGTTCGAGCTGCTGCGGCGGTTGTCGCAGGACTCGAACGTCAAACTGGCTGAGGTGGCGAGGCAGCTGATCGAGGCTGAACACCCCCGGTCGAACAGCTGAGTCAGCGTCGGCCGATCAGCGGAAGCTGTTCGGCATGCCGCCGGTGCCGTGGCGCCACTTCTTGCCCTTGGTGCGGCCGGGCACGGCGATCATCGACTCGCGGACCTCGCCGTGGGCTTGGATTTCGAGGATGTCGGCGTTGCGCACATCGCCGTGGGTGGCGTCGCGCTTGGTGTGGCCGATGCCGGTATTGGCGGTGCCGCTCTGCACTCCCGGGGTCGGCCGGATCTCCTCGGCGGAGGCGGAGGCGGCCGTGATGACGGCCATCGTCCCAACTGCGGCCAGCGCGATCGCACTTCCTGCGGTGAGCTTCTTGCCGATGCGAATCGCGGTTGTTAAGGCCATGTTTGGAGATCCCCCTGAACGTGAGCGGTCTACGAGTGACCGAGCCTAACAGCTAGGCACCGGCTGCAGGGTCTGTCGCCCCGGGGCCGGTGGGCGTTACGCCAGGCGGCGCTTGATGCGCGTCAGCATCGCCGACATGCCGCGCAGTCGCAGCGGGCTGATCAGTTTCGCCAGCCCGAGGTCGGTGTAGAAGTCGTCGGGCACGGCGAGGATGTCGGTTGCCGATTGCCCGTCCAGACCCGCGGCCAGGATGGCCGCGAACCCGCGGGTGGTCGGCGCTTCGGCGGGCGCGCTGAAGTACAACCGGACATGGTCGCGGTCGTCGGCGTCGACATGCAGGAACAGCGGCGACTGGCACTCCGGTACCGGTTCCATCGCGGCCTCTTCGAGATCGGCCGGCAGCGGCGGGAGTTCGTCGGCGAGTTCGAGCAGCAGGGCCAACTTGTCCTGGCCTTCGACCTCCTGGAAGTCGGAGACCACCTCGGCCAGCCCGGCCGGCATCGCGGTCATGCCGTCCCCGGTGCCTGTCCGGGTTCTTCGCCGACGGCGACGGGGACGCGCACCGCGTTGCCCCATTCGGTCCAGGATCCGTCGTAGTTGCGCACGCCGGGCAGGCCCAGCAGGTAGGTCAGGACGAACCAGGTGTGGCTGGAGCGTTCACCGATGCGGCAGTACACGATGGTGTGATCGGAGGGCTTGAGGAACCCGTAGAGCTCCTCGAGTTCTGCTCTGCTGCGGAACTTTCCGTTGTCCTGCGCGGCTTTGGCCCACGGGATCGAGACCGCGGTGGGGACGTGGCCGCCGCGCAGTGCGCCCTCTTCGGGGTAGTCGGGCATGTGGGTGCGCTCGCCGGTGTACTCCTGCGGGGAGCGCACATCGATCAGCGGCTGCTTGCCGAGTGCGGCCAGCACGTCGTCCTTGAACGCGCGGATGGCGGCGTCGTCGCGTTCCACGACGGGGTAGCCGGTGGTCTGCTTGGTCGGGACGTCGAGGGTGGTGTCGCGGCCGTCGTTGATCCAGAGGCTGCGACCGCCGTCGAGCAGGCGCACGTCGGGGTGCCCGAACAAGGTGAACACCCACAGCGCGTAGGCGGCCCACCAGTTGCTCTTGTCGCCGTAGATGACCACGGTGTCGTCGCGGGAGATGCCTTTGCGGTTCATCAGGTCGGCGAACTGCTCGCCGGTGATGTAGTCGCGGACGTTGGGGTCGTTGAGGTCGGTGTGCCAGTCGATCTTGACCGCGCCCGGAATGTGCCCGGTGTCGTAGAGCAGGACGTCCTCGTCGGACTCGACGATGGCCAGCCCGGGCCGGCCGAGGTTCCCGGAGAGCCAGTCGGCGGTGACCAGGCGTTCGGGATGGGCGTAGGACTGCAGGGCGGGGCTGGGATCTGGCGGTAACGACACGTGGTCAGACTACCGCTGCGGTGGCAGCGGGCCTGCTGGTGCCGGTGCGCAACACCCCTGCTGGGGCGCCGCGTGGTAGGCGTCGGGCCGCGCCGCATAGGCGATGAGGCTGACGGTGATGAGCACCAGCGCCGCGACTCCGGCGACCTTGGTCGCGCGTTCGACGTGGAACAGGCCGTGGCGCATGTCGCGGCGCACTTGGCGGATGGCCCTGGGGCGCGCGTGGCGCAACGGGGTGTCGACGAAGTGATGCAGCGCGATGGCGAGTCCGAACGTCAGCGCCAGGGTGGCGGCGTCGTAGTAGATGGTCGGGTTCATCACCGCGGCCAGCAGCACGATGGCGGGCCAGTGCACGAGATACAGCGAGTAGGAGATGTCGCCGACGTAGGTGAAGGCCCGGTTTCGCAGCAGCGGTTGGAAGTTCGGTTCGCGGCCGACGCCGGCGGCGATGACCAGCAGCGTCCCCGTGACCGGGAGCAGCGCCCAGGGGGCAGGGAAGTCAGTGCCGCCGAGTGCGAACGCGCTGGCGACGACGAGGCCGACGCCCGCCCAGGACAGGAGGGGCCGGATCCAGTCCGGCAGGCGGGTCAGCGCCGCCGCGGCGGCGGCCAGCAGTGCGCCGGCGCCGAGTTCCCAGATGCGGGCGAAGGTGGAGTAGTACGCCGCGGCCGGCGACGTGTCGGCCAGATAGAAGGCCCACCCGAGAGACGCGGCCGTGGCGAGCCCGACGACGACGACAGCGGCGCCGGTGAACCGCTGCTCGCTCCATCTCGCGCGCATCGCGACCAGCGTGATCAGCAGGACGATCAGCGGAAAGACGAAGAGGAACTGTTCCTCGATGGACAGCGCCCAGAAGTGCAGCAGCGGTGAGAGTGCGCCGCTCGCTTCGGCGGCTGCGGGGGCGTGGTCCGCGAAATGCCAGTTGGCGAGGAAGAGGAAGGCGAAGACAGTGTCGGCGCCGACGCTCTCGGCGCGGTCGGCGGAGAACAGCAGCTCCGACGCGGCCAGGGTGAGGATCAGGACCAGGGCGGCGGCCGGGATGATGCGGCGCGCGCGCTCGGCGTAGAAGACGCGGAGAAAGCCCGGGCCCTCGGCGGCGGCCGAGTCGAGCAGGGTCCGCGCGGCGAAGAATCCGGCGAGGACGAGGAAGACGTCGATGCCGACGAAGCCTGCGCCGGGAAGGCCCCAGAGGTGGTAGGCGAGCACAGCCAGGACGGCAATCCCGCGGAGCCCTTGGATGTCGAGCCGATGATTTGCTCGTTCCGCACGCCGAAGTCTTCTTTGCGACGCATCGCGGTATCGGTCCAGCGCAGTCGTCACTGATCAGCCCCCCAGCTAATTTTTCAGAAACGTAAGTTATTCGCTATTGTTGCACCATCGCGTCAAATTGCAACCGCGTGTGGCATGGATCACGCCGTTTTGATCTTGATAATTTCGACTTGTGCAGAGCGTGAAACGCGACGGAAGCGGCCCGTCGCGGTATGGCAATGGGCTAGTCTCAGAACCACTTTCAGCGCACTCAGGAGGTTGCGACCATTAGCAAGAAGCTGCTGGCATCTGTGGCGACGTTCGGTCTGCTGGTCGGCGGGTCCATCGGCATCGCCGGCCCCGCGACCGCTCAATCGGACCCCGTCTGGGTGATGCCGGATGTGCGCCAGATGATCCTGGCTCGCGCGGTCAAGGACGTCGCCTCTGTCGCCGCGCCGGTCGAGCTCGACTTCCGCTTCCAGGACACGAAGGGTCCTCGCGAGGTCATCAACCTGAGCAACTGGACGGTCTGTGCGACGTCCCCGGGCCGGGGTAGCCGCATCAATCCGAAGACCAAGCGGGTGATCTTCGCGGTCAAGCGCGCGGCCGACGACACCTGCAGCTAGCACTTCTGTGCCGCGTCAATGGCGCTGGCTGGCATCGGGTGGCATCCGGATTTGCCCGCTTGGGAAGCAAGTCTCGCGGAGAGCCGGGTTTACCCTTCTCGTACGGTGATTCCAGGGTATTTGCGTTAGGAATTGACAGCAAACGGGTTAGCTGTAAGGATTCACAGCATCGCTGACCGTCAGGCTTTTGGGGGATTTAAATGAGTGCCATCGCTACGAAGTTCAAGGTGACTACTGCTGCTCTCGCGGTCGGCGCGAGTGCTGCGTTCACCCCCGTCGTTGCCAGTGCGGCACCCGCTACGCCAGTCCCGGCCGCACCCGTCCAGCAGGTGGTCGGCTCCGTCTCCGAGGCGCCGGGCGATTTCTTCTACTACGCGAGTGTGATCTCGCTGCAGATCGCCGCGTCGAGCATCCGGTTCCGTTCGGCCGTCCTAGACAACCGGGCCGAGCGCCTGCGGACCTACGCGGCACGCTTCCCGGACACGGCTTTCGGTCGGTGGGCAGCGGCCGCAGCGGTGCGCGTCGAGCAGCGTAGGGCCGCCTACGGCGCCATCTCATTCAGCGCTTGCCGCGACGGTCAGGGAGTCTCGGTCGGGCCGTACGGAACGGTGACGCGCGGCGCCTGCTGACGCCAATCAGAACGTCGGTTGAAGCCTGGGTGTCATCGACACCCAGGCTTCACTGCATTTCAGGGGTGCCACACCTGAGCGATCGATAGGCCGGCAGCAGCGAGCATGGCACGCACCAGGGGCAGGCTGATCCCGATGACGTTGGAGGGGTCGCCGTCGATCCGCTCGATCAGCCAGCCGCCAAGCCCGTCCAGCGTGAACGCGCCGGCGACATTGAGCGGTTCGCCACTGTCGAGGTAGGCGGCCAGCTCGGCGTCGGTGGGTTCGGCGAAATGTACCGTGGTGGAGCGGGTTTCGCTGCCGGTGTGGGTGATCACACCGTCGGAGATGCGCAGCAGCGCATGGCCGGTGAGCAGATGTCCGGTGTTGCCGGCCATGGCGTGCCACTGGCGCCGCGCGGCCTCGGCGCTACCCGGTTTCCCGCGCAACTCGCCGTCGAAGTAGAGCATCGAATCGCAGCCGAGCACCACGCAGTCCGCCGTCACCTCGGCAGGCAGTTTCGCCGCGACGTCGACGGCTTTGGCGTTGGCGAGCAGGGCCACCACCGCCTCGGGTGCCGTGTCGGGACCCATGCCCTCGATCAGAGCGTCCTCGTCGACATCCGAGACGACCACAAGGGGCTCCACGCCGGCCTGCTGCAGAACGCGCAACCGACCTGTCGACGCCGAACCCAGAACCAGCCGGGTCATGCGCGGATCGTCAACGCCGCATGTGCATGCGCTCGAGGAGGGTGACGCGCTGCCAGCTGGTGACGTCGTAGCGCAGCTTGTCCACGGGGTGGCCCCACATGTTCAGCTCCTGCGGGCCCGGATCGGGCGCGCCGGCGCCGCCGGCGCCGGCCAGCACGGCCACCAGCGCGGCGATCTCCTCGGCGGTCGGGTTGCCCTTGAGCACCTGGAAATGCGGCTCGGGCTGCGGCGGGTCGTCGATCGTCATGTCCCGCGGGTCGGAGACCTCGACGATGTCGGCGTCATGGTTCATGCGTGGATGTCCTTGTCTGCCAATGCAGTCGGGCCGGATCAGAGCGGGATGTTGCCGTGCTTCTTCGGCGGGGTCTGAACGACCTTGCGCTCCAGCAGCTTCAGCGCGGTGGCGACATAGCCGCGGGTGTGCGACGGCGGGATGACCGCATCGACATAGCCGCGCTCGGCCGCGATGTACGGGTTGACGAGGGTGTCCTCGTACTCCTGCTGCAGTTGCAGACGCAGGGCGTCCACGTCCTCGCCCTTCTCCGCTGCTTCCTTGAGCTGCTTGCGGTAGACGAAGCCCACCGCGCCCGAGGCGCCCATCACGGCGATCTGCGCGGTCGGCCAGGCGACCACCACGTCGGCGCCCATGTCCTTGGAGCCCATCACGCAGTAGGCGCCGCCGTAGGACTTGCGGGTGATGACGGTGATCTTGGCGACGGTGGCCTCACCGTAGGCATAGAGCAGCTTGGCACCGCGGCGGATGATGCCGTTGTACTCCTGGTCGGTGCCGGGCAGGAAGCCGGGGACGTCGACGAGCAGCACGATCGGGATGTTGAAGCAGTCGCAGGTGCGGATGAACCGGGCGGCCTTCTCGGAGGCGTTGATGTCCAGGCAGCCGGCGAACTGGGTGGGCTGGTTGGCCACGATGCCGACCGGGCGGCCGTCGACGCGGCCGAAGCCGACGACGATGTTGCCGGCATAGCCGGCCTGCACCTCGAGGAACTCGTCGTCGTCGAGGATGCGGGTGATGACCTCGTGCATGTCGTAAGGCTGGTTCGGCGAGTCCGGGATCAGCGTGTCGAGCTCGAGGTCCTCGTCGGTGACGCTGTCCTCGATCGGGCCGACCGGCGGGGCCGGGTAGCGCGGCGGCTCGGCGTAGTTGTTGGGCGGCAGGTAGCTCAGCAGGTCGCGGACGTAGTCCAGGGCGTCCTGTTCCCCGGAGGCGACGTAGTGCACGGTGCCGGACTTGGCCATGTGGGTGTGGGCGCCGCCCAGTTCCTCCATGGTGACGTCCTCACCGGTGACGGTCTTGATGACGTCGGGGCCGGTGATGAACATCTGGCTGGTCTGGTCGACCATGATCACGAAGTCGGTCAAGGCGGGGGAGTAGACGTGCCCGCCGGCCGCGGCGCCCATGATCAGCGAGATCTGCGGGATGACGCCCGAGGCCTTGATGTTGTTGTGGAAGATGCGGCTGTAGAGGCCGAGGGAGACCACGCCCTCCTGGATGCGGGCGCCGGCGCCGTCGTTGATGCCGATCAGCGGGCGGCCGGTCTTGATGGCCAGCTCCTGGACCTTGACGATCTTCTCGCCGTAGACCTCGCCGAGGCTGCCGCCGAACACCGTGGCGTCCTGGCTGAACACACAGACGTCGCGGCCGTCGATGGTGCCGTAGCCGGTGACCACACCGTCGCCGGTGGGGCGGTTGGCGTCCAGGCCGAAGTTCTTGCTGCGGTGCTTGGCCAGCGCGTCGAGCTCGACGAAGGAGTCCTCGTCGAGCAGGGCCAGGATGCGCTCGCGCGCGGTGAGCTTGCCCTTGGCGTGCACCTTCTCCACCGCGGCCTCACCGACCGGGTGCTGCGCCTCCTCGGCGCGCTTGCGCAGGTCGGCTAGCTTTCCGGCGGTGGTGTGGATGTCGATCTCGTGCTCGGCTGCAGGCTCAGTCACGCTGGTCATAGAGGTGATGCTAACTGCGCGGTCCCCGCGCGTCACCAGCGACCCTTACTAGTCCCTTAGAAAAGCGACGGCGGGGTTCCGCCGGGCCCGCCATGGTCTCCGGGTGGCCAGCCTGCGGTCGCCCCGAACAGCGGGCGCGCAAGTGTTCACGGCAATGCGCGTCAACCGCAGGAAGCGCGGCCGACTGCGTCGGCGGATCATCCGCGGCAGCTCTCGGCTGAACAGTTCACCCTTGTTCTCCTATAGCTACCGGTGAAAACAATCTCTGGATGCTCGTTGCGGTCGGGGCGCGACAGGCGGCGTTGATGGCTGCGGCGGCTCGCGGGTTCTCCGGTCGTTGGCGGCCGTCGTCAGTGTGGCCGGCAGCCCTGCGGGGCGGCTGAACCAGCGCTGTTGCGGTCGGACCGGTCGCCGGTCGCCGGAGTCGCGTTCGTCTGTTGTCTGCGAACGTGCAGGAGATGTTCCCGTGCTGTCAGAACTCACTGCCTGCTCGTTTCGAGCCTCTTCGCGACAGGGATGCGAGACGTCCTGCTGTAAGGAGATTGTGCGGCATTTTCCCGCGATGGAGCCTCATGTTCTCCAGGCCTTTCGAGGACTGGACATCTGGGCTGGAAGGGGTTCAAGCCCAGAAGCGCCATCCGACGAAGGGGCTATCGCCGGTGCCGGCGATCGCGGTCGGTGACCTCAAAAGAACGCCGGGTCTGGGGCAGTTCCGGGACCTACAGACTGCGATACGCCGATGCGCGGCCGGACGTTGGTTCTGGATGGTCGCCGACATACTCCCGTGCAACGGATTTCGCCGCCGATCACATTTTCCCTCGATGCGCGCAGGCAATCTCGCTGTGCGCCATCGGGATCGCCAGCAGCGACGACCGTGCAGTTTCGGCCACCAATGTGGCACCAGTCACGTCATGGCGACCAGCGCAGATGCAGCGACTTGCGATGTCCAGCAAACCTGACACCCCGCGCAGGATGGGATCGGATACGGCGTTTGCCGGCGCCACCGCCTGCCCCTCCTTCGTTGTAGCTCCGGCTAAATACCCGCTGGTCAACAACTTCCAGGCTGTTGCCCGACGCGCCAACTGTCGTGGCGCGTTCGTGTTGACAGGGTGGCCAGGTTCTGGGATGCTTCCAGCAACACGGGATGCCAAACCTTCATGGGGGAATGAATGAACGCCATCGCAACCAAGTTTCAGGTCACTGTCGCCGCGGCCGCGGTCGCAGCGACCACCGCGCTTACTCCGGTGGTCGCGAACGCGGCTCCGGTCGATCTGCAGGTGCCCGCAGCGCCCGTGTCCCAGGTGGTCGGTGAGTTGCCGCAGGCACCGGGTGACTTTCTGTGGTTTGTGCAGGTGACGTCGCTACAGGCCACAGGCTCGATCATCCGGGCTCGCACCGCTTACCTCGACAGTAGGGCGCAGAAGCTGCAGGCTTACGCCGCGCTGAACCCGAACACGTTCTTCGGGCGTTGGGCTGCTGCGGCTGCGGAGCGCCTGATCGAACGCCGAAATGCCTACGGCAGCCTCTCGTTCAGCGCATGCCGAGGCGGTACGGGTATCTCGGTCGGACCGTACGGAACGGTGTCGGCGGGCCCCTGCTAAAGCCGCTGGACGTCAACGCAATTCATCAATCATAGTGCTGGAAGCCTGCACGTTGCCCCGCGACGTGCAGGCTTCAGCCGTGGATGAGGACACTCTGAGTGCGATTTCTCCCGCGACGCCATCCTGATCGCAACCCCGGCGGAGATGGTGACGACAACGACGGCTATGGCGACGAGGGTGGAAGGCGAGTGCCTCGCCTCCTTCGCCACCGCGGCTTCCTCTGGGGGGCGGGCCTATTGCTGCTCGCATTTCTCGTGGTGGGCAGCTGGGTGGCCGTCGGCGCCTTCCAGGCCAAGTCCAATCTGGAACGAGCCCGCGATAACGCGCAGGCTGCCAAAGAGGCATTGTTGGAGGGCGACACCGAGGGCGCCTCAGCGTCAGCTGATCAAGCGCTTGAGGCGGCGCAGTCGGCACGCGACGGCACCCACTCCATCGCGTGGAACATCGTGTCCGGCGTGCCTTGGCTGGGCAGTCCTTTTAAATCCGGCCAGCAGGTGACGGATGTTGTTCTGGGACTTGCCGCCGATGTTCTGCGGCCGGCTGCCGACGTCGGTCTGACCATCTCCCCGGACCGGCTCTATCAGGACGGGCGGGTGGATGTCGAACTGCTCCGCAGGCAGGAAGCTGAGCTCGCGGACCTGTCGACCAACGCGCGTCGACTCAACACTGCGGCCGGTGCGATTACGGATCCCCGCTATGTGTCGCTGCTACGCAACGCACGCACCGAACTCCAATCGCAGATCGCCGGTGTCACCTCGATTATCGAAAACACTGCGCTTGCGGCACGCCTGGCCCCCTCGATGATGGGTGCGGACGGCCCACGTACATATTTCATGGGGTTTCAAACGAATGCGGAGGCGCGGGGAACCGGAGGCCTGCTCGGTGGATTCGGCATCTTGCGGTTCGACGACGGTAAGCCCGCTGTCGACACGCTGGCTCCGAACACCAATCTCGACGAAGCGGTCGCCCCGATCGATCTCGGACTCGAGTATGACCAGCAGTACGCCTATGCCGAGCCCTTTACGGATTTCCGCAACAGCAATTTGAGCCCCCACTTTCCGTACGCGGCCCAGATCTGGAAGACGATGTGGGCTGAGCGCACCGGCCAGGAGGTCGACGGGGTGATCGCGATCGATCCGGTTGCGCTGAGCTACATCCTGGGCGCTACAGGCCCGGTGACGATGCCGGATGGCGAAGTCATCTCACGGGAGAATGTCGTCGAACTGACCGAGTCCACGGCCTATCTTCGCTACCCCGAGGACCAGGTGGCGCGCAAGGAGTACCTCCAGGACATCGCCAACGCGGTGGTGAACAAGATGACAGGGCAAGTGAAGTCACCGAGGCAGCTGCTCGAAGCTCTCGGTAAGGGAGTCAGTGAGCGGCGTATCGCGGTGTGGAGTGCGAAGCCGGAGGAGCAGGAGATCCTCGAGGAGACGCCGCTGGCGCACGTCCTCCCGGGCGACGATGCGCCCTACGCGGGGGTCGTGGTAAACAACCTCGGGGGCAACAAGCTCGACTACTACCTGAAGACAGAGATCGAGTACGCGGCCGACGCGTGCCGAGAGGCCACCCGCGCCTCGACGGTGACGGTTAAGTTGATCAACACCGTGCCCGATGAGCCGCTACCCGACTATGTGGCCGCTGCAGCCGGTCTTTCACCTGAACTCCTCATCAGGGTCCCCCGTGGCACCAACGTCGCGTCAGTGCGGCTTTTTGCGACGAAGGGAGCGCAGCTATCGAGCGCCATCCTCAATGGTGAACGCGTGCCTGCGATTCTGAACACAGAACGTGGTCACCCGGTCTTTGAAGTGCAAGTCATCGTTCCTCCGTCGCAGACTGCCGACATCAGTTTCCAGTTGTCGGAGCCGACCGCGCCGGGGCGCCCGCGAGTGCCGGCACAGCCGATGGTTGATACCGTCGTCCCACGAATCCTGGTGCCCGAGTGCGCGGGGTGATCCGAAGGGATAGATCACCCGCCGCAGCGGCCAATGTGACTTTCGCTCAATGGCCGGTATCGCAGATCAGCACCGCGGCGGCAGCCGCCGGCAAGGGCTACCCGCGGCTCTTCCGAACCCAAGTACTGCAATCAGCGGGAGGGGGGCGAAAATGAACTTCCAAGACCTCGTGAAATCGCTACGCGCCAGATGGATGATCGTCGCGGCGTGCACATTGATTGGATTGCTGGGGGGCGCCCTACTGACGGTCCTCACCACACCGCTGTATCAAGCGTCAACTAGGCTTTTCGTGTCTACCAGTTCGGGAGCATCGCTCTCGGAGATTTACCAGGGTAACCGCTTGTCGCAGGAACGCGTGATTTCCTACGCCCAACTGCTTACTGGGGAGACGCTGGCACAGCGGACGATAGACAAGCTCGGTTTGGGGATGAGTGCTGCCAGCCTTCGAGAGAACGTGAAGGCAACTGCGAAAGCCGACACGGTCCTCATCGATGTCAAGGTTCTCGACCGGTCGCCCATTCAGGCGAGAGACATCGCCAACACGATGTCAGATGAGTTCGTAACTCTGGTCCGAGAGCTCGAAACTCCTGACAACGGTAGGGTTCCCGACGCCCGAGTGGTCGTTGAACAGAGGGCTTCCATCCCGGCCGAGCCGGTGGTTCCGAGGACTACGCGCAACCTCGCCGGTGGTCTGGCTCTCGGGTTGCTGCTGGGGGTCGGACTCGCGATTGTTCGAGATCTGCTGGACAATACGGTCAAGAGTCGCGACGGGTTGGAGCAGATCACCGGGGTAGGCACCGTCGGCAGCATCCCGCTGGACAAGGAGCGCCGCAAGCAGGCCGCAATCGCCTTTGAACACGACAATTCCGGCATCGCCGAAGCGTTTCGTAAATTGCGGACAAATCTCCAGTTCCTAGCCGTGGACAATCCGCCACGGGTGATCGTCGTCACCAGTTCCCTGCCTCACGAGGGCAAATCGACGACGGCCATCAACCTTGCGTTGGCGTTGGCCGAGGCCGATCACAGCGTTGTCATGGTTGATGGCGATATGCGACGACCTATGCTCGCGAAGTACCTCGACCTCGTAGGGACAGTCGGCTTCAGTACCGTGCTGAGTGGCCGAGCTACGCTCGATGATGCGTTGCAGGAGACACGATTCCCCGGTTTGACGGTGCTGACATCTGGTGCTGTGCCGCCGAACCCGAGCGAGCTGCTCGGATCTCAAGCTGCGCGAAGCGTTCTCGACGACCTACGGTCCAGGTTTGACTACGTCATCCTGGATTCAACGCCGCTGCTTGCGGTGACGGATGCGGCGATCCTCGCTGCGAACGCCGACGGGGTGCTCCTGATGGCGCGGTTCGGGCACACAAAACGGGATCAACTGAGCCATGCGGTGGAGAGTCTCAGGAGCGTGGCTGCGCCTCTTCTCGGGGCGGTGTTCACCATGATGCCCACTCGCGGAACTTCAACGTATGGCGGCTACAGCTATACCTACTACGGAATACCTAGCGAGAGCAGCTCATCGAGCTCGGGGACGTCGGGTCCAGATCGAGAACCCAGATCGAAGTCTCCCGCGTCGAAGCAGGGCGACGAAGTGCACGCCGCGAAATCTGTAGAGGGGGAACGAGTTCCCGAACCGAAGTATTCGGAATAGCGAGACCGGCTGAGGAAGGCGCGCTGGTTCTGGTGTGTGACGATCGGCGGGTGGGGGATGAGGAAAGAAGCGCATACGCGTACTGGAGAGCTTGTCGCGCCGGCTGGCCCTGACGGCGACTTCCTCAACCACGGGCAGACGCTCTCGCAGGGGACGTACCGCCTCGGTATTCTGTATGTCTTCTCATCGATCTCCCTCGGCCTTCATTTCTTGAACGGGCCAACAGCCAATCTGCTCTTACTGGCGACGCTGTTTGCGCTCATCGTGCACAAGCCCGCGGTGGCGAGCACGACAACCATGAAGGCCCAAGACTGGGCCTACATCGGTTACCTAGTCTTCATTTTTATGTCGGCGCTTTGGAGCATGTCGGCACCGGTGACCGTCTTCGAGGCCGCCCCGCTGGTGGTCCCGTGGGTCGCTGCTCTCCTGCTTCATCAACTACCGGTCGACTGGGTGGCGCGAGTCGTCGTCAGGTTCGCCTTGGCGGGGGCGTTGCTGGCGCCATTGATCATGATGCTGAATCAGCGGCTGGCGTATCAGCCGAATTCATCGACCGGAGCACCCGAGTTGCGGGGTATTTTCTCGCATCAACTGTTCTTCGGTGCATTCCTCACTCTTGCCCTCGGCCTGATCGCCGTGGCATATCTGAACGGCCGTGTTACCTACGTCGTAGGTCGATCCGTCTACGCCCGGATCTTCGTCGTCGCGACGCTGCTACTTGCCTTGGGGCTCTCGCGAACCCGCCTGTATGTCGCCGTAGGTGTCTTCTGTGTGGTCCTCACCTATCTGCTCGCGAAGAGTGGTTCGCGCCGCTGGCTGTCGCTGGTACTTCTTTCGGCCTTCGGTCTCGTTCTCTATTCGACATTCGGCGCGATCATGCGCTACCTGGAAGGCATCGGGTTCGACACAAGCCTGACCGGTCGTACGTACGTATGGGGTAGGACGCTAAGTGCGATCACTGAGGATTCACGACTGCTGGGACATGGATTCGGAACCTTCGAGCTGAGTGATTTCGATCAACTCTTCGGGGCCTATCGCCCAGCTCATGCGCACAGCTCGTACGTGCAGGCCTATTTCGAGACCGGGCTGGTCGGACTCGTGCTCGTGCTCGTGCTCATCGGAGTCCAGCTCGGCGTCGCGTATCGGCACTCGGTCGAATCCGACAGATACTCGTACAGCTTGTTTCTGGTGCTGTACTGCGCGTTCGGGAGCTTGACCGGTGGGCTGATCTATGCCGGTTCATTGGTCACGCCTTTCTGCCTCATGATGCTCTTCCTTGCCATCGAGAGCAGGCGTAACCCGGTCCGTTCGAGGCCGCCGCTGCTATCGGCCAGAGCAGGGCCGACGCAGTGAGACGCCATCGAATGGCCCTTGGTGGTCGTATCTGCAGCGAGGTCGTAGGCGACCCGCCGGACATAAAAGGTCCGCACTACTTTGTCAGTCAATATCCAGTCGGGGGTGAGTTGCTTGTCGACAATGCCGAAGGCACATAATCGGGGTGCCATGTTCGTAAAGCTCTGCAAGCGTTTGGTGCTCAACGCGGGAATGCGGAAAGCCATAATCTCTTTCGAGTATCTACGCGACAGCAGGCGTTATACCGGGTTCTCGAGTCTGGTCGAGAGTTCGTCTGACCGACTGAGCGGCGCGCGCCTGGAGTCGCAACTCACCCGCGATTATCATCGCGTCGAGAAGGGGTTGGCGCTGCCAGCGCCGAAGCGGCCGTTCGGCGAGTCGTCCTTTCTTGATCGGATGAATTCGCTCATTCCGGTAGCGCAGACATCCGACCGGCAGGAACCTTATATCGCGGCGGCGGTGACAGCCCGTGATGCGTTGGTGCTGTGGAATGCGACGGGAGTGATCGACGAAGAGGTCGCCCCGGTTCCTCCCCCATATGCACCCGACAGCGGGGAAATGGAGGCGTTCTTCACGAGTCGGCGAAGCGTCCGGCACTTCAAATCGACTGCTGTCGATCTGGCATCGGTCTACGAGGCGGTCCGTCTTGCCTCATACTCCCCATCGGTCTGTAATCGCCAGCCCTGGAAGGTTAGGATCTTCGAGGGTGACGACGTGGCCAGACTCCTTCGTCACCAGAGTGGAAACCGTGGCTTCGGCGACAACGTTCCACTTCTGGCGCTCATATCAGTCGAACTCGGCTACTTCGTCGGTCGGCGTGAGCGGAATCAAGCGTGGATCGACGGTGGAATTTTCTCGTCGAGCTTCGTATGGGCGCTGCACAGCCTGGGATTGAGTTCCTGCATGCTCAACTTGAGCATCACGAACAAGGTCGCCGACCGGCTTCGCGAGGATGCCAATATGCCGGCGAGTGAAGTGCCGATCATGATGGTGGCAATCGGCCATGGGGCCGACGGGCATCGGGTGGCGAGGTCAGTTCGGCGAGGAACGGACCAGATCATCCTGCGACGGACGGATTAGGCGTCCGTCGTAATTCGTCGTGGCGTATGTCCGGGGCTTACGCGCCGGTCTGAATCGCGACGAGAGACTTAGTGAGCGGGCCGAACTTCTCGTTCCAGATCTCCGACTCCGGGAAGTAGTCCTTCATCTGTGTGACGCTGAGAAGGTCCACCTCGTGTACGGCGTCCACCGCATCTTTTCGGCTGGTGGTGTACCGGTGACCCAACTTCCACCGGTTCGTGACGGCGACGCGTGCTGCAAACGGTAGAAACTGCAGACCGGGGAAAAGCCAGTGCGGCTCGACCGGGAAATAGCGGTACGGGGTCTGCACCCAGTGGCGGGGAGCGCGGCCGTGAATCACGTTCGCCAGCTTCGCTCGTTGCGTGTGTCCACCGACATGTTCGAGAAGGCTGTTCGATACCACGAGGTCGAAATTGCCGACGGCGATAGGTTCCGGCGGAGCACACGCATCCCCTTCGTAAGCGGTGACGAGTTCGGAACTCGGATACGCCTGCAAGTTGACGAGGGTGACCTTGCGGGGCTTCGTAGGAGCCGATTCCCAGAAGGCGGGTGTTCCACCAAGGTCCAGCACGTGCATGTCCGCCACGTCCGGAAAAGCGGCGAGAAACTTTCCCCACCGTCGTTCTCGGGCGCGCGCCGAGAACGATCTGGGATTCGTGGGATCCACCACTCTCCCCGTTACCCGTTTCATCAAGTCGCCGCCCCCGTGTGCGGCCGTAGCGTGTTGACTCACTGTGCCAGCTTAGATTCGCGCGGCCAAACAAGCTATGCGTATGTCCATCGAAATCGATACGGACGAACCTGATTACACCGCGAAGCACCTATGCTGAAGCGCTGACTAGGGCAGATACGTCGCCGGCTGGGATTGGACATCAGATCGATCATGATCTGCGAGGTGGAGCGCCGACGCCCCACGCTGACGACGAACTCAAATGCACACGGGTACCGTCCGACTCGGTGTGGAAACGGTCCGGCGCCATCCTGACCGAGCTCCGCCATCGCGCGCGTGAGTCTGCGAATTCAGCAATTAGATGACTCTTCTTCCACACCGACCCAGCATGCGGAATGTTCGCAGCGTGCGCGTGCTGGCTATTGCGAAGAGTTGACAGGCTGCGAGACCCGCCAAACCCTATGCGGCCGTCCGCAGTCCACCGTCGCTGCTCGATGAGCAGCCTCATAGCCGGATGCACGGACTGAGGGGGAAACGCACGTTAAGGTGATGGCCGGAGGAAGACCAATTGAGCCGGGACGCGGACCATTCACGATGCGCCATTCTCTAAGGTGGTACACGGCAGGCGACATGCCGAGGCTTTCCTGGCGCACAGGTGGAAGTTGCTGAAGTTCTTGGCTCATCGTTTGTGTCGTCGTCACCTGCGGGCGGCCGATGCCACAGGGCGGGTGGGGGATGCGACGCTAAACAATGGTCGAACACTTCGTTGACAACGTACGGGAGGAAGCGTCTTGACGGCGGAAGTGGCTGGGCCCCTGTTTTCGATCGTGATCCCGACATACAACCGCGCCGGAACGATAAGGCGCACCCTCGAATCCGTGCAGGCCCAGACTTTCGGGGATTTCGAGTGTCTGGTCGTCGACGACGGCTCCGCCGACGGTGAGGCGTTGGAATCCGTGGTCGCATCGATGCGGGATGACCGGTTCCGCTATGTGCGCCAGCCGAACAAGGGTGCCGGTAGCGCGCGCAACCGAGGCTTCGACATCGCCAGAGGTCGGTACGTGGCGCTACTCGACTCCGACGACCACTTCCTGCCGCACAAGCTAGAGGTCTGCGCCGAAATGATTGGCCGAGAACGTGGTGAGGTACTCCTGTACTCCCAGGTGCTGGTCGAGCGCGGGATCGACAAGGTTTGGGTTCGTCCTCCGCGCGGTGTCGCGGCCGGCGAACGTGTCGACGAGTATCTGATGTGCACGTCCGGGTCGATTCAGACGTCGACCATGGTGTTGAACACCGACCTGGCTCGGAAAGTCCGCTTCGACGAGTCACTTCCTTCGTCGCAGGATACCGACTTCGCGATCCGTGTCGCGAACGCGGGCGCTCGAATCACCTATCTGGAACGACCTCTCGTCGTCTTCGAGGACAGCACTCATCACGGCCGGGTCTCGAAGGGCGTCGACCACGAGTCGCAACTGGCCTGGATCGACGGCATGCGAGGCGTTCACATCTCGGATCGGGCGTACTGGGCGTACAGAGGCTGGCAGTGTGCTCGCCTGGCGTCCTATTCAGACCGACTCTACGGCTTCAGGTTGTATATGAATTCGGCTATCCGAGGCGTCTATCCGTGGCGCCACGCGCTTATCATCGCTGCGCAGGTGTTGATGCCGCGAAGCGCTTATCAAGGGATTGCCAACAAAGTGGTTGCGATCTTCGGCCGGGGGCGGGGCGGACTGGCCCCCATGTCATCACAGTCAGATGGGGGAGGAAAGCCGATGCATGCCGATACGACTCGGGTGTATGTGAACATGCACGCTCAGGTTGAGAATGCAGGTGACGCGCTCGTACTCCGGGAGTTGATCGACCTCGTCTCGTCGCGTGCCGACACGGAAGTATTCCTCGGTGCGGCGCCCGACGGATTTGTGCGACAACTCCATCTTGAGGGCAAACCGAATGTCAGGGCTCATCAGGGACGTCGGTCACTGGGCATGGTTCGTGGCATTGTCGCTGCGCGGCTCCGCGGCCATCGCTGCTTCTACTTCCTCACCGCCGGGGCCCCGAACGGCGAACGGACCCGGGCGCAGTTCATGACGGACCTCCTCCGACTCGCGTGGTTGTCGGCACTGGTAGTCATCGGTGTGAGGGTGTGTCAAGTGGGTGTGTCCTTCGAGCGGATCGGTCCCCGCCACGCACGTATCCTGCGGTGGAGATCGCGATTGCTCCATGCGTCTGTGCCGAGAGACCGCCTGACGCTCGAGTACTCCGAGCAGCTCGGCGTCCGGACCACCGCCATGGCCCCGGACGTCGCGATCAATCTGTTCCGCACGCCGCCGGTATCCCATGGGGAGGGGCGGCGGCGCATCGCATTCTCCTTCCGGGTGGACAAAGATCCCGGACTATGCGAGAGCTATAAGTCCGTCGTCGCAAGCCTGACTCAAAGGGGCGAGCCCGAGGACGAGTTCGTCTTTGTCAGTCAGGTGGCGCGCGATACGCAGTTCATGCGCGAGCTCAAGGAGATGGTTGAGACGGACGCCCCAGGGCGTACCCAGTTTCTCGACTTACATCAGGACATCGATGCGGCATTCGCGCTCTATGAGACTTGTCGCGTCGTCGCCTCGAATCGGTTGCATGCACTCCTGTCGGGACTGAAGTCCGGAGCCACACCACTTGCGTTGACCGCCCCTGAACTCGATCCCAAGATCACCGGTGTCTTCGAGTCGATCGGCCTGTCGCATCAGGTGTTTGATGTGCGAGTCGCAAGTACCGGGGACCTGGTCGCGGCGATGAAGCCGATGTCATTCGACGGGTCGGCAGTCGCGGGTGAGCTCGACAAGTTCTACGACAGTCTCATCGGTCCCAGACGGCGTGAAGCGGTTGACGTCGCTTAGAATTCGAGGCCATCGCCCGGTCTCCGGCCGCACCGGTCGGCGGCTGACGCCGTCCGCCCGCGCTTGGAGTCGCGCTGTCGGAGCCTCCGATCGCGTACTGTCGCAGCTCAATCGGGGGTCCGGGCACTGAACGAGATCGCAAGGCAGGTCTTCACGGTTCTGTTCGGCCGCGGTATCGTGCGAATCGCCCAGCTGGGGACCTTCCTGATATTGGCCCGGCTGTTGTCACCCGCCGATTTCGGCTGGTTCGGAATAGTGACCACAGCGGTCGGCGTCGCAGCATTGCTGGGGAGTCTGGGCTTACGTGCCTCATTCGGCTACCAGGTGGGCCAGAAGCTCCGGCCCGTCGGGGACGCGGTGGGAACAGCTCTCTCGCTGTGGTTGCCGCTTGCGTTCGTATCCTCGGCGGCGGTTTGGTTCGCGTACGGGCCGCAACTACCGCTCTCGCTCGTCGAATCCGCCGCCGTGATCGGCACCGGTGTGTCAGCCCTCCTGCTCATCATCCTGATGCAGGGCATCTTTCTGGGGCGCGGACAGATTCGTGCCTTCACCCTGAGTGAGACGGTGCCCAGGGTGGCGCTGATGGGCCTGACAGTGGTGCTGGTCGTGCTATCCGGGGTGACGCTGCGATCCGCGTTGTGGATGTACTGCCTTTCCTTTGTTCTGGCGGTACCGGTGATCATGTGGCTGGCTGTGAAAGGCGCCGGCGCGCTCAAGGTCAACTTTCGTCAACTCGGATCAACCGTGCGATACGGCCTCATCAACGCCGTCAACCTACTCGTTGTCACTCTCTGCGCCCGTCTGGCCATGTTCGTCATCGAGCACTACTGGGGTGCTGCGGCAGCAGGCGAGTTCTTCGCCGCAATCCGTGTGTACGAGATCTTCCTGGAGGCGGCGACCGTCGTCGGCATGGTGTTGTTCTCCAACGCTGCTCGTAACGACGAAAACGGCTCCGTATTCGGGCGCAACGCCAGAATTGCCTGCTGGATGCTTTGGTCCTTCCTACTTCTGGCAGCACTTGTCGCGCTCGCTGCCCCGGTCGTCGTCACCGCGCTTGCCGGTGCCGAATACGCCGCAGCGGGACCGGCGCTGCAGGTCCTGGCGCTCAGCTTGGCCCCGACTGCGGCTAGCAAGGTCTTGTATCAGACACTCGCCGGAAGCGGGAATGCGCGCTTCGGCACCCCGATTCTTCTGGTGAGCTTGGTGGTGAACGTTCTACTGGCGATCGCACTGGTTCCGTCCATGGGGATCAACGGAGGCGCCGTTGCCTTGGTGGTCGGCCAGTACCTACTGCTCGCCGGGTATATCATCACTCTGAAGCTGCGCTACGGTGTCGCCGTCAGAGACGTACTGGTGCCGCGCCCCGGCGACGCCGCCCGGCTGTTTCGAGTCATCGCCTCACGCATCTCGCGTAGCCGGTGATCACCGGCGCAAGGCGCTATGGGCGACCGATACCCCGATAGGTCCAGCCCGCAGCTCGCCACGTCGCCGGTGAGAGGCAGTTCCGGCCGTCGATCACGTTGCGCTGGCGGACCACTCCAGCCAGTTCAGCGGGATTCAGGGACACAAACTGTTGCCACTCGGTGAGGATCATGACGACGTCGGCGCCGGAGCACGCGGTCAGCGCATCAGGTGTGTACTCCAAGGTCGGAAACAGCTGTCGTGCGTTCTGCATCGCCTGCGGATCGTAGACACTCACTGCGGCACCCTGAAGCTGCATCTGGCCGGCGATGTTCAGAGCTGGAGAGTCTCGCACGTCGTCCGAGTCGGGTTTGAATGCCGCTCCGAGGACAGCCACCCGCGAACCGATGAATGATCCACCGGCGATCTGGCGGGCCAGCTCGACCATCTTGTTGCGGCGGCGCATGTTGATGCCGTCCACCTCACGCAGCAGCGCGAAAGCCTGGCCGGCGCCCAATTCGCCTGCCATCGCGATGAAGGCGCGAATATCCTTGGGAAGGCATCCACCGCCGAACCCGATCCCGGCGTTCAGGAATCGGCGACCGATACGGGCGTCATGCCCGATCGCATCGGCTAGCACGGAGACATCTGCGCCGGTCGCTTCACACACCTCCGCTATGGCATTGATGAAGGAGATCTTGGTCGCCAGAAACGCATTGGCCGCGGTCTTGACGAGTTCGGCGGTCGCCAGGTCGGTGACCAGGAAGGGAATATCGCTTCTTATCTGCGAGGCATAGACATCGCGGGCGGCGGCTTCGGCCTTGCCGGGCCGATTCGGGTCCACCCCGAGGACGATGCGATCCGGTGTGAGCGTGTCTTTCACCGCGAACCCCTCACGGAGAAACTCCGGGTTCCAGGCGAGGTCGACTTCGTCGGCCGCGGGTGCGATCTCCTTGAGCTTCAGGCTGAGCCGAGCAGCCGTGCCGGCAGGTACCGTCGACTTCCCGAACACCACTGTCGGCGTCGTCAGAAGCGGACCCAGCGAGTCGACGACAGAGTTGACATGGCACAGATCAGCGGCAAGCTCGCCGTGTTTCTGCGGCGTGCCGACCGCGATGAAGTGAATGTCTGCGAAATCAGCGGCCTCCTCGTACGAGGTGGTGAACTGTAACCGGCCAGCGTCGATGTTTTTCCGCAGCACCTCTGGCAGTCCCGGTTCATAGAACGGCAACTCGCCTGCGGCCAGCTTTGCGAGCTTCCCCTCGTCAATGTCCACCCCCAGCACATTGTGGCCGAGTTCAGCCATGCAAGCTGCGTGAGTGGCACCTAGATACCCGGTGCCGAACACGGCAATCTGGCGACTCAACTTGTTTCCTCCCTGTTTGCTCCCCGCGAGGCATCTTAACTGCTCGGACAGCAGCACATATTGACGAGCCGCGAAATATTATTGCCGAGTGGTGAATCGGATATGGCTACCTGTTGTGACTACATTTCGGGTACCGGCATTGTCGCCCCCTGGCTTCCGCGCTCGTCATTGCGGCGGTAGATGACCAAGAACCTGCTCACCTTTGGTCATCGCCCGGTTGGACGCCTGCAGAATTGCCCCTCTGTCGAGGTCCTCTACCTCGGCGACAAGGGCAATTTCACGCTCCGTCAGTATCTTAGCGACCTGCAGTTGGTGGTCATCGACGTGCTCGCCTCGCTTCGCTCGCCGGGGCACTACAACCGGGAAGATTCCCATGTCCAGTAGCTCCATGATGGTGCCGACGCCGGAATGAGTTATGACTACGTCGGCGTTACGCGCATACTTCTCGAATTTCTCCCTACTGAACTGGGTTTCAGCGTATCCGGGTAGGTCATCTCTACTTGTCTCCCCAAGTTGCCATACCGTTCGCTCGTCGGCCAGCCCGGTAGCCAGAATCGCGTCCACCATCGCATCGAAACGGTAGGGACGAATGGTGCCGAGCGTGACGAACAAGCTGGGCCGCTGACTACCGAGGCGTTCGATCGTCGAGTAGTTGTCGAACAAGGAACCCCGATAAGTCCATCGCTTGTTTGCCCAGTGTTGATACTGGCAGGACTTTCTGGTCCAAGGATCGAAGGCCAACAACTTCCCGGTCAGCGACGGCCCGTTGACCCGCGAGACGCTCTCGAAGTAGAAGCTCGGCACTCGGTGTATGCGTGCTGCACCCAGCCCCGGGAGTGCGACTGCGGCACCAGTGCTCATCGCTGTGGTGAAGTTCTCTGCACGCCAATCAATTTCTCTCATCATCACGGTGAATGCCTTGGCGGCTTGGCGGACGCCACGGGGAGGCACATACGGGACGTGCAGCACGCGTCGGCCCTCAAGCAGGGAATCGCTCTGGGGAGACCGAAACGTCACCCACAGCGAGTCGGACTCCGCGCCGATCTGCGGCGCCCACTTCACGAGCTGCGCGAGGTGTCCACCGGTGGAAGCAATCAGCAACTGCCGGCCTGGAACTGGGTTGTCGAACATCCAGAAACTCCTCGAGATTGGTACCGAACGACCGAATTGCCCTTGTGCCCCGCGTTCTGTGGGGAAGCGTTATCTTCGGCGGTATGCAGCCGACCGGGGTGGCTTCCGTTCTCCTGGAGTGACATCCAAGCAGAGTCACGGCGACGTGTCGATAATTAGATGTGTCCAAGTGGCATTCGGTCGCGGCAACATTCCTTTCGCACCTGATTGCACTCTCGGTACGGCTATGAACAGTTTTCCCGCAGTATCGTTGCGACCGACGTCAGTGATCGGACTGCGGCGAGCGATACGGCCAGGGGGTTGAACATGCAGGTCTTGTTCGTCTGCACGGGAAATATCTGTCGCTCGCCGACGGCGGAGAGGCTTGCGGTAAGTCTGGCCGCGCAGCAAGGGTTCTCGGGTATCGGGATGTCCAGCGCCGGCACAAGAGCCGTGATCGGGAGGCCGATGGATCCGGAGGCTGCGTTGGTGCTCGAGGAGATGGGCGGCGACGCCTCGAACTTCGCGGCGCGACAGCTTCGTCCGCGCGTCGCCGCGGAAGCAGACCTGATCATCACGATGACACGCGCGCATCGGGAGAGCGTCTTGGAACTCGCGCCCCGAAAACTGAACCGAACCTTCACGTTGGCCGAAGCGGCGACCCTCGTTGAGAGGTGGCCCGTGTGTACGCTCGACGATCTGCAGGGGGTTCGAGCGCAGCTTCGCACAGACGAAGCGCCCGACATTCCCGACCCCATCGGCAGAAGTGCCGAAGTGTTCGCCGCCGTCGGGGGTCAAATAGCGCACCACCTGCCACCCATCCTCGAAGTGTGTCACCGCTCGCGAGTAGCCGGGGACGGGTGACTCGACCGCAGCGCTCGGCGCGGACGGTAGCGACACCACTCAGCTGCGTCGAATGCAGCAAACAGGCGGAATGAGGCGATTAGTCCTCGCAGCAGGCACTACGGAATGATCGTCCGCCACCATCAAATAATCGGACTCAGCTATGTCGGATGCCACCAGACGGGCGGCGAAGTCCCTCGTCCAGGGTGGGCCGAGCGAATCCGATTCCCGGCGCTGAAAATGAATGGTTCGGGTTGAGAGGCACCATAACTTGCGTTAGAGTCGCTGTTTAAGGGGTAGAGCATGTGGGGGATACATGACAGCGGTCAACGACCGGATTGAGTTTTCAGCAAACATCGTTTCGGTGCCGGCCAAGGCGCCTACCTGGCAAAGGGGTTATTCTCGGCGTCTCGTCGTGACCGACGCCCTCGCGGTTCTACTCGCCATCGGTCTGGCGCAGTGGCTGCGCTTCGGCGCCTCGACGCCGGACGTCGCTTCGTATCGATATCTCGACTACACGGTCGTGTCGCTCGCGATCGCGGTCATCTGGCTCGCCGCGCTGTCGATCAACCACTCCCGTTCACCGCGGGTAATAGGTTCGGGCGCTGAGGAATACCGCCGCGTCGTCCTGGCCACACTCGCCGTGTTCGGTGGCGTCGCGATCGTGTCGATGCTGTTCAAGCTGGAGATCGCCAGGGGCTACCTCGTGATCGCACTGCCTGCGGGCATCCTCTTCCTCACCCTCTTCCGTTGGTTGGCCCGACTGGTGGTCCGCCACGTCCGCCAGAAGCAGGGGCGCTGCATCACCCGCGTCCTCGTTGTCGGCAGCCCCACGGCCGTTCGAGACCTCACGACATCGCTTGCGCGGGAGCCCAAGTCTGAGTACGAAGTCGTCGGAGCCTGCACTCCGGGGCCCATCCCGCAACGAAAGATCAATGTGCCGGGCGTGGGCACCATCCCGACGTTCGGCGACGAGTCCCATGTCGTGGGCGCCGTGACGGCCACAGGCAGCCATGCGGTCGCGGTCACAGCCACCGAACGTCTGGACGGCCGCGGAATCCGCGATCTGTCATGGGAACTCGAAAAGCTCGACATCGACCTTCTGGTTGCTCCCGGTGTGGTCGACATCGCCGGGCCCCGACTGCAGATGCGCCCGGTCGCCGGACTGCCGCTCATTCACGTCGAGAAGCCGCAGTATCACGGCGCCAAGCGGTTTCAGAAGCGCTTGTTCGATCTCGTCTTTTCCAGCGCAGTCCTGGTGTTCGGATCACCGATTCTGTTGACCGTTGCACTGGCGGTGAAGCTCACCAGCAAGGGGCCGGTGTTCTATCGGCAGGAGCGTATCGGCATCGACGGCCGCCCATTCCAGATGATCAAGTTCCGCACCATGGTTGACGGCGCGGACACGATGGTCGAGAAATTCGCCGCGCTCAACGAGAGCGAAGGCGGCGTGCTGTTCAAGATCCGCGAGGATCCTCGTGTCACCAAGGTGGGGAAGATCCTGCGGAAGTACAGCATCGACGAACTCCCGCAGTTCATCAACGTCCTCAAGCGCGACATGAGCGTTGTCGGTCCGCGCCCGCCGCTGGCCAGTGAGGTCAAGTCCTACGACGACCACGTCATGCGACGACTTCTGGTCAAGCCCGGCATCACCGGCCTGTGGCAGGTCAGCGGCCGCTCGGATCTTTCCTGGGAGGACACTGTGCGTCTCGACCTCTTCTACGTGGAGAACTGGTCGATGATCTCCGACCTGCTCATCGCTCTTAAAACGGTCAAGGCGATGCTCAGGCCTTCCGGCGCCTATTGAGTCCGCCAGCGCAGGCTCAGTGGCCCAGCGCCCGATTGAACCAATCGCTGACGCGGTCGCGGAAGTTCTTGCGGGCCAACTGAAACCGCGCGCACTCGCATTCCGAACAATCCGTCCCCGCACGGTAATGCTGATGCACGGCAAACTCATGCCCACAGCGACAGTCACGTTGCACGCCTAGACGATACGCGCAGCGCGAGAACTGCTAGCCCGATCAGGCAACGTTTCGCCGTCCCGACTCAGTAGAGTGCTGCCGTGGGTTATCCCGAGAACGTGCTGGCCAGAGACGAGCATGTCGTCCTGCACCGTCATCCGCACTGGGGCCGTCTGGTCGTCCCAGCGCTCATCCTGATCGTCGCGACCGCGGTCGCGTCATTCGTCGCCGGCTACGTCAACACCCTCGAGTGGGAGCAGACCGCAAAGAACGTCGTGTTCCTCGTCATCGGGGTGGTCTGGCTCATCCTCATCGCGTGGCTGTCGGTGTGGCCGTTCCTGAACTGGTGGACCACCCACTTCGTCATCACCGACCGTCGGGTCATGTACCGGCACGGTCTGCTCACCCGCGCGGGCATCGACATTCCGCTGGCCCGCATCAACAGCGTCGAGTTCCGCCACGGCATCGTTGACCGGATGCTCCGCAAGGGCACGCTGATCATCGAATCCGCATCCCAAGACCCGCTGGAGTTCAGCGACATCCCGCGGGTGGAACGGGTGCACTCACTGCTGTATCACGAGGTCTTCGACACGCTCGGCTCCGAGGAAGCGCCCAGCTGAGCCCGCCCCACCCGGTGGCGCCGCCACCACAGGACGCCGGCCAGCGCGAGCAGCGACACCGCCGCGACCCCGGCCGCGACAGCCCACCACGACGACCCCACCGCCGCCTGCTCGGTCACCCCCGGCGAATCCGCCGAGCCCACAGCCAGATTCGTCACCGCGCCGTCGGCACCCGCGGCCAGCACATCACCGGTCAGGCTCGACAAACCGTCGGGCTGGGCGTCGATGTAGCCGAACAACGGCTCCACCAGCGACCACGCCCCGCTCGTCGTCACCAACATGACCGTGCGGTCACGCGGCTCGTCGGCGAACACCTGCACCGACGCCAGGCCACGGTCCACCTCGGCGCGCAGCTCCCGTGCCAACCCGACCCGCACCTGCGTGCCCTGCCCGCCGACCGGCGGCCGCAGCGACGTCCGATCGATCGTCGCCGCGTTCGCGACGATCAGCGCACCCGTCCGCGCATCGGCCGCGTCATTGACGGCGACCACCCGCGGCGACAGCTCGGTCCCTGTCAATCGCGCCAGCGCCGAGAGCGCGCGTACCGCATAGTCCAGCTGGTCGGGGCTGCTGCCGTCGAAACCCACCAGCAGCTCCGGCGACAGCTCCGAAGGCACCGCGCCGAACCCGCCCAGCGGGGCACCGCCGCGGTGCACCGTCACCGTCGAGCGGGGGTCCAACTCGAATGCCAGCGGCGCGATCGTCGGGCTGCACAACTGCCGCGGGCTGAACGTCAGATCGAAGTCGAGGTTGATCCGCTGGCGCAGGAACTCCCGCGGCACCTCGACTTCGACGTCGAGCCGGCCTGTGTCGGTAAGCGGGGTCGCGCTGACGGCCTGTCCGTTCACGCTGACCGTCACGCTCGCCGAATCCGCCTCCGCCACCGGCGTATGGGTCGCCAGCAGGCGCAACCGCATGCCGTCGACTCGGCCGGACCCCAACGCCGAGCGGTCCATCCCGACGGTCAGCGTCGAGGTCCGCAGCACCGACGTCTCACCGGTGACGCCGAGCTCACCGAAACTGAATTCGTCACCGTCGGGGCTCTGGACCGCGCCGGCCTGTTCCACGCGGGCCTGCGGGACCTGCACCAGCGATTGCAGGTCGGTAGCCACCAGCGATGCCTGATCGCTCAACTGGCTCCCGCGCCCCGACACCCGCAGGAACACCTCGGCACGGTCCGGGTTCACCACGGTCAACCCCGCGTCGCCACGCTCCACCACGACCGCGCGCGTGAACCGCGGCGCCGCCGGGGGAGTGGCACCCCGCAGCTGATCCACCACGCTGACCGCCACCGGCTGCGGCCGGTACAGCCGCGTCACCGCCGACGCCAACGTGAGCGCGGCCTGCTTCTCGGCGTCATCCGCGTCCACCGGCGCATAAATCGTCAACCGCTGCAGCGCCGGCGGAAAGAAGTTCGCGATCGACGTCGGCGCGGGCTCCGCACCGGTGAACACCGCACCCAGATCCGAGATCGTCACCTGCTGACCCAGCCCGCACCGGTCACCGGCCGCCGGTTCACGCACCGTGAAAGACAACGGCACCGTCGAGGCGTTGACCTGTGCCGCCGAGATGTCGACATCGAACGGCACCCGCGCCTGCTCGGCCGTCACCGGGGGAAGGTTCACCGCGCCCAGGAATTTGCCTGTCCCGTCGGCGATCTCGACGAAGCCCGTGGTCAGGTCGATCGGTGCGTGGATTAACCCACGCAACCGCTGCGGGGAGAAACCCGAGGGTACGGGTATTGCGAACTCGCTCTTGGTGTTCGCTCCCGTCAACGTGACCTGTTCGGAAACGCCCAAGGTCCGCCACGGCAGCACCACCTCCGGTCCGGCCGCCGGGTCGGAGATCAAGGGGTCGGCCGACGCCACCTGCGCAGTGCTCAGGCCCGCCACGGCCACCGAAACCAGCATCGCGCAGCTGCGACGAAACGCGTTGAAAACCCGGGTTTTTGGGCGCACTGCGATGACCCCGACACCACGAGAGACCACCAGAAACACCGCCGCTCCAGTCGCAGGTGATGGGCGTGCGAATCACAATCCCCGCGCGGGACGTTACCGGCTCGGTCGCACCCGCGGTGGACAACACCGCCAATACCGGGCGCGCCGACGGCGTTGCTCCCAGCGCAACGACCCCGAGCCGCCGCACAATGCGATACTGCACGCAGGCCCGGCAATCGTTTTCCGCCAACCGAACAGAGAATCAGATGCCCTCGCGGGACGTCAGCGGGTCACATCGTGTGCCTATTCGGCTGTTTGCCTGCGAAAAGCTGCCGGCCCACTAGCATATTGAATCGCATTGCGAAGTCAGGACGGAGCGCCGCACAACTTGTCTGTCAACGTGTCCAAGGTGCCGGCCCCGGCGATCGCGCTGATCTCCAATGTCGAATCCCGCCTGGTGATGGCGAAACTCGTCGCCGCCGCCGTCCTCGGCTTCCTCGTCGGCGCGCTGATCGGCGGGTTGGCCTTCGCCGCACTGGGATCCGACACCACCGCCACCGCCTACCTGCGCCTACGCAATCCCGCAGACCTGACCGCCATCGCCGGAGGCGCCGGCCAGACCACGCCCGACCCCTCCGGCAACCACACCGACTTCGCCGCGGGCGAGATCGCCTACCTGTCCGGGGAGGGCTTCGCGCAAGCTGTCGGTCGCAAAATGGCCCTCGACGAACCGGCCGAACTCAGCGTCGCGCAAGCCGGCGACTCCGCGATCATCACGATCAGCAGCACCGAGTCATCCTCCGATGACGCGATCCGCACCGTGCAGACCGCCATCGACCTCTACCGCGACGACCTCGAACAGCGGATGGACCAACAACTCCGGGTGATCCTGCCGCAGCTGACCCAATGGCAGCAGCGAGCCACCGACCCGCTGCGCCAACAGGAACTCGAGCGGATCCGCGGCAGCGTCGAGTTGCAGGCCGCCGATGCCGGCACCCTCCTGGTGGTTCAGCCGCCCACCCCCAACCACGCGAGCTCGGCGCAGTGGCTGATCGGCGCGGCGCTCGGCGCCCTTCTCGGCGCTGCCTGCGCGGCCGGGTACGTGTTGACCCGGCGGCGGCGCACCGGCCGCGCTGAACTGGTGTCCAGCCTGGCCGACGGCGTCGACGGTGTCCTGGTTCCACCCGTCGACCTCGACAACGGCGGTGACGAGCGACTTCGCCTCGCGCGCAGCCTGTCCGCGCAACTGCCGGCCACCCGGCCGGACCGCCGGATCCTCGTCATCGGCGCGTCCGCATCCTCCGGCGCCGCCGAGGTGGCGGCGCTGCTGCAATCGGCCGCCCCGGAGACCACCAAGGTGATCTCCGGCGGCGTCCTCGGTGACACCACCCTGACACCGGATCTCGTCGCCGCCGCCACCGACATCGTGGCCGTGGCCCGGCTCGACGCCGACACCACGTCACACGCGCTGGCGCTGCGGTCGGCCACCGCGGCGAGCGACGCCCCCACCGCGGCGGTGTTCACCTACCGACGCCCCCGGCCCCGACGCCGCTCCGGGAGACACCAGTGAACGTTGCCATCGTGCACGAACGGCTGACCGAGATCGCCGGATCAGAGAACGTCGTCACCGAGCTGGCTCGCCAGTGGCCCGCCGCGCCGGTCACCATCCCGATCGTCGACCCGCGCGTCGACGCTCTCTTTGCGTCGCGGGTCCGCACCGGCGCGCTCTCGACGGCCTACCGCCGCGCCGGCTACCGCAGCTACGCGCCACTGCTGCCGCTGGTGCCGGCCTGGTTCAAGCGCCGGGACTTCGGCCCCGCCGACATCGTCGTCATCAGCCACCACGCGTTCGGTGTCGCCGCCGTGCAGGCCGCCGGCGCCCGACCCACCGTGGTCTACGTGCACTCGCCGGCGCGGTGGGCGTGGGACAAGGAGATGCGCCAGGAGGAAGCGTCGTCGCGGGCCGGCCACCTGGCCCTCGACGTACTGTCCCGGCTGGCCATCCGCACCGAACTCGGGGCCGCGCGGAAGATCACCACCCTGGTGGCCAACAGTTCCGCAGTGGCGCAACGCATCAAAGACCGGTGGAACCGCGAGTCGCTCGTCGTGCACCCGCCCGTCAACGTCGACTTCTATACCCCCGACGCGTCGGTGCCCCGCGGAGACTACTTCCTGCTGCCCGGGCGGCTGGTGGCCTACAAGCGGCCCGACATCGCCATCCGCGCCGCAGTGGCCGCCGGCGTGAAACTCGTGGTGGCCGGCGACGGCCGCGACGCCGCGAAATGCCGCCGGCTCGCCGAAGGCGGCGACATCACCTTCCTCGGCCGGGTGTCCGACGACGAGTTCCGCCGCCTCTACCGCGGCGCCCGCGCGATGGTCATGCCCGGCGAAGAGGACTTCGGCATCACCCCCGTCGAGGCCATGGCCTGCGGCACACCGGTGATCGCCCTGGGCGTCGGCGGCGCGCTCGACAGCGTCGTGGAAGGCCGCACCGGCACTTTCGTCCACGCCGCCGACGACGCCGAGATGGTCGCCCACTTCGCCGACGTCTTCGCCTCTTTCGACGACCGTGCCTTCGATCCTGCCGCCATCCGCTCCCACGCCGAGTCGTTCTCGCCCGACATCTTCCGAGCCAAGATGGCCGAGGTGGTGACCGAAACGCTGGCAACCCACCGCGATGGCTAGCAGCAAGCACCTGCAGACCGGTGTCCAAGTCGTTGCCGGCCTGGCGCTCAACGTCTTTCCGGCGATGTTCATCGCCATCTACGCGCGCATCGCCCCGATCGAGACCCAGGGCTTCCTGGCGCTGTCGTTGGCCGTCGGCGTCTACGTCGCGCAGCTGTTCAACGCGTTCGTCGTCGAGGGCCGGCTGGCCACCCCCGACGCCGACGGCGACCTCGGGCTGCCGCTGTGGGTGGTCCTCGCCACCGGTGCCGCCGGCGCGCTGCTGGTGTTCGGGCCGGCTGTCGCGTCGTCCCCGGTGCTGATGGCCGCCTCCATCGGCGTGATGACCGGCCTGCTCATGTCCCGCTCGATCGGCGTGGTGCAGGGGGAGTGGAAGCGCGAAGGGCTCGGCGCCACGGTGCTGATCGTCGCCAGCGTCGTCGCGCTGTGGATGTCCGCGCAGGACAACCCGCACTGCATCCGCGTGCTGACCGTCGGTGCATTCCTCGCCGTGCTGGCGCGCTATCAGCCCCGCAAGACGATGCCCCGCATGGGTTTTCCGCCCGATGTGCGCCGATCAGGCTGGGTGACCGCCGAGACCGCGGTCGTCGGGGCCGTGCAACCGTCGATCACCTCGCTGCTGCTGGTCATCGTGGGCCCCGCAGCATCGGTGACCTTCCGCGTGATCTCCACCGTGGCCGGCGCCCTGGAACCCATCCTGGCCTACGGCCGCTACCGACTGCTGGCCCACGGACATCGCGGCGAGCTCAAGGCATTCGTGGCGGTGTTCCTCGTCGGCATGGCCGTCGTGCTGGTCGCGGCGTTCGGCGGCCTCGGTGAGCTGGTGTTCGGCCCGGCGTGGGCTGGTGTAGGCGTCGCCGCGATGCTGCTGGCCTGCGCGTGGAAAGCGGTTATGCTGGTCTCCACGGTGCCGTTCGCCGCGCTGCGCAAAGCGGGAAAGACCGTGCTGGTGTTCTGGATTCGCGGCGCCAGCACCGTCATCTACCTGCTGATCAGCGTCGCGGTGCTGCTGGTGTGGCAGAGCACCGCCGCGATCTTCGCGGCGTTCGTCGCCGCCGAACTGGCCACCGCGGTGGTCTACCACTGCGCCGCGGTTCGCGGAGCACCCGACTACTCGGCGACGTTCGGTCGGCGCCGCGCCCGGTCCGGCTGACATGCTCGCCGTGACCAGCCCGTGGGATCCGCGCCTTCTCACCTCGGCGCGGGCGCCGGCGTGGTTCAACCCCGCGGTGTTCATCCTCGCTCCCGTCGCGATGTCGTTTCTGGCCTGGACCGGACTGGTGGCCAGCCAGGAGCTGGGCTCGGGCACGTCATCCGAAGCGCTGACCGGGTTTTCGGTGCCGGCGCCGGTCAGCTCGCGCGGGGTTGGGTTGCTGGCGTTCTGGTACGCCACCATCGTGATGGTGTCCATGGTGGGCTACTGGTGGGGCGCCCAGCGCACCAAGCCCGTCACCGGCGAGGAACGCACCGGCGCCGCTTGGTTCGAACGGCGCTACTTCTACCTGCTGCTGGCCGCGGGCGCCGTCGGCGTCGGCTACTCCTTCCTGAAAGTCGGCGGCATCGGCGCGATCGTCGAATCGCTGAGCGAGCAGACCGCCAACGACTTCAGCAACGCGTTGTCCGGATTCGCCGGACCGCAGACCTTGCGGTACGCGACCATCCTGGCCGCGCCGGTCGGAATCTACCTGTGGCGCAAGAAGGTCATCGGCTGGCCGCCGGCGGTGGCCGCGGTGCTGCTCCTGCTGGCCAACGCGATGATCGCATCCCGGCTGGCGCTGCTGATGGCGGTCATCATCTATCTGACCGCGTGGGTGCGCAGCCGCAGCACCGGTCCGGCCACCACCGCCGCGCGCGCCCGGGTGCTCATCGCGCTCGGGTTGATCGTCGTCACCGGGTTCGCGGCGCTGACCACGCTGAACTATTTCCGCAACGCGAACTACTACCGGGACGCCGGAGTCGACAACCCGGTCGCGATGAACCTCTACCAGTCCGGGGCGTACCTGGCGGTGCCCGCGCAGGTGTCGCTCGGCGTCGCCGACGCCGTGGCCGGCGGTGGGTGGGAGAACCACGTCAGTCCGTCGGAGGCGGTGGCTGCCGTCCAGCCCACTTTTCTGCAGTTCAACAAGGTCGCCAAGGACGACAGCTGGAAACAGGCCGCGGTATACGGGTATTCGGTGTCCTTCGAAGGCAACTTCTTCACCAACTCGGTGTTCGCCGACACCTACGCCGAGTACGGGCTGTGGGGCTGGTTCTACACGATCCTGGCCTACGGGCTGGCCGGCTACGCGTTCGCGCGGATGTTCCGGCTCAGCCCGGTGCTGGCCGCGTCCGCGGGAGTGGTCGCGTACACCTTCTTCGAGGTGTGGCGTGTCCAGATCCTGATCTACGGCATCGTGATCTTCCTGTTGCTGCTGACCGCCGCGGCCGCCGCGCTCGCGCTGCGGGTGCGCCCACCTCAGGAGCAGTGAACGCCTGACTGCCCCTCCGGCGTGTGTACGGCGAGGTGCTTGATGACGACCGGCTGCGCTGCGCACTGCTGCGCGGCCGACACCGACACCGCGGTCCACGATGGCGGGGCGCCCGGCCAGCCGGCCTCCAGGGTGTTGATCACCCCCGACCCGTGCAGCGCCACGCACGGCGGCGCGGTATCGGATGCGGCGTTGGGCTTGTCGATCGTCACGGTCAACGTGTCGACGGCCAGCCCGACGGCCTCGCGGGAGCGGAACGCCACCACCGGTTCGGTATGCCGGATGCGCACCGCGCCGAGTGAGACGTCGCGCGCCCGCTCGACACCCAGACCGCCGTTGCCGCCGCTCGTCGACCGCGACTCCACGGTGCACTGCGCGACGTGCAGGCCCCGCACTGGTTGAGAGGTGAGTGATTCGGCGTGCACGGCCCAGTTGTCGCAGCCGTCCAGGCGTGCCCGGTCGACCTGCACGCCGAACTCGGTGAACCGCGGGTCACCCGAGGAGTCCGGCCGGGCCAGCAGGTGAATCCCGGTGTGGCAGGCCGCCGCCGACACGTCTGCGATGCGCACGTCGCGGCTGGCGACGTAGTGCCAGCCGACGTCGGTCCCCGGCGCGGCGGAGTCGACCATCACCGCCGCACCGCTGCGAACCCCGGCCACGTCGAGGCCCGCGAGGCGCACCCGGTGCGCGCCCGACAGCCGGACACCGTTGGCCCGTCCGCCCAGCACCGACACATCGGCGATGTCGAAGTCGGCGTTCGACCACGGCGTCAACTCCGGGAACGCGAACGTGCCCGCGTCGCCGTCCCAGGAGAACCCGGCGTCGTGGTAGGTGACCAGAGCCAGTCCGTCGTCACCGGTGTGGACGGTGCGCACCTCGCGGATCCGTGCCCGGCGGCAGGCGTTGAAGTGCAGACCGTCGGCGCCACTGCCCGACACCCGCAGCCCCGACACCGCGATGTTCGACGCCCCCAGCATCACCACCCCGGTCTGCGGGCTGTTGTCCACCGCGCAGTCGGTCAGCGCGATGCCAGTGACCGGGCGGGGCGGACCGGTCCAGCCCTGCGCGTGCCCGTCGGTGGGCATCCCCTCCACCCGGATGCCGTCGCCCAGCGAGCGGCGCGGCTCACCCGCCCAGCGGACGGTGATGTTGCGCAATGAGATTCGTGTGGCCGGGCCCCGCACCAGGATGCCGTGGCTGGTGCCGGTGCGGGTGCTCGTATCGACGTTGTCCATCAGCAGTTCGGCGCCGGGCGCGAACTCCACGGTCGCGTCGGACAGCCCGGTGAGGACGACAGCCGCGATCCCCGGTGGGCGGTGCTGGGCGAAGCGGTAGCTACCCGGCGGGAAGTGCAGCGTCATGTTGGAGCGCAGCGCCGCGGCAGCGGTCTGGATGGCCCGCGAATCGTCGGTGATGCCGTCGCCTTTGGCGCCGAAGGCACGCACGTCGACCACGCCCCGCGAGCTGCAGCCAGTCATGACCAGCAGGCCCGCCAGCGGCGCCCCGGCCAGCAGCCGACGTCGCGACACCGTCATCGCGCCGTCAGCTCACCAAAGATCGCGTCGGCCGCCGCCGAGGCGCAGATGCGCTGTTGGCGCCGCGTCACATGGGCGTACCCGCGGTCGGCCAACTCGGCTCGCGCGGCGGCGTCGGCGCAGTACCGCCGAAGCAGTTCGACGAGCGCGCCGCGGTCATGCGGATCGAAGTACTCCGCGCCGTCCCCGCAGGTCTCCCGCAGCGCCGGGATGGCCGAGGACAACACCGCGGTACCCGCCGCCATCGCCTCCAGCGGCGGCAGGCCCGCTCCTTCGTGCAAGGACGGCATGATCAACAGTTGCGCGGAGGCGACCAGCGCGCGCAGCACCGCGAAGTCGACCTGACCGGTCACCACAACCCGGTCGCCGGCGGCTTCGGCGAGCCGGCGCACCCGGTCGTCCAGCGTCCGCAGCGACGCGCCGCCGCCGGCGATCACGAGCTTGTGCGGGATCTGGTGGGCCACCTCCGAGAAGGCCTCGATGACCAGTGGCAGGTTCTTGTGCCGCTTGGTGTTCCCGACATAGAGCAGGAACGGGCCGCTCACCGGTGACAGTGTGCGGTCCGTGGGCTGGAACCAGACCTCGTCCACCGGAATAGGGGTGACCAGCACCCGGGCGGCCTCGGCGATGCCGGTCAGTGTGGCCTTGGTCGCTTCCGACGGGGTGAATATCCGGTGGCAGTACCGCGCGTCGGCGGACAGCATCGTGCGCGCATACGCGCGCTTGGCCGCGCTCTGGTCGCTGACCTCCCGCGGCAGCAAATGGATCGTGTCATGCACCGTGGCGTAGAGCTTGATGCCGCGATTGGCCGGCAGCAGCCACGCCATCGGAAACGGGTAATGCGGAAGCCACACGGCCCGTGGCCGTTTCGCGGCGAAGACCCGCCGCCACACCAATTGCTCAGCGAGCGTGTACATCCCGGCCGACGGCGGTGCCGCATACACCACGTCGGTGCCGGCCTTGAGATCCGGCACGGTGTCGGGATCGGTCAACACCGACAGCGCCAACCCGTGCCGGTCCGCGGCGGCCTGCAGGTGCGGAAGTTGGGTGCGGATGTACGTGCCGATTCCACTCTGGCGAATATGGCGGGCGTCGAACAGCACGTCGGCGGCGCGACTACTGGTTTGCGGCATCGGCACCACAACAGGCTACTTCGTTTGTGTGGGAACTCTTTCTGACTCGGCTGCCAATTTGCGGGCCGGTCAGTTACCGTTTTCGCGTGAGTTCTTCCGTGCGCAAGTTCGACGACTGGCTCAACCGCGCCCTCGACGAGTTGGCGAGGGCGGCCGGCGAGGACGTCGAAACCTACATCTTCCGCGCGGTCGGATCCCGGATGCTGCACGAGCTCAAGCGCGACGGCAGCCCGGATCTGGAGACGGCCAGAGCGCACCTCGTCAAGGTAGGCGTGTTTGCCGAGGACTCCATGCCGGATGTGTCTGCCGTGATCAACGACCCCGACCGGTTGCAGGCGCTTTATGCCACCGGTCTGCTCGATTCGCCTCCCGAAGAGGTGTACGACCGGATCACCCGGGCGGCGGCCGATGCCCTGGACGCACCCTCGTCGGCGGTGACCCTGGTCGACTCGGACCGTCAGTTCTTCAAGAGCGCCGCCGGCATGGACGTGCGGACCCCTGAGGAAAGACAGACGCCACTGTCACGGTCGGTTTGTCAGTACGCCGTGGCAAACGGCACTCCGCTGGTGATCGACGATGCCCGCGTCGACCCGGCCTTCCGGCACCACCCTGCGGTCCTCGACGGGACCGTGGTCGCCTACCTGGGTATCCCCTTGCTCGACCGAGCCGAGAATGCCATCGGCACACTGTGTGTCTTCGATACCCGGCCCCGTCAGTGGCGTCCCGGGCACGTGCAGGTGCTCAGTGATCTCGCAGCTTTGGCGGGCGAGCGTATGTTCGGTCACTGACCTCGTACAAATTCCTGCGCTAGTGCGTATAGCAAATCCATGGTCCGCAATGGGTGCGTCGCGCTCAGCAAAATATTTTCGAACGTTTCTCATTTAACGATGATTTCGGCGCGACAAACGTTCCCGCCCACCTAAAGTCTCTTGCGACAGGTCCGGTCAGGGGTGGGAAATATGCAGCTAGAGGCGAACGCGACGGTCGACCAGCCGTCGCTGCGGATGGCCGCGCCACAGCTGCGCGCTGTGCCGCACCTGCACGAGAACCTCACCCGCACGCCCCGATGGATCGAGAGTTTGCGCAACGAACGCGGCTACATCCCGCTGACGATCGGACTCGATTTGTGGGCCGGCTTCTGGTCGGTGCTGCTGGCCCAGTGGCTGACCAACGCGCAGGCCGACGCGCGCCCGGTGGCGCTGACCTCGTGGCTGTTCATCCCGCTCGTCGTATTCATCCTCTACACCCGCTCGATGTACAAGCGGAAGCTCAGCCACAGTTTCCTCGACGACCTCGAGCCGGTGATGACCAGCGTTGCGGTGGCCGCACTCGCCACGATGACGGTGATGATGTTCGTGGTGCCCCCGCTGCCCGTCGGCGCCGTGGTGCCCGAACACGTCCGCCCCAGCGAGCTGATCGTCCGGCTGTGGCTCTGGGCGGCAGTGCTGTTCTGCGGGGTGCGCCTGATCAGGTCACTGGCGCAACGCTTCCTGCGGCGCAAGTACCGCTTCGGGTCCTCGACACTGATCGTGGGTTCCAGTCCGGTCGCACGCCAGCTGGTCAGCCGGATGCAGCAGATCCCCGACTACGGACTGCACCCGGTCGGCCTGCTCGCCGACGAGAAACCTGAGGACCTGGACGCGCTGCACGTGGACTACCTCGGTACCCCCAGAGACCTCGAAATAGCGGCGCGCACAACAGGAGCCGTCGAGGTCATCATCGCGCCCTCGCGGGAGTCTGACGAGGAGCTCGCCCGCACCGCCCAGATCGCGCAGAACCTGGGGATGCGCGTACGGGTGGTGCCCCGGCTGATGGACGCCGTCGGGGGAGGCGCATGGGTCGAACACCTCGGCGGCGTACCGCTGATGGTGATGTGCCACACCGACCCCCGCGGCTGGAAGTTCGCGTTCAAGCACGGTCTGGGACGGGCGATCGCCCTGGTCGGCCTCACGCTGATCTCCCCGGTGTTCCTCGGCCTCATGCTCGCGGTGAAGGTCAGCTCCCCGGGCCCGATCTTCTTCGCGCAACCGCGCGTCGGACGCGACGGAAAAGTGTTCGACTGCCTGAAGTTCCGCAGCATGCGTCCCGCCGGCCCAGAGTCGCAGCAGTTCGAGCTCAAAGAGGGGTCCGCGCCCGGCGGGGTCGAGGGCGAAGACCGGCGCACCTGGATCGGCAAGATCATGCGCAAGACCTCCCTGGACGAACTGCCCCAGCTGCTCAACGTGATCAAGGGCGACATGACGCTCGTGGGTCCGCGCCCCGAACGTCCCGAGTTCGTCGAGCTGTTCGAGATGCAGATCCGCCGCTACGGCGAACGGCACCGTGTCAAAGCCGGCATCACCGGCTGGGCACAGGTCCACGGTCTGCGCGGCCAGACCTCGATCGCCGACCGCGCCGAGTTCGACAACTACTACATCCAGAACTGGTCGCTGCTGCTCGATTTCAAGATCCTCATCTTGACCGCGCTGGCGGTACTGCGTCCCACCGAAGACTGACCGCTGATGTCCGAACCACCGGCCCACGTCGGTCTCATTCCTGACGGCATGCGGCGCTGGGCGCACGCCAACGAAACCACCCTGGCCGACGCGTACCTGCGTGGCGCGCACAAGGTCGTCGAGATCCTGGGCATCCTGCAGCGACACCAGATCCGAACCGTCACGGTCTACAACCTCAGCCGCGCCAACCTCGGTCGCCGTGACGAGGAGCTCGACGCCGTCTACCAGGCGTCAATGTGCTTCTTCCGGGACATGATTCCCACCTATTTCGACCCCGGTACCTGCGGTGTGCGCCTCCACGGCGACCGCGGCCTGCTGCCGCCGCCCTACGTGGCGGCCGCCGAACACGCCGAAACGACGATGCGCGGCAACGACTTCCGCATCAACATCCTGGCCGCCTACGACGCCGTCGACGAGATGCGCGCGGCGCACCGGCGCGCTGCTGCCGGCGGCGGCGACATCGCCGACGCCTTCGAGATCACCGAGGTCGACCTCGTGATCCGCAGCACCCCCGAGCCGCTGCTGAGTGGTTTCCTGCCGCTGCAAAGCCAGTACGCCCAACTACGGTTCCTGGACACCCCGCTCAACGACCTGCAGCAAGAGCACATCGACGACGTCATCGCCGACTACCGGCGTCTACCTCAACTGCGCGGCCGATGACGATGACCCGCAGCCCCTTGATCATCGGCGCCGGGCCCGCCGGCCTGACAGCCGCGCTCGAACTGACCCGACGCGGCGCGACCCCGCGCATCTTCGAGGCCACCGGACACGTCGGCGGCCTCGCGCGCACCCCCCGCGACGGCGACTGGGCCGTCGACCCGGGCGGGCACCGCTTCTTCACCCGCAGCGAGGAAGTCTCCGACCTGTGGCGCTCACTGCTGCCCGAAGACCAGTGGATCGCCGTCCCGCGCAGTTCGGCGATGCTCGTCGACCGGCACTACGTCCGCTACCCGCTGGTGGGATGGGACCTGCTGACACAGCAGGGCCTCCGCAGCGGAGCGCGCGGCGCAGGCAGCCTGTTCTGGGCTCGGCTGCGGCGCAACATGCGGATCATCGAGCGCCGGGACAACTTCCGCAACTGGGGCACCGACGAGTTCGGCCGCTACTGGTACACCAAGTTCTTCGACGGCTACGTCCGCAAGACGTGGCTGACCGACCCGACCGAGCTCTCCAGCGACTGGGCGCTACAACGCATCAAACCCATCGGCTGGCGCCGGCACGGCGACCCCGCAGACTCCGCACCGGACGTGTTCCGGTACCCGCGGCGCGGACCCGGCCAGCTGTGGGAAGCCGCCGCCGCCCGGCTGGCGCAATCCGGCGTCGAGCCGCAGCTGGACACCCCGGTCGACAAACTGCGGTTCGACGGGCAGACCTGGACCCTGCATCTGGAAGGAGGGGAGACCGCCACCGGCGACGCGGTGTTCTCCACCATGCCGCTGGGGCAGTTGGTCGCCGCGCTGGACCCGCCACCGCCGAAATACATCCGCGCTATCGCCGCCACCCTGAAGCACCGAGCCCTGATCACCGTCGCCGTCGCGCTGCGCTGGCGCTACGAGGTCCCCTACAACTGGGTCTACACCCCCGGCCCCGGATTCCACGCCGGCCGCGTCCAGAACTACCGCCGCTGGTCTCCGGGACTGACACCCGACGGCTGGGATGGCACGTTCCTGGGCTTCGAGTACTTCATCGGGCCCGGCGGCAAGCTGTGGGACGCCAGCGACGGCGAGCTGCGGCGGCTGGTCGCGCACGACCTGAGAATGCTGGGGATGCACCCCTCGACCATCGAGAAAACGATGATCGTGCGGTCCCAATTCGCCTACCCGATCCACGACCCGACCCGCGACCGCGGCGTCGTCCGGATCCGCGACTATCTGCGCCGGCACTACCCGTCACTGCACCCGATGGGCCGCAACGGCATGCACCGCTACGACAACCAGGACCACGCGATGCTCAGCGCGATTCACAGCGTGGGGCGCTACTTCGGGGAACACGTGACCGACCCCTGGCACGTCAACACCGAACGGATCTACCACGAGACCGGGCTACGGCACTGAGTTGATCAGGGCGTCCGATCAGGACGTCTTGGAAACGCTGCTCTCGTCGTCCACGGTCCGCCGCACCCGGTGCTTGCGCGCGCGCCGCATCGGGGTGACGTTGGCGGGGGGAGTGTCCTCGGGGATCGGATGCCGCAGCTCGTACTCGTCCTCGAGGGCCTCGGCGATACCGCCAGTGGTCAGCGCCGACTCCAGCGCCTTCTCCGGGTTGCGGGCGAACTCGTCCGGGAACACGAACCGGCGGAACGCCCAGAACCGGAACGCCATCTGCAGCAGGTTGCCGATGATGTAGGCCGAGATGAAGTCGGCGACGTTCTCCACCGCGAGTGACACCATCGGAACCCGCAGCATGAACACATAGCTGGAGATCCACAGCGGAGCCATGCTCAACAGCACACCCACACCGCTGACCCCGAAGAACAACAGCGCCTCGTGATGACGCTCACGCCCGCCCCGGTCGCGGAAGCTCCATTCCCGGTTCAGGATGTAGGACGCGATCACCGCGACGATCCCGGCGATGATCTTGGCCGTCACCGGTTTGGGCTCGAGGATCGTCAGCTTCAGCGTGAAGAAGATCGCCAGATCGATGACGAAGGTCGTTGCACCGACGATCGCGAACTTGATGAACTCGTGGTGTCGCTCCGCGTAAGGACGCAGCGGCTTCGGGAGCCGTCGGATCGTCGCATCGGCAAATGACACAAGATCGAAGTCTACGGAAACCACACCACCGATGTCGCATCGCCTCGTTACCGCAGGTCAAAAGGTGGGTCTCGGTCATGACACGATATGTGCCGTGCCAAGAACCTCTGCGTCACCGCCCGTCGTAGCAATGATCGGCGGCGGACAACTCGCCCGAATGACCCACCAGGCCGCGATCGCGCTGGGCCAGACGTTGCGCGTGCTGGCGTTGAACGAGAACGAGTCGGCGGCCCAGGTCACACCTGACGTGGTCCTGGGATCGCACACCGACCTGGCGGCGCTGCGGCGCGCCGCCGCCGGCGCCACCGCGCTGACGTTCGACCACGAGCACGTGCCCACCGAGCACCTCGAAGCCCTGCAAGCCGAGGGCGTCGCGGTGTACCCGCCGCCCGCGGCGCTGGTCCACGCCCAGGACAAGTTGCTCATGCGGCAGCGGCTCTCCGCTCTCGGGGTGCCGGTGCCGCGGTTCTCGGCGATCTCCGGTCTGGACGACGTCGACGCGTTCTGTGCGACCATCGGCGGACCCGTCGTCATCAAGACCGTGCGCGGCGGCTACGACGGCCGCGGTGTGGTGATGGCCGCCGACGCCGCCGAGGCGCGCTCGGTGGTGTCGCGCTACCTGGACGACGGCGTCGCGGTGATGATCGAGGAACGTGTCGCGATGCGCCGCGAACTGGCCGCGCTGGTCGCGCGCTCGCCGTTCGGGCAGGGGGCCGCCTGGCCCGTCGTCGAGACCGTCCAGCGCGACGGCATCTGCGTCACCGTCATCGCGCCCGCACCGTCGCTGTCGCCGGACCTGGGCGCGGCAGCACAGGAACTGGCGCTGGGCGTCGCGTCGTCGCTGGGCGTGGTCGGGGTGCTCGCCGTCGAGCTCTTCGAGACCGTCGACGGGACCCTGGTGGTCAACGAACTGGCGATGCGGCCGCACAACTCCGGACACTGGACCATGGACGGCGCGCGCACCTCGCAGTTCGAGCAGCACCTGCGCGCGGTGCTCGACTACCCGCTGGGCGACACCTCGGCGCTGGCGCCGTACACCGTGATGGGCAACGTGCTGGGCGCACCGACCACCCCGGCCATGTCCATGGACGAGCGGGTGCACCACCTGTTCGCGCGCATGCCCGACGCGAAAGTCCACCTCTACGGCAAAGAGGAGCGGCCCGGCCGCAAGATCGGCCACGTCAACCTCGTGGGCGGCGGCTCGGAGACCGTGGAGTCCCTGCGGGAGCGCGCCGAGCGGGCGGCACACTGGTTGTCGCACGCAGTCTGGACCGACGGATGGGATCCGCACGCATGAGTTCTCCACGAGTGGGCCTGATCATGGGCAGCGACAGCGACTGGCCCGTGATGTCCGAAGCCGCCACCGCGCTCGCCGAATTCGACGTGCCCTTCGAGGTCGGCGTCGTCTCGGCGCACCGCACACCGCAGCGGATGCTGACCTACGCGACCGACGCCGCCGGCCGCGGCATCGAGGTGATCATCGCCGGCGCCGGGGGAGCGGCCCACCTGCCCGGCATGGTCGCCTCGGCGACACCGCTGCCGGTGATCGGCGTGCCGGTGCCGCTGGCGAGGTTGGACGGACTGGACTCGCTGTTGTCGATCGTGCAGATGCCCGCCGGCGTGCCGGTGGCCACGGTGTCGATCGGCGGCGCGCGTAATGCCGGACTGCTGGCGGTGCGGATCCTCGGCGCCTCCGACACCGGACTGCGCGCGCGGATGGCCGACTATCAGGCCTCGCTCGAACAGATGGTGCTGGAGAAGGACGAGGCGCTGCGGCAGAAGCTGTTGGGGGAGTAGGCCGGCGGCTTCTGTTGTCGCGTTGAGTCTGCGGTGAGGGCGGACAAGTGCGAGTAGGCCTCGCCGTCACCGCAGCCTCGACGCCGGCCAAGCGTTGAGTGCCTGGCTGCCTGTGGATAAGCACGCTCGCTCGGTGCCGCGAGTGAAACGCTTGCGATATGGGGGTGTTCGTCGGAAGCGAAGCTCTGCGGCAGGGCACGCTGACCCGCTATGAGCTCCGTGCTCACTACCGCAGGGTCTTCCCCGACGTATACACGGCCAAGTTCGCAGAACTCGATCTTGTCGATCGCGTGACAGCAGCCTGGCTCTGGTCGAATCGACGGGGTGTCATCAGTGGACTCGCAGCGTCGGCACTGCATGGCGCGAAATGGGTGAAGCCCGACGCGACGATCGAGCTGAACTGGCCGAATCATCGCGCTCCGACAGGAATTGTGACGCGTGCTGATTCGCTCCTCGACGACGAGATCGTCAGCCTGCGAGGCATGAACGTGACGACGCCGGTGCGCACCGCGTTCGACCTCGCCCGTAGCGGGCCGGTCGGCGAGGCCGTCGCCCGACTCGACGCACTGGCGGCCGCTACGCATTTCAAGATCGACGACGTACGCGAGCTGGCCGCGTTGCATCCACGCAATCGGGGGATCACGCGCCTCGATGGCGTGCTCTGTCTCGTCGACGCCGGGGCCGCGTCGCCACAGGAGACGCGGCTGCGGCTTCTGCTCATGCAGAGGTTCCCTCGACCGACCACCCAGATTCCGGTCCTCAGCCCTGACGGCTATCCGAGGTACTACCTCGACATGGGTTGGGAGGACATCAAAGTCGCTGTCGAGTACGACGGCGAGCACCACCGCACCGATGCCGTGAGCTACCGCAAGGACATCAAGCGGATCGAGTACATCCAATCGGTGGGCTGGATCGTCGTCAGGGTGGTGGCCGGCGATCGGCCCAATCAAGTGCTGGCCCGAGTCCGGAGGGCCCGAGCGTCGCGGCTGCCATAGCGCGACGCGATTGATCTTGAATACCCCGACATCTTTGGAGTCTGCGTTGCCCAGATCGCGTGCCGACGCGACCCGCTAGGTGGCAATCGGCGTTGCGGAGCGTGCCGAACCGCTACGCTGAACTGCAATGAAGCAGCATGCTGCGATCCTGGGGGGATTGCTCACCGCGGTTCTGTTGTCGAGTTTGCTCATTTTGCCGACGGCGGGGGGTCAGCCGGTCGAGACGTCCGGCCTGGCGACGGACCCTACGCTGCCGCTGGGCCAACTGGGCAGTCGTCCGAATCTGGCGTTCTACGGTGCGCAGGGCACCGAGATGCTCGTCCTGCCCGTATCGCCCGGCCTCGCGCCGGTGGCGCTCAACGCCGTCACGCAGCTTCCGGTGAGCGTGCGGAGCGCAACCCTGACGGTCATGCAGGACGACCGCACGATCGGCCGCGTCGACGTGACTTCCGGTGAGCCGGCACCGATCACGGTCCCGCTGACCGGAGTCGTCGTCGAGGACAACGCCGTCAGCCTCATGCTGCGCACCTACTTGTTGTCCGTCGACGGTTACTGCCTCGAACCGTCAAATCCGTTGCGGCTGTCCGACGTCAGCGTCAGTTATGCGGGCGTCGAACGACCGCCGACCACGGTCGCGGACTTCCTTCCACCCGTACTGCGCGGACTCTCCATCTTCGTGGGCGACGACCCCTCGTCGGCCGAGGCGGGCGCCGCCGTACGGCTGGCCACGGCCGTCGCGGCACAGTACGGTCCGCAGAACCCCGAAATCACCGTCCTGCCACTGGCCGAGGGCCAGGCGCTGCCCGCCGAACCGTCCGGCCCCCTGCAGCGGCAGATCGTGATCCGAGAAGAACCCGACGCCGGTGTCCGGCTGGCAGCGCCGCAGAACCCCGGTGTGCCACCGCTGCTGATCACCGGTCCGCCCGAACAACTCGCCAACCAGAGCAGGCTGCTGTCCAGCGACGTGCGCCAGCTGGCTCTGGCCTCGAAAGCTGTGGTGGGCCCGCTCGATTCGACCCCACAGCTCCCGCCCAACGAGACCACACTGCGTCGGCTCGGCCAGCCCGGCGTCAACGCGACCGCGTTGTCCCCGCAGGTCAACATCAGCCTGGACCAGACCCGACTGGGCCGCTCGGTGCGCGGTGTGCGCGTCCACCTTCGCGGCGACCACACCCCGCTGCCCCACGACATCGGCGGGCAGATCGTCGTGTCGGTCGCCGGCGAGACCATCGACAGGTGGCCGGCCGACCCGTCCGGAGTGGTGGACCGCTGGGTGCAGGTCCCCGACGAGAGACTGCAGCGGTACACGAATCTCGGTGTGCGCCTGAACATCAGCGGGGACATCGGGCAGTGCGCACAGTTCGAGCCACTGACTCTGACCATCGACGGCGACAGCCCCGTCATCAGCAGCCTCGCCGAGCCGCCGGTGCCGGGTGGTCTGCAGTCACTGCCGCAGGCGTTGATGCCCCGCACCACGGTCGGGATCGGTGCGGGATTCGACGACACGCGGCGTGCCGTGGCACTGATGGTCGGATTGCAGCGACTCAGCGCACTCCCGATCGACCCGGTGCTCACATCGGTCGACGAAGCCATCGACAGCCCCGGCCCGACGGTCGTCATCAGCGCCGACGGATGGGACAACGCCCGTGTCCCACTGCCGCTCGAGTTCGAGGAGACCGGCGAGCTCACCCTGACCCGCACCGATACCCAAAGCGACGACCCGGTGACCCTCACGGTGGCGCCGGCGCTGCCCTACGCGTCTCTGCAGACCGTGTCCGACGGAGCCCGCACCCTCCTGGTCGCGACCTCCGACGGCGTACCCGCGCAACTCGACGCACTCCTGGACTGGGTCGCGCAGAACCCCCAGCGTTGGGGGGCACTCGACGGCACGGCGCTGATCGCCCCGCCGGACCGCGAACCGCTGGTCTTCGGAACCGCGGCCACACCGCCCAGCGGCGAGGAAACCGCCACGGGCCCACCCAATTGGGTGTGGGCGGCCGCAGCCCTCGGCGCGGTTCTTCTCGTGCTCGTCGTCGACGGGGCCGGCCGGCGCGCGCGCCGACGCGGAAGCGTGTCGTGATCACCGTCGCCGCAGTCGGCGACACCGAGCAGCGCTCACTGCTCGAGCGGTACCACGCTCTGCACCCCGGTTATCGGCTGACGGTGCGCTGGGCCGTCATCTCCATCGTGACCGGAGTCGCGTTCCACAAAAGCATTTTGAGCATGGCCGAGGTCGCGCGTGAAGGGAGCCTCGAAGGTGTCGTGTGGGCGGTACCCGCCGCGGCGATCCTGGTCGCAGTGGCGATCGCGCGACGCAAGCGCACCGAACTGCCCATCCATGACCGTCAGACCGACATCATCGTCGGGTTCCTCGGCCTCGGGATGGCCGTGCTGATCCAAGCGGTCCTGCTGCCCCGGTACACGCTGTACTTCGATCTGCTGCGGCTCGACCTGATCGCGATGTGGCTGTTCGTCAGCAGTGCGTCGGTGCTGCTCTTCGGGCTACGTCCCGTGATCCGCTTCGCGTGGGCCTGGGCCATGGCGCTGTTGATGGCGATGACGCTGCCGTACTACCTGGTGGTGATCACGCTCGGCGGGGGCAAGACCGCTGCCGGCGCTGCCGCTCTGCTGATCGCCGGCTTCGGCAGCGGCATCGCGCTCGGAACCACTCTGCGGCGCGGCGTCATCGGGTCGCTGGCCTCCTGGGCGGTGGGCTTCGCGGTCCTTGCGATCGTCGCGGTCTTCTTCCCGAACGCGCCGGTGCTGGTCTTCCAAGAGGTTCCGGTCCTGACGGCCCTGAGCAGCGTCGGGCTGTTGATGTTCCTGGTCTCGCGGCGCGGCCAGCCCCTACGGGTGCTCGACCGCAAAGTCGAACCCCTTGCCGCCAACCAGGTGTGGTCCGCGGTGCCCCTCGTGTTCGTCGTCGCGCTGTCGCTGTCCATCATCCCGCTGCCGGCGTCGCCCAACGCGCCGATCTCCGCCCGCCCGAGCGCCGTTGCACTGACGCCAGGACAGGAGATCATCCCCCCGAAGGGATGGAGCACCCACGGTGACGTCGAACGCCACCCGGTCAACCGCCTGTACGGCCCCGAGGCGGTGCTGGTGCGGCAGTACATCACCGCCGACATCGGTAACTCACGCTGGGACAAGTTCGCCCGGCCCCGGCTCGTTGTCGTCGACAGCATCGTGAGCCAACGACCTCACGCATTCGGGACCTTCCCGTCGCGAGTGCTCTATGGCCTCACGTCGGCCCGTATCAGCGAAATCGTGCCCATCGATCTGGGCGACGACGTTGCCGGAAGCATGATCTCGGTGGTCGATGACAAACTACTCGTCACCTACACCATGCTGCAGTTCAGTTGGGGCACTCGGGAACTCACGCAGCGGATCACCCTCACCGCGGTCGACAACCACGAGCCGGACGCCCCGTTCCCGCAGCCGACCCAGAACCTGTTCCCGGTGCTGCGCACGCTTGCGACTCTGCTCTTCCGTGGCAACGCGGTGCTCGACGAACGCACCCCCCGGTTCAAGGATGCCGAAATGCTCACGTACTTCGGACGGTCCCTGGTCCAGGCGCAACGCCGGGGCGGGCGATGACCACCCAGGAACGGGTCGAGGTCAGCCAGCAATATGCGCTGCACCGAGCCATCAACGGTCTGCGCGAGGACGACCCCCTGCGGTCCGCGTCGGTCGCCGTCGTCGGCTGGCAGCGGATCGCGCTGTGGGTGCTGCTGATCGTGACCGTCGTCTGCGCGCTGTGGCAGCCGCTGACCACCGCGGTCGCCGTCATCGGCGTGTGTACAGCCGGCTACATCGGCACGATGATCGACCGCCTCCTGATCTTCCGCCAGGGCTTGTCGTCACGCCCGATCGTGATCTCCGACGAAGAAGCCCGGGCCATCTCCGACGATGACCTGCCGCGCTACACGATCCTGGTCCCGGCCTACAACGAACCCGAAGTGGTCGGTGACCTGCTGGGCGCGATGGCCGCGCTCGAGTATCCGGTCGACAAGCTGCAGGTGCTGTTGCTTCTGGAGGCCGACGACGACGTCACCATCGCCGCGGCGGAGGACTGCGCGAAATCCGAGTCGATCACCATTGTCCTTGTCCCGCCCGCGGATCCGCGGACCAAGCCCAAGGCATGCAACTACGGACTGCACTTCGCCACCGGTGACCTCGTGACCATCTTCGACGCAGAGGACCTGCCCGAGCCCCTGCAACTGCGCCGAGTGGTGGCGGCCTTCCAACAGTTGCCCGATGACGTCGCCTGTGTACAAGCGAAACTCGTCTACCACAACGGGCATCAGAACATCCTGACCGCGTGGTTCACCGCGGAGTACGCGATGTGGTTCGGCTACCTCCTGCCCGGCATGATGGGGTCGGTGTCGCCGATCCCGCTGGGCGGCACGTCCAACCACCTCCGCCGTGACGTACTGGAGCGCATCGGCGCCTGGGATCCCTTCAACGTCACCGAAGATGCCGACCTCGGACTGCGCATCGCGGCCAGCGGTTACCGCACCGCGGTGATCGACTCGAGCACGCTCGAGGAGGCCAACAGCGACCCGATCAACTGGATCCGCCAACGCTCACGCTGGTACAAGGGCTATCTCCAGACCTGGCTGGTGCACATCCGGCAGCCGGTGCAGCTGTATCGCACCCTGGGACTGCGCGGCTTCCTGCGGTTCAACCTGGTCCTCGCCGGCACGCCCATCACGGCCGTGCTCAACCTCCTGTTCTGGTTCATCACCCTCGTGTGGTTCCTGGGCCAGCCCGCGGTGGTCGAGCACGTGTTCCCGGCCTACATCTACTTTCCGGCGTTGATCGCCCTGGTGTTCGGAAATGCGGCGACCATCTACATGAACCTCACCGCGTTGCGGGAGGACGACCGTGCCGACCTCCTCGGGGCGGCGCTCACGGTGCCGTTGTTCTGGCTGATGATGAGCATCGCGGCCGCCAAGGGCTGCTACCAGATGATCCGAAATCCGTCGTACTGGGAGAAGACGTTCCACGGTCTGGCGTCCAAGCCTGCCGAGGCCGGCGATGGATAGCCGACGAAAACTGTTGACGCTGGCCTACTTCGCCTCGTTCGCGGTCTACGTCGGTGTCGGGTACTGGCTGCAGGTCCACCACGGCTACATCATGGGCGACGCGTTGTCGCGCGTCGCCGCCGCGCAGTCGGTTCTGTTCAGCCGCGACCCGCACCTGGCTGCCATCGGGTTCATCTTCACGCCGCTGACCGCGATGGTGCAGCTTCCCGTGCTGCTGCTCAACCCCATCTGGCCCGACATCGCCGAGCGGGCACTGTCGGGGACGGTGATGTCCGCATTGTTCATGGCCGGCGCTGTCGTTCAGATCCTGTCGATGGGCTTCGACCGCGGGCTGCCCCGCCCCTTCGTCTGGGCCGTCGGCATCATCTTCGCGGCCAACCCGATGATCGTGTTCTACGGGGCCAACGGGATGAGCGAGGCGCCCTTCATCTTCTTCATGACCTGGGCCGTGCGACGCCTGATGCTCTGGATCCTCGACGACGACGTCCACCATCTGCTCACCGCCGGCGGCATCGCGATGGGTCTGGCCTACCTGACCCGCTACGACGCCGTGGCGTGCATCGCGGCGGCCGGAATCCTGGTCGGCACGACCACCTTCCGGCGGGCCCGTACCAAGCCGCGGGTGCGGCGGGCGCTGCTCGACACCATCATGGTGTCGGGGCCCGGTAGCCTCGCGTTTCTCGGCTGGGCCGCGGTGAGCTGGCTGATCACCGGAGAAGCGTTCGGCCAGTTCACCTCCCAGTACGGGAACGCCGCAATCCTGGAGCAGTCCGGATCGCAGACGCCCACGTTCGCTTCCGGTCTGCTGTTCGCCGGAGCCTGCATCGCGCTGCTGGCTCCGACCCTGGTACCGCTGGCGGCGTGGACCGTCGTCCGGCGCTGGGCGACGCCGAGCTGGCGGGTCATGCTGGTTCCCCTGTCGATCTACGGGGCCGCGTTGACGTTCCAGGCCGTCAGTTACGCGACGGGGTCGACGTTTCCGTTCCTGCGCTTCTTCATCGTCGCCGTGCCGCTGGCCACCAGCCTGGCGATCCTGGCCCTGCCCGACGGGGCGGTGCGGGTGCCGACGCGGCCCGGCCGCTACGCGCAGTTGTCCGCCGTGGCCACTGCGCCCGCCAGACACTCACGCCGCGCCTACGTCCCAGTAGCGGCACTGCTCGCGCTGTCGATCCCGGTGACGGCCTGGGGGATGGGAATGCCTCGGTACGCGCCGCAGGAATACGCGCTGGGCTTAATCGTGGCACCCGAACCCGACAACGTGTCCGAGCAGAAGAAGATCGAGCGACGCATCGCCGCATCGTTCTCGACCGAGCGCACCATCGCGAAGTATCTGGACGACCTGGACCTCCCGGAAAGCTCGGTGATCACCGACACCGTCCACGGATTCGCGGTACTGGCCTCGTCTGCGAAGCCGAAAACTTTCGTCATCCCGTCCGATCCCGATTTCACGTCGCTGCTCAATGAACCGTCACTGGGCGGGATTCGCTATCTGTTGGCGGTTCCGCCGACCGGTCGCGGGGTCTCCGATGCACTGAACCAGCGCTATCCCACCCTGTACGACACCGGGGCCGATATCGCGACCCTCGAACTCGAAATTCCCAACGACGGAGACAGCCAACCCGATTGGCGGCTGTACCGGGTTTTGGAGAGCGCCCCGGCCGGCTGACTGTCGCACCAGATCTGCGGCGACCCGACTTTCCGGAAGCCACCGAAATCCTGCTCTTCGCGGCTCATTGGCGCACAATGGGTCGCAGGTAAGCAATCGGAGGGGGAGACGGTGGCTTTCCGCTGGTTGGTCTTCACGACGACAGCCGTCGCGGCGGCGGGTGCGGCCGCGCTCATCGGCGCGGGCTGGCTCGGCGGCTATGCACAGGCCCAGCCGACCAACACCATCGCACCTCCGCCGCCGGCACCGCGGGTGTTCTCCGGCGGATGCGGCGTGGTCGCCTATCCCGGCACCGGTGCACGGGGGACGGTCGCGGTGACGACAGGGCCGGTCTCGTGCACCCAGGCCATGGACGTCGTCGACCGGTACCTGCACGACAAGACGCTGCCACGCAGCGGCAACACCTGGGCCGCGGAGTTCGACGGCTGGCTGTGCGACACGCCCACAGCAGCCGACGCCGAGGACTATGGCTACCTGTCGTCCTGTCGACACCCGTCGGGCAGCGAGGTCCGGGTGACCGCCCACCGGTCCACGCCCGCCGAGGTGCCGCCAGCGCCGCCGTGCGAGATGTCGGCGATCGCCGATGACGTGGGAACGCTTCGGAGTGTGGAGCGGTGCTACGGCAATTGGGCGTACGTCAGCACCGGGGAATTCGGCGATGCCCAGTCACTGGTGCGTCTCGTCGACGGCAGGTGGGTGAAATACACGGCCTTCCCGAGCGCCATCTGCTGGGCCCAAGCGGCGGCCGACGGGGTGCCGGTGCCGGAGTGGCACAACTTTCGATGCTGACGAAGTAGTCAATATTTTGGGCAGCTAACTGATCGGCCCCACCCGAGCGCCGAAATCTGTTCGCTGTGGACTCCGGTGTGACATCTGTCACACCGGAGTGGGAACCGCGCTAGGAGGCGCGGAGGACGACGACCGGTTCGGCGTTGCGCACCGGCGCCGCGGCTTGGATGTGGCCCGTCTCCGCTGCATGCATCCCGGCATCCACGACCGCGGAGGCACGCATCAAACGCGGAGTAGCGTTCCAACCACACTCGCAATGCGCGGTACGGCGAAGGGCTGGGCCGTCGATGTACACCTGCATGTCTTGGAAAGTACCCAGCGAAAGTGAGAGGGAACCACTCCTCTGCTGAGCTTTTGCTTAGAGCCGGGGTGGGCCGAACTTCGCGAGACAGCGCAAACGAGCTAAAGTTACTGGCGAGTAGCAAGGAGATGAAGATGGCCAACTGGGCTGGAGATCCGTCGTTCGATTTGTTCCAGCTGCCCGAGGAACACCGGGAGCTGCGGGACGCGATCCGCGCGCTGTGCGAGAAGGAGATCGCGCCGCACGCCGCCGACGTCGATGAGAACTCGCGCTTCCCGCAAGAGGCGCTCGACGCGCTGGTGTCGTCGGGCTTCAACGCCGTCCACGTACCGGAGGAGTACGGCGGGCAGGGCGCCGACTCGGTCGCCGCGTGCATCGTCATCGAAGAGGTCGCGCGCGTAGACGCCTCGGCCTCGCTGATCCCGGCGGTCAACAAGCTGGGCACCATGGGCCTGATCCTGCGCGGCTCCGACGAGCTCAAGCAGAAGGTGCTGCCCTCGATCGCCTCCGGCGAGGCGATGGCGTCCTACGCGCTGTCCGAGCGCGAAGCCGGCAGCGATGCCGCCGCCATGCGCACCCGCGCCAAGGCCGAAGGCGATGACTGGGTCCTCAACGGCGCCAAGTGCTGGATCACCAACGGCGGTAAGTCGAGCTGGTACACCGTCATGGCCGTCACCGATCCCGACAAGGGCGCCAACGGCATCTCGGCGTTCATGGTCCACGCCGACGACGAGGGCTTCACCGTCGGGCCGAAGGAGCGCAAGCTCGGCATCAAGGGCTCGCCGACCACCGAGCTCTACTTCGAGAACTGTCGTATCCCCGGCGACCGGATCATCGGTGAGCCCGGCACCGGCTTCAAGACCGCCCTGGCCACGCTGGACCACACCCGCCCGACCATCGGCGCACAGGCCGTCGGAATCGCGCAGGGCGCGTTGGACGCGGCGCTGGAGTACGTCAAGGAGCGCAAGCAGTTCGGCAAGTCCATCAGCGACTTCCAGGCCGTGCAGTTCATGCTCGCCGACATGGCGATGAAGGTGGAATCCGCCCGGCTGATGGTCTACTCCGCCGCGGCTCGCGCCGAGCGCGGCGAGGGCAACCTCGGGTTCATTTCGGCGGCCTCGAAGTGCCTGGCCTCGGATGTGGCCATGGAGGTCACCACCGACGCCGTGCAGCTGTTCGGCGGCGCCGGCTACACCGTCGACTTCCCGGTCGAGCGGATGATGCGCGACGCCAAGATCACCCAGATCTACGAGGGCACCAACCAGATTCAGCGCGTGGTGATGAGCCGGGCGCTGCTGAAGTAGTCAGCTTCGCCAAAGAGCGCCCACGGTCGCGATCCTTCGGGTTCGACGACCGTGGGCGCTCTTTCGTTGCGGCTCATCCCCGGGCATCGATCGCCGCGCGGACGAAGTGGATCTGATCGGCCAGCACTCGGGTGCGGACGTCGGCGCGGTAGATGTCGAAATGCCCGATCGGGTAACTGCGGGCGACGCCCTTCGGCGCCGCCTGCGCCAGCGCCAGGACGTTCTCGCCCAGCGTCTCCCGGTCGAACTCGGCCACGCACACCAGCAGCGGCATCGTCAGCCGGGCGGCGACGCGTCCGGGCTGATAGCGCATCATCTGCAGCAGCCCGCGCGGGGCGACCTTGTTCTGCCAGGTCGGGCTGTCCACGTTCTCGATAGCGCGCATCGCCTCGTCGCTGCCCATCACCACCACCTCGTCAGGAGCGCCGATCATCTTGATGTAGCGCGGTTGTCGTCCGAGCCGTCCGGCGAGCGCGTCGGCCAGGATCGCCGCGAGCAGCCGCACGGTGGTCGCGGTCGAGCGCTGCTCCACCCGGCGGGGGAAACCGTTGAACGGAACCTGCGCGACCACCGCGCACAGGCGCGGGTCGTCGGCTGCCACCGACACCACATGCCCGCCGCCCAGCGAGGTGCCCCAGAGGATGACGAGTTCGTCGTCGACGTCGGTTCTGCTGCGGGCGTAGGCGATTGCGGCGCGGATGTCGTTCAGCTGGCCGCCGATGTCGACCACCTGCCGGGGGTGCCCTTCGCTGCGGCCGAAGCTCCGGTAGTCGAAGGTCAGCGCGGCGAAGCCGGCGCCGGCGAAGGCCTGGGCCGCGGCGACCACAGCCGCGGTGTCCTGGGTGCCGCCGAAGCCGCAGCACAGCACCACGCACGGGTGCGGCCCGTCGCCGTCGGGTAGGTACGCGGTGCCGAGGCAGGACGCGTCGCCGGATTCGAATTGCAACTGCTCGGTTCGCATGGAGGACCGTCCGCGGTAGGGGATATCGACGCTACCGAGAGGTTCGCGAAAGTGCAGCCACGGTCGTGATTTCTCGGCTTTCACGACCGTGGGCGCACTCTCGCGTGCCATTGCCAGGTGGTTCGCTCCGTGGCGTGCGCGGAATGGCTTTCAGGCGGGGCGCAGGTGGGTGATGTCACCCGCAGAGACGGTGACGGTCGATTCGCCGGTGTCGATCAGCAGCCGGCCACTGTCGTCGATTCCCTTTGCCATCCCGATGATTTCGCAATCACCCGGCAGCAGGGCACGGACCTGGGACCCGATGGTGATGCTGACCCGGCGATAGTCGTCGGCCAGTCCGTCGTAGTCGGCGAGCCACCGCGTCAGCCGGCGATCGAGCGCCTGCAGCAGCGCACCGGCCAGCGCGGTGCGGTCCACCGCGACGCCCAGCATGCCCAGCGACACCGCCCGGGGATCCGGTAGCTCGTCCTCGGTGAGGCTGACGTTCAGACCGATGCCGACCACGATCGCCGATCCGGCGACCTCGGCGAGAATGCCGGCCAACTTGCGATCGCCCACCAGCACATCGTTGGGCCACTTCAACCCCGCGTCGACACCGGCTTCGCGCACGGCGTCGAGCACGGCCAGGCCGGTCACCAGCGGTAACCATCCCCAGGCGTCGGGGGAGACGCCGGCGGTCGAGACACCGAACGACATCGAGATCTGCGAGCGCCGAGGCGCCGACCAGGTCCGGCCGTGGCGGCCGCGTCCGGCGTTCTGATGTTCGGCCAGCAGCACCGCGCCGGCGATGTCCTCGCCCGCCGCGGCGCGCGCCACCAGGTCCGCGTTCGTCGATCCGGTGTCGTCGACGACGTCGACGCGTTGCCATCGCGTCCCGCAAACGGACGCGCGCAACTGCTCGAGACTCAGTTCGGCGGGCACGCCTTGAGGTTAGTGGTCGACCCGTCGAGGCACTCGATCACCTGGGAGGCCAACGCATGCTCTGCGGTGACCTGGTTGAGCGCCCCGAACCCGGTCACGAACGCGACCATGGCGCCGAGCGCCCAGAAGTTGCCGACCGCCCACTCCCACGTCGTCGTCGTCGGCGCGACCTGCAGCCAGAACGCCGCGATCGCGACCAGCGCATATCCGCAGTAGATGTTGACCCGGCCGTCGGAACTGGCGCGCCAGCTGGCGTGACGGCGGTTGAACTGGTGCCAAACGGCAAGCGCGACGACGACCGCGACAGCGGTGAAGGTCGACTCCATCGGCGCCCCTCCTTGAAGGCGGGGTCCTCTGCTGGCTGAAAGGGCCCAATCTTTGCTGAGACTGTAGCAGCTGGGAAAACTCAGTATGGGAAGACAACCTGAGAACTACATATGGTTAGAGAAACAATAAGGTCACAGTAACGTTTTCGTCAATTTTTCTGTTTCGCGACGCCGTTCCAGAACGCTCGCGTCGAAATTCGCCACTTGTACCAGTGAGGCGCCTGTTACGTAAATTGCCAGAAGTCGATCAATGATGTCGTCGGCGCTGTCCCAACCCAGGGCCGACATGACCCGATCGGACCCAGCGAAGCCCTGCGCCGTCGCCGCGGCGCGCGCCGCAGCGAGCACCTCGTCGACCGACCGACCCTCCAGCGCCAGACCCGGCATCGTCTCCGGCACGATCTGATCGCCGTGCACCCGCACCGACGTCGCATAGTCGGTCACCCCGACCGGCAGATCGGGCACCGGCCGACCGAACGGGTCCAGCGACAGGACCGCAACCTCACCCATCCCGACCGCCGCATCGGCCTCGTCGAGCCGGTCCAGCGTGCACAGGGCAACATCAGCTTGACCGCCCAGCACTACCTCGGCGCCGATCCACCACACCCCGAACAACACCGCCGCCGTCTGCCAGTGCGCCGGCAGCAGCACCGCGACCCGGCTGCCCGGCCCCGCACCCAGCTCGTCGCGCAACAGGTTGGCCGTCTTGGCCGCCCAGTTGGCAAGCGTCGCCGTCGAGCACTCGATGCGCTCACCGGTCGCGTCGTCGTAATAGGTGATCCGCGGCCCGGCCGGGTTGGCCGCCAGCAGCGGATCGAGAACGGCCGAACTCAGGTTCGTCACGTCAGTTCACGCACTCGGGGTCATCCGACCCCGCGGTGATGATCGGCGACGCCTGCGGCAGCGCCTCGCCGCCGGCCTGGGCGGTGACCGGCGCCGAGAGCATGACGTCGGTGCCGTCCAGACCCGACCCCGGCCCCGTGTAGTCGTCGGCCAGCACCACGCGCACCGCGCCCTCGTGCACGGTGCCGTTCTCCACGATCTTCAGCCCGCCGAGCTCGGTGGCGACGGCCTGCGCACCCGGGTCGTCGGCCCGGGCCGCCTGCACCTGCGTCGTCAGCACCTTCTCGCCCTCGCTGTTGCCGACCGGTCCGGGCTTGAATCCCTTGGTGCCCAGCACATGCGACACCGCTGCGGCCAGACCGTTCACGTCGGTGTCGTTGATCACCTCGACGGTGGTCTTGTCAGGGCTGTAGGCGACCTCTTCGGTGTTGCCCTGCTCCTGCTCGTGCAGCAGGCCATCGACCCAGTTCCGCACCGCGCTCGGATCGACGCGCACCACGCTCTGCATACCGTCGTCGCTCCAGCCTGCCTCCTCGACGATCGGGATCGTCGCGAACGCGACGTTCCCGCCGGCGAGCTTCTGCAGTTGCTCGGCGAAGTCCATGATGTCCCAGCCGTCGGAGATCACCACCGAACGTTGCACCGCATCCTCGAGCCGGTTCAGCGTCGCGGGACTCGACAGGGTCTTGCTCGAGATCACCTCATGGGCCAGCGAGGCCATGAACGCCTGCTGCCGCGTGACCCGGTCCAGATCCCCGCGCGGCAGGTCATGCCGCTGACGCACGAAGCTCAGAGCCCGCGGACCGTCCAGCTTCTGCCAGCCCGCCGCGAAATCCGCGCCCGAAAGCGGTTCGTACACATCCTGTTTCAGGCAGACGTTCACGCCGCCCAGTGCATCGGTGATCAAAGCGAAACCGAGCAGGCCGATTTCGGCGTAATGGTCGACCGTCACGCCGGTGAGATTGGCGACCGTCTTGATCAGCTCCTCGCGGCCCGCCTCGGCAGCTTCCCTCTGTGCGACTGCAGGGTCCTCGCCCTGCTGCTCGACGAGCGACTTCATCGTCTCCAGATGCACCGAGCCGTACACGCCGTTGATCTTCATCTTCCCGATGCCCGGCGCCTCCACGTACGAGTCCCGGGGAATCGAGATGGCCGTCGCCGACTTCCCGTTGTTCGGGATGCGCACCAGGATGATGGTGTCGGTGTTGGTCGAGACGTCGTTTCCGGCCCGCAGCGTGGCCAGCTCCTCCTGGCTGAGCGGGTTGCCGTGCGCGTCGGTGCGGCTGTCCATCCCGACCAGCAGGATGTCGATCGCACCGTCGTCGCCGCCGTCGCCCAGAGCGACCGGACTGATGTGGTTGATGCCCGCCTCGAACGAGCGGATCTTGCCCCACGCCACACCTGTACCGATCACCACAGCCAACGCCACGACCACCGACACGACACGGGCCATGTGAGCAGCAGGCATTGATCCAGGCTATCTGCGGGCGGCCGGGATCCGGCGTAGCCGAGACCGGCGTGCCAATATCGAGACATGACGGGGCGAATCGTGATCACCGGCGCTGCCGGCCTGGTAGGACGAGTGTTGGCAGGTCAGGCCCGCCGACAGGGCCGCGACGTGGTGTGCCTCACGTCAGCGCAGTGGGATATCACCGACGCGGCGGCCGGGCGCGACGTCGTGCGTGCCGGCGACGTCGTCGTCAACTGCGCGGCCTACACCCGCGTCGACGACGCCGAAGCCGATCCCGAGCGTGCGCACCAGGTCAACGCCGTCGGCGCAGGCAACGTCGCGCAGGTCTGCGCCGACGCCGGAGCCGCGCTGGTCCACCTCTCCACCGACTACGTGTTCGACGGCACACTGCGCCGTCCCTATGACATCGACGACGAGGTGGGACCCGTCAGTGTCTACGGCCGCACCAAGCTCGCGGGGGAGCAGGCCGTGCACGCGGTGCTGCCCGACGCCCGCGTCGTGCGGACCGCCTGGATCTACGAGGGCGGCGACGGCACCGACTTCGCCGCCGCCATGCGCCGCGCCGCACTCGGCGACGGGACCGTCGACGTCGTCGCCGACCAGATCGGATCCCCCACATACGTCGCTGACCTGTGCGAAGCGCTGCTGCAGATCGCCGCCGGGGCGGTGCGCGCACCGCTGCTGCACGCCGCCAACGTCGGTGCCGCCAGCCGCTTCGAACAGGCCCGGGCGGTGTTCGCCGAAGTCGGCGCCGACCCCGAGCGCGTCCGGCCCGTCGACAGCTCCCGGCACCCCCGGCCCGCGCCGCGCCCCGCCTACTCCGCGCTGTCGCCGGAGAAGTCCGCCGCGGCCGGCCTCACACCGCTTCGCCCATGGCGGGAGGCGGTGACCGCCGCGCTGGCCGCTACCCTCTAGGCCGTGAGATGGGCAGGGCGCCGGTGAGCGACGAACTAGTTGTCGTGACGGTCACGTATTCACCCGGCCCGCACCTGGACCGCTTCCTCGCGTCGCTGGCCCATGCCACCGAGCGGCCGGTCACCGTCATCATGGCCGACAACGGATCCACCGACGGCGCGCCCGAAGAAGCCGTCGACCGCTACCCGAACGTGCGGCTGCTGCGCACCGGCGCGAACCTCGGCTACGGGTCGGCGATCAACCGCGCCGTCGCCGAATACGACCTGACATCGCGCGACATGTTCATCGTCGCCAACCCCGACGTGCAGTGGGGCCCGCACAGCATCGACCAGCTGCTCGCCGCCGCCGAACGCTGGCCGCGGGCCGGCTCGCTGGGCCCGCTGATCCGCGACCCGGACGGCTCGGTGTACCCGTCGGCGCGCCACCAGCCGTCCATCATCCGCGGCGGCATGCACGCCGTCGTCGGACCCGTGTGGCCGTCCAACCCGTGGACCGCGGTGTACCGCCAGGAGCGCGAAAACCCCAGCGAGCGCGCCGTCGGCTGGCTGTCCGGATCGTGCCTGCTGGTGCGCGGTGCCGCGTACGCCGAAATCGCCGGATTCGACGAGCGCTACTTCATGTACATGGAAGACGTCGACCTCGGCGACCGGCTCGGCAAAGCCGGCTGGCAGAACGTCTACGTGCCCTCGGCGGAGGTCCTGCACGCCAAAGGGCACTCGACGGGTCGCGACCCCGCTCGCAACCTCGCCGCGCACCACGTCAGCACATACACTTTTCTCGCCGATCGCTATCCGCGGCGGTGGCAGGCACCGTTACGGTGGGCCTTCCGGGGGGCGTTGGGGGCACGGTCACGGATCGTGGTGCGGAGTTCATTGAAGTCCCGACGTGTGCAAGCGAAAGGGCAGCGTTGATGGTCAATCCAGCCGAGGTCGATGCAGTCATCCTGGTCGGTGGAATGGGGACCCGGCTGCGGCCCCTGACCCTGTCCGCGCCCAAGCCCATGCTGCCCACCGCCGGGCTCCCGTTCCTGACGCATCTGCTGTCGCGGATCGCCGACGCCGGCATGGAGCACGTCATCCTCGGCACGTCCTACAAGGCAGGCGTGTTCGAGTCCGAGTTCGGTGACGGCTCGAAGTTCGGGCTGCAGATCGAGTACGTCGTCGAAGACGAGCCGCTGGGTACCGGCGGTGGCATCGCCAACGTCTCGTCGCGCCTGCGCCACGACACCGCGGTGGTGTTCAACGGCGACGTGCTGTCCGGCTGCGACCTGCGTGCGCTGATCGACGCGCACGCCGCGCACGACGCGGACGTCACGCTGCACCTGGTGCGCGTCGGCGACCCGCGTGCATTCGGTTGTGTGCCAACCGATTCCGAGGGGCACGTGACAGCGTTCCTGGAGAAGACGCAGGACCCGCCGACCGACCAGATCAACGCCGGCTGCTACGTCTTCAAGCGCTCGGTGATCGAATCGCTGCCCAAGGGTCGCGCGCTGTCAGTAGAACGTGAGGTGTTCCCGCGTCTGCTCACCGAAGGACTCAAGGTGTGCGGCTACGTCGACGCCACCTACTGGCGAGACATGGGAACACCCGAGGACTTCGTGCGCGGCTCGGCCGATCTGGTGCGCGGCATCGCGCCCTCGCCGGCCCTGACGCATCAGCGCGGCGAGAAACTCGTGCACGACGGGGCATCGGTGGCGCCCGGTGCGCTGCTGATCGGCGGGACGGTCGTCGGTCGTGGAGCCGAAATCTCCGGCGGCGCAAGGCTGGACGGTGCGGTGATCTTCGACGGCGTGACCGTCGCTGCGGGCGCGGTGATCGAGCGCTCGATCATCGGCTTCGGCGCGCGGATCGGGCCGCGGGCGCTGATCCGCGACGGCGTGATCGGCGACGGCGCGGAGATCGGCGCACGCTGCGAGTTGCTGCGTGGCGCCCGCGTCTGGCCGGGTGTGGTGATCCCCGACGGCGGGATCCGGTTTTCCACCGACGTGTAGGTGTTTGCCGCGGAATAGCATTCCCGGTCGCTATGCGGGCCGTTTTACAGCCATACCTTCACTTTCGCGCTGCAGCCATGCGTCGGCAACCCGTCTGCAGATCTCGGCGGCCCGATCGCCGCTGATCACGCGGATGTGCAGCCAGCCCAGTGTGTGGATCATTCGCAGACGACGGGCATCCCACCGATACTGGTGAGTGTCGGTTCGATGGTGCTCGCCGTCGTACTCCACGGCGATCTTCAGTCCTGGCCAGCCCATATCGAGGTAGGCGAACGGATAGCCGTCGCGATCGAAGAGAGGGATCTGGGTGATCGGGCGTGCAAAGCCGTTGTCGATCAACAACAGGCGCAGCCAGGTCTCCTTTGGTGATTGAGCTCCTGCGTCCATCAGGTCCACGGCCTCTCGGCACTTTCGTACGCCGTTGGTCCCTCTGTAGCGCTCGGTCAGTACGAGAATCTCGGGAGCGGTGACTCCGGTGGAACTGGCGAGTGCGTCCAGGTGAGCCACCGCCTCGCCACGCCGGAGATGACGTCCCAGGTCGAGCGCGGCCCTCGCGGGAATGGCGACGGGTAGGCCTGTCAAGAAGGTGATCTCGTCGCGGGCAATGCGCTCTCTGCGGCTGATGACGCCGGGCGGTGGCCGGTTGTTGGTCCACAGAATCTCGACCGGCGATGCCTCGTCAACCCACTTCGCTCCATGCATCGCGGCGGCGGCGCGGCCGGTGATCACGCCCCGCTGCTTCGACCACAACCACGCACCTCTGCTCCGGAGCGCAAGTGTCGTCTCGACGTCTTTGCGAATGTGGACGTCGGGATAGAGCCGGGTGTAGTTCCAGCGCAGCTGCCCACGGGTGACGGTTCCGGACTGCGTGGAATCAGAGCCGACGATCAGTTCCCCCATGCGGTAAGCATGCCGCCGGATGGGCTGCCCGCCGTGAGTGAGGGGTGAGGGCTGTGGATAACGGTGGAATCGCGACCGGGAATGCTATTCCGCGGCGAAAATCAGCGAGAGCGGGCGGCCGCGGCGAGCTGGGCCAGGCCGAAGTCGGTGTCGTCGGGCAGCTCCTCCAGTGGCCACCAGCGCAGATCCAGAGACTCGTCGCTGCGCTCGAATTGCGCACCGGCCGGCGCATACACCAGGAACTGCACATCGAGATGCCGCGTCGGCACCCCGAGCGAGCAGGTCACCGGATGCACATGCACCGCAGCGGGAACGGGATCGATGGTCAGTCCGTCGATGCCCGACTCCTCGGTGGCCTCCCGAAGCGCCGCCGCGATCAGGGTGTCGTCCTCTGGCTCGCAGTGCCCACCGAGTTGCAGCCAGCGGCCGATCCGCGGATGCAACGTCAACAGCGCGTGCGTCCGCGTGTCGTCGAGCACCAGCGCCGATGCGGTGATGTGCCCGGGCACGCACTCGCGCAGGCACGCATCGGGACGGGCATCGAGGAAAGCCAACAGCGCGTAGCGCATCGAATCCATCGCCGGGTCAGGCGGATCCCACGCGCTGAGCACATCGATCGCGGACTGGTGCAGGGTCATCGCCGCACCAGGAGATCGTCGAGCGGCACGGGATCGCGGGGTGAGAGCGGCTCGGCGGGATGGCCGATCGCGATCGCGCCCAACGGCTCCCAATCGTCCGGTAGATCCAGCACCGAGCGCACCAATTCCGGCGCGAAGATCGTCGACCCCACCCAGCAGCTGCCCACACCGCGCACGGCCAGCGCCACCAACAGTCCCTGCACGGCCGCGCCGACCGCGACGGTGAACATGGTGTGCTCGGCCGCGGTGCGACGCGCATCGGGGTAGTCGTGCACGCCGTCGGGAACCAGAAATGGGATCACCAACTCCGGGGCGTCATAGAGGATCTGGCCGCGCGCCACGCGACGCTCCACCGAGTCGGCGTCGCGCCCGTCAGCTGAAAGATCAGACCGCCACTGGTCTTTCATCCGGTCCAGCAGCTCCGTGCGCACCGGGGTGTCCTGCACCCACACGAACCGCACCGGTCGGGTGTGGTGCGGTGCCGGCGCCGTCAGCGCCTCGCCCACCGCGGCTTCGATCACACCGGCCTCGACCGGTTCGTCGCTGAACGACCGCACCGATCGCCGCATCAGCAGCGCCTGCGAACGCCCCAGCGCCATCGCCTCTTCGGTGCCCAGCCAGAACAGATCCTCTTCGCCGGCACGCACCAGCGACCGGCCCGACGACCCGTCGTCACGCAGCGACAGCCCGCGCACCACCGCCACCGGAACCGCGTTCAGCTTGCCCTTCACCAGATCTGCCGCCGCGGCGATCTCGTCGGCGACCGCGATCTCGGTGACGACCAATTCGTTACCGTGCCGGTCGTGCTCACCGGCGTAGGCGTGCAGCACCGACAAGCCGGACGCGCCGATCGCGACGTCGGTCTGGCCTGTCCGCCACGCGCGGCCCATCGTGTCGGTGACCACGACACCGACCCGCACACCCAGCCGCTCGTGGAGCGACGCCACCAACGCGGCCGCGCTGGCATCGGGATCGACCGGCAGCAGCGCCAATTCGTTGGCGTCGACGTTCGAGCCGTCCACCCCGGCAGCGGCCTGCACCAGACCCAGCGCGTTCTCGGTGATCAGGGTCCGGCCCTTGCGGGCCAGCACCCGCACCGCCTCGGCGTCGATGAGGCGCCGCCGCAGCGCATCCCGCTCCTCGGGATCCGACGGCGCCACCACCATCCGGCCCTCGCACTTGGACAGCACCTTGCTGGTGACCACGACGACGTCGTCGTCACGCAACCAGGGCGCGGCCTCGGCGATCGCCGCAGCCAGGTCGTCGCCCGGACGGAACTCCGGCAGCCCCGGCACCGGCAGGATCTCGAGCGGTGCCGACGTGCCGTGGTCCATCACGGCGAGACCCCGGCCAGATCCAGTCCGGCGAGAACCATCTGCGCGGTCACCGCAGGGTCTTTCATCAACAACGGCACCGAACGCACCTCGATGCCGTCGACGGCGGCGTCGTCACCGGTGTGCACCAGCCAGCCGTCCAGGATGCCGGTGCCCGACCGAGCGCCGTAATGCGCGGCCACCGCTTCGGAGGTGCTCGCCACCCCGACGACCGACAGGCAGGCATCGGCCATGCCGCGCAGAGGTTTTCCAGCGATGATGGGGGAGTAGCCGATCACCGGCGCCGCGGTCGACCGCAGTGCGGCGCGGATTCCGCCGACCGCCAGGATCGTGCCGATGCTCACCACCGGGTTCGAGGGTGCGATCAACACCACGTCGGCGCCCTCGATCGCCTCGGTGACACCGGGTGCGGCCTTGGCGTGGTCGGCGCCGATGAACGCGAAACTCTCCGTCGGCACCTGCGCGCGGTACCGCACCCACCACTCCTGGAAGTGGATAGCCTTCTTCTCGCCCGTCTCCGGGTCGGTGATCACCACATGGGTCTCGCTGCGGTCGTCGCTGGCGGGCAGCAGCCGGGCCCCGGGATTCCACCGCTTGCACAACGCCTCGGTCACCGCCGACAACGGATAGCCGGCCCGCAGCATCTGCGTGCGCACCAGATGCGTCGCCAGGTCGCGGTCGCCCAGACCGAACCAGTCCGGCTGCACGCCGTAGGCGGCCAGCTCCTCCTTGGCATGCCACGTCTCGTCGCGGTGCCCCCAGCCGCGCTCGGGATCGATGCCGCCGCCGAGGGTGTACATGCAGGTATCGAGGTCCGGGCAGATCCGCACACCGAACATCCACGCGTCGTCGCCGACGTTCACGACAGCCGTCAACTCGTGGTCGCTATCATCTGTGCCGAACTGGCCCAAGCCGAGTAGGTGCTGCACGCCGAGCAGAAAACGCGCGCCTCCGACGCCGCCGACCAGAACCGTCACCTTCACAGGGAACGAGCGTAGGCCGTGTGCTCCGGGAGGGGGACGGGCGGGGCGTGACAGACACGCCACAACGCGACGCGCCGATTTGTCGTTACGAAATGGTATGAATTCCTGTTCTAGCGCTTGACCGGCGTTGCCGCGACGTGTGTAATCACACCAGTGTCATTCGCGGTTTCCCACCGGTTCCGGTGTCGCAGACCGAGATTCGATCACTTGTTCGAATTGGGTGGTCCCGCGTCGTTAGGGTGGGGCTGGCATGAAACGGAACTACGAGACTGTGGAGGAGGGGAACATGGCATTTGAACAGGCCGACTTCGGCGAATCGGCACGATTCGACAACACGCTCCTCGGCTCGGTGGGAAGTGCGCCGCACATCCAAGCCGGACCGACACCAGCATTCGACGCGCGCCCGCAGCTGAGCTTGGTGCCCGATCGAATCGAAGAATTCCCAGAGGATTCGGACCTCACCGAGGACCAGTGGCAGGAACGCGCCCTGTGCGCACAGACCGACCCCGAGGCGTTCTTCCCCGAGAAGGGCGGCTCCACCCGCGAGGCCAAGCGCATCTGCCAGGGCTGCGAGGTGCGCGACGAGTGCCTCGAGTACGCGCTGGCCAACGACGAACGCTTCGGCATCTGGGGCGGCCTGTCCGAACGTGAGCGCCGTCGCCTCAAGCGCGGGATCATCTGACCCGTACGCCGGCCCGTCCGGCGCACCGACTCCAACAGAGTTCTTCTAGTCGTCCTCGATCGTCGGATCGATGACTGACGGCTCCACCCCCAGATAGGTGGCCACCTGAGCCACCAGCAATTCATGCAGCAGCTCGGTCAGCTCGACAGTGTCCTTGGCGCGTCGCTCGATCGGCTTGCGGAACAACACAATTCGTGCGCGCGTCGAATTGCCGCGAACGTCGACCCCGGCGGGGATGAGACGAGCCAGCGCAATCGGACCGTCGGCCACCACCTCCGGAGGCCACTGCACACTGTCCGGATCCTTCGGCGCGATCCGCGGAATCTCATCGACCGCGACGTCCAGCGTGGAGACCCGGTCATGCCAGCGCCGCTCGATCGGCTCATAGGCCTCCAGCACCGCCATATCGAAACGCTCGGCGCGGCTGCGCCACCCCGGAACGGTCGGTGGGAGCAGCGGACCACGCATCTCCCGGCCCCGCCGCGACCCACGATGCCTGCGCACGGTCACGAACGAAGAGTAACGGTTGGGCTTCGGCACGCCCACGGCTGCGCGTGTCCGGCGTGAACGCGGCGACCGGTCACGATAACCTTCCGAACGTGAATGTTCCCCGTCGCTGCTGCCGGCCTGGGTGCCCTCACTATGCGGTCGCGACGCTCACCTTCGTCTACTCCGACTCGACCGCGGTCGTGGGCCCTCTCGCCACTGTGTCGGAGCCGCACTCGTGGGACCTCTGCGTGATGCACGCCGGCCGCATCACCGCCCCCCGCGGCTGGGAGCTGGTTCGCCATGCCGGCCCGCTGCCGTCGCACCCCGATGACGACGACCTCGTCGCGCTCGCCGACGCCGTCCGGGAGGGCCGCGAAAGCGCCGCGCCCGCGCACGGCTTCACCCCCGGGTTCAGCGACCCCGTCACCGGCGCCCAGGGCGGCGCGCTGATGGCGCCGCCCACGCGCAAACCCGAAACCAACGGACGTCGCCGCGGGCACCTGCGGGTTCTGCCCGACCCGACCGACTGAGCAGAGCGTCCAGGACCAGTCTCGGTCCGGTATCGAACGGTGTAGTCCCGGTGGCCCAGGCTTGCGACAGCTAGGCTGGACGGAACCAGTCTGGAGTCCAAGGAGCACTATGTCCCGGCCCGCCGAGGCAGTACAGCGCGTCATCAAGGCCTACGACGTGCGCGGTCTCGTCGGCTCCGAAATCGACGAGGAATTCGTCAGCGAGGTCGGCGCCGCATTCGCCCGCCTGGTCCGTGATGAGGACGGCCCAGGCGCGACCCGCGTGGTCATCGGCCACGACATGAGGTCCAGCTCCCCGGCGCTGTCGAACGCGTTCGCCGAGGGTGTCCTCGCCCAGGGCCTCGACGTGGTGCGGATCGGGCTGGCGTCCACCGACCAGCTGTACTTCGCCTCCGGTCTGCTCGACTGCCCGGGCGCGATGTTCACCGCCAGCCACAACCCCGCCGCCTACAACGGCATCAAGCTCTGCCGCGCCGGCGCGAAACCCGTCGGCAAGGACACCGGGCTGACCACCATCAGCGACGAGGTCATCGCCGGGGTCCCCGGCTACGACGGCCCCCGCGGCACGGTCACCGACCGCGACGTCCTCGCCGACTACGGGCAGTTCCTGCGCTCGCTGGTCGACATCGGCGCCGCCCGGCCCCTCAAGGTCGCCGTCGACGCCGGCAACGGCATGGCCGGCCACACCGCCCCCGCGGTGCTCGGGGCCATCCCGTCGATCAAGCTCGAGCCGCTGTTCTTCGAACTCGACGGCACCTTCCCCAACCACGAGGCCAACCCGCTCGACTCGGCCAACCTCGTCGACCTGCAGTCCTTCGTGCTCGAAACCGGCGCCGACATCGGCCTGGCATTCGACGGCGACGCCGACCGCTGCTTCGTCGTCGACGAGAAAGGCCAGGCCGTCTCGCCGTCCGCCGTCACCGCGCTGGTGGCGGCGCGCGAACTCACCCGCGAGATCGGCGCGACCATCATCTACAACCTGATCACCTCGCGCGCCGTGCCCGAGCTGGTCGCCGAACGCGGCGGCACCCCCGTGCGCTCGCGCGTCGGCCACTCCTACATCAAAGGGTTGATGGCCGAGACCGGCGCGATCTTCGGCGGCGAGCACTCCGCGCACTACTACTTCCGCGACTTCTGGGGCGCCGACTCCGGAATGCTGGCCGCACTGCACGTGCTGGCCGCGCTCGGGGAACAGGACCGCCCGCTGTCGGAGATGATGGCCGACTATCAGCGCTACGAGGCCTCCGGCGAGCTCAACTACACCGTCACCGACGCGCCCGCCGTCGTCGACTCGGTGCTTCAGGCCTTCAGCAGCCGCGTCCACGCCATCGACCACCTCGACGGGGTGACCGTCGACCTCGGCGACGGCAGCTGGTTCAACCTGCGCATGTCCAACACCGAACCCCTGCTGCGACTCAACGTCGAAGCGCGCACCGCCGAAGAAGTCGCCGCGCTGGTCGAAGAGATCGGCGCCCAGATCACGGCGGGGACAAAGGAACTGACGTGAGCGCCAGCCCGTTGTCGGCTGTGGTCGTGGATCTCGATGATACCGACGGCCTACTGGCCGCCGACCGTCTCGGATTCCTGCGCGCCGCGTCGATGGCAGGCGCGCAGGTGCGTGCCGCCGCCGAAGCGCTCGCCGAAGGTGTGCTCGAGCCGGTGCGGTCGGACTCCCCGCCGCGCACCGTGGTGTGGGTGGCCGGCCGCGGAACCTCCGAAGCCGCCGCCACCATGCTCGCCGCGGTGGTCGGCGGCACCATCGGCGCGCCGATCGTGCTCGCCGCCGAGGCGCCGCCCTGGCTGGGCGCGCTCGACGTGATGGTGGTCGCCGGCGACGACCCCGGCGACCCCGCACTCGTCGCCGCCGCCGCATCCGGGGTGCGCCGCGGCGCACGCGTCGTCGTGGTCGCCCCCTACGAAGGCCCGCTGCGCGACGCCACCGCGGGACGCTCGGTGGCGCTGCCGCCGCGGCTGCCGGTGCCCGACGACTTCACCCTGGTGGGGTTCCTGGCGGCCGGACTGGCCGTCCTGGCGGTCACCATCCCCGGATTCGAGTTCGACCTCGCCGCCCTGGCCGACGAACTCGACGACGAAGCGTTCCGAAACAGCGCTGCGCGTGAAGTTTTCACCAACCCCGCCAAAGAGCTGGCGCAACGGATGGTCGGCCGCGACGTCGTGTTCGCCGGCGACACCGCCGCGATGCGCGCACTGGCCCGGCACGCCGCCGCGGTCATGCTGCGCGTCGGCAACCAGACCGTCGCCGCGGTAGGCCTCTCCGACGTCCTGGCGGCGCTGCGCACCGGCTGGGGCCGCAGCGGCGGCGTCGCCCCGTCGATCTTCCACGACGAGGAGATCGACGGGCCCCTGGCCGCCCGGACCCGCACCCTGGTGCTGACGTCAAACGCCGACCGGCTCGAAGTGTCGGCCAGGTTGCGCGGTTTCGACGACATCGACGTGATCAACGCCTACGATGTCCCCGACATCGAGGCGATGAGGGGGAGTCAGGAGCCGTCGGGTCCAGCAGCGTTGCCCGCGTCCGCGCGTCCTGAACAACAATTGGCGTTGATGGCCGTCCGACTGGAGATGGCGGCGGTCTATCAGCGGTTGATCCGAGGGTGAGACGAGTGCATCTGCTGAGGGGAGCGGTGCGAACCTATGCCTGGGGTTCGCGCACCGCGATTGCCGAATTCACCGGGGCGCCAAGCCCGACGCCGCACCCGGAGGCCGAACTGTGGTTCGGCGCGCACCCGCAAGACCCCGCCTTTCTGCAGACCGGCGACGGGGAACGCTCCCTGCTCGACGCGGTACGCCACGACCCGGACGGCGAACTCGGCGCGGAGCTGCGCAGCCGATTCGGCGACGCGCTGCCGTTCCTGGTGAAAGTGCTTGCCGCCGACGAGCCGCTGTCGCTGCAGGCCCACCCGAGCACCGAGCAGGCCATCGAGGGCTACGACCGGGAAGACCGGCTCGGCATCCCGCTCACCGCGCCCAACCGCAACTACCGGGACCGCAGCCACAAACCCGAGATCATCGTCGCGCTCAGCCCGTTCGAGGCGCTCGCCGGCTTCGCGCCGGCCGCCCGCTCCATCGAGATGATGCGCGCGCTGGAGGTGCCGGGGCTGGACCCCTACATCAACCTGCTGTCCGGCCAGGCCGACGCCGACGGGCTGCGGGCGCTGTTCACCACCTGGATCACCTGTCCGCAGCCGGACCTCGACGTGCTGGTGTCCGCGGTCATCGACGGCGCGATCAACTATGTGCGTTCGGGCGCCACGGAATTCGAGCGCGAAGCCAAGACCGTGCTGGAACTGGGGGAGCGGTACCCCGGTGACGCCGGAGTTCTGGCGTCGATGCTGCTCAACCGGTTGTCGCTGCAGCCCGGCGAGGCGATCTACCTGTCGGCGGGAAACCTGCACGCCTACCTGCACGGCATGGGCGTCGAGGTGATGGCCAACTCCGACAACGTGTTGCGCGGCGGCCTCACCCCCAAGCACGTCGACGTGCCCGAATTGCTGCGCGTCCTGGACTTCGAACCGGTCCGCGACCCGCTCGTGCCCACCGAAACCCTCGGTGACGGAGCCGAACTCGTCTACCGCACCCCGGCGCCCGAGTTCGCGGTGTCGGTGCTGACCATCGACGGCGGGCACCTCGGCCACGAGATCGACGCCCCCGCCGCCTACGACGGGCCGCAGATCCTGTTGTGCGCCGAAGGTTCGGTGACCGTGTACGCCAAGAGCGACTCGGTGACCCTGCAGCGTGGCGCGGCGGCCTGGGTGGCCGCCGACGACGGGCCGATCCGCCTGCAGGCCCAAGAACCTTCGCGCCTGTTCCGGGTGACCGTCGGCTTCTAGTTTTAGGCGACCGCCGCGCTATCACAGGTGCGGTAATGTCACGGCCTCGACAGAACGCTTCAGGGGCCGGTGTCGGTCGATGGGATGAATCGTTCACGAGTTGGCCAGCATTTGCGCACAGCATCATTGACGGCGTGGTAGAAAACCCCTGCTTGCAGGAACTCAGCGACTTCCGCCTGCTCCCAGCAAGCTCACATCTACTCGGGGGAGATTGCTGTACATGTCGAAACATCGCAGGACTCTGGCGTCACAAAGAACTCAAATCGGTTCAACGGGTGGTCGGCATCGCAGCAACAAGGCTCGGCGGGTCGAGCCCTACGCTTGGCTCGGTGTCGGTGCCGTCGGCGTCGGCCTCAGTGTCGCGGCGCTGACCGGGGCCGGTGCTGCCAGCGCTGACGCCGGAGCGCCGAAGACATCGGCATCGCCGAGCTCCGCGTCCGCACCTGACCGCGCGCCGGGTGAGGCCTCCGATGTGCGATCACGTGATGACGATGAGTCGAAGACAGGCGAAGTCGATGATACGAAGTCTCGTGTTGTCGATAATGACAAGGGCTTTCACGCTGCTGATCCTGACGGTTGGACGGACTCTGAGCCTGAAGCCCCGGCCGGGGATGAAATCGACCTGGATTCTTCAGACGATGAGGAGGAAACGGCGGACGTCGACGGTTCAGCCGCGGTCAACGCGGGGAAGCTCTTCGACGACGACCCAACCTCCGACTCTGGCCCCGTGAGCGAGAGCTCCGCTCTAGAACCGCTGTCGTCTGTCATCACAACAGTCTCGGACGGCGTCGACGCCCCATCCGATGCGACCGGCGGTACGGCGTCCGAGGCGCCCGACGCAGTTGAGCTGGGCGTAGTCTTGGCGAGTTCGGCCCGCCTCAGGGACGATGACACGACCCAAGAAGCTGTCCCGTCGCCCGCCGCTACCTCGGCGACGGCGACCACCGCGGGGGAGACTGCCCCAGCTCCTTCCGTGACCGCGACGATTGCCCTGCCGGCATCTCCGACCGGCGTCTTGGTCAGTCCCGACGGAAAGCGCCTGTACATCAATGGAAGTGACCCCGCGACCAACTCAGGCGTTGTATGGGTCGTCGATGTCGCCACCAACACCATTGTCGGACAGCCACTTGCCCTGAGCGGGGCTCCGTGGCGTATCGTGATGAGCCCCAACGGCAGACGCATCTACGTCATGAGTTTCTACGACTCTGCTGTCGGCAGCGGTACTGTGTCGGTGATCGACACCGCCACCAACACAATAGTCGGATCACCCATCCCCGTGGGATTGACTCAGGCGTTCGGAATGGCGATGAGTCCGGACGGCACCCGCATCTATGTCACCCGTACGTACCACCCTGCCACCGGCGGCCTCATCGCAGTGATCGATACTGCGACCAATACCGTGACCGGGACACTCACAGGTTCGCAATCTGCTTATGACCTGGCGGTCAGCGCAGACAACAAGCGTCTCTACGTGGTCAGGCTGTTCGATGGCGCCATAGGCACCGGCACGGTATCGGTCATCGACATCGCCACCAACAGGGTTGTCGGAGCGCCGATCCCGGTCGGTCCCGAATCGACGGGTATCACGGTCAGTCCCGACGGCTCCCGCATCTATGTCACGGGCTACGGCGTCGACCGGAGTGAGGGCGCTCTGTGGGTGATCGACGCGGCCACGAACACTGTTGTCGGAGCGCCGATCACACTCGGTTCCTCTGCATCGAAGGCGATGCTCAGCCCTGACGGCTCCCGCGTCTATGTCATCGGTGAGACCGAGACCGGTGGCGCGCTCTGGGTCATTGACACCGCCACCAACAAGATCGTCGGATCTCCAGTGGCGCTCGGTTCCTATCCCATCAGTGCCACGGTCAGCGCGGACGGCGCCAGTATCTACGTGGTCGGGTACGACACCACTATGGGCGCCTTTCTTTCGGTCATCGACACCGGCGCATCGGACAGTGAAGAGCCAGGAGAAGACCCGGGTGAGGAACCAGGTGAGGAACCAGGCGAGGACCCAGGTGAGGAACCAGGCGAAGGCCCAGGTGAGAATCCCGGCGGCTGGACCAACCTGATCGACACGCTCCTCGAGGCTGTCGGAATTTCCAATCAAGTGACCAAGTGGCTGGACAACATCTCGAAGGTGTGGAATTTCGGTCCGGTGCTCGACGGCACGCAATTCATCAAAGGCGTCGGGGACTTCCTCGAAGGTATGAAGCGAGGCGACCTGCGGATGGTCGCCACTGGTGTTGCCTCCGTGTTGGAAGTCTTCCTGAAAGGGCCTCCGGCCATCATCGTGTCCGGGCTGAAATTGGTGATCTCGATCTTCCTCCCACTCAGCAACGAGGACTCGGAGAAGTTTTTCGAGTTCAGAGTCAAGTGCATGTTCGGCAAGAACAGTGACAATCTGACTTCCGCTCAAGCTCAGCGGCTGGTTGACCGCTATTCGGGATTGCCCAGCATCGTCAACATCCCCGCTGACTACGTGCGCTACAACGTGGGAGGATGGTTCGGTCGCCCGTCTTGCTGATGCCGCCTCCAGCTTCTAAGCAGCGCTTGCCAATCGGCGCTCGGCGGCCCACAGCCGCAGGTTGTGCCGGACCGTACGGCCGATCAGCCGGGCCGAGGGCACCATGTAGAGACTGTCGAGCAGACTGAAGCGGCGTAGAAACCATTCGGCGAGAACAGGATCGGTCTCCGCGGCGCCGAGGAACTGGTCGAACAACGAGCCCACCGGCCGGTACCACCACGGGGCGGCGCCCTCGGCGCGGTGCAGCGCGATGTCGCCGATCGCGTTCATCGTCCACACCGGGTAGGTGGTCTTGGCGGTGGCCCGCAGAAACGACGTCGTCAGCTCTTCGGGCGGTCCCTGCAGCGCCCGCCGCAGGTGACCCGCCTGCAGCGACGTCATCGTCATCCCCTGCCCGAACGTGGGATTGAAACTGGCCACCGCGTCACCGAACGGCAGGATGCCCTCCGGGTGGTGATCGAGTTTGTCGTACCGCCGCCACCGGCTCGTCGGATACTTGTGCAGCGCCACCTCCGACAACTGCCGCGACTGCTCCAACGCGTCGACGATGTGCGTCGGCACCACCTGCCGGGCCACGTCGAGCATGCCGTCGAAATGCTTGGGCGGCGGCACCTTTCCCACCCCGAAAGTCGTCAGACCCCAGCTGCCGTCCTCGTAGCACAGCATGCCGAGCCCGAGCGGCTGCTCCCGGGACGCCCCGGCCACCACCACCCGCTCGCCGATCAGACCGTCCGGGATCTGCAGGGAGACACTGGCGTAACCGATGCCGACGTGGACGGTCTCCTCCCGAGGTTGCGGAAACCCCCACTTGCGCAGCCACCACGGCAACCGGGTGCCGCGCCCGGTCGCGTCGATCACCAGATCCGCGTCCAGCGTCGCGCCGTCGGTGGTGCGCACCCCGGTGACGCGGTGCCCGTCGAAGATCGGCTCATCGACCGCGCGGCGCTCGAACGTCACGTTCGGCAGACCCGACACGCGGGTGCGCAGCTGCCACTCCAGGAACGGCCGGCTCGGCACATACGCGGTGAACTCGTCCTGCAGCTGATGGTGCGTCCCGAGCACGTGACCGGCCGCCCCGAAATGGATGCAGTCCGGGCGGTTCTCCAGAATCGGCACACCCGCGGCAACCATGTCGTAGAGCAGGCCGGGGAACAACGCCTCGAACTCCTGCGCGCCGCGCGCCATCAACAGGTGCACATGGCGGCCCTGCGGAACCGCTGCGCGGTGCTCCGGCCCGTCTGGAAGGACGTCGCGGTCCAGGACGCTGACCTTATCGGCGACCTCCGACAGCACGCGGGCCGCGCACGTGCCGCCCAGACTGCCCCCCATTACCACGACATGCCCCAGACTCCGCCCCATGGGGTCACCGTAGTCGGCGCATCCTGGGAAAACGAGGACGAAAGAAGGACGGTTACGACTTCGGCGTCCCGGTCGCCGATCGCGCGAGCCGCATATGTGCCCCTAGGCTGTCGCCGAGCTTGTGACTTGTTTGAGAGTCGGCCCAACGGGGTTTCTGTAGTCGGTAGATTCCGCAAGGAACCGAAACGAAAAGGGGACGGGTGTGACCGCTGAGCCGACCGCGCCGAGCAACGGCAGATGGCGCACCAAATCGGTGGAGCAGTCGATCGCCGATACCGACGAGCCCGACACCAAACTGCGCAAAGACCTCAGTTGGTGGGACCTCACCGTCTTCGGCGTCTCGGTGGTGATCGGCGCCGGCATCTTCACCATCACCGCGTCCACCGCGGCCAACATCACCGGACCCGCGATCTCGGTGTCGTTCATCCTCGCCGCGGTCGCCTGCGGCCTGGCGGCCCTGTGCTACGCCGAGTTCGCCTCCACCGTCCCCGTCGCCGGCAGCGCGTACACCTTCTCCTACGCGACGTTCGGCGAGTTCGTCGCGTGGATCATCGGGTGGGACCTGATCCTCGAGTTCGCAGTCGCCGCCGCCGTGGTGGCCAAAGGCTGGTCGAGCTATCTCGGCACGGTCTTCGGCTTCGGCGGCGGAATCGCCGATGTCGGTGGAGTGCAACTGGATTGGGGCGCGCTGATCATCATCGCGTTCGTCACGATGATCCTCGCCTTCGGCACCAAGCTGTCCGCCGGTGTCAGCCTGGCCATCACGGTGGTGAAGGTCGCCGTGGTGCTGCTCGTCGTCATCGTGGGCGCCTTCTACGTCAAGGCCGTCAACTTCACCCCGTTCGTGCCGCCCGCCGAAGCCGGTGAGGGCGGCGTCGGCAGCAGCGGGGTCGAGCAGTCGCTGTTCTCGCTGATCACCGGCGCCGAAGGCAGCAACTACGGCTGGTACGGCCTGCTGGCCGGTGCCTCCATCGTGTTCTTCGCGTTCATCGGCTTCGACATCGTCGCCACCACCGCGGAGGAGACCAAGAACCCCCAGCGCAACGTCCCGCGCGGCATCATCGCGTCGCTGGCCATCGTCACCGTCCTCTACGTCGCAGTCGCGATTGTGCTCACCGGCATGGTGAGCTACAAGGACCTGCGCGAAGAAGAAACCCAGAACCTGGCCACCGCGTTCGCGATGAACGGCATCGACTGGGCGGCCACCGTCATCTCCATCGGCGCCCTGGCCGGCCTGACCACCGTGGTGATCGTGCTGGTGCTCGGACAGACCCGCGTGCTGTTCGCGATGTCGCGCGACGGTCTGCTGCCGCGGCAGCTGGCGCGGACCGGGTCACGCGGCACGCCGGTACGGATCACGCTGCTGGTGGGTGCGGTGGTCGCCGTGACCGCGACGGTGTTCCCGATCTCGAACCTCGAAGAGATGGTGAACATCGGGACGCTGTTCGCGTTCGTGCTGGTGTCCGCCGGTGTGATCGTGTTGCGGCGTACCAGACCGGATCTCGAGCGCGGCTTCCGCGCGCCGGGAGTGCCGCTGCTGCCGATCGTGTCGATCATCGCCTGCGTGTGGCTGATGCTGAACCTCACCGGCCTGACGTGGATCCGGTTCGGTATCTGGATGGCTATCGGGGTCCTGGTGTACTTCGCCTACGGCCGGCGGCATTCGCTGCTCGCCAAGCGCGCCGCTGCGCAGCGCTGAGGCGCTTTACGGAGCCGCGGCGCCCAGCGGCGCGGCACCGGCAGCGAGCGTGTCCATCGGGGCCGTTCCCCGGCTGAATTGAGCAGCGAACGGGCTGCACACATGGCACAGGCTCGCATTCAACGTGGGATAACCGCATGCGGGACAGCACGATGTACGTGCCATACCCGAGGAGAAGGCGGGCATCTTCTGCTCCTTTCAACCGATGTCGTTTTGTTACCCGCGTGACCCCGAATTTAACCCGTACGGAAATTCACGTCACTTCTTTACAAAACATGCGCCCGTGTCTAGACAACGGACAAAACGGTGCTTATAGTCAACCTCGACGGGTGATCGCACTCACACGAGGAGGCACATCGATGACCATGCAAGAAGCGCCGCACATCGACGTCGAACAGTGGCGTGACAAGAAGCGCTACCTCTGGCTGATGGGGCTCATCGCACCCACGGCGCTGTTCGTGATGATGCCGCTGGTCTATGCGTTCAACCAGTGGGGCTGGCACGGTGCGGCGCAGGTGCCGTTCTGGATCGGGCCGATCCTGCTCTACATCCTGTTGCCGGCGCTGGACCGCAAGTTCGGGCCCGACGGTCAGAACCCGCCCGACGAGGTGATGGAGCGACTGGAGAACGACAAGTACTACCGCTACTGCACCTACCTCTACATCCCGTTCCAGTACGCGAGCGTCATCTTCGGTGCCTACCTGTTCACCGCATCGGACCTGAGCTGGCTCGGCTTCGACGGCGCGCTGGGCTGGCCGGCCAAGATCGGCCTGGCGCTGTCGGTGGGTCTGCTCGGCGGCGTGGGCATCAACACGGCCCACGAGATGGGACACAAGAAAGAGTCCCTGGAGCGCTGGCTGGCCAAGATCACCCTCGCGCAGACCTGGTACGGGCACTTCTACATCGAGCACAACCGCGGCCACCACGTGCGAGTCGCGACCCCCGAGGACCCGGCGTCGGCCCGCTTCGGCGAGACCTTCTGGGAGTTCCTGCCGCGCAGCGTTTTCGGATCCCTGAAGTCGGCCTGGGAGCTGGAGGCCAAGCGGCTCGAGCGTGCCGGCAAGAGCAAGTGGCACCCGTCCAACGACGTGCTCAACGCATGGGCGATGTCTGTGGTGTTCTACGGTGCACTGATCGCGGTGTTCGGCTGGGCGCTGATTCCCTACATCCTGATCTCGGCGGTGTTCGGCTTCACCTTGCTCGAGACCGTCAACTACCTCGAGCACTACGGCCTGCTGCGGCAGAAGACCGCGAGCGGCCGCTACGAGCGGTGCGCGCCGGTGCACAGCTGGAACTCCGACCACATCGTGACCAACCTGTTCCTGTATCACCTGCAGCGCCACAGTGATCACCACGCCAACCCCACGCGCCGCTACCAGACGCTGCGCAGCATGGAGGGTGCGCCGAACCTGCCCAGCGGCTACGCGTCGATGATCGGGCTGACGTACTTCCCGCCGCTGTGGCGCAAGGTGATGGATCACCGGGTGCTCGACCACTACGACGGCGACCTGACCCGCGTGAACATCCATCCCCGCGTGCGCGACAAGGTGCTGGCCCGCTACGGGAAAGCCGACGCGGCGTGAGCGCCTATCGCTGCCCAGGCTGCGACTACGTCTACGACGAGGCCAAAGGCGCACCGCGCGAAGGCTTTCCGGCCGGTACGGGATGGAGTGACATCCCTGAGGACTGGTGCTGCCCCGACTGCGCGGTCCGCGAGAAGGTCGACTTCGAACCGGTCTGACGTCGAATCCACGACAAGAGGAGAGATTTCATGGACTACAAGCTCTTTGTCTGCGTGCAGTGCGGCTTCGAGTACGACGAGGCCAAGGGCTGGCCGGAGGACGGGATCGCCCCGGGTACCCGCTGGGCGGACATCCCGGACGACTGGAGCTGCCCGGACTGCGGCGCGGCCAAGTCCGATTTCGACATGGTCGAGATCGCCCGGCCGTGACGATCGCCGACGCCGACCGACAGGAATATCACCGTGGTCGGCGTCGAGCGAGCGCAAAAGTACGCGACACGCCGGGTAGGGCGGGGACAGACACGCGCGCTCGGCGGAATGAGTGGGGCACTAATGTCACGCGGGTGAGCAAGCCCGCCGGCCAGCGCGTCTCCTACGCCGAGGCGTCGCGGGCGCTGCTGCGCGACTCCATCCTCGACGGCATGCGCGAGCTGCTGCTCACCCGCGACTGGTCGGCCATCACCCTGTCCGATGTCGCGAAAGCAGCCGGCATCAGCCGCCAGACCATCTACAACGAGTTCGGATCGCGGCAAGGCCTGGCGCAGGGGTACGCCCTGCGTCTGGCCGACCGCCTCGTCGACCAGATCAACATCGCGATCGACGGCAACGTCGGTGACGTCTACGCCGCATTCCTGCAGGGCTTCCGCGATTTCTTCACCGAGTCCGCCGCCGACCCGCTGGTCATCTCGCTGCTCAGCGGCGAGGCCAAACCGGATCTGCTGCAGATCATCACCACCGACAGCGCACCGATCATCACGCGCTGCTCGTCGCGCCTGACCGAGTCCTTCATGACCAGCTGGGTCCGCGCCAGCGACGAGGACGCCGGCGTCCTGGCCCGGGCCATCGTGCGCCTGGCCATGAGCTACATCTCCATGCCGCCGGAAGCGAATCATGACGTCGCCCGTGATCTGGCCAGATTGATGACCCCGTTCGCCGAACGCTACGGTGTTATCGATACCCCGTAGCTGTCAGTGCGCCGTCTTCACGCATGAGCGCCTGTCCCGCGAGCCCGCAGGCTACCGGTGTCGCCACGCACATCTGTGCGCTCACAGGCAACGAACGAAAACTGACGAACCATAAGGGGCTCTATTACATGACTGCTCTGACCGCTGATGTCCGCAACGGCATCGATTACAAGGTCGCCGATCTGTCGCTGGCGGAGTTCGGCCGCAAGGAGATCCGTCTCGCCGAGCACGAGATGCCCGGCCTGATGGCGCTGCGCCGCGAATACCACGACGTCCAGCCGCTCAAGGGCGCGCGCATCTCCGGCTCGCTGCACATGACCGTGCAGACCGCCGTGTTGATCGAGACGCTGACCGCACTCGGCGCCGAAGTCCGCTGGGCGTCCTGCAACATCTTCTCCACCCAGGACCACGCCGCCGCGGCCGTCGTCGTCGGCCCCAACGGCACCCCCGAGGAGCCCAAGGGCACCCCGGTCTTCGCCTGGAAGGGCGAGACGCTGGAGGAGTACTGGTGGGCCGCCGAGCAGATGCTGACCTGGCCGGGCGAGCCGGCCAACATGATCCTCGACGACGGTGGTGACGCCACCATGCTGGTGCTGCGCGGTGCGCAGTACGAGAAGGCCGGCGTGGTTCCGCCCGCCGAGGACGACGACCCGGCCGAGTGGAAGGTCTTCCTCTCGCTGGTGCGCAACCGTTTCGAGACCGAGAAGGACAAGTGGACGAAGATCGCCGCGTCGGTCAAGGGTGTCACCGAGGAGACCACCACCGGTGTCCTGCGTCTGTACCAGTTCGCCGCGGCCGGTGAGCTCGCCTTCCCGGCGATCAACGTCAACGACTCGGTCACCAAGAGCAAGTTCGACAACAAGTACGGCACCCGCCACTCGCTGATCGACGGCATCAACCGCGGTACCGACGCCCTCATCGGCGGCAAGAAGGTGCTGATCTGCGGCTACGGCGACGTCGGCAAGGGCTGCGCCGAGTCGATGGCCGGCCAGGGTGCTCGCGTCCAGGTCACCGAGATCGATCCGATCAACGCGCTGCAGGCGCTGATGGACGGCTACGACGTGGTCACTGTCGAGCAGGCGATCGGCGACGCCGACATCGTCATCACCTCGACCGGTAACAAGGACATCATCACCCTCGAGCACATGAAGGCGATGAAGGATCACGCCATCCTGGGCAACATCGGTCACTTCGACAACGAGATCGACATCGCCGCCCTGGAGCGTTCCGGCGCCAAGCGCATCAACATCAAGCCGCAGGTCGACGAGTGGATCTTCGACGACGGCAAGGCGATCATCCTGCTGTCCGAGGGCCGCCTGCTGAACCTGGGCAACGCCACCGGCCACCCGTCGTTCGTGATGAGCAACAGCTTCTCCAACCAGGTCATCGCGCAGATCGAGCTGTGGACCAAGAACGACGAGTACGACAACGAGGTCTACCGCCTGGCCAAGCATCTCGACGAGAAGGTCGCCAAGATCCACGTCGAGGCGCTCGGCGGCACCCTCACCCGGCTCACCAAGGAGCAGGCCGAGTACATCGGCGTCGACGTCGAGGGCCCGTACAAGCCGGAGCACTACCGCTACTGACATGGCGAAACGGCTGAGGGCGGTGACGCTCGGAGTGCTGCTGATGCTGACGGCATGCCAACAGCAACCGCAGGACGACACCGAGGTCACCGCCTCTCGGCCGGCCATGGAAGTCCGCCACGACACCGAGCCGCTCGCCGCCGCGTTCCCCGCGCTGGGCGAGCCGGTCTCGGCGTCGTGGATCGAATGGGACAACTCCGCAGCGTCGGAGGAACCGTCCCGGACGAAGGTCGTCTGGATCGACGCCGTCGTCGAGATCAAACCCGAGACGATGACCGACCTCGTGGACGACAACTTCACCGAACTGGCCGGTCAACGTCCCGCCGTGCAGAAGGTGCTCGAACCCTTCCTGCCGCCCGGACCCTTCCGCACCGGCGTCGACCTCAACATCATCTTCGGCGCGAATCAGGCCAGCACCCGCGCGTTCCTCGACGAACAGCACAACACCGTGGTGCTGCAGTCCTATCGGATGGACCGGCTGCCTTAAGCTCACCGGCGTGCTCATCGTCATCGAGGGAGTCGACGGTGCGGGCAAGCGCACTCTGACCGACGGCCTGCGCGCCGGCTTCGAAGCCGCCGGCCAGTCCGTGGCCACGCTCGCCTTCCCCCGCTACGGCGTGTCGATCCACGCCGACCTGGCCGCCGAGGCGCTGCACGGCGCCCACGGCGACCTCGCCGACTCGGTATACGCGATGGCGGTGCTGTTCGCTCTGGACCGCGCGCAGGCCCGTGACGACATCGACCGGCTGCGCGCCGAACACGACGTCGTGATCCTGGACCGCTACGTCGCCTCCAACGCGGCCTACAGCGCGGCGCGGCTGCACCAGGACGTCGACGGCGACGTCGTCACCTGGGTGCGCGAACTCGAATACGCGCGGCTGCGGCTGCCTACCCCCGACTGGCAGGTGCTGCTCGACGTGCCCACCGAGCTGGCCGCGCAGCGGGCCGCCAACCGGGAGGCGCAAGAAGCCGACCGGGCCCGCGACGCCTACGAACGCGACAACGGGCTGCAGCGGCGCACCGGGGCGGTCTATGCCCAGCTGGCCGCGGCGCACTGGGGCGGCCGATGGGAGGTCGTACCGCCCGAGGTCGACGCGCGCAAACTCGCCGGCCGGCTGGCACTCGAAACTTTCTGAGCGCGTAAGTCAGCCCGGGGGTCTATGCTTCCCTCCCAAGGGGAGTCGCTTCGGCGACATGGGTATTGGGGGGATTCACGGATGACTTTTCGCTTCGAACTCTTTTCGCGGCTCGATGACCTCGTCGACGGTCTGAGGGCAGCGGGGGAGCGCTTCGATCAGGGCAAATTCGCTGAGGCGACGGTCCTTGCCACTCGCATCCGCGACCTGGTGCACGGCAGTGCGGCGACGACGGCGCTGGTCGACCAACTCGAAGTGGCCGGGCGACTCACCTGGGTCGACACCGCCGGTGTGCCCAACCCCAAGACCGCGTGGCCCACCGCGTGCCTCACGCTGATGAAGGTCGGCAACAGGTCGCCCCGCGGCGGCGAGTTCGTGCCGAAGATGAATCTCTACCCGCCGGCGCCCATCCGGACGCGGGACGGCGACCACATCGACCGCGGCTCCCGGATCCCGTTCGAGCACTGGTGGACCAACCCGGTGCTGCGCGACGTCGACGGTGTCGAGTACACGCGCCGCCAGATGGTCCTCGCCCTGGCCAGCCGCCTGCCCACCCCGGTGGGTGACGCGGAGGACGCGACGGGATACGAAGCCCTGCGGGCCTGCGCCTCGCTCGGTCCGAGGAACCCCGTCGCGGCCAGCGTGCGGCAGATCGCCCACGAGGTCATGCAGACGATCGGGCAGCAGCGCGAAATCCTCGGCGTCGTCCCCGCCCGCTTAGCCGGCTGACGCCTCGGCGGCAGCCTCGAACAGCCAGGACACCACCAGCGCGCCGGGATCGACCACGTCTCGACCCGCCTCGCCGACGTAGCTGGCGCGGCCTTTGCGGGCCACCCGGTCCTTCGTCGACTCGGCCCCCTCGACAGCCGCCGCGGCCACCTGCTGCAGCGAATCACCGCGCTGCAGCGCCTCGTTCGCCGGATGCAGCGCGTCGACCACGGTGTTGTCCCCGACCTGCGCGCCGCCGAGCTCGACGATCGCGTCCAGCGCGGCCTGCGTGCCCGCCGACAGCGCGCCGGTGAAGTCATCCTCGTCGGCGAACGCCTTCGACAACTCCCGGAACAGCGTCCCGAACACCGCCCCCGACGTTCCTCCCGACCGCACGAAGAACGACTGCGACACCGCGTCGAGCACGTCGGCGTCCGAGCCGCGCAGCGGCGAGGAGAAGTGTTGTAGGGCCGCCGACATGTTGGTCCCGAAGTCGCCGTCGCCGGCCTGCCGGTCCAGCGCGGTGAGGTCGTCGACGGCGTCGCGCACCCGGTCGACGAACGCCGACACCCACGCGCACTCCGGACCCGACTCCGCGTCGTCGTGCGGACTCGCGAAGGTGGTGTCGGCCAGCGCGCTCGGCGGCGCGGCGACCAGACGCGGCCAGGCCGGCGCGTCCGTGGGCGCATCCCACAGGCGGACCATCTCGTCGTCGACGCGCACCACCGTCACCGACGCGCCGCGCATGTCCAGCGCGGTGACCATCGTGCCGACCAGGCTGCGCGCCACCCGCACCCCGCGCCGGTCCAGTTCCTCGAGGACGTGCCCGAACAGCAGATGCAGTTCCAGCGGGTGCGAGCCGCCGAGACCGTTCACGACCACGATGACGTCGTCATCGTCGGGCAGCTGCAACGAGGCGTCGATGCGCTCCAACAGCGTCTGCACGATCTCGTGCGCCGGGCGCCACGCGGTCCGGTCGGCCCCGGCCTCGCCGTGGATGCCCACGCCGAGTTCCATCTCGTCGTCGCCGAGGTCGAACGACGGCTCGTCAGAGCCCGGGACGGTGCACGCCGTCAGCGCCACCGACATGCTGCGCGCGTTGTCCGCGACCCGGCGGCCCAGCGCCGCGACGTCGCCCAGCGCGGTGCCCTCGGCCGCCGCGGCCCCGCAGATCTTCTCGACCACGATGGTGGCCCCGGTGCCGCGCCGCCCGGGGGCGTCGTCGTCGGACTCGGTGGCCACGTCGTCGGCGACCACGACGAAGTCGGTCTCGACGCCCTCGTCCTGCGCCATGTCCCGGGCGATGCGGAAGTTCATCACGTCGCCCGTGTAGTTCTTGACGATGTGCAGCACGCCCGCACCGGAGTCGACGTGCCTGGTCGCCGCGGCGATCTGCAGCGCGTTCGGCGAGGTGAAGATCAGACCCGGGCACACCGCGTCGAGCAGACCCTCACCGATCAGCCCGGCGTGCATCGGCTCGTGCCCGGAGCCGCCGCCGGAGACCAGGGCCACCCGGCCCGACCGCGTCGGCGTCTCCCGCGCGAGGAACCCGGGATCGCGGTGCCAGACGATGCCGGGGTTGGCCGCCACGAAGCCCCGCAACGCATCGGACAGGAACGAATCGGTCGAATTGACGAAGTAGCGGTGCCCCATGCCCGAACTCTAGTGGCGCGTCTTTCGGCGTTTGCCGAGGATTTTGCGTCTGCCACGTGAAACGCCCGGTGTGGTACCACGGGTTTATCGCAATTCGGTGCCACCATGGACACCATGAGGCAAAGGATCCTGGTCGTCGACGACGACCCTTCGCTCGCCGAGATGCTCACCATCGTGCTCCGTGGTGAGGGCTTCGACACCGCGGTGGTCGGCGACGGCACGCAGGCGCTGACGGCTGTGCGCGAACTGCGGCCCGATCTGGTGCTGCTGGATCTCATGCTGCCCGGCATGAATGGGATCGACGTCTGCCGGGTGCTGCGCGCCGACTCCGGTGTGCCGATCGTGATGCTGACGGCCAAGACCGACACCGTCGACGTCGTGCTGGGACTCGAGTCCGGCGCCGACGACTACGTGATGAAGCCGTTCAAGCCCAAGGAACTGGTCGCCCGGGTGCGCGCACGGCTGCGCCGCAACGAGGACGAGCCCGCCGAGATGCTGTCGATCGCCGACGTCGACATCGACGTGCCCGCACACAAGGTGACCCGCAACGGCGAGCAGATCTCTCTCACCCCGCTGGAGTTCGACCTGCTGGTGGCGTTGGCACGCAAACCGCGCCAGGTGTTTACTCGTGATGTGCTGCTCGAACAGGTGTGGGGATATCGGCACCCCGCGGACACCCGTTTGGTGAACGTGCATGTCCAGCGGCTGCGGGCCAAGGTCGAGAAGGACCCGGAGAACCCGCAGGTGGTGTTGACCGTTCGAGGAGTGGGATACAAGGCCGGACCTCCGTGATAGGACGGCTCGCCGTCGTCGTGATCGGACGGCTCGCCGTTTCTCCACCTCGGCGGGCGCCGTGATCTTCGGTTCGCGGAGGCGGATCCACCGGCGGTCTGCGCCGTTGGTTCGCGGCCTCACCGCGCTCGGACGCGCGATCAGCCTGGTGTGGCGGCGATCGCTGCAGCTGCGCGTCGTGACGCTGACGCTCGGGCTGTCGCTCGCCGTCATCATGGTCCTCGGATTCGTGCTGACCAGCCAGATCACCGACCGGATCCTGGAAGTGAAGGTCGGCGCGGCGACCGAGGAGATCGAAAGCGCCCGCACCACCGTCAGCGGCATCGTCGGCGGTGAGGAGACCCGCTCGCTGGACAGCAGCCTGCAGCTGGCTCGCAACACGCTGATCGACCGCAAGGCCGACACCGGCGGCGGACTGGCCGGGGCCTACGACGCGGTGCTGATCGTGCCCGGCGACGGACCGCGCGCGGCCACCGCCGCCGGACCCATCGGGCAGATCCCCGAGACGTTGCGTGAGTTCGTCAAGGCCGGACAGGTCAGCTACCAGTACTCGACCGTGCACACCGACAGCTTCTCCGGCCCGGCGTTGATCGTCGGCAGCCCGACGTCGTCGCCGGTGACGAACCTCGAGCTGTACCTGATCTTCCCGCTCAAGAGCGAAGAGTCCACGATCGCGTTGGTGCGCGGCACCATGGCCACCGGCGGCGTCGTGCTACTGGGATTGCTGGCCGCGATCGCGTTGCTGGTGGCCCGCCAGATCGTGCTGCCCGTGCGGTCCGCGTCGCGGATCGCCGAACGGTTCGCCGAAGGACATCTCACCGAGCGGATGCCGGTGCGCGGCGAGGACGACATGGCGCGCCTGGCAGTGTCGTTCAACGACATGGCCGAAAGCCTGCACCGGCAGATCACCCAGCTCGAGGAGTTCGGCAATCTGCAGCGCCGATTCACCTCCGACGTCAGCCACGAGCTGCGCACCCCGCTGACCACTGTGCGGATGGCCGCCGACCTGATCCACGACCACTCCGAGGACCTCGACCCCGCCCTGCGGCGCTCGATCGAGTTGATGGTCAACGAACTCGACCGGTTCGAGTCGCTGCTCAACGACCTGCTCGAGATCTCCCGCCACGACGCCGGCGTCGCCGAATTGGCCGTCGAAGCCGTCGACCTCCGCAACATCGTGCAGAGCGCGCTGGACAACGTGGGCCACCTGGCCGAGGGCGCCGGCGTCGAGCTGGTCTTCGACCTGCCCGGCGACGAAGTGATCGCCGAAGTCGACCCGCGCCGCGTCGAGCGCATCCTGCGCAACCTGATCGCCAACGCGATCGACCACGCCGAACACAAACCCGTCCGCATCCGGATGGCCGCCGACGAGGACACCGTCGCAGTCACCGTGCGCGACTACGGCGTCGGTCTGCGGCCCGGCGAGGAGAAGCTCGTGTTCAGCCGGTTCTGGCGCGCCGACCCGTCGCGGGTGCGTCGCTCCGGCGGCACCGGACTGGGGCTGGCCATCAGCATCGAAGACGCGCGGCTGCACCAAGGCCGGCTGGAAGCGTGGGGCGAACCCGGCAACGGGGCCTGCTTCCGGCTGACCCTGCCGCTGGTGCGGGGACACAAGGTGACCAGCAGCCCGCTGCCGGTCAAACCCATCGAGAAACCCGCCACCGGAAAGCGACTGCGCGAGCCTGCGGGGGAGAGCGTGTGATGCGCGTCCTGGCCTTGGTGTGGCTGGTCGTGGTGATGGTGACAGTGGCGGGCTGCGCCGGTGTGCCCACCTCGTCGTCGCCGCAAGCGATCGGAACCGTCGAGCGGCCCGCGCCGCCGAGCCTGCCCAAGCCGACACCGGGCATGGACCCCGACGTGCTGCTGCGCGAATTCCTCAAAGCGACCGCAGATCCGTCGAACCGGCACCTCGCCGCCCGCCAGTTCCTCACCGAGTCGGCGTCGGCCAGCTGGGACGACGCCGGCAGCGCGCTGCTCATCGACAACGTCGTGTTCGTCGAAACCCGGACCCCGCAGCGGGTCTTGGTGACCATGAAGGCCGACATCCTCGGCTCGCTGTCGGACATGGGGGTGTTCGAGACCGGGGAGGGCGCCCTGCCCGACCCCGGACCCATCGAGTTGGTGCGGACACCGGACGGCTGGCGCATCGACCGTCTGCCCAACGGAGTGTTCCTGGACTGGCAGCAGTTCCAGGCCACCTACAAGCGCAACACCCTGTACTTCGCCGACCCCACCGGCAAGACCGTGGTACCCGACCCGCGCTACGTCGCGGTGTCCGAAGCCGATCAACTGGCCACCGAACTGGTGACCAAGCTGATCGCCGGGCCGCGCCCGGAGATGGCCAAGACGGTGCGCAACCTGTTGGCGCCACCACTTCGCCTGCGCGGACCGGTCACCCGCGCCGACGGCGGGAGGGCCGGCGTCGGCCGCGGCTACGGTGGTGCGCGCATCGACCTGGAGAACCTGTCGACCACCGATCCGCACAGCCGTCAACTACTTGCCGCACAGATCATCTGGACGCTGTCCCGCGCCGGCATCAACGGGCCCTACGTCATCAACGCCGACGGCGCCGCGCTCGACGACCGCTTCGCCGAAGGCTGGGACACCGTCGACGTCGCGGCCACCGACCCCGGCGCGGCCGACGGTGCCGCGGCCGGACTGCACGCCCTGATGGGCGGATCGCTGGTGTCACTCGACGGCGCCCGCGCACCGCGGGTTTCGGGGTCGTTCGGGCAGATCCCCGATCAGACCGCGGCGTCACTGTCGCGCAGCGGACAGCAGGTCGCCTCCGTCGTCACCCTGCGGGCCGGCGCCCCCGACGTCGCCTCGACACTGTGGGTGGGTCCGCTGGGCGGCAACGCCGCCCAAGTGATGGACGGGCGCACATTCAGCCGGCCCTCATGGGCGCTCGACGACGCCATCTGGGTCGTCGTCGACGGCATCAACGTCGTCCGCGTGATCCAGGATGCATCGGGCCAGCCGGCGCGAATCCCCGTCGACTCCTCGCCGGTGTCCACCCGTTTCCCCGGCGTGATCGGAGAACTGCAGCTCTCACGCGACGGAACCCGCGCCGCGATGGTGATCGACGGACGCATCGTGCTGGCCGGCGTGGAGCAGACACCCGGCGGCGGCTACGCCCTGACGTATCCGCGCCGACTCGGATACGGGCTGGGTAACAGCGTCGTCTCGCTGTCCTGGCGGACCGGCGACGACATCGTCGTCACCCGCACCAACGCGCAGAATCCCGTGGCCTACGTCAACCTCGACGGCGTGAATTCCGATGGGCCCAGCCGCAATCTGCTGATGCCGGTGAAGACCGTGGCGGCCAATCCGTCGTCGGTGTACGTCGCCGATCAGCGCGGCGTGCTGCAACTCGCGGGGGCAGACCCCGAAGGCGAGCCAGGATGGGTCGAGGTGCGGCCGCTGATGGTCGGGGGAGCGCTGCCGGTCTTGCCGGGGTGAGGGGACGGGTGCGGGGGAAGGCTTCCTTGCGTAACGTTCGGCGACCGCTGGAACACGACTAGCGTGAATTCCTTTGACCGCTAAGCGCAAAGTGAAGACGACGCCAGCAACTCGCACCAACGAGGCATTTCGCTGGGCGGTGTGCTGTTGCGGCCGCTGATGCATGGGCGCGCGCCTGTGTGGTCTGGCAGAAAATTGGTGCGCTGGAGCACGCGGGTACGCCGGTAGCATGACGGATCGTGGGGAGTGGCTTGAGGACTGAAGAGGTCGGCTAGGGGTATGTCGATGCCGCCGATGCCGCCGATGCCGCCGATGGCGCCTAACGGTGGCCCACAGCCTTGGCCTGCGGAGGTTCGACCACGCGATTCAAATCGACGCCGATGGATAATTGTTGCGGCTGCTTTGGCAGTCGTGGTTGCGTTAGTTGTCGGGCTCTTGGTGTGGCAGTCGCGCTCCAGTGCGGGGGATGTGGGGACGACTTCCTCTGGTGGTGGCGTGGACCGAACCGTCGGGCTGCTGACTGAGACAGACCCAATCTGTGACGACTGGATTCGATTCGCGAATGAGTTGGGCGAACGCACACAGAATTGGGCTGACGGACGGATGTCGATACCGGCAGCGAAGTGGACGGCCGAAGAGCGGGATGTATTTGAGGATGCTGGTCGAGCAATGAGCTCTGCTGCTGATCTCTTTGAATCGTTGCTCACCGAGGCTAAACACATCGTCGTGCAGGAGTTGGTTGCACAAACAGTCGTGTACTTTCGAACCTATGCCCAGCGGGTGCCGAACTACGTCGAGTCAGATCGGTTGATTTCGGGGGCAGCGTTCAACTTCATGAATGCTGTGACGCATATGTGCAGTACCTCGATGCGCGCAACAGAGTTCAGTCAAGATTCCATCTCTTCTTCGTCAACGACGGAGAACCCCTCCGCACTCCACATGGTGGTGAAAGATTCTGACCCAGTCTGCGCAGAGTTTGCGCGACTCAACGAGCAGGAAGATCTGTTTCTTAGTGGGTGGATGGCCACTGCAGATGCCACAGTCCCGGCTGTCCAGTGGAATTCGGAGGACAAGGCGCTCTTCAAATCTGTCGAGAGCGTCCTGAAAGATAGCCTGCCGCAATACCAAAGGGTCGCAGAGGCTGCGAAAGGTCGGGTTCTGGGGGATTTCCTCTTCACGATCGCGGCATACAGGAAGGCATTTATCGGGCGCATTCCTTCGTATGAACCGGCCGATGCAGATTTATGGACAGTCATCACATCAATTGGCGGCGGAGTCTCCGCCGCTTGTGGGGACCGGTCGTGAGTTGGTGGGAGACGTCGAAATATTCCGACGAATACGGTTCTCGTACAGTCATACCCCCCGCGTGGCCCCAGATCGACGAAGAGTTGCTTTCGCAAGCTGCGGGTGAGTTCGAGGCGTTCGCGTCGCACATTCGAGACGTGATAGTTCCGAAGCTTCAGTCACAGATGATGGCTCTTTCTGATGGTTGGGATGGAGCGGGAGCCGAGGCGGCGCGGAACGAAGCGAGTGGGATCATCGACTCGCACGAGGCGAATGCGGATTTGGCGAGCGCCATCGCGAAGAAAATTCGTGCTATGGAATCCTCAGTCGTGATTACGAAAATCTGCGCGAACGCGACGGCTGGCTCGACACAATCAGCCTGCGAACGTTTACGCGATTCCGGAGATGCGGCTTTAGTGCAGCCGCTGATTGAATCTCGTGTAGCTGAAGGCTACGGGGAAAACATCGACTTACTCGCCTCGAAGACCGGGGAGCTCGCAGGTGAAGTGGGCGCTCCTCCTGGGACTTCAGGCGTAGATGGTCGCGTGTCCGATCAAACTACTGGTGGTCTAGAACCGCCGAAAACCTTTGGGAGTCGTGACCCGCTTGGGTCTCACGCCATGGCCCCGCTGTTTTTGCCTTCTAGTCATCGCACTCCGGGAAGCGGAGGCGGCCGTACCGAATCCAGTGGACCCAGAGCGGTCGGGTCTCAACCTGGCTCGGGCTCGGTCCCGCCTTCGACGTCTCAGACCACGCTAGGGCAGCGTCAATCGACTGCACCGCAACAGGCACCTGGTTCCGTCCAGCCGGTAGCTCCCAACCGTGGCACTTCGGGCGTCGGCGGCGGCACCGGCGCTTCCTCCGGCACCGCACTGGGATCGTCTTCGTCTCCCGGCGGCTCTAGTACAGGGTCCGGATCCGGGTCGGGGGCAGGAACGAGTGGCGACGCGGGTAGCAGTCCCGCGGCATCCGCTCCTCCGGCCGCCGCTGCTACTGGTGGCTCCGACAAATCTGCGACCAGTGCCGCCCGTGTCGCAGGCAGCGGAATGCCGGCGGCTCAACCTGTTCAATCTTCTCCCGCACCTCTGAGCGCGCCCGCGCCCGCCGCGCAACCTGCCCCGCCGCCCGCGCCGGCTGCTCCGGCCGCATCAGCGGCAGCTTCGGCGCCTGGCTTCTCGGGTTCGTCCGGCGGCGTTGGCGGTGCTCCGGTGGGTGGGGCACCCGCAGGTGGTGCGCCCGTGGCGCCGCCGGTACCGCTCGGCCCGCCGACCACACCCGGACCGCCGGCACCCGTACCGCCCGGCGCTCCCGGCGCTGGCGCCCCTCCCGCCGTCCCTCTTGGTGGACCCGGCGTCGCCCCAGCCAGCGCGGGTGCGTCGTCGTCCGCGGCCGGTCCGGCACCCGTCCCGGTCTCGGCAGCACGCGCCGAGCGTGACGCGGTGATGACTGCAGCCACAGCTGGCGCGCTCCGTCGTCAGTACAAAGGCAACGAACCGACGCAGCTCGCCCGCCGGATCGCCGCCGCACTGAACGTCAATATCTTCGACTTTGGCTTCTACTGGGTCACCGGCGTGACGGTCGACGGCACCATCGTCGTCGCCAACAGCTACGGCATCGGTTATATCCCGGCGAACGTGCATCTGCCACAAGGCGTTCAGATGGCCACAGCAGACGAGTCGATACCGGCGGCCGACCGTGCCCGATGGGCTACCTACCCCGTTCTCGCCGTGCAGGGCTGGGCGCAGCACCACGACCAACGGCTACGCGTCGTCATCGCCACCGAGGATCAGTTTCAGGGGTTCGATCCCGGCGTCGCCAAGATCGTCCTGCAGCCCGACGACATGCCCGAAGACGGAACGATGCAGGGCCGCAGCCGAATCGAGGTTCTCGCCCCCGGCGCGGCCGCTACGCTAACCGCCACCAGCGACGACAACCTCTCAAACCTGTTGCCGGTCGCCCAAACTGACACCAACCCGCCCGAAGACAAGTCGGCCATGTTGTGGTTCGAGGTCTGCAAACCGCTCATGAGCACCTCGCCGGCCCGCATCAGCGCGCACCTGGAGGCCATGCGCACCTACGCTGACCACGCGATGCAGCTGGCCCTCCACAAGGCGCAGACGACAACCGACGTCACCGAACAACGCGCCGCCATCGCCGACTGGGTCTACTGGCAGCACGAAAGCAGCATCATCGCCGAAGCGTTGCAGTCCGCGACAGCGTCCAGCTGACGCGGGCGGTCACAACTCGATCGGATCGGATCGATCCTCGGCGTGTGCTGGCAAGGACTCGGGCGCGCGCTCGGAGGCCGACGCTCCCGCCTCGGCGCCCTCCTCGTCGCGGGGTTCCTGTTCGTCCTCGGTGACATCCGCCGTGTCGACCTCGGGGACACCGCCGAGCTGATCGACCGATGGCGCAGACGCGACACCCTCCGATCCCTCGGATTGACCTGCGGCTTGCGAGATCTGCTGCACCGCGCCCTGGGCACCCTGCATCACGGCCTGAGGTGCGGACGCCATCATGCCCGCGAGCTGCGCCGGTGCCTGCACCGCCTGACCGCCGATCTGCATCGCGGTGCTCATGAACTGTCCGAGCTGTCCCTGCGCGCCGGCCCCTCCGGCCGCCGGAGCCGACGTGGCCGTGGTTGCGGACGGAGCCAACTGTGTGTCGGCCACCGTCCGAATCTCCTCGCCGCCACTGTCATCCGTCGACTGGTAGGCCGCCCGCGCCTGATTGAGGTTGGCCGCGAATCGCTGCTCGCGCGCGTGGGTAGCCGCGACGTTCGCGTTCAGGTCGGCCGCGATGCCGGGCAGGACAGCGGAGATCAGTGCGCTCATGGGATCGCCACCGGGCGGTATCAGCGGGACGGGCGGCACATCGACCACGGCTGGATCCCATGTCAGTGCCGAAGGATCGACCTTCAACGGTGGCGGCTCGCCCATGGGTCCCCCTATTCCCTCATGGCAGTCAGCGTCGAGATTACCGGAGCACCTGGGCCCCTCTCAGCACCAAATTTGCCGCCGAGAAGGTGTCGGTCCTCGGCCGCACACTGCGGCCATGACCGAGCCGTTCCTTGGCAGCGAGACCCTCAGGACGGGCCGATTGACGCGTCACCGGCTGCGCACCGAATTCCGCGCCATCTACCCCGACGTCTACCTGCGTCCCGACGACCCGTTCACGGCCGTCACCCGGGCCAAAGCTGCCTGGTTATGGACGGGTCGGGAGGGCGTCGTCGCAGGTCGATCGGCGGCCGCGCTGCACGGCGCGAAGTGGATCGACCGGCGGTGGCCGGCCGAACTCATATGGGGGAACAGGCGTCCCCCGCGCGGGGTCCGGGTGTGGTCCGACGCGCTCGCCGACGACGAGGTGCAGATCGTCAACGGAGTCAAGGTGACGACGCCCGAGCGCACTGCGTTGGACATCGCCTGTCGCTATCCACAGCTCGAGGCCGTCACGGTCATCGACGCACTCGTGCGGGCAACGCGTCTCAAGCCGGCCGACGTCGAACTGTTGGCAGAGCGTTACAAGGGCCGCCGTCGCATCCGGCGGGCACGGGAATCGCTTGACCTTGTCGACGGAGGAGCGGAGTCGCCCCAGGAGACGCGCATTCGGCTCATGGTGATTCGCAACGGGTTTCCACGTCCGCAGACGCAGATCCCGGTCTATGAGGACTACGGCGCCCTGGTCGCTGTGCTCGATATGGGCTGGGAGGACCCGAAGATCGGTATCGACTACGAGGGCGATCACCATCGGCAAACGCGAAAAGAGTTCAACAAGGGCATCCGACGGCACGACGCGGTCACCGAACTCGGCTGGGACGACATCCGAGTGACGGCGCTCGACGCCGAGGGCGGGATCATCGCGCGCCTGCACGCGAGTTGGCAGCAGCGAGTGTGCGGTGAGGGCGGAAAGTCGGGCGATTTGTCGCCCTGAGCGCACAGTCGGCGCTGCGGGGCGCCCTGACGGACCTTCGCGCAGGTCAGACGCCGCGGTTTCGGGGGCCTGGAGTCGGGGCGGCCGCGAGTGTGCGCTCACGGCGGTGATCAGGGCGATTTGTCGCCCTGTGTGCACACTCGGCGCAGCGAGCCGCCCTGAGTGCACACTCGGCGCAACAACCAACGAGCGCAACGGCGCAACCACCCCCGAACCCCCAGAGTGTCCGACTCCCGCCGCACACTGACCGCATGCTTGATCTGCTCCTTCCGCTGCAGTGCGGCGGCTGCGGCATCCCGGCCACGAGGTGGTGTCCTGTCTGCGCCCGGGAGCTCGCCGTCAAGATCGACGAGCCCCACATCGTGAACCCCAGGGTGGACCCCGGCGTGCCGGTCCTGTCGCTCGGCCGCTACGCCGGATCTCGCCGCCGCGCGATCCTCGCGGTCAAGGAGCACGGCCGCGCCGACCTGGTCGCCCCGCTCGCGGCCACGCTTGCCACCGCCCTCGACCATCTCCTGACGTGGAACGTCCTCGACGTGCCCCTGGCAGTGGTGCCCGCACCGACCCGCCGCAGCGCCGCCCGCCGCCGTGGGGGAGACCCCGTCACCCGCATCGCCCGCGCGGCAGTCCAGAACCTGCCCGGTCTGACAGTCGTCCCGGCGCTGCACCTCAAAGCGTTCACCCGGGACTCGGTGGGCCTGTCCAGCGCCGACCGCCAGCGCAACATCGCCGGGCGGATCCGCTGCACCGCCGCGGTCACCGGAGACGTCCTTGTCGTCGACGACGTCGTGACCACCGGGGCCACCGCCGCGGAGTCCGTCCGTGCCCTGCAAACCTCCGGCGCCCGTGTCTCGGGGGTCCTTGCGTTGGCTCACGCGTGAACCATTACTCGCGCATCAACCCTCTATGAAGAACTGAAAACGGGTACTCGAATCAGTAGCCGATAAGCGAACTACGGACTACCGTCGGCACCAACAGTCCGTGAACATCTCACGGCGGCGTACGCGACGCGAGACGCCGGTATCGCGGCAGCGATAGGAGGTGAGTAGTCGACACCTTGCACCGGCGAGCGGCGAGACCAGGTATGCCCCGTCGGTGCCAATCCGTATTCGTATGAGATTGCACGCGTAGTCGTGCACGGGCGAAAGAGGATCGAGTTGCCAAGCATGTCAAGGTATTCCACCGAATCCAACACCACCATGGTGGCGGACGAAGAACCAACACAGTCGACCGCCAACGCCGAGGTGGTGGTCAAGGGGCGCAACGTCGAGATCCCCGATCACTTCCGCGTCTATGTGGCCGACAAGTTGTCCCGTCTGGAACGGTTCGACCGCACCATCTACCTCTTCGACGTAGAGCTCGACCACGAGAAGAACCGCCGTCAGCGCAAGAACTGCCAGCACGTCGAGATCACCGCCCGCGGCCGTGGACCGGTGGTCCGCGGCGAAGGCTGCGCCGACAGTTTCTATGGCGCCTTCGAGTCCGCCGTGAGCAAACTCGAAGCCCGGCTCCGCAAGAGCAAAGATCGCCGCAAGATCCACTACGGGGACAAGACCCCCGTCTCCCTGGCCGAGGCCACGTCGCTCGAACACCTCGAGAACGCCTTCGCGCCAGCCCAGGACTCCGCGCCGGCGGCCGACATGCTGGCCGACGACGACAACACGCCGGGCAGGATCGTCCGCGTCAAGGAGCATCCGGCAACGCCCATGACCGTCGACGACGCCCTCTACGAGATGGAGCTCGTCGGCCACGACTTCTTCCTTTTCCATGACAAGGAAACCGACAGGCCGACGGTGGTCTACCGCCGCCACGCCTTCGACTACGGCCTCATCCGGCTGGCTTCCAGCCCCGCCTGACGGCAAAAACGAGTCCCCCGGATCGCCAATCCGGGGGACTCGTGCTGTGTATGACCAGCGATTACGCGCGGTCCCCTACGATGGTGTCGATCTCATACCGGACAAATCCACGAAGTAAAGAGGATCAAGCACGTGCTCTCGAAGTTGCTCCGACTCGGCGAAGGCCGCATGGTCAAACGCCTCAAGGGGGTGGCTGACTACGTCAACACCCTGTCCGACGACGTCGAGAAGCTCTCCGACGCCGAACTGCGCGGCAAGACCGACGAGTTCAAGGCCCGCATCGAAAAAGGCGAAAGCCTCGACGACCTGATGCCCGAGGCGTTCGCTGTCGCTCGCGAGGCGGCCTGGCGAGTGCTCAACCAGCGCCACTTCGACGTCCAGGTGATGGGTGGCGCGGCGCTGCACTTCGGCAACGTCGCCGAGATGAAGACCGGTGAGGGCAAGACCCTGACCGCCGTGCTGCCCGCCTACCTCAACGCGCTGGCCGGCAAAGGCATGCACATCGTCACGGTCAACGACTACCTGGCCAAACGTGACGCCGAGCAGATGGGCCGCGTGCACCGCTTCCTCGGACTCGAGGTCGGCGTGATCCTGAGCCAGATGACGCCGGACGAACGTCGCGCCGCGTACAACGCCGACATCACCTACGGCACCAACAACGAGTTCGGGTTCGACTACCTGCGCGACAACATGGCGTTGCGGCTCGAGGACTGCGTGCAGCGCGGCCACACCTTCGCGATCGTCGACGAGGTCGACTCCATCCTCATCGACGAGGCCCGCACCCCGCTGATCATCTCCGGCCCCGCCGACGGCGGCTCCAACTGGTACACCGAGTTCGCGCGACTCGCGCCGATGATGGAGAAGGACGTCCACTACGAGGTGGACATCAAGAAGCGCGTCGTCGGCGTCCACGAGCTCGGCGTCGAGTTCGTCGAGGACCAGCTGGGTATCGACAACCTCTACGAAGCAGCCAACTCGCCGCTGATCAGCTACCTGAACAACGCGATCAAGGCCAAGGAGCTCTTCGAGCGCGACAAGCACTACATCGTCCGCAACGGCGAAGTGCTCATCGTCGACGACTTCACCGGCCGTGTGCTGGTCGGCCGCCGCTACAACGAAGGCCTGCACCAGGCCATCGAGGCCAAAGAGCACGTCGAGATCAAGGCCGAGAACCAGACGGTCGCCACGATCACGCTGCAGAACTACTTCCGCCTCTACGAGAAGCTCGCCGGCATGACCGGTACGGCCGAGACCGAGGCCGCCGAGCTGCACGAGATCTACAAGCTCGGCGTGGTGTCGATCCCGACCAACAAGCCGATGATCCGCGCCGACCAGTCCGACCTGATCTACAAGACCGAAGAGGCCAAGTTCATCGCGGTCGTCGACGACGTCACCGAGCGCTACGAAAAGGGCCAGCCGGTGCTGATCGGCACCACCAGCGTGGAACGGTCGGAGTTCCTGTCGCGCCAGTTCCAGAAGCGGCGCATCCCGCACAACGTCCTCAACGCCAAGTACCACGAGCAGGAAGCCGGCATCATCGCCGAGGCCGGCCGCCTCGGCGCGATCACCGTCGCCACCAACATGGCCGGCCGCGGTACCGACATCGTGCTCGGCGGCAACGTCGACTACCTGCTCGACCGCCGCCTGCGGCAGCGCGGACTCGACCCGATCGAGACGCCCGACGAGTACGAGCAGGCCTGGCACGAGGAACTGCCGCACGTCAAAGCCGAGGTCGAGGCCGAAGCCAAGGACGTCATCGCCGCCGGCGGCCTCTACGTCCTGGGCACCGAACGCCACGAGTCCCGCCGCATCGACAACCAGCTGCGCGGCCGCTCGGGCCGCCAGGGCGACCCCGGCGAGTCCCGGTTCTACCTGTCGCTGGCCGATGAGCTGATGCGCCGCTTCAACGGCGCCACGCTGGAGACGCTGCTGACCCGCCTGAACCTGCCCGACGACGTGCCGATCGAGGCCAAGATGGTCTCCCGCGCCATCAAGAGCGCCCAGACCCAGGTCGAGCAGCAGAACTTCGACATCCGCAAGGAAGTCCTCAAGTACGACGAGGTGATGAACCAGCAGCGCAAGGTCATCTACGCCGAGCGCCGCCGCATCCTCGAAGGCGAGAACCTCGCCGAGCAGGCCCAGAAGATGCTGCGCGACGTCATCACCGCCTACGTCGACGGCGCCACCGCCGAGGGCTACTCGGAGGACTGGGACCTCGAGAAGCTGTGGGAAGGCCTCAAGCAGCTCTACCCGGTGGGCATCGACCACCGTGACCTGCTCGACTCCGACGCCATCGGCGAGCCGGGGGAGCTGACCCGCGAAGAGCTGCTCGACGCGCTGCTGGCCGACGCCGAACGCGCCTACGCCGAACGGGAACGCCAGATCGACGAAATCGCCGGCGAGGGTGCGATGCGTCAGCTCGAGCGCAACGTGCTGCTCAACGTGCTCGACCGCAAGTGGCGCGAACACCTCTACGAAATGGACTACCTGCGTGAGGGCATCGGTCTGCGCGGCCTGGCCCAGCAGCGGCCCGAGGTCGAGTACGCCCGCGAGGGCTACGACATGTTCATCGGCATGCTCGAGGGCATGAAGGAGGAGTCGGTCGGCTTCCTGTTCAACGTGCAGGTCGAAGCCGCCCCGCAGCCGGCCGTCGCGCCGGTGGCCCCGCCCTCCGGGCTCGCCGAGTTCGCCGCCGCGGCAGCACAGCAGGACGGAGGCGTCGCCACCAAGCAGCGCCCCGCGCCTGCGGTGCGGGCCAAGGGCATCGACGACCAGCAGCAGCCGCTGACCTACTCCGGCCCGTCGGAGGACGGCGGCGTCGAGGTCAAGCGCACCGGCGGTGCCAAGCCGGCCGGTGGCGGCTCGCGCCGTGAACGCCGCGAGGCTGCCCGCCAGCAGAAAGCCGGAGGCAAGCACGCCAAGAGGCGCTGACGCGTCTCACCCGATCTGCAACGCGACGATGCGCCAGGAGTCGCGGTGCCGCTCGATGCGCGCGGCGATCGCATGCACCCGGCCGGCGCGGCGGAACGAACCGAACACCTCCGCCGCGCCGACCTCATCGTCGGCGGTGTCGACCGCGCGGGTCCGCACCCGCAGCATCGACGTACTGCCGGTGCGGGTGCCCGCCGCCTGCGCGATCACCCACTCGACCAGCGCCGGCGTCATCAGCGGCCGCAGCTGCGCCACCGGCCGGCGCCGGTCGATGAACTCCAGGAGTGCACGCAGCGCCGCCTCGGCGAACGTCACCGCCGACTTCGGCGGACTCGGCTCGCACCGGCCCACCCGCCGGGGCGGGCGCGGCGTCAGCCGGTGCAACGCCGACCGGGCCGGCAACAGCGCGGACAGCGGTGCGGGCTCGTAGTCGATGACCGGGGAAACAGTGACGGCAGATGAAACGGGCATGAACTCTCCAGCGAGGCTTACGACAGGGCGGAATCTGCTGGAGAGTGGCAGACCATCTCATGATGGCACGGGTATACGACCCCTCCGAGCACTCAAAATGCGAAGACGGCGGCCGTGCCCGTAACGTGTCAGCGTCTGACATGAACGGATGGAAGGAGGCGGCGAGTCCGTGGTGACGAGATTGTCGGCGGCCGACGCTTCGTTCTACCGGCTGGAGAGCTCCTCGACGCCGATGTACGTCGGTTCCCTGCAAATCCTGCGCAAGCCGCGCAACGGTCTTAGCTACGAGACGCTGCTGCACACCATCGAACAGCGTCTGCCGCTGATTCCCCGGTACCGGCAGAAGGTCCGGGAGGTGAAGTTCGACCTGGCCCGGCCCGTCTGGATCGACGACCGCGACTTCGACATCACCTACCACGTCCGCCGGTCCGCGCTGCCGTCGCCGGGCAGCGATGCCCAGCTGCACGAACTCGTCGCGCGGCTGGCCGCCCGGCCCCTGGACAAGTCGCGGCCGCTGTGGGAGATGTACCTGGTCGAAGGCCTGGAGAAGAACCGCCTGGCGATCTACACGAAGTCCCACCAGGCGCTCGTCAACGGCATGACCGCCCCGGAAATCGGGCACGTGGTCACCGACCACCACCAGAAGCCGCCCGCATTCGGGGAGGACATCTGGATCCCGGCCCGCGAGCCCAGCGACCGTGCCCTGCTGATCGGGGCGCTGGGGGAGTGGGTCGCCCGACCCACCGTGCAGGCTGCCGCGCTGCGCTCGGCGGTCACCGAGGCCGCCACCAACACCAACGAGGTGGTCGAGTGGGGCCGCCGCGTCGTCGACGCGGCGCGCACCGTCGCCCGCGGCACCGCCCCCAGCAGCCCGCTCAACGCCACCGTGTCGCGCAACCGGCGCTTCTCGGTGGCCGCCGGCTCCCTCGACGAGTTCCGGCGCGTGAAATCGCGCTACGACTGCGACATCAACGACGTCGTCCTCGCCGTCGTGACCGGCGCGCTGCGCAATTGGCTGCTGTCACGCGGTGAACCCGTCACCGCGACGTCGACGGTGCGCGCCATGGCGCCGATGTCGGTGTACGCCGACGCCGAACTGGACTCCGCGGCGCCCGGCCAGGCCGTCAACGACGTCGCCCCGTTCCTGGTGGACCTGCCCGTCGGAGAAGCCAACCCGGTGGTGCGCCTGTCGCAGATCGCGCACGCCACCGAAACCAACTCCACCGCAGCCAGTCTGGTCGACGCCCGCTCCATCGTGACGCTGTCGGGTTTCGCGCCGCCGACGTTGCACGCCATGGGAGTTCGAGTGGCGACGAGTTTCTCGGCGCGGCTGTTCAACCTGCTCATCACCAACGTTCCCGGCGCCCAGAAACAGATGTACGTCGGCGGCACCAAGCTGCTCGAGACCTACGCCGTGCCGCCACTGCTGCACAACCAGGCGCTGGCCATCGGCGTGACGTCCTACAACGGGATGCTGTACTTCGGCATAAACGCCGACCGCGACGCGATGAGCGACGTCGACATGCTGCCGAGCCTCCTGCGCGAGTCGCTCGACGAGTTGGGCGACGCGGCCCGCTGATACCCGCAACCGTTGGTGTTTGACGCACCGCAGTTCACAGGGTCGAATGGTCCGGATGGCTAAATCCGGAAATAACGCGATAGACCAGCCCGCAGTCAGCCCCGTCCCGCACCCGGCGCTCGAGGTCCCCGTCGAGGAAGAACGGATCGCCCGGCCCCGCAGCGTCGACTGGGTCGTCTTCGGCGTCACCGCCGCACTCGCCGTGGCCTTCCTGGCCTGGGGCTTCATCGACACCGCCGGACTGGCCAGCGTGTCGCAGACCGCGCTGACCTGGGTGATGGACACCACGGGCTGGCTGTTCGTACTCACCAGCACCGGCTTCGTCGTCTTCGTGCTCTGGCTCGCGCTGGGGCGGTACGGGACCATTCCGCTGGGGCGCGACGACGAGGAACCGGAGTTCAACGGCATCTCGTGGGTGGCGATGATGTTCAGCGCCGGTATGGGCATCGGTTTGATGTTCTTCGGTGTCGCCGAACCGCTTTCGCATTTCACCGACCGCCCGCCGGGCACCGGTGTCGACGACGAAGGGGCGGTGCAGACCGCCATGGCGACGACCCTGTTCCACTGGACCCTGCATCCGTGGGCGATCTACGCCGTCGTCGGACTGGCCATCGCCTACGGCGTCTACCGCAAAGGGCGGCTGCAGCTGATCAGTGCGGCGTTCGAACCGCTGCTCGGCGACCGGGCCAACGGCCCGTGGGGGAAGGTCATCGACATGCTGGCGATCTTCGCCACACTGTTCGGTTCGGCCGCGTCGCTCGGACTGGGCGCGCTGCAGATCCGCAGCGGTCTGCAGATCGTCGGTGGCATCGGCGAAACCGGCAATGCGATCCTGATCGTGATCATCTCGGTGCTGACACTCGGCTTCGTCCTGTCCGCGGTCTCCGGTGTGGCGCGCGGCATCCAGTGGCTGTCCAACGTCAACATGGTGCTGGCCGTGGCGCTGGCGTTCTTCGTGTTCGTCGTCGGCCCAACGCTTTTCATTCTCAACCTGCTGCCCACCGCGATGGGCAGCTACGCCGCCGACATCGCCGAGATGTCGGCGCGTACCGGCGCCGAGGGCGTCGACGTCAACGAGTGGCTGCAGGCGTGGACGATCTTCTACTGGGCGTGGTGGGTGTCGTGGACGCCGTTCGTCGGCATGTTCATCGCGCGGATCTCACGGGGCCGCACGATCCGGCAGTTCGTGGCCGGTGTACTGCTGGTGCCCAGCCTGGTGTCGTTGGTCTGGTTCGCGGTGTTCGGCGGGGCTGCCATCTATCTACAACAGAACGGCACCGACCTGGCCGGCGAAGGCGGCGTGGAGGAGCAACTCTTCACGCTGCTCGAGCAGTATCCGATCGCGCCCGTGGTCAGCGTGTTGGTGATGATCCTGGTCGCGATCTTCTTCGTGTCGGGCGCGGACGCGGCCTCGCTGGTGATGGGTTCGCTGTCGCAGCGCGGAACGATCCGGCCCAGCCGGGCCACGGTGGTGTTCTGGGGCGTGGCCACCGGGGCGGTCGCCGCCGTGATGCTGCTGGTCGGCGGCGAGGACGCGCTCACCGGGCTGCAGACCATCACGATCATCGCGTCGCTGCCGTTCCTGTTGGTGATGATCGCGATGGCCGTCGCGCTGGTCCGTGACCTGCGCCGGGACCCGAAGGTGGTGCGTCGCGAGTACGCGGCCGAGGTCGTCGACAGTGCCGTGGTCGCGGGCGTCACTCGCCACGGCGACAACTTCGTGCTGTCGGTGGAGAGGGACCCGAACAAGGGCTCGACGGGTTCGCCCTGAGTGGTCCGGCGCCCGCGCGGTTAACCTCACGTGGTGCGCGTCTACGTCCCCGCCACTCTGGCGATGCTGCAGCAGTTGGTCGCCGACGGATCTCTGCGTCCGGTCGGGGGAACCGCGTTCGCGGTGACGCCCGCCCTGCGGGAGTCCTACGCCGAGGGTGACGAGGAGGAACTCGCCGAGGTCGCGCTGCGCGAGGCCGCGCTGGCGTCCCTGCGGCTGCTCGACGCCGCGGGCGCCGAGTCCGGCCTGCCGCCGCGGCGGGCCGTCCTGGAGGTCGACGTGGATGAGGACGAGGCGAAGCTGCGGCCCGATCTCGACGACGCCGTCGTCCGGCTTCCCGGGGAGATCGCCCTCAACCGGGTGATCGCCGCCTACGTCGACAACGCCGCCGCCGAGGACGCGGTGCGCGCTGCGGTCGAGGCGATCGATGCGGCGGACCTGGGGGATGAGGACGCCGAACTGACCGTCGGCGACGCGCAGGACCACGACCTGGCTTGGTACGCGCAGCAGGAGCTTCCGTTCTTGTTGGAGCTGCTCTGAGGCTGGATACGGTACCGTAAGTTACGGTACCGTAGGTAGGCATCTGCGCGTGCTGAGTCACACACGAACCGGCAGGAGCCGAATGGCCAAGAACACCGTCAAGAACTCGGCCAGGGTGGCCGACACCATCCGCCCCACTGTCGCTGGGGCGAAAGACAACCCCGCTCTGCACCTGTTGCGGACGGTCGTCAGTCGTGTCACCACACCGCTGCTTCCCGACGACTACCTCAAGCTCGCCAACCCGCTGTGGTCGGCTCGTGAGCTGCGGGGCAAGGTTGTCGACGTCCGTCGCGAGACCGAGGACTCCGCCACGCTGGTCATCCGGCCCGGCTGGGGGTTCTCCTTCGACTATCAGCCCGGCCAGTACATCGGCATCGGCGTGCTGCTCGACGGCCGGTGGCGCTGGCGGTCCTATTCGCTGACGTCGAGTCCACTGTCCAGTCGGCGTTCCCGCACCATCACCATCACGGTCAAGGCCATGCCCGAGGGGTTCCTGTCGACCCACCTGGTCGGCGGGGTGGCCCCGGGGACCGTCGTGAGACTGGCCGCGCCGCAAGGCAACTTCGTCATGCCCGACCCGGCGCCGTCCTCGGTGCTGTTCCTGACCGCCGGCTCCGGCATCACCCCGGTGATGTCCATGTTGCGCACGCTGGCCCGCCGCGATCAGGTCGGCGATATCGTCCACCTGCACTCCGCGCCCACCGAGTCCGACGTCCTGTTCGGCCAGGAACTCGGCGCACTGCAGAACCAGCACGAGGGTTACCGGCTGTCGATCCGGGCTACCCGGTCGCAAGGCCGGTTGGACCTGGCTCGTCTCGACGAGGTGGTTCCGGACTGGCGAGAGCGTCAGACGTGGGCCTGTGGGCCGGCGGCGATGCTGGAGGCCGCAGAGAGCGCCTGGGCAGCCGCTGGGATCCGGGACCAGCTGCATCTGGAACGTTTCGCCGCCGTCCGTGCGGCTAACCACGGTAGTGGCGGCACCGTCGAGTTCGCTCGCTCGGGAAAGACCGCGACCATCGACGGCGCGACGTCGCTGATGGAGGCCGGAGAGCAGGCGGGCGTGCAGATGCCGTTCGGCTGCCGGATGGGCATCTGTCAGTCCTGCGTCGTCTCGCTGGTCGACGGGCACGTTCAGGACCTGCGGACCGGCGTGGAGCACGAGCCGGGCTCGCGGGTGCAGACCTGCGTCACCGCGGCATCCGGCGATTGCAAGCTGGATGTCTGAACTTTACTGGGTAGTAACCTACGGAGTCGTAGGTTACGCTAGCGTAGGTAAGTGAGAGGAGGGCTGAACCTATGGCAGTCACCGACGTACCGGAATTCGCACATCTGACCGACGCCGACATCGAGAGTCTCGGCAACGAACTGGATGCGATCAGGCAGGACATCGAAGACTCCCGCGGAGAGCGCGACGCGCGCTACATCCGCCGTACCATCGCCGCGCAGCGCGCGCTGGAGGTCACCGGCCGGCTTCTGCTCGCAGGAAGCTCCAAGCGGGCGTTCTGGTGGGCTGGTGCGACCACGCTCGGCGTGGCCAAGATCATCGAGAACATGGAGATCGGGCATAACGTCATGCACGGTCAATGGGATTGGATGAACGATCCCGAAATCCATTCCTCGACGTGGGAATGGGACATGAGCGGGGCGTCGAAGCACTGGCGCTTCACCCACAACTTCATGCACCACAAGTACACCAACATCCTCGGCATGGACGACGACGTGGGCTACGGCCTGCTGCGCGTCACCCGCGACCAGAAGTGGACGCCGGCCAACCTGTTGAACATTCCGTTCAACACGATGCTTGCGGCCCTCTTCGAGTGGGGCGTCGGTTTGCAGCACCTGGAACTCGGCAAGATCTTCAAGGGCCGCGACAACCGCAAAGCCACGCTGGTGCGGATCCGCGAGTTCCTCACCAAGGCCGGCGCCCAGGTGTTCAAGGACTACGTGGCGTTCCCCGCGGTGACGTCGCTGTCGCCGGGCGCGACCTTCAAGTCGACGGCGAAAGCCAACGCGGTGGCCAACATCATCCGCAACGTCTGGTCCAACGCGGTCATCTTCTGTGGCCACTTCCCCGATGGCGCAGAGAAATTCACCAAGACCGACATGGTCGGGGAGACCCGCGGCGAGTGGTACCTGCGCCAGATGCTGGGCAGCGCCAACTTCGACAACGGCCCCGTGCTGCGCTTCATGAGCGGCAACCTGTGCTACCAGATCGAGCACCACCTGTACCCCGATCTGCCGAGCAACCGGCTCCACGAGATCTCGCAGCGGGTGCAGGAACTGTGCGACAAGTACGACCTGCCCTACACCACCGGATCCTTCCTGGTGCAGTACGGCAAGTCCTGGCGCACGATCGCGAAACTGTCGCTGCCGGACCGGTTCCTGCGCGACACCGCCGACGACGCCCCCGAGACGCGCAGCGAGGCGATGTTCGCCGAACTGCCCGCCGAGGAACGGCGTGGTCTGAAGTCGGCCATCGCCGCCGTGCGGGCCCGACGCCGCGCCAAGCAAGCCGAGAAGGTCGCGCTGGCAAAGGCGGCCTGAGACCACGAGGCTGCGTCGAGGACGGGTACCGCTCTCCCGCCCTCGACGCAGCCTCTACTCGTTTCAGTCCGGGATTTTCAGTCGGGGATGTAGTCGAAGGTGTCCGGGTTCGGTCCGATGCGGCCGGCCTCGCCCTTGTCCAGCCCTGACACCGCGGCGAAATCGTCGTCGCCGAGCTCGAAGTCGAACAGCGCGAAGTTGTCGCGAATGCGTTGCTCGGTCACCGATTTCGGGAAGATGATGTCGCCGCGCTGAATGTGCCAGCGCAGCACCACCTGTGCCGGCGTCTTGCCGATCGACTCCGCGATGCGCGTGATCACCGGGTCGTCGAGCACCTGGCCCTGCGCGATCGGGGACCAGGCCTCGGTGGCGATGCCGTGCTCGCGACCGTAGGCCCGCACCTCGTCGTTGGCGAAGTACGGATGCACCTCGATCTGGTTGACCACCGGAACCGTGTCGGTCTCGTCGGCGAGCCGCTGCAGGTGGGCGACCTGGAAGTTGGACACCCCGATGCTGCGTGCGCGGCCCTCTTTCTTGAACTCCTCCAACGTCTTCCACGTCGAGACGAAGTCACCGTCGTAGAGGGTGGGCAGCGGCCAGTGGATCAGGAACAGGTCGACGTAGTCGAAGCCCAGCGCGGAGATGGTCTTGTCGAAGGCGCGGCGGGCGTCGTCGGGCCGGTGGAAGCCGTTGTTGAGCTTGCTGGTGATGTACACCTCGGAGCGGTCGATGCCGGCGTCGCGGATACCCTCGCCGACGCCCTTCTCGTTCTGGTACATCTCCGCTGTGTCGATGTGGCGGTAGCCGATGTCGAGTGCGGTCTTGACCGCCGCGGCGGTCTCGTTCGGGGGAATCTGGTAGACGCCGAATCCCAGCTGGGGGATACGGGTGCCGTCGTTCAGTTCGATTGCGGGTACGTCAGTCATTTCCCCAGCGTGCCACACACGAGGGGGTCGCAAACATGACGTCATAGTGCGCGCTCGCCGACTGTGAGCGCGCTGATACTGCCCGGGGTTTACGGCGTGTCTGCGGGCAGACCCGCGCGCTCGCGCACACTGAGGGCGGCGAGAAGACGGCGGGCCGCGGCCACCCGCGCCGCGGCGGGCCCGGTCAGGTCGTCGAGTGCGCACTCCGGATCCGCCGGGGGACCCATGTGCCCGCACCCGCGGGGACAGTCGTCGATCGCTTCCGCCAGATCGGAGAACGCCAGCACCACGTCGTCTGGCTCGATGTGCGCCAGACCGAACGAGCGGATGCCCGGTGTGTCGATCACCCAGCCCCCCGACTTCAGCGGAAGCGCCACCGACTGAGTCGACGTGTGCCGGCCGCGGCCGATGTCGGTGACCGCCCCGGTGGCCCGATCCGCGTCGGGCACAAGACGATTCACCAGCGTGGACTTGCCGACCCCGGAATGGCCCAACAGCGCCGTAACCTTGCCGGTCAGCAGCGGCTCGACGTTGGCCAGCGGATCGTCGCGACCCGCGGTGGTGACCACCAGATCGAGATCGGCGAACTGCGCGGCGAACTCGTCGGCCGGCACCAGATCGGTCTTGGTCAGGCACAGGATGGGCGCCAGCCCGCCGGCATACGCGGCGATCAGCGCCCGCTCCACCAGTCCCGCCCGCGGGGGCGGATCGGCCAGCGCCACCACGATCAGCAACTGGTCGGCGTTGGCCACCACCACCCGCTCGGTCGGATCGGTGTCATCGGCGGTGCGGCGCAACACCGTTCGCCGTTCGCCGCGACGCACGATGCGCGCCAGCGTGTCCGGCCGCCCGGACAGGTCCCCGACCACGTCCACGTCGTCACCCACCACGATCGGGGTGCGGCCCAACTCGCGCGCCCGCATCGCGGTGACCCGCTGCTCCGGGTCCCGGTCCAGCACGCAGCCCCAGCGGCCGCGGTCCACCGTCACCACCATCGCCTGCCGCGCGTCGGCGTGCTCGGGCCGGGTCTTGGTCCGCGGTCGGGTACCGCGGCCGGGCCGGACCCGGACATCGGATTCGTCGTACTCGCGGCGGCCCAAGAATCAGCCCCGGACGTCGTCGGTCTGGCCGGCCAGCATCCCGGTCCACAGCTCGGCGAACTGCGGCAGCGTCTTGGCGGTGGTGCCGATGTCCTCCACCTCGATGCCCGGCGTCCGCAGCCCCACGATGGCCCCCGCCGTCGCCATCCGATGATCGGCGTACGAACGCCACACCCCGCCGCGCAGCGGCTGCGCGGTGATCGTCAGACCGTCCTCGGTCTCCTCGCACTGGCCGCCCACGCGGTTGATCTCGGCGCTCAGCGCCGCCAGGCGGTCGGTCTCGTGGCCGCGCAGATGCGCGATGCCGCGCAGATGCGACACCGACCCGGGTGCCGCCAGCGCCGCCAGCGCCGCCACCGACGGGGCCAGCTCGCCGACATCGCGCAGGTCGACATCGATGCCCTGGTACAACGTCGCGCCCTGGACCTCCAGGTGCGAACGGCCCGTGCGCACCGTGGCGTTGAAGCTCTTCAAAATCCGCAGGATCGCCTCGGCCGGCTGGGTGCTCAGCGTCGGCCAGCCGGTCAGCCGGACCAGACCGCCGGAAACCACCGCCGCGGCCAGGAACGGCAACGCGTTCGACAGATCGGGTTCGATGACCCAGTCGCGGGCCGCGATCGGCCCGGGCGCGACGTGCCAGCGGTCGGGTTCGGAGTCGTCGACCTCGACGCCGGCGTCCCGCAGCATCGCCACCGACATCGCGACGTGCGGCATCGACGGCACCGCCGCGCCGGTGTGCACGATCGTCAACCCCTCGTCGAACGCCGCCCCGGACAACAGCAGACCCGACACGAACTGCGACGACCCCGACGCGTCGATCTCCACGGTGCCGCCGCGCACCCCACCGCTGCCGCGCACGGTGAACGGCAGACCGTCGCCGTCGATGTCCACCCCCAGCGCGCGCAGCGCGTCCAGCAACGGGGCGATCGGCCGTGCGCGGGCCTGCTCGTCACCGTCGAACAGCACCGGCTCGCTGCCCAGCGCCGCGACCGGCGGCACGAACCGCAGCACCGTGCCCGCCAGGCCGCAGTCGACCCGCGCGCCGGGCGCGGCGCCCAACTCGCCGCTGACGGCCAGTTCGGTGTCGTCGTTCGAGGCCGCCGCCACGTCGACCCCCAGGGTCCGCAGGGCACCGATCATCAGGTCGGTGTCACGGCTGCGCAGCGCGCCCCGCACCGTCGAGGTGCCCTGCCGGGTTCCGAGCGCGGCCAGCACCAACGCCCGGTTGGTCTGGGATTTCGAGCCGGGAACCGTCACGGTCGCATGGATGGGCGTAGACGTCGACGGGGCCGGCCAGGTGGTCACCGGTCCATTCTCCCCTGCCGCGGTCGCGCAGACGGTGACCCCCGTCAGGTTTCTGGGACGATGGAGGCATGTGTGGGCGATTCGCGGTGACGACCGACCCGGCCCTGCTGGCCGAGAAGATCAAGGCGATCGACGAAACCAACGCCACGGCAAAGGACTCGCCGGCGCCGAACTACAACGTGGCACCCACGACCACCGTCGCCACCGTCGTCAAACGGCACACCGACCCCGACGACGACGCCACGCGTCGCGTGCGCCTGATGCGGTGGGGACTGATCCCGCCATGGGTCAAGGCGACCGACGACGGCACCCCGGACAACAAAGGCCCCATGCTGATCAACGCCCGCTCGGACAAGGTCACGAGCTCGCCGGCGTTCCGCAGCTCGGCCAAGGGCAAGCGCTGCCTGGTCCCGATGGACGGCTGGTACGAGTGGCAGGGCGAGAAGGGTGCTAAAACGCCCTACTTCATGTACGCCTCCGACGGTGAACCGTTGTTCATAGCCGGCCTGTGGACGACGTGGCGGCCCAAAGGCGCGCCGAAGGACAGCGCGCCGCTGCTGAGCTGCACGATCATCACGACCGACGCCGCCGGCCCGCTCGCACAGATCCACGACCGGATGCCGCTGACCATCAGCACCGACGACTTCGACCGTTGGCTCGACCCCGACGCGCCGATCGACGAGGGCCTGCTGCGCGGCCACGGCGACCTCGACCGCATCGAGATCCGCGAGGTGTCCCGGCTGGTCAACAGCGTGCGTAACAACGGCCCGGAGCTGATCGAACCGGTCGCGCACGCGAGCAGGGATTTGGACGGGGCGCCGCAGCCCGAGCAAGGCACGTTGCTTTGACCGACGCGCCCCTGCACTCCGAAGCCTTGGTCGACGCGCTGGCCACCGACATGCGCGCCGCCGACTACACCACCGACGGCGTCACCGACCTGCTTGGCGCCGACGCGAGCGCCGCGTTCAGCCGCGGCCTGTGGTGGTCCGCCCTGCGCGCGACCGAGCAGGCCGACGCGGCCTCGCAGCCGTTGGCGGTGCTGGTGCGGCTGTTCCTGCTCGGCGCCGACGAGACCCGAGACCGCGTCGCGGCGGCCCTGCCCACCGCCGGCGTCGACGCGCTGCTGGCCAACGGTGTCGTCGAAGCCGGTCCCGACGGGACACTGCGCGCCCAACTCGACATTCGCCCACACAGCGACGGACACCGCGACTTCCTCGTGGTGTCCGACCAGGACGCCGCGCTGCGGCCCGGACCGGTACGCCACGACCACGTCCTGGGAATCGGCGGCGCGTCGGTGTCGCTGGCCCACGCCGTCATCCGCGAACCGGTCGGGCGGGCGCTGGATCTCGGCACCGGGTGCGGGATCCAGTCGCTGCACCTCGACGCGCACTGCGACGAGGTCGTCGCCACCGACACCAACGCCCGGGCGCTGGCGCTGGCGGCGGCCACCGCGCGGCTCAACGGCATGTCCTGGGACCTGCGGCGCGGCAGCCTCTTCGAGCCCGTCGACGGGGAACGCTTCGACCTGATCGTGTCCAACCCGCCGTTCGTCGTGGGCGCGGGCAGTCTGGACTACCAGTACCGAGACTCCGGGATGGCCGGAGATACGCTGTGCCAGAAGCTGATCGAACAAGTGGGGGAGCACCTGCTGCCCGGCGGTACGGCGCAGATCATGGCCAACTGGATCGTCCGCGACGGCGCCGACTGGCGCGACCGCGTCGCCGGCTGGCTGGCCGACTCCGGGCTGCACGCCTGGGTGGTGCAGCGGGAGTTCGCCGACCCCATCAGCTACGTGTCGCTGTGGACGTCCGACGCCGGCGAACTGCCGGAGGACGCCGCGCGCCGCGGCGGGCAGTGGCTGGACTGGTTCGCTGACCAGGGCATCGCGGGCGTCGGGATGGGCATGATCAACCTGCGCGCGCCCGGCAAGGGGGAGACGCGGCCGGCCGACGTGGTGCTCGAAGAGATCACCGGGGCGGGGGAGGCGCTGACGGGACCAGAGGTCGACGCGTTCTTCGCCCGCCGCGAATACCTGCACGACAATTCCGACGACGACCTGCTCGCGGCGCGGTTGACCACCGCGCCGGTATTCCTCGAAGAACAGTCGCTGCCCGGCCCGGACGGGTGGCAGGTCGTCGGCGCGGCCGTGCGCCGCCCCGGCGGACCGGGCGCGGTGATCGGCGTCGACGAGGTGTCCCGCGCGCTCTTCGCCGGATGCCGTGGCGAGGTGCCGCTGGGCATGCTGATCGCTCTGCTCGCCGCCCACCACGGCGTGGATGCCGACGCGCTGGCGAGCGCCGCGCTGCCCGTGGTGCGCGAGGCGATCGGGCGCGGGATCCTCTACGAGGCCCGGTAGGTGGCGCTGACCACCACATAGGGAGCGCCGAACGTCACCGTGCCCGTGGCGTCGACGTGGCCGGCCAGCGTGGACTCGAACGCCGCCGCCAACTCGTCGCGCTGCGGCTCGGAAACACGACGGAAGGTCTCGACGTGCACGGGTGACTCCGCGCGCAGAAAGCGCATCGCGGCGTCGAGAGATTCGAACTCCCACACATGCCGACCGGGCCGGATGTCCACATCGGTGAAACTGCCGCCCAGTCGCTCGATCAGCACCGCCTCATCCCCCCACTCATCCGGGGAGAATCCAGCGGCCGCCGGCGGCCCGAGCACCGCGACCACGGGGTCGAACAGCGGATTGCCGGTGTCGCGCACCCACGCCGAGAACGCAAGAGTGCCACCGTCTTTGAGTAGCCGTTCGATCTCGGCGAGCTGGCTCTGCGGCTCGACGAAGATGATCCCCATGTTCGACACCGCCGCGTCGAACGAGGCTGCGGGCAGGCCGGTGTCGGCGGCGTCGCCCACGCGCCAGGTGACGGCGTCGGCTCCGTTGCGCCGCTCGGCAATCGTGAGCAGTTCCGGCGTGTAGTCGACTCCGGTGACGTGAGCGCCGCGCGCCGCGGCGGTCAGTGCGGCGCTGCCGGTGCCGCAGGCCAGGTCGACCACTGCGGCGCCGCGCAGTGGCCGGCGCCGCGCCACGGCGTCGACGACCTGTTCGGCGATCGGGGCGATTCGGTCCCCTACTGCGTCGTAGCGGCCGGCGGACCAGATTGTCGATGTCGTCATGGGCGCCAGACTGCCATGATGGTGGCGTGGACCTCCCTCCACTGCCGCTGCCCGTGCTGTTGACCCAGCATTGGGCTGACGTCACCTTTGTGCACTGGCCTGTCGACCCGGACGCCGTGGCCCATCATTTCCCGCCCGGCACCCGTCCGGACGTCTCAGACGACGGCACCTACGTCGGGCTCATCCCGCTCGTGGTTGGCAGATCGACTGTCGGCGAAAAGCTTCCGCTCGGCTATCTGGGGTCTTTCGCCGAGACCAACGTGCGCCTCTACTCGGTCGACGATGCCGGCCGGCACGGAGTGCTGTTCCGGTCGCTGGAAACCCAGCGGTCGGCGGTCGTGCCGCTGACCCGCATCGGCCTCGGTGTGCCGTACACCTGGGCCAAAATGCGGGTCGACCGCCCCGGTGGTCAGATCTCGTACACCAGCGTGCGGCGCTGGCCCGGTCGCGGCGTGCGCAGCCACCTCACGGTCGACGTGGGCTCCCCGGTGGATCCGACGCCGCTGGAGGTCTGGCTGACCGCGCGCTGGGGCGCCCACACCCGGAAGGCGGGCCGGAGCTGGTGGGTGCCCATCACTCACCCGATGTGGCCGTTGCACACGGCGCGGGTCGCCGAGCTCAGCGACGAACTCGTCGCCGCCGCGGGCATCGGGGCTACAGGTGAGCGGTTGCGCGCACTGTACTCACCCGGTGTGCCCGTGCGGTTCGGACGGCCTGCCGCGATCGGGTAGAAGAGCTCCTCGCAGGCCTACGGGCCGCTGTAGCCGGGCGGGTTGGCGCTCTCGACCCAGAAGTCCACGCCCAGTTCGGAACCCGGCACACAGTCGTACACCGACAGGTCGGTGACCCCGGCGTCCAGCAGTACGTCCTCGCACAGCAGCGTGTGACCGGTGAAGCTGGACGGCTTCGTCAGAATCGCGTACGCCGCATCCGAATACACCTCGGGCTTGCGGGACCGGGCCATCGACTCGTCACCGCCGAGCAGGTTCTGCACCGCGGCGGTGGCGATCATGGTGCGCGGCCACAGCGTGTTCGACGCGATCCCGGCGTCCTTCATTTCCTCGGCGATCCCCAACGCGCACAACGTCATCCCGAACTTGGCCATCATGTAGGGCGTGGGACGCAGCCACTTGGACTCCAGCAGGATGGGCGGCGACAGCGTCAGGATGTGGGCGTTCTCCCGGCCTTTCATGTGGGGGATGCACGCCTGGGACACCGCGTAGGTGCCGCGCACCTGGATGCCGTTCATCAGGTCGAAACGCTTCAGCGGCACCTCCTCGATCGACCCGAGGTTGATCGCCGAGGCGTTGTTGACGCAGATGTCGATCCCGCCGAACTGCTCAACGGTCTTGGCGACGGCCGCGGTGACCGAGTCGCCGTCCCGGATGTCGCCGACGATCGGCAGCGCCTGCCCGCCGGCGTCCTCGATCTCCTTGGCCGCGGTGTAGATGGTGCCCGGCAGCTTGGGATGCGGTTCGGCGGTCTTGGCGACCAGCGCGACGTTCGCGCCGTCGGCGGCAACCCGCTTGGCGATGGCCAGGCCGATGCCACGGCTGGCGCCGGAGATGAACATGGTCTTTCCTGCGAGCGACATCTGGCCAGACTAGATCGCTCGGATGTCGGCCACCGCTGCGTTGGTCAAGCGCACCAGGTCGCGGGGGTCGAGGCTGACGTCCAGGCCCCGCTTGCCGGCGCTGCACAGCACCCGGTCCCACTGCAGCGCCGACGCGTCGATCACCGTGGGCAGCGCCTTGCGCTGACCCAGCGGGGAGATGCCGCCGACGACGTAGCCGGTGGCGCGCTGGGCGGCCGCCGGATCGGCCATCGTCGCCTTGGGGCTGCCCAGCGCGGCCGCGGCGGCCTTCAGCGAGAGCTTGGCCGGAACGGGCAACACCGCGACCCCCAGACCGGAGGGCAGCGACACGACGAGGGTCTTGAAGATCTGATCGGCGACCACTCCGTCGCGCGCGAGTTCCTCGACGGCTTCCTCGCCGAAGGAATCGCTGCGCGGATCGTGGTGGTACTGCAGCACCGTGTGCGCCACCCCGCTGCTGATCAGCGCGGCGATCGCCGGTGTCGCCGCTCGAGCCACCGGCCCAGATTAGACCCGGTCAGGGGAACAACGGCACCGGACGTCGGCGTTGTGCCTGCTGCGTCGCACAAACGTGTGCCGTGCCCAGGCGACATGTCGCCGGCAACCTCTAGGATCGGCGGAAGGGGATTGATGGTGCCTGTGTTGGCCATGATGGCCCCGCGCGACTCAGCGCTATTGCTGAGACACGACGGAGGCGCCGCGACAGAAGGGACGGTGTTCCCCACGATGACCGACACCGATGGGCTGGCCACGGAGACAGCTCTCGACGACACGACCGATTCGGCACGCGAAGAGACAGACGCCGAACTGACCGCGCGCTTCGAGCGCGACGCGATTCCACTGCTCGACCAGCTCTACGGCGGCGCCCTGCGGATGACCCGCAATCCCGCCGACGCCGAGGACCTCCTGCAGGAAACGATGGTGAAGGCCTACGCCGGCTTCCGCTCGTTCCGCGAAGGCACCAACCTCAAGGCGTGGCTGTACCGGATTCTCACGAACACCTACATCAACAGCTACCGCAAGAAACAGCGCCAGCCCGCGGAGTACCCGACCGAGGAGATCACTGACTGGCAGCTGGCGGCCAACGCCGAACACTCGTCGACCGGGCTGCGGTCCGCGGAAGTCGAGGCGCTGGAGGTGTTGCCGGACAGTGAGATCAAGGAAGCGCTGCAGGCGCTGCCCGAGGACTTCCGGATGGCGGTGTACTACGCCGACGTCGAGGGCTTCCCGTACAAGGAGATCGCCGAAATCATGGACACACCGATCGGAACGGTGATGTCGCGGCTGCACCGCGGCAGACGCCAGCTTCGTGAGTTGTTGAGCGGGGTGGCCCGCGACCGCGGGTTCCTCCGCGGTGAACAGGTCGATGCGGCCGAAGGGGTCACGTCATGAGTGAGAACGAGTTCTCGCCCGAAGAGGCCGCGTCCGGGGAGGGGCGGTGGCGCCCGCCGGTCGGGCCGATCGACCCGGAGCATCCTGAGTGCGCGGCGGTGATTGCCGAGGTGTGGACGCTGCTGGACGGCGAGTGCACCGCGGAGACCCGGGACAAGCTCCGGCACCATCTCGAGGAATGCCCCACGTGCCTACGGCACTACGGCATCGAGGAACGGGTCAAGAATCTGATCGCCACCAAATGCAGCGGGGAAAAGGCTCCCGACAGCCTGCGGCAGCGGTTGCGGATCGAGATCAGCCGCACCACGATCATCCGCGGCTGACATGCCCGGCTGCGATCCGCACGGATCGCAGCCGCAGCAGCAGTGTCAGGCGTTGGGCCGCTTGCCGTGGTTGGCCTTCGAGTGCTTGCGGTCGCGCTTCTTACGGCCACGCTTGGCCATGGTGAACCTCCAGAGGTCGTGGGTGTGGACCCACACGCGGCGGGTCGGTTACAGCCCATTGTCGCATGAACCTCGGACAACGATTTCGCCGCCGCCGGCGGGCATGCCGGACCGCTCACAGGGCCTTGTGGTTCGATAGACGCTCAAGCACCGGTGGTTAGAGAGTGGGGTGAAGATGGCCGAGGACGTTCGCGCGGAAATCGTGGCCAGTGTGCTCGAGGTCGTGGTCACTGAGGGCGATCAGATCGGCGAAGGCGACACCCTGGTGCTGCTCGAGTCGATGAAGATGGAGATCCCCGTGCTCGCCGAGGTCGCCGGCACCGTCAGCAAGGTCAGCGTGTCGGTGGGTGACGTCATCCAGGCCGGTGACCTCATCGCCGTCATCGACTAGCCGGCTGCTGCGCAGGCCACCCGACCCGCCCGCACCGGTCAGCCATGTCAACCCTCGGTGATCTGCTCGCCGAGCACACCGTCCTCCCCGGCAACGCCGTCGATCACCTGCACGCCGTGGTCGGGGAATGGCAGCTGCTCGCCGACCTGTCGTTCGCCGACTACCTGATGTGGGTCCGTCGCGACGACGGCATGCTGGTCTGCGTCGCGCAGGTGCGGCCCAACACCGCGCCCACCGTCCTGCTGGCAGACGCGGTCGGAACGATCGCCGAGCCCGAAGACATGCCGATCGTCGCCGACGCGTTCCGATCCGGCACCATCGGCTGCGTCACCGTCGACGGCCACGACGGAAACCCCGGGCTGCGGGTCGAAGCCGTGCCCGTGCGCTACGAGAACACCGTGGTCGCCGTTCTCACCCACCAAACCTCGCTGGCACCCCGACAGGTCAGCCCGCTGGAAGCGGCCTACGTCGACTGCGCCGAAGACCTCCTGCACATGCACTCCGAAGGCACCTTTCCCAACGTCGGAGACCTGGCCATGTCGCGGTCGACCCCCCGCGCCGGCGACGGGTTCATCCGGCTCGACCAAACCGGTGTCGTGACCTTCGCCAGCCCCAACGCCATCTCGGCCTACCACCGCATGGGCTTCACCGCGGAACTCGAGGGACACAACATGGTCGCCGTCACGCGGCCGCTGATCTCCGACCCGTTCGAAGGTCAGGAACTCGCCGAGCACGTCCGCGAATCACTGACCGGCGGTTCGAGCACCCGCATGGAGGTCGACGCCAACGGCGCCGCGGTGCTGCTGCGCACCCTGCCGCTGGTGGTGCACGGCGAACCGGTGGGTGCGGCGGTCCTGATCCGCGACGTGACCGAGATCAAACGGCGCGACCGGGCGCTGCTGTCCAAAGACGCGACGATCCGCGAAATCCATCACCGGGTGAAGAACAACCTGCAGACCGTCGCCGCGCTGCTCCGGCTGCAGGCGCGCCGCACCAGCAACCCGGAGGGCCGCGAGGCGCTCATCGAATCCGTGCGCCGGGTGTCATCCATCGCGCTGGTACACGACGCGCTGTCGATGTCGGTGGACGAAGAGGTCAACCTCGACGAGGTCGTGGACCGGATCCTGCCGATCATGAACGACGTCGCCAACGTCGACGCGCCGATCCGCATCAACCGCGTGGGGGAGCTCGGTGTGCTCGACGCGGACCGCGCCACCGCGCTCATCCTGGTGATCACCGAGCTGGTGCAGAACGCGATCGAGCACGCCTTCGACGCGTCGACGAGTCAGGGATGCGTGACCATCCGCGCCGAACGGTCGGCGCGCTGGCTCGACGTCGTCGTCCACGACGACGGGCGCGGGCTGCCCGACGGCTTCAGCTTGGAGAAGTCCGATCGCCTCGGCCTGCAGATCGTCCGCACCCTCGTCTCGACGGAGCTGGACGGGTCCCTCGGCATGCACGAAGTGTCCTCCGGCGGCACCGACGTGGTGCTGCGGGTGCCGCTGGGGCGTCGGCCCCGCGCAACCCAATACTGAGCGAATTAGTCATTTACCGAATGCGATTCGGGCAGCATGTGACACTTTGCTGCAAATGACGCAAAAGTCACAATTGTGCGGACATAGAAACGGCCCCGACTTGCGTCGGGGCCGTCGCTTTACCGTGAAAAAGCCGTCAGACTCCGGTGCGGGCCTTGGTCCGGGCGTTGCGGCGCTTGAGAGCGCGACGCTCGTCCTCGCTCATGCCGCCCCACACGCCGGCGTCCTGGCCGGACTCCAAAGCCCAGCTCAGGCACTCTGCGGTGACGGGGCAGCGAGCGCAAACCAGCTTGGCATCGGCGATCTGAGCGAGCGCCGGGCCGCTGTTCCCAACCGGGAAGAACAGCTCCGGATCCTCGTCGCGACAGACGGCCTTATGGCGCCAATCCATGACTATGACTTCCTTTCGTACGCGCAAGGGGGCGCATGAGCAATACGTTGGCTGTTAACGCAAGCGGACAGAATGTTTCTGCGCTGTTGCATCCGATGTTTTCACAGGCTCGACAGATGTCAATAGAACTTGGATAAGTCGTGTTCTATCTCACTGCACCGGGCCGTTACCCGACCCATGACTCCGTTGTACTACACTGGCTCAACCTGCGCCCAAAACTCCGATGTGAGTTCGCTTGCATCCAGTGTTTGCGCTGATCAGAGGGCTTGCTGCGCAGACACGGGCGGCGGTGCGATCACCGCCAGCGCGTCCGGTACCGCCGCGAAGTGCATGCTTTCCCGCATTCCGACGTAATCTCCGTCGATCTGGCACGCGACCGGCGTGGTGCTCGTCACCTTCAGCCACCGCAGGTCGTCGTCGCGCACCAGATGCTTGGCCTTGATGTCGGGTTTCCGCGACAGCATCCGGCGCACCAGACGCAGGTTCGCCCACACCCCCATGCTGGTGGTCGCGAACACCCCCAGCCCCGTCTCGAACGTGGTGTCGGGGTTCGTCCACACCGGACGCGCGTTGGCGTAGGTCCACGGGCTCGAGTTCGACACGAACGCGAAGTGCACACCGTCGACGGGATCGCGGTCGGGCAGATGCAGGGTCAGCGTCGGCTCCTTGCGCACGCTGGCCAGCACCTCGCGGATCGCGACCCGGATGTACCGGGACGCGGTGACCTTGCGGCCACGGGCGCGTTGGGCCTCCACCGCGGCCACCACGTCGCCGTCGACGCCCATGCCGGCGGTGAACACCGCCCACCGTTCCCCGCAGTCCATCAGGCCGATGCGCCGCCACGTGCGGCTGCGGCGGTAGTCGCCCAGCAGGTCGACGAGTTGGTTGGTCGCCTCGATCGGGTCGGAACTGATGCCCAGCGCCCGGGCGAAGACGTTCGCCGAACCGCCGGGCACGACGCCCACCGCCGGACCGGCACCGGTCGGGCCGCACTCGGCGAGGATGCCGTTGACCACCTCGTTCACCGTGCCGTCCCCGCCGTGCACGATCAGCACGTCGACGCCGGCGCGGGTCGCCTCGCTCGCCAGTTCGATGGCGTGGCCGCGGTGGTCGGTGTGGGCGACGGTCAGCTGGACCCGACTCTCCAGTGCGTGGGCCAGCAGGTCGCGGCCGGCCGGCGTCGTCGAGGTGGCATTGGGATTGACGATCAGCACGGCACGCACGGGACTTGAGCCTAACCGGCCTGACGCTCGCGCCGGTACCGTACAACGGTGACCGAACGCCGACTGCTTCTCGTCAACGGGCCGAACCTGAACCTCCTCGGCACCCGTCAGCCCGAGGTGTACGGCACCACCACACTCGCCGAGATCGAGGCGCGGGTGTCCAAGGTGGCCGCCGAAGCCGGGTTCGACGTGCGCGCGGTGCAGAGCAACCACGAGGGCGTGCTCGTCGACGCCATCCAGGAAGCCCGTACCGACTGCGTGGGCATCGTGATCAACCCCGCCGCCTACAGCCACACTTCGATCGCGATCGCCGACGCGCTGCGCTCGGTGGGGCTGCCGGTGGCCGAGGTGCACCTGAGCAACATCCACGCGCGCGAGCCGTTCCGGCATCACTCGTATGTCTCCGCGGTGGCCGAGGTGGTCATCGCCGGCGCGGGCCCGCTGGGCTACGACTTCGCCGTGCACTTCCTCGCCGACCGGTTGGCGCCCTGATGCCTCCCGCGGTACGCATCGCCGGCGCCATCGTGGCGCTGCAGGGCCTTCTGGGGATCGTGATGGCCGTCGTGCTCACCGTGCGCGAGATGAACGGCCACCACGAAGTGGCCATCAGCGGCTACGGCACCGCCGGCTGGTTCGTGATCATGGGCTCGGGCGTCCTGGCCGCCGGCTGGGCGCTGCTCACCGGGCGCCGCTGGGGGCGCGGCATCGCGATCTTCGCCAACCTCTGCCTGCTCGGGGTGGCGTGGTACGTCTTCAGTTCCGGGCGTATCTCGTACGCGATCGTGGTCGGGGCCGCGTCGATCGCCGTGCTGGGTCTGCTGTTCAGCCGGTCAGCGCTGCACTGGCTGATTCAGCCTGGGCCCGACGACGATTCGGCCGCCAACTCCGCCAATCGCCGCCCCGAGACCCGGTAGGTGGTCCACTCGGTCTGCGGCTGACCGCCCACCAGGTCGTAGAGGGCAATCGCGTTCACGTTCCAGTTCAGCACCGCCCACGTGAGCCGCGTGTAGCCGCGCTCCACGCACTCGTGGGCCAGCGTCGCCAGCAGCCGCCGCGCCAACCCCCGGCGGCGGTACTCCGGACGCACGAACAGGTCCTCGAGGCACACCCCGGCCACCCCGTCCCACGTCGAGAAGTTGCGGAACCACAAGGCGCAGGCCGCCATCCGGCCGTCCACCTCCGCCACGTGCCCGTATACGGTCGGATCGTCGCCGAAGAGCGCCTCGCGCAACTGGCTCGCGGTCACCGTGCATTCGGCGGCCGCGTGCTCGAACTCGGCGAGCTCATGGATCATCGCGGTCAGTTCGGCCTCGTCGCCGGGGCGCGCCGCGCGGATGGTCTCGCTCACTGCTGTACTCCCAACGCCGACAGGATGGTCCGGAACTTGGTGGTGGTCTCGGCGACCTCTTCGTCCGGATCGGATTCGGCGACGATGCCGCCGCCGGAATGCGCCACCGCCGTGCGCCGATCGGCCGACAGTTGCGCACCGCGGATGGAGACCACCCAGCGTCCGTCGCCGCGTTGATCGCACCAGCCGACCGCTCCCGCGTAGAAGCCGCGGTCGCCCTCCATCTCGGCGATCAGCGCGGTGGCGCGATCGGTCGGGGTTCCCCCGACTGCGGGAGTCGGGTGCAGCGCGACCGCGAGATCCAGTGCGGTGGTGGAACTGCGGCGCAGCGTCGCCGAGATCGGGGTGGACAGGTGCCACACCGCGGCGGTCTTGCTGACTTCGGGGCGGGGGGCGACGCGGATGTCGGCGCACAGCGGCTCGAGCGCTTCGCGCAGCGCGTCCACGACCAGCTGGTGCTCGTGGCGGTTCTTCGACGACTCCGCCAGCGCGGCACCGCTTTTCGCGTCCACGTCGGGGTCGGGGGAGCGGGGCGCCGACCCGGCGAACGGCCGGCACCACACCCGCTGACCGCGGCGGGCCACCAGCAGCTCCGGGCTCGCGCCCACCAGCACAGTCCCCGAATAGCCGTCACCCGCGGCGGACAGGTCGACCAGATACTTCGTCGCCTCCGCGTCCGCCCCGTGCAGACGGTGCAGCAGGGTGCGGGCGTCGATGGGCGCCTCGGCAGCCAGCTCCAGCGACCGTGCCAGCACCACCTTCTGCAGACCCGCCGCCGGGTCGGACAGCCGCTCGACGGCCAGGGCGACACGCCGGCGGTGCTCGTCGGCGTCAGGGGACATGCCGACCACCCGCACCGCCGGGAGTTCGCGCAGCGGCCACTCCGGCATCGCCTCGGTGAACTGCACGCTCTGCGGCCGGATCAGCGCAGCCGGCGCCGACAGGTCGAAAGGCAACGCGCCCACGATGACCGGGGCACTGTGCGACGCCAGCGCCGCCCGCGCGTCGGAGATCTGCGAGAACGCCGTCTGCACGCCGTCGCCGACGACGACGCCGTCCGGCCCGGCGAACACGAAGGACGGTTCGCGGGTCACGACGGATCCGGAAGGCCGGTCAACGCCAGTGCGCCGAGTTGCCGCACGCCGTGCTCGAAACCGCACACCGCGATGGACACCGCCGGCATCGCGAAGCGGATGCCCTCATAGACGGGCTGTTCGATCCAGCGGGTGATCACCGCGCGGGAGAAGTGCCCGTGCCCGACGAACACCACGTCCCGGGTCTGCATGTGCTCGAGCGCCAGGTCGATCGCCCGGTCGGCGCGCTCGCACACCTGCGCGGCGGTCTCCCCGCCGGGGCAGCCGTGCGTCCACACCAGCCAGTCCGGCACCGTCGTGCGGATCTCCTCGGTGGTGGTGCCCTCGTAGTCGCCGTAATCCCATTCGCTGATCAGCGGATTCACCTCGTCGACGGTCAGGCCGGCCAACTCGGCGGTGAGCTGCGCGCGACGCCGAGGGCTACACAGGACGAAGGGCTCGCGCAGACCGAGTTGCTCGAGCGTTCGGCCCGCGGCCCGGGCCTGACGGCGGCCGTGTTCGGTCAGGTCCAGTTCGGTGCGGCTGGTGTGCTGACCGGTGATCGACCATTCCGTCTCCCCATGGCGAAGCAGGATCAGCCGGTGCTGCAGTAGGCCCACGCCCACTGATTGTGCCGCACCGGAGAAACGCCGCATCCCGTGCGGTCCCGCCGCCCGACCGGTTTTGACAGCGCATGACAAGATGGTCGGTGTGACGCGAGTACTTGCGGTCGCCAATCAAAAGGGTGGGGTCGCCAAAACAACGACGGTGGCGTCGCTGGGCGCGGCGATGGTGCAGTTGGGCAAGCGCGTCCTCCTCGTCGATCTCGATCCGCAGGGATCGCTGACGTTCTCCCTCGGCCACGACCCGGACAAACTGCCGGTGTCGGTGCACGAGGTGCTGCTCGGCGAAGTCGAACCGGACGCCGCGCTGGTGGAGACCCCCGAAGGCATGACGCTGTTGCCGGCCAACATCGACCTCGCCGGCGCCGAGGCCATGCTGTTGATGCGGGCGGGGCGCGAACACGCGCTCAAGCGGGCGCTGGCCAAACTCGGCGACGCCTATGACGTGGTGCTCATCGACTGCCCGCCGTCGCTGGGTGTGCTCACGCTCAACGGGTTGACCGCCGCCGACGAGGTGATCGTCCCGCTGCAGTGCGAAACGCTGGCCCATCGCGGCGTGGGTCAATTCCTGCGCACCGTCTCCGACGTGCAGGCGATCACCAATCCCGACCTGAAACTGCTGGGGGCGCTGCCCACGCTGTATGACGCGCGCACCACGCACAGCCGCGACGTGGTCCTCGACGTCGCCGACCGTTACAACCTGCCGGTGCTGTCGCCGCCGATACCCCGCACCATCCGCTTCGCCGAGGCCAGTGCCTCGGGCTCTTCGGTGCTGAGCGGCCGCAAGAACAAGGGCGCGCTGGCCTACCGGGACCTGGCCGAGGCGCTGGTCAAGCACTGGAAGAACGGCAAGCCGCTGCCGACGTTCGCCCCGGAGATCTGAGCTCGGGAGAGCTGAGCCGAAGCCTCAGCCCAGCGCGACGATCTCGCCGCCCCGCTGTTCCAGCAGCGTCGACCCGGCCACCGCCGGGACCACCGGACCGTCGACCGGCGGACGTTGCAGCGGGATGTGGCGGTCACCCGCGCCGGTCAGCGCGTCGAACACGTCGTACCCACCGGTGACCGGCACCAGCAGTTTCCCGGCCATGACCGTCGCCGGTCCCACCGGCGCGCTGTCCCCGGAGGCCGCGACGCTGTACTTGTACTGCAGATCCTTGGCGGAGAACACCATCAGGGTGTCGCCGGTCCACCAGGTGATCAGGTCGTCCACCCGCGACGTGATGGCCTCGGGCACTGCGGGGGTGGGGACCACCGTGCTGTCTACGGTGATGCCGGTGCTGTCGATGATGTCGACGCGCGGGGCGGGGGTGGACACGTACACCGCCGTCGTCGTCCCGGCCACCGCGACGACACGAGCGCCGCTGCCGTCGGGCACGCCGTTCTGCTGGACGTACTGCACCTCCGGCACGTCCTCCTCGTCGGAGGGTCGCAACAGGGTCAGCCGCAGGTCGGCCTGGTGACCGCACGCCTCGAGCACCGAGACCGCCGACGAGCTCGCGGCCGCGGACACCAGGCGGCACAGGGGGCTGGCCGGCACCTCGGGCTTGATCGGCGCGTCCAGGGCGCCGTAGCTGAGCATGCGCACCATGTCCGACCGCCACATCTCCAGCCGAGTCGACCCCCACGACAGCACCGTGGTGCCGTCGCCCGACAGGGTCACCTCGCGGTCGGCGTAGCTGGTGCGCGACGGGCCGCGCATCCCGGTCTCGGCATCAATGGTGCTGACCTGTCCGCAGCCGCGACGATCGGGATAGACCGCCACGGCGTAGCTGTACACCCAGCTCACACCGCACAGATCGCGGTCGCGGGCATACGTCCAGAGCACGTCGCCGGTGACCGGGTCACGGCCGTCGACGGTGCGACCGTCCCCGGTCACCACCGCGCCCGTAACGACCAGCGGCTCGGTGGTCTTCGGGCTCGGCGCCGTCCACAACTGCGCCAGGGCGTCAGGGACCGCCGTGGCGTCGGTCAGTGACGGTACCGGCGACGCCGCGGGACGGCTGATCGTCGCCCGAGCGTCGCTGTTCCACCACACCACGACGCCGACGACCAGGATGACCACGGCGATCGCCGCTGCCGCCACCAGGTCTGCCCGGGAGCGGCGTTCCGGTTTGACCATCGAGCGCCGGAAGGGCTAGCTGGTCGGAGCAGCCGCGGTCTGGTCGGCCTGGTTGCTCGGACGACGACGACGACGCCGACGGCGGCCGGACGACGAGCGGGCCTCGCCCGCGGTGTCGCCGCTCTCGCCGCTGTCGCTCTCGGCCGGCTTGGCCGTGTCAGCAGTGTCGGCAGTGTCCGGGTGCCCACTGACCGGCTTGCCACCGCGGGTGCGTCGGCGGGCGCGGTCGCGCGCGGGCCGCTCGCGCGGTTCGCGCGGCGCCTTGGGAGCGTCGTCCCTGGCACGCTTCGGTTTCGCGATCGAGCCGCCCGCCTCGGCGGGGATGTTGAGCTCTTCATAGAAGTGCGGCGAGTTGGAGTACGTCTCGACGGGCTCGGGGATACCGAGGCCCAGCGCCTTGTCGATCATCGCCCAGCGGGGCAGCTCGTCCCAGTCCACCAGGGTGACCGCGATGCCGGTCTTGCCGGCACGGCCGGTGCGGCCGATGCGGTGCACGTAGGACTGCTCGTCCTCGGGGATCTGGAAGTTGATGACGTGGGTGATGTCGTCGATGTCGATACCGCGCGCTGCCACGTCGGTGGCCACCAGGACGTCGACCTCGCCGGTACGGAACGCCTTGAGGGCCTTCTCGCGGGCACCCTGCCCGAGGTCGCCGTGCACCGCGCCGACCTTGAAGCCGCGCTCGGCGAGCTCATCGGCGACCTTCTGGGCGGTGCGCTTGGTGCGGGTGAAGATCATCGTCGCGCCGCGACCCTCGGCCTGCAGGACACGGGCGACCATCTCGACCTTGTCCAGCGCGTGCGCCCGGTAGGCGAACTGCTCGGTGCTGTCGTGGGTGGCCGCGGAGTGCGGGGCCTCGGCACGGATGTGCGTCGGCTGCGTCATGAACGTGCGGGCCAGCGTGATGATCGGGTCCGGCATGGTGGCCGAGAACAGCATCGCCTGGCGCGTCTCCGGGATCTGCTTGAGGATGCGCTCGATGTCCGGAAGGAAGCCTAGGTCGAGCATCTCGTCGGCCTCGTCGAGAACCAGCGTCGAGAGCCCGCCGAGCTGCAGATGGCCCTGCTGGGCCAGGTCGAGCAGTCGGCCCGGGGTGCCGACGACCACGTCGACGCCCTTCTGCAGCGCCTCGATCTGGGGCTCGTAGGGCCGACCGCCGTAGATCGCGGTGACGGTGAGCTTGCGCTTCTCGTCGGCCATCAGGTACTTCGCCGCGCCGACGAGGTCTTCGTAGACCTGGATGCACAGCTCGCGGGTCGGGACGACGACCAGCGCGCGGGGGATGCCGGTCAGGGGGCGTTCGGGGTCGCTGGTGATCCGGTGCAGGAGTGGCACGCCGAAGGCGAAGGTCTTGCCCATGCCGGTGCGGGCCTGACCGATCAGGTCGTCGCCGGCCAGGGCCAGCGGCAGGGTCAGTTCCTGGATCGCGAACGCGTTGGTGATGCCGTTTTCGGCGAGTGCCCGAACGATTTCGTCGCGGACGCCGAGTTCGGCGAAGGAGGGGGTGGTTTGAGTTGTTTCGGGTGTCATGCTGGGTGGACGAAGCCTTTCACTGATCTGTCCTCATGCGTTTCCACGCGCGCACGAGTTGTGAAGAGAACTTCGCCGGGCCCAGCGCTGAGGGGGCGGGCCGCCGCGTGCACGCACATTTCCAAGGTGTCTGCGACTCGAACTGTCGACGTGACCTGGTATGCGATCTGTCGACCTGTACGCCGACACCATGGACCATGGTAACGGGTCGTGCGCCGAAAACCGCACGCGACGATCGACACCACAGCCGGAGTCTAGAGTTGGGCCATGACTTCGTGGCCGACTTCGCCGCCGATTTCGCCGCCTTCCGGGGACCCGGAAGTCTCCGCGGGAACCGCCGCGATCACCTCGGAGCACCCCGGCATCACCGAGTTGTTCGCGCTGCTGGCCTACGGCGAGGTGGCGGCGTTCTACCGGTTGACCGAAGAGGCCCGAATGGCCCCCAACCTGGTCGGACGCATCAACATGGCCAGCATGGCCGCCGCCGAGATGAACCATTACGAAGTGCTGCGCGCGGCGCTGGAGCGCCGCGGCGTCGACGTCGTGCCGGCGATGACGAAGTACGCGGCCGCGCTGGAGAACTACCACCGGCTGACCACGCCGAGCACCTGGCTGGAGGCGTTGGTCAAGACCTACATCGGGGACGCGATGGCGGCCGACTTCTATCTCGAGATCGCCGGTTCCATGCCCCCGGAGGCCGCCGACGTGGTGCGGTCGGTGCTGTCGGAGACCGGGCACTCGCAGTTCGTGGTCGCCGAGGTGCGCGCCGCGGTGACCGCCAGCGACAAGCAGCGGCACCGGCTGGCGCTGTGGTCGCGGCGCCTGCTGGGGGAGGCCATCACCCAGGCGCAGTACGTGCTCGCCGATCACGACGAGCTCGTCGACCTGGTGATGTCCGGGGGCGGGCTCTCGCAATTGACCGAGTTCTTCGATCGGCTGCAGCAGACCCACAGCACCCGCATCGAGGAGCTCGGCCTGGCCTGATCTCGGGTCAGCGGGTGCAGTTCGTGATGATCGAGTTCGCGTTCTGCGCGGCGATCAGCGTGCCGTTGCCGTCGGTGATGCTGCAGTTGAGCTGACCGCCCACGCTGGTGGCCGTCACCGAGCTCAGGGTGACCCCGGGATCGAGCACCACCGTCTTCGACCAGGGCAGGGCCACGTTCATCTCGGTCTGCAGTGCGCCCTGCTGGTCGGTGTAGATGACGGTGACCAGGTCGAGCAGCGCGCGGTTGCCCGTGATGCGGTAGGTGATCGCGCCCGGCACCGCCGGCGCGGGCGGCGGCGCGGCCTGCGGGGCCGGCAGCACGGGCGCCGGTGCGGTCGGGACGGGTGCCTCCGCGGTCGGGGTGACGGTCGTGACCGTCTCGGCGGGCAGGGACTGCGACGGCGGCGCAGCGACCGCCGGGGCGGGTGCGCTGGACGGAGCGGGCGCCGCGGCGCTCGGCGCGGGGGTCTCGGACACGACGGTCGCCGACACCGAGCCGCTGTCGCTGCCGCTGAGGATGGTGCTCACGACGATCACCGCGACGAACAGGATGGCTCCGGCGACGCCGGCGATCCACATCCAGCGCCGGTCGATCCGCGCTTCGTCGACGTACTCGTCGTAGTCCTCCGCGGCGTCGTCCGCGGTGGTCCCGTAGCGGGGATCGTCGAACGAGGGGTAGGCGTCCGTGTCCAGGTCGGAGTAGCCGTCGAAGTCCTCGGGATCGCCGTAGCCGGACCCGTCGCGCGCGCTGCGGAGACGCTCGGTCGGCGTCAGCGAATACGGAGAATATGCGGTGTATTGCCTGCTCATCCTGCTGTCCCAGTCGTGTTTCAGGTTCGCTTCTGATGCTAGTGAGGCAAAAGTGACAAATGAGGCTGACGCGCATCTGAAGCGGTCACGGTCGGGACTCAGTTCGGTCGCCTCCGGATCGCGGCCTCCGGCGCGGGCGTTCGCCGACGGCAGAGGCGGCGGCGCGGCGGCGGCCATCCCACGTCCACTAACCTGCTGGGAAAGAAGTGCGGACAACGAACGGAAGGGTTTTCAGTGGAGGTCAAGATCGGTGTCACCGACAGCCCGCGCGAGCTGGTTCTCAACAGCGCGCAGACGCCGGCCGAGGTGGAGAAGATGGTCACCGATGCTCTGGACGCCGGTTCCGGTGTGCTCGCCCTGACCGACGAGAAGGGCCGGCGCTTCATGGTGCCCAACGCCAAGATCGCCTACGTCGAGATCGGCCCCGCGGAGGCGCGGCGCGTCGGATTCGGTGTGGGACTCGATCCCACCGCCAAGAGCGTCGGCTGAGGCCGGTACCCGGTCCTGGCGCGTTCGGCTAGGACCGGGTCAGCGGCACGTGTGACAACCCGCCCCAGATGAAGGCGACAGTGCCCTCGACGGCATCGTCCTTGTTGATGGGGCGGTCGTTGTTCAGCCAGTAGCGCGCCGAGTCGACGCTGATGCTGACCAGGCCGACCGCGATCATCCGCGCGCGGTGCGGCTCCAGGCCGGAATCGTGGCTGATCAGGTCGAAAACCGCATCGGTGCACGACTCTGTCGCCACCTTGACCTGCGCGGCGACCTGCGGCTCGGTGACGTAGTCGTTCTCGAAGATCAGCCGGTAGCCCTGGCCGTCGTGCTCGATGAAGTCGAAAAACGCCTGCACCGCGGCCCGGACCCGCTGCCGGTTGTCGGTGGTCGTCCGCAGCGCCTGACGCACTCCGGAGACCAGATTGTCGACGTGGCGCTGCAGCACCGCGAGGTACAGCTCCACCTTCGATGTGAAATGCTGGTAGAGCACGGGTTTGCTGACGCCTGCGCGCTCGGCGATCTCGTCCATTCCCGCGGCGTGATAGCCCCGGTCCACGAACACTTCGCTGGCGGCGGCCAGCAGCTGGCCGCGGCGCTCGTCACGTGGCAAGCGGTTACCGCGCCGCGCGGTGCCGGCAGCGGCACCCCCAGTGCCGTTGGCGGGCTGGCCGCCTCGCCGCGGCGCCGTTTTGGCGAGTTCGCTCATCACAACCTCGAGTGTCACTGCCGGGCGCGACCGGCGTCGTCATTTGTTCGCACTGACACTACTACTGATCCCTCTTCGCTCCCGTGTGGACATGTGGTCGACATCGGTGAGAACCCGTGGGGAGCGGGGCCGGTGGCGCGCCGAAGCGGTGGTGCTGCGCCGCTGTGTCATCCTGTTGCGGTGACCGGACAACTGGGTCCCGAGCATCACGGGGACGGTCGCGTCCCCGTTCTGCGCGACGAGTGGCGCGAGCCGCTGCGCGCCTTGCGTGACCCGCTGACCGAACAGCCCGGCCGCATCCGGTCCAACCGGGACGAGCACAAGCGGTGGCGCAAGCAGAGCTGGCTCGGCCGGTTCGTGTCCACCTACGGCTGGCGCGCCTACGCACTGCCTCTGCTCGTGGTGCTGACCGCCGTCGTGATCTACCAGACCATCACCGGCACCAGCGTGCCGCCGCCGGTCGCCGACGAGGAAGGGCCCGTGCAGGGGCCCCCGACCATCGGAGCGGCCAGCACCGACATCGTCGGCGCGCCGCCCCGGGGGCTGACCGAGTTCGACGCCGGCCTCCCCACCGGGATCCTGCCGCAGGGCGGACCGTTCACCCCCGCCGGCGCCCGCACCTGGCACGTCGTTCCCGGCGGTACCCCGCAGGTCGGTCAGGGCACCACGAAGGTGTTCACCTACACCGTCGAGGTCGAGGACGGCATCGACACCACCACCTACGGCGGTGACGAGGGCTTTGCGCGCATGGTCAGCGAGACGCTGGCCAACCCGAAGAGCTGGACGCACAACCCGCAGTTCGGTTTCGTCCGCGTGGACGCGGCATCCGGGGTGCAGCCCGATTTCCGAGTGTCGCTGACCTCGCCGATGACCATCCGCGAGGGGTGCGGCTACGACATCCAGCTCGAAGCCTCCTGCTACAACCCGGTTTTCGGGGGCCAGCCCCGCGTGTTCATCAACGAAGCGCGGTGGGTGCGCGGCGCGATCCCGTTCCAGGGTGACATCGGCTCCTACCGTCAGTACGTGATCAACCACGAGGTCGGCCACGCCATCGGCTATCCGCGCCACGAGCAGTGCGCCGAGAACGGCGAACTGGCGCCGATCATGATGCAGCAGACGTTCTCGACCAGTAACGACGATGCCGCGCTGTTCGACCCGGGCACGGTGATCCCGGACGGCAAGACCTGCCGCTTCAACCCATGGCCGTATCCGATCGCTTGACACCTGTCACGCATGTCACCCTCGGGCGCCGCGGGAAGGTGTGACCCCTCGTTGCTGTTGTGCTCATTACCTGCTGAGATGGAATCCATCGCCAACCAAGGAGAACTCGGTGTCATCCCCGTTGCCGCCGCTGGTCGAGCCAGCGGCCGAACTCACCCGTGACGAGGTCGCGCGCTACAGCCGCCACCTCATCATTCCCGACCTCGGCATGGACGGGCAGAAACGGCTGAAAAACGCCAAAGTCCTGGTCATCGGGGCCGGCGGACTGGGTTCGCCGACGCTGCTCTATCTGGCCGCCGCCGGCGTCGGCACGATCGGGATCGTCGAGTTCGACGTCGTCGACGAGTCGAACCTGCAGCGCCAGATCATCCACGGCCAGTCCGACATCGGCCGGTCCAAGGCCCAGAGCGCGCGCGACTCGATCCTGGAGATCAACCCGCTGGTCAACGTGCGTCTGCACGAGTTCCGCCTGGAGCCCGACAACGCCGTCGAACTGTTCGAGCAGTACGACCTGATCCTCGACGGCACCGACAACTTCGCCACGCGCTATCTGGTCAACGACGCGGCCGTGCTCGCCGGCAAGCCGTACGTGTGGGGCTCGATCTACCGTTTCGAGGGCCAGGTCTCGGTGTTCTGGGAGGACGCCCCTGACGGCCTGGGCCTGAACTACCGCGATCTCTATCCCGAGCCGCCGCCGCCGGGCATGGTGCCGTCCTGCGCCGAGGGTGGCGTGCTGGGCATCCTGTGCTCGTCGATCGCGTCCGTGATGGGTACCGAGGCGATCAAGCTGATCACCGGCATCGGGGACCCGCTGCTGGGCCGCTTGATGGTCTACGACGCCCTCGACATGACGTACCGGACGATCAAGATCCGCAAGGATCCGGCGACGCCGAAGATCACCGAGCTGATCGACTACGAGGCGTTCTGCGGAGTGGTGTCCGAGGACGCCGCGCAGGCCGCCGCGGACTCCACCGTCACGCCGCGGGAGCTGCGCGAGATGCTGGACTCCGGGAAGAAGTACGCGCTGATCGACGTCCGGGAGCCCGTCGAGTGGGACATCAACCACATCGACGGCGCCGAGCTGATCCCGAAGTCGGCGATCGAAGCCGGCGACGGTCTGGGCAAGCTTCCGCACGACCGGGTTCCGGTGCTCTACTGCAAGACCGGCATCCGCTCGGCCGAAGCGCTCGCCGTGGTCAAGAAGGCCGGATTCAGTGACGCACTGCACCTTCAGGGCGGCATCGTGGCCTGGGCCAAGCAATTCGAACCCGACATGGTGATGTACTGACGCAGGGTCGTCACCCGTTGCGCTTACGCTGATGCCGTGACCGCAGAGCGACCACCAGAGCATGTCCTCACGGCTTTCGGGCTGTCCGGAGTGCAGCCGGTGCCGCTGGGCGCCAGTTGGGAGGGCGGCTGGCGCTGCGGCGAGGTCGTGCTTTCGATCGTTCCCGATCACGCCCGCGCCGCATGGTCGGCCAAGGTGCGTGAGACGCTGTTCGTCGACGGCGTCCGGCTGGCTCGCCCCGTGCGCTCGACCGACGGCCGCTATGTCGTCGCGGGGTGGCGCGCCGACACCTACGTGGCCGGCACCCCCGAGCCCCGGCACGACGAAGTGATCTCGGCGGCGGTCCGGCTGCACGAGGCCACCGCCACTCTCGAGCGGCCCCGCTTCCTGACCCAGCCCCCCGTCGCGCCGTGGTCGGACGTCGACGTCTTCACCGCCGCCGACCGCGCGGCCTGGGAGGACCGGCCGCTGCACTCCCTGCCCCCGGGTGCGCGGGTGGCACCGTCGACCAGTGACGGGCAGAAGTCGATCGAGCTGATCAACCAGCTCGCGACCTTGCGCCGGCCCACGCGCAGCCCCAGCCAGCTGGTGCACGGCGATCTCTACGGCACCGTGCTGTTCGCGGGCACCGCAGCGCCGGGCATCACCGACATCACGCCGTACTGGCGGCCGCCGTCGTGGGCGGCCGGCGTCATCGTCATCGACGCCCTGTCGTGGGGGGAAGCCGACGACGGGCTGATCGAACGCTGGGAGATGCTGCCGGAGTGGCCGCAGATGTTACTGCGCGCGTTGATGTTCCGGCTCGCGGTGCACGCGCTGCACCCGCGCTCGACGCCGGCGGCGTTCCCCGGCCTGGCCCGCACCGCGTCACTGGTGCGCCTGGTCGTCTAGGCCTTCTCGCGCGGGTTTTTCCGAAGGGTTGCGCCGAAGGTGCGCTCAGCGCAGTTGCCGGCGACGCGGCAGCGACGCTCACGGCACTCTCGCGGCGTCAGAAGGCGTGCCGGTACTGCCGCAGCGGCACCCGGCCGTCGACGGCGAGAACCCCCTCGGCGCGCAGCCGCTCCAGCTGCTCGGTGCGCAGATGTGGAGCCGGCTCGCCGGACGCGCGCAGCACCCGGTGCCACGGCAGGTCCGAGGAATCGGTCCGCATGATCCAGCCGACGATCCGGGCGCTGGGAAGTCCTGCCGCGGCGGCGATGTCGCCGTAGGTGCTCACCCGCCCGGGCGGAATCGCCGCGACCAGCGCGCGGACCGACTCCACCTGATCGTCGGTGATCGGCGGCATGTCAGCTCAAATGCCGACGGATCAGCGCAGCCGTTTCGGCGGGCCGGGCCAGCGGCACCATGTGGTCGCAATCCCATTCCAGCACAGTCAGATTCGGTCCGAGACCGGCATCGAGCGTGGTGATCAGCTCGTCGGTGGCATACGGCGGCTGCACCCGGGTGGCGCGCACCAGCGTGGTGGGCGTGCCGTCGCGCGGAACCGGAACCGGCCGGGCGAGCTCGCTCCAGTAGCTCAGCATCGCCGGGATGCTGATGCGCCAGCCGACCCGGCCGTTGGGCAGCGCGACCAGATGCTCGTCGAGTTCACGCTCGAGCTCGGCGTCGTCGACCTCGCCCCAGCTGCCGTCGACCTTCTCCTGCCGCGCCTCGGCGCGGTCGGTGTAGTCGGGGCTGGCGTACATCTGGTCGGCGACCTCGCGCATCCGCGCTCCGTCCAGGCCAACCGCGGGGTCGAGCAGCACCAGGCCGGCCACCGCGTCGGGGCGGGCAGCGGCGAGGTTGAGCGCCAGCGCGCCGCCGAAGGAGTGCCCGACGATGACCGCCGGGCCGTCGTCGAGCAGCGTCGACAGCGCGGCGACGTTGGCGTCGATGGTCCAGGGCGCATCCCAGGACGACCGGCCGTGGCCGAGCAGATCCGGTGCGGCGGTGCTGATGTCGGGAAGGTGCCGCTCGAACAGCGTCGCCCAGCGCTTGCCGTGCCCGGTCAGTCCGTGGATGGCCAGGACCTGCACGGGTCCGGCAGGTCCGTAGCGGTAGGTGTGCAGCACGTCGGTCACGACTGTCGATGCTGCCAGCCGGCGACGAGGCGGGTCCACCCGGCGCCGGATGTCAGACCCCCGTGATGTCATGCCCTCATGTCTGCGCCGCACACCGAACTGACACCGCAGTCCCTCACGAGCGGGGATGTGCGGGGTTCGGTGCGTGTGCTGGGCGGCCCCGGCACCGGCAAGAGCACCTTGCTGGTCGACACCGCGGTCGCGCGTATCCAGTCCGGCTGTGAGCCGGAATCGGTGCTGTTGCTGACGGGTTCGGCGCGGCTGGGAGCGCAGGCCCGGGCGGCGATCACGTCGCGGCTGCTGACCGCCGGTGAGCGCCGGGCCGTGCGGGAGCCGTTGGTGCGCACCATCCACTCGTATGCGTTCGCGGTGCTGCGGCTCGCCGCGCAGCGCACCGGGAGCCCGCCGCCGCGGCTGATCACCAGCGCGGAGCAGGACGGCATCATCCGCGAGCTGCTCGCCGGCGATGCCGAGGACGGCGACGCGTCGCCGGTGCGGTGGCCGGCCCGGCTGCGGCCCGCGTTGACCACCGCCGGATTCGCCACCGAGCTGCGCGACCTGATGGCGCGCTGCAGTGAACGCGGCGTCGATCCGGTCGAGCTGCAACGACTCGGCCGGCTCGCCGACCGTGACGAGTGGTCGGCGGCAGGGCGTTTCGCGCAGGCCTACGAGCAGATCATGCTGCTGCGTTCGGCAGTGGGCATGGCCGCCCCGCAGGCGACGACCCCGGCTTTGGGCGCCGCCGAACTCGTCGGTGCCGCACTCGAGGCGCTGGCCGTCGACGCCGACCTGCTGGCCGCTGAACGGGCCCGCGTGAAGGTGCTCCTGGTCGACGACGCCCAGCATCTGGACCCGCAGGCCGCGCAGCTGGTCCGGGTGCTTGCCGCCGGCGCCGACCTGACGGTGATCGCGGGGGACCCGCAACAGACGGTGTTCGGGTACCGCGGTGCGGATCCGGCGCTGCTCGTCGACGACGGTCCCGCGCTGGTGCTGACCGAGTCACGGCGCTGCGCGGCACCGCTGGCCGAGGCCATCGGTGCGATCGCATCGCGGCTGCCGGGCCGGGCCGCGCAGCGCGAGTTCACCGGGAGCGACGCCGAGGGTTCCCTGGGGGTGCGCATCGCAGCGACCGCCCATGCCGAGTCGGCGTTGATCGCCGACGCGCTGCGGCGCGCGCACCTGGTCGATGGTGTGCCCTGGCACCAGATGGCGGTGATCGTGCGTTCGGTGCCCCGGATGGGCGCCTCGCTGGGCCGGGCGCTGTCGGCGGCCGGCGTCCCGGTGGACATCGCGGGTAACGGTGCCGCGCTGCCCGACCAACCGGGCGTGCGGGCACTGCTGACGGTGCTGGAGGCGACATCCGAAGGTCTCGACGCCGCAAAGGCTCTCACGCTGGTCACCGGGCCGATCGGCCGCGTCGACCCGGTGTCGCTGCGCCAGCTGCGCCGTGCGCTGCGGCGGGTCTGCGCCCAGCCCACCGGTGGTGTCGAGGATCTCCTCGTCGAGGCGTTGACCCGCGACGTGGACGGCCTCTCCGACGAACAGGCCCGCCCGCTGAGACGGGTTCGGTCGGTGCTGGCCGCGGCGCGGAACAGCGTCGACGACGGGCACGATCCCCGGCACACGCTGTGGCAGGCATGGCACCGCTCGGGTCTGCAGCGCCGGTGGCTGACCGCCGCCGAACGGGGCGGACCCGGCGGCGCGCAGGCCGACCGCGACCTCGACGCGGTCACCGCGCTGTTCGATGTCGCCGACCAGTACGTCACCCGCACCGCGGGCGCCACCCTGCGTGGCCTGATCGACCACGTCGCGGGCCTGTCGCTGCCGCCGGTGCACAACGACGACGAGGGCCGCTCCGACACGGTGGCGGTGCTCAGCGCGCATTCGGCGCTGCACCGCGACTGGGAGTTCGTCGTCATCGCCGGTCTGCAGGAAGGGCTGTGGCCGAACACCGCGCCCCGCGGTGGCGTGCTGGGCACCCAGCGGCTGGTCGATGTCATCGACGGCATCGCCGAGGTGGGGCAGCGCGAGTTGTCCAGCCGGGCACCGCTGTTGGCGGAGGAGCGGCGGCTGCTGATCGCCGCGATGGGACGGGCCCGCAGCCGGATTCTGGTCACCGCCGTCGACAGCGACGACAGCGACGAGGCGATGCTGCCGTCGCCGTTCTGCCAGGAGCTCGCGGCGGTGGCCACCGAATCGCAGCCGGAGCCGGCCGAACCGATCCGGGCGCCGCGGATGCTGGTGGCCTCGGCGCTGGTGGGGAGGCTGCGCGCGGTGGTGTGCGCGGCGCCGGACATGGTCACCGATACCGAGAGAGCCTGCGCGGCAGCGCAGTTGGCGCGCCTGGCAGAGTCCGGTGTCCCGGGCGCGGACCCGGCGTCGTGGTACGGGATGGCTCCGGTGTCCACCACCGAACCGCTGTGGGACGGCGAAGGCCACGTGGTGACGCTGTCGCCGTCGACCCTGCAGACGCTGGCCGACTGCCCGCTGCGGTGGCTGCTGGAGCGCCACGGCGGTAACCGGGGCCGCGACGTGCGCTCCACGCTGGGTTCGCTGGTGCACGCGCTGGTCAGCGAGTCCGGAAGGAGCGAGTCTGCGCTGCTGGCCGAGCTCGAGAAGGTTTGGGACGGGCTGCCGTTCGACGCGCAGTGGTACGCGGACAACGAACTGGCCCGCCACGCCGAGATGCTGCAGACCTTCCTGCGGTGGCGGGCCGACACGCGCGGCGAACTGACCGAACTGGGCACCGAGATCGAGGTGGAAGGCCAGGTCCAGGCGCCCGACGGCGACCTGCCGGCGGTGCGGGTGCGCGGCCGGCTGGACCGGCTGGAGCGCGACAGCGCCGGGCGGCTGGTGGTGGTCGACATCAAGACCGGCAAGAGCCCCGTCACCAAGGACGATGCACAAAGCCACGCTCAGTTGGCGATGTACCAGCTGGCCGTGGCTGCCGGTCTGCTGGCCGACGGCGACCAGCCCGGTGGCGGACGACTGGTCTACCTCGGCAAGGTGGGCAAGGCCGGCGCCACCGAGCGCGAACAGGCGGCGCTGACACCGGAAGCCGTGGAACAGTGGCGGGCCGAGGTGGCTCAGACGGCGGCGACCACGCAGGGCCCGGAGTTCCGCGCCAAGGTCAATGCCGGCTGCGCTCACTGCCCGGTGCGCCCGATGTGCCCCACCCAGAACCGAAGCGAGAACCGATGACCCCGCGCTACAGCCCCGCCGAACTGGCCGACGCCCTGGGCCTTTTCGCCCCGACCGACGAGCAGGCCGCCGTCATCGCGGCACCGCCCGGCCCACTGGTCGTGATCGCCGGTGCCGGTGCGGGCAAGACCGAGACGATGGCCGCACGGGTGGTGTGGCTGGTGGCCAACGGCTACGCCCGGCCCAGCGAGGTGCTCGGGCTGACGTTCACGCGCAAGGCCGCCGGCCAGCTGTTGCGGCGGGTGCGGTCCCGGCTGGCGCGTCTCGCGGGCGCGGGCCTGACGATTCCCGGCGCGGACATCGCCGACGACTCCGTCACGATCAGCACCTATCACGCGTTCGCGGGAACCCTGCTGCGCGAGTTCGGCCTGCTGTTGCCCGTTGAGCCGGATGCCCGGTTGATCAGCGAGACCGAACTGTGGCAGTTGACTTTCCGGGTCGTCTGCGAACACCCCGACGAGCTGCCCACCGAGAAGACGCCGGCCGCGATCACCGGAATGGTGCTCAAGCTGGCCGGTCAGCTCTCCGAGCACCTGGTCGACACCGACCAGCTGCGCGACACCCACGTCGAGCTGGAGCGCCTGGTGCACGCGCTGCCGGCGGGCCGCTACCAGCGCGACCGCGGCCCCAGCCAGTGGCTGCTGCGGATGCTGGACACCCAGACCGAGCGGACGTCGCTGGTGCCGCTGATCGACGCGCTGCACCAGCGGATGCGGGACGAACGCGTGGTCGACTTCGGCATGCAGATGTCGTCGGCGGCGCGGCTGGCCGCGCAGTGCCCGCAGGTGGGGGAGCAACTGCGGCAACGCTTTCGGGTGGTGCTGCTCGACGAGTACCAGGACACCGGGCACGCGCAGCGGGTGGCGTTGTCCTCGCTGTTCGGCGGCGGCGTCGACGACGGTCTGGCGCTGACGGCCGTCGGCGACCCGATCCAGTCGATCTACGGCTGGCGCGGCGCGTCGGCGACCAACCTGCCCCGGTTCACCACCGACTTCCCGCGCTCCGACGGCAGTCCCGCCCCGGCGCTGGAACTGCGCACCAGCTGGCGCAACCCGCCCGAGGTGCTGCACCTGGCCAACGAGGTGTCCACCGACGCGCGCCGGCGCTCGGTGGAGGTGAAGTCGTTGCGTCCGCGGCCGAACGCCGAGCCCGGTGATGTGCGGTGCGCCCTGTTCTCCGACGTCGAGACCGAACGGGAGTGGGTCGCCGACGAGGTCGCGCGGCGCTACCACGCTGGTGTCGCCGCGACGGGTTCCGCACCGACCGCGGCAGTTCTGGTGCGGCGCAACGCCGATGCCGCGCCGATCGCCGACGCGCTGAGCCGGCGCGGCGTCGCGGTCGAGGTGGTGGGGGTGGCCGGGCTGCTCGCCGTCCCGGAGGTGGCCGACGTGGTGGCGATGCTGCGCCTGGCCGCAGACCCCTCGGCCGGTGCGGCGGCGCTGCGGGTGCTCACCGGGCCGCGGTGGCGGCTGGGCGCACGCGACATCGCCACTTTGTGGCGGCGCGCGACGGTGCTGCATGCCGGTGGCCCCGCCCCGGCGGCAGGCAGCGTGGCAGAGCAGGTCGTCGCCCAGGCCGGACCCGACGTCGACGAGGCCTGCCTGGCCGATGCGATCGCCGATCCGGGTCCGGCGGAGGCGTATTCGACGCTGGGGTACCGACGCATCGTCGAACTCTCGCGTGAGCTGGTCGCGGTGCGCGCCCACCTGGACAGCCCGCTGCCAGATCTCGTTGCCGAAGTGCGGCGACTGCTCGGCGTGGACGCCGAGGCCCGGGCCGCCGCGTCCCCGGCCGCGGGGTGGACCGGCACCGAACACCTCGACGCGTTCGGCGACGTGGTCGCCGACTACGCATCGCGTCCGGGTGCCACCGTCGGTGGACTCCTCGGCTATCTCGACATCGCCGAGGACGTCGAGAACGGACTGGCGCCGGCCGAGATCAGCGTGGCGCAGGACCGTGTGCAGATCCTGACGGTGCACGCGGCGAAGGGCCTGGAGTGGCAGGTCGTCGCGGTCCCGCATCTGTCCGGGCGGGTGTTCCCGTCCACGGCGATGCCGCGCACCTGGTTGACCGACGCGGCCGATCTGCCGCCGCTGCTGCGCGGAGACTGCGCCGCGGTGTCCGAGCACGGCGTGCCGGTGCTGGACACCTCAGATGTCAGCGATCGGAAAGGGTTGTCGGACAAGATCTCCGACCATAAGAACAGCCTCGAACAACGGCGCGCCGACGAGGAGCGCCGGCTGCTGTACGTGGCGATCACCCGCGCAGAGCACACGCTGCTGGCCTCCGGGCACCACTGGGGCGCCACCGAGTCCAAGCCGCGGGGGCCGTCGACGTTCCTCTGCGAGCTCAAAGACGTCATCGACGCGTCGGCGGCCGCGGGCGCCCCGTGCGGCACCGTCGATGCCTGGGCCGACGCCCCCGCCGACGGCGAGTCCAACCCACTGAGGGGCCGGGCCGTCGAAGCGGTGTGGCCGGTCGACCCCATCGCGGGCCGCCGCAGCGACACCGACCGCGGCGCCGAGCTCGTCGCGGAGGCGATCGCCGGGCAGCCGCTGACCGACGAGGTGACCGACCGCCACGGGTGGTCCGACGACGTCGACGCCCTGCTCGCCGAACGGCAGCGCGCGCAGCAGCGTCCACCGGCGACGCTGCCGGCGGCGCTGTCGGTCAGCACGGTGGTGGAGTTGGGTCGCGACCCCGACGCCGCGCTGCAGCGTCTGCAACGTCGGCTGCCGCGCCGCCCGGACTCACACGCTCTGCTGGGCACGGCTTTTCACGAATGGGTACAGCGGTACTTCGGTTCGGACAAACTGTTCGACCTCGACGACCTGCCCGGCGCGGTCGACGCCGACCGGCAGGACCGCGGCGAACTCGAGGAGTTGCAGGCGGCATTCGCGGTCTCGGAGTGGGCGGCGCGCACTCCGATCGACGTGGAGGTGCCATTCGACATGATGCTGGGTGACCGCGTGGTGCGGGGCCGCATCGACGCGGTCTTCGCCGACGACGACGGCGGCGTCACCGTGCTCGACTGGAAGACCGGCGATCCGCCGTCGACACCGGAAGAGTTGCAGCTCAACGCTGTTCAGCTGGCTGTCTACCGGTTGGCGTGGGCGCAACTGCACGGGTGTGCACTCTCGTCGGTGCGGGCAGCGTTCCACTACGTGCGTACCGGGCAGACCGTGCGCCCCGCGGAACTGCCCGACGCCGACGCGCTGGCCGCACTGATCGCGGAGCCGGCGGCGTGAGCGCGGTCAGGACTGCCGGTAGATCTTCAGCGCCTGGGTGATCATGGGGATCTGCATCGGCAGCCGCGCGATGGACACCAACCGCATCGGCAGCGACTTGCTCGGATCGCGGAACCACAGCCGAACCATGTTGACGTTGGCGGGGAACACCGAGAGGTAAAGGGCCACCGCGCCCAGCGCCCCCAGGCGGCGGGTACGCGGCGAGAGCAACATCGCGCCGATGCCGATCTCGGCGACCCCGGACGCGTAGGTGTAGGTGCGGGCACTGCCCGGCAGTTCGGCCGGGACGATGCCGTCGAACGGCTTGGGGGCGATGAAGTGCAGCGCCCCGATGCCCAGCAGCGACGCCGCCGTCCGGTATGCGCGTGTCGCTGACTGCTGCGCAGCCGTCGAGGAAGAGGTCATGATTACATTGTGCTGGTGCGGCAGCCAAACACCGTGACAGGCCCCTGTGGCTAGGGGCAGTCTGCGCCGTCGGCTCCGCCGGTTCGATCAGAACCTGGCGGACCTGCCGGTCCATGCGCTCACCGACCGGGTGCAGATCCCCACCTCGCTGGTCAGTCCGGCGCGGCGGATCACCCGTCGCGTCATCTATGCGCTGGCCGCGTTGTTCGCGGCGGTGCTGATCGTCTATCTGGACCGGGGCGGGTACCGGGACGCTCAGGGCAACGAACTGTCGCTGCTGGACTGCCTGTATTACGCGACGGTGTCACTGTCGACCACCGGGTACGGCGACATCACCCCGGTGACCCCCGAGGCGCGGCTGGTCAACGTCCTGGTGATCACCCCGCTGCGCGTCGCCTTCCTGATCGTGCTGATCGGCACGACCGTCGAGACCCTCACCACACAGTCGCGTCAGGCCTACCAAATCCAGCGTTGGAGGAGCAGATTGCGCAACCACATCATCATCGTCGGTTACGGCACCAAGGGCCGGACCGCCGCTGCAGCGATGGTCGGCGACGAGATCGCTCCCGCTGACATCGTCGTCGTCGACGAGGACGCCGCAGCGCTCGAACGCGCCAAGAGCGCCGGTCTGGTGACCGTGCGCGGCACCGCCACCGATTCCGAGGTGCTGCGCCTGGCCGGCGCTCAGCACGCCAGGACCATCATCGTGGCCGCCAACCGTGACGACACCGCGGTGCTCGTCACGCTGACCGCCCGCGAGCTCGCCCCCAAGGCCAAGATCATCGCCGCGGTCCGCGAGACCGACAACGAACATCTGCTCAAACAGTCCGGCGCCGATTCGACCGTGGTCACCTCCGAGACCGCGGGCCGGCTGCTCGGCATCGCCGTGCAGACCCCCAGCGTCGTGGAGATGATGGAGGATCTGCTGACGCCGGACCGTGGCTTCGCGATCTCCGAGCGGGAGGTCACCCCGAAGGAGGCCGGCGGCTCGCCGCGCCATCAGAGCGACATCGTGCTGGGTGTGGTGCGCGGCCAGAAGCTGATCCGTGTCGACGACCCCGAGGTCGACGCGCTCGAGTTGGGAGACAGGTTGTTGTACATCCGCTCCGCGGACGCTGACCGATGAGCGCTTGCGCGAAGAGCCAGGTATCCCGGTGACGCCGTTTCGTCTCCGCAACGTCCCGCTGCTGTCCCGGGTGGGCGCCGACCGCGCCGACACGTTGCGCACCGACGTCGACGCGGCGATCGCCGGGTGGGCCGACGCGCTGCTGCTGCGGGTGGACCGGCGCAACCAGGTGCTGATCTCGGTCGGCCGGGCGGTGCTCAACAGGGCGGCCAGCATCGCGACGCGCCGCCCGAGGACGCGGTATTCCTGGGCCGGCTGAACGACGGCCGTCATGTCTGGGCGGTCCGTGCGGAGCTGGAGCCGCCCGAGGATCTGGACGGCCCGGTGGAGGTGCTGGACCTGCGCCGCACCGGCGACGTGTTCGACGACGTGAGCGCGCAATTGGTCGCGACGGCCACCGCCTTGCTCAATTGGCATGACGCCGCGCGGTTTTCGCCGATCGACGGCGCGCCCACCAAGCCGGTCAAGGCGGGCTGGTCGCGCATCGATCCGGTGACCGGGCGCGAGGAGTTCCCGCGCATCGATCCGGCGGTGATCTGTCTGGTGCACGACGGCCACGACCGTGCGGTGCTGGCTCGGCAGACGCTTTGGCCGCCGCGGTTGTTCTCGATCCTGGCGGGCTTCGTCGAGGCGGGTGAGTCGTTCGAGTCCTGCGTGGTGCGCGAGATCGCCGAGGAGATCGGGCTGACGGTCACCGACGTCGAGTACCTGGGCAGTCAGCCGTGGCCGTTCCCGCGTTCGCTGATGGTCGGTTTCCATGCCATCGGTGACCCCGAGCAGGAGTTCTCGTTCAACGACGGCGAGATCGCCGAGGCGGGCTGGTTCACGCGCGCCGAGATCCGCGAGGCCCTCGACCGCGGTGACTGGAGTGCGTCGTCGCAGGACTCGCGGCTGCTGCTGCCGGGCTCGATCTCGATCGCTCGCGAGATCATCGAATCCTGGGCGGCCCAGGACTGAGCCGCGCCCGGGCTAGTCTGAATGACGCCAGTCAGCGAGACAGAACGGAACCGCACGTGGAGACTCTGATCCCTGCCACCGTCCGACAGGCCCGATGGCTGTTGATCGGCGGCGTTCTGATGGCCATGCTGGGAGTGTTCCGGGTGGTCGGGTTCGTCAACCACGGCGGCATCGTCTACCTGGTGATGGCCGCGCTGTTCCTGACGCTGGCGGTGCTGTCGGTGCTGGCCGGGGTGACGCGGATCCGGCGGGGCGACGACGGTTAGCCGGCGAGCTTGGCCTTGACCTGCTTGATGGTCGGGTTGGTCAGCGTCGATCCGTCGGCGAACTTCAGGGTGGGCACCACGTGGTTGCCGCCGTTGACCGAGCCGACGAACTCCGCGGCGGCCGGGTCGGCCTCGATGTCGACCTCGTTCCACGAGATGCCTTCGGACTTCAGCGCCATCTTCAGGCGCGAGCAGTAGCCGCACCACGTGGTGGTGTACATCGTCACGGTGGCTTCGTCGGTGCTCATAAGCACTTCAACGTAGTCGACGGTCAGATCATCCCCGTCCCGAGGTCCATGGCTGTCGGGGCGCGCTGACATGATGGTCGCCATGGCCCCGACAGTGCACGACAAGCTGCTCGGTGACCTCGACGACGAACAACGCGAGGCGGTGCTCGCACCGCGGGGACCGGTATGTGTGCTCGCCGGTGCCGGCACCGGCAAGACCCGCACCATCACCCGCCGCATCGCGCACCTGGTCACCGCCGGGCACGTCGCCCCCGGGCAGGTGCTGGCGGTGACGTTCACGTCCCGGGCGGCGGGGGAGATGCGGGCCCGGCTGCGCAGCCTGACCAGCGAGGAGGGCGCGTCGACGGCGGCGGTGCAGGCGATGACGTTCCACGCCGCGGCCCGGCGGCAGCTGTCGTATTTCTGGCCGCGGGTGGTGGGCACCACCGATTGGCAGCTACTGGACTCGAAGTTCGCGATCGTCGCGCAGGCCGCCAACCGCGCCGGTCTGCCCACCGGAACGGAGAACGTCCGCGACCTCGCCGGCGAGATCGAGTGGGCCAAGGCCTCCCTGATCAGCCCGGAGACGTACCCGGCCGCGGTGGCCAAGGTCAGCCGGGACATCCCGTTCGACGCCGACAAGATCGCGAAGGCCTACGCTGCCTATGAGTCGCTGAAGGCTCGGCAAAGCGACCTCATGCTCCTGGATTTCGACGACCTGCTGCTGCACACCGCGGCGGCCATCGAGAACGATCCCGCTGTCGCGCAAGAGTTCCGGGACCGCTACCGCTGCTTCGTCGTCGACGAGTACCAGGACGTCACACCGTTGCAGCAGCGCGTCCTCGACGCCTGGCTCGGCGACCGCGACGACCTGACCGTGGTCGGCGATGCCAATCAGACCATCTACTCGTTCACCGGTGCGTCGCCGCGCTACCTGCTGGACTTCTCGCGCCGCTTCCCGGACGCCGCGGTGGTCCGGCTCGAACGCGACTACCGGTCGACCCCGCAGGTGGTGTCGCTGGCCAACCGCGTCATCGCCGCCGCGCGCGGCCGGATGGCCGGCAGTCGGCTGCACCTGGTCGGTCAGCGCCCGCCCGGCCCCAACCCGCAGTTCAAGGAGTACCCGGACGAGGTGGCCGAGGCCGCCGCGGTGGCTGCGGCGATCAAGAAGCTCATCGAATCCGGCACCGCCGCGTCGGAGATCGCGGTGCTCTACCGGATCAACGCGCAATCCGAGGTCTACGAGGAGGCGCTGACCGAGGCGGGCATCCCGTTCCAGGTGCGCGGCGGGGAGGGCTTCTTCACCCGCCAAGAGGTGCGCCAGGCGCTGCTGGCGTTGCAGCGCACGGCGGACCGCGTCGCCGGTGACGACCAGCCGCCGGTGGGGCCGCAACTGTCGGAGTTGGTGCGCGCGGTGCTGGAACCGCTGGGGCTGACCGCCGAGGCGCCGCAGGGCACGCAAGCGCGGGACCGGTGGGAGGCGCTGGTCGCCCTGGCTGAACTGGTCGACGACGAGGTCACCGCGCGTCCGCAGCTGGACCTGCGGACGTTGCTGGCCGAGTTGCGCCAGCGCGCCGACTCGCGCCACCCGCCGGTCGTGCAGGGCGTGACCCTGGCCTCCCTGCACGCCGCGAAGGGCCTGGAGTGGGATGCGGTGTTCCTGGTGGGACTGGCCGATGGCACACTGCCCATCTCGCATGCGCTCAGCCACGGCCCCGACAGTGAACCCGTCGAAGAGGAGCGCCGCCTGCTCTACGTCGGAATCACCCGCGCCCGTGTGCATCTGACGCTCAGCTGGGCGCTGGCCCGCAAGCCCGGGGGTCGCCAGGGCCGTCGACCGTCGCGCTTCCTCAACGGCATCGCACCGCAATCCCAGCGCGACGAGACGCCCAGCCGGCCGCGCAAGGCGCGCGGTCCGGCGCCGCGCTGCCGCATCTGCAACGCTCCGCTGGCCAGCTCGGCGGCGATCATGTTGCGCCGCTGCGAGACGTGCCCGTCCGACATCGACGAACAACTGCTCGCCGACCTCAAGGATTGGCGGCTTCGCACATCCAAGGAGATGAGCGTCCCGGCGTACGTGGTGTTCACCGACAACACCCTGATCGCCATCGCCGAGCTGCTGCCCACCGACGACGCGGCCCTGGTCGCGATCCCCGGTATCGGGGCCCGCAAGCTCGAGCAGTACGGGGCGGACGTCCTCGAACTGGTCAAGAACCGCCAATAAACCGCGAAATCGCGCCAAAAAGGCTGGTCAAAAATGGCTTGTGGCTTCGCGCTGATACCGTTTAGCCTCGAGGAACACGTGCGAAAGGAGGGTGCCGCGATCATGGAAAGCATTTACGCCGCCAATGGTGTATCGGCTTGGGCCATGTTCGGTGCCCCCATTGTCGCCGGGGCCCATCCCGCCATCGCCATTGCAGCTGTCGCTGCCGCGGCGCCGCGTAAGCGTCGCGCCGCCCGCGCGATCGCCGCGTCCGTGAGGGGTTTGCATTAGGTAGACCCAGCCATCGCCTCTAGGCCACGGACCCGCAATCAGACGGATCCGTGGCCGTTTTGTTTTCAGCCACACCGCCACCGGTACCGGATCCCGTCACCAGACACCACCCATCCGAACACCGACGACGGAGAAAGCAGAGGACCGGACATGTCTTCGACGACATGCGATGCAACAAAGGTGGCGTTACCGTGTCACGTCGACGATCCCGACCTGTGGTTCGCCGAGGATCCCCGCGACCTCGAACGCGCCAAGCAGTTGTGTGGTGACTGCCCGCTGCGCCGCGAGTGCCTCGACGCCGCGTTGCAGCGCCAGGAGCCGTGGGGCGTCTGGGGCGGCGAGATCCTCGAGCGTGGCACGATCGTCGCCCGCAAACGGCCGCGCGGGCGACCCCGCAAGAACACCGAAGGCGCCGAAGAGACTGTGGCAGCCTGAGTTTCGCGGACCCCGACGCTAGCCGGCGTCGGGGTCGGCGAATCCGGGCACAGTCTCCTCGGCGATGCGGCGGGTGGGGACGTGCGCGTCGAGCTGGCAGGAGATGGCGACGATCGACGCGATCACGCGCATCGGGATGGCGAGCTTGGGCGGGATGTCCATCTGGCGGGCGGTCTTGATCTGGCCGGCCGCCTTGTCGAGTTCCAGGGTGGTCATACGCTGCAACCACTTGCGGCTGTAGTGGAACACCGGAACTTCCAGCGGATCGACGTATTGCTTGAGCATGTCGTCGATTTCGCGCGTGGAGACCTGCTGGCCTTTCTGGATGAAGCCGACCTGCTCCATGGTGGGCAGCAACTTCTCGTAGTTCTTGTCCACCGCGTAGCGCAGCATCTGGCCGAGTTCGATCGGCCACCCGCCGGGCATCGGCGCCACGGCGCCGAAGTCGATGACGCCCATCTTGTCGTCGGGCAGCAGCATGAAGTTGCCGGGGTGGGCGTCTCCGTGCACCATCTCCAAACGGCCCGGTGCGTCGTTGCAGAACTCGAACATCCGCGTGGCCATCAGGTCACGCTGCTCCTGGGTGCCCTCGCGGATGATGTGCGACAGCGGGACGCCTTCGATCCATTCCTGGATGACGACCTTGGGGGCGCTGGCCACCACCCTCGGCACCACGAACTTCGGGTCACCCTCGTAGGCCTTGGCGAAGGCGCGCTGGTTGTCGGCCTCGAGCCGGTAGTCCAGCTCCATCTCGGTGCGCTCGATGAGCTCGTCGACCACACCCTGCACGTCAGCGCCGGGGGAGAGCTGTTTGAGCACCCCGACCATGCGCTGCATCGTCTTGAGGTCGGCACGCAGGGCTTCGTCGGCGCCGGGGTACTGGATCTTCACCGCGACGATGCGGCCGTCGGACCACACCGCTTTGTGCACCTGGCCGATGCTCGCGGAGGCGACCGCGGTGTCGTCGAAAGACTGGAACCGTTCCCGCCACTTGGTGCCCAACTGCTGGTCGAGGACCCGGTGCACCTTGGGTGCGGGCAGCGGCGGAGCCTCGCGCTGCAGCTTGGTCAGCGCCTCGCGGTACGGCTTGCCGTACTGCTCGGGGATCGCGGCCTCCATGACCGAGAGGGCCTGGCCGACCTTCATCGCCCCGCCCTTGAGCTCGCCGAGGACGGTGAACAGCTGCTGGGCGGCCTTGTCCATCAACTCGGCGTTGACCTCGTCCTTGGACTTGCCGGTGAGGCGCTTGCCGAACCCCAGCGCCGCGCGGCCGGCCATGCCGACCGGCAGTGAAGCCAACTTTGCGTTGCGCGCAGCGCGCCCTCGCTTGATGTCACTCACCTGTCCATCATCCATGACGACGGGGAGGTTCGACCAACTAGTTGGCAACACGTGATGTCAACATGAGCACTGCGGATGACGGGACCAGGGGCGGGCGGTCACCGTACCGGTTCGGACGTCGAACTCGACGGTGGTGTCCAGGGTCGCCGGGACAGGGGCCGGTCCGTTGCCGTCGTGGGTCAGCGCGCGCACCACCCGGTCGATCTCACCGAGCGCCAGACCGGCGGTGGCCAGCACGGTCGCGCGGTCGGCGGTGCCGACGGTCTGACACAGCTGCGATGCCACCGCGGGCCAGGCGGAGTCGCGGTCGCTGCGGTGCATGTCCGCGCACCGCAGGCAGCTCGTCACGCCGGGAATCACCAGCGGTCCGATCAGCCCGGTGCCGTCGCGCACCCGTACGGGCAGGTGCGGCACCCCGGCGTCGTGCAGGTCACGGACCACGCGGGGGTCGGCCACCAGATAGTCGGTCAGCAGCACCAGATCGGCGGACCCCGACGACGCGTGGGTCATGTTGGTGTGGCTGATGCGAATGTTGTTGCAGCGCAGCGAGTTGACCAGCAGGTCCGACAGCGGTCCCTCGCCGTGCACCCGGATCGAGGTGGACGCGGTGCGCGGCGGGGTGGCCGTGGTCGCCACTCCGGCGGACAGCAGATGGTCGACCAGGCCGGTGACGGTGTCGGCGTCGACGCCGTGGACGGCGGCCCGACCCTGCAGATCCGACACCGTCGCGGCGCACTGCAGCGCCCGCAGCAGCTCGACGAGGACCGTCGGGGGCAGACCGTCGGCGGGCCGCAGCACGACGGCCCGGCGCGGATCCCAGCCGACCTGCACGCACCCGTCGGGACGGGACAGCACGGGCGTCGCCGGGTTGAGGGCATACCGCGTCATATGACGACAGTGGCATGCCCGCTGGGCCGGTCGACCCGGTTATCCACAGGCTCCCGGGAACTGGCGGCTAACTCGGGTTGTCGCCCCCGTCGGGGTCCCGGCGGGAGTCGTTCTCGGCCTCGTTGAGAGCCTGCTCGATCGCGCTGTCGATGTCGCTGGTGTCGCCGCCGATCACCCGGTCGATGAACGCGGCGGGCTCGTCGAGGTCCGCAGCGCTGGGCAGCAGGTCGGGGTGCTGCCACACCGCGTCGCGCGCGTCGGCGCCGACGGCCTCGGTGAGCCTGGCCCACAGCTGCGCGGCTTCACGCATCTTGCGGGGCCGCAGTTCCAGACCGACCAGGGTGGCGAACGTCTGCTCGGCCGGCCCGCCTGTTGCGCGGCGTCGCCGCAGCATCTCGCTGAGCGCCGAGGTGCCCGGGATCCGGTCCCCGAGGGCGTCGGACACGACGGTCTGCACCCAGCCCTCGATCAGCGCCAGCAGCGTCTCGAGGCGCTCCAGCGCCGCGGTCTGCTCGGGGGTGGCCTTGGGCTCGAACATGCCTTGGCTGAGCAGCTGTTCCATCTGCGCCGGGTCGGCCAGCGCGGACGGGTCGAAGCCTTGCGCGAGCTCCTCGATGCCGCTCATGTCGATCTTGGTGCCCTTGGCGAACGCCTCCACGGCGTTGAGCAACTGCGCCGACAGCCACGGCACGTGGCTGAAGAGGCGGTGATGCGCGGCTTCGCGCGCCGCGAGGAAGGTGACGATCTCGCTGCGCGGCTGCTCGAGTCCCTCGGCCAGCGCCTCGACGGCCTCGGGCATCAGCGCCGCCACCCCGGGGGGACCCAGCGGCAACCCGATGTCGGTGGAGGTCAACACCTCCCGGGACAGCTTGCCCAGCGCCTGACCCAGCTGGGAACCGAACGCCATGCCGCCCATCTGCGTCATCATCGCCAGCAGGGGGCCGGCCATGGCCTTGGCCTCTTCGGGCAGCGCCGACGCCCACACCGTGGAGATCTGCTCGGCGACCGGGTCGCACAACCGCTTCCAGGTCGGCAGGGTGTTGTCGATCCAGTCGGTCGGTGTCCACGCCACGGTGCGCGTGGTGCCCGCAGGCAGCGGGGTGGCGCCGTCGAGCCACGTCTCGGCCAGCCGCACCGCGTCGGCGATGGCGGAAGCCGTCTGCTCGGGAACGGGTGCGACGAAGCCGATCGAGCTGGCCGCGAGCTGCCGCGCCAGGTCGTAGTTCACGGGGCCGCCGCCCTTGCCGGTGGCCATCGCGGACCCGGCACCGCTGAACATCTCGCCCAGCTTGCTGAAGATCTGGCCCAGCTGCGACATGTCGAACTCACCGCCGCCCGGGATACCGCCGAAGGGGTTGCCCCCGGCTCCGCCGAAGGGGTCGCCCCCGGCTCCCGAGCCGGGGTCGTTCTTCCGTTTGTCGCGCTCGGGGTCGTCCCCGGCGGAGAACCCGAAGGGCAGGTCAGCCATGGCCTCAACGGTACTCACCGGGTCGCGGCCGTGCGGCGCTGCGGGTCACGCTGAGAGTGAACCGCGGATCTGGCCACGGTGAACCCACCCGCTGACCTTTACTGTGGGCGGCGTGAACAGGCGGATTTCCACCCTCCTCGTCGCGCTGGTGCCGATCATGGTCTTCGGGGTGTTGCTGACCGTGGTGGTGGTGCCCTACGTCGCGCTGGGCCCGGGCCCGACGTTCGACACGCTGGGCGAGGTCGACGGCAAGCAGGTCGTCGACATCGAGGGCGCCGACCTGCATCCCACCAGCGGCCATCTGAACATGACCACCGTCTCCCAGCGGGACGGCCTGACCCTGGGGCAGGCCCTGCTGTTCTGGGCGTCGGGGCGCGATCAGGTGATCCCGCGCGAACTGGTCTACCCGCCGGACAAGAGCCGGGAGGAGATCAACGAGGCCAACACCCGCGACTTCCGCAAGTCCGAGGACAGCGCCGAGTACGCGGCCCTGCACTACCTGAAGTATCCGATGGCGGTCACGGTTGACAACGTCGACGAGAAGGGCCCGTCGCAGGGCAAGCTGCAGTCCGGCGACGCGATCGACGGGGTGAACAACAAGCCCGTCGCCACCCTCGAGGAGTTCCAGGCCCTGCTCAAGGACACCAAGCCCGGGGACACCGTCGTCATCGACTACCGCCGCAAGAACGCCCCGGCGGGCAGCGTCGAGATCACCCTCGGCGAGCACCCGGACCGCCCGCAGGGGTTCGTCGGGGTGGGCGTGCTCGACGCCCCGTGGGCGCCGTTCACCGTCAGCTTCAACCTCGCCAACATCGGCGGCCCGTCCGCCGGGTTGATGTTCAGCCTCGCGGTGGTCGACAAGCTGACCACCGGCGACCTCAACGGCGGGAAGTTCGTCGCCGGCAGCGGCACCATCACCGGGGACGGCAAGGTCGGCTCCATCGGCGGGATCGGGCACAAGATCGCCGCGGCCGAGGACGCCGGTGCGACGGTCTTCCTGGTCCCGGCCGAGAACTGCGCCGAGGCCAAGACCGCCGACACCGACGGCATCGACCTGCTCACCGTCGACACCCTGGAGCAGGCGGTGGATTCGCTGCGGGTGTTGACCGCCGGGGGAGATCCGCCCCGCTGCTGACCCGCCGCGTCCGTGCCGGTGCGTAGAGTGATGCCCAACAGCCTGCGCTCGGAGCGTGCGCGGCCATCTGTTCGAACATGCTGGCAGTGAACATTCAAGTGAGAACTGGAGTAACCGAGTGGGTATGCGGCCCGCGGCGAGAATGCCGAATCTGACGCGACGAAGCCGGGTTCTGATCGCGATCGCGGTCGTGGTCGTGCTGCTGTTGCTGCTGGGTCCCCGGCTGGTCGACACCTACGTCAACTGGCTGTGGTTCGGCGAGCTCGGCTACCGCTCGGTGTTCACCACCCAGCTGGTGACACGCCTGGTGATCTTCCTGGTGGTGGCGGTGTTCATCGGCGCTGTCGTGTTCGCGGCGCTGGCCCTGGCCTACCGCACCCGTCCGGTGTTCGTACCCACCGCCGGTCCCAACGACCCGGTGGCGCGCTACCGCACCGCGGTGATGACGCGGCTGCGCCTGATCGGCATCGGGGTGCCGGTGTTCATCGGCCTGCTCTCCGGCCTGGTCGCGCAGAGCTACTGGGACCGCGTGCAGCTGTTCCTGCACGGCGGCAGCTTCGGTATCCAGGATCCGCAGTTCGGCATCGACCTCGGGTTCTACGCGTTCGACCTGCCGTTCTGGCGGCTGGTGCTGACCTACCTGTTCGTCGCCACCTTCCTGGCGTTCGCGGCGAACCTGCTGGGTCACTACCTGTTCGGCGGCATCCGCCTGTCCGGCCGCACCGGTGCGCTCAGCCGCGCCGCGCGCATCCAGCTGATCTCGCTGGTGGGTCTGTTCATCCTGCTCAAGGCGGTGGCCTACTGGCTGGACCGCTACGAACTGCTCAGCAACACCCGCGGCGGCAAGCCGTTCACGGGCGCCGGTTACACCGACATCAACGCGGTGCTGCCGGCCAAGCTGATCCTGGTCGCGATCGCGGTGATCTGCGCCGCGGCGGTGTTCTCGGCGCTGGTGCTGCGCGATCTGCGCATCCCGGCCATCGGCGTGGTCCTGCTGCTGCTGTCCTCGCTGGTGATCGGGGCCGGCTGGCCGCTCGTGGTCGAGCAGATCAGCGTCCGGCCGAACGCTGCGCAGAAGGAGAGCGAGTACATCAGTCGCAGTATCGCGGCGACCAGACAGGCCTACGGCCTGGAAGACGACGTGGTGACCTACCGCGACTACCCGGGCAACGCCGCGGCCACCGCCGCGCAGGTGGCCGCCGACCGCGCGACCACCTCGAACATCCGGGTGCTCGACCCCAACATCGTCAGCCCCGCGTTCACGCAGTTCCAGCAGGGCAAGAACTTCTACTTCTTCCCCGACCAGCTGAACATGGACCGCTACCGGGACGCCGACGGCAACCTGCGCGACTACGTCGTCGCCGCGCGTGAGCTCAACCCCGACCGGCTGATCGACAACCAGCGCGACTGGATCAACCGCCACTCGGTCTACACCCACGGCAACGGGTTCATCGCCTCCCCGGCGAACACCGTCCGCGGGGTGGCCAACGACCCGAACCAGAACGGCGGGTATCCGGAGTTCCTGGCCAGCGTGGTCGGAGCCAACGGTGACGTGATCCAGCCCGGACCGGCGCCCCTGGCGCAGCCACGCATCTACTACGGCCCGGTCATCGCGAACACCACCGCCGACTACGCGATCGTCGGCGAGAACGGTCCGCCGCGCGAGTACGACTACGAGAACAACGTCGAGACCCGCAACTACACCTACACCGGTGAGGGCGGCGTCCCGATCGGCAACTGGTTCACCCGCAGCGTGTTCGCCGCGAAGTACGCCGAGCGCAACTTCCTGTTCTCCAACGTCATCGGCGAGAACAGCAAGATCCTGTTCAACCGCGACCCGGCCGAACGGGTCGAGGCGGTGGCCCCGTGGCTGACCACCGACACCACGGTCTACCCGGCGATCGTCAACGAACGGATCGTGTGGATCATCGACGGCTACACCACGCTGGACAACTACCCGTACTCCGAGCTGACGACCCTGTCCTCGGCCACGGTCGACTCCAACGAGGTGGCGCTGAACCGGCTGCAGCCCGACAAGCAGGTGTCCTACATCCGCAACTCGGTCAAGGCCACCGTCGACGCCTACGACGGCACCGTGACGCTCTACGCCCAGGACGAATCGGACCCGGTGCTGCAGGCGTGGATGAAGGTCTTCCCCGACACGGTCAAGCCGAAGGCGGACATCAGCCCCGAGCTGCAGGAGCACCTGCGCTATCCCGAGGACCTGTTCAAGGTGCAGCGCGCACTGCTGGCCAAGTATCACGTCGATGATCCGGTGACGTTCTTCTCGACGTCGGACTTCTGGGACGTGCCGCTGGATCCGAATCCGACGGCGAGCAGCTTCCAGCCGCCGTACTACATCGTCGCCAAGGATCTCGCGGCGGAGAACGGTGCGGGTTCGTTCCAGCTGACCAGCGCGATGAACCGGTTCCGGCGTGACTTCCTGGCCGCGTTCATGAGCGCGAGCTCCGACCCGGACACCTACGGTCAGATCAACGTGCTGACGATCCCGGGTCAGGTCAACGGTCCGAAGCTGGCGTTCAACGCGATCAGCACCGACACCGCCGTGTCCCAGGACCTCGGTGTCATCGGCCGCGACAACCAGAACCGGATCCGGTGGGGCAACCTGCTGACCTTGCCGGTCGGCCCGGGCGGCCTGCTCTACGTCGCCCCGGTCTACGCATCGCCGGGCAACACCGACGCGGCGTCGTCATACCCGCGCCTGATCCGCGTGGCGATGATGTACAACGACAAGATCGGCTACGGCCCGACGGTTCGTGACGCGCTGACCGACCTGTTCGGCCCCGGCGCCGACGCCACCGCGACCGGCCCGGCGCCCACCAACCCGCCGGCCGCCGGCCAGGCGGCCCAGCAGCGGCCCCCGGCCAACAACCAGCAGCAGCCTGCTGCGGCACCACCGGCCCGCCCGGGTCAGGCGCCGGAGCAGCAGCCGCAGCAGCCGCCCGCGGCGGCGGTGCCGTCGGGACCGACGCAGCTGTCGGGTGCCAAGGCGGCCGCGCTGCAGGAGGTCAACACGGCGCTCGACGCGGTGCGGGAGGCACAACGCAGCGGTGACTTCGCGCAGTACGGCGAGGCGCTGCAACGCCTCGACGACGCGATGAACGACTTCCAGTCGGCCGAGTAGCGTCCGCGCACGGGGGTGCGATACCGGTTGCTCGGACCGCTGCAGGTGGTCCACGGGGGGAGCGCGATCGATATCGGACCGCGCAAGCAGCGCGCGGTGCTGGCGGCACTGCTGCTCGCGCAGAGGCGCGTGGTGTCGACCGACCGGCTCGCCGACGCGGTGTGGGGTGACGCCGTACCGGCCGCGGCGACGGCGAGCCTGCAGGTCTACATCTCGAATCTGCGCCGGGCGCTACGGGATTCGCCGACCGCCTCGCCGATCGTGCGCCAGCCGCCCGGTTACTACCTCGACGTGGAACCGGACGACGTCGACCTGACGGTGTTCACCTCCGGCTGCGGTCGTGCGGTGGCGGCGGTCGAGGAGGAGCGCTGGGAGGACGCGCTGGCCGAGTCCGATGCGGCGTTGGCGCTGGTGCGCGGCGCCCTGCTGGAGGATCTCGGCGACGCGGACTGGGCGCGGGAGGATGCCGCGCGGGTCGCCGAGATGCGGACCGAATGTCTGGCGAGCAAGGTGATGGCGCTGCTCGCGCTCGGCAAGGTGGCCGCCGCGCTGACCGACGTCTCGCGGCTGCGCGAACTGGAGCCGCTGGCCGACCGGGGCGCTCGGCTGCAGATGGTCACGCTGTATCGGGCCGGTCGGGCCGCGGAGGCACTGGAGGTCTACGCGCGGCACGCGCGGATGCTGGATGAGGAGCTCGGGCTGGAGCCGGGCCCCGAGTTGCGGGAGCTGCAGACCGCGGTGCTGCGGCAGGCGCCGGAGCTGTCGGGATGGCCACGGTCGCCGGAGTGGACCGGCGCGGCACCGTTGACGCAGCCGGACGCCGCGCCCGCCGCGCCGCCACCGGTCGAGGTGGGTCCCCGGCGCGCGCCGCTGGTGGGACGAGAGCGCGAGCTGGCCAGGGCCACCGAGGCGCTGGCACGGGCGGCGGCCGGTGCGACGCGTTGGCTGGTGCTGTCCGGTCCACCGGGGATCGGGAAGACCCGGCTCGCCGAGGAGGTGGCCGGGCTGGCCGCGGCGCGCGGCGGCGACGTCGCCTGGGTCAGCTGCCCCGACGAGCGCGCCACCCCGCCGTGGTGGCCGATGCGGGATCTGGTGCGCGCACTCGGTGGTGACGCCGACGAGGTGCTGGAGTCCCCGGTCAACGCCGATCCGGACACCGCGAGATTCCTTGTCTACGAGCGCGTCCAGCGCCTGCTGGAGGCTGCGCCGCGGTTGTTGGCGGTGGTGATCGACGATGTGCAGTGGGCTGACAGCGCCTCGGCGGCCTGTCTGGCCTACATCGCGGCCCGGTTGCGGGACCGCCCCGTGCTGATGATCGTCACCGTGCGCGACGGCGAGCACACCCCAGAGGTGGCGCGACTGCTCAGCAGTGTCGCGCGCGGCGAGGACAACCGGCACATCACCGTGCCCGCACTGTCCTCGACGGACGTGCAGACACTGGCCTGTGCGGTCGCCGAGGACACGGTGACCGACGCCGAGGCCGCCGAACTGGCCGCCCGCACCGGCGGCAATCCGTTCTTCGTCTCGGAGTACGCCCGCCTGCCGCGCACCGAACGGGCCGGCTCCGAGATTCCGCATGCGGTGCGGTCGGTGCTCGAGCGACGGCTGGCCGGGCTGGAACCCGCGGTGCTGCAGATGTTGCGCGCGGCCGCCGTCATCGGGGACGTCATGGACTCCATCACCGTCCCGCTGCTGGCGCAGACCACACAGCTCGACTTCGACACGCTGGCAGACTATTTCGACGCCGCCGCCGACGAACGTATCGTGGTCGCCGCGCACACCGGCGACGGCTACGTGTTCGCGCACGGGCTGCTGCGCGAACAGCTGCTCACCGGGATGCCCGCGTTGCGGCGCCGCCGCGTGCACGCCAAGGTCGCGGAAGTGCTGGCCGACAGCGCGCTTCCCGAAGCGCCGACCTGGCGGGCGCAGCATCTGGTGGCGGCGCAGCCTCTGGTGGAGCCGGACACGGTCGTGCAGGCGTGCCGGGTCGCGGCCGAACACGCCACCGCGCAATGGAGTTCGGACATCGCGGCCCGGTGGTGGCAAGCGGCGCTGGATGCCTACGACCGCCTGCCGTCCTCCGCGCGCGACGACGAGGAACGCGACGCGCTGACGGTGGAACTGCTCGAGGCGCACTCACGTGCCGGGCGTGGACAGTTGGTGCTCGACAACGTCCAGCGCTATCTGGGCGAGGCGCTGCGGACCGGACGGGTCAGGACCGCCGGACGGGTGGCCAGCGCGCTGCTACGCGCCAGCGGAGGCTGGCCCTGGCTGGCGCCGGGGCGGGAGCCGGGCGAACTGATCGCGTTCCTGGAGCGTGCCGCCGCGATGGCCGACGGTGAACCGGGCGCCGGGGCCAGGGTGCGCTCCGCACTGGCGGTGGGGCACTGCTACCACCCGAGTCCCGATGTGGTCGCCGGGCTGCTGGAGGAGGCCGAGCGACTGGCCGCGGACGCCGACGACCCCGACGTCACTGCGGATGTGCTGATGGCCCGGCTGATCACCTATTCGGGGGTCGCCACCCACAGTCGCGCATCGCTGGCCTGGGCTGACCGCCTGAATAGCCTGCGCCACAGCCGATCCCGCGAAGACGCCGTGATCGTGCATTCGGTGGCGACGATGGCGGCGATGAATCTCGGCGACGTCGACACGGTCCGGAAGCATCTGCGCAAAGGCATCGCCGGCAGTGAGGAACTCAAGCTTCCCGTGCTGCGGGCGCAGCTGCGGTGGATGGAAGCGGTACTCGCCGTGTGGACCGGCGATTTCGCCGAGGCCGAACGCCATCACGCGATCGCGGCGCACGTCCACGAGCAGACCGAGCTCTACGAGGCCGGCAGCGGCATGCTGGCCACCGCGACGCTGCTACGGGAGAAGGGCGGTCCCGTCAACCCCGACTGGCTGGACGGAATCCTGCGCGAAGCGTCCGGCGGCGCGGGGATGGTCAACGTGGTCCGGACCGGTGTCCTCACACTGGCCACCGGGCCCGCGGCGCGTCAGGAAGCCGCCACGGTGGTGCAGACATGGCTGGATCAGCACCGCCACGTCCACGTGTGGCCGACGCTCGGGCATCTGACGCTGCTGGCTCATCTGGTGGCCGAGCACCGGCTCCGGGAGTACGCCGAACCCCTGCTCGCCGACCTCGAGCCGTTCGGCGACCGGATCGCGGCCATCGGACAGGTCGGCGTGGCGGGTCCGGTGAGTCTGGCGACCGCGCGTCTACGGGCACTGTGCGGAGACCGTGTGGGGGCGCGCCGGGACCTTGCGGTCGCCCGCGCGATCGCCGAGCGCACCGGCGGGCTGCCGACGGTGCTTCGCTGCCGGCTGCTCGAGTGTGAGTTGACCGATCCCACGCCCGAGCGGAACCGGGCGGCCGAAGCGCTGGCGGCCGACGCGGAGGCCCTCGGCATGATCGCGGTGGCGTCAGCCGCCCGGGGGCTGGCCACCGAGCGCCACAGGTAGCCAGCATCGGTGTCTTCTGACGGAAGTCGCACCACAACTGTGGTGAACCTGCACACATAAGAGTTTCTTAAATCGCGCTTCCAAGGCGTATCCAAGTCTGCTCGGCGATGCTTCTCCCAACACGAAGCCCGCTGAAAGGACCCTGATGACCACTCCGACCGACGTGACGTGCCGGGAGGCCCTGTCCGGCCTGCGCGAGCAGGTCGCCACGCACGTCGCCCTGCCCGGCGAACCGGGCTACGAGCGGTGCCAGCCGTGGAACCTGGCCGCACCGGTCACCCCGGCTGCGGTGGTGCTGGCCACCACGCCCGACGACGTCGCCGCCACCGTCCGGTTCGCCGGTGCGCACGGCTTCACCGTGACCGTGCAGGCGACCGGCCACGGCGCGGTCGGCATCGGCGCGGACACGATCCTGGTGGTGACCGCCGCCATGAAGCACGTCGAGGTCGACCCGCGCAGCCGCACCGCGCGGGTGGGTGCCGGGGCGCGGTGGCAGGACGTCCTCGACGCCGCCGGAGCGCACGGCCTGGCGCCGCTGTGCGGCTCGGCGCCGGGCGTCGGCGTGGTCGGCTACCTCACCGGTGGTGGAATCGGTCCGCTGGTGCGGACATTCGGGCTCTCGGCCGACCACGTTCGTGCCTTCGACGTGGTCACCGGTGACGGGCGGCTGCTGCGGACCACGCCCCACGAGAACGCCGACCTGTTCTGGGGTTTGCGCGGCGGTAAGGCGGTGCTGGGCATCGTCACCGCGGTCGAGATCGACCTGGTCCCGGTGCCCGAATTCTACGGCGGCGCTGTCTATTTCGACGGGGCCGACGCCTCGGTCGTGCTGCACGCCTGGCGCACCTGGAGCGCGACGCTGCCGGAGTCGGTGAACACGTCGATCGCGATCATGCAGTTGCCGCCACTGCCCGGGGTTCCCGAGCCGCTGGCCGGCCGCATGACCGTGGCGGTGCGCTACAGCGCGGTCGGCGACTTCGCGGACGCCGAGCGGCTGCTGGCGCCGATGCGGGCGGTCGCGACGCCGGTGCTCGACGGCATCGGGGTGTTGCCGTACGGGGCGATCGGCGCCGTCCACGCCGACCCGGTGGATCCGATGCCGGTCCACGAGGATCAGGCGCTGCTGACCGGGCTGCCTGCCGAGGCGGTCGACGCGCTGCTGGCCGTCGCCGGTCCGGGCTCCGGCTCGGTGCAGGTGATCGTGGAGCTGCGGCTGCTCGGGGGAGCGCTGGCCCGTCCGCCGCAGCACCGCGGTGCCTTCTGTCACCGCCACGCGGCCTTCTCGCTGGCAATCATCGGTGCGCTGGCGCCCGAGATCGCTGGGGCGGTCGTGGACCACGCCAGCGCGATCTGTGGCGCCGTCGCGCCCTGGGCCACCGGGGGACAGATGCCCAACTTCGCTCCGTCCCACGACCCGGCACGTCCGTCGCGGGTGTACGACCCGGACACGCTGCACTGGCTGGCCGCCCTGGCCGACCGCTACGACCCCGCGCGCGTCCTCGCCGCCAACCACGCCCTCCGCCGGTAGCCCCAGCCGGAAGCCCCAGCCGGTAGCCCCAGCCGGCAGCTCTGGTCCCCTTGTTCCGCGAGCGCGCGTGTTTGTCCCTGGACACGCCGCCATTGCGCGTGCATTTGCGCGCGCTCGCGGGGCCAACGAGCGGGCGTGAACAGGCGATTTGGACCCTTGGCAGCCCTTGGGTAACCTAGCTTTTGCCCGTCGCGGGGTGGAGCAGCTCGGTAGCTCGCTGGGCTCATAACCCAGAGGTCGCAGGTTCGAATCCTGTCCCCGCTACTAGATGAAACGGCCCCCGGAGGAAACTCCGGGGGCCGTTTTCATGTGAACGGCCCTCGTAGACATTGCAGGGGCCGTTTCCAAGCCCGACCACGGATTCGGGACGACCCCCGCGAGCTACCCGCCCGCGCATTTCTCCGGGGTACGCAAGGCACGTGGCAGCGCCACCGCGACACCGACCACGCCGAGGATGACCGGCACCACCAACGCCAACCGGTACGAGTCGAGCTGATCGACACCGGCAGCCATCGCCGCGACCTGAACCGCGGTGGTCGCAGCCAGCCCGATCGCGGCGCCGAACTGGAACGTCGTGTACAGCAGGCCGCTGGTCATGCCCTGCGCGGCCTCCTCGACACCGTCGGTGGCGGCGATGGTCAACGGCCCGTAGGCCAGCGTGAACGCGATGCCCAGCGCCAGCAGGCTGGGCAACATGCTCAGATACGCCCAATCCCGTTCCACCCCGAGGAACAGCAGGAACGACCCGGCCGCGAACGTCATGCCGACCGCGATGACGCGCCACAGACCGAAGCGGCGCACCAGGACTGGGGTGAGGGTAGGCGCCAGGATCGCGTCGATCGCGACGACCAGCAGTGCCAGCGCGGTGGTCAGCGCCGACCAGCCCCGCAGCTCCTGCAGGTAGAGCACCACGATGAACTGGAAGCCCATGAAACCGGCGGCTAGGCAGCCGGCGCCGAGGTAGGCGTTGACCTGCGGGCCCGGCCGCAGCAGCGACAGCGGCACCAACGGTTCGGCGGCGGTGCGCTGCCGGGCGGCGAACCCCACGAAGAGCGCCAGCGCGAAGACACCGAGCGACACCGACCCGAAAGCCGTTCCGTGAGATACGTTCTCGATCGCCGTCACGGTGAGGACCACGGCGCCGGTGATGAGCACGGCCCCCGGCAGATCAAGGGATCGGCGGGCGGTCACGGGGTCGCGTGGGATCAACGGGAGCGCAAGCAGCAGCACCGCGGAGGCGAGCGCGACCGGCGCGAAGAAAACCCACCGCCAACCGAAGGTGGTCAGTAGACCGCCCGCGACGAGGCCGAGCGAGAAACCCGCCGCACCGAGACCGGCGTAGATGAGCACGGCCCGGTCCCGTTGCGGCCCTTCGGTGAAACTCGTGGTGATTATCGCCAGGCCGGCCGGCATCAAGAAGGCCGCGGCGATACCGGTGATCACCCGCACCGCGATCACCGTCATCCCGTTGGGTGCGACACCGCCCAGCGCCGACACCGCGATGAAGATGACCAGGGCCGTGAGGAACACCCGTCGTCGGCCGTAGACGTCGGCGGTGCGTCCGCCGAGCAGCATGAACCCGCCGTAGCCGATCACGTATCCGCTGACGATCCACTGCAACTCGACGGTCGGCAGGTCGAGCGCCTGCCGGATGGTGGGCAGTGCGATGTTGAACATCGCGATGTCGATGCCCTCCAGAAAGGCCGCCCCGCACAGCGTTGCGAGCAGCAACGCCGCGTGAATCCGGGATGTTGTCGTCGCGTCGACCGAGCCCATATGTCCACCTTCGGTTCCTATTGGTAACTGACCACATCATCAGGCACCATGGAGCGATGGCGGAAGAAGGCACTTTGAAGTCAGTCGGTACCCCGCAGGTAACCGACTGCTGCCCGGACGCCTTTCAATGGGACCGGCGCGAGGACTGTGAGGTCCGGCAGATCCTCGACCGCATCGCCGACAAGTGGTCCCTGCTCGTCATAGCCCTGCTCGACGACGGCTCCATGCGATTCACCGAGCTCAAGCGCATGATCGACGGCGTCAGTCAGCGCATGCTCACCGTCACGTTGCGTCAGCTCGAACGTGACGGACTGGTCCGGCGCACCGTCCATCCCGTCGTCCCGCCGCGAGTCGACTACGAGTTGACCGATTTGGGGCGCACCCTGCACGAGACCGTGCAGCCGCTGGTCCGCTGGACCGAAGAGCATCAACGCGATATCGCCGCGGCGCGGCAGAGATTCGACGACGCGAACTGACCGTTGGGACCATAAGCTCTCAGGCCCACCCGAGTGCTCTGTCGAACCGGACAAACAACGACCCCGTTTCAAATACGATCAACCAAGACGTTCAGGTGGCCGTCCTGCTTTCATGATCGAAACGGCGAGCACCTCGCCGCAACCTCGACGGAACGGGAAAGCCATGTCCGACACCGCGTTTCAGATGGTCGCGATCGCTCTGTACTTCGTCCTGATGCTCGCGATCGGCTTCTACGCCTTCCGCCGGACCAGCGACCTCGACGACTACATGCTCGGCGGCCGCAAACTCACCCCGCCGGTCGCCGCGTTGTCGGCGGGCGCCTCGGACATGTCGGGGTGGCTGCTGCTCGGCGTCCCCGGAGCCATCTACGCGTCCGGTCTGGTCGAGTCCTGGATCGTGATCGGCCTGGTGATCGGCGCCTGGCTGAACTGGAAGTTCATCGCGCCGCGACTGCGCGCCTACACCGAGATCGCCAACAACTCGATCACCGTACCGAGCTTCTTCGAGAACCGGCTGCGCGACAAGTCCCATGTCCTGCGGATCGCGGCCGGCACGATCATCCTGGTCTTCTTCACGTTCTACGTGTCCTCCGGCATGGTCGCCGGTGGAGTGTTCTTCGAGACCTCGTTCGGGTCGACCTACCTCGTCGGCATGCTGCTGGTCGCCGGAGTCACCTTGTGCTACACGCTGTTCGGTGGTTTTCTGGGCGCGTCGCTCACCGACGTCGCGCAGGCGCTGCTGATGTTCGCCGCTCTGGTGACCATTCCCGTCGTCACGATCATCGCCATCGGGGGACCGGGCGAGATGGTCAATCTGGTCCAGGATGCCGACGCCGCGCACAACGCCGCCAACCCCGGCGACGAGATCCACCGCACCTCATTGTTCTTCGGGGGCAGTTTCCTCGCCATCGTGTCGGCGGCGGCCTGGGGCCTGGGCTACTTCGGGCAGCCGCACATCATCGTCCGGTTCATGGCGATGCGCTCCGCAGCCGACGCCAAGGCCGGTCGTCGGATCGGGATCAGCTGGATGATCCTCACCTCCGTGGGGGCGATCACCACCGGCTTCGCGGGGCTGGCGTACTTCTTCCGCGACGGCGTGACCCTGGACAACCCCGAGACGGTCTTCCTGCAGCTGGCGCAGGTCATGTTCCATCCCTTCGTCGCGGGCGTCGTGCTCGCCGCGGTGCTGGCGGCCATCATGTCGACGATCTCGTCGCAGCTCATCGTGTGCTCCTCGGCGCTGGTCGAGGACATCTACCGCGCGTTCGGCCGGGAGGCCAGCCCGAAGCGGCTGGTCACCTACGGTCGGCTCGGCGTGCTGACAGTCGCGGTGGTGGCGGTCTTGCTGGCGCTGAACCCGGACGGGACGATCCTCGACCTCGTCGGCTTCGCCTGGGCGGGCTTCGGCGCCGCGTTCGGGCCCCTGATCATCCTGTCGCTGTTCTGGCGCAAGCTCACCTCGGCCGGTGCGATCGCCGGCATGATCGCCGGCGCCGTCGTGGTCGGCGTCTGGGGCCAGACCGAGGCGCTGTCGAGCGCGATGTACGAGATCGTTCCCGGCTTCCTCGCGTGTCTCGTCGTCGCCGTCGCCGTCTCGCTGGTGACGGCCCGCGAGGACGAGGAGATCCAGCGCGAGTTCTCCGACATGGCCGAAAAGGCGCGGGAGCCCGCGGCGTCGGCCTGATGCGGCGCGCTCAGCCGCGCGGGTAGAAGAGGAACAACACGCATCCCTGCTCTGACTGCGGCACGTGCCAGGAACCCGCCGGAGCGTGCAGGAACGTGCCGGCCGGGTAGTCCCGGACGCCGTCGTTGAAGACACCGGAGACGACGTAGACCTCCTCGGGCCCCGACGAGTGGTGGTCTTCCTTGCCGAAGACGGCTCCCGCTGCGATCTCGGTGACGACGGCCTTGGCGCCGTCGTCGCCCTCCCACAACAACTTCACCCTGATACCGGGGAAGGGTTCTCGGGCCGGGATGTCCTGCGCGGAGACCCAGGTGTAGCCCGGGGCGTTCGGGCCGAACTGGGAGATGTCGCCTGTCGACGGGCTCATGCCCAGCGCAACGCACAACGTCGCGCCGGCTATTTCCGCCTCCGGTGGACCGTCGGCTAGTTCGTCAACCCCAGCAGAGGCGGGACGAGGTAGCGGCGCGCGAACGACCGGGCGGCGTCGTCGTCACCGAGGGCGACGTTCTGTGACGGTGTCAGCAGGAACGACACGATGACGCGGACGGTCACCTCGGCGACCTCGAGCAGCTCGAGCTGGGTGCGGGGGTCGTCGGGCAGCGCCACGGCCAGCTGATGCGCCAGGAACGACGACGCGGTGCGCACCACGCCGTCGCCCTCCACGGTCAGGAACGGCAGCACCGCCTCGGGTTCGGTGGCCAGCAACCGTTGCAGCAGTGCATGGTTGCGCAGTGTGGTCAGGGTGAACACGAACCCCTCGACCAGCTTGTCCTCTGCCTCGGCGTAGCCACCGGCCTCGGCCGCCAGATCGGACAGGAACCGTTCGAGTTCGCGCAGCAGCACCGCCTCGACGATGGCGTCCTTGTTGGCGAAGGTGCGGTACAGGGTCACCCGGGCCAGCCCGGAACGCCGGGTGATGTCCTCGACGGTGGAGCGGCGGATGCCCAGCAGCTCGAACTGTTTGAGTGCGGCGTCGAGGATGCGTTCGGCGTTGCCTTCTGCGGTCGGCGCGCCGAAGCGCTGCACCGCTTTGGCGAGCAGGCCGCTGTACTTCACCACCGCAGTGTAGAGGCAGGTCGGGGACCATTGATACAAACGAACCAAGAATGTATCTTCAGTTCACATGGCTCCCGGCGTCCGAAGACGCCGCCATCAACAGGAGGTCCGCATGGCCGGCACCATCAATCAGGCGCGGTCCGCGGCCAAGCCGCCCAGCCGGGACGACTTCGCCGACCGGCTCCTGCGCGGATCGGCCAAGAAGTCCTACGCGCCCGTCGTCGACATCGACTGGGAGACGCCGGTCGTGCCCGACAAGTTCTTCCTTCCGCCGCGCGTGGTGTCGCTGTACGGCACGCCGATGTGGGAACAGATGACCCGCGAGCAGCAGATCGAGCTGTCCCGCCTCGAGTTCGTCAACCTGCTCTCGGCCGGGGTGTGGTTCGAGAACATCCTCAACCAGGCGCTGCTGCGCGGGCTCATGCACGCCGACGTCACGTCGGCGTCGACCCACTACTCGCTCACCGAGCTGGGCGACGAGACCCGCCACATGGTCATGTTCGGCCGCACCATCGCCGCGGTCGGCGGGGAAGCGTTCCGGCCCAAGCGGTATCAGCGCATGATCATCAACGGCCTGCCGCTGGTCTTCCAGAAGTCGGTGCTGTGGATCGCGGCGCTGGTGGGGGAGGAGATCTTCGACGCGCTGCAACGCCAGATCCTCGACGACGAGGAGGTGCAGCCGATCGTGCGACGCGTCATGCGAATCCACGTCACCGAGGAAGCGCGCCACATCCAGTTCGCCCGCGACGGCGCCCGCCGCGACGTACCGGGGATGCGGCCGGTCAACCGTTATCTACTCGCGACGATCCACGGCGCGGGCGGACCGTTCTACCGCTACCTGTTCACCCAGCCGGCCGTGTACCGGCGCGCCGGACTCGACCCCCTCGAGGCCCGCCGGCAGGCCCGCGCCAACCCGCACTTCCGCGAGATCCAGCGCATGGGCTTCGCGCCGCTGGCCGCGTTCCTCGAAGAAGTCGGGCTGATGAGCCGGCTCGGGCGCCGCATGTGGCAGCGGAGCGGATTCCTGTGACCGTCGACGCGGACGGAGTCTTCGACGGTGCCGCCGAACTCGACGTCGCCGGAGTGCGGACTCCGGTGCGGGTGCGGCTGGCCGGTCACCTGAATCCGGTCGACGGTCGGTATCACTGGCAGGGGCTGGCCTACGGTGCCCCCGACCAACTCCGGGCGGGCACCACCGCGCAGCTGTGGATCGAAAACCGCTGCGCCACAGTGCACCTCGTGGAAAAGATTCCCTCCGGCCAGTTGATGCTCAGCGGGGTGGGGGATCCGCCGTACCCGCTGTCGGCATCCTGAAGGTCATGCGGCTGCGGCGGCGTTTATCCAGCGTGTCATCGAGATGTGACCTGAGGCGGCGCCACCGATATCGTCGAGGAGTGCGGCCGGGACACAGGAGTCGATGATGCAGGGTGTTCGCTCGACCCGCCCCGGTGGACATGTCGGGGACGCGGGCAGCGTGCTGTCGAAGTGCTGCGGGCGGGCCGACCCGTGGCGGTAGAAGAAGAACCGCTCATCGGTGCCGTTCGCGATGCGCTCGACGGCGACCATCCGATCGAATTCCTGTGGCTGGTGAGCACGCTGATCCTGGCCACCACCCCGCTGCCCGTGGCGCCGGAGTCAGGGGAGAAGCCCCCGACCCTCGACGAACTCGTCGACTCGTTCATCGGCGTCCAGGGGCGGGAGAGCACGGCGATCCTGGCCGGCCTCGGTGCGATGTGCAGTGACGACGGCGCGGTCGCGCTCCGCTGCCGAAAGGTGGCCGAAGCTCGCCGCGACCGGCTACCCGCCTGGCTGGCCGACCTGGGCCGGACCGCGGTGCACCGCGTCGTGTGCAAGACCCATGTCCTCGGCGGCGACGAGGAAGTGCTTCTCGGCATCCGATTCGCCGATGGGCAGGAGATGACATGTGTGGTGGCCGTCGACTCGTCTACGCACGCGATCAGCGACGCGTTCTTCGTCCCGGACTCGGTCGGTGCGGTGCTCTCGGTCGCGACGGCCGCCAACACAGACCCGGGCACCGCGTTCGACGATGTGCCGCCGGGCCGAGCGCGGGCCGATCTGCAGAAGGCGCTGGACCGACCGCTGTCCATGGTCTCCTCGCAGGAGTCCGACACCTGGCCCGGCTCCCGCGCCCTGGTCGCGTGGCTGGTTCGGCTGATGGCCGACGACCGAGCCGATAGCCCTGCACGGTAAAGGCTTTCAGCTCTGAACCTCGCCCGCGGCCAGCGCGACGAGCCCGTACGCCACCGCGAACCGATGACCCAGCGTTCCGCGCACATTGCCGCGGCCGACGGTGACCTCACGGCCGAGCTGTTCGCTCACCGCCCGCACGAGTTCGTCGTCGCCCGCACCGCCGCCGACCAGCAGCACTTCGCGCGCCGCGGGAGCCACCCGCTCGATCCCGGCCATCACGTTGCCGCCGATCACCAGTCGTTTGGCGGCCAATCGCCAACTGCGCCATTCGGATCCGGACAGCTGTGACGTGAACGGCAGGAGCCCGCTGGGCGCCGCCGTGAGCAGCCACCCCGTGCACCGGCCCGGAAGCGCTTTGTCCAGGAACCGCCGCCGGCCGTGTTCGTCCTCGACGAGCTGAACCGTGACGGCGGTCAGTGCCTCCGCCCGCTTGGCGTACTCGGCGGCGCTCCTCGAGATGTCCAGCGCCGCAGCCGTTGCGGTGGTGAGCAGCTGCCCGGCTCCAGGCAGCACCACGCGCGCGCCCTTGGCCACCACGTCGACGGTCCCGCCCCCGACGTCGACCACCACCACGTCGTTGCTCACCCCCGGTGTGGTGAGCGCTCCGGCGCGCGCGGCCGCGGCTTCGGAGTCGATGCGCGTAACCGGGACACCGAGCGCGTCGGCCAACGCGTCGGCGTCGGCTGCGGGGCGATCGGTGCCGCCCATCGTCGCCATCACCAGACTGTCCACCGACACCGACCCGCGCCGCGAATTGGCCTGCGCGGCAATGTCACCCAGGTGCACGATGCAGGCCTGGTGCTCTGGCAGGACCGGAGCGGGATCCATCGGCGCGTCGGCCGGGCCATCGACGAGGGACACCACCGCACATACGCTGTCGAACAACTCGTCGGCGACGGTGCGGGCGTCACCACGCTCGTCGGGCCCGAGGCCGAACACGTCGGTGAGCCAGAACGGATCGGTCAACCGCTGCAGCGGCGCCGAGGACTGGCGCACCTCCACCGCGACCAGCGCCGCCGACAGCAGCGCCGCCACGTCGACGTCATCGACCACCGGCAGGGGAGCGGCCAACCGGTTGGACACCAGTACGGCCTCGTCGTTGGCCGTCAGTACCGCGACGACGTCACGGCCCTCGGCGAGCGCGGCATTCACCGAACGTGCGACGGCCTCGTACCCCCACTGCGCGGTCGCGCACACCACGACCGGACGGTCGGCGGGACCGGCGAGAAGGTCCTCGACGGGTACCGGCACACCCACCCCGGCGCCGTCACCCGCGGTGGTCGCCGCCGAACGCGTGGCCACCGCCAGCCGTCCGGTGCGCTGCGTCTGCAGCTGCACCCGTTCCACAGCCGAGTGCACCGGCGGGGTGGGGGCGAAGGCGGCACGGTCGATCGTCAATCCGTGTGCCTCGGCCGTCCGGCGGGCCAGCTGTGCGGCGCCGTCCACCGCGCGCTGCGAGCCCTTGCCGCCGCGTGTCGGGGTGCGGGCGCCGGCCAGCACCTCGAGGCCCGCGCACAGCACGATCTCGGTGGTGGCGTTGCCGATGTCGACGCCAGCCCAGACGGTCACCGCAACAGGCCGCGCCGCTGATAGGCCGCCGCGGCTTCCCGCACGAGTGCGGCGCAGGTGTGCGCGTCCTGGGCGGCCAGGCGCTGCGCCAGTTCTTCGAGTTCGGCGAACGTGGAGCGTCCCGGTCGCAGCGCCTCGTACGCCGCGAGCATGTCCTCGGCGCTCAGCGCGGTCATCTCGGCCGCCCGGCGCAGGTTCATCGCCAGCTGCGCCGAGCCGGTCCGTTCGGCGGTGTCCGCTTGTGCCAGCAGGGTTTCCCGGCTGATGCGGATGTCGTCGAGAACCAGTTCACCGCTGCGGGCGGCGTCGACGGTCACCTCGGTGAGGTCGCGACCGGAGTGGGAGGCGACGGTCATCGGCGGAACTCCAGTTCGGTGTGCACGGCGTTCTCGCCGCGCTGGGACTCGGCACGTTCGACGGCGACCATCGACACCACCTTGGTGTGGTAGCGGGCGGTGATCGCCTCGTCGGTGTAGGCGTTGCGCATCGGCGCCGGGGTGGTGCCCTTGGCGTGCCGGCCCGCGTTGATGCCGATCAGCCGGTACATCTGCGGGGTGATCAGCGGTGCGACGCTGAGCAATTCGAGATTGGCCAACGGCGGCAGATCGCGCCGGTGGATCAGCGTGGTGCCCTTGGCCTGCAGGCCCACCCCGATTCCCGAACCCGACAGCCGCGCCGCACTCTTGCCGATCACGCCGAGGTCGATGCTGTCGGCGATCCGCACCACCCGGGCCAGGCACTGCTCCTCCTCGAGGCCGGCCAGGATTTGCTCGAGCACCTCGTAGACGGTCATCCCCGACAGGGTGCGGAACAGCTTGGTGCCCATGGCCGCCGAGACGCCGATGACCACCTCGCGCGGGTCGTCCCCGACCCGGGCCGGGCCGACGGTAGCGAGCCGGTCCGGCTGGGCGAAAGTGGCCTGCTCCCGGACCAGGTCGGCCACCGACCTCGCCTGCCGAACGGCGTCGATCTGGGCCTGGCGCTCCGGTGACGGGCGGTAACCGGTTCCCGGACCGCGGTAGTCGTTGGGATCCTGCACCGCCGAGAGCACGTTCATCTGCTCGTCGAAGATCGCGGCGGTCTGCAGATAATCTCCGGTCACCCGCGCCTTGGCCATCTCCAGTACCCGGTCGGCGATGTCGCCGAAGCCGGTCTCGGCGAGCGCGGCGACGACGTCGAGCACGGTGAGCCCAGACTGGTCGATCATCCTGGCGGCGTTGAGCACCTTGACCCCGTCGGTCTGGGGGAGGTCCTTGGATCCCTCGGCCGCGACGACGGCCTCCACGTGGTCGTCGTCGAAGTCGGCCAGCCCCAGGTACTCGAACACCGCGCGGGTGGCTTCGGCCGCCTGCCGGCGCATCGACTCGAGCGTGGTGGTGTCCACCGGCCGCAGCCCGCCGTCGACACCCCAGTCGCGCTGCAGGACCAGGTAGTCGTCGAGGTCGGCGGCGTTGAAGTTCGACGGCCCGAACATGTTGTCGTAGGAGACAACCGAGCCGAACCCGGAGAAGATGAAGTCCGACCCGGACAGCAGGGTCGGCAACGTGCGGCTGGTCCGTCGCATCGTGGACTCCGACATCAGTGAGTCGTTGCCACTGCAGGATTCGAGTCCGCGCAACATGACCATCAGGTTTTCCGCGATCAGTTCCCGGACCCCGCCGGGCACCGACGCGGTGATGGCCGCGCCGTCGACGCCGCCGTTCTGGACGCCCTGGGCACCAATGCCTTTGGCCAGCGCCACGCATCGCGACTCGAGGTAGTTCATCGACTTGCGCTCGGCCTGGCCCATGAGGACCTCCGAGCCGGCGCCACTGGACAGCCGCATCTTGATGCCGCGCGAGGCGTAGGCCGAGGTGAGGAATGCCTTGGACCACGGGGTGTCGTCACCGTCGGTGAAAACCTGCTCGGTGCCGTAGACCGACACCGTCTCGGCGTACGACACCAGCCCGCGCACACCGAGTTCGAGCTCGCGGGCCTCCTCGACCGAGCACTGGGTCAGCGCGCCGGGCGCCGGCACCTGCGACCCGATCAGCAGGCCGATGGCCACAGCCGGGGCATCGTCGAGCACCGGGACGGTGGCCTCGAGCTCCCGGAAACCGTAGGCGACCGCGGTGGCCGCGTCGGCGGCGATCAACAGCGGGTCGTCGAGGCGGTTGGTGACGTGCGCCTGGTTGGCCGGGGTGCGGCGGGCCCGCATCTTCATCATGGCCATCTGGATCTCGACAGGCTGCAGCCCCGCCACGACGCGGGCCATCTTGGCCGGGGTCAGCCCGGAGCAGACGCGCAGCACGTCGGCGCGGGGGACTGCCGGGTCGACGATCAGCCGCGCCAGCTCGACCTCGTCCATCGCCATCGACGCAGGTGCCTCGGCGTGGTCGATGGCGTAGCGCACGACGAACTCGTCGATCGTGTCGAAGTCCTCGACCGGGGTCGAGTCCATCTCCAGCACCGTGCCGTCTTCGGCTACCACCCACGACGGCTCCGGATCGTGCGGCGACAGGTGCGAGATCATCCCCAGCTCGGGGTCGGCCTCGGCGAACCCGTCGAGGTTGACGCGCTGCCGGTCGAGCAGCCGGATGCGTCCGAGGCGGTAGTCCTGCTCGCCCGGGGTGCTGTTCAACTGCATGGCGCTGCCCGTGCCTCTCTGTTGCCTGTCCCGCACAGCATCGATGCAACACCACGGCCCGACAACGTTCCCGGCAGGACTTCCAACAACCTGTATGACGCCGCCGGCCGACCTCCCACAAGGTGTTGGAAAGAGCCGGACTGCGCTGACAGACGACCGCGCGGTCTCGCACAATTCAGCCCGCAACTCAACGGAGCCGGGCCCTTCGGCTCCGCAGGCAGAGGAGGACCAAACCCATGTCCGACGTGGTCAACGCGGACGACACACGCGACTGTGCGTCGTCACCGGACGGCCGTCGTGGCCGCCTGCGCGGAAATCTCGGCGTCCCCGCGATCGTCTTGATGGTGGTCGCCGCCGCGGCGCCGCTGTCGACCATCGGCGGCAACGTGCCGATCGCGATGGTGCTCGGCGACACCACCGGCATCCCGGTGTCCTTCCTGGTGGCGGGCTTGATCTTCCTGCTCTTCGCGGCCAGCTTCGTCGCGATGTCGAAGTACGTCAAAGATGCCGGCGCCTTCTACGCCTACATCCGTACCTCGCTCGGGCGTGCCGCCGGAACCGGCGCGGCCGTCCTGGCCCTGCCCGCCTACATGGCGACGCTGCTCGGGGTTTCCGCCTACGACGGCGTCATCCTCGCCGGGCTCATCGAGCGCTTCAACGGCCCGGCCATCCCGTGGTGGCTGCTGACCGCCGGCGTCCTGGCGGTGGTGGCGTGGCTGGGATACCGCGACATCGACCTCAGCGCCAAGGTGCTGGGCATCTTCCTGGTGTCCGAGGTCGCGATCCTGCTGGTGCTCGACCTGGTCATCGTGCTGCGCGGCGGCGAGGTGGGCATCACCGGAGATTCGTTCACCCCCCAGGGCCTCGCCGGCGGTGTGGGGATCGCGCTGCTGTACGCGCTGTGGGGCTTCGTCGGCGTCGAGGCCACCGCCGTGTTCCGTGACGAGGCCAAGGACCCCGACCGCACCGTGCCCCGGGCCACCTACTGGGCGGTCGGCATCGTCGCCGCTTTCTACGCGTTCTCCAGCTGGGCCCTGATCGAGGGCAACGGCGGGCCCGCGGCAGTCCAGGCCGCCATCGACGACCCCGACAACTTCATGGTCAACACCGCCCAGAAGTACCTCGGCATGGTCGGGCGCGACCTGACCACCATCCTGTGGTTCGTCAGCGTGTTCGCGTGTGCCCTGGCCTTCCACAACATCAGCTCCCGGTACGCCTTCGTCCTCGGCCAGAGCGGTGTCTTCTCCCGCAAGATCGGCGAGGTGCACCCCAAGCACGGCTCCCCGGCCAACGCGTCGCTCGTCATCACCGTGGCGTCGTTCGCGGTGATGGGCATCCTCGCCGCGCTGCAGCTGGACCCGGTGCTGCAGATCTTCGGTCCGCTGGGTGGCCTGGGCATCCTTGCGCTGGCGATCCTGTGGCTGCTTACGACGATCTCCGTGGTCATCTTCTTCGTCCGCCGCGGCAACTCGACGGGCAAGGTGGTGCTGGGTTCGTTCGCGACGCTCGCGCTGGCCGGTGCGCTGGTGCTGGTGGTGTCGAACCTGACGCTGGTGGTCGGCGGCTCGTCGACGCTCGCGGTGGTGTTCGGGCTGATGCCGCTGGTCTTCTTCGGAGTCGGCATGCTGCTCAGCCGCCGTTCGGACGAACTGGGTTCGATCTCTTCGGTGTCCCGCTAGTCGGTCGGCCGGTGGCCACCCCGGGGCTCGAGCAGCCCCGGTCCGGGTGGTCACCGGCCGCAGCCTGCCCAGCGGACGCTGATACCGTCTGCCCGGCCGGGAGATCAGGAGAAGGTGCATCATGTCGCGGGAGTCGCCGCTGAGCGTGGCGGCGGCATTGACCGTTCCGCCACTGGACCGGGGCACGGTCGTGGCCGGGCACCGGGGCCTGACCCGCCAGGTCCTGTGGGCCGACATCATGCACGCCCCCGCCGAATCGTTCGTGCGGCCCGGTGACCTGGTGCTGACCACCGGCGCCGACATCCATCAACCCGGTGTGCGGGACTTCCTCACCTTCGTCGTCGGGTCACCGGCAGCCGGGGTCGTGGTGAGCCCACCACCGGAGGTCGCCGTCGGTGAGCTGTACACCGCCCTGGCTCCGCTCGCCGACCACCACGACTTCCCGCTGATCCACCTGCCGTGGGAGGTCGCGTTCTCGGAGGTGCAGCGGGCGCTGCTGCCGTTGCTCACCACCTCGGGGCAGGACGCGCACGTGCAGATGGTGATCGGGCGGCGCGAACGCGAGAGCGCCGAGTGGAACGACGTCGCCGATGCGTTCGCGACCGCCTTGAACGAGGCCGCCCTCTCGAACGGGGTGACGGTGAAGTCCTCGGTCACCGACGACCTCGTGATGAGCCACTTCTCCTCGCCGCCGCCGGCGGCGACGGTGTCGGCGCTGGTCACCTCGGCCCGCCTGCGCAGCGACTTCCCGTACGACCTCGCCAGCTGGGTGTTCCTCCCACCGGACCACGGACCTGCGGTGCCGGTCCCGCCGGCCGTGACGGTCACGCCCGAGCCCGACGCGCCCGTGGGTCCGCGACAGTTCGCCGAGGTGCTCCGACAGCACCCGCGCAGCATGGCGACCGTGCTCGAGACGCTGCAGCCGCTGATCGACTACGACCGGACCCGCCGCGGGCAGCTCGTCCACACACTGGAGGTCCTCCTCAACGAGGCCACCAACACCAGTGCGGCGGCCCGGACGCTCTTTCTGAACCGGCACAGTCTGCTGTACCGCATCAAGCTCATCGAGGAGCTCACCGGCTTGTCGCTGAAGAACCCCGCCGACCGCTTCCACCTGGAGGTCAGCGTGCGCGTGCTCCAACTCAGTGAGGGCGACGACGACCGGGGTTCCCGACGAGAGAGCTCCCCACCCGGCGGGACCGCGCAGCACGGCGCCGCCGGCTGACGGGGGCTGCCCGTCAGCTCACGTTCGTCACTCCGGGGATAAGCCTGTGCCCATTCTGTCGTGTCGCACGTGCGGACTTGTCGCTCAGGGATGGGCGAGGTCATTCGGCTCGGAGATACGCTCTGGCCCGGCTGACCCAGTGGCGGCCTCGCTGTCCCGCGAAGGCATAGCGGTCGATCAGGCTGTCGCGCCCCGGCTCGTGCAGGCCGAGTGTGCGGTGTTCCGTCGCGGTGTACTCGTCGAGCCGGTAATGGGCGTACTGCCCCCGATGGTGCAGGTGGATGGGTTCACCCCGGGCGTCTTTGGGAGCCAAACCGTCGAGCATGCGCTGAAGGTTGTCGGCTGTCATCGCGAAGATACGGCGCATCAACACCGGCGGATCGTCACGCCGCCGCCCGGCGAGTCCACGATCGAGTACCCGCCACCCCGACGGCGTCGTCAGCAGCCGGGCCGGCCGCACCGGTTTGGTCCGCGCGTGGATGTAGATCCGTGCGCGCCCGCCGGGCGGCGGTGCCTCCGCATCGAGCGCGGCGCGCGAGAGTTCACGGTGTGCGGTGTCGGCGAGAACGCGGACACAACGATCCGTCGTCACCGGACGCCCGCGCCGGGCGTCCCGGCCGACCTGTTCGGCCGTGCGAAGCGCTACCACCGGAAGTGTGCGGATCAGCGGCCGCGTTTCTGGACTCTCGCGCAAAATGGCTGCGGCACAACACAGTCGGCTGGCCAGAGCCGGCAGCGCGGTTCGCAACGCCGGGGCGGCCCACGGAACCATCGTGGTCGCCAGAGAAGGCAGTGCACCGATGTAGGCGTCGGACTCCGCGTCGTCACGGGTGCTCGTGGCGAGACGCCCGAGCCGGTTCATCACCTCGGATTCGCGGCTGCCGCCCTGGCCACCGGGTTTGCGGCGATCACGGTCGACCTCGACCACCGGAGGCAGCGGAGGCGGTAACGCAACGTCCGGCAACGGTGTCGCGATCAGTCCGAAGATCCGCATGATCGCGGCCAGGCGGCGGTTCCGCTGTTTGCGGATCCGGGCCGCGCGCTCTTCGTCGGTCTCAAACGAGGGCATCGGCTCGCTCCGCTCTGCGCTGCGGCGCCGGAGGATCGTTCAGACGCAGTAGCCGTTGCAGGTTTGCGCCGCAGATGAGCGCCTCGTCCTCGGCCGCCAGCCCCAGCAGCCGGATCTTGTGCAGTTCGAGTCCGGGATGCAGCCACGGCCCGTCGGAACCGAACAGCAACTTCTGCGGACCCGCGCGTTTCACCGCCTCCACCAGATAGCCGAAGCGGCGCACTCCCGAGGTGTCGGCGTAGACGTTGGGATACCGGCTCAAAGCGTCGATCACCGTGATGTGCGCACGCCAGTCGTCGGCGAAGCTGCCCAGATGCGGGACGATGAACGGTACGTCGGGATACTGGGGCGCGAACATGTTGAGCGCATGCGCCGCCCCGGCGACGTCGTAGAGCACCGGCAGACTGAATCGTCGGGCCGCTTCACATATTTCCCGGGTCAGCGCCGCCTGGTGGCGGTGGACCTTGATGCCGCGGAATCCCCACTCGGTCACCGCGCGCCCGATCAGCGCGGCGATCCGGCCGGCGTCCCGCTGGGCGTGGACGCAGGCGTACCCGATCAGCCGCGACGGCCGGCGTGCCACGATCCGCGCCACACCGGCGTTGGCGGCGCCGTAGTCGGTGTGAAAAGCGCTGAACACCACCGTCTTGTCGATGCCTGCCGCCTGGGCGCGCCGAAGATAGGCGCCCAGCGGCGCATCGGTGTCCCATGGCGCCGTCATCGCATCGCCGGAGCCGGCGTGGCAGTGGGAGTCGATGATCATCGCCGGTCACAGCCGACTGTGCCCGTTCGTGCGGACGAGGTGCCGGCGCGGCTCGGCCGGTGCTACGGCTCGCCTGCGGACGATGCGGTCGCCGGTGTCGGTACGAGCCGCCAGGCCCAACGATTGCGCGCTGGTCAGCCACTCCTCGGCATATTCGGCGATCTGCAGCAGCAGCGCCTCGAACTGGGCGCGTTGCGCCTGCAGGACGTGCGGCTGTGCGAGCCAGCGCAGGACCTCCCGGCCGGACACCGCCATCCGTTGCCTCGGTGAGGTGACGAGCGCTTCGTTGAAATGCTGCACCAGAACGCTTTCGATGACATCCCACGCGGTGTCGGCGCCGAACTGCTTCTTGATGTCGTCGGCACCCAGGATGCGAAAAGCCTCGTCGAGCAGTTGCATGACCTCGACGCGCAGCACGTTGAGGTGGCCGTAGGACATGAACTTCAGGTTGTTGCGCAGGTCGAGACCGGCCCGCCGGACGATGGCGATGCTGCCGAAGCTCGGGTCGTAGGCACCCTCACGCATGACGTCGGAGATCCGCTTGTCCCGCCAGAAGAGTGCGACTTCGTTATTGAAGTGGGTGAACAGCCGGCCGAAGTCGGTGTTGGCCCGCGACCCGGGCGGGACCGGTCCGGCGCCGAAGCCGAAAGCCTTGCGATAGGCGGCGATCCGGTCTTTCTTCGTGTAGCGGAGTACCTCGCGCCGGTCGAACTGGTACAACGCGTAGGCACCCTTGCCCGACGACAGCTGAATCGTGCCGGCCCGGAACAGTTGCTGCAGCTTCTGGATCGCGCGGAACACGCCGAGCTTTTCGTGCTGATAGATGTAGTAGAGATCGGCGACGGCGACGATGCGTTCGGAGGCGACCGCCTCGTCGTACGGTTCGACACCGTGGGGAAGCCGGGTCTGCCGCAGTTCGGCGGCGGCTTCGGGTCCCACGCCGACCAGTTGGGCCAGGCCCTTGTCCGGCGGTATCGGTTGCTGGTTGTCGGCCAGCACGACGGCGTCGAAGAGTTCGCTGATCTGTTTCACCAGCGCGTCGCCCAGATCGGGACGCTTGATCAGTTCGTCGGCGAGCCGCTCGCGGATCACCGTGCCCTGCAATGCCGCAACGCGGTCCAGCAGGTCGTGTACCTGACCTTCGGTGGTCATCGCCGGCCTCCTCGTGTGCTGTTCGATGATGAGGCGTCATCGAGTTCGAGCCGGTCGATCACCGCGGCGGCGATGGCCTCGGCCCGGCGCAATTGGCTGGCAAGTTGTTCCAGCGCCAGAACTACGCGTTTGGTGAAGTAGTTCGGCGGCACCTCGCTGCCCGCTTCCGGCGAGACGGCGGACTCGGCGAGTGCGACGAGTCGCTTCATGGTGGGCACGAACGCGTTGACGCCGTCGGTACCGGCCTCCTCGATGAGGTGCGGGCCCTCGTCGGTGCTGAAGCGGGTGATCCAGTCGAGCAGTTCCGATAGGAAGATCGAGGTGGTCTGCTTGTCCTCGTTGCGCAGTTTCAGCAGTACGGTCTGGCGTTCGGCGGCACCGAGGAAGACGGAATCCATCGCGAAGTAGCACTCGTTGACCGTTTCGGACACGACGTTGAGTTGCCGTGAGAGCAGCACCAGTTGAGTGCCGAGGAACGGTTCGTGCTTTCCGCCGGCGGGGATGTCGTGGGTGAAGTAGTCACGGGCGAGCGCCCACGCGATGATCAACATCACGATGTTGTCCTGGATGATCAGAAAGTTGGTGAAGTTCTCCTCTTCGGCGAGGGTGTTGACGTTCACTCGGTCCATCGCGAACCGACGGCGCAGGATGTCGAGTTCCCCGCCGATCATCGGTGTCTGACCGCCTACCGCCCGCGCGACCTTCAGGCCGGTGAGGCGCTCGAGGAGTTCATCGACGCGTTGTGTCCGTGGACCGCCCTCGAGTCCCAGTTCCTCGACTACCTCGGTGATGCGGCTGCGGATGATCGAGCGGATCGCGGCGGTGTCCTCGCGGTCGGCCGTGGAGCCGAGCGGGGTCAGCGCGTCGAGCAACGGCAGGATCACGTCGGCGGTGTGCTTGGCGCGGTCGTAGATGCTGGCTTGCGCGCCGGTGAGAGCACCGAGGTCGGCCGGGATGGTGGCGGCGTAACTGCGCGGCGTCCACGTGCAGACGGTGTAACCCGTTTTCTCCGAACAGGTGAAGGAACGCTGCAACGCCGTCTGAAATCCCTTGGCGTCGGACACCCGGGTGCGATAGCCCAGCACATCCCTGATCGCCGCTGACACGGTCGCACCGGCACTGTGGCCGCCGCCGTATCCGTCCGCGCTCGGTCCCGACGGTGCGGTGCCTGCCGTGAGGTCGACGTCGCCGACCAGCAGCGGGATCGGCGTCGGGTCACCGTCCGGAGGCCAGTCGTGGTGTGCATCGGCGGCGCGCTGCCCGTCGGCTACGCGTCCGGTTCGTTTCGGATTGGTGGTCACGGTTCACAGCTCCTTTGTTGCATACGACGGACGCGGTGGCTGGTCGGCGATCTCGGCCAGCGTTTGCCAACATGCCAGGAGATTGAGATCCACGCGGTGGCGGACGGTTTCGCAACCCTGAACGTTCTCAACCGTCGACTTCGCCCAGACGCGCCACGCCGGGCCTCGTTCGACGGCCGAACGCGTCACCGGCGCGAGGCGGTGGTGTGCGCTGATCTCGGCGGACCATTCGTGGGCGAAATCCAGCATCGCCCGATGCGTTCGAGCCAGTGCGCTGCGCACGGGCTCGTTGGACTGGTCGTCGAGCACCGGGCCCAGCGCGTCGATCGCCTCCTGCAAGCGACCGAAGACGTCGTCGAGCCTGTCGCCGAGCGCCTGGACCGGTTGTGGTGCAGGGCTTTCCGGAATGTCTTCATTGACCAGCAGGCGCAGCGGCAGCACCATGTCGCGTAGCTCGTGCAGCGAAAACCACACGGAGCGCAGGTCGGCGGTCAGGGTCATCATCATCGCCTGCCGAGCGCCTCGTAAAAGTTCCGGTGGATGACTCCCGGCCGGGCGAGCCGGTTGTTCAGTGCCGACCGGGAGGCACTGATCAGGAACCGCTCGGGGACGATGCCAGGATCGTTGCCTGCGGCCAACCGGCCGGCCGCCTGGCGGACTATGGCATCTTCCTTGCCCCCGAACTGCAGCACCTTCGACAGTGGCTTGCCGCCGAGTTCGGGCATCGGTTGGTAGCAGACGGCATCGACGAACACCGGGATGGCCTTGGCTGCGGTCCGGAGCAACAGCGCCGGCATGCCTCCCCGGCCCGGGTCCGGATAGAGCCGGCGCCACAGTCGGCCATACTGGGCCGCCTGGTCGTCGAAACCCATGCGCTGCAACATTTCCACATTGAGCAATCCGCGCAGATAGGGTGTCGGGTGCACACCGCTCGGGTTGAACTCGAGCGCCACCGCGGGGGCCCGTCCGATGACATCGAACAAGGAGCCGACGATCTCCGGCCCGCCGAGCAGCACTCCGGCGAGGTCGGCGAACGCCTCGCGGTTCCATCTCGTCCAGATGCCCGCCACCGGGCGGGGCAGGCCCGCCTTCAACAGTGCGTCGGCCACCGCGCGTGGCACGGCACGGGCCAGTCCGAGATCGTTCTGCAGGTTGTGGCTCACCTCGTGCAGGACGGCGCCCAACGTCCACGGATTGACCAGACGGTGATACGGCAACTGCACCAGCGGAAAGGGATTGAGCAGTTGGCCGAGGCGGCGCAACGGGATCGCACGGCGGAAGGTCGCCGGCGCGAATCCTGTTCGCATGTAACAGTAGGGCGCCGGCGCCGGAATGGTCTTCGCAGTGCCGGTGTGCATGAATGCGACCTGGTAGCAGTCCAGGGCGATTCGATCACACGCGAGCAGCCAGGGCGCGAACTCGCTCTGCCGCTGGCCGAACAGCTCGAAGTAGAAGTCCCACACCCGCTCGATCGCCCGGACCTGGTTGTGCGCCATATCTTTACTGACCAGGAGTCGCTCGAGCGTCGCACTGTCACCCCGCCGGACGGCGTCCTTGCTCTGCGTGTTGACCGCATCGGCCCGTTCGAGGAGCACGGTGCGTAGCCCCTGAAACAACTCGTTGACAGCCTGCACGTGCGCTCGACTCGGCGCTGCGGCGCCGGTGCCGAACTCGCCGTCGGTGAAGGGACGCAACGCCGCTGCGTGGCGACGCACGTTGACGGACTGCATCGAGATCCACGGCTTGGCGACCGGTTCGGGTCGTCGGATCCGTTCGTCGGCTGTAGTGGCGACCGGCACGCCGTTCCGCGTGGGTTCGCGCACCTCGCTCGTAACGCCCATGGCCGCACTCCCGGGTGGGTTACCGCACGAGGCTTCGGTGATAACGCTGGTCCAACGCCTGCGACCGTCGGTACGCGCGCATACACCGCTGCGGATTGGTCAGCGTTCGAGCGGTCTGGTTGGCCAGCGCGCGGACGGCGGCTTCCGGTGTGACGGGGCGACCGGCACCGGCCTGCCGCGCCAGGTTCAGCGCGGTTTGCTGCACGATGCCCGGCACGGTCCGGACAAGCGGACGGGTCGACGGGCTGCTGCGCAGTCCGCGGGTGACGTTCGCCGCGGCCTGGACGACCTGCGGGGTGGCCGCCATGATGCCGGGTACCGAACGGCGTGCCTGCGCGAGGGCCAGTGGTACCAAGGCACCGACGAACGATTCGGCCTGCGCTTCGTCCTGCGCCTCGGCCGCGGCGCGGCCGAGGTGTTCCATCACGGCGTCCGGATAGGCCTTGGCGATCGGGTTGATCTCGTACTCGCCGTCAGACTCCCATTCGAACTCACGTGTCGGAAGCCGGCGGCGAAGATCCCGGCTCAGGCCCCGCCCGGCGGCGCGGCCGACGTCCGACCACACCGAACCCGGCGCGCCGAACGATCCGCCGACGTCGGGTAAGGCGCTGATCGCCTTGCGTGCCGCGGTCAGCCCGATGCGCCGCAGCGTGGGGTTCTGCGCGGCACTACGCGCGATACTGGCCAGGCTGCTCCAGAACTCCTGGTCTTCGTACTCGCCTTCGTGCTCGAATTCGCCGAATGGCTGCAGTTCGTCTTCGTAGCTTCCCCACTCGAGAGACGGGAAGGATCCGAGTGTGCCGGTGGACATGGGGTCCCCTTCTCGATCGGCTGCCGGCCGACGTCAGCGCCGCTGACGGTTGGGTGAGGTGGTGCGACGCCGCGCGGCCTGGGACGCACGGGCATTGGTCTGAATGGCTCGACTGCACGTGCGCGGGTTGCCGAGCACACGACGGGTCTGGCGTGCCATCACCCGGGCCGCGGTGCGGCGGTTCACGGACTGTCCGGCAGAACCCCGCCGGGCCAATGTCGCCGAACTCCGCCGCACGATCTCCGGGACGACCCGGACGGCTGGGCGGGTCTCGGGACGGCTGCGCAGCACCTTGGTGAGCACGGCGGTGCCCCGGACCATGTACGGCAGGACGGTGCGCAGTTCGCGTCGGTCGGCCGGCGAGATGGCGAGCAGGGTGGCCGCTCCGGACATGGCGTCGGCCTCGGCGTCGCTGCGCGCCTGCGATGCGACGGCCGCCATCAGTTCCGCGGCTGGGTTCACCGGGAGGTTGGCGACGAACTCGTCTTCGTACTCATCCTCGTACTCGTCTTCGAACTCGTCCTCGAACTCACCTTCGAGCAGGGATGACGCGGCCTTACCGAGGGCCCCGCCGAGCGGACCGCCGACCGCGGTGCCGACCATGGGCGCGACGGTCTTGGCGATCGCGCGCCAGGGCACCTGCTTGGCCACACTGAGCAAACCGCGACCGATTTTCCGGAAGTTGATGAACTCCTCACCGTCCTCGAACTCCCACTCGCCGTCGGCCTCCCACTCGCTCTCCATCTCGCCTTCGCCGAACTCGCCGGCACCGAGGAAATCCTCGAACTCATCTTCGAACTCGAACTCGTCCTCCGTTTCGAATTCGAGGTCGGTCGATAGTGCCATCGCAGTACCTCCTGTAGTTGGTGGCCTCGTAACGGGACGCTAGTCCTGCGCCGGCGAGGCGAACACTCACACGATGGTGTGACGCACATGCGCACCGCACACGAATGTGCGAGGACGTAAACGTGTCATTGGGGGAGGGCCACGTGTCGACTACGATTACCCTGCAACTCCGGCCGATGCGTTGGGGGACCGAGGGGGATGCTGTGCGGAACGGTCAAGGCGAGGCTGTCGAATGCAGTTCGCATCGCCAGAACGCGATCGTTGCTCGTCGAGAAGAGATCTCCGCGCCGCGCGCCATCCAGCAACTTCTCGCGGAAGTGATTGCAGCCGAACCGAAGCCGCGAGAGTTCACAGGTTACGTCGAGCTGACGGATGTTCTGCTCGATATCGAGGTTGACGGCGTACGCTGCATCGTGTTGAAGACCCGCCCGCATCGCTCCCCGGCGCCGGCGTTGACCGCTCGTGAGCTGGAGATTGCGCGAATGGTTGCACGGGGGCTTCCGAATAAATCCATGGCCACGGTGCTTGATATCAGTACCTGGACCGTCTCGTCGCATTTGCGAAGGATGTTTGCAAAATTGGGTGTAACCACCCGCGCGGAAATGATTGGCCGGCTCCTCGAAGAAGGTTGCTTCCAACCCTCGGATCTTCGTCCGCAGGAATTCGAGTGAAACAACCCGGGGCGGCGGCCCAATTGACGGTGACTTCTGCAGCCGTCGATATTGCCTTGAAACTGCGCTGACAACGCGAAGAATTTGCGGGGTCGAATGGCTCAAGGCGATCGAATTCGCCTGCACTGCGTGGACCGATTGTGCTGCTTGCCATTCGGCGGGGCGAAAACGGCGATGAAGCGGCCCACTGCTAGCTGAGAAATCAATTTTCTCGCGAGACGGCCAACGCGGCGAGCCCGTACGCCGCCGCGAACTGATGACCAAGCTGCCCGCGAACATTGCCGCGCCCCGAGGGTGACCGTCGGCCGAGTTGCTGGCTTACCGAGCGCGAGTTCGTGGTCGCCTGTCCCGCTGACGCCGGGTAGAAGGTGGTCGCAGACGCCGCTGTCGTCCGAATTATTCGACGCTGCAGGGAAAATAAGCGTCGTTCCTGGCGATCTCACAGCTTGCGGCAGACCTTGAAGCCGCTGATGCTTTGCGGACAGGATCTGCAGGGCGACGACCAGCGGGGTGTCCCTGCCGTCAGCTCACGTTCACCAGCGACGACTCTTCGACCGGGAAGTCGAAATACGTATCGGGGTATGTCTCCGGCTTGTACGTGAAGTGCCACCACTCGTTCTCGTAGTTCTCCAGGCCCTGCTTCTCCAGCCCGTCCTTCAGCAGCAGCCGGTTCTTCAGTTGGTCGCCCTGGACGCGGGGATCGAGCGTGTGTGACAACGTGTCGAAGCAGTCGTACCCGGTACCCATGTCCAGGGAGTTGTCGGGGAAGCGCGCGTCGACCGGCGCCGCGCAGTCCACCAGCGGCTGTCCGGGAACATAGGCGGGCTGCGGGCGGG
>JBNMQW010000011.1:0-216374 GCA_050205485.1 Mycolicibacterium vaccae | reverse complement strand
CCGCCGACGGATTCACCGGCGGTCATGTCGGAGGGCGGCTCCCCCGCCGCCGGGCTGGCCCGTGGGTGGCTCTGCGCCGGGGGAGCCGCCCTCCGACATGACCGCCGGTGAATCCGTCGGCGGGGCAACAGGTGCCCCGCCCTGCCGGCCCTCGCGGCCCGGTGCGGCGCCTGCGGGTCCGCCGGCTGTCCGCGCCGCGGCGTCCTGCGGCAGGCGCCGGGTGGCCTGCCGGTGTTGCTCGGCGGTGACCGGCACCCCCGACACGACCGGATCGGGCGGATCCTCGGGAGTGATCTGGTGGGGCTGAGAGTCGCGGGAGTACACGTTGCGCAGCGCCTCGGAATCGCGCTGCAGCGCGGCCATGCGCTCCATCTTGGGCAGGGTGTCGGGCCCGAGCGGCTTGCCCATCACCTGGTCGTGGAGCCGCTGATACTCCTCGGCGATCGGGCGGTGGTCCCTCTGCGCCTGCTCGTGGGCGGCGACGATGCGGTCGGCTTCACCCGCGAGCCGTTTCCAGTTGTCGGCGAGCCCGACCAGCCAGTCCCGGTAGGCGGTGAACTTGCGGTAGGCCGTGTCGGCGGCCTCGCCCTCCCAGAGGATGGACTCGACCTCGAACTGCTGGGCCGACGACTCCAGTACCTGCGCGTTGGTGCGCCACATCTGGGCCGCGGCGCGCAGCGAAGTCCCGTCGTCACCGGCGTCGAGTGCGTGCTGGACCTGCGGTGGGAACAGCATCTGGTCCGGCGGGGGCTGCCCCTTCGGGATGGGCATCGAGGCCGGTTTCGCCGGAGCGGGGATGCTGGCGCGCTGCGGGAACACCGTGCTGTCGGCCGGTGCACCGGCCGGCCCGCCCATCGTGGCGTCGATGTCGTGCCCCGCCGCGCGGTCCACCTCGGCGTAGGCGTTCGCGACGTTGCGCAGCGTCTGCGCCAACCGTTGTCCCTCGACCCGGCCGAACTGCTGGTGCGCCCACAGCGCGGAGACGTTGGTGCCGAGGTTGGCCACGGCCACGCTGCTGCCCGGCAACGCGTCGGGCGGCGCCAGCGCGGGTTGGCCCGCGGCGTCGGCCCACGTGAGGCTGTCGAGTTGGGTGGCCTTGCGGTGCAGATCGGCAGGGTCGACCTGGACTTCCGCGCCGGTCATGATTCCAGCACCATCTGGTAGCGACTTTCCTCGCGCGGATTGATCAGCCGGATCGGCAGTTGCTTGTGGCGGGGGGTCGCGATGAAGTTGGGCCGCAACACCACCCGCCCCAGACCGGCGTGCGCACCCAGGTAGGTGGTCGCGTGCGGCCAGGCCACCTTGGCGACCGGACCGACCTGCGCGTTGACGTAGCCTGCGAAGTCACGGAACTGCGGGGTGAGCGTCACCTCCGCGCCGGCGGCGGCCGACCGCACCACGAACTGCGTGAACAAGCGGGCGTCACCGAGGTTCACGCTGATGTCGACGTCGTCGAACGGCATGTAGACGGGGTAGCGGTCGGCGGTCTCGCCGACCAGCACACCCGCCGAGCCGATCGGCAGTTCGTAGTGGCGATCGCTGACCGGGCTGCGGCCCAGCAGCGCGGCCCGCTGACCGCCGTACAGACACGAAAACCCGCGCGGTGTCGAGGGATTGGCCAGAGTGGTGAGCAGCACCGTGGTGGTCGGGGCGGCGCCCGGCGCGATGCGCACTCGCGTCACCGTGTGGTCGGCGCGCGCGGACCACCAGGTGTCGGGTCCGCCGGGCGCGGTATAGGCCGCGGTGAAGGTACTGCGGCCCTTGATCATCGACCACGTCTCGCGTTCGAAGCTGATCTCGGTGGCATGGTCGAAGTCGGCGAAGCTGCGCGCCGGGCGGGCGTCGACGCCGCGGCCGGCCAGGTGGTCGGCGATGCGGGTGGTGGAGGACACCAGATACTGCGCGAGCCCCGCGACACCGACATTGCGCCGCGCCGCGGACCGGCGGGTGTGGTCCGGATCGGCCCGCAGCACGATCCACGTCCGCCGATTCGCCGGCGCCGGGTAGGGGCCGACGACCTGTTCGTAGAGCGCCACCACCGCCGACGGCGCCGTCCTGCCGACGCGGTAACCGGCGGACACCACGTCGGCCTGCAGGTCCGGGCAGTGCGCGGCGAGCAGGTCCTCGACGACGCGGGTGTCGACCACGTCGTCGGTCGCGGCCTTGCCGTTGACGATGACCGTCGGCGTGAACGGCCGCGGCACCAGTTCGATGACCGCCATCAGTTGCTCGTCCTGCCAGCGCACCGCGACGTGGTCGGCCGGGATGACGGTGGCGCCGACCGCGGGCTCGGACGGGGCGGGTGGGGCGTCGCGGTGGCGGCGCCGCCACGCGATCAGCGCGGCGACCCAGCCGGTCAGCCGCCGGCCGCGGATCGTCACCACCGCGCTCAACGCGACCAGCACGGCCAGCGTGATGCCCAACCACAGCAGGTCGTGGGAGGCGAACACCAGCACACATGCCGGGATGAGCACCGCGGCCCACAGGGCGTGGCCGGTGGTGAAGCGCAATCCGAAGATCGACAGCACGTTGGTCATGGGCGGCGCAACGCTCTTCGGGCCAGTGCGGCGACCCCGAACACGAGAGCGATCCCGCTCCCGGCGAGGACGACCGCGGTGATGGGCCGCCGGTCCGGGGGCGGCACGTGCACCGGCGGCGGGATGGCCTTCACGTCGTAGGGCACCGTGGCCGGCCCGGCCGGCACCTCCCACGTCAGCGCCGCGACCGGATCGACCACGCCCGCACCCACCACGTTGTCGACACCGCCGCCGGGATGGCGTGCGGTGGCGGTGATCCGGTGGACGACCTGGGCCGGCGTCAGCTCCGGGAAGCGCTGACGGATCAGCGCCGCGAGCCCGGACACGTAGGCCGCGGAGAACGAGGTGCCGCTGATGGGGATCGGGCCGTCCTCGCCCTGCAGGGCGTCGACGGGGTTGCCGTCGTAGCCCAGGGCCACCAGGTTCTCGCCCGGCGCGGCGGCGCCGACCCACGGGCCGTGCATGGAGAATCCGCTGGGCTGCCCGTTGGGGGCCACGCTGCCGACGGTGAGCACGAGCGGCGAGTACCACGCCGGCGACACGATGGAGGACACCTGTTGCCAGCCGCGCGGATCGGCGGGCACGGCGGCGTCGGGCGGCGGGTTCTGGGTGCAGTCGCCGCCGGTGTTGCCGGCCGCGACGACGATGACCGCGCCCTTGACGTTGACCGCATGGTTGATCGCCGCCCCGACGGGGGTCTCGTTGATCGGCCGGGTGGTCTTGTAGCAGGCGGCCTCGCTGATGTTGATGACCTGCGCACCCAGGTTGGCGGCGTGCACGATCGCGCGGGCGAGGCTGCGCAGCGACCCGGCGGTGCGGGTGCTGTTGGGGTCGTTGGGGTCGGTGCGGGTGCCCACCGGCTGGAAGCTGTCCGAGGTCTGGCGCAGCGACAGGATGCGGGCGTCGGGCGCCACACCGACGAACGCGTCGGTCGGGGCGGGCCGGCCCGCGATGACGGCCGCGGTGAGGGTGCCGTGGGCGTCGCAGTCGGACATGCCGTTGCCGCGCTGGTCGACGAAGTCGCCGCCGGGTTCGGCCGGCACCCGGGCCGATCCGTTCACGCCGGTGTCGATGACCGCGACGGTGATCCCCGCGCCGGTGGCGAACCGGTGGGCGTCGGCCAGTCGCAGGTATTCACCGGCCCAGGGCCGGTCGGCGAAGTTGGCGCCGGGGAACACCGTGGGCGACGCACACACCCGACGCTGTTCCATGGGCTGGTCGGGGCCGGTCTCGTCCGGCGGTATCGCGGCCGGGTCGATCGCCGGTGGTTCGATGGCACCGGCCGGCGGCGCGTGCAACACCGACAGGAGCAGTACGGCGAGCACCCCGCCTAAACGCCGCATGCTGTGTCACCCCCCGAACAGTGTGCGCCTTCCGACAGTGTGCCGACCGCGTTTCAGCAAACCTGAACCGCCCCCCGGGCGCGCGTGAACGGTCACGTCACGCGGCCCCATCGGCAGCACACGGGCAAGTTTAGGGCCGTCGCGGTGGGGGTCGTTCCGCTTTCTTGGCGCACCCGGCGTGCCCGGTCAGGCGTCGAGATCCTTCTGCACCAGCTCGGCGACGGTGTCGAGCGCCTTCTCGTCCTCGGAGGCGACGGTCACCTGGGCGCCGTTCCCGGCGCCCAGCGTCATGATCATCAGGGCCGAGCCGGCATCCACGGGCTCACCGCCTTCCATCGACAGCGTGACGGGCACACCGGCTTCGGCTACGGCCTCGGCGATGATCGCCGCGGGCCGGGCGTGCAGGCCGATGGCGGAGCCGACGATGACGGTCTTGGTGAGCATGGATTCTCCTTTGGGTGGGTGGATCGGTGGATGGGGGTGGCCGGATCAGGCGGTGACGAGGTCGGCCTCGGCTTTGGGCCGGGCCTTGAGGAACTGTTTTGCCGCCACCACCGCCACCGCTGCGACGACGGTGCCGGCCAGCAGGGCGATCAGGAACCCCAGCTTGTTGTCGATGGCGAACAGCACGAAGATCCCGCCGTGCGGGGCCCGCGAGGTCGCGCCGAACGCCATGGACAGCCCGCCGGTGACCGCGCCACCGAGCATCATCGACGGGATGACGCGCAGCGGGTCGGCCGCGGCGAACGGGATGGCGCCCTCGGAGATGAACGACGCGCCGAGAAGCCAGGCGGCACGGCCGTTCTCACGTTCGGGCTCGCTGAACAACCGGGGCCGCACCGTGGTGGCCAGCGCCAGCGCCAGCGGCGGAACCATGCCCGCGGCCATCACCGCGGCCATGATCTCGAACGACGCGGTGGTCTGCGCGGCCAGCCCGGCGGTGGCGAACGCGTAGGCCGCCTTGTTGACCGGGCCGCCGAGGTCGAAGCACATCATCAGGCCGACGATGATGCCGAGGAAGACCGCCGATGTTCCCGACAGGCCGCTGAGCCAGTCGGTCAGGCCGGTGTTGATCAGCGCCAGGGGGCGGCCGACGAAGAAGAACATGATCAAGCCGACGGCCAGGGAGGCCCCGAGGGGGACGATCACCACTGGCATCAGGCCCCGGAACCATTGCGGCACTTTGATGTTGTTGATCCACAGGGCGGCGAACCCGGCCAGCACGCCGCCGACGATGCCGCCGATGAAGCCACCGCCGATGAGGACGGCCAGCGCGCCCGCGGTGAAACCGGGCGCCAGACCCGGCCGGTCGGCGATCGCGAACGCGATGTAGCCCGCCAAGGCCGGGACCAGGAAACCGAACGCCAGGCTGCCCAACGTGTACAGCACCGCGCCGAGGTACTCGAGGAAGCCGCCGGGTGGCAGGTTGGTCAGCGAGTAGTTCAGCGCGATGTCGTTGCCGGTGTCGGAGATCTCGTAGCCGGCGAACAGGAAGCCCAGCGCGATCAGCAGACCGCCCGCCGCGACGAACGGGATCATGTAGCTCACGCCGGTCAGCAGGATCTGGCGGGTCCGGGTTCCCCATCCCACGTCGCCCCTGGGGGTGTCGGCGGTGGCCGCGCCCGACCCCTCGACGCGTGCGGCGTTCGGATCACCGGCTGCGGCAACGGCTTCGGCGATCATCTTGGCGGGTTCGTTGATGGCGCGCTTGACCCCGGACGCGACGACTGGTTTGCCTGCGAAGCGGCCCCGGTCCTTGACCCCGACGTCGGTGGCGAAGATGACCGCGTCGGCGCCGGCGATGGTGCCGGCGGGCAACGGGGTGCTGCCCGAGGAGCCTTGCGTCTCGACGACGAAGTCGACGCCGGCCTCCTTGGCTGCGGCCGCCAACGCGTCGGCGGCCATGTAGGTGTGGGCGATTCCGGTCGGGCAGGCGGTGACCGCGAGGATGGTCTTCCTCGATTTCGCGGCCGGGGCCGGCTGCTCGGTTGGCTGCCCGGCCGGCGCCGGCGCCGGGGTGGCCGGTGTTGCCGCGGGGGTCGGGGCCGGGTTGATCACACCGTCGACGAGGTCGACGACCTCGGCAGGGGAGGCCGCGGCACGCAGCGAGGCGACGAAGTCCTTGCGTACCAATGCCCTTGCCAGGCTGGACAGCAGCTTCATGTGCTCCTGGCCGCCGGCGGCCGGGGCGGCGATCAGGAACACCAGGTCAGCGGGACCGTCGGGTGCGCCGAAGTCGACGGGCGGATTCAGCCGGGCGAACGCGATCGTCGGGGTGTCGACATAGGGGGAGCGGCAGTGCGGGATCGCGATGCCGCCGGGCAGGCCGGTCGCCGACTGCCCCTCGCGCGCCAGGGCGGCCCCGGTGAGCCCGTCTGCGTCCGACGTCCGGCCGGCGGCGGCCAGGCTGCCGGCCAATCGGGCGATGACCGCCTCCTTGTCACCGCCGGCAGTGTCGTCGAGCAGCACCAGGTCGGTGGTGATGACCGGCGGCTGAGAGGTGGTCGGGCTTGTCATGGCACTACCTTCGTTGTCGTGTCACCGCGTGACGGGGATCATCGATTGGCGTCGCGGGAGTTGTTGGCTGGGACCGGGAAACCGGCGAGACCGCAACGGCATCGAGGTCGATCTCGGCGGGGCCGGGCAGCGTGGTGCCCGGCAGGGCGGCCGCGGCGCTGCCGTAGGCGACGGCCATCTGCAGTCGCTGTGGTGGCGGCGCTCCGCCGACCTCGGCGCGCACGTATCCCGCCAGCGACGAGTCCCCGGCGCCGACGGTGCTGCGCGGCACGATCGGTGGCGGCGTGGCCGTCCACGCCCCGGTCGCGTCCACCAGCACCGCACCGGCGGCGCCGAGAGTGGCCAGCACCGTGCCGACGCCGCGCTCGATCAGCTGCCGGGCCGCCCGCACCACCGGTTCGGGATCGCCCTGTGCCACGGCCGATTCCAGCGTCTGCGGGGACAGCCCGAGCACTCCGGCGAGCTCCTCGGCGTTCGGTTTGATCAGATCGGGGGCGCCGCGGTGCAGGCCGGCCACCAGCGCGGCCAGCGGCGCATCGGAGGTGTCCACGGCCACCCGGCAGGACCGCCCGGCCAGTGCCGCGACCATCTCGGCGTACCAGGAGTCGGGGATCCCGGGCGGCAGTGACCCCGACATCACCACCCAGTCGGCGTCTTTCGCGGCGTCGAGCACCGCGTCGGAGAGGGCCCGCGCGGTGGCGGTGTCCAGCGTCGCGCCGGGTTCGTTGATCTTGGTGGTGGTGCCGTCCGGCTCGGTGATGGTCAAGTTCGTGCGGGCGGGGCCGGCCACGGGCACCGCGCGGAGCATCACGCCGGTGCTACCGAGCGCGGTGAGCAGCGGGTCGTTGGGTGCGGCGGGAAGCAGTGCGACGGTGTCGATTCCGGCCATCGTCAGCACGCGCGCGACGTTGACCCCCTTGCCGCCGGCCTGGTCGGTGACCGAGGTGACCCGGTGCACGCCGCCGCGGGTGAGCGGCGCCGACAGCGTGACCGTGCGGTCGATGCTCGGGTTGGGCGTGACGGTGACGATCATGTCGAGCCTCCTGCGCAGATGACCTCGACGCCGTGGTCGCTGAGCTCGGCTTGGTCGGCGGGATTGATCTCCGGGTCGGTGATCAGAGTGTCGACGCTGGACAGGGGCGCGAAACTGACGAAATCCTCACGGCCCACCTTCGAGGAGTCCGCGGTGACGACGACGTAGTTGGCCGCGGCGACCATCGCCCGCTTGACCGCGGCCTCGTCGCTGTCGGGCGTGGACAGCCCGTGGCGCACGCTCAGGCCGTTGGTGCCGACGAACGCGACGTCGACCCGCAGCGTGTCGAGCACCCGCAGCGCCTGTTCGCCCACCGCGGCCTGGGTGGTGCCGCGCACCCGGCCACCCAGCAGCTGCAGCGTCACGGTCGGCACGGTGGCCAGCCGGGCGGCGATGGGGACCGAGTTGGTGACGACCACGAGCTGACGGTCGGTGGGCAGGTGGGCCGCGATCCGCATGGTGGTGGTGCCGGCGTCGAGCAGGAGGGTGCCGCCGCTGCGCGGCAGGAAGTCCGTGGCGGCGGCCGCGATCGCGTCCTTGTGCTCGGCGCGGGTGAGGTCACGTTCGCCGACGCCGGGTTCGACCAGGTGCAGCGCGCGGACGGGCACCGCGCCGCCGTGCACGCGGCGCACGACTCCGGCGCGGTCCAGAGCGGCGAGGTCGCGGCGCACGGTCTCGGTCGTGACGTCGTAGGCCTGGGCCAACTCGGAGACCGAGGCTCGGCCACGCTCCATAACCAGCGACGCGATCGCCTGCTGCCGCTCTTCTGCGTACATGGATCTCCGTGGGAACTGTTGGCGCCGAATGTGGATATGTTTGGGTTTACTCCTGTTTGTGTGGCATTGTCAATGGATTCTTGTAACCTGGTTCACATGCCCTCTTCGTCGCCGCTCACCTCACACAGCGGGCTCGTGTTGCATGGAGTGCCCGTTGTGGCCGGAGTCCAATACGGGCCGGTGATCCGACCCGGAAAGCCGCCTGACCTCGGCGGTGCGCTCGCCGTCCCCGACCTTCCCGAAGACGCGCGAGCACCCGAGGTGGAGCGTTTCCGGGCCGCGGCGGCCGCGGTCGCCGAGCGGCTGCGCGAGCGCGCCGCGCACGCGACGGGGTCCGCGGCGGAGGTGCTGTCCGCCACCGCGTCCCTTGCCCAGGACCGGGGCTGGCTCGGCGCCGCCGAGAAGCAGATCAACCAGGGGGCACCCGCGGTCCGCGCGGCCGATGCGGCCATCGAGCAGTTCGTCGAGATGTTCACCAAACTCGGCGGGTTGATGGCCGAGCGGGTCACCGACCTGCGCGACATCCGCGGCCGGGTGATCGCCGAACTCCAGGGGCTGCCCGAGCCTGGCGTTCCGATACCTGAGGAACCCTCGGTGCTGTGCGCCGAGGACCTGGCGCCGGCCGACACCGCCGGACTGGACCCGGCACTGGTCGTCGCGCTGGCCACCACATTGGGCGGGCCCACCAGCCACACCGCGATCATCGCGCGTCAATTGGGCATTCCGTGCATCGTCGCGGTCGGCGGGCTCGACGAGGTGCCCGCGGGCACGAGCGTCCTCGTGGACGGAACCACCGGGACAGTCACGGTGGACCCGGACGAGGCGGCGGCGCGGGAGGCGGTGGCCGACGCCGCGCGGGCCGCTCAGGCCGCGGCCGGCTGGTCGGGTCCCGGAGCCACCGCCGACGGCCACACCGTCGGGCTGCTGGCCAACGTCTCCGACGGCGCCGCCGCGCGCGCGGCCCGCCAGACGCCCGCCGAGGGCGTCGGGCTGTTCCGCACCGAGCTGTGCTTCCTCAACACCGACACCGAACCCAGCGTGCAGACCCAGGCCGGGATCTACGCCGAGGTGCTCGAGGCGTTCGCCGGCCACAAGGTCGTCATCCGCACCCTCGACGCCGGGTCGGACAAGCCGCTCAAGTTCGCCGGGCATGCCGAGGAGGCCAACCCGGCGCTGGGCGTGCGGGGCATCCGGGTGGCCACCGCCAACCCCGGCCTGTTGGAGCACCAACTCGACGCGATCGCGGTCGCCGGCAAGCGCACCGGCAACGCGCCCTGGGTGATGGCCCCGATGATCGCGACCGCCGAGGAGGCTGCGGCGTTCGCCGATCAGGCCCGCGCACGCGGGCTCACCCCCGGGGTGATGATCGAGATCCCCGCCGCGGCGCTGCTCGCCGATCGGGTCCTCGAGCATGTCGACTTCCTGTCCATCGGCACCAACGACCTGGCGCAGTACACGATGGCCGCCGACCGGATGGCCCCCGGCCTGGCCACGCTGACCGACCCCTGGCAGCCCGCGGTGCTGTCGCTGGTGGCCAGGACCGCCGCGGCCGGCGCCGCGGTGGGCAAGCCGGTCGGGGTGTGCGGCGAGGCCGCGGCCGACCCGATGTTGGCCTGCGTGCTGACCGGGCTGGGGGTCACGTCGCTGTCGGCGGCCGCCGCCGCGGTGCGCCCGGTCGGCGCGCAGTTGGCGCGGGTCACCCTGCAGCAGTGCCGCGACGCCGCGCAGGCGGTGCTGCGCACGGCCGGTGCCGCCGAGGCGCGGGCCGCGGCGCTCGCCGTGCTGGGGTAGCCGGCGCTCAATTCTGCCGGGGCAGAAGCTCTTCGGTGAATCGGTCGACGAATGCGTCGAGGTCGGTGGTGCCGGCGGGACGGATCACGAACTTGCTCAGCCCCGCGTCGATGTACGCGTCGAGTTGGCGGTGCAGCTGCGCCCAGTCCGCGGCGATCAGATCGGTCGGGTCGACGTCGGGCCGGCGTCGCCGCGTTGCCGCGAGGGCCTCGTCCGGGATGGTGCCGTCGGCGACCGCCAGGTTGATCCCGAAATGGTCCGCCTCGATCTCCCGGCCGGTGGCGGCGGCAGCTTCCTGGATCTGCCGCCGGCCGATGCGCGCCTCGTCGGCGGTCAGGAAGCTGCCGAGCCAGCCGTCGGCCAGTCGCCCGACCCGCCGGAACGCCGCCGGTGCCGCCCCGCCCACCCAGATGTCCAGCGACGGGGACGGTCGTGGCGCCACGGCGATGCCGCGCAGCGAATAGTGCCGGCCCTCGAAGTCCCCGCCGTCGGCCCGCAGCGCGATGCGCAGCAGTCGCAGCGACTCGTCGAACACCTCGGCGCGCTTGCCGTCGGGCACGGGGAACAGCTCGCGTTCGGCCGGGATGGCGGAGGTCAACCCGAAGACCGGCAGCACCCGCTTGGGCGCCACCGCTGCGAGGGAGGCCAGTTGCTTGGCCACCAGGACCGGATGCCGTCCCGGCAGGATCGCCACCGAGGTGCCGACCTTGAGTTTCTGGGTCCGCCCCAGCGCGAAGGCCATGCCGACGAACGGGTCGACGGCGCGGGTGTAGACGAGTTCGGAGAACCACAGCGAGTCGACGCCGGCCGCCTCCAGCCGGTCGACCAGACCGGCCAACCGGTCTGGTCCGGTGTCGGCGCCCAGTCCGACACCGAAACGAATCTTCACCACGCGCGCTCCTCGGCGCCGATGCTACCGAGATCCCCCATGCGTCCGCCCGTTCTGGCACTGTCGGGACCAACGGGCGAACGTCCGCGCGAAAGGAGCCTCTGATGCACGCCGAGGTCACCGTCTGGATGAACGCCCCTGCCGACCAGATCTGGGATCTGGTCGCCGACGTCCGCAACACCGGCAGGTTCTCCCCGGAGGTGATGGAGGCCGAGTGGCTCGACGGCGCCACCGGGCCGGCGCTGGGCGCGCGGTTCCGTGGTCACGTCAAACGCAACCAGATCGGCCCGGTGTACTGGACGACATGCCGCGTCACCGCCTGCGACCCCGGCCGCGAGTTCGGGTTCGAGGTGCTCATCGGCGACCGCCCGGTGAACAACTGGCACTACCTCTTCGACCCCGTCGACGGAGGTACCGACGTGACCGAGTCGTTCCGGATGAACGAGGGCCTGCTGACCACGGTGTTCGGCATCCTCGGCGGGCAGCTGCGGACGCGGCGCAACCGGCGCGACATGCGCAAGACCCTGGAGCGCATCAAAGCCGTCGTCGAGACCCGCGCGGCCTAGGGATGCTCGTCCCTGTCGAGTTCCCACCCATCGGAACCGTAGCGGTGGTATACCATCACTCGACAGCGGTGCCGGGTAGGGGAGGGGAACAGATGGCGGAGATGGCCTTCAACCGCCAGGTTCCTGTCTACGCGTCGAAATCGGACGTGGTGTGCGCTCTGCTGCGGGAGATGATCATCAGTGGTGAGCTGGCCACCGGCGAACAGCTCAAACAGCGAGATCTGGCCGCGCGATTCGGGGTCAGCCAGACCCCGATCCGGGAAGCGCTGCGCCGCCTGGAGTCCGAGGGGCTGGTCGTCAACGACACCCACAAGGGCACCACGGTCGCGAGATCGCAACTGAGCCCGGCCGAAGACAACGCCCAGGCGCGTGCGGCACTGGAAGCGCTGGGTGCGCGGCTGGCGGTCCGCCAGATCAGCCACGAGGACCTCGAGGCGTTGCGTGCGCTCAATGCCGTGATGGCGGACATGCCGGAGGGCCATCCGAATTACGCTGCGGCCAACCGCAATTTCCACTTCAAGGTCTACGAGATCGCCCGCTCACCGATCCTGATGTCGCTGATGCGGCTGCTGTGGAACTCCATGCTCCTGGGGCCGATGACCGCGCGGGCTCACCGCGAGTCCTGGTTGCAGCACGAAGCGCTCATCGACGCCCTGGCCGCGGGCGACGGCGACCGGGCGGCCGACGTCATGCACGAGCACATCCTGGGCCATCGCCCGCACCAGGGGTGCTGCTGACGCGGAGCCCCGGATCGGTTCGCGAGGACCGAAACGGCCCGGAACGGCCTGAGCCACGGGGAATTTACGCGATTGCCAGGACAGCAGCGGATCTGTGAAATACGATTTGGTACACAATCGACCATAGATCAGTGGAGGCAAATACATGCCGAAGGTTCTGCGTGCGGGTGCGGCGGCGTTGGTGGCAGGAACCATGGTGATGGCTCTCGGTGCATGCGGCTCCGGGGACGACGCGGCCTCGGCGGAGGACGGCACCACCCGGGTCCGCGTACTCATCCCGGCAGAGTCCCCGATCGAATACCCGCACCGCGTCGCACAAGCCGAGGGTTTCTTCGCCGAAGAGGGCATCAGCACCACCTATGAATATGCCGGTGGCAGTGCCGAAGTCCTCCAGCAGCTGGTGGCCGGCCGCGGCGACATCGGCGTGAGCTGCGCCAGCGCTATCGTGTCGTCCTTCGAACAGGGCTTCACCCAGGTCCGGCCGATCTTCACGACGGTGTACGGGTCGATCTTCGGCCTCGCGGTGCCCGAGGGCAGTCCCGTCACCGACGTGGAACAGTTGCGCGGCAAGACCATCGGGATCTCCGACCCGGCGGGCGGCGAGGTACCGATCGTCAAGGGCATCCTCGCCGCGGACGGCATCGGCGAAGACGACGTCGAGCTGCTGGCCATCGGTGAGGGCACCGCCGTCGCGCTGCGCGCGGTGCAGAGCGGACAGGTCGACGCGATCGGCGGCTCGTTCTCCGACTTCGTCGGTCTGCAGGTCCAGGGCCAGGAGCTGACCACCATCGGCAACGAGAGCCTCGCCGAACTGCCCGCCTGCGCGGTGCTGGCCACCGACAAGTACATCGACGCCAATCCCGAGGTGGTGGAGGGCTTCCTGCGCGCGAGTGCCAAGGGCGTGGTGTGGGGTCAGGAACACCCGGAGGAGACGCTGGCGATCCTGCGCGAGGCATCCCCGACCGGATTCGAGGGTGAGCTCGGTTCCGACATGCTCGAGCTGTATCTGCCCCTGATGGCGCCCCGCGACCCCGAGAAGATCGGCGACATCTCCTCTGCCGCCTACGCGGCCTACTTCGACTTCATCGGCGCGGAGAAGCCCGACAACCTCGACGACCTGGTCGATCCCGGATTCGTGGTGCCCGCCAACGACTTCGACCGCGCCGAGGTGACCGGTGCCAACTAGGACAGAAGCGCAGCCGGCGACCGGCACGGGTATCCGCGTCGCCGGCGTATCCAAGGTGTTCGCGTCGAGTTCGGGCTCGGTGACCGCGATTTCCGACGTCTCCTTCGACATCGCACCCGGACGCGTGACCGCGCTGATCGGCCCGAGCGGATGCGGTAAGAGCACCCTGCTCAACATGTTCGCCGGATTGGAGGCCCCGACCAGCGGGAGCGTCGAGGTCACCGGCGGCGTGGTGGACCGGAGCACGGTCGGCATGATGTTCCAGAAGTCGTCGCTGCTGCCGTGGCGCACCGCAGAACAGAATGTGATGCTGCCGGCCGAGCTGCTCGGCCTGGACCGCAAGACGGCCCGCGCCCGCGCCGTGAAACTGCTCGAACTGGTCGGGCTGGGCGACCGGCGGGAGAGCTATCCCGGCGAGCTGTCCGGCGGTATGCAGCAGCGGGTGGCGCTGGCGCGGGTGCTCCTCAGCGAGCCCCAGATCATCCTGCTCGACGAGCCGTTCGGCGCCCTGGACGAGATGACCAGGGAAGCGCTCGACCTCGAAATGTGCCGCATCATCGAAGGATCGGCCGCGACCATGGTGATGGTCACCCACAGCATCTATGAGGCCGTGCTGGTAGCCGACACCATCGTCGTCCTCTCGGCGCATCCCGGGCGGGTCGCCGGCATCGTCGAGGTGACGCTGGACCGCCCCAGGGGAATCGAGATGGCCGACACCGAGCTGTTCACCGAGACCGTCGCCGAAGTACGGCGGTTGTTACGCACCGGAGGCGCCGCGTGACCGATCTCTTGTCCCCCGAGACGCGCACGGCGCCGGACGCCAATGCGGTCAAGGAGCCGAGCTGGCTGCGCAGCAAGATCGGGATGCGGGTGGCGTCGGTGCTGTTCGGTGTCGCGATGCTGGTGGGGTGGGACCTGCTGGTCCGCACCGGCACCGTCGACGAGATCATCCTGCCCTACCCCCACCTGGTGGTGGCAGCGCTCGCCGACGAACTGCGCAACAGTGTCTTCTGGATGCACTTCCAGGTCACCACCATCGAAACGCTGGTCGGATTCGGGATCGGCGCCGTGGTGGGATTCGGTATCGGTGCCGCACTGGGGATGTCGGCATGGGTGCGTGCCGTGCTCTTCCCGTATGTGGTGGCATTTCAGGGCCTTCCCAAGGTTGTTCTGGCGCCGCTGTTCGTCACCGCGCTGGGCTTCGGAGTCTGGTCGAAGATCGCCATGGCCGTCGCGCTGGCGTTCTTCCCGGTTCTGTTGAACACCATGGTCGGCATTCTCAGCGTCGACCGGGATCAGGCCCGTCTGCTGCAGATGTACCGGGCCACCGCGTGGCAGAAGTTCACCAAGCTCACGTTGCCCGGTGCCGCACCCCTGATCTCGGCGGGCCTCAAGGCGAGTCTGACTTTCGCGCTGATCGGCGCGATCGTCGGCGAATTCGTCGGTGCCTCCAAGGGATTGGGATTCCTGCTGAACACCTACGCCTATCAGTTGCGGATCCCGCAGGTGTGGGCGGTGATGGCAGTCCTCGCCCTGCTGGGGGTTGCGCTGTACTGGTTGATCGAACTGGTCGACCGGAAGGTCATCTTCTGGACCGGCGAACGCGACATGTCGACCCGCTAGGTGGCCAGCAGGCCCGTCGGCCGCTGCGCGCCGGCGGGCTGACCGGACGGACGGCAGACCCCAAATCCCTGTATCCACAACGGGTTTCCACTACACGAAGCTGGTATATCAAATAACATGTCGCAGGACTGCGGGGCGTACGACAGCCCGATCACGGCTTGGCGTGCGCATGACCCGACCATTCACACGGCCGCCGCGCTGACCGCGGAGCTGACGGCGGGGACCCTCCCGGAAGCGTTCGACCGCGGTGCCGCCGCCCACCCGGACTCGGTGCTGACCGTCGGTGACGGCACCCGCACCCTCGGCGAGCTCGTCGTCGCGGCGCGACGCTGGGCCGGCGCCCTCGAGGCCGCGGGTGTGCTCCGGGGCCAACCGGTCGTCCTGCAGGCGGCCACCTCGGGCACCATGGTGTGCGCCTACCTGGGCCTGTTGATCACCGGAGCGCCGGTGGTACTGATGAGTCCGGCCCTGACCACGACCGAGTTCGCCGCGATCGCCGACAAGTCGGGTGCGACGCTGGCCATCACCGACGGCCCCGTGCCCGGGCAGGTACGGCGTCTGTCGATCGACGAGCTTGCGGAGAACGCTCGCCACGCAACCGAGAAGGTCGCAGTCGCAACAGATCCGAACGACACCGCACTCATCGCGTTCACCTCCGGCACGACCGGGCAGCCCAAGGGCGTCCCCCTGACCCACGCCAACCTGCTGGCCTCCGTCCGCGCCGTGATGCGGGCCTGGCGATGGACGTCCGCCGACCGACTGGTGCACGCGCTGCCGCTCTACCACCAGCACGGACTCAGCGGCCTGCACGCGACCCTGATCGCCGGATCCAGTGCACACATCCTCGGTCGTTTCGACGCGGTTCGCCTGGCTGCGACGATCCGCGCGCAGCACGCGACCGTGCTGTTCGGGGTCCCGACGATCTACCAGGGCCTCGTCGACGCCGCGGGCGTCACCGCGGAGATGCTCGACTCACTGCGCCTGGCGACCTCGGGATCGGCTCCGCTGTCCGTCGGACTGTTCCACCGGGTGCAGACCGAACTGGGTGTGACGCCGCTGGAGCGGTACGGCCTCACCGAGACCGGCCTCGACGTGTCCAACCTCTACGACGGGCCGCGCCGGCCCGGCGCGGTCGGCTACCCGCTGCCCGGCGTCGAGGTACGCCTCGGCAACCCCGACGGCACACCGGCGGAGTCCGGGCAAGGCGAGATCCTGCTGCGCGGGCCGCAGGTCTTCGCCGGGTACCTCGACGATCCCGCCGCGACCGCCGCCGCGTTCACCGCCGAGGGATGGTTCCGCACCGGTGATCTGGGCACCGTCCTCGACGACGGCGCGCTGGCCGTCACCGGCCGCATCAAGGAGATCATCGTCACCGGCGGGATCAACGTCTCACCTGTGGAGGTCGAGGAGGTCCTGACCACCCACCCGGCCGTGACGGAGGCAGGTGTCGCCGGTGTTCCGGATGACCGGTGGGGTGAAGCGGTGGCGGCGTGGGTGGTGGTCCAGTGTCCGGTCGACATCGACGACCTCCTCGCGCACTGCCGAGAACGCCTCGCGCCGTTCAAATGTCCGAAACGGATCACCACTGTCGAGCACCTGCCCCGCAATGCGATGGGCAAGATTCAACGAAACCGATTGGTGGCCAAGCCATGAGCGCCATGCCCGCGACGACAGACGATCCCGTCGAAAGGTCGGTGCGCGAACGTTACGGCCAGTGGGCGCGATCCGGAGCCGAGGGCGCCCGGGACCTGGCCGCCCGCGACCACGCCGATCCGCAGTGGCCCCGAGGACGTCAGCGGGACACCAGACCGGCCACGCCGACGTGGCAGACACCCAGTCCGTCGGCGATCGCCCGGGCCCGTGCGCAGGGTTGGCTGGTGACCGATCCGCTCGCCGGCGCTGAGAGAACTGGCCGGCTCGCCGGCGCTGTGAGAACTGGCCGGCTCGCCGGCGCGCAGCTCGCCGTCAAGGACAACATCGATATCGCCGGCCTGCCCAGTCGCAACGGCACCCCCGGAGGAGCCTGGCGGGCACCGGAGGCGTCCGCGCCAGCCTGGGAAGTACTGGTGCAGGCCGGCGCTGCGTGCGTCGGGAAAGCCGCGATGCACGAGATGGCCTGGGGCGTCACGAATGCCACCATCCCGAACCCGCACGACCCGGGCCGGATCCCGGGCGGATCCTCCGGCGGATCGGCTGCGGCAGTGGCGGCAGGAGCCGCGTCGGCCGCCCTGGGCACCGACACCGCCGGATCGATTCGGATCCCTGCGGCCCTGTGTGGCGTCGTCGGACTACGGCCGACGTGGGGTGTCATCAGCACCGCCGGCGTGACGCCGCTGGCCGGGGCGCAGGATGTGGTCGGTCCGATCGCCGGCTCCGTGGAAGCGGCGGCTCTGCTCTTCGAGACCCTGACAGGAACTCCCGTCCTGCCCGCCGGCCCACCGACCGGCCTGCGCGTCGGCTACCTGGCCCGCACCGGACGCCTGGATCCGGCCGTGGATGCGGCCTACCAGCAGACACTGTCCGCGCTCGAGGCCGCCGGAGCCGACGCGGTCGAGGTCGAGACCGACCTGGTCCGGCAGTCGGCAGGGGTGTCGCTCCTGCGGATGCTGGTCTCCGGGGCGGCGCACCATGCCGACGAGGTCTACCGCACACCCGCGGCATTCGGTCCCGAAGCGCGCGCCCTGCTCACGCTGGGCCGGGACCTCATCGCCACCGATGTGCTCGACGCCGCCGCCGCGGTCCTCCGCTCCCAGACCGCGGACCTGTTCACCCGCCGGGACCTCGATGTCCTGCTGATGCCCACCTGCCCCTGCACGGCTGCGCCCCGCTCCGCCGAGACGATCGAGATCGGCGGCAAGACAGAGTATGTCGACGCGGCACTGACCCGGTACACGGCATGGGCCGCGGTGACCGGGCAGCCCGCGATGTCGGTACCGGTCCCGGGGACCGGAGCCCCCGCCGTCGGCGTGCAGATCATGGCGGCGCCGGGCCGGGAAGACCTGTGCTTCGCCACCGCGCACGCGATCGAAAACGTCGGCAACGCCCCTCGGCCACAACCAGAAAGCAGATGATGACCGCACTTTCCACCGCAGACCCGATCGACCTGTCGACGACCCTCAGCGACGACGAGGTCGCGATCACCGAAACGGTACGGGAGTTCGTCCGCACCGCCGTCCTCGCCGAGGTGGGCGACTGGTTCGAGGCCGGCCAGTTCCCGGCCCGCGAGCTCGCACCGCGCCTCGGCGAGATAGGCCTTCTGGGCATGCACCTCGAGGGCTACGGATGCGCGGGGACCTCGGCCACGGCCTACGGGCTGGCCTGCCTGGAGCTCGAAGCCGGCGACTCCGGGCTCCGGTCCTTCGTGTCGGTGCAGGGATCGCTGGCGATGTTCCCGATCCGCGCCTACGGCTCCGAAGAGCAACGCCAACAGTGGCTTCCGGGGATGGCCTCGGGCGAGTACATCGGATGCTTCGGTCTCACCGAGCCGGACAGCGGGTCGGATCCCGCCTCGATGCGCACGCGGGCGCGCCGCGACGGGTCGGACTGGATCCTGTCCGGGGCGAAGATGTGGATCACCAACGGCGCGATCGCTGACCTGGCGGTCGTCTGGGCCCAGACCGAGGAGGGTGTGCGCGGCTTCATCGTGCCCAGCGGCACACCGGGATTCGGCCAGCGCGAGATCCACCACAAGATGTCTCTGCGGGCGTCCTCGACGGGCGAGTTGACCTTCGACGACGTCCGGCTGCCGGCCGACGCCGTGCTTCCGGGGGTGGTGGGCCTGCGCGGTCCGCTGTCGTGCCTGAACGAGGCCCGCTTCGGAATCCTGTTCGGCGCGTTGGGCGCCGGACGCGCCTCCTTCGAAGCCGCCGTGGACTACGCCGCCGACCGGGTGCAGTTCGGCAGACCGATCGCCGGATTCCAGCTCACCCAGGCGAAGTTCGCGGACATGGCCGTGCGGCTCAGTCAGGGCCTGGCGCTGGCGACGCATCTGGGCCGCCTCAAGGACGACGGCCGCCTCAAGCCCGAGCAGGTGAGTATCGGCAAGCTCGCCAATGTCCGCGCCGCGCTGGATATCTGCCGTACCGCACGCACCGTGCTGGGCGCCAACGGCATCAGCCTGGAGTATCCGGTGATCCGGCACATGACCAACCTCGAATCGGTGCTGACCTATGAGGGCACCGAGGAGGTGCACGCCCTGGTCATCGGCAAGGCCTTGACCGGACTGGCGGCGTTCGCGTGACCGGTGCGGGCCTCCGCATCACCGAGGGTCCATGCGGAGCCAGGGTGCTCAGCCTCGACACGCCCGCACGGCGGAACTCGCTGCGGCTCTCGACCGTGGAGGCGATCGCAACCGCCATCACCGATGACCCCGCCGCGCCGGTCGTGCTGCGCAGCCAGACGCCCGGAATGTTCTGCAGCGGAGCTGATCTCGCGGTCGGCGACGACGAGCGCAGGCTGGTCAGCGACGCCCTGTACGGGCTGTACGAGGCGATGGTCACCCGACCGGGTGTGGTGATCGCCGTCGTCGACGGTCCGGCGGTGGGCGGGGGAGCGCAACTGAGCGCCGCAGCCGACCTGCGGGTCGCCGGACCGGCCGCGGCGTGGAAGTGGGCCGGTCCGGCACACGGGTTGGCGGTCGGCGCCTGGATCCTGAGCGAACTGGTGGGCCGCGCGACAGCACTGTCGCTGATGCTCACCCAACGCTGGTTGTCCGCCGACGATGCGGTGCGGTGCGGGCTGGTCGACGAGATCGCCGGGGATCCCGACGGCGCGGCGTCCCGACTCGTCGAACAGATCGGCGGACTGGACCGCGACGCGGTCGGTGCGATCAAGCAGATCACCTCGGCCCCTGTGCTTCTGGAGCGGCTGAAAGCCGAACGGATCCGGAACCACGCCTGCTTTTCCGGAGCCGTTCCGGCCCGCGCGGGGACCATCTGACCTACGCTGTTTGTATACCAAATATCAAATATGAGAGAGGAACACCATGGAGCTCAACCTCGCCGGCAAGAAGGCTTTCGTCACGGGCGGAAGCAAGGGCATCGGCAAGGCGGTCGCGCTGCAGCTGGCCCGCGAGGGCGTGGACGTGGCCATCACCGCCCGGGGCGCGGCCGACCTGGAGATCACCGCCAAGGAGATCGCCACCGAGACCGGCCGCAAGATCGTCCCCCTGGCCGGCGATATGAGCAGCACCGAGGATGTGAACCGTTGTGTCGCAGAGGCCGTGGACGCTCTGGGCGGTGTCGACATCCTGGTGACCTGCGCGGGCAGCTCGCCGGGCGGCCTGTTGGAGGAGCTCACCGACGAGCAGTGGATGCAGAGCCTGGGCCTGAAGTTCCTCGGCTACGTGCGCACGGTGCGCGCCGTGGTGCCGCACATGGTCGAGGCGGGCTCCGGTGCGATCGTGTTGGTGGTCGGCAATGACGGGCTCAAGCCCAGCTTCTGGGAGATGACCGCGGGTGCCGCCAACGCCGCCGATCTCAACTTCGCGTCCTCCATCGCAGACCAGTACGGCCCCAAAGGGATTCGCGTCAACACCGTCAACCCCGGACCGGTCGACACCGACCGCTGGGACACCTTGGAGAAGGCGTTCGCCCGTGACATGGGCGTCGATCAGGCCGAGGCCCGGCGTCGCGCCGAGGCGTCCATCCCGGTCGGCAAGATCACCCAGCCCGAGGAGGTGGCCGCCCTGGTCGCGTTCCTGGCGTCCGACGCGGCTCCCACGATCCACGGCGCGCACATCCCGATCGACGGCGGTCAGCGCAAGCCGCTGATGGAACGCTGAGCGCGGGCATGCCCTACGCGCAGACCGACGACGGGTACCGCCTCTACTACGAGGAAGCCGGTTCTGGCACACCGATCGTGTTCGTGCACGAGTTCGGCGGCGATCACCGCTCCTGGGAACCCCAGATGCGGCACTTCTCCCGCTGGTACCGCTGCGTGACGTTCTCCGCGAGAGGCTTCCCGCCCTCCGATGTGCCGGCGGACCCGAGCCACTACGGCCAGATCCGTGCGGTGTGTGACATCGCCGCGGTCCTCGACGCCATCGGAGTCGACGCCGCGTTCGTCGTCGGGAACTCGATGGGCGGCTTCGCGGCCCTGCACTTCGCGCTGCGATTGCCCGAGCGCTGCCTCGGGGCCGTGGTCGCGGGGTGCGGATACGGTGCCGACCCCGCCCGCAACCCGGTGTTCCGGTCGGAGTCGGCCGCGGTGGCGGCGTCGTTCGAGAACGACGGAGCGGAGCAGACGTCGCACTGGTACGGCGTCGGTCCGGCGCGGGTGCAGTTCCAGGCCAAGGATCCGCGGGGACACGCCGAGCACGTCCGGATCCTCGCCGAGCACGACGCCACGGGTGCGGCGCTGACCATGCGCAACGTCCAGATTCCGCGCCCGATGCTGTTCGAGATGACCGAGGAGCTCAGCGGATGCGTACCACCGGTGCTGATCATCGCCGGCGACGAGGACAACGGCATCCTCGAGGCCGACCTGATGCTCAAACGCACCATCCCGCGCGCGGGACTTGTCGTGCTGCCTCGTACCGGGCATGTGTCGAACATCGAGGAGCCCGCGCTGTTCAACCTGTTCGTGGAGCGCTTCCTGCTGGGGGTCGCCAACGACGCGTGGGGTGCGCGCGATCCGCGCTCCCTCACCGCGTCCATGACCGGGGCGGTCATATCGGGGTGAGGCCCGGGGCGGTCATATCGGGGTGAGGCCCTGGGCAGCTCGGAGATGGTGGCAGGCCGGCCGGGAATGAATCGGACCATAGTCCGGTTCTTTCCGGCATGCCTGCTGTCACAGCCGATACCCTCACCCTTCCGCGTCTGACCGGCCCGTCGGCGGCGGACACCGAACGCCCCGTGCGGTTGGTGACCACCGGCCCGACCGGCTACGAAGGCGAAGGATTCCCGGTCGTCCGCGCCTTTGCCGGCGTGGGTGCCCGCGACCTCGACCCGTTCATTCACATGGACCAGATGGGCGAGGTGGAGTACGAACCCGGCGAGCCGCGCGGTACCGACTGGCACCCCCACCGCGGCTTCGAGACCGTGACCTACATGATCGACGGACGCTTCGCCCATCAGGACTCCCACGGGGGCGGCGGTCTGATCACCGACGGCGCGACCCAGTGGATGACCGCCGGTGCCGGGATACTGCACATCGAGACCCCGCCCGCCGAACTCGTCGAGAGCGGTGGCCTGTTCCACGGCATCCAGCTGTGGGTCAACCTGCCGAAGAAGGACAAGTTCGCCGCACCCCGCTACCAGGCCATCGAAGGCGAACGGGTGGCACTGCTGTCGTCGGCCGACGGCGGTGCGCTGGTCCGCGTCATCGCCGGCGACCTCGACGGCCGGTCGGGCCCGGGCGTCACGCACACGCCGATCACTCTGGCGCACGCCACGATTCAGCCCGGCGCACAGCTGAACCTGCCGTGGAACCGGGACTTCAATGCCCTGGTCTACGTGCTGTCGGGCCGCGGGTCGGTCGGTCCGGTCGGTCAACCGATCCACCAGGGCCAGCTCGCGGTGCTGGGCCCCGGTGACCGCATCACCGTGGCCGCGGCTTCGACGCAGGACGCCCACCGCCCGGCGCTGGAGGTACTGTTGTTGGGCGGCAGGCCGATTCGCGAGCCGGTGTTCCAGTACGGACCGTTCGTGATGAATTCCAAGGCCGAGCTGATCGAGGCGGTCGAGGACTTCGAAGCGGGCCGGTTCGGCGCCATTCCGCCGGACGCGCTGATGCCGCACCGGCCACAGCGCTGACGCTCACGACACGGTGCTGGGCTTCGGCTTCGGGTAGTGCAACTCGAGTTCGCCCAGTAGCGCCGCGACCGTGAGCATCGGCAGTGCCGCCGATTCGGCGAGGTTGTCATCGCGGGACTCGGCGGAATCGTGACCGCGGGACTCGGCGCGCAGCGCGCGGACGAAGTCGTCGCTGATCGGCCCCGGCTGGGCCGTCCCGGGTGTTCCGCACGCCCGGGCGGCCAGCGCGTCGGCGTGGGCCTCCAGCACCCGTCGAACACCGGGGTACGCCCCCGGCGGGGGCGGGGTCAGGATGTCGGCGATCAGATCGGCGGCCGACCGTAACCGCAGGGAGCGATTGAAGGACCGCACCACCGGTGCGCGAAAGTCGGTCTCGCCGCTGCTCTCCGAGAGGTACTGGCGCACCGCGTCATCGGCGATGCGGGCCGCGGTCACCGCGCGGTGGCCGGCCTCGACGACCGCCTCGGCCCGGCCTTCTTCGTCGCCCCGCGTGATCCGCAGCACCGCCACCTTCAGATACCGGGCGAACACCCCCCGCGCCGAGTCGACCGCACGCGTCACCGAGGCGGCGGCGCCGCGTGGCCACAACAGCACCGACACCGCCACCCCGACCAGCGCGCCCACCACGACGTCCTCGACTCGGATCAGCCCGACCTGCCACCCGCTCGGCGCGATCAGGTTGAAGAAGATCAGCACCATCATCGTGAACGCGGCCTGCGCCGCGGTGAACGACGCGATCTCGGGCACATAGGCCGAGCCGAACACCACCACCGGTAGGAGCAGCCACAGCACCGTGGGGTCCACGCCCAGAAGCCCGATCAGCAACGTGCCCAACAGGAATCCGATCCCGGTGCCGATCACTGCGCGCCACACCCGCGTGCCGGTGGTCAGCGCGCTGCTGCGCAGCACCGACAGCGCGCCGAGCACCACCCAGAAGCCGTGCTCGACCGGGAACACCTGGGTGACCGCGACGGCCACCGCCAACCCGAGCCCGGTGCGCAGCGCGTTACGCAGCGCCACCGCCTGGCCGGCGACGAGTCCGGAGGTGATCTGCGCGGCGGCAAGCGTTTCCGAATGCAGACGGTCCGACGCACCGGTCGGGGGCAGACCCAGCCCGAGCGCACGCTGCCAGACCGGGCGGGCGTCGGCCGCCGCGGCGGCGGCGATGATGCGACCCGTCGCACCGACGGTGGCGGCGACGGTGCGCCGGTGCAGCAGCGCCCGGCCCAGCCGCACCGCATCCTCGTCGTCGGCGGCGCCGAGGATCGCCTGGAGGTCGTCGCGCCACCGGCCCCGCGCCGCGGTGCGCAGCGTCGCCATCGCCGCGTCGAGCTCCGCGCGGGCCGGCGCCCGGTCGGCGGGTCGCGAAACCCGAAGCACGGCAGCGGCCCCACGCAGCACCCGAGCGACGTTCTGCTTGTTGCGCAACGGCACGTCGCTGTCGTGCCCGACCCGGTCGGCGACCCACTCCAGGTCGTCGACCACGCGCACGAGCGCGCGGCTACCCGCCGACAACCCGACCGGCCGGAAGTCGTTGCCCAGGAAGGTCCGGCGCAGCGCGTCCATCGCCCTGCCGACGTCCGCCTCCGACGCCGGGCCGTCGATGTGGTCGGCCAGGACCGCACAGGCCCGGGCCGCGCGCCGGCGCAGCAGCCCGTGCTGGCGCGGCGGCAACAGGTACAGCGCCGCCGGCACGCAGACCGCCAGGGCAATGGCCCAGCCCAGGAGCCGTTCGTCGATCGGGCCCGGCGGGGTACACACCGGCAGCACGAACGTCAGCAGCGTCGCGCGCTGACCGGCGGCCACCGTTTCGCTGAGCACACCGGAGAAGGTGATGACCACACCGAGGACGAACATCGCCGCGACGGCCGCCGCGCCGTGCGACGCCAGCACCGTGCCCAGCACGATGAGCACCGCACCGTTGAGAGCCAGCCCCGCGTAGGCGAGTGCCCTGCTCTGCCGGTTGCCCGGAAAATCGACCAGGACCAGCAGCGCCACCGACCCGAACAAGGTGAACAGCGGCGTCTGCGCGGAGCCGTCGGAAACCGCGAAGCTGACCGCGGCGGCCAGCGGCACCACCACGGCCGCGCGGACGGCGCGGCGCAGCGCGTCGCGGTCGGGATCGCGGTGGCGCAGCCGTGCGCGGACGCGTCCCCGGACGTCGGCTGCGCGGCCGGGCATCAGTGTGAGAGCGCTTTGATCGCGACGACAAGCAGACCGAGCCCGGCCGACCCCACCCCGGTCATGATTTGCTGCCTGTCACACGGTGATGCCGACATCGCGTCCGCCCGGGGGTGACCGGACTCAGTCACTGTCGGGCACCGCACTGAAGCAGCCGGAGTCCAACGCCTCGAGCATCTGGTCGAGGATCCAGCCCAGCCCGGCGGGGTCCGGCGGCAGAATCACCTGCTCGTAACCGACGAGCAGGTACATGCCCCACGAGGCGAACAGGTGGGCCTGACGAGGTTCGTGCAGGATCTCCAGCGCAGACGCGTAGAGCCCGTCGTATCGGCTGCGGTCCACCGCGGCCTGCACCGCGCGCACCTCGGGGTCCACGGCGCTCCACGCGCGAATGGCGCCCTCGGCGCTGTGCGGGAGGTGCAGCCCCTTCCGGATGAGGCGCTCGATGCGCACCCGCGGGTCGGGCTCGGAGCCGACCGCCTCCAGCACCTCGTCGGTCATCCCGGTCTGCCAGTGCGCGACCAGCTCCCGCGTGTAGGCCGACCAGCTGGAGAAGTAGTGGTAGAAGGATCCGGTGGTGACTCCGAGCCGCTGACAGACAACGGCCAGCTTCAGCCCGCCGAACCCCAGCTCGGCGAGCACCTCCAACCCGGTCGCGAAGAACGACTCGCGTGACGACACGGCCCCCATGTCGCGCAACCCTAATTCCACGCCCCGGGCGGTGTCGGACGCACGGTCAGATTTCTCGGTCCGGCCGACGCCCGCGACGCCCGCCAACTTTGCTGAATTCGCGCAATCAGGGCCGGCTCGCACACCTGCGGTCCGCGCAGCCAGTGGTGTGTGGCACAATTCGACCGTGCCGTATACGGCGAGTCGAGGACCAGGGCGTCCTCCCGCAGCTAAGGCCGCTGAAACGCGGGAGCGCATTGTGCGCGCGGCCAGGGACGTCTTCAGCGAACTCGGATACGACGCTGCCACTTTTCAGGCCATCGCCGTGCGCGCTGACCTCACCCGGCCGGCCATCAACCACTACTTCTCCAGCAAACGGCTTCTCTGGACCGAGGTGGTTCAGCAGACCAACTCCGGGATTGTTAGCGCGGGCATTGCGCGGGCCCAGGACCACACCCGGTTGGTGGACCGCCTGGCGGCGTTTCTGACCACTGTGACGAAGGCCGACGCCGACAACCGGTCCGCTGCGGCGTTCCTGGTCACCTCGGTGCTGGAGACCCGTCGGCACCCGGAACTGATCGACGACGAGCACGATCCGCTGAAGAATTCGCGGAAGTTCGTGCGCTGGGCCGTCGAGGACGCGATCACCCGCGGCGAGCTCAGCACCGACACCGATGTCAGCCAACTCGTCGAGATGCTCGTCTCGGTGCTGTGGGGGATGGGCTTCTACGCCGGGTTCATCGGCGACAAGGGTGACGTCGGACCGGTGATCCACAAGCTGGAACTCCTCCTGGCGCACAAGCTGTGGAATCTCAGCGAGTAGCGATCGGGCACTCAGCTTCACCACAGTTTCTTTAGTTAGCCTTCCGAAGTACCTGTTTCGATCTCGTACGAGGGGGCCCTCATGAGCGCGCTGCGCACCGACGACGACACCTGGGACATCGCTTCGAGCGTGGGTGCGACTGCCGTCATGGTCGCCGCCGCCCGCGCTGCCGACACCACCCGTCCCGACGCACTGATCAACGACCCCTACGCCGGGATCCTGGTGCGCGAAGCGGGCACCGGCTCCTGGGAGCACATGCTCGACGCCGGGCTGGTCGCCCGCATCGCCGAAGCCGACGCCGAGGTCGCGGTGCTCTTCGAGCACATGTTCAACTACCAGGCCGTCCGCACCCATTTCTTCGACCGGTTCTTCACCGAGGCCGTCGAGGCCGGAATCCGGCAGGTGGTCATCCTCGCCGCCGGCTTGGACTCCCGGGCGTTCCGGCTGGCGTGGCCCAGTGCCACCACCGTCTACGAGATCGACCAGCCGCTGGTGCTCCAGTACAAGGGTGAGACCCTGGCCCGCCACGGCGTCACGCCCACCTCCGACCGCCGCGAGGTCCCCATCGACCTGCGCCAGGACTGGCCGGCCGCGCTGATCGCCGCCGGGTTCGACCCCGCCCAGCCGACCGCCTGGCTGGCCGAGGGCCTGCTCATGTACCTGCCCGCCGAAGCCCAGGACCGGCTTTTCACCCAGGTCACCGAACTCAGCGCACCCGGTAGCCGGCTGGCCGCGGAGAGCATGGGAGTACATGCCACCGAGCGCCGCGAGCAGATGCAGGCCCGGTTCGCGGCCCTGACCGCCAAGCTCGGTCTCGACGAACCGATGGACATCAGCGACCTGGTCTACGACGACCCCGGCCGCGCCGACGTCGCCGAGTGGCTGGCCGCCCACGGATGGGCCTCCGAGGCCATCGCCTCGCAGAACGAGATGCGCCGCCTCGGGCGTCTGATCGAGCTCCCGCAGGTCGACGACGAGTCCTTCTCGACGTTCACGACCGCGCGACGCCTCGGGAGCTGAACAGGGCACCTGTTCACCAACCGGACGGTTGGCTACGATTCGGGGCATCCGAGGTCGGAAGGAGACCCCGTCATGACCGCTGAATCCGTCGCGCCGACCCAAGCCGCCGGTGCCACCAGCACCGACATCCCCGCCGTCGTCAACCGCCTCCGTCAGACTTTCGCGACCGGACGCACCCGCAGCGTCGAGTGGCGCAAGAACCAGCTGCTCGCCCTCGAGAAGCTGATGACCGACAACGAGGGCGCCATCGCCGAGGCACTCGAGAAGGACCTCGGCCGCGCGCCGTTCGAGGCCTGGCTCGCCGACATCGCCAGCACCGCCGGCGAGGCCGCCTACGCCGCCAAGAACGTGCGCAAGTGGGTGAAGCGCCGCTACCGCATGCTGGAGATGTCGCAGCTGCCCGCGCTGGGCTGGATCGAGTACGAGCCCTACGGCACCGTCCTGATCATCGGCGCCTGGAACTTCCCGTTCGCGCTGACGCTCGGACCCGCCGTCGGTGCCATCGCCGCCGGGAACACGGTGGTGCTCAAGCCTTCCGAGGTGTCGCCCGCATCGTCGGCGTTGATGGCCGAACTGGTGCCCCGCTACATGGACAACGACGCCATCGCCGTCGTCGAAGGCGACGGCGCGGTCAGCCAGGAGCTCATCTCGCAGGGCTTCGACCACCTGATCTTCACCGGCGGCACCGAGATCGGCCGCCGGGTGTACGAGAGCGCCGCGTCGCATCTGACGCCGGTCACGCTCGAACTGGGCGGCAAGAGCCCGGTCATCGTCACCAGGGACGCCGACATCGAGGTCGCCGCCCAGCGCATCGCGTGGACCAAGCTGATCAACTCCGGCCAGATCTGCATCGCGCCGGACTACGTCCTGGTCGAGGCCCCGGTCAAGGACAAGCTGGTCGACGAGATCCGCAAGGCCGTCGACCGATTCGAGGCCGGCAACCCCGACGGCAAGCGCATCGTCAACGAGCGGCACTTCAACCGCCTGGTCAACACGCTCGCCGCGACCAAGGGCAACGTCGCCGTCGGCGGCCAGTCCGACGCCGTCAACATCAAGATCGCGCCCACGGTCGTCGTCGACCCCGACCCGGCAGAACCGCTGATGACCGACGAGATCTTCGGCCCCATCCTGCCGGTCGTCACAGTGCAGAACCTCGACGAGGCCGTCTCGTTCGTCAACGCCCGACCCAAGCCGCTGGCGGCCTACCTGTTCACCAAGTCCAAGGCCGTGCGCGAACGGGTCATCAAGGAGGTCCCGGCCGGCGGCATGGTCGTCAACCACCTGATCTTCCACTTCGCCACGCACAAGCTGCCGTTCGGTGGTGTCGGGCCGTCCGGCCTGGGCGCCTACCACGGCAAGTTCGGCTTCGAGACCTTCAGCCACAGCAAGTCCGTGCTGACCAAGCCGACCCGACCCGACCTCGGCGCCTTCATCTACCCGCCGTATACAGAGAAGGCGTGGAAGCTGGCGCGCAAGCTGTTTTAGTTCGAGTCGATTTCAGACCCTTCAGAGAGGAACATCAGTGCCAGGAGTGCAGGATCGTGTCATCGTCGTCACGGGCGCCGGAGGCGGCCTCGGCCGCGAGTACGCACTGACGCTCGCCCGTGAGGGTGCCAGCGTCGTCGTCAACGACCTCGGCGGGGCGCGCGACGGAACGGGCTCGGGACCGACGATGGCCGACGAGGTCGTCAAGGAGATCAAGGACGCCGGCGGCCGCGCCGTGGCGAACTACGACTCCGTCGCCGAGCCCGAGGGCGCCGAGAACATCATCAAGACCGCTGTCGACGAGTTCGGCAAGGTCGACGGCGTCGTCTCCAACGCCGGCATCCTGCGCGACGGCACGTTCCACAAGATGTCCTACGACAACTGGGACGCCGTGCTCAAGGTGCACCTCTACGGCGGATACAACGTCATCCGCGCCGCGTGGCCGCACTTCCGCGAGAACGGTTTCGGCCGCGTCGTCGTCGCCACCTCCACCAGTGGCCTGTTCGGCAACTTCGGCCAGGCCAACTACGGCGCCGCCAAGCTCGGCCTCGTCGGCATGATCAACACGCTGGCCCAGGAAGGCGCCAAGTACAACATCAAGGCCAACGCGGTCGCCCCGATCGCCGCGACCCGGATGACGCAGGACATCCTGCCGCCAGAGGTGTTCGAGAAGCTGACCCCCGAGTACGTGGCGCCGATCGTCGGCTACCTGTGCACCGAGGAGCTGCCCGAGACCGCGTCGGTGTTCATCGTCGGTGGCGGCAAGGTGCAGCGCGTCGCGCTGTTCCAGAACGAGGGCGTGACGTTCACCGAGGTGCCCTCGGTCGACGACGTCGCCGCCAAGTGGGGCGAGATCGCCGACCTGTCGGCGGCCGAGCGGGCCACCTTCAGCCTCGGCTGATTCAGGCATGAAAGCGCTTGTCGCGCAAGAACTCACCGGACCCTCCGGGCTGGCGTACACCGACGTCGATGACATCACGGCCGACGACGCCGTGGTCATCGACGTCGGTGCCGCCGGCGTCTGTTTCCCCGACCTGCTGATGCTGCGGGGCGAGTACCAGATGAAGGTGCCCGCGCCGTTCGTCCCCGGCCTCGAAGCCGCGGGCACGGTGCGGTCGGCGCCGGAGAGATCCGGACTGGTTGCCGGGCAACGGGTCTCGGCGTTCACCCTGCTGGGCGCGTGGGCCGAACAGGTCGCCGTACCGGTGAGCAGCGTGGTCCCGACAAACGCGGCGCTCGACGACGCGTCGGCAGTATGCCTGCTGGGCAACTACTACACGATGTACTTCGCGCTGCACCGCCGCGGCGGGCTGCAGCCCGGGGAGACGGTGCTGGTGCTCGGCTCCGGCGGTGGCATCGGTACCGCGTCGATCCAGATCGCGAAGGCGTTGGGCGCCAGGGTGATCGCGATGGTGCACCGGACCTCGGCGGTCGAGTTCGTCGAGTCGCTGGGCGCCGACGTGGTGCTGCCGCTCACCGATGGCTGGCTCGACGCGGTCAAGGCCGAGACCGGTGGCCGCGGTGTCGATCTGGTGGTCGACCCGATCGGTGGGGCGGCGTTCGACGACGCGATCCGGGCGCTGGCCACCGAGGGCCGGCTGCTCGTGATCGGCTTCGCCGCCGGCGGCATCCCGACCGTCAAGGTGAACCGGCTGCTGCTGCGCAACGTCAGCGTCGTCGGCGTGGGCTGGGGCGAGTTCGTCAACCGCACCCCCGGCGCGCAGGCTGAGGTCGGTGCGGCGCTGGCCGGGCTGGTCGACCAGGGGCTCAGACCGCCTGAGCCCGTACGGTTCCCAATGTCCGACGGGGCGGCGGCGCTGCAGGCGTTCGCCGACGGTGCGGTGGCCGGCAAGCTCGTGTTGGAGCCCTAGACGGTGGCTGTCCGCGCGCTGGCCTTCGACGTGTTCGGCACGGTCGTGGACTGGCGCTCGAGCGTCATCGCCGAACTCACCGAGTTCGGCATCCGCAACGGTGTCTCGGCGGACTGGGCACGCTTCGCCGACGACTGGCGAGCCGGCTACGTCCCGGCCATGAACCGGGTGCGCACCGGCGAGCTGCCGTGGACTCGCCTGGACGATCTGCACCGCGGCCGCCTGGTCGAGTTGCTCGACGCGGCCGGGATCACGGTGGGCGACACCGAGATCGACGATCTCAACCGGGCATGGCACCGGCTCGACCCGTGGCCGGACGCCGTGACGGGCCTGCAGCGGCTCAAGCAGCGCTTCCTGATCACCACGCTGTCCAACGGCAACGTGTCGCTGCTGACGAACATGGCCAAACACGCGGGCCTGCCGTGGGACTGCGTGCTGTCGGCCGAGATCTTCCGGCACTACAAGCCCGACCCACAGGCCTACCTCGGTTGCGCCGAGATCCTCGACGTGGCGCCCGGGGAACTGATGCTCGTGGCCGCCCACCCCTCGGACCTGCGGGCCGCCCGCGACGCCGGGCTGGCCACCGGATTCGTCTTCCGACCCCTCGAGCAGGGACCCGACCGTCACCCCAGACGGCCGGATGCGGGCGAATTCGACATCACCGCAGACGATTTCCACGACCTCGCCGACCAACTCGGGGCCTGAGCCGCGCGTAGCGTGGTGGCATGAGTGACGCCACGACGCTGCCGCCGGCCCTGCAGATGGCCACCCGGCTGCTCACCGACCCGCCCGAGCACCCCGACGTCAGCAGGGGTTACCTCGACCTCCTGGGCGAGCAGCCCGAGGGCGAGAAGAACACCGGTCCCATCCAGGCGCTGTGGGCGTCCCGGCTGGGCTCGCTGTTCTACGACAACGCACAGCTGCTGATGCGCAAGCTGGCGACGGCCTGGCAGGTACCGACGGAACGGCTGAACCTGCCCGTCGGCGGGGTGGCCCTCGACGTCGGCTGCGGACCCGGCAACGTCACCGCCGCGCTGGGCCGCGCTGTCGGACCAGCGGGGCTGGCGCTCGGTGTCGACATCTCCGAACCGATGCTTTCCCGCGCGGTGGCCGCCGAAGCCGGCCCCAACGTCGGCTTCCTGCGCGCCGACGCGCAGCGTCTCCCGCTGCGGGACGAGTCGGTCGACGGTGTCGTGTCGGTGGCGATGCTGCAGCTGATTCCGGAGCCGGCGACGGCGATCGCGGAGATGGTCCGGGTCTTGCGGTCCGGCCGGCGGATCGCGGTGATGGTGCCGACCGCGGTGCCGGCTGCCCGGGTGCCGGGCTTCGTGCCCAACCTGGGTGCGCATCTCTTCGACGACGACGAGCTCGCCGACACCTTCGAGGACCTCGGTCTGGTCAGTGTGCGGACCAAGGGGATCGGCAGCGTCCAATGGGTACGCGCCCGCAAGCCGTGACCGCATAAGCTCGCTGACGTGAGCATCGCCGGCATTCTCCTGGTCGCGCTGGCGATCGCCGTCGGGCTGGCCGGCATCATCCTGCCGATCCTGCCGGGCGCCGTCCTGGTGGTCGCCGCGATCGCGGTCTGGGCGTTCGTCGTCAACACGGCCACGTCCTGGATCGTGTTCGGCATCGCGGCCGCGCTGGTGCTGGCCGCGGAGATCATCAAGTACACCTGGCCGATGCGCCGGATGCGCGCGGCGCAGGTCCGTACCTCGGTGCTGGTCGTCGGCGCCATCGCGGGCGTCGTGGGGTTCTTCGTCATCCCCGTCATCGGGCTGCTCATCGGGTTCGTGCTGGGCGTGTTCGCCGCCGAGTTCGCCATCCGCCAGGACCTGACGCGGGCCTGGGCCTCGACCGTGCACGCCCTCAAAGGCGTCGCCCTGTCCGTCGGGGTGGAGCTGACCGGCGCGCTGCTGGCGACCGCGGCCTGGGTGGTCGGCGTCGTCCTCACGAGCTGATCGGGCAACCGCGCTTGCGCCACGCCTCGGCGAGGCGGAGCCGCACCGTCTCGTCCGTGTCAGCCGCGGTGACCCGGATGATGATCCAGCCCAGTTCGATCATCTCGTCGTAACGGCGAATATCCCTGTCGAACTGTCGGCGGCTGACGCGATGGTGTAGTCCTTCGTACTCCAGCGCGATCTTGTGCTCGCGCCAGCCGAGGTCGACCGTGCCGATGAGGGCGCCGTATTCGTTGTGCACGGGCACCTGGGTACGAGGCGCGGGATACCCGGCACGCACGACGACGAGGCGCAGCCAGGTCTCTCGTGGGGATTCGGCACCGGGATCGGCCAAGTCGAGTACTTCGCGCACCCGGCGCATACCGTGGCGTCCGGGATACCGAATCGCGGCCTCTTCGATGGCGGCGACAGTCAACCGGGTGGCCCGGGCGAGCGCGTCCACGGCGGCGACCGCAGTGTCGAGCGGATACCGGCGCGCAAGGTCGATCGCGGTGCGTGCCGGTGTCGTCACGCGCATGCCGTCGACGGTGCAGATCTCGTCCTCGGCAAGGACTGCAGCCCACACCACCACTCCGGGCGTCCGCCTGCGGTTGTCATCGATCACCGTGGCAGGCAATGCCGGGTCGATCCACTTGGCGCCGTGAACAGCGGCGGCCGAAAAACCGGCCAGCACACCATGACCGCGGGTACGGAGCCAGCATGCCTTCGCCCGATCGAGAGCCGTCGGGCGCGTGCCCTTGAGCACGTACACATCCTTGTGGATCGCGACGAATCGCGTGCGCAACGCGTGGCGGGTCACGCTGCCCGCAGCGAGTGCTTCGCTGCCGAGGAAAGGACCGTCCATGCCGGCAGTGTGGTGGGCAGCGCCGACAAACGATGCCGGGCCTGCGGGCAAGTTGCGTAACCAGAGGGCGAATATCGGGCGCTGAAACGCCGTGTGGTTACGCAGCTGCGCCCAGGCCGGTCAGCCGTACAGCGCCTCGCGCAACCGGCGCAGCTCCTCGTCGGTCACACCGGACGCGTCCAGATACCCACGCAGGGAGCCGAATTGCTCCTCGATGGTGCGCCGGGCCGCATCGAGGTACTGCTCACGGACCCCGAGCACGGACTCGGTGAGGCGGGCCTCGGCGAGCTCGACGATCTCCGGGGACTCGGCGGCCCGTGCCCGGATCGTCTCCAGGATGCTCTCTCGCAGGCGCGGGACCGCGGCGTTGCTGCGCAGATAGTCGGCCATCACCGCGTCGCGATCCACCCCGGCGGCCTCCAACACCACCGCGATGGTGAACCCGGTGCGGTCCTTGCCGGCGAAGCAGTGCGCGAGCACCCGGCGTTCGGAACCCAGCAGCGTCACCACCCGGTGCACCGCGCGCTGCGCCAGCGGCGCGGCGGCGATGCGCCCGTACTCCTCGGTCATGTAGCGGGCCGCGGCGTCGGCGACGGACTCGTCGGCCGGCTTCTCGGTCATCATCCGCTGAAACGCGTGCTCGTGCGGGGCCTCGTCGTCGGCGGCGGTGGTCTCCACGAACGGCAGATGGTGGATCTGCACCTGCGGGGGCACCAGGCCCGGCCCGTGCCGCTCGACCTCGCGCAGGGTGCGCAGGTCAGCGACATCGGTCACGCCGTAGTCGGCCAGCGCGGCCCGACCGGCGTCGTCGAGCTTGGAGAGCTCACTGGCGCGGTAGAAGCGACCCGGCGCGATACCGGTCTGCTCGGCGACGTCGCGGAAATTCCACGCGCCCGGCAGCTCACCACCCGACGACGGCACTAGCTCGACACCGTCGCGGGCTCGGACCCGTGGGCCACCGACGCCGCGACCGCGGCCGCCGCCAGAGCCGACTTCTCCTTGCCCAGTTCGGCGCGCGCGATGGTGCGCATGTGCACCTCGTCGGGTCCGTCGAACAGGCGCATCGCGCGGTGCCAGCTGTAGAGGCGGGCCAGCGGGAAATCGTCGCAGACACCGGCGCCGCCGTGCACCTGGATGGCCCGGTCGATCACGTCGCACGCCATCTGCGGAGCGACCGCCTTGATCTGGGCGACCAACAGCTGCGCGTCCTTGCTCTTGTTGCCGTGCTGGTCGATGGTCCAGGCGGCCTTGTGGCACAGCATGCGCGTCTGCTCGATCTCGTTGCGCGACTTGGCGATCGACTCACGCACCACACCCTGCTCGGCGAGCGGCTTGCCGAACGCGACACGCTTCTGCACCCGGTCGACCATCAGGGTGAGCGCGCGCTCGGCGGCGCCGATGGCACGCATGCAGTGATGGATACGGCCCGGGCCGAGACGGGCCTGCGCGATGGCGAACCCGCTGCCCTCGTCGTCGAGGAGATTCGACGCGGGCACCCGAACGTTGTCGAACACGATCTCGCAGTGCCCGTGCTGGTCCTGCCAGCCGAACACCGGCAGCGAACGCTGAATGTCCACCCCCGGGGTGTCGGTCGGCACCAGGATCATGGACTGCTGACGGTGGCTGGCCGCGTCGGGATTGGTGCGGCCCATGACGATCAGGATCTTGCAGCGCGGATCCGCGGCGCCGGTGATCCACCACTTGCGGCCGTTGATGACGTAATCGTCGCCGTCGCGCAGCATCGTCGTCTCGATGTTGCGGGCGTCGCTGGACGCGACCGCGGGCTCGGTCATCGCGAACGCGCTGCGGATCTCACCGGCCAGCAGCGGCTCGAGCCACTGCTTGCGCTGCTCGGAGGTGGCGAACAGGTGCAGCGTCTCCATGTTGCCGGTGTCCGGGGCCGCGCAGTTGGTGGCCTCCGGCGCGATCTCCATACTCCAGCCGGTCAACTCCGCCAGCGGCGCGTACTCCAGGTTCGTCAGCCCGGATTCCGAGGGCAGGAACAGGTTCCACAGACCCCGCTCCTTGGCGATCTTCTTGAGCTCCTCGACCACCGGCGGCACCGTGTGGTCCTTGGGACCCTTCTCCTCGCGGTAGGCGTGGTACGACGCCTCCGCCGGGAAGACGTACTCGGTCATGAAGTCCGTCAACCGCTGGTGGAAATCCTGAGCTTTGGCCGACATCGCGAAGTCCATGCCGCCACGATATGACACCTGTGAACGGGGGATGCCCGCGGTGGCTCACGCGGGGCGCGCGCTCAGCGGCCCCGCCGGCTCGCCCTGGTCCTGCCGCGGTCGCGCGCTGAACGACAGGCCGAACTGGTTGAGCGTGGCCGGCAGCGGCCGCTGGGGCGCCAACGGCTGCCCCGACTCCAGCGTCAGGTGTGCTCGCGACAGCAGCCCGGCCAGCAGCGCGCTGGTGGTCATCAACACCAGATTGCGCCCCGGGCACTGCGCGGAGCCGGCGGAGAACGGCACCAGCTGCGGATGGCGCTGCGCGGTGCCGTCGAGCCAGATGTCGGGGACGAAGTCGTCGGCGAAGTCCAGCAGGTCGGGGTCGCGGTGGAAGGCCGGGACCGGGATCAACACCGACGCCGGTGGAGACGTCGATACCGCCGCCGGTGTGCCCTCGTGCCAGGTCGTCGTCGTGGTGACCTCACGCAGGATCGCCGGCGTCGTCGGCCACAGCCGCACCGACTCCAGCACACACGCCCGCAGAAAGGGCCGCACCGCAACCGAGTCCGGGTCGTCGACCTCGCACCGGGCCAGCGCGTCGGGATGGGTGGACAGCAGCGCCAGCGCGCGCAGCGACGCCATGCCGGCCGCGTCGAACGCGAACAGCCACTGCGGGACCTGGCCGACCGGGTCGACGCCACCGGCAGCGGGCGTCGCCGCCAACACGCCCAGCAGGCTGTCCGGGTCGGGGGAGTCGGCATACCGGTACAACTGCGCGTAGAAGCGGTCGCGCCGACGGCGATGCGGCAGCCCGGCGAACGACCAGTTACCGGACTTGCGCAGGCGCCACAGGTCGTCGGTGATGGCGTCGTCGTCCTCGGCTGCTGCGCCCAGCACCACGCGCCGCACCACCCGCCACCAGGCGGTCGTGAACTGCGCGGAGTCGAAACCCTCGGCGGTCAGCACGGCATCGGCGAAGGCGTTCGCGTGGCGTGCGACGGCGGCGTGCAGGGCAGGGGCCAGCCGGTGCAGTTCGGCGCCGGAGTCCAGCACGGCCTCGTTGAAGTCGCGGCGCCGACGCCGCATCGGTCCGTGCGAGATCAGCACCCCGCGCGGCTGGAACGGTTCGAGAGCGTGGCGTTTCTCCCAGCTGGCCGGGTGGAAGGGGTGAGGTGTCTGCGCAAGCACCCAGTCGACGTCGGCCGGGTTCAGCGGGACCATGACGTGGCGGCCCGGGATCGCGATGTCCACCGGGCCCGGCCCGTAGCGCTCGCGCAGCAGGTGCAGGCGGCGCACGCCCCGCGCGTCGGCGTCCGTCCGGTCGAGCAGCGCCATTACCGGCCGGCGCCGGGCGATCACCCCGGCCGCGACGGACGGTAGGCCCAGGTCGGCGAGGGTCAGGGCGGCTTCGAGCCCGGTCAGTCGCGGTGCTGGGTGTGCCATGTCAGAGCTTCGCCCCGTCGTCGCCGCGACCCACCCGGCTGTTGCGGTACGCCGAGTTGCGCAGCGACGTCAGCCACCGCGGCCGCAGCTGCACCTCGGTGCCGCTGCGCACCGTCGGATCGAACGGCTGGTCGCAGCCGGGTTCGTCGTCGCAGATCTCGCGCTGCAAGGTCAGCGTCCCCAGCGCGGTGAACGGACCGCTGCCCCGAGCTTGCTCCACGTCGAATTCCAAGGGCGCCGAACCCAACTGGGAACGCAGCGCGTCGATCGACAAACCGCTGTCCGCGAGCGGGGTCCGCGGCTGCGCGCGCAGCCAGAACACGCCGCCGCGGTATCCCAGCGGCATCAGCGTCGAGTACTGAGCCGACGACCACGAAGTCACCGGCCGCAACACCACCCGCGCCGACGACGACACCGTCAGCACATCCCACGGGTGCTCACCGTCGGCGTCGCGGGACATCCGCCAGGCCAGGCCCGCGAAGTCCGGCAACCCCCCGGGCGTGCCCGCGCCTTTCGAGACGCGGGCGACGACGTCGCCGGACACCATGGGCAGGCCGTCGCCGTCCGGGGCGACCCGGGTCAGCGTTCCGGCGCACAGCAGCCCGGTCGGGTGGAAGAAGCGCTTGTCCCGCAGCGCGGCGCCCGCACGCAGAGGCAACGTGGTCAGCTCCGACAGGGTCGAGTGCTTCGTCATGGGGTTGGTCTGCCCGGTTCCGGCTTGATCAAACGCCGGAGTGCCCGGTTAGACAGCTCGACCGGCGGGTATGGGCGCAGCCATGCCGTCACTGTGGACCGATGGACGACTGCAGACCCCCACGTCGGCAGGTGCCGCCGACGATGTGCGCTCCGCCGACGTGGTGGTGGTGGGCGCGGGCCTGACCGGCCTGACCACGGCGCTCCTGCTGTCACGCGCCGGTAAGAAGGTGGTGGTCCTCGAAGCCCGATATCCCGGGGCCTGCGCCACCGGCAACACCACCGGCAAGGTCAGTGTGCTTCAGGGCAGCAAGCTCGCCCGGGTCGCCGGCAAGCACAGCACCGACGTGCTGCGCGCCTACGTCACCGGTAACACCGAGGGACGCGACTGGCTGTTGCGGTACTGCGACGAACACGGAATCAGCGTGCAGCGCGAGGACGACCACGCCTACGCGCAGAGCATCAAAGGACTCAGCACCGCCCGCGACATCCTCGACGCCTGCCGCGCAGCCGGTCTCGATGAGGCGACGTGGGTCGACGACGCCGACGTCCCCTTCGAGTTCCGCGGCGGGGTGCGGCTTCCCGACCAGGCACAGCTCGATCCCATGCCGGTGCTGACCAGCCTGATCACCGAACTCGAACGGCACGGCGGCACCGTGCTGCAAGGCATGCGGGTGACGTCGGTGTCGGGCACCGGTCCCGTCGACGTGCACGTGCGGCTGTCGGCCGCGCCGGAGGACACCCGGGACGCGCAGATCGTCATCACCGCTGATCGCTGCGTATTGGCCACGGGCACACCGATTCTCGACCGCGGGATGTTCTTCGCCCGGTTGGAGGCGCAGCGGTCGTACTGTCTGGCCTTCGACGTGCCCGGGGAGATCACCCGGTCGATGTACATCGCCGTCGACTCGCCAACCCGATCGGTGCGCTACGCGCCCTCCGAGGGCGGCGACAAACTCATCGTCGGCGGCGCGGGGCACGGGGTGGGGCGGTCCAGCACCCCCAGCCAGAGCGTCAGCGAACTGGCGGACTGGGCCAAGCAGAACTATCCCGGTGCGGTGCAGACCCACTTCTGGTCCGCACAGGACTACCACTCCGTCGCTGAGCTGCCCTACGTCGGCCCGATCCTGCCGAAGATGGAAAACATCCTGGTGGCAACGGGATTCGACAAGTGGGGGATGACCAACGGCGTGGCGGCGGCACTCGCGCTGTCCGCACGCATCCTCGGCGGCCGGATGGACTGGGCGCAGGCGTTCCAGAGCTGGAGCTCCCACGAGCTCACCGGTGTGGCCACCGCCGTCGAGTTCAACGCCAAGGTGGGCCTGCAGATGGCGCTCGGCTGGGCGAAGCCGCTGATCCCCAGCCGAGCTCCCGAGGAGGGGCACGGCACGGTACGGATCGCGCCCTGGCACCTGGAGGCCGAGAGCGTCGTCGACGGCGCGCGCCGCGACGTCTCGCCGATCTGCCCGCACCTCGGCGGCATCGTGGAGTGGAACGACGCCGACCAGGCGTGGGAGTGCCCGCTGCACGGTTCGCGGTTCGGCCCCGACGGCGCCCTGCTGGAAGGCCCGGCGACGCGGGGGCTGTCCCCGGCGAACTGACTCAGCCGCGCAGCGTGTCCGACGGCGAGCGGCCGTAACTCTGCCGGTACAACTTGGCGAACCTACCGGCGTGCGCGAAGCCCCACCGGCCGGCGATCGCCTGCACGCTGGCCTGCGCGGGATCGGCGCGCAGCAGATCGTGGTGCGCGTGGTCGAGGCGGACCCGCCGCAGATAGCCCATGGGCGTCTCGTCGAGGTGCCGACGGAACAGGTATTGCAGCGCGCGCGGCGTCAGGTGCACGGCGTCGGCGACGTCGGCGAGCGCGACGTCGGTGTCGGCGTGGCTGTCGATGTAGGCGATGGCGCGGCGCAGCACTGCGGGGGTGGCGCCACCGTCGGGGACCTCGTCGGTATGCATGGTGGCGGTGTTGGGCAGCGTGGAGAGGACCGCCGCGGCCAGCAGGGACGCGGTCGTCGACGCCACCAACGGCGTCACCGGTTGGTCGCCGTGCGCCACAGCCGAGACGTAGTCGATCGCGGCGTTGAGTTGCCGCTCGGCCGCCGGTGACACCGGACGGTGGCCGAGCAGTTCGACCGGCCGGGTGCCGCGTCCGGCGACGCGGTCGAGCAGGGTGGTTTCGAACATCGTGAGGTCATAAGTCGCCTGGCAGGCCCGGCCCGAGTAGGGCAGGTCCGGCGGGGACAGCAGGGTCACGTCGCCCGGTGCGAACACGTCGGTGGGTTCCCCGATGAAGTTCTCCTCGATGTGCCCGTCATGGACTCGGCACAGGCAGATCCGCCCGATCGGGTTCGCGTCGTAGGCCATGTGGAACCCGACCTGGACCTCGTCGAAGCTGACCGGGCCGAGCCAGCGTCGCTCGACACTCGCGCGTGCCTGCTCGCCGGGTTCCGCCGCCAACGACATCTTGGCGTAGTTCCGGGACAGGAAGTCCTCGGTCGCACCCAAATCTGTGCTGGCGAACCGGAGTTCACCATGCGGGGGCGTCAAAAGGGCGTTCTCGTTCATGCGGCCACTCAATAGGAAGCGGTCTCCAGAGGCGGTCGGCTTCACCTCGACTGCCCATACTACTGCCGGGCACCTCGAGGTGCCCGGCAGCACGATCGCCGATAGCCGTTACCGGTAGTTGAAAACGGTCCGTCCGGGGGTGGTGAAGTCGCTGTAGATCGAGGCGCCCACCCACGGTTGGAACCCGAAGATCACCGGCGTATCGGGACTGGGATCAACGAAGTCCGGTTTGTTCGCCTTCGTGGTGCGATACGAGAACAGCAGCGTTTCGCCGTCCTCGGTGTAGACCGAGATCCGGGTGCCGGGGGGCACGCCGTCGTTACCGCCGATGAGCGAGTTCGGGATGGTGCCCAGCAGGCCGCCGGTGTCGAGCCAGGTCGGCCCGACGTACTCGTCATGGTCACCGATCTTGACCTTCAGGTTGGCGATCGGTGACCCCTCGAGCGTGACGCGTGCCGCATAGGGGTTCGGGCCGAGGATTGCGCGTCCGCGGCGTTCGTCGATCAGGATGCCGCGACCGAGGAGTCCCGGCAGCGCTGTCAGGGGATTGCTGGTCCACGGTCCGGGGGCGTTCGCCCCGATACCGAGGATGCCCTCGTAGTCGCCGTTGCCCTTGGCGACTGCCGCCCATGTACTGAGGGTCACCACCAGCACCGGAGTGGCGGTGCTGTTCACGTCGTCGTCCACCGAGACCGGGATCTCGTAGACCTCGTAATCGTAGGGATCCGCGCAGTCGGCGTAGCAGCTCCAGCCGTAGTCGATCGGATCGCCGAGGTTCTGCAGACCGATCACCTGCGGGTTGATGACGAGTCCGAGCGACCCGGTATCGAGCAGCACGTTGACGTACTGGCCCCCGTTGATCGACAGCCGGATGATCGGATTGGACTTGACGCCGCCCGGCTCCCGCTCGGTGAACATGTCCAGGATCTGATAGACCAGACCGTTGTCGGAGGCCTTGTCGATCAGGTCCGAGATGCCGGCCAGATCTTCTCGAGTGAAGACCCGCACCACGCCGAGCCATTTGTCGGCCGCCTCGAGCTGTTCCTGGACGCGGATGACACGCATCATGCTCGCTTCGATGCGCTGTTCGGCGATCCAATGCGCGAACGGGTTGCCGACCGTGGCGGCGAACCGCGCTTGGAGCAGCTCGTGGTTCTCCTGCCAGCGCACCAGGGAGGTGTGGGCACCGCCGAGCCACATCTGCGGGAGGATCGCCGCAAGTCCGGCGAAGACGTTGCCGCTGTCCCAGGTCGCGGCTTTGAGGTCGGCGCGTGCGGCGGTGATCTGCTGGAGGGCGAGGCTGACGGTGTCGACGTCGTCGGTGTCCGCAGCGGCCCCGACGGTGAGGTCTTGCCGGCTGGTCTGCGCGTCGAGCGTGACGAACCTTGCAGCCGCGCGCGGCCTGCTGCCGACCGGGTCGGAGACGGGTTCGGCGGCGGCCGCCTTCCGCGGCTGGGACTGTGCCGGGGGAGCGTCTGTGCTGTCGAGGCCGGAGGCCGGCTCCGCGTCGGCATCGGCGGTCACCGTGGGCTCGGCGGTGGCGCTGTCGGTCTTCGCCGGCTCGCCGACGGGCACGGACTCCTCGGCGGTTGCGTCCTCGTCGATCTCGATTTCGCGCTCGTCGATGTCGCGCTTGCTGCTGCGCTGCTTGGCCGACGAGTCCGGACGGCGGTCCGGCGTTGCCGCTCGGTCGGTCGTGCGGGCTTTGCCGCGCGCGGCCGACCCGGTGTCGCTGCGGTCGCTCGCCGGTCCGGCGCTGACGCTGGAGGACGAGGTGTCGTCGGGCGCCGCCTGTGCCGTGGCGGAGCTCAGCATGCAGACGCCCGTCGCAATAGCGGGGGCTGCCAGGGCGGTAGCCGCCCAGCTATTAATTTTCATGCGCGTCAGTAGACCACTGCGTGCGCCTGCGGCATGCTGAATTTCAGCGGATATACGGGGATTTTCGCGATATGGATAAAGACAAATCGCGCTACATAAATCGCGACAGACCTTTATATAGCAAAATCAGATGCCAAAGGCCGCGAAAGGCATCCGGCGTAGCCCTGTCAGACGGGACCTGACTGTCTGACTCCTCAGCGCGGCTCGTTCCTCACCGCTCGATCGTCGTCAGACGGGACCTGACTGTCTGACTCCTCAGCGCGGCTCGTTCCTCACCGCTCGATCGTCGTCAGACGGTCGCCGGCGTGGCCAGGGCCGCATTGATCGCGTCCACCCGGTCCTTCGCATCGCCGAACAGCATCTGCGTGTTCTCCCGGAAGAACAGCGGGTTCTGCACACCGGCATAGCCCGATGCCATGGACCGCTTGAACACGATCACGTTCTCGGCGTTCCACACCGTCAGCACCGGCATGCCGGCGATCGGGCTGCCCGGATCCTCCGACGCCGCCGGGTTGACGGTGTCGTTGGCGCCGATCACCAGCACGACCGACGTGCCGTCGAAGTCGTCGTTGATCTCGTCCATCTCCAGGACGATGTCGTAGGGCACCTTGGCCTCGGCCAGCAGCACGTTCATGTGCCCGGGCAGCCGGCCGGCGACGGGATGGATCCCGAAGCGCACGTCCACCCCGCGGTCCCGCAACTTGCGGGTCAACTCGGCGACGCCGTACTGGGCCTGCGCGACCGCCATGCCGTAGCCGGGGGTGATGATCACCGAGGTCGCGTTGGCCAGCAACTCGGCCGCGCCTTCGGCGGTGATCTCGCGGTGCTCGCCGTAGTCGACATCGGACCCGCCGCCGGAACTCTCCATGCCGAACCCGCCGGCGATCACCGAGATGAACGAGCGGTTCATCGCCTTGCACATGATGTAGGACAGGTAGGCACCCGAGGAGCCGACCAGCGCGCCGGTCACGATCAGCAGATCGTTGCCGAGCAGGAAGCCGGCCGCCGCGGCGGCCCAGCCCGAGTAGCTGTTGAGCATCGACACCACGACCGGCATGTCGCCGCCGCCGATGGAGGCCACCAGGTGCCAGCCCAGCAGCAGTGCGAGCACGGTGACCACGATGAGCAGCCACAGCTGCGGGTCGATGACGAACCACACGGTCAGCGCGGCGAACACGACCAGCGCACCGACGTTCAGGAAGTTCTTGGCGGGCAGCATCATCGGGGCGGACTTCATCCGCGCCGAGAGCTTCAGGTTCGCGACGATCGACCCGGTGAACGTCACCGCGCCGATGAAGACGCCGATGACGACCTCGCCGGAGTGGATGCCCAGCATCCCCTCCTCGGCCAGCTGCAACGCTTCCGCGCCGGACGGGTCGGCCTCGACGTGCAGGTAGCCGTTCCAGCCGACCAGCACCGCGGCCAGTCCGACGAACGAGTGCAGCAGCGCGATCAGCTCGGGCATCCCGGTCATCTCGACCTTGCGGGCCCGCCACAGACCGATCGCCGCGCCGATGAGCGTCGCGGCCACCAGCAACGCCAGACCGAGCGGCTCGATCTGGTGGTTGATGGCCAGCGCGATGGTGGCGACCAGCGCGATGGCCATGCCGCCGATGCCGTAGCTGATGCCCGCGCGCGAGGTCTCGTGCCTGGAGAGGCCGGCCAGCGACAGGACGAAGAGCAGCGCCGCGACGACGTAGGCCGCGGTGGCAGTGGTCTCGAGAGTGAACATGTCTTAGCTCCTCGTGAACATCGCGAGCATGCGGCGCGTCACCGCGAAACCGCCGAAGATGTTGATGCTGGCCAGCAGGATCGCGACGAAGGCGACCGCGGTGACGATGGCGTTGCCGTGCCCGATCTGCAGCAGCGCGCCGACGACGATGATCCCGGAGATCGCGTTGGTGACCGACATCAGCGGAGTGTGCAGTGCGTGGTGCACGTTGCCGATGACGTAGTAGCCGATCACGATGGCCAGCGCGAATACCGTCAGGTGCACCTGCAGCGCGGCGGGCGACAGCGCGATCAGTGCGAACAGCGCCGCGGCGGCGGCGAACGTCAGGCCCAGCCGGCGTCCCGCCGACATGGGTTCCTTGGCAGGCTTGGCCTCCACGGGCGCGGCCGCGGCGGCTGCGGCCGGGGCGGCGGACACCTGTACCGGCGGCGGCGGCCACGTGATGGCGCCGTCGCGGACGACGGTCACCGAGCGCTGCACGACGTCATCAAAGTCGAGCGTGAGCTCGCCGTCCTTCTCCGGGGTCAGCAGCTTGAGCAGGTTGACCAGGTTGGTGCCGTAGAGCTGCGACGCCTGCGCGGGCAGCCGGCCGGCCAGATCGGTGTAGCCGATGATGGTCACGCCGTTGTCGGTGACGATCGCCTGGTCCTTGACCGTGCCCTCGACGTTGCCGCCGTTGGCTGCCGCCATGTCGACGATCACGCTGCCCGACTTCATCGAGGCGACCATCTCGGCGGTGATGATGCGCGGCGCCGGCCTACCGGGGATCAGCGCGGTGGTGATGATGATGTCGACGTCTTTGCACTGTTCGGCGTAGAGGGCCGCTTCGCGCGCCTTGTAGTCGTCGCCCATCTCTTTGGCGTAACCGGTGGCCGACACCTCGGCCGCGGCCGGGTCGACAGCCAGGTATTCGCCGCCCAGTGAGGCGACCTGGTCGGCGACCTCGGGGCGCGGATCGGTGGCGCGCACGACCGCACCCAGGCTGCCGGCCGCGCCGATGGCGGCCAGACCGGCCACACCGGCGCCCACGACGAGCACCTTCGCCGGCGGCACCTTGCCGGCCGCGGTGACCTGTCCGGTGAAGAAGCGCCCGAACCGGTGCGCCGCCTCGACCACAGCGCGGTAACCGGCGATGTTGGCCATCGACGACAGCACGTCCATCGACTGCGCGCGCGAGATCCGCGGCACCGCGTCCATCGCCAGCACGGTGATCGGCCGCGTCGCGAGCTGGTCCAGCAACTCGGGGTTCAGGGCCGGGGAGATCAGGCTGATCACGGTCGCGCCGTCGCGCAGTCCGGCGATCTCGCCGCGCGACGGGGCGTTCACCTTGAGGATGACGTCGGCGGCCAGCACCTCATAGGTGGACCCGATGCCCGCACCGGCCTCGGCGTACGCCGCGTCGGAGAAGCTCGACGCCTGGCCGGCGCCGGCCTCCACCAGCACCTCGTACCCCAGCTTGATCAGCTGCCCAACCGTCTGCGGCGTCGCCGCCACCCGCGTTTCCCCAGGCAGGGACTCTCTCGGTATCCCGATGATCATCGATGTCGATCCGATCTAGGCTGCGCTTCCCGGTGCCGTCCGAACGCCTGAAAACGTCCTGACACCGGCCGTCGTGCGACGGATAAAGATGTCAGTGTAGGAGGACGCCCGGAAATCGCCGCATCGCGTCGGCGTCCGGACCCGCCCGGGCCCGAATTCCGCTCGCGGTGATCCCAGCTATTCCGGATCGACGGTGGTTCGGTCACTGTTGGCCGGTGTCCGTTTTCGTCGACGTCGCCACCGACGCCGCCAGCCCCGCGCCGCCCGGTGCCGCACGCCGTGGACGGGGTGACCGGCGCGGCCGGCTGACCCGCGCGGTGCTGCCGCTGCTGTCGGTGGCGGTCTTCGGCGTGCTGTGGCAGTTCGCCGCGGCCAGCGGTTTGTGGAACCAGACGTTCGTGCCGTTCCCCGCCACCGTGTGGCACGCGTTCGTGGACGTGTCGACCACCCACGACGGGGTGCGCGGCTACGCGGGCTACCTGCTGTGGGAGCACCTGTACATGACGCTGCGGCGGGTGCTGGCCGGTGTGGTCATCGGCGTGGTGCTCGGCGTGCTGCTGGGCCTGGTCATGGGATCGGTGCGCTGGGTGCGCAGTGTGCTCGAACCGTGGCTGACGTTCCTGCGCGCGCTGCCGCCGCTGGCCTACTTCTTCCTGCTGGTGATTTGGCTGGGCATCGACGAGGCGCCCAAGGTGACGCTGCTCGCGCTGGCCGCGCTGCCACCGGCCGCGGTGGCCACCACGGCCGCCGTCGTCGCGGCGCCGGTCGGACTGCAGGAGGCGGCGCGGGCGTTGGGCGCGTCGCGGGGCCAAGTCATCCGTGACGTGGTGATCCCGTCCGCGCTACCGGAGACGTTCACCGGGATCCGGCTGGCCGTCGGGATGGCCTACTCGTCGGTGGTCGCCGCCGAGCTGTTCAACGGGATCCCCGGTGTGGGCGGCCTGGTCAAGGATGCCAGCAACTACAACAACACCCCGGTCGTGCTGGTCGGGATCTTCGCCATCGGGTTCTCCGGTCTGGTGATCGACGGTCTGCTGCGCGCCGCCGAACGGCGCAGCGTCCCCTGGAGAGGAAAGATATGAGAATCAAACCTGTTCTCGTCGCGCTGCTTTCGGTGCTGCTGGCGCTGGCGGGCTGCTCCGTCGACAACGCGGGTACGGGTGCGACCGACTCGGAGAAACCGACGATCCGCATCGGTTACCAGACGTTCCCCAGCGGTGACCTGATCGTCAAGAACAACCGCTGGCTCGAAGAAGCGTTGCCGGACTACAACATCAAGTGGACGAAGTTCGACTCGGGGGCCGACGTCAACACCGCATTCATCGCCGGCGAACTCGACTTCGGCGCACTGGGATCCAGCCCCGTTGCGCGGGGACTGTCCGCGCCGCTGAACATCCCATACCAGGTGGCGTTCATCCTCGACGTCGCCGGTGACAACGAGGCCCTCGTGGCGCGCAACGGTGCGGGCATCGACAGCGTCGCGCAACTGCGGGGCAAGCGCATCGGAACGCCGTTCGCGTCCACCGCGCACTACAGCCTGCTCGCCGCCCTCGACCAGAATGGCCTGTCCGTCAACGATGTTTCGTTGATCGACCTGCAACCGCAGGCCATCCTGGCCGCGTGGGAACGCGGCGACATCGACGCCGCCTACACCTGGCTGCCCACCCTGGACCAGCTTCGCGCCAACGGCAAGGACCTGATCACCAGTCGCCAGCTCGCCGACGCCGGTAAGCCCACCCTCGACCTGGCGACGGTGTCCAACGACTTCGCGGCGGCACATCCGGAGGTGGTCGACACCTGGCGCCAGCAGCAGGTGCGTGCCCTCGACGTCATCCGCGACGATCCGCAGGCCGCCGCCACCGCCATCGCCGCGGAGGTCGGGTTGACGCCCGAGGACGTGGCCGGTCAGCTCGAGCAGATGGTGTTCGTCTCGCGCCAGGACCTCGCGTCGCCGGAATGGCTTGGCACCGAGGGCAATGCCGGAAACCTGGCCGCCAACCTGCAGAGCGCCTCGCAGTTCCTCGCCGACCAGAAGCAGATCCCGGAGGCGGGTCCGCTCGCGACGTTCCAGGACGCCATCTACACCCACGGTCTGCCGGATGTCCTCGGGCAGTAATGATGACGCGGCCCGCCGCGGGAACGATCTCGCGGTTCGCGTCGACTCGGTGTCCCATCACTACGGCAGCGGGCGCGAACAGGTCACCGCGCTCGGACCGGTCGACCTGACCATCGACGCCGGATCGTTCGTGGTGCTGGTAGGCGCCTCCGGTTGTGGGAAGAGCACGCTGCTGCGGCTACTCGCCGGTTTCGAGGAACCCAGCCAGGGATCGGTGCAGGTGGCCGGCCTCCCGCCCACCCCCGGCGTCACCGCCGGTGTGGTGTTCCAGCAGCCGCGACTGTTCCCGTGGCGCACGGTCGGCGGCAACGTCGACCTGGCGCTCAAATACGCCAAGGTGCCGCGGGACCGGCGCGCCGATCGGCGCGACGAACTGCTCGAACGCGTCGGCCTGGCGGGGACGGCGCGGCGGCGCATCTGGGAGATCAGTGGGGGACAGCAGCAGCGCGTCGCGATCGCCCGGGCCCTCGCGGCGGAGACCCCGCTGTTCCTGCTCGACGAGCCGTTCGCCGCGCTGGACGCCCTCACCCGCGAGCGGCTGCAAGAGGACGTACGGCAGGTCAGCGCCGAGTCGGGGCGCACCACCGTGTTCGTCACCCACAGCGCCGACGAGGCCGCGTTCCTCGGCTCCCGCATCGTCGTGCTGACCCGCCGGCCCGGCCAGGTGGCTCTCGACATCCCGGTGGACCTGCCACGCACCGGCGTCGATCCCGACGAACTGCGCCGCTCGCCGGAGTACGCCGACCTGCGGGCGGAGGTGGGACGCGCGGTGAAGGTAGCCGCCGCGGCGGGCCGCGAATCGGATACCGCGGCGGGCCGCGAATCGGATACCGCGGCGGGCCGCGAATCAGAAACCGCGGCCTGAGCAGGATCTCGAAACGGCACCGATCACGCATCGAGATGTCTGGGGCCGGTGCGTGCACTGGCCACCCGCCCGCACGATGGCGGTGTGAGCATGGTCGTCGAACGCGGGCTCGCCCGCTGCCCGCGCTGCGTTTCGGTGGCGGACTACGCCTTCATCGAAGACGGCCGCGGAATGCGCTACGAGGTCCGGTGCCGGAAATGCGGTGAGCGATACCAAGAGGAGAGTCGGCCGTCGGCCGCGGTGGCTCCGGTGTCGACACCCGAGCCGCCCATCGAATGGCCGCGCGACCACGACCCGGCACCGCCGCGGAACTGGCGTGCCGAGCTACGCGAGCGCGGCGCTGCCGCGGCCCGGAACGGTCGGACCGGGGCGGAGGAAGCCGGCCGGCGCCTCGGCGCGCTCAGAGACCAGGCCCGAACCTGGCTCCACGCACGCCGGCATCCGGCCGAGATCGGAAATCAGACGGTCGACGCGGATCAGACCGGCGGGTAGGCCGGTGGCGGATAGACCCCGCGCAGAATCCAGGCGAACCAGTTGACGCCGTACTCCAACTCATCGCTGGCGTCATAGTCCGGATTGGGATCCATGGTCATCACCTCTCGCCTGCGAATTGCTTTGCGGTGAGTGTAGACCTGTCGCCCGCGCGGCCACATGGCAACGACTTAGACTGGCCAACCAGTTAGTAGACCGCCGAGAAGTCAGGCCCGCTGATACATGAGTCGCCATGTCTGAGACCGCCACGTCCAATGGAATGTCGCGCCGCGAGGAACTGCTGGCGGTGGCCACCAAGCTGTTCGCCGCACGGGGTTACCACGGCACCCGGATGGACGACGTCGCTGACGCGGTCGGCCTGAACAAGGCGACGGTCTACCACTATTACGCGAGCAAGTCGCTGATCCTCTACGACATCTACAAGGGCGCCGCAGACTTCACCGTGGACGCGCTGCACGACGACCCCACCGCGTCGGCGCGGGAGACCATCTATCACTTCACGCGGCGACTGCTGGTCGGCATCGCGAGCGACATCGAGCGGGCCGCGGTCTACTTCCAGGAAGGGCCGTACATCACCGAGTGGTTCACCGAGGAGCAGGTGGACTACATCCGGGAGAAGGAAGCCCAGGTCTACGAGCACGTCCGCGACGTCATCGACCGCGGCGTGGCCAGCGGCGAGTTCTACCAGTGCGACTCCCATGTGCTCGCGCTCGGCTACATCGGCATGACGCTGGGGTCGTACCGCTGGCTGCGGCCACACGGCCGGCGGACTGCACAGGACATCGCGGTCGAGTTCAGCACCGCGCTGCTGCGGGGCCTGATCCGTGAGGAGGCCGTGCGGGTCGAGTCGCCGCTGGGCGTCGGTGTGACCGCTGAGGTGGAAGCGGCCAACTAGTCCGGGACGCGGTCCCGAATCCGGGTATGAGACCCGGGTGACGATCCGCATCGGCTGCTCGGGATGGTCGTATGACCACTGGAAGGGCGTGCTCTATGAGCGCGGCCTGCCCGCTGCGCGTCGGCTCGAGCGTTACGCCGCCGAGTTCGACACCGTCGAGCTCAACGGCAGCTTCTACCGGTGGCCGCGCGACGAGTGGTTCGCCCGCTGGCGCGACCAGTTGCCGCCGGGCTTCCTCATGGCGATCAAGGCCGCCCGCGGACTCACCCACGCGCGGCGGCTGCGCTCGCCCGAGGTGTGGATCGAACGGTTCGAACGCGGCTGGAAGGAACTCGGCGACCGCGGCGGGCCGCTGTTGGTCCAGTTGCATCCCGCGCTCGAACGCGACGACGCGCGGCTGGACCACTTCCTGGCCGCGATGCCCGCCGCGATCCGGGTGGCGGTGGAGTTCCGCCACCCCTCCTGGGAGCACCCGGACGTCTACGAGCTGCTCGCGCGCCACGGCGCCGCGTACGTCGTGATGAGCGGCGCCGGGCTGCCGTGCCACCTGCAGGCCACCACGGACTTCGTCTACGTGCGGCTGCACGGCCCGGATCCGGACGCGCTCTACGGCGGTTCCTACACCGCCGACGACCTCCGGTGGTGGGCCGACCGCATCGGCGAGTGGCAGGACCAGGGCCGCGATGTGCTGGCCTATTTCAACAACGATCTGGGCGGTAACGCGGTGCGCAATGCGCGTGACCTGCGCGCGCTGCTGTGATGCGCCGGGTCGATATGCTCTGCCAATGCCGCTGGTGAGTAAGACAGTCGAGGTCGAGGCGTCCGCCGAGACGGTGATGCGCATCGTCTCGGACTTCGAGGCCTACCCGCAGTGGAACGAGGAGATCAAGGGCTGCTGGGTGCTGGCCCGCTACCCCGACGGCCGGCCGAGCCAGCTGCGGTTGGACGTGACCGTGCAGGGCCAGTCCGGCACGTTCATCACCGCCGTGTACTACCCGGCGGAGAACCAGATCTACACGATGCTGCAGCAGGGCGATCACTTCGAGAAACAGGAGCAGCGGTTCTCGGCCGTGCCGATCGGCGCGACCACGCTGCTGACGGTCGACCTCGACGTCGAGACCAAGCTGGCGCTGCCCAAGCCGATGGTCAAGAAGGCGATCGGCGACACCCTGGACTACCTGGCCGACAACCTCAAGAAGCGCGCCGAGCAGCTCGCGACGCAGTAGCAGCGCTACTGGAGCTGGCGCAGTAGGCGCGCTACTGCAGATACGGGACCACGCGATCCCAGAAGTGCTCGTCGGTGCGGCCCAGCGCCAGGCCCGCCTGCGCGCGCAGCCGCATGGCCCGACGGTGGATGCGTTGCGCGGTGGTGCGGGGCATGTCGACCGGGCCGAAGCGACCGCGGCGCAGCCGACGGAGCCGTCCGCGCCGCACCTCCCAGCGCAGCGCGTCGGAGACGCTTTTCGACGGGCGGCCGGCGATGGTGAACCCGTGGTAGCGCAGTTCCTCGACGATGCCCGGGATGTCGGCCGGGCCGTGGCGGAACAGATGGTCGACGATCACGTAACGCAGGTCGGTGCCGCGAAGCACTGGTGTCTCGGTCACGACCGCACGGTCGCAGTGCGCGCCGACAGACCCCGGGCGCCGGGCGGCCCGGCCCCGACGTCCGGTGGACAGATCCCGAACTGGGGATGGAACCGGGCACCGGTGGCCGCGTCGCAATGGACTTCGCCGTTGACCACGACGAGCGAATGTGTCGGAGGTCGATGAGGTCGGCTAATCGGTGTCCGACAAAGTCGCTCGCTCTGGTCTTCTCGCGGACCGACGCCGCCGCGGCACGCCGGGACCCCTGAACCTCAGCGCCCCGCGTTCCTCCACAGCCCGGCCTGGTCCAGCCACTCCAGCAGGCGGGCGAGCCCGTCGGTGAACTGCTGATCGGTCAGGTCGACGACGGTGTGCACGTCGCGGCGGCGCAGCGCGTCGATCAGGCGGTCATGGCTGCGCACCGCCGCGACACCCCACGCCGGGTCGGTGACGAACAGCTGCGGCGGCAGATACCGCGCAACGTGCAGCAGGAACCACGCCAGCTTGATACGTCCGCTGGCGCGGTTGAACAGGCGGTGGAAGTTGAACTCCGCAGCGGCGATCGCCGTCGCGTCACCCGTCTCGACCGCCGCGGCCATCAGCCGGTTGAGGCGCTCGAGTTCGTCGATCTCCTCGGGGGCGATACGCCGCGCGGTGGTGGCCGCCAATTCCTGGGCGATGGTCGACTGCAGCCAGAAGATGTCCTCGATGTCCTGACGGGTCAGCGGCATCACCCGGTGCCCGCGGTGCGGTTCGAGTTCGACCATGCCCTCGCCGCGCAGCGTGCGCAGCGCCTCGCGCACGGGGGTGATGCTGACGCCCAGGCGCGCGGCGGTCTCGTCGAGCCGGATGAAGGTGTTCGGGCGCAGCGTGCCCGTCATGATCTCGGCCCGCAGCCGCGCGGCCACCTCGTCGGAGAGCTGTTCCCGGCGGACCGATCCGGCCGGGCGCGGCTGGGCGGGAGCTTTCATCGGATCGCCTTTCCGGCAGTGCGCGAGAGCCTTGTCTCGGGGCCGCCGGGGCCATAGTGTGACCGGGGCAACACAATGTTTGATCAAATATCATCATCGCGCAAGCCTGACGATGGAGAACGACGACGTGACTGACCCCGCCGGTACGTTCGGCTCGCCCACCGACCAGCCCTACCTTGCCCGGCGCCAGAACTGGACCAACCAGCTGGCCCGCCACGCACTGATGCAGCCCGACCGGACGGCGCTGCGGTTCCTGGGGCGCACCATCACGTGGGGCGAACTCGACCAGCGGGTCACCGCCCTGGCCGCCGACCTGCACCGCCGCGGTGTCGGGTTCGGGGACCGCGTGCTGATCCTGATGCTCAACCGGCCCGAGTTCATCGAGTCGTTCCTGGCGATCAACAAGCTCGGCGCGATCGCGGTGCCGGTGAACTTCCGGATGACGCCGCCGGAGATCGCGTTCCTGGTCTCCGACTGCGAGGCGAAGGTCGCGATCACCGAGTCGGTGTTGACCAAGGTGGCCACCGGCGTGCGCGAGCTGGAGCCGACGCTGGCCACCGTCATCGCCGCCGGCGGCAGCTCCGAGGCCGGGGTGCTCGACTACGAGCAGCTGATCGCCGACAGCGACGGCGACTGCCCGGTGGTCGACATCCCCAACGACTCGCCGGCGCTGATCATGTACACCTCCGGCACCACCGGGCGGCCCAAGGGCGCGGTGCTCACCCACACCAACATCTCCGGTCAGGCGCAGACGTTCCTGTTCACCAGCGGCGCCGACCTCAACCACGATGTCGGGTTCATCGGAGTGCCGCTGTTCCACATCGCCGGCATCGGCAACACCATCCCCGGCCTGCTGCTCGGCCGGCCGACCGTGCTGTACCCGCTGGGCGCGTTCGATCCCGGCGAGCTGCTCGACGTCCTGGAAGCCGAGCAGGTCACCGGCATCTTCCTGGTCCCGGCGCAATGGCAGGCGGTCTGCGCCGCACAGCGCGCCAAGCCGCGCAACCTGCGGCTGCGGACCCTGTCCTGGGGTGCCGCCCCCGCGTCGGACACCCTCCTGCGCGAGATGGCCGAGACGTTCCCCGGCGCCCAGATCCTCGCCGCGTTCGGCCAGACCGAGATGTCCCCGGTGACCTGCATGCTGTTGGGCGAGGACGCCATCCGCAAGCTCGGCTCGGTCGGCAAGGTCATCCCCACCGTCGCCGCGCGCATCGTCGACGACAACATGAACGACGTCCCCGTCGGTCAGGTCGGCGAGATCGTCTACCGCGCGCCCACGCTGATGGCCGGCTACTGGAACAACCCGAAAGCCACCGCGGAGGCCTTCGCGGGCGGCTGGTTCCACTCGGGCGACCTGGTGCGCCAGGACGAGGAGGGCTACATCTGGGTCGTCGACCGTAAGAAGGACATGATCATCTCGGGCGGCGAGAACATCTACTGCGCCGAGGTGGAGAACGTCCTGGCCGCCCACCCCGACATCGTCGAGGTGTCGGTGGTCGGTCGCGCCCACCCCAAGTGGGGGGAGGTCCCCGTTGCTGTGGTGGTGCTGCGGAGTTCGCTGAATCCGGCCTCCGGCGACACGCTGCGGCTGGAGGACCTCGACGAGTTCCTGACGGAGCGGCTGGCCCGCTACAAGCACCCCAAGGCGCTCGAGGTCGTCGATACGCTGCCCCGCAACCCGGCCGGCAAGGTGCTCAAGACCGAACTGCGGCAGCGGTTCAGTGCGGCGGTGTCCGTTGACGCCGGCGAAAGCGATGCTGCGCCAACGGTTTCCACCGGGAGATCCGCTGATTAGCCGGGTGAAGGAAGGTTTGCTAACGGTTGGGGATTCAATCCCGCCGATGCGGTACGCGCCGACCTTTGCATCGGGTACAGTCCTGTGGTCCGTCTTACTACCGACGGGTAGCGAGACTGGCCTCACTCGAACTGGGTCCGGGCGGGAAGGGAGCGTGCGACAGGTGCTGCCGGTGCGCTACGCCAGTGACAATTTCGTCGCGGAGGCCTCCCGGTGACGACTTCGTCCAAGTCCAACAACCTGAGCGGCTACGTCCGGGATCAGGTGCGGCCCGGGCTGGAAGCCGTCGGCGGCTTCGTGCGGATGTGCGTGCTGGTCGGCAAGGCGTTGCTGCGCCCCCCGTTCCAATGGCGTGAGTTCATCCTGCAGAGCTGGTTCCTCATGCGGGTGGCGTTCCTGCCCACCCTGGCGGTGTCGATCCCGCTGACGGTCCTGCTGATCTTCACCCTCAACATCCTTCTCGCCGAGTTCGGCGCCGCCGACGTGTCCGGCGCGGGCGCCGCGATCGGCGCGGTCACCCAGCTCGGCCCCCTGGTGACGGTGCTGGTGGTGGCCGGCGCGGGATCCACCGCGATCTGCGCCGACCTGGGTGCGCGCACCATCCGCGAGGAGATCGACGCGCTCGAGGTGCTGGGCATCGACCCCATCCACCGCCTGGTGGTCCCACGCGTCATCGCGTCGACGTTCGTCGCGATCCTGCTCAACGGCGCGGTCATCACGGTGGGCCTGGTCGGCGGGTTCATCTTCGGCGTCTACCTGCAGAACGTGTCGGCCGGCGCCTACGTCTCGACGCTGACACTCATCACCGGCCTGCCCGAGGTACTCATCTCGATCGTCAAGGCCGCGACCTTCGGACTGATCGCCGGGCTGGTCGGGTGCTACCGCGGCCTCACCGTCGGCGGCGGCGCCAAGGGCGTCGGCACCGCGGTGAACGAGACGCTGGTGCTCTGCGTCATCGCGCTGTTCGCGGTGAACGTCGTGCTCACGACCATCGGTGTCCGATTCGGGACGGGGGCCTGACGTGTCGACCACTGCCGTTCTGAAGGCCCGCTTCCCGCGGGGCGTTGCCGCCGCGCAGCGGCTGGCCGGGGCACCGGGCCGCGGTCTGGACTCGCTGGGCCACGTCGCGTGGTTCGTGGTCACCGCGGTCGGCTCGATCGGGCACGCGATGCGCTACTACCGCAAGGAGATGCTGCGGCTGATCGCCGAGATCGGCATGGGCACAGGTGCCATGGCCGTCATCGGCGGCACCGTCGCCATCGTCGGCTTCGTGACGCTGTCCGGCTCGTCGCTGGTGGCCATCCAGGGCTTCGCCTCGCTGGGCAACATCGGGGTGGAGGCCTTCACCGGCTTCTTCGCCGCCCTGATCAACGTGCGCATCGCCGCACCGGTGGTGGCCGGCCAGGCGCTCGCCGCCACAGTGGGCGCCGGCGCGACCGCCGAGCTCGGCGCCATGCGCATCAGCGAAGAGATCGACGCCCTGGAGGTCATGGGCATCAAGTCCATCTCCTACCTGGTCTCGACCCGCATCATGGCCGGGTTCGTGGTGATCATCCCGCTGTACGCGATGGCGATCATCATGAGCTTCCTGTCGGCACAGGTGACCACGACGATCTTCTACGGCCAGTCCGTCGGCACCTACGAGCACTACTTCCGCACGTTCCTGCGGCCCGACGACGTGATGTGGTCGTTCATCCAGGCGATCATCATCTCGGTCATCGTGATGCTCAACCACTGCTACTACGGCTACTTCGCCAGCGGCGGTCCGGTCGGCGTCGGCGAGGCCGTCGGCCGCTCGATGCGGGCGTCGCTGGTCGCGATCGTCTGCGTGGTCCTGTTCGCCTCGTTGGCGCTCTACGGCGTCGACCCGAACTTCAACCTGACGGTGTAGCGCGATGGCCACAGAGAACTCCCCACGCCGGCCTCCGTACAAGCTCGCGGGTGCCATCCTGGCGATCATCGCGATCGTGGTCCTGGTCCTGGTCTTCCTGCAGTTCCGCGGCGAGCTGACCCCCCGCGAGAAGCTGACGATGATCTCGGCGCGGTCCGGTCTGTCGATGGACCCCGGCGCCAAGGTCACCTACAACGGCGTGCAGATCGGCCGCGTCGGCCAGGTCGACCAGGTCACGGTGGACGACGAACCGCGCGCCAAGATCATCCTCGAGGTCGACCCCAAGTACCTCGACCTGATCCCGCGCAACGCCGAAGCCGACATCAGCGCGACGACCGTCTTCGGCAACAAATACGTGTCGTTCTCCAGCCCGGAGAGCCCCTCCACCGAGCGCCTCACCTCCAGCGACGTCATCGACGTGACCTCGGTGACCACCGAGTTCAACACGCTGTTCGAGACGGTGGTGTCGCTGGCCGAGCAGGTCGACCCCATCAAGCTCAACCAGACGCTGGCCGCCACCGCCGAGGCCCTCGACGGGCTGGGCGACCGCTTCGGCCAGTCCATCGTCGACGGCAACGAGATCCTCGCCGAGATCAACCCGCAGATGCCGCAGATCCGCCGCGACAACCAGCTGCTCGCCGATCTGACCGACGTCTACGCCGACGCCGCGCCGGACCTGTTCGACGGCCTGGAGAACGCGGTGACCACCGCGCGCACCCTCAACGCGCAGCGCGGCGACGTCGACCAGGCCCTGATGGCCTCGGTCGGGTTCGGCAACACCGGCGGCGACGTGTTCGAGCGCGGGGCCCCCTACTTCGTGCGCACCGCCGAGGACCTGATCCCGACCACGGCGCTGCTCGACAAGTACAGCCCGTCGTTCTTCTGCATGTTCCGCAACTACCACGACGTCGAGCCGAAGATCAGCGACGCGCTCGGCGGCAACGGCTACTCGCTCAAGACCCACTCGCAGGTGCTCGGCCTCGGCGCCGGCAACGCGTACGTCTTCCCGGACAACCTGCCGCGCGTCAACGCCAAGGGCGGCCCCGGCGGCCGGCCGGGCTGCTGGCAGCCCATCACCCGGGATCTGTGGCCGGCACCCTTCCTGGTGCTCGACACCGGCGCGTCCATCGCTCCGTACAACCACCTGGAGCTGGGCCAGCCTCTGCTGACCGAGTACGTCTGGGGACGCCAAGTCGGGGAGCACACGATCAACCCATGAAAATCACCGGAACCGCGATCAAGCTCGGCGCCTTCTCCGTGGTGCTGCTCATGTTCACCGCGCTCATCGTGGTGGTCTTCGGACAGCTGCGTTTCGACCGCACCACCGGCTACTCGGCGATCTTCTCCAACACCAGTGGTCTGCGGCCCGGGCAGTTCGTCCGCGCCTCCGGCGTGGAGGTGGGCAAGGTCAAGGGTGTCGAGCTGATCGACGGCGGCACCAAGGTCAAGGTCGACTTCAGCGTGGACCGCTCGCTGGAGCTCTTCGACGAGAGCCGGGCCTCGATCCGGTACCTGAACCTCATCGGCGACCGCTACCTGGAGCTGTCCCGCGGCGACAGCAACACCAGGATCGATGCCGGCGCGACCATCCCGATCGAGCGGACCGAACCCGCGCTGGACCTCGACGCCCTCATCGGCGGGTTCCGCCCGGTGTTCCAGTCGCTGGAGCCGGAGAAGGTCAACACCATCGCGCAGTCCCTGATCACGGTGTTCCAGGGTCAGGGCGGCACCATCAACGACATCCTCGACCAGACCGCGTCGCTGACCTCCGCGCTGGCCGACCGCGACCAGGCCATCGGCGAGGTCGTCAAGAACCTCAACACCGTCCTGGAGACCACGGTCAAACACCAGCAGGAATTCGACGAGACGGTGCAGAACTTCGAGGTGCTGATCACCGGGCTGAAGAACCGGGCCGACCCGCTGGCCAGTTCGGTCGCCGAGATCAGCGACGCCGCGGGCACGATCTCGGATCTGCTCGCCGACAACCGTCCGCTGATCAAGGACACCGTGACCAAGCTCGAGGTCCTGCAGCAGCCGCTGGTCGAGCAGAGCGAGGAACTGAACAAGTTCCTCACCGACCTGCCCAACGCGCTGGCGATCATCGGCCGGTCGGGCGGTATCTACGGCGACTTCTTCAACTTCTATGCCTGCGACATCACGTTGAAGCTCAACGGATTGCAGCCGGGTGGACCGGTGCGCACCGTCAAGGTGTGGAGTCAACCTTCGGGTAGGTGCACGCCGAAATGAGAACTCTCGAAGGATCCAACCGCGTCCGCGGCGGGTTGATGGGCATCATCATCCTGGTCATCGTGATCGGGGTGGGGCAGAGCTTCGCCAGCGTGCCGATGCTCTTCGCCAAGCCCACCTACTACGCGCAGTTCGCCGACACCGGCGGCCTGAACACCGGGGACAAGGTGCGCATCGCCGGCGTCGACGTCGGCACCGTGCAGTCGATGGAGATCGACGGCGACCGCGTCCTCATCGGTTATTCGTTGGGCGGCACCCAGATCGGCACCGCCAGCCGGGCCGCGATCCGCACCGACACCATCCTGGGCCGCCGCAACATCGAGATCGAACCGCGCGGCGACGACGCGCTGCCGCCCAGCGGGGTGCTGCCGCTGGGGCAGACCACCACGCCATACCAGATCTACGACGCGTTCTACGACCTGAGCAACTCGACCGCCGGCTGGGACACCCAGACGGTCAAGGAGTCGCTCAACGTCCTGTCCGACACCATCGACCAGACCTACCCGCACCTGAGCGCAGCGCTCGACGGGGTGGCGCGGTTCTCCGACTCGATCGGCAAGCGCGACGACCAGATCAAACAGTTGCTGGCCAACGCCAACAAGGTCGCCGGCGTGCTCGGCAACCGCAGCGGGCAGATCAACCAGCTGTTCGTCAACGCGCAGACGCTCCTCGAGGCCGTCAACGCGCGCAACTACGCGGTCGGTCAGCTGCTGGAGCGGGTCTCCGCCTTCTCGGCGCAGGTGCGGGGCCTCATCGACGACAACCCGAACCTCAACCGCGTGCTCGAGCAGCTGCGGGTGCTGTCGGACATCCTCAACGCCCGCAAGATGGATCTGGCCGACTCGCTGTCGTCGCTGTCGAAGTTCATGGTCTCGCTCGGCGAGGCGCTGGCCTCGGGCCCCTACTTCAAGGTGATGCTGGCCAACCTGGCCCCGTACTGGATCCTGCAGCCGTTCGTCGACGCCGCCTTCAAGAAGCGCGGCATCGACCCCGAGGAGTTCTGGCGCAACGCCGGCCTGCCGGCGTTCCGGTTCCCGGACCCCAACGGCACCGGCTTCCCGAACGGCGCCCCGCCGCCGGCGCCGACGCCGCTGGAGGGCACCCCGGAGAACCCGGGCCCCGCCGTCCCGCCCGGTTCGCCGTGCTCCTACACCCCGCCCGCCGACGGTCTGCCCCGTCCGGGCGACCCGCTGCCGTGCGCGGACCTGACCGTGGGTCCCTACGGTGACAACCCGTACGGCCCGAACTACGAGGGCCAGCGCCCCAACGTCGCGACCTCGGCTCCCGACGCCCACGGCCCGCAGCCGTCCCCGGGTGTCCCCGCCGCCGCGATCCCCGGCCAGCTGTCCCCGAATGTGCCGGGGGCGCGGGTGCCGCTGCCGGAGGCGCCTCCGGGTGCGCGCACCGTGCCGCTGGCCCCGCAGCCGTCGGCGCCGGACTTCACCCCCGGCATCGCGCCGCTGCCGCCGGCCCTGACCGGGCCGCCGCCGCCGCCGGGACCGGGCCCCCAGGTCGGGCCCGCGGACCAGCCGCCGCTGCCGGGCAATCCGCCGTTCCTCCCGCCGGGATCTCAGGGATAGGGGGGATAGAGAGCCATGTCGACTGTCTTCAACGTCCGCAACTTCAAGCTGCCCGGGGTGTCGCGCGGTGCGCTGATCATCGGGACGATCATCGTCGCGCTGGCCGTCATCGGCGGTCTGGTCGGATGGAACCTGTACAAGAACGCGACCACCAAGACCGCGGTCGCGTACTTCACGCAGACCCTGGCGCTCTACCCCGGTGACAAGGTCCAGATCATGGGCGTCCAGGTGGGCACGATCGAGAAGATCGAGCCGGCCGGCGACAAGATGAAGGTCACCTTCAACTACGAGAGCAAGTACAAGCTGCCCGAGAACGTGACCGCCTCGATCCTCAACCCGAGCCTCGTCGCGTCGCGCACCATCCAGCTGGCACCGCCGTACACGGGCGGAAACGTGTTGCCGGACAACGCGGTTCTCGATCTCGACCGCACCCAGGTGCCCGCCGAGTACGACGACCTGCGTGACTCCATCAACCGGCTGCTGACCGATCTCGGACCCACGCCCGAACAGCCCAAGGGACCGTTCGGCGACATCATCGAGTCGGCCGCCGACGGGTTCGCCGGCAAGGGCCGCCAGCTGAACCAGACGCTGAACAACCTGTCGGAGGCGCTGTTCGCGCTCAACGAGGGCCGCGGTGACTTCTTCAGCGTGATCAAGAGCCTGGCGACGTTCGTCAACGCCCTGCACCAGAGCGACCAGCAGTTCGTGGCACTGAACAACGACCTGGCCAAGATCACCAACGCGTTCACCAACACCGACGACGAGGTGGCCACCGCGCTGCGCGACCTCAACCAGTTGCTGTCCACCACACGGGAATTCGTCAACGAGAACGGCGAGGTCCTGGCGCACGACATCAACAATCTGGCTGATGTGACCAACGCGATCCTGCAGCCGGAGCCGCGCGACGGTCTGGAGACGGCGCTGCACGCCTACCCGAACGTCGCGGCGAACCTGATGAACATCTCCTCGCCGAACGCCGGTGGCATCGTGTCGATGCCGGTGATCAGCAACTTCGCCAACCCGATGCAGTTCATCTGCAGCGCGATCCAGGCCGGCAGCCGGCAGGGCTACCAGGAGTCGGCGGAGCTGTGCGCCCAGTACCTGGGCCCGATCCTCGACGCGATCAAGTTCAACTACCTGCCGTTCGGCGCGAACCAGCTGCAGCCGGCGATGACGCTGCCCAAGCAGATCGCGTACTCCGAGGAGCGCCTGCGCCCGCCGCCGGGATACAAGGACACGACGGTGCCGGGCATCTTCTCCCGCGACACACTGTTCTCGCACGGCAACCACGAGCCGGGCTGGATCGTCGCGCCGGGCATGCAGGGCGTCGAGGTGCAGCCGTTCACCGCGAACATGCTGACCCCGCAGTCGCTGGCCGAACTGATGGGCGGACCCGACATCAGCCCGCCGCCGGCTCCGCCGGCGTTCGGGACGACCCGCAACGGCAACCTGCCCGGACCGCCGAACGCGTTCGACCAGAACAACCCGCTGCCGCCGCCGTGGTATCCGCAGCCCGGACCGCCGCCGGCACCCGCACCGGGGGTCATCCCGGGTGATCCGCTGGGCGCCATCGCGCCGGCGGCACCGCCCGCACCGGCCGCGCCCGCGGCGCCGACCGGACCGCTGTTGCCGGCCGAGGCAGGAGGCTGACGCCATGGCCAGATGGAGCAAGATCGCACGCCGGGCCGGCGCCCTCGGCGCCGCCGCCCTGGTGCTGACCTCGTGCGGCTCGTGGAAGGGCATCTCGAACGTGCCGCTGCCCGGCGGGCCGGGCACCGGTAAAGGCGCCACCACGATCTACGTGCAGATGCCGGACACGCTCGCGCTGAACGTGAACAGCCGGGTGCGCGTCGCCGACGTGTACGTGGGCCGGGTGCGGTCCATCGAGCTCAAGAACTGGGTGGCCACGCTGACGCTGGACCTCGACTCCAGCGTCAAGCTGCCGACCAACGCGCTGGCCAAGATCGGCCAGACCAGCCTGCTGGGATCGCAGCACGTCCAGCTGGACCTGCCGCCGGATCCGGCGCCGGAGATGCTGCAGAGCGGGGACACCATCCCGCTGGCCAACTCGTCGGCGTTCCCCAACACCGAGCGGGTGCTGGCCAGCATCGCCACCATCCTCACCGGCGGCGGTGTCAGCAATCTCGAGACGATCCAGTCGGAGGTCTACAACGTCCTCAACGGCCGGGCCGACCAGATCCGGACGTTCCTCAACCAGCTCGACACGTTCACCGCGGAACTCAACGCGCAGCGTGACGACATCACCCGCGCGATCGACAACACCGATCGGCTGCTCGCTGTCGTCGCCGCGCGCAACAACACCCTCGACTCGGTGCTGACCGAGTTCCCGCCGCTGATCAAGCATTTCGCGGAGACGCGGGACCTGTTCGCCGACGCCGTCGAGTCGCTGGGCCGCATCAGTGGCGCGGCCGTGGATGCGCTCGAGCCGTCCAGCGACAACCTGAACACCAACCTGGCCAACCTGCAGCGTCCGCTGCGGGAACTGGGCAAGTCGGGTCCGTACCTGATCAACGCGCTGAAGATCTTCCTCACCGCGCCCTACAGCATCGAGAACGTGCCGAAGGCGATCCGCGGTGACTACATCAACGCGTCGCTGACGGTGGACCTGACGCTGTCGGCCATCGACAACGGGTTCCTGACCGGCACCGGTGTCTCGGGCATGCTGCGCGCGCTGGAACAGTCGTGGGGCCGTGACCCGGCGACGATGATCCCGGACGTGCGGTTCACCCCGAACCCGAACTCGGCGCCCAACGGACCACTGATCGAAAGGGCGGAGTGAGCGATGCTGACCCGCTTCATCAAGATCCAGCTGATCATCTTCACGATCCTTACCGTGGTCGCGCTCGGTGTGCTCGGTCTGTACTACCTGCGGTTGCCCAGCCTGGCCGGCGTCGGGCAGTACACGCTGCACGCCGAGCTGCCCCGGTCGGGTGGTCTGTACGCGACGTCGAACGTCACGTACCGCGGCACCCAGATCGGGAAGGTGACGGAGGTCGAGCCGACCGAGACCGGCGCCCGCGCCACCATGAGCATCGACAAGCGGTACAAGATCCCGGTCGACGTGACCGCGAGCGTGCACTCGGTGTCGGCGATCGGTGAGCAGTACCTCGACCTGGTGCCGCGCAGCGAGTCCGGCCAGTACCTCAGCCCGGGGCAGACGATCACCGACAGCACGGTGCCCGCCCCGGTGGGCCCGGCGCTGGACGCGGCCAACGAGGCTCTGGAGGTTCTGCCGAAGGAGAAGATCGACACGCTGCTGACGGAGACGTCGCTGGCGGTCGGCGGGCTGGGGCCGGCGCTGCAGCGGCTGGTGGATTCCACCAGCAACCTCGCCGGCGGCTTCCGGGAGAACCTGCCGCAGGTCAACGACATCATCGCCAACTCGGCGCCGATCCTGCAGAGCCAGGTCGACTCCGGCGATGCGATCGCGCAGTGGTCGCGCAACCTGAACCGGATCGCCGCGCAGGCGGCGCGGGAGGACGCGTCGTTGCGTAGCGGGCTGTCGCAGGCGGCGCCGACGCTGGATCAGGTGACGACGGTGTTCAGTGACGTCCGCGAGGCACTGCCGCAGACGCTGGCGAACCTCGCGGTGCTCTCGGACATGCTCAAGCGCTACAACAAGGGCATCGAGCAGACGCTGGTGATCTATCCGCAGGGCGCGTCGCTGCTGCAGATGGGTTCGATCTTCGAGGACGGCGGCCTGCTGCACTTCGGTCTGTCGATCAACCAGCCACCGCCGTGCATGACCGGCTTCCTGCCGGCGTCGGAATGGCGGTCGCCGGCCGACACCAGCACCGCGCCGCTGCCGTCGGGCACCTACTGCAAGATCCCGAAGGACTACCAGGGCAACGCGGTCCGCGGTGCGCGCAACTACCCGTGTGCGGACGTGCCGGGTAAGCGCGCGGCCACTCCGCAGGAGTGCCGCAGCGACGAGCCGTACGTCCCGCTGGGCACCAACCCGTGGTACGGCGACCCCAACCAGGTGCTGGCCTGCCCGGCTCCGGGCGCGCGCTGCGACCAGGGTGTGGACCCCGGCCGCGTCATTCCGGCGCCGTCGGTCAACAACGGGATGAATCCGCTGCCCGCCGACAAGCTGCCGCCACGGGAAAGCCTGGCGCCGACCAGCGATCCGGTCAGCGCACCGGGCTCGGGTACCGTCAGCTGCAGCGGGCAACAGCCCAACCCGTGCACCTACACTCCGGCCCAGGGCCCGCCCGGCACCACCGCCGCGTACAGCCCGAGCTCGGGCGAGGTGATCGGTCCGGACGGCGTCCGGTACAACGTCAACAGCTCGAGCAACACAGGAGACGACGGATGGAAGGAGATGCTGGCACCAGCCGGCTGATCCCCGACCCCGAAACCAGCTCGGTCGACGAAGCGCTCACCACGCCGGAGGACACTCCCGCCGCGACAGCAGGCGACGTGACACCGGAACCGAAGACGAACCGCCGTCCCACCAGACTGGGCAACGGCTGGGTCGGCGCGGTCTGTGCGCTGCTGCTTCTGCTCACCGCGGGTGTGGTGGCCGGCGGCTTCTTCGCCAACCGCGCCAACGAGCGGGCCGACGAGATCGCGCGCGCCGACGACGCCGCGCTGGCGGCGGCCAAGGAGTGCGTGGCGGCCACCCAGGCCCCCGACACGGCGGCGATGACTGCGGCGCAGTCGAAGATCCTGGAGTGCTCGACCGGCGAGTTCGGGGTGCAGGCCGGGCTCTACAGCAGCGTGCTCGCCGAGGCCTACCAGGCCGCGAACGCGACGGTCAAGGTCGACGACCTGCGCGCCGCCGTCGAGCGGCACAACGAGGACGGCACGGTGAACGTGCTGGTGGCCGTGCGGGTGCGGATCACCAACGCCGAGGCCGCCGATCAGCAGGTCGGCTACCGGCTGCGGGCCACGATGGCTTACGACGAGGGCCGCTACCGGATCTCCAAGATGGATCAGGTCACCTCGTGACAGTGGTGCTGGATGCCGCCGAACCGGCAGGCGACACGGCCGAGGACGGCCGGGAGCTCGCGTCGTGGCCCGCGCGGGCGGGCGCCCTGGCCGTGGACGTCGGCGTCCCGGTCGGGGTGGCCACGACGATGGCGCTGCTGGCGCTCGGGGTCGCCGCCGACTCCTGGGCGCGGTGGGTGTTCACCGCCGGGTTCGCGCTGGCCGTGCCGGCCCTGCTGCTCAACCGGCTGGTGGCGCCGGTGGCGACCGGCTGGACGCTGGGCCGGGCGCTGTTCGGCATCGCGGTGCGCCGCGCCGATGGCACGGTCGGCGTGGGACGGCTGGCGCTGCGCGATCTGGCCCACCTGCTCGACACCGGGTCCCTGGGTCTGGGCTGGCTGTGGCCGCTGCGGGACCGGCGCCGCCGGACCTTCGCGGACCTGGCCGCCCGCACCGAGGTGCGCCGCGTCACCCGCCCGCACCGCGACATGCGGCGGCTGGTGGCCGCCGTGCTGATCGGCGCCGCGGTGCTGTGCGCGGGCGCGGTCGGGCTGGCCTACGGCGCGGTGTACCGGCAGGAGCAGGCGGTCGATGAGGCGCGCTCGTACCTGGCCGAGCACGGGCCGCGGATCGTGGAACAGATGCTCTCCTACGGCACCGACTCGATCGACGACGACTTCGCCCGGGCCCGGGAATTGACCACCGACACCTACCGGCAGCAGTTGACCGATCAGCAGGACGCGGTCCGCCGCGCCGGTGCGGTCACCAACGAGTTCTGGGCGGTCGCCAGCGCGGTGCTGACCGACCCACCGGTCACCGGCGACCGCGCCGCGATGCTGCTGGCGTTGCAGGGCCAGCGCGGCAACAACCCGCAGGACGTCAAGTTCGTCACCGCCACCGTGCGCGTGGAGTTCGAGAAGACCGGCGACCAGTGGCGCGTCGCGAACCTCACGGTGCTCAAGGCGCCCCAGATGAGTCAGGCCGGCCAGTGAGTCCGCGGCGCAGATTCGACGAGCACGCCGGTGCCGCCGAGGCGGTGGGCGCAGACTACTTCCAGCCCGGCGCGCCGCGGCGCCGCCGCCTGGGTCTGGCCGTGGTCAGTGTGGTGGCGACGCTGGTGGTCGCGGCGGCGATCGGGGCGGCGACGTTCATGCTGGTCCGGCAACAGGACGACCGCCGTACCGCAGTGCAGGAGGCCGCGGCCCTGGGGTACGCGCGCGAGTTCATGACGATGTACACCAGCCTGGACCCGTTCGACGCCAACGCCTACGCCGATCGGGTGGCCGCGGAGGCGACCGGCGAGTTCGCGAAGAACTTCAACGAACGGGTCAACGAAATCCTGGTGCAGGTGGCGCGCTCGGAGCCGTCTACCGGCGAGGTACTCGCCGCAGGTGTGCAGCGCTGGAACGACGACGGCAGCGCCGACGTCCTGGTCGCAGCGAAGGTCACCTCGAGGATGCCCGACGGTAAGACGACCATCGAGAGCGGCAGCCGCTGGATCGTCACCACGATCAGGGAAGGACAGCAGTGGAAGATCGGCAACCTGGTTCAGGTGATCTGACCTCCTCGGCTCCGGCCGAACCGGACGCGGCCGCCGAGGCGCCCAAGACGCCGGTCGGCAAGGCTGCCCGGCAACCGAGAACCCCTGGGGCGCAACCCGAGTCGCCGGAGTCCGATGGTGAGGTCGCCCCTGAGGGCGACGCCGAGGATGCCGGTCAGGACGCCGGTGAGGATGTGGTGCTGGTCCCGCATCGTCCGGCGGGGCGGCGGGCGCTGATCGCCACCGCGATCGCCGCGGTGCTGTTCGTCGGCGGGTCGGCGTTCGCCGGGGCGGCGGTGCAGCCCTACCTGATGCAGCGCGCGCTGGTGCAAACCAAGCTCGACATCGCCCGCACCGCGACGCAGGCCATCACCGCGCTGTGGACCTACACCCCCGAGGACATGAGCACACTGGCCGACCGGGCCACGGTGTACCTGGGCGGCGATTTCGCGCAGGAGTACCGCCGCTATATCGACGCGATCGTCGAGCCCAACAAGCAGGCCCAGGTCACCAACTCCACGCAGGTGATGGGCGCAGCGGTGGAATCGCTTGCCCCGGCGGGGGTGCCGACCGAGGCCACCGCGATCGTCTACACGAACTCGGTGGCGACCAGCCCGGTCACCAAGAACATCCCGTCGCTGCGGTACCTGTCCTACCGGCTGACCATGCAGCGCGACGGCAGGGAGTGGCTGATCACCCGGATGTCGACCATCACCACTTTCGACCTCACGCCCCAGGTGTAGCCCACGGCGGCCGCCGAGGATCCGACGCTTGCTGGTTCGTCGCTCCAATACTAAAGTTTCGGCTCACCGAAACTTTGGGGCGGACAGGAGGCGGCCGTGCGACGACGGACTTGGCGGGCGGTGGTTCGGGGCGCGGCAGTCCTCGCCGCCGCGGCCGTCGTGGCCGGCTGCGCGTCGGGAGAGACGGGCCGCGACGCGGACCGACCGACGGTGCTCACGACGTTCACCGTGCTGGCCGACATCGCCGCCAACGTGGCCGGGGAGCACCTCACGGTGGAGTCGATCGTGAAGCCGGGTGCGGAGATCCACGGCTACGAGCCGACTCCCGGCGACGTGCGGAAAGCCGCCGGCGCCGACCTGATCCTGGACAACGGACTGAACCTGGAGGCCTGGTTCGCGCGCTTCGTCGACGGACTCGACGTGCCGCACGTCGTCGTCAGCGACGGGGTGGCGCCGCTGAACATCGCCGACGACGCCTATGCGGGGATGCCCAACCCGCATGCCTGGATGTCGCCGCTGAACGCGCAGATCTACGCCGACAACATGGCTGCCGCATTCGCCGACCTCGACCCCGAGCACGCCGACGACTACCGCGCCAACGCCGCGGCCTACCGCGAGCGGCTGCAGCAGGTGCACGACGACCTGGTCACCCGGCTGGAAGCGCTGCCCGCCACCCAGCGCGCGCTGGTGACCTGTGAGGGCGCGTTCACCTATCTCGCCCGCGACGCCGGGCTGACCGAGAAGTACATCTGGCCCGTGAACGCCGAGCAACAGGCCACCCCACGGCAGATCGCCTCGACCATCGAGTTCGTCGACACCCACGAGGTGCCCGCGGTGTTCTGCGAGTCCACCGTCTCGGCCGACGCGATGCACCGGGTGGTGGAGGCCACCGGCGCCCGGTTCGGCGGTGTGCTCTACGTGGACTCGCTGTCCGAGAGCGATGGCCCGGTCCCGACGTACCTGGACCTCATCCGCCATGACGCGGACACCATCGCGACCGCGCTGACTGCCCGGGCGCCATGACTTCCCCTGCGCTGCAGACCGATTCGGTCACCGTGCGCTACGGCCCGGTGCTCGCCGTGCAGGATGTCACCGTGACTGTCGACCCGGGCCGGGTCTGCGCGCTGATCGGGATGAACGGCTCGGGCAAGTCCACGCTGTTCAAGACGATCATGGGTCTGGTGCGCCCCACCACGGGCACGGTGCGGATCCACGGCGCCGACCCCGCACGGGCCCGCAAGACCGGAGCGGTCGGCTACATGCCGCAGAGCGAAGCGGTGGACTGGCAGTTCCCGCTGTCGGTGCGCGACGTCGTGCTCACCGGCCGATACGGACGCATGGGTGTCACCCGGCGCGCCCGCGGCCGCGACCACCACGCGGTCGACGAGGCGCTCGAACGTGTCGACCTCACCGAGTACCAACACCGCCAGATCGGACAACTCTCCGGCGGCCAGCGCAAGCGCGCCTTCCTGGCCCGCTGCCTGGCCCAGGGCGCCGACCTGTTGCTGCTCGACGAACCGTTCGCCGGGGTCGACAAGCGTAGCGAGGCGGTGATCAGTGCGTTGCTGCGCGACCTGGCCTCCGACGGCGCCACGGTCGTGGTGTCCACCCACGACCTGCACGCGCTGCCCGACCTCGCCGACGAGGCGATCCTGCTGATGCGCTCCGTGCTGCTCCACGACGATCTGCCGACGGTCCTGCGCCCACAGAACCTGGCCCGCGCGTTCGGGCTCGGCGTCGGCGACGACACCGCGGGGGCGCGGTGAACCTCCTCGAGTTCCTGCTGGAGCCGCTGCGGCTGGAGTTCATGACCCGCGCGACGGTGACCACCCTGGCCGCCTCGGTCGTCTGCGCGACGCTGTCGTGCTGGCTGGTCCTGATCGGCTGGTCCCTGATGGGCGACGCGGTGTCCCACGCGGTGCTCCCGGGGGTGGTGCTGGCCTACGTCGCCGGCGCACCGTTCGCGCTCGGCGCGGTCATCTTCGGGTTCGCCGCCGTCGCGCTGATCGGCCTGGTGCGCGGCACCAGCCGCACCAAGGAGGACGCCGCGATCGGCGTCGTGTTCACCACCCTGTTCGCACTCGGCCTGGTGCTGATCTCGGTGACCCCGAGCGAGGTCGACCTCAACCACATCATCTTCGGCAATGTCCTGGGGGTGTCGCGCGCCGACGTGATCCAGGTGGTCGTTCTCGGCGCGCTCGTGCTGGGGGTGCTGGTCGTCAAGCGCCGGGACTTCACGCTCTACGCGTTCGACCCCACCCACGCCCACGCGATCGGCCTCAACCCCCGGCTGCTCGGCGCCGCGCTGCTGGGTCTGCTCGCCCTCACCGCGGTCGTCGCGCTGCAGGCAGTCGGCGTGGTTCTGGTCGTCGCGCTGCTGATCACCCCGGGCGCGACCGCCTACCTGCTCACCGACCGGTTCGGTCACATGCTCCTGATCGCGCCGGCGATGGCGTCGGTGTGCGCGGTGGCCGGCCTCTACTCGAGTTACTACCTGGACACCGCCTCCGGGCCGATGGTCGTGCTGGCCAACGGCATCGCGTTCGCGCTGGTCTACCTGTTCGGCCCCAGTCGCGGGGTGCTCACCGCGCCGTTGCGCCGCGGCCGGGCCGCGACGGGTTAGTTGAAGGCCAGCCAGGCCGGTTGCGCCCGCTCGCGGGAGTCGCACAGCACGGCCATGGTGTCGCATGACCCGCGCGGCACTCCCGCCCCGGCCCACATGCCGCCGGTGTCGCGGCGCAGCACGATCGCCGACGACCCACCGCCGTCGAGCAGCACCGCGGTGTCGCTGCCCAGGCCCCGGTACAGGTCCTGGATCTGGTCGGGGGTGTAGCTACCGCCCTGGAAGACGTACATCTCGTCGCGGTCCCGGACGTAGCCCAGCGCCGTGCGCGCCGCGCTCGGGCCGGGGTCGTTGAGTTGTCCGGTGTCGCCCGGGGCGAGCAGCCCGATGCCGGCGACCGCGACGAACCGGGTGCCCTTCTCGATCAGGCCGGTGATCACCGGCGTCGCGGCGTCGTAGTCGTCCTTGCTCTTGGGCGGCACCACGAACGGCGCGCCTTTGACGGGCAGGATCATCGTCGACAGGGCCATCCAGTGCTCGTTGCCGCCGGAGAGTCCCTGTTTCCCCGCGTAGGCGAGGGTGCCGGTGACCGTGGCGTTGGTGCGGCCCAGGCTTCCGGTGTTGTCGACGTACGCGCCGAGGGGGGAGCTGCAGCCGGTGGTCTTCCAGGACCCGCCCTTCTGGCCCCGGACGTCGAAGAAGTTCGCGTTGATGGCGATGGTGGGCTGCCCGAGCGCCTGCCAGGCCTGCAGCGGCGGGTAGATCTCGCTGGCCTGCCACAGGCCCTCGGAGGTGCGGGCCCGCGGATCCCGTTCGCAGCGCGCCTGGTAGCCGGTGTGGGAGTCGGCGAGCAGGCGGGGCGCCAGCCGGGTGGAGGCACCCTTGATGACCATCAGCCGGCCGCCGTTGGTCAGCTCGTACCAGTGGCCGGCGGCGTTGCGCATCGGTGCGGGGAAGCCCGAGCCGAAGTTGTAGACGAGGTAGGAGCCGCGAGTGTTCGCGATCGCGCCGGCCAGCAACTCCCGCGCGGTGGCGGCCGCGGCGGTCGGGGTGGCGATCACCGACGCTCCGGCCATCGAGGCCACGGCGATGACCGAGCCCAGGAGGCGGGCCAGGGCGCGGCGCGAGGTGACGGCGATGCGGTCCACCGGAGCTCCTCACGTCCAGACTGCAGCAAACTGTTCGAGCAAAACCACAGTAGCCACACAGATCACACTGTCAACTTTGATCACGGCTGGATCGCGGCAATGTTTCACGTGAATCACTAATTTTGCTTGGAAACTGTGACTAATGGGACTGACGAGGTCAGTGACGCCAGTTCAGCCGGAGGCCTAGACGAGGCCAAAGCGCCCCCGGGTAGACGGTCGGCACGCAAGCCGACCGCGCTCAGCAAATAGAATCAGGGACTCGGGGCCAGTCGGTAGATCGCGTCGGCGGCGTCGTCGGTGATGTACACGGCGCCATCCGGGCCGACCACGGCGGCAACTGGCCGACCCCAGCGAGACCCGTCGCCGGCCTGGAATCCGCCGACCAGGGTCTGCTGGTCGCCGAGGCCACCGTCGCGCCACGGGTAGAAGGACACCTCGGGTTCGCGCGGCGGCCGGCGGTTCCACGAGCCGTGTACCCCGATGAGCGCGCCCCGGGCGTACGGCTCGGGCAGGGCGCCGTCGACGAAGCTCATCCCCAGCGGTGCCGAGTGTGCGCCCATCGACTGCTCGACGGGCGGCAGCACCGCACAGTCCAGCAGTGCTCCGTCGGGGTTCGTCTGCACGTCGCGGATGAACGGCAGGTCCGCGGGCCCGCCGTCGGAGTTGCAGTAGGGCCAGCCGAGTTCCCGGCCCGGGGTGAGGCGGGCGACCTGTTCGGGCGGGTGCTCGCCGACGTAGTCGTCGAGGACCTTGCCGTAGTCCGGTCCGGGTTCGGGGAACGCCACGTTGTCGCGACCGTTGACCGCCGTCCAGATGGTGCCATCGGGTGCGGTCGCCAGACCGGTGCCGTTGCGCACCCCGGTGGCGAACGGCGCGGCGGGCCCTCCGCCCGGCGGGATCCGCATGATCGTCGCGCGCGGCGGATCGGCCGTGCGGTCCTCCGCCGAGATGTTGCCGGTCGAGCCGATCGAGAAGTACACCGCGCCGTCGGGACCGACGGTCACGCTCTTGAGCGCATGGGCGTACGCCCCGCGCAGGTCGGGACTGCGCCCGTCCGGCAGATCGCCCGCGACGACCCGGCGGCCGGTCGCCGCGCCGTCGGCGTAGTCGTAGGCGGTGACCTGGTTGCTCTCGGCCACGTAGAGCGTCGCGCCGTCGAACGCGAGGCCGTGGGGCTGTTCCAGATCGTCGAGCAGCAGCGTCTCCTCGGCGGTCGCACCACCCGGGAGGAATCGCAGCACGGACCCCGCGCTGGGCACGGAGATCAGCAGGGTGCCGTCGGGCGCCCAGGCGGCCAGCCGCGGCCGGGGGGTGCGGGCCCACACCGACATCGCCCAGCCCTGCGGCACGACCGCCTGTCGGGGCTCGTCGAAGGGGGCCCGGGCCAGCTCCGGTGGCACCACGACGGTGACGGCCTCGGTGCCGGGAGTGCCCGGCGGTGTCGTGGCGGGTGCCGACGCCGACTCCGAGGTCGACCCGGTCGTCGGTGCCGGCTCCGGGGCGGGGGACTGCGCGCACCCGGTCAGCACCGTCATCTCCATCGCCAGGACCATCGCCAGCGCCGGAAAGCCGTTACGCCGCAGCACCGATACCGGCATGCATCTCCCAAACCAGGATCTCGGCGGAGTCGGTGGCCGTCACCCGCTGACCGCCCGAACTGGTGAACCGCACGGCATCGCCTTCGCTCAGGCCGCCGGCGCCTTCCAGCGTGACGGCGCCCCGGGCGACGAACAGGTGCAGGTACGGCGCCTCGGGCAGCTCGATGCTCTGGCCCGGCTGCAGCCGGGCTCCGTGCAGTGCCGCGTACCGGTTGTGGATGGCGATGGCGGTGGCATCGCGGTGGGCCGGCATGCCCGACGCGATCGTCACCAGCTTGCCGCGCAGCAGTTCGTCGTCGATCTCGAGCTGCTGGTAGCCCGGCGTGAGGCCGGACTCGTCGGGCACCACCCACATCTGCACGAAACGCACCGGCTCACTGTGGGATTGCTGCCCGGTCAGCGTCCAGGAGTCGTTCTTCTCCGAGTGCAGGATGCCGCGTCCGGCCGACATGCGTTGCGCCAGACCGGGATAGATCACCCCGGAGTTGCCGGTGGAGTCCTGGTGCACCAGCGAGCCGCGCAGCACCCAGGTGACGATCTCCATGTCGCGGTGCGGATGGGTGTCGAATCCCGTGCCCGGTGCCACCACGTCGTCGTTGTTGACGAGCAGCAGCCCGTGGTGGGTGTTGTCGGGGTCGTAGTGGTGGCCGAAGGAGAACGAGTGCTTGGAGTCCAGCCAGTCGATCGTGGTGGTGGCGCGGTCCTCGGCGCGCCGGACCTCGACGACGCTGCGGGTGGCGGTCATGGGATCACTCCTCAAAAGAGTCGGTGCCAGCCTAGGCGGCGGGTATGCCCGCGACAACATGCATGACGTGTCATGTATTCCGGTAGGCTGCCCGCATGCGATGGCTCACCGGCGAGCAGCAGCGCATGTGGCGGGACTACCTGCAACTCACCGACCGGTTGCGCGCCGCGATGGCGCGGCAGTTGCAGGCGGACTGCGGGATGTCGCTGGCCGACTACGACGTGCTGGTCGTGCTCTCGGAGCGCGACGCGCCGCGGATCACCGACCTGGCGGGCGCGCTGGGGTGGGAGCAGAGCCGGTTGTCGCATCAGCTGCGCCGGATGCGCGCCCGAGGGCTGATCGAGCGCCACGGCGATGACGACGACCGCCGCGGTGCCACGGTGGCCCTGACCCCGGGCGGGTCTGAGGCGCTGGCCGCGGCCGCGCCGGGGCACGCGGAGTTGGTGCGCTCGGTGCTGTTCGACGGCCTGACCGCAGAGCAGCAGCGGGTGCTCGGCGATGTCCTCACCACCGTCCTGGGCCGGCTGCCGAGCTAATCGGCGGGCAGGACCTCGGGCAGCCCGAACTTGGTGAAGAAGCCGTCCTCCTTGAACGCCACCACATGGGCGATGCCGCCGGCGCGCGCGTCGATGACATGCAGCTGGAACGCCTCGTGCCGGCCGGTCTGCGGGTTGAGCATGTACATCGCGGCGGTGGGCTGGCCGTTGGCGGTGGTGAGCAGGAAGCGCATGTCGCCGGCCTTCTCGGCCGGGCAGTGGGTCTTCGACAGGGTGACGATGTCGGCCGGGCCCTGGTACCAGCCGTCGAACGGCGGCATTTCCCACACCGCGTCGGCGGTGAACAACTCGACGAGCCGGTCGATGTCGTAGTCCTCGAACGCCGAGGTGTAGCGCGCCAGCAGGTCGGCGACCTCGGGTGACTCGGGTGTCAGTGCGGGGCTGTCCGGGCTCGGCTGGACTTCGTCGAGGTGAGCCCGGGCGCGCTGCAGCAGGCTGTTGACGGCCGCGGTCGAGGTGCCGATCGCGTCGCCGACCTCCGCGGCTTTCCACTGCAGCACCTCACGCAACACCAGCACCGCCCGTTGCCGGGGCGAAAGGTGTTGCAGTGCAGCGATGAACGCCAGCCGCACCGATTCGCGGGACTCGGCGATCACCGACGGGTCGGACGGATCTTCGCGCGGGGAGTCCGGCAACGGTTCGAGCCAGGTGATCTCCCGCCCGTCCCAGATCTCGCCGGACGGGTCGGAGGCCGGTTGACCCAGCCCGCTGGGCAGTGGACGGCGCTGGCGGCCCTCGAGTGCGGTCAGGCAGGTGTTGGTGGCGATGCGGTACAGCCAGGTACGCACCGAGGATTTGCCCTCGAACTTCGCATACGACTTCCAGGCCCGCAGGAAGGTTTCCTGCACCAAATCCTCGGCGTCGTGCAGCGAGCCGGTCATCCGGTAGCAGTGCGCCAACAACTCGCGCCGGTACTGCTGTGCGTCGGCCAGAAAGCCGTCCGCATCGGTGCTGTGGAGTGCCGCAACGGTCACGGTGGGCAGCTTACGCACTCGGACCGACAAACACAGCGGGCGAGAACCGCTCGTACCGCGACGGCCCGATAGTCTTGCCGGAATGGCCGTGACCCACAGCGAACACAGATTCCAGGGTGTCGATGGAGTCGAGATCGTCTACGACGTCTGGATGCCCGATCCCGCCGTCCCCGCCCGGGGCGTCGTCGTCCTCGCCCACGGTTACGCCGAACACGCACGGCGCTACGACCACGTCGCCGCCCGGTTCGGCGCCGCCGGCCTGATCACCTACGCGCTGGACCATCGGGGACACGGCCGCTCCGGCGGCAAGCGGGTCTACCTGCGCGACATCTCCGAGTACACCGCCGACTTCCACACCCTGGTCGGGATCGCCGCGCGGGAGCACCCCGAGTTGCCGCGCATCGTCGTCGGCCACAGCATGGGCGGGGCGGTGGTGTTCGCCTACGGCGTCGAACATCCCGACGACTACCACGCGATGGTGCTGTCCGGACCGGCGGTGGACGCGGCGGCGTCGGTGTCTCCGGTGAAGGTGGCGCTGGCCAAGCTGGTCGGCCGCGTCGCTCCCGGCCTGCCGGTGGAGAACCTGCCCGCCTCCGCCGTGTCGCGTGACCCGCTGGTGGTGGCCGCCTACGAGGCCGACCCCCTGGTACACCACGGTCGGTTGCCCGCCGGGGTGGCGCGGGCGCTGATCGGCGTGGGGGAGACCATGCCCCGCCGGGCCGCGGTGATCACCGCGCCGCTGCTGGTGGTGCACGGCGACGAGGATCGGCTGATCCCGGTGCAGGGCAGCCGGCGCCTCGCCCAGTGCGTCGGATCCACCGACGTGCAGCTCAAGGTGTACCCCGGGCTGTACCACGAGGTGTTCAACGAGCCCGAGCAAGTGGTCGTCCTCGACGACGTGACCTCCTGGATCGAGTCCAAACTGTGAGAGTGATTGCCGCACTGGCTGTTTCCGCAGCCGTGTCCCTGACCGCGGTGTTGTCGTCGGCGTGTTCGTCCGAGCCCGAACGCTCGGCCTGGACCGACCAGGAGGTGACCTTCGAGGCCGACGGGATCACTCTGCACGGCACCTACCGCCACCGCGAGGGACAGACCGGACCGGCGGCGCTGCTGATCTCGGAGAGCGGCAACACCGACCGCAACGGTGACAATCAGGTCGCCGGGCCGATCGGCAACATGCGCCAGCTCGCCGAACTGCTCTCCGAGCGTGACGTGGCCAGCCTGCGCTACGACAAGGTCGGCACCGGCCGGACCGGGCTGGGCAGGTATTCGAAGGACCCCGCCGCGGTGGTCAGCGGCGTGTACACCGGCGGGGCCCGGTCGGCCGTGCGGTTCCTGGCCGACCAGCCCGACACCGAGGACGACCGGATCTCGGTGTACGGACTCGGCGAAGGCACGATCCACGCGCTCGCGCTGGCCGGCGACACCGCACCCGACGCGCCGAAGGTCCACTCGCTGGGCCTGTTACAGCCCCTGCCCGGCCGTTACCTCGACATCATTACCGCCCGCGTGGAGGCCGACGGCGCACCGGAGACGGTGGCGACCTGGCAGCGCGCGGTCGAGCAGATCCGCACCGCGGGCACTGTGCCCGAGGACCTGCCCGACGGTCTGACCGCGATCGTGAACCGGGCCAACGTCGCAGCGGTCGTCGAAGCCGACCGGATCGACCCGTTGGCACTGGCGGCGGCGGTGCCCGCGGGCACGCCGGTACTGCTGACCTGTTCGGACGTCGACAGCCAGGCCCGCTGCGCTGCGATGGCTCCGCTGGCCGATGCGCTGAGCCACACCGACCTGACACTGGTCGAGCTCACCGGCGTCAGCCACGTTTTGCGCGACGACCCGACCGACAGCATCGCCAACTACGCCAAGAAGGCACCGTTGTCGCCGCAGGTCGTCGAGGCGCTGGAGGAGTTCGCGGGCAAGTGAGCTGTGGATGGATTCGATTGTGGGGATGGGGGAGTCGGTTGCCGAGGACACGTCGTAGCCGGACTCTAGGGTCGCGGACATGAGTACCGACGAGAAGATGCTGGCCCGCATCGCCGCGCTGCTGCGCCAGGCCGAGGGCACCGACAATCCGCACGAAGCCGAGGCGTTCATGGCCGCCGCGCAGCGGCTGGCCACTGCGACGTCCATCGACCTCGCGGTGGCGCGCAGCCACAGCGCCGCGCGCAGCGCCGCCCAGGTCCCGGTCCAGCGCACCATCACCATCGGCGAGGCCGGTGCACGCGGACTGCGCACCTATGTACAGCTGTTCGTGCTGATCGGGGCCGCCAACGACGTCAAGTGCGACGTCGCGTCGAACTCCACCTTCGTGTACGCCTACGGCTTCGCCGAGGACATCGACGCCACCCACGCGCTCTACACCAGCCTGGTGATGCAGATGGTGCGGGCGTCCAACGACTACATCGCCTCGGGCGCGCATCGGCCGACGCCGACGATCACCGCCCGGATCAACTTCCAGCTGGCCTTCGGCGCCCGCGTCGGGCAACGGCTGGCCGAGGCCCGCGAGGAAGCCCGGCGGGACGCCACCGCGGGCCCACAGAGCGCACCCGGGACCGCACTTGCGTTGCGCAACAAGGATCTCGAGCTCAAGGACTACTACCGGCAGGCCTCGCAGGCGCGCGGCACCTGGCGGGCCACCAGCGCCACCGCCGGATACTCCTCGGCGGCGCGGCGGGCGGGGGACCGGGCGGGACGCCGCGCCAAGCTGGGCGGTGACGCCGAACTGGCGGGTGCCCGCTCGGCGCTGGAGACGTGAGCCGCGACAGCCAGCGCGCAAAGGTCTACGCCGCAGAACAATTCGTGCGCACGATGTTCGACCGGGCCGCGCAGCGCGGCAACCCGTCGGTCGAGTTCTTCGGCACGACACTGACGTTGCCACCGGAGGCGCGGTTCGCCACCACGACGGCGGTGCAGACCTACGTCGACGACGTGCTGGCACTGCCGGCGGTACGGGAACGCTGGCCGGCGGCCGGGCCGCTTCGGGTGCGTCCGCGCCGCGGCGCCACCGCCGCGCATTACGAACGCACGGAACGGGCCGCGGTGATCGCGGTGCCCGACGACCGCAGCGGCTGGGCACTGCGAGAGTTGGTGATACTGCACGAGATAGCCCACCACCTCAGCGACGCCGACCCGCCGCACGGGCCGCGGTTCGTCGCGACCTTCTGCGACCTCACCGGGGCCGTCATGGGTCCGGAGGTCGGTCACGTGCTGCGCGTGGTGTACGCGCGGGAAGGCGTGCAGTAGCGTCGATGTCGTGACCGCGCCGGACTGGGCCTCGCTCGATCAACTGTTCACCCGCCTCCTGCACACCGAGGACGACGCGCTGCGCGCGGCGCGCGAGGCCGGTACCGCGGCGGGGATGCCCCCGATCGAAGTGTCGGCGCAGCACGCGAAACTGTTGTCGCTGCTGGTACGGATCGCCGGTGCCCGCCGGGTGCTCGAGATCGGCACCCTGGCCGGCTACAGCACCATCGCCCTGGCGCGTGCGGTCGGACCGGAGGGGTCGGTGACCACGCTGGAGTTCGACCCGGCCCACGCCGACGTGGCGCGCGCCAACCTGGAACGCGCGGGTGTCGCCGACCGCGTCGACATCAAAGTCGGTGCGGCACTGGACACTTTGCCCACCCTGCAGGCCGAAGCCCCCTTCGGCCTGGTGTTCATCGACGCCGACAAGGAGAACAACGTCGCCTACGTCGAGTGGGCCGTCCAGCTCGGCGCGCCCGGCACCGTCATCGTCGTGGACAACATCGCCCGCAACGGCCGCGTCCTCGACCCGCAGCCCGGTGACGAGCAGGCGCACGCCATCCGCGCGATGTTCGAGATGATGGGTGCCCATCCGCGGCTCGACACCGCGGCGATCCAGACCGTCGGTACCAAGGGCTGGGACGGGTTCGCGATCGCGATCGTCACGTAGTGGGTACCCCGCCGGGATGTGGACGGTAAGCAGAGACATTCCGGCCCCCGCGGACACGGTGTGGCAGATCCTCGTCGACCTCGAGGCGTGGCCGCGGTGGGGCCCGACGGTCGCGCGCGCCTCGCTCGACGGCCCCGGATTCGAGCTCGGCGCCACCGGGAGGGTGTGGACACCGGTCGGGGTGCCGTTGCCGTTCGCGATCAGTGAGCTGGACCCCGGACGGGTGTGGGGCTGGCACGTCGCCGGGGTGCCGGCGACCCGACACGGCGTCGAACCCGGTGGTCAGCGCTGCCGCGCCTGGATGAGCGCGCCGCTGTGGGGTCCGGGCTACCTGCCGGTGCTGTCCATCGCGCTGCGCCGGATCGAGCAGATGGCGGTGGCGGCCGTGCAGGCTGGCGAGCAACCCTCGGAGCCACCCCCGGTCACGGGCCGCCCGTGAGCCGGGTCCCCACTGCTGGTCGGATTACTATTGCCCGCCACGGCAATGACCGAGGTCGGTGAGTCGTCGGCGAGGCGATGGCGAAAAGATCCTCACGGTGCTTTGCGACGTTGAGACGCAGCCGGAATGGTCCTCGGCCCAGCAGTGCGTCGAGATCCTCAAACGCGACGAGCATGGCCGACCCAAGGGCTCCCGCCAGTCCCGTTGCCGTCGTAGGACCGGCGACGATCATGCTGCTCGAGGTGACCGCCGACACCGCGGTTCCTCTGTTCGGATTCCCAAATCCGCCAGGCGCCCGGCGATTGGTGAACACCGGTGAAGCGCTGCGGCAGCGGGTACTGGAGGCCGAGGGAGGCTGACCCACCGCGATGGCGAATATGCGAGACGAACTAACTTCAACCAAAAGTCGAGTAGTAGGCCCCGCGTGAGAGGTCAGCTTCGATTCAGCTGGCTGAAAGTTCTCGCCGAGGTTCGCTGCTACGGATTTTTCAGCAGAAGGTACTGTGCGGCAAGGACCTGCTTAGCGTTACTTTCATGGCTGGATACCTCGATCATGTACTTCCCGACGTATGTCACGCAGTAAAGGTGCTCGTCAGAACCGCTGATCGAACTCACACAAGAACTGTCAGGAATTCCGTCAACGCCGCCACGTGGCACACCGTCATGTGAGGCCTCGTCGTAGAAAGTCTCCGCAATTAATTGCGCGCCACCAGAGGTCCGCGTTTCATACACCTGGGCTGCGGCGAAGGCCGATTGCACCAAGGCCGCTTTGCGGAAAGCTTCCTTCGACAGAATGGGATCAAACTGGAAATGCAGCGTTCCCCGAAGGCCGTACACCGCACGATCGGTCGACGAAGAACCTGCCGCGCTGACAGGTACTGTCCGCGCCAAGAGTCCGGTCGGATCTACGAGGAGTTCCGCGAGCTGGGATTCTGGCGTCGGCGTGAAGGTGTCGATAAGCGGGCCTTGCAGATCGATAGCCTTCCTGACGAGGCTTGCCGCAGTAGAAAGATCAGGGTCATCCGGGAACCATGCATTCTGTACAAGGATGTAACGGCTCCGAAGGCTGAACGCTAGCAAGTGATCCATCGATCGGGGGCTTCTGCAGCAGTCATTGACTGATTTCTGGATATAAGTCGCAACATCAGGGTGGCCGGGGATCGGAACTGCGGACGATAACTCTGGATCAGTCGCAGTCAGCTCGATGAGTTCCTGCAGCGCTGCCTTCGCAGCAGATGTGTCGGGAAAAACCACTACTGCATTTTCGAGCGAGCCACCTACGTCGTTGTCCCGGTGGCTCATGAACCCCGCCACGTAGCGGTGGCGAAGTGCGGCACCCGAAATTCTCCCAGGAAGCACAGCGTTCACAGAACTTCCGCCGTCTAACGCCACTTGGTAGCTATGGCGGGTTAGTTGAGGGTCAGCCTCCCAGGGGCCGATAACGTAATCGGCTAACCGGTGGCTTTCGATCAACGACCCCAACTCGCGTGTTTTCGCCGCGCCTAGGCCGTGAATTGGTTCTGTCGAATAGTCACCTACATCAAGATTGTGCACGCCGCCCGGGACTCTAGAACTGGAGTCGTGACTGCATGCAGCTAGCAGCGCTATTATGCCCAGGCAGCACGCGGTGCGGACGAACAGAAGTGTCCGCTGCATTCGTGGCATTCTCATCGCTCCATCGAGAGTTCCGGCAAATAGCACAACGAGTTTAGCAAGCAGTAAAAATCTCACTATTGTTAGAATAATTCAAGCCGCTGTAATTGCTGTAATAGGAATTATTGTAATAGTAGCCATATCCGCTATAGGGGTACGGCGAACTGTATGAACGGTCGTAGTATGGGCGTGAATCGCGAGTGGATGGATCCGCCTCGGAGGTTCCAGACCAACTGGGTGAACTTTCGAAGCCTGGCCGTGATGCTGGTGGTGGCGCGATGTCGACCCGCACCGAACCGTCCGGGCTAGCTTCGACTGTTACTCGCTGGTCGCCAGAATTAGAATTCGGTGCGTCCATTGGAGCCTCTGTGCGATTCGCGTCAGCGCCAGGTTTCCTAGGAGGGGGCTGGGAAGGCACAACTGCTGGGGCGCTGGTCGGCTTGACGTTGTCCGGCCATAAGGTCCAACCATCCCAGCGTGCACCGGACAGTTGCGCTACGCCGTCAAGCTTCGCTTCTCGGAGATCAGCGCCTGAGAATTCTGCATCGTTCAAATCTAATCCGCGAAGATCAGCGCCGCGCAGGTTTGCATTTCGAAAATTAATCTTGGGCCAAGGTTGTCCGACTAGGGGATTCTCAAAGATTAAACCCCTTAGGTCCACACCGCCCAAGTTCGCTTGCTCGAAGTTCGCCCATTTGTCGATCTTAATCTCACGCATGCTTGTATCCGCATCGAACTCCGCGCCAACAAACGAACTAGCGGTAATCTTCATGCCGTCCATATTTGCGCCTTTGAAGACTGCGTCGGGTATGGCCGACTGCCACATGACGGCATGCGTCAGTCGCGCTCCGTTGAACCACAGGGATGGTCTGGGTCCACAGCTGCGACGAACCCATATGCTACTCAGATCTGCACTTCGCAGGTCCGCCGCACGAAAGCTCGCGCCGGCTATATTCACGTTTCCCTTAGAAAGGCCCTCGAGGTAGGCAACATAGTCCGACCCGTTGGTCATGATCTCGCTACCGTTGGCGCCAAGTCGAGCGTGCCGCAAGCTGGCCCCGTCAAAGGCGGACTCGGCGATATCAGCGCCACTTAGTCGCGCATAGTCCAGGCGGCTTCGCTCTAGGTTTCGTGCGTGCAAACAAGCGCCGGCAAGATCGATGAAGCTCGCTGCGCTATTAGTCCAGCGCCCTGGGCCGGTCGGGGCGATGCCCTCAGGGACCTGGTCTGCAAGGATAGAGACTGCTGCTGCGATATCTGGGCTCTCCGCTAGCCCCGCGCGGGCGCAGTTTGGGCCGAGTTCGCGAGAACTAACCCTAACGAAACCCGCAAGAGCGTTCTTTGTAGCTGAGCGATACTCGGGTGAATCTCTGGCGATCTGCTCCAATGCATAAATTGCGCCGAGCCGCTTGCCTGAACCCTCCGAACTAAGTAATTCAACTGTGGTCGAGAAGCGGTCGGCGATCTGCCCCCTTCCGGATAGAGCCAGATCGCGCTGGCTCGACCACGTTGTAAGAAAGATGTTGAAAATCGATACGACGACTGCGACGACAGCCGCCCAGTTTGCAGCATTACCACCGCGGGAAGATCCGGAACCTCCTGATGTCACCGAGACATACTCCCACGGTGCGAGTTCCCGCGCGTTGTTAAAGAATCAGCGTATTCATGTGGTGCTTGTTCGGTGCAAGTTAAAGACTAGAACGATCGGGGCTGCTATCTAGCGGTCGTTTGCCGTCCGATCTGCCGGTACGAGGGCGTGCCTAAACTCTGCAACTGCAACAGAACGGTATTCGCGGATCCGTGCACCCGATGTCACAAGAAGTTGGACACGATTTCTCTGCGTCCCCCGTGATCTCTGTGGTTGGAGGGCCCCCAGAACTACGGGCTTTTCGACAATCAGCTCAGGTCGAAAGCAAGCAGCACATCGCGGTGCGGCTGGCCGGGGACATCGTCTCGGTGCTGGACGCGCCCAACGCCGGGCAGTCCGAACTCGTCGTCAGTTCTCCGCCCGAGTGGCCGGCCGCACTCGACGAACACAAGAGCCGCAACGTGGCCAAGATGGCTGACCAGCTGGCGGCCAACCCGCAGCCGATGCACTTCTACAACGCGTTGCGCGAGGTCCGCGACGTCGTGCGCCGCCACCCCGAGCTCTACCTGGTCAACGAGGGGGCCAACACCCTCGACGTGGGTCGCGATGTGATCGACATGGAGGTGCCGCGGCGCCGTCTGGACTGGGGCACCTGGGGGATCATGGGCATTGGGATGGGCTACGCCATCGGCGCTGCCGCGCCGATGGGTCAGCCCGTGCTGACGGTACAGGGCGACAGCGCGTTCGGGTTCAGCGGTATGGAGGTCGAAACCCTCTGCCGCTACCGGCCTCCCGTCGCGGTGCTGATCCTCAACAACGGCGGGGTGTACCGCGGCGACGACGTTGATCCCGCCGGCCCAGACCCAGCGCCGACCGTGCTGGCCCGCACGCCCATCACGAACGGATTATCGAGGCGTTCGGCCGGGGTGGGCCACCACGTACGCACGCGCCGTTGCTCGGCGAGCACAGCGATGAGGTGCTCACCGAACTCGGGTACTCGCCCGACCGGATCGACGCGCTGCGGGCCGCGCACGTGATCAAGTGAGCGCAGGGTCAGTTCAGGTCGAAAGTGGTTGTCTCCGCGACAGATCGACGGTCCAGGGGAGGCAGCGGTTCGTCGACGGCCGGCACGCCGACCCGCAGCAGCGCCTGCGGATGGGCCTCGGCGTCGAACACCTCGCAGGCGAGGGTGAGCAGGCTGCGGGTATCGCGCAACGGTTCGGTCAGCGGGCAGGAAGCCAGGCCGAGCGCGGTCGCCGCCAAGGCCAGGTCACTGAGCGCCTCGCCGGCCCGCAGCCGGGCCGCGTCGTCGTCGGTGGGGGTGCCGAGCACGAGCAGGGCGGCGTCGTCTCCGGTGTGCCCAGGGGTGTCCGGGCCGTAGCACAACTCCACCTCGGTCTCGCCCAGACGGGCCCATCGGACCGACGGCACCGCGGCCACGGTGACACCGAACCGTTCCGCACGCAGGGTCAGCAGTTCCAGGGTGCCGGTGGGCAGCGCACCACGGTACGGCCGCCGGTCGGCGCGCCGGCGCCTGATGGCCTGGGCCAGTTCGACGGTGCCGGCCCCCGGTGCCCGCGGCTGCAGGCCGATGGTGGCCAGCACACCGTTGTCGGGGAAGCGGTGGATCCGGCTGGACCACCCGGCCGCGGCGAACGCCACCGCACAGTGGTGCAGCACAGCACCACAACTGAGCACCACGTCACGCCGGTCGGCGTCCTCGTCGCCGAGGCGGCGGTCCCAGTCGGCGTACAGGGCGACCCCTTGGTGGTCGACATGCCACCGCCACGGCTGCGCGTTGCGCGCCGACGGGGCGCGCGCCGCCAGATCCAGCGCGCTGTCCAGGGTTGCGGCGTCGGGGAACGCAGCGGCCACGTCCCTCACCTCCGATGCCTACGGACCTCCGTACGGCGCCATTCTAGGAGGTGACGTCAGGCAGCGGCGCTTACCGGACGTTCGGCGACTGCGGTGACCCCGCGGCGGTACAGCAGCCAGCCCACCGCGATCTGCGCGACGCCAAACACCAGGAACCCGATATCCCAGGACAACGGCCCGCCGAGATCGTCACGCACGTGGTGCACGCCGAGCAGCATGTGGTTGATCACACCTTCCACGACATTGAAGACGCCCCAGCCGGCCAGCAGCAGCCCGAAATGGAACGACCAGCTCGGCGCCAGGTCACCGCGCCGCCAGGACACCACGGTCAGGATCGACCCGGCCATCACCAGCAGCCAGGTGCCGGCGTGGAAGATGCCGTCGGCCAGCACGTTGTGTTCGAGCCCGGCCAGGGTGTCCGGCGAGGTGGTGCTGCTGACCATGTGGTGCCACTGCAGGATCTCGTGCAGCACGATCCCGTCGACGAAGCCGCCGAAGCCCAGTCCCAGCAGCAGGCTCGGCCACACAGCCGGTTTCCGGTCCGCCATGTCCATCCCAGTGCCCGCGTCGCACGCGGCTAAACCCGCGGCGCGTCAGAAGTAGACGACCATCAACTGCGCCACGAACACCTTGATGATCATCGACACCGGGAACAGGACGGCGTATCCCACCGAGAGCCGCTGGTCGGGGACCTTGCCGATGGCGTAGGCGTAGGGCGCCGGATTGAGCTGGGAACCGGTCAGCCCGCCCAACGCGCGGGCGGTGCCGAAGCGCAGGACCGAGCGCAGACCGACGACGCAGATCAGCGCGTGCGCACCGGAGACGGCGACGCCCAGCACGATCAGCGCCAGCCCCTCGTCGGCCAGCGCGCTGACCAGTCCGCCGCCGGCGCCGGTGCCGACGGCGACCAGGAACACCAAGAGCGAGAACTGGTTCAGCGTGTTGGACACCCCGCCCGGCAGCGTCCAGACCACCGGCCCGGTACGGCCGAGCGCGCCGAGGATGACCCCGACGACCAGCGGCGCGGTCGCGGTGCCGAGCACCAGGGTGCCGCCGCCGGGCAGGGGGAGGTTGACCAGGGCCAGCACCAACCCGATGGTGAGACCCAGCCCGAGCCCGATCGGGTTGATGTCACCGGCCGCCCGCTCGGAGTCGCCGAGGTCGCGGGTGATGTCGGCCATCCGGTTCCGGGGCGCGGTCACCCGCAGCCGGTCGCCGTTCTGCAGCACCAGATCCGGGGTGGCGATGATCTCGGTGTCGCCCCGGCGCACCCGGCTGACCACCGCGTCGAACCGCTGGTCCAGTTTCAGCGCGCGCAGTTCCCGGCCGACGTAGTCGGGCTTGGACAGGATGATCCGGCGGAAGTCGATCTCGCTGCGGTCCAGCCACGGCTCGCGTTCGGCCGGACGGCCCAGATCCTCGATCAGATGCGCGATCTGGTCCTCCCGCGCGGTGACGGTGAGCAGGTCGCCGTCGGCCAACCGCTCCGTTTCGTGCGCCACCACCGTGTCCGCGCCGCGGGTCAGCCGTGAGACGACGGCGTGGTACCTGCGCTCCAGTCCCTGCACGTTCAGGTCGGGGTCGCCGAGCAGTTCGACGGTCCGGATGACGATCGGCGGCACCTTCTCGCGGTCCTCGGCGGTCGGCTTGCGGCGCCCCGCCGAGAGCAGGTACGAGCAGGCGAGGATGGTCAGGCACACCGTGATCGGGTAGGCCACGGCGTAGCCGATGGCCGGTTCGGGCGGGATGACCTCGCCGACGGCGAGTTGTTGTTGCACGGCGCCCAGAGCCGGGGTGGCGGTCCCGGCGCCGGCGAACGCCCCTGCGACGGTGCCGATATCCAGACCGAACGCCGCGCCCAGCCCCAGCGCGGTCGCCGCCATGGCGACGATCGCCACCGTCGACACGACGATCGGCTGCCACGTGGTGCGCAGCGCGCTGACGAACGACGGGCCGGCGGCCAGCCCCACCATGTAGCAGAACACGCACAGCGACAGGCTGGTCACGATCGGCGGCAGCGCGACGTCGGGTTCGACTGCGGCCAGCGCCAGCGCCACGAACAGCGCGCCGGCCGGGCCGAACGCCACCGGGCCGAAGCGCACGCGGCCCACCAGGCTGCCGACCCCGAGGCAAAAGAACAGCGTCAGCAGGGGATTCTCGACGAACCACCGCATGCGCGGCAGCCTAATCAGCGCCGCGGCCGGTCACGTCCGTTCGGCGAACACGTCACATCCCCGGTTGCCCGGGCAAATACCCTTCGGTGTGCGGCGGGGCTAGGTGCAGACCGCCCCGACGGCCGCCGAGCCCACCAGCTTGGTGTACTTGGCCAGCACACCGGTGGTGTAACGCGGGGGCAGCGGCTCGAATCCGGTCTTGCGGGCTTCGAATTCGTCCTTGTCGACCAGGATGTCGAGCGTGCCGTTGGCGACGTCGAGCCGGATCCGGTCACCGTCGCGCACGAACGCGATCGGGCCGCCGTCGACGGCTTCGGGCGCGATGTGGCCGACGCAGAGCCCGGTGGTGCCACCGGAGAACCGGCCGTCGGTCATCAGCAGCACGTCCTTGCCCAGGCCGGCGCCCTTGATGGCGCCGGTGATGGCCAGCATCTCGCGCATGCCGGGGCCGCCCTTGGGGCCCTCGTAGCGGATGACGACGACGTCGCCGTGGGTGATGGTGCCGTCCTCGAGCGCGTCGAGCGCGGCCCGCTCCCGCTCGAAAACCCTTGCAGTGCCTTCGAATACGTCGGAGTCGAAGCCCGCCGACTTGACCACCGCGCCTTCGGGTGCCAGCGAGCCGTGCAGGATCGTGATGCCGCCGGTGGGGTGGATCGGGTTGCTCATGGCGCGCAGCACCTTGCCGTCGGGGTCCGGCGGCTCGATGTGGGCGAGGTTCTCGGCCATCGTCTGGCCGGTGACCGTCAGGCAGTCGCCGTGCAGCAGGCCGGCGTCCAGCAGCGCCTTCATCACGACGGGGACGCCGCCGATCTCGTCGACGTCCTTCATCACGTGCCGGCCGAACGGCTTCACGTCGGCCAGGTGCGGCACCTTCTGCCCGATACGGGTGAAGTCCTCGAGCGTCAGCTTCACGTTGGCCTCGTAGGCAATGGCCAGCAGGTGCAGCACGGCGTTGGTGGAGCCGCCGAACGCCATGACCACCGCGATCGCGTTCTCGAACGCCTCCTTGGTGAGGATGTCGCGGGCGGTGATGCCGCGGCGCAGCATCTCCACGACAGCCTCGCCGGAGCGGCGGGCGAACTCGTCGCGGCGCCGGTCGACGGCGACCGGGGATGCGCTGCCGGGCAACGACATTCCGAGGGCTTCGGCGGCGGAGGCCATGGTGTTGGCGGTGTACATGCCGCCGCACGCGCCTTCACCGGGGCAGATGGCGCGTTCGATGATGTCGACGTCCTCGCGCGACATCAGCCCGCGCGCACAGGCGCCGACCGCCTCGAAGGCGTCGATGATCGTGACTTCCTTCTCGGTCCCGTCGGTCAGCCGAGCCTTGCCGGGCATGATCGAGCCGTTGTAGAAGAAGACGCTCGCGAGGTCCAGGCGCGCGGCGGCCATCAACATGCCGGGGATCGACTTGTCGCAGCCGGCCAGCAGCACCGTGCCGTCGAGGCGTTCGGCCTGCACGACGGTCTCCACGCTGTCGGCGATCACCTCGCGGGACACCAGCGAGAAGTGCATGCCCTCGTGGCCCATCGAGATGCCGTCGGACACCGAGATGGTGCCGAACTCGAGGGGGAAGCCGCCGGCCTCGTGCACGCCGGTCTTCACGGCCTGGGCGAGGCGCTGCAACGACATGTTGCACGGGGTGATCTCGTTCCACGACGAGCCGACGCCGATCTGCGGCTTGGCCCAGTCGTCGTCGCCCATGCCGACCGCGCGGAGCATGCCGCGGGCGGCGGCCTTCTCCAGGCCGTCGGTGACGTCACGACTGCGGGGCTTGATGTCTGGTCCTGAGGGCATCTATCGATTATGCGCCCGGCATTTCCCCCGGCCAAAACGATAATCGATACCCCCGTGGGGTACTTGTACCCTGAGGGCATGAGGATCTGGGCTGGAGTCGTCGCCGCCGTGTGCGCGGTGCTGCTGCTGGTCGGCTGCTCGTCGGGGCAGTCCGAAGCGGGTGAAGCGGCCCCGGCGCCGGTGGAGACGCCGGTGATCAGCGGTGAACCCGCGGGCTACAACGACGCCGACGTGGCGTTCGCCACCGAGATGGTGGCCCACCACAAGCAGGCTCTGGAGTTGGCGGCGGTGGCCCGCGAACAGTCGACGAACCCGCAGCTCCAGGCCCTGGCCGAGCAGGTCGCCGCGGAAGCGCAGCCGGAGATCAACGTACTGAACGTCTTCCTGGTGCAGTGGGAGGAGACCCCCGAGCTCGGGGAACCGGCGGTGCCGGGCGACGCGGTCGAGCGGTTGCGGTCGCACAGCGGGGCGGACTTCGACAGACTCTGGCTGGAGACGATGGCCGACCATCACCGCGCCGCGGTCGAGATCGCCGGCACCGAGATCGCCACCGGGGAGAACGTCGACGCGGTCGCGATGGCGCGGCAGGCGGTGGCGGTCCAGGAGGCCGGGATCGATCGGGTGGGGCAGGTACAGAAGGAGCTGGGGTCGTGAGCGGAGCGAACAGTGCGGCCCAGGGCGGAGCGAACAGTTCAGTCCAGGGCGGAGCGAACAGTGCGGCCCAGAGCGGAGCGAACAATGCCGCCCAGGGCGGAGTGGACGGGGCCGCGCCCGCACACGGCTATTCGGCGCAGAAGGACAACTACGCCCGACGGCTGCGCCGCATCGAGGGGCAGGTCCGCGGCATCGCGAAGATGATCGACGAGGACAAGTACTGCATCGACGTCCTCACCCAGATCAGTGCCGTGAACAGTGCGCTGCAGTCGGTCGCGCTGGGCCTGCTCGAGGAGCACCTGGGGCATTGCGTCAGCCACGCCGTCGCGGCCGGGGGGGAAGAGGCCGACGCGAAGCTGGCCGAGGCCACCGCGGCGATTGCGCGGCTGGTCAAGTCCTGACCGCGCGGGTCAGCCCAGCGCGTCCTCGATGCGCTGCACCTTGGCCTGCAGCTGGCCGGTGTAGCCCGGCCGGATGTCGGCCTTGAGGACCAGGCTGACCCGGGGCGACATCGCCGCGACCGCGTCGACCGCCTGCTTGACGACGGCCATGACCTCGTCCCACTCGCCTTCGATGTTGGTGAACATCGCGTTGGTCTCGTTCGGCAGCCCGGAGGCGCGCACCACGCGGACGGCCTCGGCCACCGCCTCGGCGACCCCGCCGGTGTCGTCGGCGACGGCCGGACTGATGGAAAACGCCACGATCATGTGGCCGAGCCTACGGTCGCCGGACCGGCCCGGGTAACACGCGCCGGCCAGACCGCGATGATCTGTGCAGGTCAGAACTCGGGCGCAACGCCGGAGCCGCTGATCGGACCCGGTGCTGTGCCACACTGGGTTGCAGTCGCTGAACTGGAGGTATGTATGCGGCAGCGCAACAAGGCCCGGTGGTTCGCTGTGACAATGGCATCCGCCGTGGTCGCGGTGCTGACGCTGAGCGCTCCCTCGGCGCTCGCCCAACCCGGAGTGGCGCCGGCCCCCGTCGACCCGGCCGCCCCCGCGGTGCCGGCCGAGCCGGAAGTCGCGGTGCCTGCGGTCCCGTCCGCGGCGGGCGTCACCGCCTCGGCCGACCCGCTCGCCGTCATCCCCGGAACGCCGCTGCCTGTCCCCGAGGACACCCCGGCCGGGCAGAACCCGAACCCGTTCGTCGGCCAGCCGCCGTTCGTGCCGCCGTCCTTCAACCCGGTCGACGGCGCCCTGGTCGGCGTGGCCAAGCCGATCATCATCAACTTCCAGCGCCCCATCGCCAACCGTCCGATGGCCGAGAGCGCGATCCACATCTCGTCGAACCCCCCGGTGCCGGGCCGGTTCTACTGGATCACCGACCAGCAGGTGCGCTGGCGCCCGCAGGACTTCTGGCCCGCCCACACCGTGGTCAACATCGACGCGGCCGGCACCAAGTCCAGCTTCCGCGTCGGCGAGTCCCAGGTGGCGACCATCGACAACGAGACCAAGCAGATGGAAGTCATGATCAACGGCGAGTTGGTCAAGACGTTCCCCGTCTCGATGGGCAAAGAAGGGTTCGAGACCAAGAACGGCACCTATTACGTGCTGGAGAAGTTCGCCGACATCGTGATGGACTCCTCGACCTTCGGTCTGGCCGTCGACGACCCGTCCGGTGAGGGCTACAAGATCAAGGTCAAGGACGCGGTCCGTATCGACAACAGCGGCATCTTCGTCCACAGCGCGCCGTGGTCGGTGGGCGCACAGGGCAATTCGAATGTCAGCCACGGCTGCATCAATCTCAGCCCGGCGAACGCCAAGTGGTTCTTCGACAACTTCGGCAGCGGCGACCCCGTCGTCATCAAGAACACCGACGGCGGCTTGTACACCCAGCAGGACGGCGCGCACGACTGGCAGCTGTTCTGAGCTAGTCCCCGCCCGGTCCGCGCCGACCGTGCCACGATGGGATCAGGCCGATGGCCGCCTGAGTCCGTCGGCACCGAGTTCGGGGTGGGCCGATGCCCGGAGACGGCAAGGCGTCGACGCGCACCGTCGTCGTGCTCGCAGCCCTGCTGCTGAGCGCCCTGGCGTTGCGCGGTTACCTGCCGGCCGAGCAGGCCGGCGCGCCTGCGGCGCGCGAACCGGAGCGCTCCGAATCCTCGCCGACCGCCGTGCTGGCGCTGTTCGCGGTGGCCTTGGCCATCATGGCGTTCTCGGCGCTGGCCCGGCCGCGCCGCCGCCGGTCGGCGACCACCGGTGAGTCACCCCGTCGAGACGGGGGACCGGACGGCCGGCCGCCGTGGCGGGTACTCCTGTACGTGGCCGCGGGTCTTTTGGCCTGGCTGGCCCTGATCCTGCTGCTGCAGCGCTGGGACGTCGCGGTCCCTGAGGGCGACGCTGCGTCCGGTGACGCACCGCCGTCGGCGGGAGGCGCCGACTCAGGCGTCGACCCGGCGGCGCAGTCCCCGCCGGAGACCGGCGGAGCGGACCACCTGTTCGGGTACGTCCTGGCGGCGACGATCGCGATGGTCGCGCTGTCACTCGTGGCGGGGGTGCGCGCCCGGCGCCCCCGGCTGACGGCGCCGCCACCGTTCGACGCCGCCGGCCCGCCACCCGCGCGGTCCCGCGGACCCGATCTGGCGCGTGCCACGGAGCTCGGCCTGGCCGAGATCGGGGACCGCAGCCGGGACCCGCGGGAGGCGATAATCGCCTGCTACGCCGCGATGGAGAGCGAGCTGGAGAAGTCTCCCAACACCAGCCCGCAGGCGTCGGACACCCCGTCGGAGGTGCTGGCGCGTGCCGTCCAGCGGCGGGTGCTGCGCGCGGGCAGCGCCGACGAGCTCGTCGACCTGTTCGAGGAGGCCCGGTTCAGCCGGCACGTGATGACCGAACAGCACCGCGACGACGCGCTGCACGCGCTGCGCGCGGTGCAGCAGGAACTGCAGGGCGCGTCATGACGAAGCTGGTCGCGGGCACGCTGGTCCTGGTCGCCGCCAGCGGGCTGCTGGCGTGGATGCTCGACCGGCAGCTCGTGCTGCCGGCTTGTGGTGTCGCCCTGACCGCCGGCCTGATCACCGCGCGCTGGCGGCTGACGCACCCGGCCCGCGACGGGGAGCCGGCGCCGGCCAACAGCGCCGACGCGGCGCTGCAGCGGTGGCTGTCGCGCACCGAGACCCTGATCTCGTGGTCGGAGTCCAGCCGCGCCGACTGGGATCGACGGTTGCGGCCGATGCTGGCACGTCAGTTCGAGATGACGGCCGGAACGCGTAAAGTCAAGGACCCGAAAGCCTTTCAGAGCAGCGGCCTCATGTTGTTCGGTCCGCAGCTGTGGGCCTGGGTCGATCCAGAGAACATCTCGCGCAGCGGCGGCCAGGAGTCCGGGCCCGGCCGCGACACTCTCGACGCGATCCTGCGAAGGTTGGAGCAGCTTTGAGCACACCCGCACTGACCACCGCGCACTGCGAAGCTGTCCTCGACGCGATCTCCCAGGTGGTCGTCGGCAAACGGCAGGCGCTACACCTGATCCTGACCACCGTGCTGGCCCGCGGGCATGTCCTGGTCGAGGACCTCCCCGGGCTGGGCAAGACGCTCATCGCGAAATCGTTCGCCGCGGCCCTCGGGCTGGAGTTCACCCGCGTGCAGTTCACCCCGGACCTGTTGCCCGCCGATCTGCTGGGCTCGACGATCTACGACATGGCTTCGGGCCGTTTCGAATTCCGTCGCGGGCCGGTGTTCACCAACCTGCTCCTCGGCGACGAGATCAACCGCACACCGCCCAAGACGCAGGCCGCGCTGCTCGAAGCCATGGCCGAGCGGCAGGTCAGCATCGACGGCGTCACCCACCGGCTGCCGGACCCGTTCCTGGTACTGGCCACCGACAACCCGATCGAGTACGAGGGCACCTACCCCCTGCCGGAGGCGCAGCTGGACCGCTTCGCGATCCGGCTGGAGCTGAAATACCTTTCCGCGCAGGAGGAGACGAGCATGCTACGGCGCCGGCTCGACCGGGGCTCCGCCCCGCCGGCGGTGGCACAGGTGGTCGACGCGCAGGATCTGCTGGCTATGCAGGAATCCGTGGAACAGGTCACCGTGCACGACGATGTGCTGCAGTACGTGGTGGCGCTGGCCGCCGCCAGCCGCAACCATCCGCAGGTCGCGGTCGGGGCGAGCCCGCGCGCGGAACTCGACCTGGTGCAGCTGGCGCGGGCCCGCGCGCTGCTACTGGGGCGCGACTATGTGATCCCCGAGGACGTGAAAGCCCTGGCGGTTCCGGCGATCGCGCACCGCATCAGCCTGCGTCCCGAGATGTGGGTGCGCAGGGTCCAGGGCTCCGATGTCGTCGAAGACCTGTTGCGCCGTACTCCGGTCCCGCGCGCCGGAGAGTCCCGATGAGCATCGACCCGGACACCTCGGCGGCAGTCGAATTACACTGGCGGGCCGGCAGTCTCACCCTCTCTGCGGCGACCTGCGCGGGTCTGGCGATGGTCGCCGCGCTGGTCACGGCGCGATGGGACCTGGTGCTCTTTGCGGCCCCGTTGGTGGGGGTGCTGTGCGCGTTGGCCTGGCACCGCGACCTGCCGACCGTGCGGGTGCGCGCGACACCGGGGCTGCAGCGGTGCTTCGAGGGGGACACGGTGCACGTGGCGGTCACCGCCCAAGCCGACGACGGCAGCCCCGTCTCGGTGTCGGTAGCCGCGCCGGGGGCGGTCGTCGAGGAGTCGCAGGAGTTGCTGTCGCTGAGCGCATCCCGATGGGGGCGCTATCCGCTGCGGGTCGAGGTGAGCGTGCCCGCCCACGGCGGTCTGCTGCGTGGGCATGGGGTGATCGGCGCCGCCGAGGTGTTCATCTTCCCGGTCGCCTTGGCGCAGTCGACACCGATTCCCCGCACCGAGTTGCTCGACCGACTCGGCACGCACCTGACCCGGCACGTCGGTCCGGGCGTGGAGTACGCCGACATCCGCCCGTACGTCCCCGGTGACCAACTGCGAACCGTGAACTGGCCGGTCAGTGCGCGGCGCGGAGCCTTGCATGTCACCGAGCGTCTCACCGACCGCGCCGCCGACGTGGTGGTGTTGTTCGACGTCTACCCGCAACCACCCGGTCCGGCGACCGACGCCACCGAACGCGCCGCTCGTGGCGCCGCCCAGGTGATCCAGAGTGCGCTGCGGTACGGCGACCGAGCCGGTCTGGTTGCGCTGGGTGCACGCCAGATCCGTTGGCTGGGAGCCGATATCGGGCAGCGGCAGTTCTACCGGATCCTCGACACCATGCTGGGGGCCGCCGACACCTTCGAGTCGGCGTCGGGCACCCTCGCTCCGCGTCCGGCCGTTCCGACCGGTGCGATCGTCGTGGCGTTCTCGACGATGCTCGACACCGAGTTCGCCCTGGCGCTCATCGACATGCGCAAGCGCGGCCACGCGGTGATCGCGGTGGACATCCTCGAAGGATGCCCCATTCCCGGGGTCCAGGATCCGCTAGTGGAGCGCATGTGGGGTCTGCAGCGCTCGTTCATGTACCGCGACATGGCCACCGTCGGCGTCGACATCGTGGCGTGGCCGGACTCGGTCACGCTGGACCAGGCGATGGCGTTGATGCCCGAGCGCCGGCGCGTGCACCGATGAAGGCGTTGTGGCCTGATCAGTTCGGGTTGGCGGTGCCGTTCGGCCTGCTGATGGTGCTGTCGGCGACGGCCGGGGCGACCGGGGCGGCGTGGGTGGCCGCCGCGGCGGCCGGTCTCGCGGTGCTGCTTTCAGCGCGGATATCGACAGCGGCGACGGCCGCGGTCCTGCTGACGGTCGTCACGGTGCTGCTCGGTGCGCCCACGCCGATGTACACGGCCGCATCAGGTCTGGCAGCGGCCGGTTATCTGGGCTTGCGTCACAACGGGGGCCGGGTGTCGGTGCCGGTGATGGTCGCGGCGATCGTGTTCACCGCGGTGACGACGCTTGCGGTGACGGTGCCGATCGCCGCGCCATGGCTGCCCTTGGTGGCTCCGGTCGCGCTGTTCGCCGCGTACGTGGTGGCGCTGCGGCCGTTCCTGCGTGACTAGGAGAAGGGGCCCGCAGTCACGGGATCGCAGGCCGGACCGGTGTGAATGTTGGTCGGGTCGAAGTTGCCGCCCCACGGGTTGGACCGGGTGAGCGCCTGGGCCTGCCAGCCATCGGAGCCCACCCAGTCGGGTCCGGACTCCTTGGCGGTCTGGTGCGGCACGTTCATGTCGGGCGTACGGACGTCGCTGGAACCCAGGGTGCCGACGCTGGCCACGCAGGGTTTACTGCCGGCCACCTGGGCGGCCTGCGCGGATCGGACCTGCCCGTCCGGCGACGTTTCCTGCATCGCCGGGTCGTTCGGGTCGGCGTGCGCCACCGCGACCCCGATGCTGAGCGCGGCCCCGAACAGGACGGTGACGGTGGCCAGATACGGTCGCATCAACATGGGGGTACTTCCTCGTCGTTCGTCACCGGGTGGGGTGACCGTCACCGTTGGCGGGCAGGCGGAGTGACTGGTGCTCTTGTCGTTCTCCTCTCCGAGGCTAAGAGCGCCCGGCCCGAGCGTCCACGCACGCCAGCGGGTCGGCAGCAACCTTTCAGGCCGTGGACAGGTTCGAGTTCGCGCGGCGCCGCGAGGTATCGGTGCTGCCGACTTCGTAATTTGCCAAATCGCTCGACAGCGACTGCTGTCGGCAGCGTGAGGAAGGCTGTAGGGCCGGTGCTGGCGCTCATGGGCGGATAGACGTTCACAGTAGCTTTGGATTCATGGCCGCGACGTCGGACAGGCGCCCTAAGCGCGTTATATGGCGCACCACGGGCCGTGATCGGCGCTCGCAGATGTGGATTTGTGATTTGCTGAACTCGTCTTGCACTGCGAAAGTGCGAGTGTTACGTTCAGCGCGTCACTGAGGCGGGCCCCGAACTGATTTCTCAGCCGGTAAATTCTGGCGAATTTGCGAGAGACGTTCATGGACCAGATCGGCGCGGTGGCGGACATCGGCGGGTCAGTGCCTGCCTGGCGAGCGTGAGGGGAGCCCGGACATGAAGGTCGTTCTGTTCTGTGGCGGCTACGGCATGCGGATGCGGTCCGCCGAAGGGGACGTCATTCCCAAACCGCTGCAGATGGTCGGCCCGCGCCCCCTGCTGTGGCACGTCATGCAGTACTACGCCCACCACGGCCACAAAGAGTTCATCCTCTGCCTGGGCTACGGCGCGGAGCGGATCAAGGACTACTTCCTCAACTACAACGAGACCCTGTCCAACGACTTTGTCCTGCGCGGCGGGGAAGTGGAGCTCGAGTCCTCCGACATCGCCGACTGGACGGTCCGATTCGTCGACACCGGCCGGGAATCCCCGATCGGGGAAAGGCTGCGCCGGGTGCGTCACCACCTCGGCGACGACGAGTACTTCCTGGCCAACTACGCCGACGTGCTCACCGACGCGCCGCTGCCCGAGATGATCGAACGCACCGTCACCAGTGGCGCGCTGGCCTCGATGCTCGTCGTCCCGCCGGCCTCGTCGTTCCACTGTGTCGACGTCTCCTCCACCGGCGAGGTCAAGGAGGTCATGCCGCTGGCGGACATGTCGGTGGGCATCAACGGGGGCTACTTCGTGCTGCACCGGTCGGTCATCGACCTGATCCCCGAGAACGGCGACCTGGTCGGCGACGCGTGCCTGGCCCTGGCCGGAACCGGCAAGCTGATCGGCTACCGCCACGACGGGTTCTGGAAGCCCGCCGACACCTTCAAGGAACGCGCCGAACTCGACACCGACTACAACAACGGTCTCCGGCCCTGGGCGTTGTGGGAGCATCCGGCAGGGGCGATCGCGTGACCGCTGCCATTGCGCTCGAACCCGCCAGTGTGGCCCTGGTCGGCGCACACTGCGACGACATCGCGATCGGTGCCGGCGCCACGCTGCTGCAGATGACGCGCCGCAACCCTCGCCTGGTCGTGCACGCGCTCGTGCTCACCGGCGCCGGCACCGAACGCGAAGTCGAGGAGAAGAACGCGTTCGCCGCATTCTGCGGCGCCGCGGAAGTCCGGTTGACGGTGCACGACCTGCCCGACGGGCAGCTGCCCCGCCACTGGGCCGACGTCAAGGAGCGCATCGCGGCGTTCCGGCGCACCTGCGATCCCGACCTCGTCATCGGACCGCAACGTCTCGATGCTCACCAGGACCACCGGCTGCTCGCCGAACTGCTGCCCACCGAGTTCCGCAGCCACCCGTACTGGGGATACGAGATCCTCAAATGGGAGTCGGATCTGCCCACCCCCAACGTGTTCCACCCGGCGACCGCCGAGATCGCACAGCGCAAGGCCCGGCTCCTGCACCAGAGTTACCCGTCGCAGGCCGGCAAGCCCTGGTTCGACGAACAGGCTTTCGCCGGGCTGATGCGCATCCGCGGCGTCCAGTGCCGGCAGCCATACGCAGAAGGGTTCGTCGCGGACAAGGTCTGCGTCGACGTCCCAGCCTCCTAGCTCCGCTCCCACCTCGTCCGAGAAGGAAAACATGCGTGTCTTGATCACCGGATCCGACGGCTATCTCGGCGCGCTGGTCGCCCCCTACCTGAGCGCGCACGGATTCGACGTCGTCGGCTTGGACACCGGCTACTACCGGGCCGGCTGGCTGGGCTCGGAGCGGCTGACCGCCGGCCTCGACGGTCCCGTGCGCACCCCGGCCACACTGGTCCGTGACATTCGCGACGTCGAGGTCGCCGACCTGCGCGGCTTCGACGCCGTCGTCCACATGGCGGAACTGAGCAACGACCCGCTCGGCGACCTGATCGGCGAGGTCACCTACGACATCAACCATCGCGGCAGCCTGCACCTGGCGCACTGCGCGAAAGAAGCCGGTGTGGCGAGGTTCGTGTACATGTCGTCGTGCAGCGTCTACGGGGCTGCGGACGGCACCGTGACCGAGGACAGCCCCGTCAACCCGCTCACGGCGTACGCGCGGTGCAAGGTCATGGTCGAGCGTGACCTCACCGCGATGGCCGATGACGATTTCTCGCCGGTGTACCTGCGCAACGCCACCGCCTTCGGGGCCTCCCCCCGGATGCGGTTCGACATCGTGCTCAACAACCTGTCCGGCCTGGCATGGGTCGAGCGCCGGATCGCCATGATCAGTGACGGCACGCCCTGGCGCCCGCTGGTGCACGCACTCGACATCGCCCAGGCCATCCGGTGCGCGCTCGCAGCCGACCGGGACACCGTCCACACGCTGGCGGTCAACGTCGGCGCCGACGAGAACAACCGCACCGTCGGCGAGATCGCCGCCGCCGTCAGTGCCGAATTTCCGTCCTGTGAACTGACATTCGGACCGCCTGATGCCGACCAGCGCTCCTACCGCGTCGACTTCTCGCGAATCCGGACCGTCTTCCCCGAATTCCGGGCGGACTGGGACGTCGCGGCCGGCGCCGCGCAGCTCCACCGCGTGTTCGCGGCGATCGGCCTGACCGCCGAAACGTTCTACGGCCGTGGTCACACCCGGCTCAAGCAGATCGAACATCTGCTGCACACCGGACAACTCGACAGCAGGCTGTTCTGGACCGACGCGTCCCTCGTCCCGGCGGGAGTGTGAGATGACCATCCGATGCCGGCTGTGCGGATCCGCGGCGTTGCACAGCGTCCTGGACTTGGGGGCCACCCCGCCGTGCGAGAAGTTCCTCACCGCAGCAGAACTCGACGCACCGGAAGCAACCTATCCGCTGCATCTGCGGCTGTGCCCGGACTGCATGCTCCTGCAGATCCCGGCGCTGATCACACCGGAGGACACGTTCACCGAGTACGCCTACTACTCGTCCTTCTCCGACAGCTGGGTCGAACACGCGCGCCGCTTCGTCGACGATGCGGTCGCCACGCTGCGGCTGGGACAGGAGTCCTTCGTCGTCGAGGTCGCCAGCAACGACGGCTATCTGCTGCAGCACGTCGTCGCCGCAGGCGTGCCGTGTCTGGGGATCGAACCGTCGGTCAACGTCGGACAGGCCGCGCGTGACCGCGGAATACCCACCGTCACCGAGTTTCTCGACGAAACCGTCGCCACCCGGATCCGCTCCGAGCACGGTCCGGCGTCGCTGGTGGTGGCGAACAACGTCTACGCGCACGTGCCCGACCTGCTCGGCTTCACCCGCGGACTGCGCGGCCTGGTCGCCGACGACGGCTGGATCAGCATCGAAGTGCACCACGCGCTGGACCTGGTGCGCCACGGTCAGTTCGACACCATCTACCACGAGCACTTCCAGTACTACACCGTGCTGTCGGCGATGGGCGCGCTGGCGACCGCCGACCTCGATGTCGTCGACGTGGAACTGCTGCCCACCCACGGCGGTTCCCTTCGGCTGTGGGCGCGCCCGCACACGGTCGCCGGTGACCCCGGACCCCGGGTACGGGCCGTGCTGGCCACCGAAGCCGCGGCCGGTCTGCACGAAGTGGACGGCTACACCGGGCTGCGCCCACGCACCGAACGCATCCGCCACGAGTTGCTGCGTTTCCTGCTGGACTGCCGGGCCGCCGGAAAGCGGGTCGTCGGCTACGGTGCGCCCGGCAAGGGCAACACACTGCTCAACTACGCCGGAATCCGCAGTGATCTCATCGAATACATCGTCGACCGCAACCCCTACAAGCACGGCAGGTTCACTCCGGGCACCCGGATCCCGATCCTGCACCCCGCGGTGCTCGCCCGCGACCGCCCCGATGTCGTCCTGGCGCTGCCTTGGAACTTGGAGGACGAACTGACCTCCGCGCTCGCCTACATCGGCGACTGGGGCGGACAGCTGTACTTCCCGCTGCCCGAGATGCACGCGGCCCGCCTGTGAGCACCGGCGCGCCGTGCCGGGGCTGCCGCAGCCCGGCATTGGAGACCGTTCTCGATCTTGGTCTCGCGCCCGCCGCGGACCACTTCCCGGCCGCGGACGCACCGATCACCGACGGTGAATCCGCACATCCGCTGCGGATGGACCTGTGCCTGGAGTGCGGCCTGGCCCAGCTGGCCGAAGACGACACCGACGGCGAGGAACCGCGCGGCATCGAACCGCTGGCCCTGCGTCTGCAGGCCGCCGACGCGGTGCGCCGGGTGGCGGCGAGCGGCTGGCTGCGCGGGGCCACGGTCCGAGAGTTCGCCAGTCCGCACGGCGGAAGCTGGCTGCCGCTGTTCGACGATCACGACTTCGGTTCGGCCGAGACCGCGGACGTCGTGCTCGACTCCTTCGGAATCATGCACGACGCCGACCAGCACGCCGCGCTCCGGCAGCGCCGCGATGCGACAGCACCCGGCGGAGTACTCCTGCTCCAGTTCCACTCGCTGCAGGCCATCGTGGCGCAAGGACACTGGAACATGCTGCGGCACGGGCATTTCGGGTACTACTCGCTGACCGCACTGCGCAACCTGCTCGAGCAGGCGGGCATGGCCCTCGCCGCCGCATGGGAGTTCGACCTCTACGGGGGCACGATCCTGCTGGCTGCGGTGCACGCCGAAGACCCGCGGGCCCGCACGGTCGAACCCGTCGCGGCGGCCATCCTGGAGCGCGAGCACGCCTTCGGCATCACCCGCGCCGACGTGCTGAGCAGACTGGCGCACGACGCCCACCACCAGGCGCGAGCCCTGCGTGCGCGCCTCGAGAGTGCCTGCGCCGCAGGGCGATCGGTCTACGCCTACGGCGCACCGTCACGTGCGGTGGCATTGCTGGCGCTGGCCGGGGTGACCCGGCGACTCCTGCCGGCGGTCGCCGACGCCGCCCCCGCCAAACACGGTCGGCGCATGCCCGGCACCGACATCCCGATCATCGCGCCGGACGACCTGGTCGCCGCCGACCCCGACGACGTGATCCTGACGCTGCCCGACCTCTACGACGAAGTGTCGGCGCAGTACCCGCAGCTTGCCGGCCGGTGGCGGATGGACTGGACCGAGTCGCGGGCGCCGGCGACCCTGCACCGCTAGCCGACCGACGTGAACGGCAGCGCGCGTTCCGCCCGGCGATACCGTCGCAGGTAGCGCATCAGGGGCACGATCAACACGGTGGAGACGACCACCTCGACGGCGAGATAGAGCCAGCCGACACCAAGGATTCCGAACATGGTGGTCGCCGCGTGGCAGCCACCCACGACGAGGACGGCGGCGGCCGCGCGCACCGCGAAGATCAGCCCCAGCCGACCGTCCACCCGCGCGAAGCCCTCGAAGACCGCAGCCACCGCCGAGAGCGGGATGAACAGCGCCGCAACGTAGAGCAGCGACTCGCCCTCGCTGCGGTAGGCGCCGCCTACGAGACCGAGGGCCAGGGGACCGAGCACCACGAGCCCGAGACTTCCCGTCACGGCCACCACGCCGACGCTCTGCATCATCCGCACCGACAGGCTGTAGATCTTCGCCGGATGCGCGGCCACCTCGGCGACGTACGGCGTGATCACCAGGTGCACCGTCAGATACGCGGCGGTGACGATCGACCACGCCACCGCGAAGTGCGCGCTGGTGACCGCCCCGAACTGGCTGAGCACCAGCAGCGGCACGACCAGGGGAGCTGCCGTCCAGACCGCGGTCAACGCGAACGAGGCATATGAGTAGCGCCAGATCACCCGCGGCGACGGCAGCGTCGACGGCCGCAGGAACTGCGGGTCACGACGCCAGCGCCACCGCATGGCGAGCAGCACGACGACGAAGGCCAGGGCGCCGACCAGGCCCCAGGACGCGACGATCGCCAGCGAGCTGCCGGTCCATGCCAGCAGAGCCAGGACCACCAGCTTGAACAGCGCGTGGAAGACGTTCTTCGCGGCCGCCCAGCGCGCCACGCCCAATCCCGCCGTGGTCTTGTCCTCCAGCGCGAACAAGGCGTGCTCGGCGACCAGAAGCGGATAGACCAGCATCATCCATCCCGAGACGAGCAACTCGTCGGGACCGACGAGCACCACCACCGCGCCGGCGACCAGCGAGGTGACGCCGACGACGGTGTAACCCCAGCGGATCAGTGCGGACGCACGGACGCCGGCCATCGGCAGGAACCGCTCGTAGAGCATGTCGATGCTCAGCATCGACAGGGTCGAGAGCATCACCGCGGAGTTGAGCACCGCGGCACCGATGCCCACCGCCTCGGCCGGGTACAGGCGGGCCGCCACGCCCCAGAACACGAGTCCCAGCACACCGGTGAGCACGTTCGCGGCGACCAGCGACACCGTGTTGAGGCCCATGTTGCGCTGGGCCGTCGGTGATTTCGCGGCGTCGGCGCGGCTGTCGCTGTGGAGGGTCATCCAGCGCTCGGGATGGCGGTGGTCCGGTTCCGGGCGGCGCGCCGCTTGCTGAGGCCGAACAGGACGGTGCGGCGCACCTGCTTGTTGCAGGCGTTGAGCCTGCCGGCGGCGTGGTCGAGTGCCGTGATGCCCCAGCGGCGGTCGGCAGCCAGCCGGCGGGTGAACCGGCCCTGCTGGACCAACTGGGACCGCGCGGCCATGGTGGCCGAGACGGTGTCGCAACCGAACCGGAACGACGCGAGAACCTCTGGGATGCCGTAGAAGTCGCCGTGCTGTAGCAGGCGGACCCAGAGGTCGGCGTCGCTGTAGAACAACTCCACGTCGTCGCGGAAGCCACCGGCGCGGTCGAAGTCCGCCCGCCGGAACATCGTCGCCACCGGGGCGCCGATCGGATTGGTACCGCTGCGGACGAGCCGCCGGACGACGTGGTCGGCCCGGCGTAGGCCGGTGATACCGCGCAGCCCGCGGGCAGGGCGCAGCAGTCCGCCGTCGCTGTCGATGAAGTCGGTGCGCGCGCTGACCAGCGCGACGCCGGGGTGCCTGCGCAGGATGTCGGCCTGCGCGGCGATGCAGCCCGGGGCGATGACGTCGTCGGCGCACACCAGCTTCACGAACTCCCCGTGGCACAGGCGCACCGCCCGGTTGAAGTTGTCGATGATCGGCACGGTGGAGTCGTTGCGCACCAGTCGCACTCGGCTGTCGGTGAACGACTCGGCGATCGCGGAGGTGCCATCGGAGCTGTGGTTGTCGACGATCACCACCTCGAAGTCGTCGTGGGTCTGCGCGAGCAGGCTTTCCACCGTGGTCCGAAGGTGCGGTGCGGCCTGATAGGCCGGCACGCACAGTGACACCGCCGGGCGGCGACGAGCCGGCGGGCGTGCCCGGCCGGGCGCCGACGCCGCCAGCTGATCGTCGTCCACCAGGGTCACAGCGCCTTCTCCTTCGGGAGGTCGGCGGAAAGGACAGTCGCGGTGCGGGGTTCGTGCTGTGGCAGCCGTCGGGTGCGCAACGAGTTCGACGGTTGCGGACGGGACAACCGCATCGGGTCCACGGCCGGGTGCTCGGGGTGACGACGGCCGAGCCGGTGAGCGAGGTACTCGCTGCCGATGGTGCGCAGGACCCGAAGGCCGTCGCGGACGGCGTGCAGATTGCTGGCGCCGTGGATGCGGTCGGCCTCGTAGCTGTGCACCTCGGCGATGGCCAGTCCGTGTGCAGCGACGCGGACGTTGATCAGTGTCTCGATCTCGAACCCGTCACCCCACTGCGGTCTCGGCGCCGCGGTGTCGGGCAGATTCATCGACACCAGCGCGTGCCGCCAGAACGCGTTGTAGCCGTAGCAGAGATCGGTGTAGCGGGTGGAGAACAACACGTTCACCAGTGCGTTGAGGAACCAGTTGCCGACCCGGCGGATCCGGGTGATGTCGCCACTGCCGCCGCCGGCCATGAACCGAGAGCCCTTGGCGAAGTCGGCACCCGACATCAGGGCGTCGACGAACCGCGGGATCTCGGCCGGATCGGTGCTGCCGTCGGCGTCGATCGCCACGATGATGTCCCCGCTGGCCCTCTCGAAACCACACGCCAGCGCGTTGCCTTTGCCGCGGCGGGTCTGGCGCAGATGCACGGCGTCGGGCCAGATCTCCTTGGCCACCGCGACCGTGTCGTCGCGCGAGCCGCCGTCGACGAACACGATCTCGGCGACGTCGGGAGGCATCCGCTCGGCGACGTGCGGCAGGTTACGCGCTTCGTTGAGAGCCGGCACGATCACCGACACGGTAGGCAGTGGCATGCCGTCGGGCAGGAGGTCGCCGATAGCGCGGGTACTGCGGGCAGTGGTCATTGCGAGCTCTCCGTGCGTATTCAGGGCTGGGGTGCAGGCGCACGGGGCCGCGCGGCCTGCGGCACTTCACGCGAGTCGCGAGCAGCGTCTCGCTCCGGCGGCGCCGGGCGGGGCCGGCCACTGAAAATATGTTCGCTAGACGAAGTGACAGCTAATTATTAGCACGAGATCGAGAGATGTGATACCCGGAATTCGCTACCGATGACACAGATCACACAGATGGCTGTCCGATGTCCCGGAAATGGGACACCCATCGCATGGACCCGACGTCAAAAAGGCAGTAAGACAAGCCAAATGATGCGAATCGCTGAGTGCGCGTAGTTCGGTCGGTCCAAGAGGTCCCGGCGCTGCATTTCCGCATGATCGGACGGCTGAGCGAAATTCCGGGCGTGCGTGGCCCACGGTTTCAGCATCGTTGCCGACCGATGCTGAGTGATCTCAGTGACGGCCGGGGAAGGTGCGGAAGACGATGCTGTGGGCGTCCTCGTGGACGACGGCCCACATGGGCGAGCGGCGTAGTTCGTCCTCCACGAAGCCCGCGGCCGCGGGGTGGAAGTTGCCGTAGTACTGCATGGCCCGGTTCGACTGCTCGGACAGGATCACATACGCGACGTCGGCGTCGTAGGTCGCGAATTCGTAGAGCGCCCGTAGGTCGCGTTCGCTGGGCAGACCCGCCTGCAGTTCGGGCAGCCGCGGTTCGCGGCCGTCCCACAGGTCGTAGGTGACGGGTTCGTCGAAGTACGGGTTGTGCAGCGTGACATCGGCGTATCCGGCGTTGAGTCGCGTGGGCATGCCACCGTGGCGCAGCATCACCATCCGTGTCCGCACGTCCGCATCCCGGGTCAGGGCATCCATCGCTTCGATCTGCGCACGTGTCTCGTAGACGATGGGCCACAGTGCCAGATAGCCGTGTAGGCCGGCCAGCCCCGCCGTCGAGACGGTCAGCGCCGCAACGACACCCAGCGCGGCGCGACGAGCACCGTTGGCGAGGTTACGTATCGCGGCGACCAGCGCCGGCGCGATCAGGATCGACATGCCCAGCAGTGCGTACAGGTAGACCCGGAAGATGGCTTCGCCACCGTAACTCTGGCCGAGCAGCAGCCCGAACGAGGCAAAAGCCATCACCGCCGGGCCGAGCACGCGGCGCCGGGTGTGCCACAGCCACAACGACGCGGCGACGGCGGCCAGCACCACGCCGGCCGACAGGGAACGCACGACCGCCGAGGTGAAATCCTTCGCCGGAACGCCGGAGGTCTGCACATTGCTCGCGGCGTTGTCGAGCGGGCTGCCACCGGAGAGCAGGCCGTAGGGGAGTACCGCTTCGAGGTTCAGCAGCAGATAGGCCGCCGTGATCGCCCCCATCGCCAGCGCCACCCACCACGGCCGCGCCCGTTTCACCGCACACAGCGCCAGTGCCACCGCGACGATCCAGAACGGCGTGAGCTGATGGCTGGGCACGATCGCGGCGAACACGACGATCGCCAACACGCCGCAGGCGGGGTGGCGCGGCGAGGCCAGCAGCAGCGCGAGCACCCCGAACGCCAGTACCAGGGACCAGGCCTGTGGCGAAAAGTAGTCCTGGCCAACCCAGTTGACGATCTCCGCGACGAACGCGGCGGTCACGGAGATCAGCCGGGACCGTCCGACCGCGCGGGCTGCGGTGTACACCGTCAGGGCGATGAGCACATGCATCGCGGGCGCGAACACATGCGCGACGGTCATCGGCGCGACACCGGTGATCTCGCAGAACCACGCCCAGACCGCGAAGAAGGCCGGCCACTGGGCGTAGATGTCGGTGCCGTCCGGCGTCAGCCGGCCGTGCACCATGATGTAGTCGACGACGGCGAGATGCTTGTAGGTCCAGTCGTAGAGCGGCGCTTCGGTCGCCGCGAACGTCGTCACCCGCGCGACCACGATCGCCGCGGCGACCGCTGCGACGGCCGGCAGTACCCGGCCGCTGCGGACCGCGAGGATCAGTGCGGCGCAGCATGCCACGATGCCGATCGCGAGAAGCGGTCCGGTGCCGGAGAACAACAGTCCGTAGAAACTCGCGTCCAGGCCCGGCAGCCCGGGCAGCGCGACCAGCCACACGAGCACGGCGCCGGCACTGAGTGCGAGCGAAAAGCGGGCATAGACGACGCTTCGGCCGGCGGGAGCCGGGACGGTCCGGACTGTCCAGCGACGGGCGACGTCGCGCGGCGACGTGTTGTTACGCAGGTACCAGTACGCGCTGCTCGCTGCGGCCGCGACCACGAGCGCGCCCAGCAGCGGGGACGGTGCCCAGTGGTGGCACCACAAGGAGACGATCGAGGCAGACGTCGCGATCGCGATGCCCAGCACGGGTACGGTGGCCGGCAGCATCCGCCGCGGTACCGGAACCCAGGTCAGGACCGCGCTTCCGGGGCCCAGCGCCAGGAACACCACCAGGCAAGCCGCGCGCAACCAGAACGGCACCCCGGTCAGCGCCACCGCGCCGGCCACCGCCCCCACCGCGGCGAGGTCGGCCATCCGCACGGTGAGCAGCGGAATACGCTGCGGCGGAGCAGGTTTGCGGTGCCGGCCATGGTGTGGGGGAGCGGGGCGGTAGTCCGGGGCGGCCGGAATCCGGACCCGATCGGGGTGGGCGGGCTTGCGATGCCTGCCGCGCCCCGGCGCCGGAGCGAACGCCGGTCGCTCGAGAACGGCTGTCACGAGCGGGCCTTCGCGGGTGCGCACCCTTTACGGCGGCCCTGCCACAGTGCCCGGGGACCGCTGAGCACCGCGAGCACCTCGGTGCGTCCGACCGCCGAGGGCACCTCGCCGCGCAGCTCGCCCGGGGGGTTGACGTGCGCGCCGTAGTCCATGCCGAAGCGCACGGACGCAATGAGACCGCGCCGGATCACCCGGGCCGCCAACCGGCGATGCTGTGGGTCGAGTACGACTTTGGTCAGCCAGGCGCCGAGGCCGCGGCCGTAACCGCGCGCCTGCGACAGCAGCGCGTCGATGTCGCTGCGGTGGCGGTGCCAGACGATCGCTGCCGGTTCGGTGGCCAGCGCATCGCCTGCGGTGAGTACCCGGAAGAACATGTCGAGGTCCTCGCCGCCCTGCGCGGCAGTGCCGGCACCCAGCGCCGGGTCGAACCCGCCGAGGTCGAGGATGCGCCGCCGTTTGACCGCGAAGTTGGCGCCGGTGCCGAAGCGGCCCACCTGGAACGGGAACAGCGGCTGGTCCGCCGGCGGTTCGGACATGCGGTACACGCGCGGCTGCAGTGAGCACGCCCAGGACACCCGCTGGTCGAAGTACGCCTGTGCCGCGGTCCGGAGTTCGCCGGAGGGCACCAGCCCGGAGACGCAGGTGATCTGGGGATCTCGGGCGAACCCGTGCGCGAGCCCGCGCAGCCAACCGGGGTCGACGACCACGTCGTCGTCGGTGAAGGCCACGATCTCGTGCCGCGCCGCCCGCAGTCCGGTGTTGCGTGCCACTGACAGCCCCGGTACCGGCTCGGCGACTCTGTGCACCCTGTTGTCGCCCAGTGCGGCGATGACCGCGGCGGTCGCATCGGTGCGTGCCGCGTTGTCGACGACCACCACCTCGAAATCCGGATAGTCCAGCGCCAGAATCGAAGTCAGCGCCTCGGCGAGTTGGTCGGGCCGGTCGCGGGTGCAGACCACCACCGAGATCGGGGGCAGCGCGGGCACGGGCGGCGGCGTCGGCGCCGGTTGCGGGCGCAGCGCCACGCTGACCTTGCCGTCGACGATGGGGGCTTCGATGAAGGCGATGGGCCGCCGCGAGTGGCGGACCAGGACGCGGGCGTGCCGGTAGCCCTGCGACTGCCGGGCGATGAACTGCACCCCGGTGCCGGCCGGTGCCGCGTCATCCAGGTCGAGCATCCCGATCCAGCGGGCGTGCCGCCAGTTCGGTTGCGCGTGCACCGGCATGACCGGATCCAGCGCGGTCGGGCCGGTCATCGGGGGGTCACCTTCACCCAGTCGACGAGCATCGTCGACGGATTCGGTGTCGACACGTCCGGCGGTCCCGGCCACGATCCACCGACGGCGAGGTTGAGCAGCAGGAAGAACGGGCCGTCGAAGACCCACCGACTCTCCGGCGCCAGATCGGCGGGGGTCACGGTGTACAGCGTCAGGTCGTCGATCCCGGTGGTGACCCGCCCGGGTTCCCGGTCCACCCAGTAGGTGTGGAACTGTCCGGCCAACGGGAACGGCGCCGGCCCGGACGTCGTCAGCTGTTCCCGGCGTTGCGGTCCGTCGCTCGGGACGTGCACCCCGGTGTGGTACTCGGGAGCGTGGTTCAGCGTCTCGATGACGTCGATCTCGCCGGCCTCGGGCCAGCCGACTTCGTCGAGATCGGCGCCCAGCAACCAGAACGCCGGATGCAGTCCCGCCCCGGCCGGCAGGGCGATCCGGGCCTCGGCACGCCCGGACGTGAACTCGACGGTGCCCTTGGTGGTGATGCGGGCCGAGGTGATCTCACCGCCGGGCCCACCGCGAGCGACGATCTCGAGGTTGCCGGCGCCGTCGAGGCGCACGTTGTCGGGACTGTCGGTGTAGACCTGCATCTCGTTGTTGCCCCAGCCCCCGCCGCCGACGTCGTACCGCCACCGCGCCGAGGGCGGATGCCCGGCCGGCCCGTCGAACCCGTCGTAGAACGCGGCCACGGGGGCGGGGGCCTGGGCGTGCCCGGTCGTCATGGGGACTTGGCAGGCCGTGAGCGTGAGGACACCGGCCGCGGCGATCCGCACGCGGCGGCGGGAGGATTGAGGCATCTTCATCGCGGTCCCGCCTGTGCCCCGCCGACGGTCTGCACGGAACCGACGAGGTAACCCGTTCCCGTCGTGAGGAGTCCGACGAGGAGCGCAGCCGCGCGCCCCGGTTGGCGACGGGCAACCCAAATCCCCTGCGGCAGTGTCCGAGTGGTGTAGGTACGCTCACTGGCCAGTGCGGAGTCGCGGCCGCACATCCGGGAGAGGATCGCCTTGCTGCGGCCCTCGTGGAAGCACCGGCGGAGGAAGTACGACACCGTCGCGCGGTCGCGCGGCACCGCATGGGACACGGCAAAGGAGGCCGTCCGCACGATGCGGCCGGCAGGCTCCCGGCGCGCGAGTTCGATGCCCATCAGCGTCTCCTCGCAGCCGGTCGGCAGCGTGTCGATGCGGCCGAGTCGGTCGGAGAACCCGCCGATGGCGGTGAGAGCGGGCCGTCGCACCGCCATGGCCGCGCCAATCGGGTTGCGGATCGCCGCGCCGTCGCGGGGAAGTCCGCGGTAGTCGCATCCGACGACCCAGCCGAACTCCGGCGGGAACCACCGCGGTGGGGTCCCGGCGTGCCAGGCGGGGTGGACGGCGCCGCCGATCGCGCAGATCGCGGGATCGGTCATCGCCTCTCGTACCGCCTGTAGCGCACCGGGCCGCAGGACGGCGTCGTCGTCGAGGAACACCACGACCGATCCGGTGGCGGCGTGCAGGCCGGTGTTCCGCGCTCCGGACAGCCCGCGTGCGCTGGTGTTGGCCAGAACCGTCGCGTGCTCGGCGAGAACGGCATTGAGGTCGGCGTGCAGGGCGTCGTTGCCGTCGACGACCAGGATCAGCTCGTCGTCCGGCCGCGTCTGCGCGAAGACCGCCTCGACCGCCTCGATCAGGAGGCGGCGGCGGGCTTCGGTGTAGCAACAGATCACCACGCTCAGCGAGACAGCATCTGCAGGAGCCGGGCAGTTCTCCACCTGGATACCAACGGCACCTTTGCTGGATGTCATCAGTTCCCTCACTGGATGCTTCGTCCCCTACGCGCGCCATCAGGCAAAATATGATTTGACGTCGACGTTCAAATTGCCGAGCAGGTTATCCGGAGGAGCCGCCGAACGTCCTCGTAACGGCTATCTGAATAACTCGCGTAACCGTAGCAAACGTATATTGGTTACGAAACCGATGAGAGCTGTCTCACACGGCAAACAGTGCCCACCGTGCTGGAGGCAGCACAGCGAAGCCCGGCGCCAGGCAGAGGCCTCGCGCCGGGCTCGGGTGCAGTCAGAAGAGCGTCAGTTCCAGATGCGCACGCGCCGCTGCGGCTCGAGGTACAGCGCGTCGGCGTCGTCGACCTCGAACGCCTCGTAGAACGCGTCCATGTTGCGGACCACGCCGTTGCACCGGAACTCCGGCGGCGAGTGCGGGTCGACCGCGAGGCGCCGGATCGCCTCGGCGTCCCGGGACTTGGTGCGCCACACCTGCGCCCACCCGAAGAACACCCGCTGCTCGCCGGTCAGCCCGTCGATCACCGGCGCCGGTTCGCCCTTCAGCGAGAGCCGGTAGGCCAGCAACGCGATGGACAGCCCGCCCAGGTCCCCGATGTTCTCCCCGACGGTGAACGCACCGTTGACGTGGTGCGACGGGTCGAGACCGCGCGGCACGAAGTGCTCGTACTGTTCGATCAATGCCTTTGTGCGAACACCGAACTCGTCGCGGTCGGCATCGGTCCACCAGTCCACCAGGTTGCCGTCGCCGTCGTACTTGGCGCCCTGGTCGTCGAAGCCGTGCCCGATCTCGTGGCCGATGACCGCGCCGATCCCACCGTAGTTGGCGGCATCGTCGGCCTCGGCGTCGAAGAACGGCGGCTGCAGGATCGCGGCCGGGAAGACGATCTCGTTCATCCCCGGGTTGTAGTAGGCGTTGACCGTCTGCGGGGTCATGAACCACTCGTCGCGGTCGACGGGTCCACCGAGCTTGGCCAGATCCCGGTCGTACTCCAGTGCATAGCCGCGCAGATAGTTGCCGTACAGATCCTTGCGGTCGATCACCAGGTCCGAATAGTCCCGCCACTTCGCCGGATAGCCGATCTTCGGGGTGAACTTGTCCAGCTTGGCCAGCGCCTTCTCCCGCGTCTGCGGGGTCATCCAGTCCAGCTCGTTGATGCTGACGCGGTAGGCCTCGCGCAGGTTGGCGACCAGCTCGTCCATGCGCGCCTTGGCGTGCGGCGGGAAGTGCCGTTCCACGTAGAGGCGGCCCAGCGCGTCGCCCATCAGGCTCTCCACCACCGACACGCCCCGCTTCCAGCGGGCCCGGATCTCCTCGGTGCCCGAGAGCCGGCGGCCGTAGAACTCGAAGTCCGCGGCGACCAGCTCGTCGGTCAGCAGGCCCGCGCGAGCGCGGATCACCCGCCACCGCAGCCAGTTCTTCCAATCCTCGAGCGGCTCGCCGGCCCACAGCGCGGCGAACGCGGTCAGGAAGTCGGGCTGACGCACGACCACCTCGGCGGCCTGCTCGGGCGTCGCGCCCAACGCGGTGAACCAGCCGGCCCAGTCGAAGCCGGACGCCTCGGCGGTCAGGTCGGTCAGGCTGCGCAGGTTGTAGGACAGGTCGGCGTCGCGGCGCTTGACCACGTCCCAGTGCGCGGCGGCGATCTTGGTCTCCAGCGCGACGATGGCTGCAGAGGTGGCGGCGTGGTCGGCGGGGTCCCCGCCGAAGACGAGCGCCAGCATCGTGGCGATGTGGTCGGGGTACGCGGCCAGGATCTCGGCGTGCTGCGGCTCCCGGTAGTAGGACTCGTCGGGCAGACCGAGGCCGGACTGCGTGAGGTGCAGCAGGTAGCGCGTCGAGTCCTTGGAGTCGGTGTCGACGTAGAGGCCGGTGCCGCCACCGACTCCGGTGCGTTGCAGGCCGGCCAGCACGGTGGTCAGCGCGTCGGCGGAGCCGGCGTCGTCGATGGCCGCCAGTTCGTCGCGCAGGGGCGCGAGACCACGCTCGCGGATGGTCTGCTCGTCCATGAAGCTCGCGTACAGATCGCCTATGCGCTGCTCGTCGGTGCCGTCGGCGGGGCCGGATTCCGCGGCGGAGGTGATGATCTCGCGGATCTGCTCCTCGGCGCGGTCGTAGAGGGTGCGGAACGCGCCGTCGGTGGCGCGGTCGGCGGGCATCTCGTACTCCGCCAGCCAGCGCCCGTTGACGTGACCGAACAGGTCGTCCTGCGGACGGGTGGCGGGGTCGACGTAGCTCAGGTCGAGTCCGGATCGGAGGGTCGCGGGGTTCGATGCTGCTTCTATCGTCACTCCACCAGCCTGCCAGACGATCCCGCCCAGGTACTCTCACGCGCATGCCCGATGACGAGCAGGAGGTCCCCTCCTCGGGGATGTTCTCCGGTTTCGGGATCGGCTCGGCGGTGCTCGCGGTGGTGGCGGTCGTCGCCGTCGTGCTGGGCAGCCTGATCTGGGTCGGTCACCGCAACGAGAACGCCGAACTCGAGCACCGCACCCGGGTGCTGCAGACCGCCGCCGAATGGACCGGCGTCCTGATCAACATGAACAAGGACAGCATCGAGAGTGACCTCGCCACCCTGCACGACGGCACGGTCGGGCAACTCAACGTGGACTTCGAGGCGTCGGTCGAGCCGTTCCGCCGGCTGGTCCAGACGCTGCAGGCCCGCACCACCGGCCAGGTGAACTCGGTGTCGCTGGAGGAGATCCACCACCAATCGCCGGAGGACGGCGCGCAGGACCAGGACGGTGAGGACCTCACCGGCTTCGCGGCCCGCACCGACACCGTGCTGGTGGTGGCGACTTCGCTGAGCGAGAACGCGGGGACCGAGAAACCGCAGACGGTGCGGTGGACGCTGCGCCTGGACGTCGCCGACGTCGACGGCGACCTGAAGGTCTCGCGGCTGGAGCCGATCCGATGAGGAACCGGTTGCGCGTCGTGGCGTTCGACGTGCTCGCCCCGGTGGCGGCCGTCGCCGCCCTGGTCTACATCGGCGTGGCTCTGACCTGGCCCAAATGGTGGGTCGCGGCCTTCTCGGTGCTGTGCGTGCTCATCGTCGAAGGCGTCGTGGTCAACTTCGTGCTGGCCCGCCGCGACAAGGTGACCATGGGCACCGACGACGACGGACCCGGGCTGCGGCTGGCCGTCGTCGCCACCGCGACCGCGGCGCTGGTGGCCGCCGTCGTCGTGGGCTACACGCAATGGACGGTGCCCGACCGCACCTTGCGCGCCGACACCGCGGAGGTGGCCGGCATCGCCAGCAGCGTCGCCGAGGCGTCGGCGACGTTCACCCCGCAGAACCCGACCGCGTCGATCGACCGTGCGGCCGGTCTGATGTCACCGGAGAGCGCCGAGCGGTTCCGCGCGGACTTCGCCGGCGTGGCCACCGACCTCGCCGGTCGCAACGTCTCGGCGCAGGCGCGGACCGTGTCCGCGGGTGTCGAGGCGATCGGTCCGGCGGCGGCCAGCGTGGCGGTGGTGCTGCGCAGCACGCAGAGCGTTCCCGGCAAGGAGCCCGACACCGCGGTGCTGGCGCTGCGGGTGACGCTGACCAAGAACGACGGCCACTGGCAGGTCGTCGACGTCAGCCCGCTGCACTCGCGCTGAGCGTTCAGCCGCGCTGCTCGCGCATCTTCGCGAAGCGTTCCGACAGGCGGCCCATCCGGATCATCAGCGACGCCGGCGGGCTGACGGTGCCCTGCAGGTAGGAGGCGAAGTCGGCGGGCGGCACACCGATGCGTGACGCGAACTCCCGCTCGCCGAGACCGGAGCGTTCCAGCAGCAGGTGCACGTGGCGGCCGACCTCGGCGCGTTCGTTGGCCTCGAGATGTTCGCGGGCGCGCAGCAGCACCTCGGCCATGGCGCGTGACACCCCGTAGGGCTGCGACGTTTCGAGGACCTCTTCGACCTGTCGTGCCGTGCGGCCGAACGGGTCGCGCTTGATCGCGACGACGATGCGCTGCCACACCGCCAGGTCGTCCTTCTCCAGGGCGGCGCGGATGGCGGCGGTGGGCCAGAACTCGACCGGGCGGTCGGTGGGCACGTGTTGGTCGGGCGCATCCTGGGGGCCGTGCGCGGACCCCGCGGCGCCGTTCTTGTCCGGACCCGCCGCGCGGATGTCCCCCGTGACGTCAGGGGCCACCGTCACCTCGCTTCCTCCAGCATCGCCACTGCCACCGACAGACACCGCTGCCTGACCTTCGCCCATCGTGCCTCGGCGTCGGCGCCCGTGAGATCGGGTCCGTCGGCGGGTGCCGGGTCGGCCAGGCGGCGCACCAGTTGGGTCGCCACCCAGTGCTCGCGTGCCGGTTGCCCACAGTAGTACCGGTCCACGCCGGCGAGCACTTCCGCCGCGGTCCGCACGTCCATCGATTCGACGAGGTCGGCGAATTCCTGGTAATCGCGGGCGCTGTTGCGCTGCATCATCAGGTAGCTCTTCAGTCGCAGCGTCTCCGCGCCGGTCGGGATCTGCAGGCGGTCACCGGTGGGCAACAGCACGTTCGTGGTCTCCAGCGGCGCCCGGCGGGTCAGCAGTCCCTCCCCGGCGGCTGCCACGCCCACCGCGTCGAGCGCCACATCGAGGCGGCCCCGCCACATCGTCACCGGATGCTTGGGCAGCTTCACCGCGACGGTCTTGCCGTGGGCCCGGTTGCCGACGGTGCCGGTGACCCGCACCTCGCCGTGCTTGATCTGGCTGGGCGACAGCTTCGCCGCGGGCCGGTACCCACTGAACGCCAGCGGGTCGGCGACCGTGATCGACTGCGGCACCAGAGTCTTGAGCTTCGCGGCGGACTTGACCACCGTGCGCAGGTCCGCACCCGAGGGGGCCAGCGCAGAGATGTCGTCCGGGATGATGATCAGGTCGCCGATGTCGGCCTTGGGCAGCGGCTTCTCGAAGTCCACCGACGGCAGGATGCGGTCCAGCCAGCGCGGCAGCCACCAGTTCCACTTGTCGAACATCGCCATCAGCGCGGGCACCAGCACCAGGCGCACGACTGTGGCGTCCACGGCGATCGCGACGGCGGATGCGACCCCGAGCTGGGCCACCAACGGCATCCCGGCGAACGCGAAGCCGATGAACACCGCGATCATGATCAGCGCCGCGCTGGTGATGGTGCGCGCGCTGGTGGACACGCCGTAGGCCACCGCGTCGCGGGTGTTGCCGGTCTGCAGGAAGCGTTCCCGGATCCGGGTGAGCAGGAAGATCTCGTAGTCCATCGACAGACCGAAGGTCAACGCGAGCACCAGCGGCGGAATCGTGCTGTCCAGCGACGCGATCGGTTCGAACCCCAGGCCCGACAGCCATCCCCACTGGAAGACGACCACCAGGCTGCCGTAGGCGGCGGCGACCGACAGCACGGTCATCAGGACACCCTTGAGCGCCAGCAGGACCGAGCGGATCGCGATCAACAGCATCACGAATGCGATCAGCGCCACGAACAGGAAGACCAGCGGCTGGGTGGACGACACCCGGTCGTCGAAGTCCTTGATCAGCGCCGTGGGCCCACCCACGTCGATCTCGGCGCGGTCCCCGGCCACCGGCGGCAGCTGCTCGCGCAACCAGTCCACCGTCTCGCGGGCGCCCATGTCCTCCGGGTCGACCGACAGCACCGCCGACAGCAGCGCGATGCGGTAGTCGGTGCCGAACACCGGCGGAGACACCGACACGGTGTTGGGGGCCTCCGTCATCCGCTGGCGGATCTCGGCGAGCAGCGGTTCCTTGGCGGGTGCCGACGCTTCGTCGCCGTCGGGGAAGGTGACCAGCACCCGTACCGGCCCGAGCGCGCCGGGTCCGAGGGCGACCGCGGCCGCGTTGACGCCGCCGCGCACCTCATGGGTGGGCTCGAACTGCCGCTGCATGCTGTTGCCCAGCGTCATCGAGAATGCCGGTGCGGCCATCACGATCAGAAGCACCGCGGCCGACAGCGCCGACACCCACGGGCGCCGCATCACCCAGCCGGTCCACCGCGTCCAGAACACCGACTGTGTCGCCTCGGCGCGCCGGCCCCACTGCAGATAGGTGGAGCGGCGGGCAGCGCGCCGGCCGAACGTGGCCAGCACCGCCGGCGTCAGCGTCGTCGATGTCAGCACGGCCACCGCGACGGCCAGGATCGCGCCGGTCGCCATCGACTGCAGTACCGGCGTGTTGATCAGGTATATGCCGGTCACCGACGCGATCACCGTCAGCCCCGACAGCACGACCGCCAGCCCGGATGTGGCCATAGCCGCGTCGGCGGCGTCCTGCGGGTCGCGGCCGGCGCGCAGTTCCTCGCGGTAGCGCATCAGGATGAACAGTGAGTAGTCGATCGCCACGGCGATGCCGAACATCGACACCGTCGACGTCACGAACACCGACATGGTCGTGAACATCGACAGGACGAAGACGATGCCCATCGTCACGGTGACCGTGCAGATCCCCAGCAGCAGCGGCATCGCCGCGGCGGCCAGCGAACCGAACACCGCCAGCAGGATCAGCAGGACGATCGGGAAGTTCCACTTCTCGGCCTGCGCGATGTCGTGCTTGGTCGCCTCTGTCGCCGCGGCGCCGAGTGCGCCCTGGCCGATCACGTAGAGCCGGACCTTGCCGTTCTCCATCTCGCCGGCGTCGTCGCCGTCGATCCCGACCTTCTCGCGCAGCTGTTTGGCGATGTCGACTGCGCCGGTGTTCTCGAAGTCCAGCTGCAGGGTGATGACGTAGGGCCGATCGGGCTGTGGCGGCGGCTGTTGCGGGTTCGGCATCACCGTGACGCTGGGCACCTCGGCCGCGAGGCGTTCCAGGTGAGCGACGGCGTCGTTCATGTCCTGGTACGACGCGTCGGGGCGCGGCGCGGCGACCAGCGCCAGCGGCGAGGCGCCCTGGTCGGGGAACTGGGCTTCCAGCTGGTGCTGCACGTAGAGGGACTGCGAGCCGGCGACCTCGAAGCCGCCGCCGGTCAGCCGACCGGACTCGTTCATCGCCAGGTAGATCGACGGCACCAGCAGCAACAACCAGACCGCGAACACCGCCCAGCGGAATCGGCGCAGGGTGCGGCTCACCCGCATCATGAACTGCTGGATGGAACTCCCCGCTTTCTGCCTGGCGATTCGTAGCGAAAGGGTACACCCGGGCTGCTGTAGGGTGTCGGCCCGCAAGAGAGCCGGCAGGAAGGCCACAGCGGGCCCCGATCGAAGGTGCCGCACGCCGCACCGTTGGTGCTCTGGGCTGTGTCGATGGCAGGATGGCGACGACGGTCGGGGGGCCTTTGGTGCTGACCGCAACGGGTTCGCCGCCACTTGACTGTTGGCGAACCGTGAGGAGTTCGTCATGAAACTGGTTTCGAAGATCGCCGCTGCCCGGATGTCCGGTGCGGCGCTGCTGGTAGCGACGTGTGGAGCCGGGCTGCTGGGCGGCGCGGTGGTGCCCACCGCCGCGGCCGATCCCGACCCGTGCGCTGCCAGCTCGATCGCCAAGACCGTCGGCATGGTGGCCGTGCACACGGGCAACTATCTGGACGCCAACCCCGACACCGATGCGGCGCTGACCGCGATCGCCCAGCAGCCGAGCGGACCGCAGTCGCTGGCGGCGGCCAAGGCCTACTTCGACGCCAATCCCGAGGTGGCCGGAGACCTGCAGCGGCTGCAGCAGCCGTTGGCGTCGCTGTCGGGGCGCTGTGAATTGCCGATCAACGTGCCGCAGGTGCTGGGTTTGTTGCAGAGCGTCCAGCAGAACCCCACGGCGGGAGCCGCTTTGAGCCCCGCGGGAGCCGCTTCGAGCCCCGCGGCAACCGCTTCGGCCGCGGCGGCGGCCGCCGGAGCCGGTGTCCAGCATGTCGTCCCGCGGCCGGGACCGGTGTCACCGGGCAGCTGACCAGCGCCGCTGATTCAACGCATGCCAGGAAAGAACGGCGCCGTTCTGCTTAGCTTCCCTAGGATGGACCAGACCGGCGCCCGTTTCGGTCGTCGGCTGCCACTTCCGTCGAAGAAGGAGCGTTGATGTTGTTCCCCGCCTCTCCCGCGCGTCGGCTTGCCGTAAGCGCTCTGGGTGCGGGCGCATGTGCCGGCGCCATGGTTTTCGGTGCTCTGCCCACGGCGTTCGCTCAGCCCGCCCCGCCCGCCCCGCCCAACTGCACCGCCGCTGATTTCTCCGCGGTCGCCGGAGGGGTGTCCGCGGCGTCGTCGTCGTACCTGTTCAGCCACCCCGACACGAACGCGTTCTTCACCAGCCTGCACGGGCTGCCGCGCGATGAGGTCCACACCAAGGTGGTCGACTACATGAATGCCAATCCGCAGGTGAAGTACGAACTGACGGAGATCCGCAAGCCGCTGATCGACCTCAAGGACCGCTGCGGTTTCACACCCGAAGGGCTCGACACACCGTCGGACAGCGCTCCGTAACACCCGTGCGAGACAGGGTGGACACTCCGCCCGCTCGCGGAGGAGAGTCATCGTCGGTCGCCGACCGCGCCGGACGCACGGTGCTGATGGTCGACGACGACCCGGACGTTCGCACCTCGGTGTCCCGGGGATTGCGGCACTCGGGTTTCGACGTGCAGGTGGCGGCCAGCGGCAAGGAAGCACTCCGGTTGCTGGCCAACGGCTCGCACGACGCGCTGGTGCTCGACGTGCAGATGCCCGAACTGGACGGCGTGGCCGTGGTGACGGCGCTCCGCGCGCTGGGCAATGACATCCCGATCTGTGTGCTGTCCGCGCGTGACACCGTCAACGACCGCATCGCGGGGCTGGAGGCCGGTGCCGACGACTACCTGACCAAGCCGTTCGACCTGGGCGAGTTGGTCGCCAGGCTGAACGCGCTGCTCCGCCGCGCGCAGCAGTCCGAGCGTCCCGCGGACACCATCACCGTCGGTTCGCTGACGATCGACACCGCGCGCCGACTGGTGTTCGTCGGCGGCGAGCGGGTCGAACTCACCAAACGGGAGTTCGACCTGCTGGCGGTGCTGGCCGACAACGCCGGTGTGGTGTTGAGCCGCCAGCGGCTGCTCGAGATGGTCTGGGGTTACGACTTCGACGTCGACACCAACGTCGCCGACGTCTTCGTGTCGTATCTGCGGCGCAAGCTCGAACGCGACGGTCAGCCGCGGGTGATCCACACGGTGCGCGGCATCGGCTACGTCCTGCGCGAAGAACCGTGAGGCTGCTGCGCCGGCTGCGGTCGGCGTCGCTGCGCACGCGCGTCGCGGTCGCCGCGGCTGCGGCCGCGGCTGCTGTGGTCGCGGCCTTCACCGTCCTGACATCGGTGGTGCTGGCGAACAACGATGCGGTCCAACTGGATCGGCGGCTGGACGCGATCGTCGACGCGAGCATGTATCCCGACCAGCTGTCGGATCCGCGGCGCGGCGTCCTCCAGACCGGGCGCTCGCGCTCCACCGGTCAGGTGGTGTTCCAGCGCGGCCTCCAGCTGCCGCCGCTGCAGCCGGGCACCGAGAACGTCAGCGTCAACGACGTCGAGTACCGGGTGCGCACCATCGAGGTGGACAGCGGTGGGGGAGTGCTGATCTCGATCGGCATCCGCGCTGACAGCATCCTGCTCAACCCCGCGCGGGTGCCGTTCTACGTCGGTGTCGGTGTGGTCACCGTCCTGTTCGCCGCGGCGCTCGGGTGGCTGCTCGCCGGCCCGGCGGTCCGGCCGCTGCGCCGCCTGACCGAGTACACCAGGCGCCTGGGTACGCGCTCCGAGCGGATCCCCACGGTGCACGGGGTGCGGGAGGCCGAGGAACTGTCCGAGGCGATGAGCGCGATGCTGGACCGGCTGGATGCCGCGCAGCGGGCCACGGCGAACTCGCTGCAGGCGGCGCAGGACTTCGCGGCCAACGCCGCACACGAGTTGCGCACCCCGCTGACCGCCATGCGCGCCGATCTGGACACGCTGCGGATCCACAACCTGCCCGAGGACGAACGCGCCGAGGTGGTGGCCGACCTGGCGCGGGCACAGCGGCGGGTGGAGGCCATCATCACCGCCCTGGGACAGCTGGCCTCCGGGCAGCTCGCGCAACTGGAGGACCGCGAGATCGTCGACGTCACCGACCTGCTCGACAGGGTGGCGCGCGAGAACATGCACAACAACCGCGCCGTCACCATCGAGGTCGATGTCCCCGACGGTCTGGGCACTCTGCTCGGCTGGCCCGACGGGCTGCGCATCGCCGTGGACAACCTGGTCCGCAACGCGGTCACGCACGGGCACGCCACCCGGATCGTCCTTGCGGCCCGGCGACACGACTCGACGATGACGATCGTCGTCGACGACGACGGGCGCGGGCTGCCCGTGGAGGAACACCACACCGTCCTGGCGCGGTTCGCCCGCGGCAGCAATGCCGCGCCGGGCGGCTCCGGCCTGGGGCTGGCGCTGGTGGCTCAGCAGGCCGAACTGCACGGCGGCACAGTCGAATTGTCCGAGAGCCCGCTCGGCGGCCTGCGGGCCACCATCACCGTCGCGACGACGCCTGTGCCGCAACCCGACTGATCGCCCGCCACCCCAACAGGAACGCCGCGGTGGTCAGCGAGGCGACGACGATGAAGCTCGTCGCGGTGCCCGCGGAGGTGACCTTGCGCAGCAGCATGCCGACCACGATCGTGCACACCCACACCACGATCCCGGTGGGCGCCAACGATGTCGGGCGCTGCCAGCCGCGCGACACCAGCCAACCCACCACCGTCCCGGTCAGGAACGGCCACGCGGTCTCGGCGATACCGCTGATGCTCAAACCCTCGGCGTGACTGCGCCGTCCGATCGTGCAGAACACCACCACGCAGACGAGATCGGCGAGGAACGCCAGGCCTGCGACGCGACGGGTGGACGGCTCACGGTTGGACATGGATGCTCACATCGTAGATGGGCGCGCCTGATACCCGAGTGTGCGCGCAGGGCGACGACGCGCGCCGACCGTGCACACAGGGCGGCGAAACAGCGAAATCATCGCCCTCAGCGCACATTCGGCGACGCTTCCGGCGGGTGCGGCGCCTCCGGATCCGGGCTGAACAGCACCGGCACGGGAAGCGACGAATTCGCAACGGGTACAGCCGATCCCGTCGAATCCGGGTCGATCGGGCCTTCGGTGCGGAACATGAAGAAGAACACCACCCAGCCGATCGCCGAGATGAAGATCCAGCTGACCAGTCGGTACACCAGCATCGCCGAGATCGCCGCGGCCAGCGTCATCCCGCTGGACACCAGCCCCGGCACCAAAACCGCCTCGACGACGAGCAGACCGCCGGGCATCAGCGGGATCGACCCGACCGCGCGGGCGGCGGCGTAGGCGACCGTGACCCCGGCCAGCGACGGGTGGCCGCCGACCGCGTAGCAGGCGAACAGCAGGCAGGTGACGTCGGCGACCCAGTTGAACAGCGACCAGCTGAACGCCTCGCCGAGGTCGCGCCGGCCCAGCTGCACCGACTTCAGCTGGGTGAGGATCTCCCGCCATTTCGCCAGCCCGGTGTCGGCGGCCTTGCCGCGCACCGAGTTCACCGCGCTGAGCACCCGGACGCCGATGCCGTCGAGGAGTTCGGGCCGGCTGGCGACGGCCTGGGCGAGCAGGATCAGCGCCACGAACCCGCCGAGGGAGAACAGCAGCGACAGCGGGTTCTCCCCGGCGCCGAGCAGGAACGCACCGCCGAGCCCGAGTAGCGCCAGACCGATGACCTGCAGCACCCCCGACATGACCAGCTGCCACGACGCCACCAGCGGCGAGGCGCCCCACTCGCGCTGCTGCCGGTAGATGAAGGTGGCCGACAGCACCGGTCCGCCCGGCAGGGTCGTCGACAACGCGTTGCCCGCGTAGAAGGCCGCCTCGGAGCGCCACTGCCGCACCGGCACCCCGGCCGAGCGCAGCAGGGTCCGCTGGATCTGCGCGAAGCTGTGCATCGAGGCCATCGCGGCGAGCACTGCGGCCAGCACCCACCACAGGTTCGCGGTGTAGAGGCTGCGCCAGGCCTTGGCGAGCTGGTCGTGCACCAGCACCACCTCGACGGTGAGCACCGTGACGGCGATCCCGATCAGTACCCAGCGCACCCACCAGTACTTGCCCCGGGTGGGAGCTGCGGTGGCCGGCACGGTCGTGTCGGCGGCGGGGGCTTCGGATGCCACGCTCTTCAGACTAAGACGGTTCGGACCGGATTCCGCAGATCGGAATGAGGAACAGGCCGGGCCGTTACGCTACCGGAATGTCTGCCCCTGCCGGTGCCCGTGGCGCCGAGGAATCGGTCAGTCCGCTGGTCCGGAAAGCAGCGGCGTGGTCGTGGCGCCTGCTGGTCATCGCCGGCGCCGTCGTCGGCTTCCTGTGGCTGCTCCTGCGTCTGGAGGTGTTGACCGTCCCGGTCGCGCTGGCCACCATCCTGGCGGCGCTGCTGATGCCGGTCGTGGACTTCCTCGACCGGCGCGGTGCACCGCGCGGCGGCGCCGTGGCGCTGGTGCTGCTGACCGGGTTCGCGGTGTTCGGCGGACTGCTGACGTTCGTGGTGAACCAGTTCATCGAGGGCGTCCCCGATCTGGTCGGGCAGGTCACCACCAGCATCGACAGCCTGGGCCGCTGGCTGACCGACGGTCCGCTCGACGTGAGCCCGCAGCAGATCAAGCAGGCCCGCGACGCCGCCATCGAAGCGCTGAGCAGCAACCAGGAGCGCCTGACCACCGGCGCGCTGTCGACGGCGGGCACGGTCACCGAGATCGTCACCGGCGCGCTGCTGATGCTGTTCACGCTGATCTTCCTGCTGCACGGTGGGCGACACATCTTCGCGTTCGTCACCCGGGTCTTCCCGGTGCACATCCGGGACCGGGTGCGCGACGCCGGACGGGCGGGCTTCCACTCCCTGATCGGGTACGTCCGGGCGACGTTCCTGGTGGCGCTCGTCGACGCCCTCGGCATCGGCGTCGGCCTGGCGATCATGGGCATCCCGCTGGCCCTGCCGCTGGCGTCGCTGGTCTTCCTCGGCGCGTTCATCCCGCTGGTGGGCGCGGTGATCACCGGCTTCCTGGCGGTCATCGTCGCGCTGCTCGCGAAGGGCTGGATCTACGCGCTGATCACGCTGGGCCTGATCATCGCGGTCCAGCAGCTCGAGGGCCACGTGCTGCAGCCGCTGGTGATGGGCCGTGCCGTGTCGATCCATCCGTTGGCGATCGTGCTGGTGATCGCCGGCGGCGCCGTGCTGGCGGGCATCGTCGGCGCGTTGCTGGCGGTGCCGGCCCTGGCGTTCATCAACAGCGTGACGCGGGTGCTGCTGGCCGACGATCCCGACGAGGAGACGGCGGCGCTGGAAGCCGAGGAGGGTCCGCGCGTCGCCGCCGAACCCGACGACGTCGACTAGCCCGATGAAATCGACACGCCAGCCGAAGGAGTGTCGCTAGGTGGCTGCGGCGGGCGATACGGTCGGCCCACATCGACCGTGAGAGCGGGGAGGCACCGAATGGTCATGATCGTCCGGGGCGAAGAGCGAACCTGTGATTTCTGCGGACTCGGCAAAGACGGCAAGAACGTCGACGCCTACGTCTGCGTGAAGTTCCTGACGCCGGACAGCGACGGGGACTACGACGAACGAGGTGCCTGGTTCGACCTGTGCGAAGAGCACTTCGCGAAGCAGGATCGCGAGATCAGCGACGACGGCGTGGTGCTGCTCGTCAACGACGGTTAGGTCGCAATTCCAGACCCCCGGGTCCGCGACGAGAAGGCCGGCTCAGAGCCGGCCCTCCCGGCGCAGCAGTTCCTGCGCGCTGAGCGGCGACTTGTTGCCGCGATCCTCGGCGCGCGTGTTGAGCTTCTCGGTCGCCGCGTCCGCGTCGGTCTTCGGCGGGGTCGGGATCGCCCGGGTCTCCGCGTCGTCGTCGGACTCGGTGGGCCGGGCGGTGGGCATCGCCGTCGTCGCGTCCGCGGCGCCCGGCTCGGGCATGGCCCGGGTCGGCTCCGCCGACGGTTGCGGCCGGGGAGCAGGCCGCGCGGACGGCCCCCCGGAACCCTGGGACCCCTGAGCACCCTTGCCGCGCAGATCGCCGAGCCAGGACTCGATCTCCCGCTGGTCGCGCGCCGGGGGCGTGGACGACGGGGCCTGCGACGACTCCGATTCCGGCGGCGACTTCTGGCCCCGCTGGGTCACGTTGCTGACCGCGTTGCGGACGCTGTTGAACGCTGCGGTGGTAGCCGCCGACAGGCGGGTGGTCTGCGGCTCGTCTTCGGCCGTGCCCGGCCGTGCGGGTTCCCGCGGAATCCGGGTGGTGCCGGCCGCGGACGGTTCACCGGCGCGCGGGATGCGTGCGGTGGGGCCGGCCGGCGGGGCCGGCATCGGGTGACCCGGGTCGTGCGGCGGCCGTGGTCGGGTGACCGGCGGGCCGCCGGCGCCGACGAGCGCCTCCGCCGGAGCGGACTCGCGGACCATCGGGCGCTTGCGCTCGTCGGGCAGCTCGGTCTCGCCGAGGCCCATCTTCTCCTGGACCCGTTTCATCCAGCGCGGCGCCCACCAGCAGTCGTCGCCGAGCAGCTTCATGATCGCGGGCACCAGGAACATCCGGACGATGGTCGCGTCCAGCAACAGCGCGATCAGCAGGCCGAACGCCAGGTACTTCATCATCACCAGGTCGGAGAACACGAACGCCCCGGCGACCACGGCCAGCACCAGCGCCGCACCGGTGATCAGACGACCGGTGGTCGCGGTGCCGATCCGGATGGCTTCGGCGGTCGACATGCCGCGTTCGCGCGCCTCGACCATGCGCGAGACCAGGAACACCTCGTAGTCGGTGGACAGACCCCAGATCACCGCGATGATCAGACCGATCATCGGCGCCATCAGCGGCTGCGGGGTGTAGTTCATGATCCCGGACCCGTGCCCGTCGACGAACATCCACGTCAGGATGCCCATCGTCGAACCCAACGTCAGCGCGCTCATCAACGCCGCCTTGATGGGCAGCACGATGGACCCGAACGCCAGGAACATCAGGATCGTCGTGGTGATGATCAGCACCACCACCATCAACGGCAGCTTGTCGAACAGGCTGTGGATGCTGTCCTGCTCCAGCGCGGGCGTACCGCCCACGGAGATCTCGACGCCGCGGGGCGGCTGGATCGAGCGCAGCTCCTCGATCTTCTGCGACGCGTCGTTGCGGTTGACCAGACCGTTCTGGATCACCCGCACCGACGGATCCTTCGAGCCGCCCTCCTGGACGGAGCGTTCCTGCCACATCTCGGTCGGGTCGTCGTCGGGGACGATGAACCCGTTGAACGTCATCGCCTTCGCGCGGATCTCGGCGAGCTGCTGGTCGGTGACCGGCTCACCGTCGTCCCGTTCCACCACCAGCGTCAGCGGCTCGGTGCGGAAGGTCGGGAAGGTGCGGTCGAAGTCCTCCTGCGCCTGCCGGACACTGTTGTCGGGCGGCAGGTACTTCTCGCTGATACCGCCGAGAGACAGTGAGCCAAGCGGGAGAACCAGCAGGATCATCAGGATCAGGATCGGCGTCGCGAACGCGATCGGCCGCTTCATCACGACGTTGACGAGCTTGCCCCAGAAGCCCTTCTCGACCTCTGCGCGGGTCTTGGTCTTCTGGGTCTTGTCGGCCAGCCACTCCAGGTAGACCCGCATCGGCTTCCAGTTCCGGAAGACCGGGATCCGCAGCAGCGTCCGCACGCCGAGCGCGTCGACGTTGCGGCCCAGGATCGCGAAGGCCGCCGGCAGCACGGTGACCGACAGGATCGCCGCCAGCATGACCGACGCGATGATCGCGTAGGTGATGGACTTCAGGAAGCCCTGCGGGAACAGCAGCAGCGGCACCGACGAGGCGACCAGGATGACCGCCGAGAACATCACCGTGCGCCCGGACGTCATCACCGTCCGGCGCACCGCCGCCTCGGTGTCGTAGCCCTCGGCGATCTCTTCTCGGAACCGGCTCACCATGAACAGGCCGTAGTCGATCGCGATGCCCAGGCCCATCAGCGTGACCACGGGCTGGGCGAAGAAGTGCACCGGCATGAACTCGGCAGCGATCCGCATGATGCCCAGCGCACCGGCGATCGTCAGGCCACCGATGATGGCCGGCAGCGACGCGGCGATGACGCCGCCGAACACGAAGAACAGGACCACCGCGACCAGCGGGATCGCGGCCACCTCGGCACGCTTCTGGTCCTCGCCGATGGTGCCGGTCAGTTCACTGGCCAGCGGCTGCAGGCCGGCCAACTGGATACGGCCGTCGTTGACCTGCTCCAGAGCGGGCTCGACAGCCTGATAGTTCTTGAGGATCGCGTCGTCGTCGTCGCCCTTGAGCGGGATGCTGATGAACGTCTTCGAGCCGTCGGACGTCTTCATCTGCTGGACGGTCTCCGACGCCGCATCGGGCGCTCGCAGCCAGCCGACCCAGCTGACGATCTGATCGGGATGGTCCTCGACGACGGTGTTCAGTTCGTCGGTGACCTGTTTCATCCACTCGGGATTGTCGACCTTCTCGCCGTCGGGCGGCGTCAGGATCGCCACCACGTGGCTGGTCCGGTCGCGGCCGTAGACCTCGTCGGAGATGACGGAGGCATGCACCGACTGGCTGCCATCGTCGTAAAAACCGCTCTGCGTGACGTGCTGTCCCAAGCTGATGCCATAGACGCCGCCGCCCAGGCACAGTGCGACCATGACACCGATGACTATGTATCGGTACTGGTACACCGTTCGACCCCACCAGGCGAACACGTATTAGCTCCTAACCATCTTCGACACTTTGTGCCATCGGCCCGCGCATGACGGGAAACCCAGGCTCCACATTCTCAAACGCGCGAGGCCAGTAGCGAGGACAGCGGCCGGAACGGCTGCAGCCAAGCGCCTTGCTCGGGTAGTGAGTCAAGGCCGATCCGCGGTAGCGGCTCCCGGAAGACACCGTCGATGTCCTCCAGGTCGACGAACTCCAAGGTATCCGACGCTAACGCCCAACTGGCATGTTCGCGAAATCCGAGGACCTGGACGGCGACCCCGTCGCGTGCTATTTCCTCCAAGGGTGTCTTGAAGGCCTGACCGTCGGCTGACGCGACGAGCAGACCGGCCAATCCTTCGCTGTACCGCAGGGCGATGTGCTCGAGCATGTCGGAGTCCACATCGCTGTCTTCGTCGATCTTCGGTTTGGCGAAGACGGCGAAGCCCACGTTGCGTAGCGCCTCCACCCAGGGGCGGACGACGTCGGCGCTGCCGGGCGCGATGTTGGTGAACACGCACGCCTCGGGTTCCAGGGCGACCGCCTCGCCGTGTTCGGCGCGCTCGGCGGCCAGTTCGGCGGTGCGGCCGAGCAGCCAGCGGCCCAGGGCGTCGAACCGGGGCCGGTGCGCAGCGGTGGGCCGGCCGCCGAGGATCGAGCCCAGGCCCATGTCGAGGTTCGGCGCGTCCCAGATGAGCAGGACGCGCTGGGTGGGCGGTGCGGTGTCGGCGGGTGCCTGCTCGACATCGGCCACGTCGCCGGCGGGGGTGGTCTCGGGGGCGAGGTTCTCGGTGAGGCTCATGTTCTCTCCCAGAGCAGCTCGGCCACGATGGGGCCGGCGAGGGCCTTGCGCTCGTACTTGGTCACGGGGCGCGCCACGGACAGGGGGAGACCGGGGGTGTCGATGCCGACCCGCCGTAGCCGTGGCTCGTTGTCGCCGACCTCGGCGATGTGCTCGGCGTAGCCGGCGTGGTCGGTGGCTGCATGCAGGAGCCCGCCGGGCTTGAGCCGGTCGGCGATCAGCGCGACGATCTCGGGTTGCAGCAGGCGCCGCTTGTGGTGGCGGGCCTTCGGCCAGGGGTCGGGGAAGAAGACGCGGACCCCGGTCAGCGAGGCCGGCGGGAACATGTGGGTGAGCACGTCGACGCCGTCGCCGCGGATCAGCCGGATGTTGGTGGTGCCGGTGCGGTCGATCGCGGCGAGCAGCTGGGCCAGCCCGCGCCGGTAGACCTCCACGGCCACCACGTCGATGTCGGGCTCGTCCTGCGCCATCGCCAGCGTCGAGGTGCCGGTTCCGCAGCCGATCTCCAGCACCACAGGCGCGTGTCGCCCGAACCAGGCGTCGGTGTCGAGCAGGCCGGCGGGCCGGTCGCCGTCGCGGGCCTCGGTGCCCAGCTGCGGCCAGAGCCGGTCCCAGGTGGCCTGCTGGTTGTCCGAGATGTGCGACCGGCGGGCGCGGAAGCTGGTGACACGGCGGTGGAAGTGCGGGGACGGGTCCGCCGGAGCGTCGGCGACCTCGGAACCCGGCACATGCATCCGTCCATCGTCGCTCATCAACACCTCACTCCCGCCATCGTGTTGCAGATTGATACCCAACAGTTGCCTTCGCGCCCTGACCACCGGTTTCGGCCGGCAAAAAAGTGTCCGGAGCAGCCTCGGCCAGGTGCCAGGATCTCTGTCAGAGACGGCATCGGCTGTCCCGGCAGGGGGCGCTCATCTTCTTCGAGGTCTTGGCGGAATTCGTCGCGACGACGCGGGACCCGCGCGTCGCGGCCATCCACCGGCGCTTCGACGTGCCATCCAGGGTAACCGTGTGCGGACGGGTGGGCGTGGGCCGCTCGACGGTCGCCGCGGCGCTGGTGACGGCCGGAGTGCGGGTGGTCACCGACGGGCCGGCCGATCTGTCGGTGGTGGTCGTCGCGGAACGCCTCAAGCCGGAGGACGCTGCGCTGCTGCGGCGCGGACCTGCCGTGATCGTGTGGAACAAGGCCGACCTGGCCGGTGTCGGTCCGGGCGGGCCGCTCGCCGTGGCGGCGCGGCGGGCCGCCGAGGCAGGCGCCGCGACCGGCTGTGCGGCGGTGCCGATGGTGGCGTTGCTGGCCACGGTGACGTGGGACGAATCACTACTGGCGGCGCTGCGAGTGCTGGCCGAACATCCCGCGGACATGACGTCGGTGGACGCGTTCGTCGCCGGGGCGCACCCGCTGGACGCCGAGGTGCGCGCCGGGCTGCTGGCCGGCCTGGACCGGTTCGGCCTGGCGCACGCGGTCCTCGCCGTCGCCGACGGCACACCGGGTGCGGTCGTGGCCGACCGGCTGCGCGACCTCAGCGGGGTGCGGGCGGCCGCCGACGCGATCCACGCGGCCACCGCCCCCGCCCGCTACCGCTCGGTCTGTGCCGCGCTGCGGGAGCTGCGGCTGGTCGCGGCGGGCGGCGATCGGAGGATCGAAGAGTTCCTGACCGGGGACGCGGTCGTCCTCGCGGTGATGGCTGCGGCGGTGGACGTCGTGGAGGGGGCCGGGCTGCGCGTGGACCGCGGCGACGACACCGCGGCGCACCTGCGTCGCGCCGTCCACTGGGAGCGGTACGCGCGCGGACCCGTCGACGCGCTGCACGCCTCGTGCGGGGCGGCGATCCGCCGCGGCTCGCTGCGTCTGCTGGCGAGCGCACCGTGACCGGCTTTGGTGACGAACCACCGGGCGTGCGGCGGCGTGCGGTGGTGGTGGTCACCGGTCCGCCGGCGGCGGGCAGTGGCGCCGTGCTGGCCCGGCTGCAGGACCGGCTGCCGGCGCACCGCTTCGTCGCGCCGGGCGAACTCGCCGACGGCGAGGCGCCGGTCCTCGTGGTGTTCGTCGTCTCGGGCGTCGCCCCGGTGACCGAGTCGGACTGCGCGGTGGCGCACCGGTGGACGCGGCACACCGCCGCCCTCGTCGGGGTGGTCGCCAAGATCGACGACCACCGGGCCTGGCGCGCGGTGCTGGCCGCCGACCGTGCCGCGCTGGCCGACCTCGGCGAGGCCGGATGGGTGGGGGCGGCCGCCGCGCCCCGGGTGGGCCCGCCGCAGGTCGAAGACCTGGTCGACGCCGTCGCCGCCGCACTGGCCGACCCCATGCTGGCCACGCGTAATCGCTTGCGCGCCTGGCACTTCGAACTCGGCGAGGCGCTGGCCGGCCACCGGGCGGAGGCCGCGCGGCACCGCGACCGCACCGAGGCGCTGCAGCGCACTCGACGCGAGTTGCTGCGCGACGCGCGTCGGGACCGCACCGAGCGCACCATCGTCCGCCGCGAGACCGCGGCCCGGGCCCGGCTGGAACTGGCCGCGGCCGTGCAGCGCCGGTGCGCGCAGTTGCGCGACGACCTCACCGCTCTCGCCGCCGGCGCCGGCCGGCGCGACCTGGCCGACGTTGCGGACCGGGTCCGCGCCGACTGCGCGGCCGCGTTCGCCGCGTTCGCCGAGTGGGTGGACGCCGAGTTACCGGGCCCGGCCGACGCGCCGGCGGACCCGCCTGACCTGGCCGCGCCGCGCGTCCCGGCGCGCGGCCTGGAGACCCGGCTGATGACGGTGCTGGGCGCCGGGTTCGGGCTCGGGGTGGCGTGGGCGCTGACCCGGCTGCTCGCCGGCGTCGCCCCGGGAGCCACGGTCGCGGCGGTGTCGGGCGGGCTGGTCGCGGGCGCGGCCGTCACGATCTGGGTGGTGCGGGCGCGCGGACTGCTGCACGAACGGGCGCTGCTGGAGCGCTGGATCGCGCAGAGCACCCAGACGCTGCGCGGCGCGGCGGAGCGCGTGGTGGCCGACCGGTGGCTGGCCGTCGAGTCGGCGCTCGCGTCGGCCGCGGCCGCCGAGGACGCCGCGGCGGCGCGCCGACTGGCTGACCTGGACGCCGAACTGCGCAGCCATCGCCGCGACGGCGACGCCGCGGCCGCGGCGCGTGACTGCGCGTGCGCGGCGCTGGACCGGCGTTTGGAGGCGTTGTCGGCGCTACGATTCGGGGCCGCCGACGGTTACCCGTCGGTAGCTATAGCAGGCGGCAGCGATCTGAATCGGTCCGGAGACTGATTGGACACTGTCCTGATTTACCGCTGGTGAGGCCACCACGTTAACCTCGTAGTCAGGGGACAGTCGCGGCTGCCGACGATGTCGGGTTTTTCCCATACGTGCATCGAGGTATTCAGCGTCCTGTCAGACGCCTCGCAGGGAAAGTGCAGGGAGACGAGAAGCATGACCGCAGCGACCATTCCGGGACTGGATTCCGCACCGACGAAGCATGAGGGCCTGCTGGCCTGGGTTCGCGAAGTTGCCGAGCTGACTCAGCCCGACCGCGTGGTGTTCACCGACGGGTCGGAGGAGGAGTGTGCCCGGCTGACCCAGCAGCTGGTCGACGCCGGCACCTTCCAGAAGCTCAACGACGAGAAGCAGCCGAACTCCTACCTGGCGCTGTCGGACCCGTCCGATGTGGCGCGCGTCGAGTCGCGCACCTACATCTGCACCGAGCGGGAGATCGACGCCGGTCCCACCAACAACTGGATGGCCCCCGCCGAGATGCGCGGGATCATGACCGAGCTCTACCGCGGCTGCATGCGCGGACGGACGATGTACGTGGTGCCGTTCTGCATGGGCCCACTCGACGCCGAGGATCCCAAGCTGGGCGTGGAGATCACGGACTCGGAGTACGTGGTCATCTCCATGCGCACCATGACCCGGATGGGCAAGGCCGCGCTGGACAAGATGGGCACCGACGGCTTCTTCGTCAAGGCGCTGCACTCCCTGGGCGCGCCGCTGGGAGAGGGCGAGAAGGACGTGCCGTGGCCCTGCAACGACACGAAGTACATCACCCACTTCCCGGAGACCCGCGAGATCTGGAGCTACGGCTCCGGTTACGGCGGCAACGCGCTGCTGGGCAAGAAGTGCTACTCGCTGCGCATCGCCTCGGCCATGGCCCACGACGAGGGCTGGCTCGCCGAGCACATGCTGATCCTCAAGCTGATCTCGCCGGAGAACAAGGCCTACTACATCGCCGCGGCGTTCCCGTCGGCGTGCGGCAAGACCAACCTCGCGATGCTGCAGCCCACCATCCCGGGCTGGCGTGCCGAGACCGTCGGTGACGACATCGCCTGGATGCGGTTCGGCAAGGACGGGCGCCTGTACGCGACCAACCCCGAGTTCGGTTTCTTCGGTGTCGCGCCGGGCACCAACTGGGACTCCAACCCGAACGCGATGAAGACCATCGCCAAGGGCAACACCGTGTTCACCAACGTCGCCAAGACCGACGACGGTGACGTGTGGTGGGAGGGCCTCGAGGGCGACCCGCAGCACCTGATCGACTGGAAGGGTCGCGACTGGACGCCGGAGTCCGGCGAGAAGGCCGCGCACCCGAACTCGCGCTACTGCACGCCGATCTCGCAGTGCCCGACGCTCGCGCCGGAGTGGGACGACCCGCAGGGCGTGCCGATCTCGGCGATCCTGTTCGGCGCCCGCCGCAAGACGACGGTCCCGCTGGTCACCCAGGCCAACGACTGGCAGCACGGCGTCTTCATCGGCGCCACGATGGGTTCGGAGCAGACCGCCGCGGCCGAGGGCAAGGTCGGCACCGTGCGCCGCGACCCGATGGCGATGCTGCCGTTCCTGGGCTACAACGTCGGCGACTACTTCCAGCACTGGATCGACATCGGCAAGAACGCCGACGACTCCAAGATGCCGAAGATCTTCTTCGTCAACTGGTTCCGCCGCGGTGACGACGGCCGGTTCCTGTGGCCCGGGTTCGGTGAGAACAGCCGCGTCCTCAAGTGGGTCATCGAGCGCATCGAGGGCAAGGCCAACGGGGAGAGCACGCCGATCGGCGTGGTGCCCGCCGCCGCCGACCTGGACCTCGAGGGCCTCGACGTGGACCCCGCCGACGTGGAGGCCGCGCTGGCGGTCCGCCCCGACGAGTGGCGCCAGGAGATCCCGCAGATCGAGGAGTGGTTCGAGTTCGTCGGCGAGAAGCTGCCGACGGGCATCAAGGACGAGTTCGACGCCCTGAAGACCCGGCTCTCCGAGAGCTGACCTTCCTTCTGCCGAGCAGACACAAAATCCCCCGATTCCACCCGGAAGAGGGGGATTTTGCGTCTGCTCGCGGGGCTGTCAGTCGGCGATGATCGGCCGGTCACCGTTCAGACGCCGAGTTCAGCACGGTGTAGGTCGATCTGTCCGAGGGCATAACCGGCCATCGCCGCGGTGGTCAACTTTCTGCCGATCTCGACCTCCGACAGGAATCGCTCGTCTCCCAGCATCTGACGGATATGCGCGAGCGTCTCGTAGTACTCCGGATAGGCCGCTCGCGTGAACGGCGTGTCCGCGTATGCGCTGACCCGAGCGGCCGCTGGGTATAGGCCCAATCTGTCGAAGTGGGTCGCGAGGACAGAGAAGGCATTCCACAAGAGCGAGAACGACCCTGAGTCGTGAAACCTGCGGATGGCCAGCGTCAGGTAGTCGAAGGCGTCCGACGGGTCGCCGTAGGTGACAGCCATTCGTGCGAGGTTGCCGGTGTGGTACGACTCGATCTGTTCGTTTCCGCTGTCATGTGCGATGGCCAGACCCCGGCGGTGAGCGGCCAAGGCAGCGTCGGGATCCGCTGTGCGATGGACGATGCCGAACGACAGCAGTGCATAACTGGCGACGTGGGGATTGAGGGTTTCTTCGGCTGCTGCGACGAGGTGTGCGCTGACCGCCAGCGCCTCGGCGTCTTTGTCAGCCATTGCCAGAGTCGTTGCGAGACAAGCCTCGGCGAAGACATCCGGTGGCGAGTAACGCGCAGCTATGCAACGACACCGCGCGAGCCACGTCTCAGCCTGTCCTGCGGCAAGATAGATCGCGCCGAGCCAAGCTTCGCTCGCGACCGGCACCTCGGCGAAGCGACCGTCGGTGATCGCGGCCAACGTGGCATCCGCATATGCGACCGCGTCGTCGATGCGCCCGGAGAAATAACACTGGGATGCCGTGGCGAGCAGCTGGGCAAGCCGCGGATGCGCGGCGCGGGTAGCAGGCGCGATCAGTTCTTCCACCCATGCGATCGGTTCGTGTTGCTCGCAACGAATCCCGAGAAAGGCGGCGTAGTAGGCGACGGCGCAGGCGACGTCGAGGTCTCCCAAGTCTGCCGCCCAGCGAAACGCCGCACGCAGGTTCGCGAACTCGACGGCGAACCACGTGTAGGCCTCCCGTTGGCGGGCTCCGTCCCACAAAGCCAGCACATCGCGTTCCCGACACGCGAAGAATCGAGCATGCGTGTCACGGGCTTGATCCGCGCCGCCGCCCTCTGCGAGCTTCTCCTCGGCAAACTGACGGATCGTCTCCAGCATCGAGAATCTGGTCCGCTCGGTTCCCCGCTCGGCGACCAGTAGCGATTTCCGGACCAGGGAGTCGAGCAGGTCCAGGACGGCGAAGCGGTCGCTCGTTTGCGCCACTGCACAAGCGGCGGCGAGTTCGAACCCGCCTGCAAATACCGAGGTGCGTTCAAGCAGTGCTCTCTCGTCGACGTCCAGCAAGTCGTACGACCATTGCACGGCGTGACGCAGAGTCTGATGCCGCTCGATTCCACGCCGCGTCCCGACGAGCAGGCGGAACCGGTCGTCCAGCGCCTCACGGACTTCGGTGACTGTCATCGCCGTCAGCCGCGACGCGGCCAGTTCGATAGCGAGGGGAATGCCGTCGAGGCGGCGGCAGATGTCCGCCACTGTATTCATACAGCTGCGAAGTTCGACCGCGGGTGCCGCCGCACCGGCACGCGCCACGAAAAGCGCTGCCGCGTCGGTCTCGAAGTCCAGCGGCGGTACGGGCCAGAGCTGCTCGTCTGCATTCCGTAGACTCTCCCGGCTGGTCGCGAGAATCTTCACCGTCGCCGAACGAGTGAGAATTGCCTCGATCATTCGGGCTGCCGCCTCGAGTAGATGTTCGCAGTTGTCGAACAACAGCAGTCGCGAACGGCCCTCCAGGGCGGCAGCGACACTCGTCAGTGTGTCCATGCCGGGCTGCTGAGAGATCCCCAGCACGCCTGCCACGGCGTCGGGCACGGCCTCAGGATCGCTCACCGACGCCAACTCGATCACGAACACGCCGTCGGCGAAGCTCTGGAGCGACCGTCTGGCCACCTCCCGCGCCAGCCGTGTCTTGCCCACCCCTCCGACACCGGTCAGGGTCACGAGGCGATGGCGTCCGATTGCCGCTGCCAACCCGGCAAGTTCCGCCTCTCGGCCCACGAAGCTACTAGTCGGCGATCGTAGGTTTCCCGGCGTCGAGTCGACGGTGCGTAGCGGTGGGAAGTCGGTTTCCAGCCCCGGCGCGCGCACCTGATAGAGAGTGACGGGGTCGAGGATGCCCCGCAGTCGCCGCGGTCCGAGACCGACCAGCTCGACGCTGGTGAGTAGGCCTGCGGTGGCGGCGTCGAGAAGTATCTGTCCGCCATGCCCTGCGGACATCACCCGGGCGGTCCGGTTGAGCACCGGTCCGAAGTAGTCGTCGGCCCGGGGTTCTGCTTCACCGGTGGCCAGGCCGATGCGCACCGGTAGTGGCGATCGCTTCTGCGCCTCTATCGCTGCTCTGACAGCGGCATGAGGGGAGTGGAAGGCCGCGCAGACTCCGTCGCCCGTGTGTTTGAACAGTCGGCCCCCGTGCTCATCGATAATTTCGTGCAGCACCGCGTCATGAGCGGTCAATGCCGACCGCATCGCCTCCGGGTCCTGCTCCCAAAGCAGGGTGGACCCCTCGATGTCGGTGAACAGAAAGGTCAGGATTCCCGAGGACGCGGTCATGAGCGCTCACAGCCTGTCTGTCACCCACATGGGACCACCTCGGATCTGTCGCTCGGCGTCATCGTAAATCCGGGTATCGGTACCTCGCGACCCTTCAGCCGCGTCTGCTCGCGGGGGCTGTCAGCCGGCGATGATCGCGTGCGCGACCGCCGCGCCGACCTCCTCGTCGGTCAGTGAGCTGTTCTCGATCAGCGCGTGCGACAGCACCGCCCGCACTACGAGTTCGGCGGCCTGGACCTCGCTGACTCGCAGGCCGTCGGCGTTGATGCCGACCGCGGGGCTGACCACGCTCGCGACCGTCTGCACCAGATCCATACGGGCGTCCCCGATCGCCAGCGCGGCGTGCAGCAGCCAGTGCGGTTCGTGCGTGCGGACATAGGTGAACGCGGCGTGGCCGCGCAGATAGCGCAGCGCCGAGACGACGACGGACGCGACCTGTTCGGGCTGCGTCGCGGCGAGGTCGACGTCGGCCTGGACCGCGGCGAACATCAGGGCGACCTCGTGCTGGACGACGGCGCCGATCAGCCCGTCCTTGTCGCCGAACTCCCGGTACGCGGTCGCGCGCGACACGTGTGCGTGCGCCGCGACGTCGCGCAGCGTCAGCGCATCGACGCCACGCTCGGCGATGAGCGTCAGCGCTGACTGCACGAGCGCGTCGAATGACCGGGTGGAGGGCATCACGGCATTTTTACCGCACGGATGCGCCGTGGGATGTTGACCGACAGACTCCACTGAGACTAATTTGATGTTCAGTCTCAGTGAGGAGGAGGGTCGTGACGGCATCGCTGGACCCCTCGGTGGATCTGACCCCGTTCCCGGCGCTGCGCCGCTACCTCGATGCGCTGCCCGACGACGAACGCCGAACCGCCCACGCGCAGCTGTCCCGGCTGGGTCCGGCGGACCTGAGCAGCCTCGGAGTCAGCGAACCGCAGTACACCGAACGTGATTACCGCGTCGAGCACATCACCGGCACCATCCCCGCCGAGCTGCGCGGCACGCTGTACCGCAACGGCCCGGGCCGCTGGGAAGACCATGCCGGCCGCCCGCTGCGCCACCTCTTCGACGGCGACGGAATGGTCTCGGCGTTCACGATCGACGCGGACGGCGTGCGCTACCGCAACCGCTACGTGCGCACCCGGCACTACCGCGGCAAGGGGTCGGTCAGCCACATGGGCACCGCTGCACCCGGCGGCTGGCGGTCCAACATCGGGCGGGTGCCGCCGAACCTGGCCAACACCAACATCGTCGAGCACGCCGGGCACCTCTACGCGCTGTGGGAGGCCGGGCCCCCGCACGAGCTCGACCCGGATACCCTCGAGACCCTCGGCGTCCGCCGTTTCGGCGGCGAATTACGTTGGCTGGGAAGCTATTCGGCGCACCCGAGCTTCTGCCCGGCCAGCGGCGCGATGTTCAACTTCGGTGTCGAGCTGCTGCCACGCCCGCATCTGCGCATCTACCGCACCGACCGCACCGGCCGGCTGCGGCACTTCCGCTCCGCGCCGTTGCCCTACACCGCGATGGTGCACGACTTCGCGATCACCGAGCGCTACCTGGTGTTCCTGGTGACCCCGCTGATTCCCGACGCGGTGCCGGTGCTGCTGGGCCGCGCCACCATCGGGGACACCCTGCGGTACCGACCGGAGCAGGGCAGCGTGTTCGTCCTGGTGCCCCGCGACGGCGGCCCGATCCGTCGCGTCGAGTGCGACGCGGTGCTGCAGTTCCACCTGAGCAACGCGTTCGACGACGGCGACGACGTCGTCGTCGACGCCATCACCTACGGTGACGGCGGCCTGATGGAGCGCATCGCACGGTTCCACACCAGCCCGCTCGATGACGTTCCGTCGGAGTTCACCCGGTTCCGGGTCACCGCATCAGGCCGGGTCACGAGCGAACCGCTGAGCGACAGTCCATGCGAGTTCCCGCGCCATCACCCGGCCCACGAGGGACGCCCGCACCGGTACGCGTACTACAACACCCGGCAGCGGCTCGGCGCGTTCTACGACACGGTCACCAAGCTGGACCTGACCAGTCAGGCCGAACGCCACCATCCCGCCTCGGCGCCCGGCAACAGCTTCTGCGAGCCGGTGTTCACGCCGCGCCCCGGCGCCACCGCCGAGGACGACGGCTGGCTGCTGACCGTCGAGTATCAAGCCGACCGCCATGCCTCGCAGCTGGTCATCCTGGACGCGAAGGACCCGTCGACAGGGCCGGTCGCGACGGCCGCGCTGACCCACCACATCCCGCAGGGCTTCCACGGCAATTTCGCCCCGGCATGATCGCGTACCGCACTTGACGCGTGTCAAGTGTTCTTGAGTACAGTTTGGCCATGCAGATCCGCGACACCGCCGTTGCCACCCCTGACAAGCCCGCCATCATCATGTATCCATCCGGCACGGTCGTGACGTTCGGCGAACTGGAAGCCCGCGCGAACCGGTTGGCGCACCTGTTCCGCAACGCAGGCCTGGTCGAGGGCGACGCCGTCGCGATCCTGATGGAGAACAACGAGCACATCCACGCCGTGATGTGGGCTGCCCGCCGCGCCGGCCTCTACTACGTGCCGATCAACACCCACCTGACCGCCGCCGAGGCCGCCTACATCGTCGACAACAGCAACGCCAAGGCCATCGTCGGCTCGGCCAAGCTCGAGGACACCCTGGCCGGGCTGGCCGACGAGCTCCCGAACGGGCTGCCGGACCTCCTGGTGATCGCCGACGGAGCCGAACCGTCGGCGACAAGCGCCTCCAGCACCTTGGAGGGCTGGCGCAGTTATCCGGAGTGTGTCGCCGACCTGCCCGACACGCCGATCGCCGACGAGATCGAGGGTGACCTGCTGCAGTACTCCTCGGGCACCACCGGCCGGCCCAAAGGCATCAAACGCGAACTGCCGCATGTGCATCCGTCCGAGTCGCCCGGTCTGATGGCCGCGCTGGTGTCGTTCTGGATGCACCCCGACGCCGTCTATCTCAGCCCCGCCCCGCTGTACCACACCGCGCCGTCGGTGTGGTCGATGCAGACCCAGGCCGGCGGCATCACCACCGTGGTCATGGAGAAGTTCGACGCCGAGGGCACGCTGGACGCGATCGCCAAGCACAAGGTGACCCACGGCCAGTTCGTCCCCGTGATGTTCACCCGGATGCTCAAGCTGCCGGAGGAGGTGCGCAAGGCCTACGACGTGTCCAGCCTCGAACGCGTCATGCACGCGGCCGCGCCGTGCCCGGTGGAGATCAAGAAGCAGATGATCGACTGGTGGGGACCGATCGTCGACGAGTACTACGCGTCCTCCGAGGCGCACGGCTCCACGCTGATCACCGCCGAGGAGTGGCTGACCCACCCGGGCTCGGTCGGCCGTCCGCTCACCGGCACGCTGCACATCTGCGACGAGGACGGCAACGAGCTGCCGCCGGGGCAGGCCGGTGAGATCTACTTCGAGGGCGGCTACGACTTCGAGTACCTCAACGACCCGACCAAGACGGAGTCCTCGCGACATCCGAAGGGCTGGAAGACCGTTGGCGACATCGGCTACGTCGATGAGGAGGGCTACCTGTACCTCACCGACCGCCGGCACCACATGATCATCTCGGGCGGCGTGAACATCTACCCGCAGGAAGCCGAGAACATGCTGGTCACCCATCCGAAGGTGATGGACGCAGCGGTGTTCGGGGTGCCTGACGACGAGATGGGCCAGCGGGTGACCGCCGCGGTGCAGACCGTGGACCCTGCCGACGCGACGCCGGAGTTCGCCGAGGAGCTGATCAACTGGCTGCGCGACCGGCTCGCCCACTACAAGTGCCCGCGGACGATCTCGTTCGAGGCCCAGCTGCCGCGCACCGACACCGGCAAGCTCTTCAAGGGAGAGCTGATAAAGAAGTACTCGTGAAGCATGTCCGCGTGGTCGACGGTGCGCTGGTGGCGGCGGAGTCGGCCGACGACGCCACCTTCACGCTGACCGAGGCGCCGTCCGACGATCCGCGGACGGTGACCGTGGCGTCGGTGGAGGCGGACCTCGCCCGGATCGCGGAGCGGGTGGCGCACTGGCCGCAGTCCGCCGCGGTCTGCGACGACGTGCTGCGCGCGCTGGACCCGGCGGGCCCGGCGTTCGCGGGGCTGATCACCGAGTCGCTGGCCTATTCGACGCTGCAGGCCGGCGCGGAATTCGCCCGCTGGCTGGCGCAGCGGGGCCCGGCGCAGGTCCCGGTGACCGCCGACCCGGTGGTCGCCGAACGTGTCGACGACTGTCTGCGCATCGCCTTCAACCGGCCGCACCGGCACAACGCCTTCTCCACCGACGCCCGTGCCGCGCTGTTGGACGCACTCGAGGTGGCTCGGCTCGACCCGTCGGTACGCGAGGTGGTGCTGGTCGGCAACGGGCCGTCGTTCTGTAGCGGCGGCGACCTCGCCGAGTTCGGGACGTTCACCGACCCGGCGAGCGCGCACCTGGCCCGCACCCGGTACAGCCCCGCGCTGGTGCTCGCCGAGCTCACCGCCCGGCTGGGCCGGGCCTGCCGCGCCGAGATCCACGGCCAGGTCCAGGGCAGCGGGCTGGAGATGGCCGCGTTCTGCGGCTGGGTGCGCTGCCATCCGGACGCGGTACTCGGGCTGCCCGAACTGGCTCTGGGCCTGATCCCGGGGGCTGGCGGCACCGTCAGCATCACCCGCCGGATCGGGCGTTGGCGCACAGCCTATCTGGTGCTGTCCGGCCGGTCGATCGACGCCGCGACCGCGCTGCGGTGGGGCCTGGTCGACGAAATCGGGTGATCGGCTTCGGAAAGGTCAGCGCTGCCGCGCCGGCCGCACGATCACCTCGTTGACGTCCACGTCGGCCGGCTCGCCGATCGCGTAGGCGATCGCCCGCGCGATGGCGTCGGGTGAGATCGCCGCGGCGCGGTAGTCGCGCATCGCCGCCGCCGCGGTCGGATCGGTGATGGTGTCGGCCAGTTCGGATTCCACCACGCCGGGCGAGACGGTGGTGACCCGGATCGACGGATCCGCCTCCAGCCGAAGGCCTTCGGTGATCGCCCAGGCGGCGAACTTGGTGGCACAGTACACCGCCCCGGTCGGCACCACCTCGTGCGCTCCGACCGACGCCACCGTGATCACATGCCCGCTGCGCTGACGCTCGAAATGCGGTAGTACAGCGGCGATTCCATGCAGCAGGCCGCGGATGTTGACGTCGATCATGCGGTCCCACTGTTCGATGAGCAGGGCGTCGAGCCGGGACAGCGGCATCACGCCGGCGTTGTTGACCAGGACGTCGACCCGGCCGTGGGCCGCCACGGCGGTGTCGGCGAACGCGGCCACGTCGGCACGGTCGGTGACGTCGAGGCGGCGCACGTCGATGCTGCCGCCGGCGTCGCGTACGCGGCGGGCCAGGTCCTGCAGTCGGTCCTCGCGCCGGGCTCCGGCGACCACGTGATGTCCGTCGGCGGCCAGCCGCTCCGCGACGGCCTCACCGATACCGCTGCTGGCTCCGGTGACCAGGACGATTTTCTTCTCACTCATGACTCCAGCGTCGGGGGAACCCGCGCGGACAACCAGGGTGCGCTGCACCCCTGCTTTTCAGACCGCGAAACTCCTACGCTGACACGGTGGCCGAATTCGGGGAGTACCTCAGGAGCCGCCGCGGTGCGCTGCGACCCGCCGACGTGGGCCTGACCACCAGCGGTGTGCGCCGTGTCCCGGGGCTGCGCCGCGAGGAGGTCGCGATGCTGGCCGGGGTCAGCGTGGACTACTACAGCCGGCTCGAGCAGGGCCGGGAGCGGTCACCGTCGGTACAGGTCCTCGACGCGCTGGCGGCCACGCTGCGCCTCGACGACGACGGCCGCAACCACTTGTTCCGGCTGGCCGGCCTCGCGCCGCGCGCGCAGAGCCGCGCGGTGTCCGACCAGGTGGACCCGGCGCTGCTGCGTCTGATGGAGGCGTGGCCGGACAATCCGGCGCTGGTCTACAACCGCGCCTACGACATCCTGGCCGCCAACCCGTTGGCCGGCGCTCTGTTCGGGGAGCTCGGCGTCCGCGGCAACATGATGATGCTGATCTTCACCGACCCGCGGGCGCGTGACTTCTACGCCGACTGGCCCGCGGTGGCCCGCGACGCCGTCGCCGGCTTCCGGATGGGTCACAGTGCCGCACCGGATGATCCGCGCATCCGTGCGGTGCTGGTCGAGCTGCTCGACGGCAGCGAGGAGTTCCGGTCGCTCTGGGAGCGTCACGATGCCCGGCGGAAATCGTTGGCCACCAAGACATTCCGGAACCCCGAAGTCGGCGAACTGACGCTGGGAATGCAGACCTTCGACGTACGCTCGGCGCCGGGTCAGGAACTCGTGGTCTACGACGCCGAGCCCGCGACGCCGAGTGGTGACGCCCTCAAACTCCTCGGCAGTATCGCCGCGACAGCGGCAGAATGACAGGTGCCGCGACAGCTGCGAAGTGACAGGCGCTCAGATGCCGCCGCGCGCGACGAGCTGGGCGGCGATGACGTTGCGCTGGATCTCGTTGGTGCCCTCGCCGACGATCATCAGGGGAGCGTCGCGGAAGTACCGTTCGACGTCGTACTCGGTGGAGTAGCCGTACCCGCCGTGGATGCGCACCGCGTTCAGCGCGATCTCCATGGCCACCTCGGAGGCGAACAGTTTGGCCATGCCGGCCTCCATGTCCGCGCGCTCACCGCTGTCGTACCGGTCGGCCGCGTACAGCGTGAGTTGGCGTGCCGCAGTCAGTTTCGTCGCCATGTCGGCCAGGTAGTTGCCGACGGACTGGTGCTTCCAGATCGGCTGCCCGAAACTCTCCCGGTCCTGGGCGTACCGCAGGGCGTCATCGAGCGCGGCGGTGGCGACGCCGAGCGCGCGCGATGCCACCTGGATTCGGCCGGTTTCCAGGCCTTTCATCATCTGCGCGAAGCCGTGGCCGGGTTCGCCGCCGAGCACGGCGGACGCCGGGACCCGGCAGTCCTCGAACAACAGCTCGCAGCTCTCCACGCCCTTGTAGCCGAGCTTGGGCAGATCGCGGGACACCGACATCCCGGTCGTACCCTGCTCGACGAGCACCACCGAGATGCCGCGGTGCCGCGGCGTCGCCGCCGGGTCGGTCTTGCACAGCAGCGCGATCAGACCGGAGCGGCGCGCGTTGCTGATCCAGGTCTTGGCCCCGTTGATGGTCAGCCCGCCGCCGTCGCACGGCAGCGCGGTGGTCGTCATGTTCTGCAGGTCCGAGCCGCCGCCGGGCTCGGTCAGCGCCATCGTCGCGCGGATCTCACCGGTCGCCATCTGCGGGAGGTACCGCTGCTTCTGTTCGTCGGTGCCGAACAGGTCGAGCAGTTTGGCGACCACGGTGTGCCCGCCCATGGCGCCGGCCAGGCTCATCCAGCCGCGCGCCAACTCCTGGGTGACCAGCACGTAGCACCTCGTCGACACCGGGGTACCACCGAACTGCTCGGGCACGGCCAGCCCGTAGATCCCGATGCGTTTCATCTGCTCGATCCACGCCTCGGGATAGGTGTTGGCGTGCTCCACGTCGCGAACCGACGGCCTGACGTCGCGGTCGATGAAGGTGCGCACCGTCTCGACCAGCATCGCCTCTTCATCGCTCAACCGGTCGTCCACGGGGCCTCCTTCGCGTCGCACCTGTCGTCGTGGCTAAAGGTGTCGTGGGTAAAGGTACGGTGTCGGCGCGTTGACACCCTCCAGAACCCGATGCCAGCATGGCCGACTGTGACTGTGCACGGCCCATTCGCCGACGGCCCGTATTTCGAGGATCTCCACGTCGGGCAGGTGTTCGACTCGGCGCCCTCGATGACGTTGACGCCCGGCGTCGCCGCCGCGCACCAGAGCATTCTGGGTGACCGGATGCGCCTGGCGCTGGACGCCGAGCTGACCGCGGCGGTCACCGGCGGCACCGCGGCGCTGGCGCATCCGGGCCTGGTGTGTGACGTCGCGATCGGCCAGTCGACGCTGGTGACCCAGCGGGTCAAGGCGAACCTGTTCTACCGTGGGCTGCGGTTCCACCGGTTCCCGCTGATCGGCGAAACGTTGTCCACCCGCACCGAAGTGGTTGGGCTCAAGCAGAACTCGGCCAAACCGGGACGCGCGTCGACCGGGCTGGCCGCGCTACGGATGACCACGGTGGACGGGTCGGGTCGGCTGGTGCTCGACTTCTACCGTTGCGCCATGCTGCCGTTGCGCGACGCGGCCACCGACACTGGCCACCGTGACGACCTGTCCGGCATCGGGACCGACCTCGGGCCCGATCCCGATCCCACCGCCGACTGGGACGCCGACGCCTTCCGCGCCCGGGTGCCCGGCGCCCACTTCGACGCGTCGCTGTCCGGCGCGGTGGGCCACAGCACCGCCGATGTCGTGTCCAGCGCACCGGAACTGGCCCGCCTGTCGCTCAACATCGCTGCCACCCACCATGACTCACGGGTCGCCGGACAACGTCTGGTCTACGGCGGGCACACCGTAGGTCTCGCGCTGGCCCAGGCCTGCCGGCTGCTGCCGAACCTGGTGACGGTGCTGCAGTGGGAGTCCTGCGACCACACCGGCCCGGTCCACGAGAACGACACCCTCTACAGCGAGCTGACCGTCGAGTCTGCCGACCCGCTGCCCGACGGCCGGGGTGGGCGCCTGCGGCTGCGGTCGGTGGTGTATGCCGCCGGCGCAGGACCCGCCCCCGGCGGCGCCGACCGGCAAGTCCTGGACTGGCGGTTCACCGCGTTGATGTTCTAGACCGCCCGTCACCGACAATGAAGCAGTGACCTCCGTGACCGTTCCCGGCGCCGTGCTCGAGCAGGCGCGGGACGTGGCGCGGGAGGTCGCAGATTTGGCCGGGGTGGTCGTCGACGCGGCTGAACTGCTGACCGGCCGGGCGGCGCTGCTCGGCCTGCCGGCGGCGGGGCTGGTCTCGGCCGGGGGAGCGTCGCACCTGCTGCCGGGACCCGACGGGTGGTGCGCGTTGACGCTGTCGCGACCCGACGACGTGGCGGCGGTCGCCGCGCTCGTCGAGGCCGACCAGATCGAGGATCCCTGGGACGCCGTGGCGCACTGGGTCCGCCACGCAGGGGTGCTGGAACTCGCGCAGCGGGCCCGGCTGCTCGGATTGCCGGTGGGGGTGTACGGCGAGGCGCGTCCGCAGGAGCCGGTGGTGACGCGGATCGGCGAGCGCGCACACGGTCCGCTGCGCGACGCACTGGTCGTCGACCTGTCGTCGATGTGGGCCGGCCCCTTGTGTGGTGCGCTGCTGGCCCGCGCCGGCGCCACCGTGGTCAAGGTCGAGAGCGCGGCGCGGCCCGACGGCACCCGCGCCGGCCCGGTGGCCTTCTTCGACTGGATCAATGGCGGAAAGCTCTCGTATTTGGCCGATTTCACCCGGCCGGACGCGTTGCGCGCACTACTGGCTGCTGCCGACGTCGTCATCGAGTCCTCCCGGCCCGATGGGTTGCGCCGCCGTGGTCTGGGACCGGATCAGGTGCCGGCCCGGCCGGGCAGGGTGTGGCTGCGTATCACCGGCCACGGCGCCGAGGCGCCCAGCGCCGACTGGGTCGCCTTCGGCGACGACGCGGCGGTGGCCGGCGGTCTCATCGACGGGTCCGCCGCCGCACCCCGGTTCTGCGCCGACGCCGTCGCCGACCCGCTCACCGGTCTGCACGCCGCCCGCGCGGTGCTGTCGGCCCGGCAGCGTGGCGGTGGCGCGCTCGTCGACATCTCGATGGCCGCGGTGGCGTCCGGTTACGCCGACCTGCCGCGCGGAAACCCGGTCGTCGCGGCCGATCCTCCCGAGATCGCCGGCGCCGCAGCGGAACTGGGCGCACACAACGACGTCGTTGACCGGATCGCCGCGCAGCGACTGGCGGACGCATGCTGATCGCACGCGCGAGGTTGCTCGACGGCACTCGTACCGACATCCGCTTCGGCGTGGACATCGACGTGATGGCGCCCCGGTTACGGCCCCGCCCAGGAGAATCGGTGTACGACGCGGCCGGCGGTACCGTGCTGCCCGGGCTGCACGATCACCATCTCCATGTCCGCGCGGCCGCAGCGGCGCGCACCTCCGTGCGCGTCGGACCCGAAAACGTCACCGGCCTGGCCGATCTGGGTCGGGTGCTGGCCGCATCGCGGCCCGACCCCGACGGCTGGGTACGCGCGGTCGGTTATCACGAGGCTGTGGCCGGACCCCTGGACCGCGCGGTACTCGACACCGTCTGCCCCGACGTCGCGGTCCGCGTGCAGCACCGCAGCGGCGTGCTGTGGTTCGTCAACTCCGCCGGCCTGTCCCGGTTAGGTTTGGCCGGACACCCCGACGGCGTACTGGCCAGTGCCGATCCACGCTGGTCGTCGGCGCTGCACCGCGCCGAACCGGATCTGTCCGCGTGGAGTGCGCAACTCTGTGAGTACGGAGTCACCGGAATCACCGATGCCACACCGGATCTCGACGACGAATCAATCGCGGGACTGCGTGCGGCGGGCCGGGATGGCGTACTGCGGCAGCGGCTGCACATCCTCGCGCCGGGCAAACGCATCCTGCACGACGACGACCTCGACCTCGACGCACTCACGGCGTGGATCAGCGGCCGGCACACCGCAGGCATCCCGGTGGCGCTGCACTGCGTCACCGCCGCGCAGCTCGTCGTCGCGCTGGAAGCGCTGCGCGGTGCCGGTCGCCACCCGGGGGACCGCATCGAGCACGCCGCGGTGGTGCCCGACGGCAGCGTCGCCGCGCTCGCGGCAGCCGGCGTCACCGTGGTCACCCAACCCAACTTCGTCGCCGAACGCGGCGACCAGTACCGGACCGACGTGCCCGCCGCCGAACACCACGAGTTGTGGCGGGTGGCGACGCTGCGCGCAGCCGGTGTCCCGGTGGCTTTCTCGACGGACACGCCGTTCGGCGAGCCGGATCCCTGGGCGGCCATGCGGGCCGCGGTGCGCCGGACCACTGGGTCCGGTGCGATTCTCGGTGCCGCCGAACGGATCTCACCTGCCGACGCGGTCGCGATGTTCACCGGTGAGGCGCACCGCCCCGCCATCGCGCGGACGGTGGCCGTCGGCACCCCCGCCGATCTGTGCATCCTGGCCGCACCCCCCGAACAGGCGCTGGCCGAGTTGGATGCCGGCATGGTCGCGGCGACCGTGATCGCCGGCGAGATGGTGTACCAGCGCGACTGATCGGGTCAGGCCGCGGCCGGCGCGAACGCCGCCCGCAGCAGCGCGCACTGGCTTTCGAAGAAGTCAAGGGATACCCGGGCTTTCGGGGCGATGCCGTCGAACCCGTGGAACGCGCCCTCGACCACCTTGACCTCGCAGGGCACCCCGGCGGCCCGGAGCCGTTCGGCGTAGGCCAGGTCCTCGTCGTGGAACAGATCCAGGGTGCCGACACCGATCCACGCCGGCGGCAGTCCGGCCACGTCGGTGCGCCGGGCCGGCACCGCGACGTCACGGTCGGCGTCCTTGAGGTAGGCCGACCAGCCGAACCGGTTGCTGGCGTTGGTCCACAGGCGTTGGCCGGGGTGGTCGAGGTCGGTGCGTTCCGCGGTGCGGTCGTCGACCATCGGATACACGAGAATCTGTGCGGCCACGTCGATCTCACCACGGTCACGGGTCAGCAGAGCCAGCGCCGCGGCCAGCCCGCCACCGGCGCTCGCACCACCGATCGCCACCCGGGCCTCGTCCACCGACGGCAGCGTGGTCATCCACTGCAGCGCGGTGTAGCAGTCCTCCAGCGGTGTGGGGTAAGGGTGTTCGGGTGCCAGCCGGTAGTTGACCGCGACCACGGTGGCCCCGAGTTCCTGCGCGAACCGCCGGCACAGCACGTCGTCCTGCGCCGCGTCACCCATCACGTAGCCGCCGCCGTGGATCCACAGCAGCGCCGGCCCCGCGCCGGTCCGGCCCTCGGGCCGGTGCAGACGGACCTCGACCCCGGAGGGCAGCGTCAGCGCCGCCGCATCGTTGCGCGCCCTGCGCCACATCAACCGGCTGGCCGACCGCATGAACGGCAACACCGGCGGGGTGACGATCTGTTTGGGCAGGATGCGCGCCGCGCGACGCAACTCGGGATGAATCTGGGCTGTCGACACTCGCCCAGTATGCGCACGGCCGCCGGTGGAGGGGCTCACTTCAGCAACGGGTCACGGGGGAGACCGAGGATCCGCTCGGCGATGCTGTTGCGGGTGATCTCCGAGGTGCCGCCCGCGATCGTCATCGCGCGGTTGCCCAGGTAAGCGCGCATGAGTAGGTCGTTTCGCCCGGTGACCGCGTCGGTGCCGGCCAGCTCGACGGCCAGCTCGGTCAGCCGCTGCCCCGATTCGGCGAGCAGCAGCTTGGTGACGTTGCCCTCGGGGCCGGGCTCGGCACCCGCGAGGGCCCGGGTGGCGCGGCGCAGGTTGAGCAGTTTGAGGGTGTGCAGTTCGGCGATGACCTCGCCGGCTGTGCGCACCCGGGTCTGACCGTCGGGTGCGGCGTCGAGCAGCCCCACCAGGTCGGCCGGGGTGACGGCGGTGGGCGCTCCCGAACCGCCCCCGATGGAGACCCGTTCGTTGCCCAGCGTCGCCCGGGCCACCAGCCAGCCCTTGTTCACGTCGCCGACGACGTCGGAATCCGGGACGAACACGTCGTCGAAGAACACCTCGTTGAAGTGCGAGTCACCGGTGATGCCGCGCAGGGGATTGACCGTGACCCCGTCGGCGGACATGTCGACCGCCATCATCGTGACGCCGGCGTGCTTGGGGGCGTCGGGATCGGTGCGCACTGTGGCCAGACCCCACTGGCACAGGTGCGCGAGACTGGTCCAGACCTTCTGGCCGGTGATCCGCCAGCCGCCGTCGACCTTCTTGGCCGCGGTGCGCACCGCCGCGGCGTCGGAGCCCGCGCCGGGCTCGGAGAACAGCTGGCACCACATCACCTCGCCGCGCAGCACCGGCTCCACCCAGCGTTCCCGCTGCTCCTCGGTACCGGCCTGCGCGATCGTCAGCGCCACCCATCCGGTGATGCCCATGTCGGGTCGCGAGACGTCGGCGAACTCCTCCTCGATGACCAGCTGCTCGAGGACGTCGGCGCCGCGGCCCCAGGGTTTCGGCCAGTGCGGAACCAGATATCCCGAGTCGACGAGCGCGTCGCGCTGCTGCTCGGCGGGTAGATCGGCGATGCGCTGCGCGGCCTCCCGCGCCTGGTCGCGGTACCCCTCGGCCTCCGGCGGCAGCGAGAACGACGCGCCGTGCGCCTGGCCGCGACGCTGCAGGTCCACCACGTCGAGCACCGGGTCGGCGCCGTCGGACACCAGCGCCGAAAGCGTGCGGGCCCGGCGCAGATACAGGTGCGCGTCGTGCTCCCAGGTGAACCCGATACCGCCGTGGAGTTGAATGTTGTTCTGCGCGTTGAAGATCTGTGCACGGCAGGTCAGCGCCGCGGCCACCGCCGCGGCGTACTGCGCGTCGCCGAGGCGGTCGGAGCGGGCCGCGTCCCAGGTGGCCGCGGTGGCGGTCTCGGCGTGGACGAGCATGTCGGCGGCGTGGTGCTTGACGGCCTGGAAGGTGCCGATGGTGCGGCCGAACTGCTCGCGCACCTTCGCGTAGTCCACGGCCATCTCCAGCGCCGCCCAGGCCACGCCGACGGCCTCGGCGGCGGCGAGGATCCGGAACGCCGCCCGGGCCTGCGCGGCGGCGCCGCGCAGTACCCGGTGCGGTGCGACGGCAACGCCGGTGAACCGGACGGACCCCAGCGTGCGCGTGGTGTCCAGGGAATCCAGCGCCGTGACGGAGACGCCGTCGGCGCCGCGGTCGACGACCAACACGTCCTCACCTGCGAGAACCATCAGGATGTCGGCGTCCGGCGCGCCGAGGACCGCACCGATCTCACCGTCGGCGGCCCCCGCGGCGAGTGTCAACGCCCCGCCGGCCGCGAATCCGGCGACGGTGTCCCCGCCGGCCAGGCCGGGCAACAGTTCGCCCCGCAGTTCGTCGTCGCCGCACCGGTCGAGCACCACGGCCGCCGTCACCGTGGGGAGGAACGGCCCGGGGCAGAGGCGGCGGCCCTGGCATTCCAGGACCACGGCCAGCTCGGCCAGGCCGAAGCCCGACCCGCCGTACTGCTCGGCCACCGCCAGGCCGGTCCATCCGAGTTCGACTGCGGCCGACCAGATCTGGGCGGGATGGGCTGGTCCGTCGGCCAGTGTTGCCCGTGCCTGTCCGAGTGCGTCGAGCCGGTCGAGTTGTCCGGTCGCGGCGTCGGCCAGGGCCAGGTGGTCGTCGGTGATGGCAAGCGCGGACTTACTCACGAAGCCCGAACCTACCGACGGGGCGGAACCAGGTCCGGAAGAGCCGAAAATGTGATCGGGGTCACAAATGTGCAACGTCTGAAAAAGAAGTAGACAACTTGGAGGCAATTGTCTGTTTGGTTCCCGGTGCCGGGGGTACGCTCGCGCAATGACGGAACGCCCGGACGTTCGATACCCCGGCCCCACCTTCACCACTCGCTTGCAATGGTTGCTGAAAGCCGGACCGTCCGACTACATGCTGGCCGCCAGCGTGGCCTCGGCGTCCCTTCCGGTGATCGGCAAACATCTTGAGCCGCTGGGCGCTTTGGCCGCCGCGGCCATCTGGGGGTCCCGCCACGCCCCGGACGTCCTCTCCGCGACCACCAAGGCGTTGCTGAATCCGGCCGATCCGGAGCTGAAGCAGGCGCAGCGGGACTGCACCAACGCGGTCACCGAGGCCGCTCTGCGCGGCATCGTGAACCCGCAGGATCTGGAGATCGAGTGGCCGGCGGCCGAGCGCACCCCGCCGTTGTGGCGGATGCGCGACCACCGGCGCCACGTGCACCGCACGTCCGTCCGCTACGGTCCCCGGGCCACGCAACTGCTCGACGTGTGGCGGCGCGATGACCTGCCGGCCGAGCCGGCGCCGGTGATGATCTTCGTTCCCGGCGGCGCCTGGGTGCACGGCAGCCGGATCCTGCAGGGTTACGCGCTGATGTCGCATCTCGCCGAGCAGGGCTGGGTGTGTCTGTCCATCGACTACCGGGTGTCGCCGCACCATCGCTGGCCGGCGCACATCGCCGACGTCAAGACCGCGATCGCCTGGGCGCGCGCCAACGTCGACCGCTTCGGCGGGGACCGTAACTTCGTCACCGTCGCGGGCTGTTCGGCCGGTGGCCACCTGGCCGCGCTGGCCGGGCTGACGGCGAACGATCCCGAGTTCCAGGACGAACTCCCCGAGGGCTCTGACACCTCGGTCGACGCGGTGGTCGGCATCTACGGCCGCTACGACTGGGAGGACAAGTCGACCGTTGAGCGGGTGCGCTTCGTCGACTTCCTCGAGCGGGTTGTCGTCAAGCGCTCCATCGACAAGCATCCCGACGTGTTCCGCAAGGCGTCGCCCATGGCGCAGGTGCATCCGGACGCGCCGCCGTTCCTGGTGGTGCACGGCACCGGTGACAGCGTCATCCCGGTGGCGCAGGCGCGCAGCTTCGTGGAGCGGATGCGCGGTGTGTCGCGGTCGGCGGTGGGTTACGTCGAGTTGCCCGGTGCCGGACACGGTTTTGACATGACCGACGGCGCCCGTACGGGGGCGATGTCGACGGCAATCGGCTTGTTCCTCAACCATGTTCACCGAAACCACAGTCTGGTCGCGGACAAGCAGGTTATATAGTCGCCTCCGGCACAGGAGGAGGCGTCGTGAAAAGGCTTCGCGGGTGGGATGCTGTGCTTTTGTACAGCGAAACGGCCAACGTGCACATGCACACACTGAAGTTGGCGGTGATCCAGCTCGACGATCTCGGCGGCGCCACGTTCGGTGTGGAGGAGCTCCGCAAGGTCATCCACAGCAGGCTCTACAAGCTGGACCCCTTCCGCTGGGAGCTGGTCGACATCCCGTTCAAGTTCCACCATCCGATGTGGCGGGAGAACGCCGAGGTCGACCTCGAATACCACGTGCGGCCTTACCGGGTGGACGCGCCCGGTGGGCGCCGTCAACTCGACGAGGCCGTCGGCAGGCTGGCCAGCACTCCGCTGGACCGCAGCCGCCCGCTGTGGGAGATGTATCTCATCGAAGGACTGGCCAACGGCCGCATCGCGGTGCTCGGCAAAATCCACCACGCCCTGGCCGACGGTGTCGCCTCGGCCAACCTGCTGGCCCGCGGCATGGATCTGTCCGAGGGTGGCGACCGTGACTCCTACACCACTGAACCGCCGCCCTCCCGCCGCGCGCTCGTGGGCACGGCGTTCGCCGACCACATGCGCCAGATCGCGAAGATCCCCTCGGTGATGCGCTATACCGCCCAAGGTGTGCGGCGGGTGCGCCAGAGTCCGCACAAGCTGTCCCCGGAGCTGACCCGGCCGTTCACGCCGCCGCCGTCGTTCATGAACCACATGCTGGACTCGAGGCGTCAATTCGCCACCGCCACACTGTCTTTGAACGAGGTCAAGCAGACCGGTAAGCAGCTCGGCGCGACCATCAACGACATGGTGCTGGCGATGGCGGCCGGTGCGCTGCGCACGCTGTTGTTGCGTCACGACGGTGCCGCCGACCACCCACTGCTGGCGTCGGTGCCGGTCAGTTTCGACTTCTCGCCCGACCGGATCTCCGGGAACTTCTTCACCGGGGTATTGGTGAGCCTCCCGGTGGACGTCGACGATCCGCTGGAGCGGGTCCGCGCTGCCCACGACGCCGCCGAAGCCGGTAAGGAGAGCAACAATCTGATCGGTCCCGAGCTGGTCAGCCGGTGGTCGGCGTATCTGCCGCAGGCGCCGGCCGAGGCGCTGTTCCGGTGGTTGTCGAGCCGGGACGGCCAGAACAAGGTGATGAACCTGCCGATCTCGAATGTGCCCGGGCCGCGGGAGCGGGCCCGGGTGGGCGGTGCGCTGGTCACCGAGATCTACTCGGTCGGGCCGCTGACCGCGGGTAGCGGCCTCAACATCACCGTGTGGAGCTATGTCGACCAGCTCAACATCTCGGTGCTCTCGGACGGCAAGACGCTCGAGGATCCGCACGAACTGACCGACGCGATGATCGAGGCGTTCCGCGAAATCCGCGCCGCGGCGGGGCTTTCCACCGAGCTGACGGTGGTCGAGACCGCGATGGCACCCTGAGTCGGCTCGCCGACGTGGCTCCCTGAGTCGGCTCGCCGAACAGACGGGCGCCGGCGGGCCTCCCTAGCGGACCCACCGGCGGGCTGAATCGGACCCTTCGGGTCAGGCGGCGAGCTGGTCGTGCTCTTCGTGCGCCCGCTGTTCGTGCGCCTGGTCTTCGTGCACCTGGTGAACAGCCTTGTCGACAGCCGCATCCTCGGTCACGCCCTGGGCGCGGTAGTACTGCAGATAGCGCTCGAACGCCCGCCGGTCGGTGTCACCGCGCAGCGGGTCCAGGCCCAGCACGATGTCGGCCCCGGGGGCCTCCGCCTCGATCTGGTGCCGTCGTACCAGCACACATCCGACGGCCAGGGCCCACGCGGCGACCATCGCCGCCCCCAGTGCCGGAGCGAATGCGGCGCCGTAGGCGAGTGAAGCGACGAACAGGCCGAGTAGGGCGAAGCCCAGCAGAGTGAATACGTATGCCAGCACCGGCCACGGGATGCTCTTCCACAACTTCCTCATGACGAACCTCCTTGTAGCTCCGCTACGCGGAGCGTAGCGCTACGTTTAGTGTAGCGTTTTCCGTGCTGAGAATGTTCCGTCCCAGCCCAGGAGTGGTGAAGATGACAGCCCCGCAGCGCGCCGACCCGGTCGGCGAGCGGATCCACCAGGCCGCGCTCGACCTCCTGCGGGCCCGCGGCCCCCGCGCGGTGACCATGCAGGCCATCACCGACGCGACCGGCATCGCCAAGACCACGCTGTACCGGCGCCATCCCCACCGCCGCGCCCTGCTGGCCGCCGCCCTCGAACAGTTGGCACTGGACCCCTCGATGCCCGCGAACGCGGACCCGACCGAGCGGGCCCGCTGGGCGGTGACGCACTCGATCGAGGTGCTCACCCACGGCATCGGTGTCGGCGGATTCGCCGCGCTCCTGACCGACGAGGACCCCGACTTCAGCGACGCGTTCCGCGCCATCCTCGCTGCCCGCCGGGCCCACATGATCGAGGTGCTCGGCTGCGACGAAGTCGAGGGCCAGACCCTGATCGACATGATCGTCGGCAGCTACGTCGCCGAACTGGCGCGCACCGCGACCATCGACGACAGCTGGAGCGAACGACTGACCGCGGCAGTGGAGCGGCTGCTGACGCGCTGAGCACGTCAGCCGGTGAGACCCTTGCGCCGGGCCTGCACCCAGGACAGGAACTCCTCGACCGCCTGCGCGGTGTAATGCGCCCGCGGCGAGCCGTAGTAGAAGTCGAAAGCGTGCTGGGCGTGCGGGATCTCGGCGTACACCACAGGCGAGGTGGACACCTTCTCCATGGCCGAGGCGAACTCGCGTCCCTCGGGCACCGGGATGATCGAGTCGTCCCGACCGTGCAGGATGAAGAACGGCGGCGCGTCGGACCGCACCCGGTACAACGGGGAGGCGTCGACGTAGACCTGGCGATGACCCGACAGCGGTTTCTTGACCACCAGCCGCTGCAGGAACGCGAGGAACTCCTTACGGCCGCTGCCTCGTGCCGAGATCCAGTCGTAGCGGCCGTAAATCGGGACGGCCGCGACCACCGACGTATCGGCGTCCTCGAAACCCGGTTGGTACTGCGGGTCGTCGGCGGTCAGGGCCACCAGTGATGCGAGATGGCCGCCCGCCGAACCGCCGGAGATCGCCACGAAATTCGGGTCGCCGCCGTACTCGGCGATGTGCTCCTTGATCCACGCCAGGGCGCGTTTGACGTCGACGATGTGGTCGGGCCAGGTGTTGCGGGGGCTCACCCGGTAGTCGATGGACACGCACACCCACCCGTGTTCGGCCAGATGGCTCAACAACGGGTACGCCTGTGGACGGCGCATGCCGATCGCCCAGGCACCGCCCGGAACCTGCAGAAGCACGGGTGCTTTCCCGTCGCGGGGCAGGTCGGCGCGGCGCCAGATGTCGGCCCGGTTGACCGAAGGGTGCGGCCCGTACTGCACAGTGCCGGCCTTCTCGACATAGCGGCGGCGGATCAACTCGTTGGGCCACACGCCGATCCGGCGCCGGCGCGCGGATTTCGCGGCTTCGGCGATCGCCTGGTAGTCCTCGCCGAGCGCCGCGCGCAGCGGATCCTCGAAATGCGGCTGTGCGGCGACGTTGCGGCGGTGAATCAAATAGAGCAGCGCCCAGCTCACCGCGGTGAGACCGAACGCGAATCTGCCGCGGGGGCCGCGGAAATCACCGCGGATCCCGCGTCGCACCGCGTCGAGCATCGAACCGGCCATGTACAGCGGCGACATCTCCGAGGTCGGCCACCCGAAGGCGAACACCGGAAGGGTCAGGTAGCCCTCGCGGGCCAGGGGGCGCACACCGTTGGCGGCGTTGGCCAGTTCGGCGGTGGCACGCAGCAGGGGACGAGGCTTGAGAATCTTCAAAGCGATCGTGGGGATCCTTCCGTGCGATTCCGGCCGGTGACGTGGCGCGGCATCCGGTTGTCGGCGTCAAGGGCGAGATTACGTGTCCACCCCGGTCTTCTGGCTGTCACGGCCCATCACGAATAGCCGCCCGGCATCGTCGAGAAACCCGATGTCGCCCATCGCGAGGAACCCGTCGTGCAGATCCTTGCGCCGTCCCGCGGTGTAGCCGTCGATCGGTGCGGCCTTGCGGACGTGGATCCGGCCCGCTTCGCCGGCGGCCAGTACCCGCAGCGTGCCGTCGGTGATGCGGATCTCGGTGCCCTCGACCGGCCGACCCGCGGTGTCCGGTGCCGCCCGCAGATCGCGCGGCGCCGCCACGGCCACCGTGCCGGTCTCGGTCGCGTGATAGCTGTTGTAGACGACGTCGCCGAAGTGGTCCATGGCCGCGGTGACGTGGTCCGGGCGCAGGCCGGCTCCCGACACCGCGATGAACCGCAACGAGTGTCCGCTGAATCCGCCGAGCGCCGCCTCCGGCGCCGTCAGGATGTCGTCGAGCATCACGGCGGTCACGCACAACCCTGTCGCTCGGTACTTGTCGACGAGTTCCAGGGTGGCCCGTGGGTCGAACGTGCGCCGCGTGACCACCGTAGCTGCCGCCCACGCGGCCAGCATCAGCTGCGAGAAACCCCACGCCTGACACATGGGCGCCGCGATCACCACGGGTTCCTCGGCGCGCCAGGGGATTTGAGACAGCAGCGTCGGAAGCGCACGCGGATCCCCACCGGCATGTCCGACACCCTTGGGCGGGGTGCCCGACGTCAGCAGGATGACCCGGCTCCGTGTCAGCGCGCGGCGGGGCTCGCGCCCGTCGTAGGCGGTGATCATGTCCGCCACGGTGCGCCGCCCGGCCGGCGCGTCGGTCCACGCCACGATGCGCTCCGTGTCGGGCCGGTCGGCCAGTGCGGTTTCGACGGTGTCGGTGAACTCGTCGTCGTGCACGACGACCAGCGTCTTGCCTTCGCCTTCGCGCCGCAGCACGTCGCCCACCGTCGCCGCGTCGAACGACGTGTGTAGCAGCAGGACTTCGCGGCCGATGCGGTTGGCGGCGATCACGGTGTCGACGAGATGGCGGTGGTTGCGTGCCATCAGCGCGACCAGTTCCGGCGGCCCGTCGGGCAGATCCTGCAGCGCTGTAGCGAAAGCATCTGCACGGCAGTCGATCTCGCGCCAGGTGACGATGCCGAGGTCGTCGATCAGCCCGGCGCTGTCACCGCAGCGCTGTGCGGCCGCGGCGAAACCCGCGGTGACGGACATGTTCTCCCGCTGCAGGGCACCGAGGATGCGCATGTACTTGTCCGGGCGCATCGGTGTGAGCACACCGGCGCGCACCAGGGTCGAGGCCAGGCCCAGGCTGCGATTCAGTCGGCCCAGGACATCCATGGCATCAGCCCAGAACCGGTAGCCTGCGCTCGGCGGCCAGCTCGTCGAGGGCGCGCTGCATGACGCGGCGCACGTGCGCGTCGACCTCGTCGATGTCCGGGTCCTCGCCGAACTCGGCGACGATGTCGATGGGCGGCAGCGCCCGCATGGTGATCTTGGTGGGCAGCGGCACGTTGACCGGCAGCACTGCCGAGAGTCCGAACGGGAAACCGAACGACACCGGCAGGATCTTGGTGCGGAACAGCCGCGCCACCGGCCCCAGCGCCTTGGCGATCTCGGTGCCGCGGGTCAGGAACAGCTGCGCTTCCTGCCCGCCGATACCGACCGTCGGCACGATCGGCACCCCGTTGTTGAGGGCGGCGCGCACATAGCCGGTGCGGCCGCCGAAATCGATCTTGTTCGCCGACAGGGTGGGTCGGTAGACGTCGTAGTCCCCGCCCGGGAACACCACCACCACACCACCGGAGCGCAGCGCCTCGTCGGCGTTCTCGTGGTTGGCCGGGATGAACCCGGCCTTCTTGAAGAACGTGCCGCTCGGGCCCACCATCAGCATGTCGTGGCTCAGCGTGTACACCGGCCGGTCGAACCCGAACTTCTCGTAGAACCCGCTGGCGAAGACCGGGACGTCCATCGCGAACAGTCCACCGGAGTGGTTGGCGACCACCAGCGCGCCGCCGGCGGGGAAGTCCTCGAGTCCGCGCACCTCCGCGCGGTGGTAGCCCTTCAGGAAGGGCTTGAGCACGCTCATCACCCGCTCGGTGAGCACGGGGTCCCATTTGGTGATCTCGGACGGCTGGATGTCGTCGCTCACAGGGCCCCCTCGCGGAATTGGAACATGTTCTAACTCCGCTAGTTTACCCGCTGCTCACGGCGTTCTAAACGGCTGCGGCGGGCGACGCCGAGAGCTGGGCCTTCACCGCCCGGGTCAGGTCGTCGGCGAGGATCTCCGGATCACCGGCGAACAGCCCGTCCAGAGCCAGCCGGGCGACCGCAGCGGGATCGCTCTTCGGCGCCGACACGTCACGCACCATGTCGGTGTCCATGTACCCGACGTGCAGCGCCGCGACATGCACGCCGCGCGGCGCCAGCTCCGCCCGCAGCGCGTCCGTCAGCGCCCACCCCGCGGCCTTCGCGGCCGAGTACGCGCCGCTGGCCGGGGAGTGCATCCAGGACAGCACCGAGAGCACGTTGAGGATCGCGCCCCCGCCGTTGCGCTCGATCACCGGCGCGAACGCGCGGGTCACCGACAGCGTGCCGAAATAGTGCGTCTCCATCTCCAGCCGGATGTCGTCCCAGGACCCGTCGAGCAGTCCGGCCCCCGTGGACACCCCGGCGTTGTTGATCACGACGTTGACGTCCGCGGCCCGCTCGGCGGCGCGACGCACCGACTCCGGGTCGGTGATGTCGAGCGCAACGGGGATCGCGCCCGGTATGTCGACGGTGTCCGGATTGCGGGCTCCGGCATACACCGTGGCGCCGCGGGCGATGAGTTCTTCGGTGAAGCGGCGGCCGAGGCCGCGATTGGCGCCGGTGACGAGCGCGGTGAGGTGTTCGGTATCCATGTCCGCAGAACGCCGGGACCGGTGCGAATCCTTCCCGAAACCGCCGCGCTCTCGCACCGGCTCGCATAGGTTTCGTATGGCTATGGCGGGACCTGGTCGGGGATCCCGCCATAGCCGACAGCTCAGCAGGAAAAGTCATGGCCGCGCGCCGCCGCGGCGACGATACTCAACGACCGTGAGCGACCCGTCCCGCCGCGACCGGCTGCGTGAACTCCTCGATGCGGTCACCGACGCAGACAACACCGACGTCGCCGGCATGGCGCGTAGCAGCCACGCCTCCGAGTTCCACTTCTCCCGCGAGGTGCGCCGGCTCACCGGCGAGTCACCGGCCGCGCTGCGGCGCCGCATCATGCTGGAACGCGCCGCGTGGCGCCTGCAACGCGGCGAGACGGTCACCGCGGTGGCGGCCGTGGAGGGCTGGTCGTCGACCGAGGTGTTCTCCCGCGCGTTCCGCCGCGCCTATGGAAGGCCGCCGTCGCAGGCCGGCGCGGTGCCCTTCCGGATTCCCGCACCCAACGGGCTGCACTTCCATCCGCCGCAGTCGCTGTGGCTCGACGACGAACCCGGCCGCCCGGTGGCCGCCGCCGACGTCACCGAGTTGATGGTGGCCCACGACGTCGACGACGCCGCGCACCTGCTCGACTGCGCCGCCCGCCTCGACCCGCAGCAGTGGACCGCCGCGGTGCGGCCCGGTCAGACGGTGCTGGACTGGGACGGCGAGGAGCCCAGCGTCGGGGCCGTGCTCGGCGCGATCGTGTGGACCAAGGAGGTGTGGCTGGCGACGATCGCCGGCGAGGACTTCCCGTCGCGCGCCGCGACCCAGCCCGACGTGGCCGGCCCGGCCGAACTGTCCGCGCACCACGAGACGATCGCGAAGCGTTGGCGCGCAACGATTTCGGATTTCGCCGCCGCCGGCCGGCTCGGTGACACCGTCATCGATGCGCTGTGCGAGCCGCCGGAATCCTTTCAGCTGCACGGGATCATCGCCCACGTGCTGACCTACTCCGCGCACCGGCGGGAACTCGCCCGCGCGATGCTGGCCGGCTTCGGCGTATCCGCCCGGCTCGGCGACCCACTGGACTGGATGAGGAGCAACTGACATGAGCTGCGTCTACTACACCGCCGCCAGCCTGGACGGTTTCCTCGTCGACGCCGACGACAGCCTGGACTGGTTGACCTCCCGGGACATCGACGACGACGGGCCGTTCGCGATCCCGCCGTTCGCGGCGAGCGTCGGCGCACTGGTGATGGGTGCGGCGACCTACGAGTGGATCGCGAAGAACCATCCCGGCGAATGGATGTACGAGCAACCGTCGTGGGTGATGACCCATCGCCCCGAGATCGTCGACGCCGGCCACCCCGTCCGCACCTTCGCCGGACCCGTCACCGAGCTGTACCCACAGTTGGTCGAGGCGGCCGCGGGGAAGACGGTGTGGGTGATGGGCGGCGGCGACGTCGCCGCGCAGTTCGTCGCCGCCGGTCTGGTCGACGAGATGATCGTCGCCTACGCGCCCTGTTCGCTGGGCGCCGGCGCGCGCCTGCTGCCCATGCGTTCGGAGTGGCGGCTGCTCGAGCCGGCCGTCAACGTCGAATTCCTCGTGGCTCGCTGGGGTCGAGCGGGGGAGTCGATCCCCGTAGGCTGACCGTCGGCAACCGCGACGATCGGAGACACCGCCATGAGCCACTACCGGAGCAACATTCGGGATCTGGAGTTCAACCTCTTCGAGACCCTGGCGCTGGAGAAGGTTCTGGCCGGTGGCGCGTTCGGCGACCTGGACGGCTCAGCGGTGCGCGAGATGCTCACCGAGGCCGCCAAGCTGGCCGAGGGACCCGTCGCCGAGGCGTTCGCCGAATCCGATCGCCGGCCACCCACATTCGACCCGAAGACACACCGCGTCAGCATCCCCGAGCCGTTCAAGCGGTCCTACCGCGCCTGGTACGACGGCGAGTGGTTCCGCGTCGGGATGGCCGAGGGGATCGGCGGCGTCCCGGCACCGGCGGTCGTCGAATGGGCGATCAACGAGTTCGTGCTGGGCGCGCAGCCCGCCGCGTTCATCTATGCGGCAGGGCCGAAGATGGCCGACATCCTGTTCGACATCGGCAACGAGGCGCAGAAGCACTGGGCCAAGCTGATGGTCGAGCGGGGCTGGGGCGCGACCATGGTGCTGACCGAACCCGACGCGGGCTCCGACGTCGGCGCGGGCCGCACCAAGGCGATCCCGCAGCCCGACGGCACCTGGCACCTCGACGGCGTCAAACGGTTCATCACCAACGGTGATGCCGACGACCTCTACGAGAACATCATGCACGTCGTACTGGCCCGCCCCGAGGGCGCCGGCCCGGGCACCAAGGGCCTCAGCCTGTTCATGGTGCCCAAGTTCCACTTCGACCCGGAGACCGGTGAACTCGGTGAGCGCAACGGCGCTTTCGTCACCGGCCTGGAGCACAAGATGGGCCTCAAGGTGTCGGCGACCTGCGAGCTGACGTTCGGCCAGCACGGGGTGCCCGCGGTCGGTTGGCTGGTCAACGACAGCCACGACGGGATCGCGCAGATGTTCCGGGTCATCGAGTATGCGCGAATGATGGTGGGCACCAAGGCCATCGCAACGCTGTCGACCGGCTACCTCAACGCGCTCGAGTACGCCAAGACCCGCGTGCAGGGCGCCGACATGACGCAGATGGCCGACAAGTCGGCGCCCAGGGTGACGATCATCCACCACCCCGACGTGCGGCGCGCCCTGATGACGCAGAAGGCCTACGCCGAGGGCCTGCGGGCACTGTACCTCTACACCGCCGCGCACCAGGACATCACGATGGCCGCCGAGGTGTCGGGTGCGGACCCGTCAATGGCGGTGCGCGTCAACGACCTGCTGTTGCCGATCGTCAAGGGCGTGGGCTCCGAGCGGGCTTACCAGTGTCTGACCGAGTCGCTGCAGACGTTCGGCGGTTCGGGCTTCCTGCAGGACTATCCGGTCGAGCAGTACATCCGCGACGCCAAGATCGACTCGTTGTACGAGGGCACCACCGCGATCCAGGCGCAGGACTTCTTCTTCCGCAAGATCGCCCGCGACCGCGGCGGCGCACTGCTGCACGTGGTTTCGCAGATCAAGGCGTACCTCGAGGACTCCTCGACGCGCCCGGAACTGGCTGACGAGCGCAAGCTGCTCGCGACCGCGGTCGACGATGTGCAGGCCATGGTGGCGGCCATGACAGCGTTCCTGGTGGAGTCGCAGCAGGATCCCAGTCAGCTGTATCGCCTTGGTCTGCAATCGGTTCCGCTGCTGTTGGCGGTGGGCGACGCGCTGCTGGGCTGGCTGTTGCTGCGGCACGCCGAGGTGGCGCTGGCCGCGCTCGACGGTGAGGTGGGCAAGCAGGACGAGGCGTTCTACACCGGCAAGGTGGCCACCGCGAGGTTCTTCGCGAAGAACGTGCTGCCGATGATCTCGGCGCAGCGGACGGTCCTCGAGGCGGTCGACCTGACTGCGATGGAGCTGCCCGAATCGGGGTTCTGAGGTGCGCGACGAGTTTGTACCGTGGGAAAGGTCCATACCGACGTGAACGACGATCAGACCCAGATTCGGTATACCTTCGAGCGCTGGGTGGAGGCGGTCTGCGCCCGCGACTCAGACGGCGTCACCGCCGCGCACACCGACGACATCGTGATGTTCGATGTGCAGCCGCCCCACAACGGGATCCGGGGCCTCGCCGACTACCGCGCCAGCTGGCCACCGTTCTTCGAGTTCATCGCGTCCGGCGCGAAGTTCGAGGTCGTGGAGCTCGATGTGTGCGCGGGCGAGGACGTCGCGTTCCTGTACGCGCTGCTGCGGTGCGGGCTGCCCGAGTACTTCGCGGAGAAACCCGATGTGCGCCTGCGGATCACGATGGGCTTGCGCAAGGTCGACGGCCGGTGGCTGATCGCGCACGAGCACCACTCGTTCGCCGACGAGGACTAGTCCCGCCCGGAACTCCGGCCACCAGACACAAACTCGCACGCCCACCGCGGTGAGCGTGCGAGTTTGTGTCTTGTCGCGTCAGGACGCGGGCGTGTAACCGAACGGCAGCAGCACGCTCTTGGACTCGCAGTACCCCGCGATGCCCTCAGGTCCGCACTCGCGGCCGATGCCGGAGTTCTTGTAGCCACCGAACGGCGCGCCGGCATCGAAGGCGTACATGTTGATGCCGTAGGTGCCGGTGCGGATCTGCTTGGCGATCTCCAGGGCCCGGTCGTTGTCGGTGGTGTACACCGAACCGGCCAGGCCGTAGACCGAGTCGTTGGCGATGCGCACCGCGTCGGCCTCGTCCTCGTAGGGGATCACCACCAGGACGGGACCGAAGATCTCCTCCTGGGCGATGGTCATCGAGTTGTCCACATCGGCGAACACGGTCGGCTGCACGAACCAGCCACTGTCCAGACCCTCGGGCCGGCCGCCGCCGGTAACCAGGCGGGCGCCCTCGTCGAGCCCCTTCTTGATGTAGCTCTCGACGCGCTCGCGCTGCTTCTCGCTGATCAGCGGGCCGATCATGGCGGCCGCGTCGTCGGGCAGGCCGGGCGCCATCCCCGCCGCCGCGGCGGCGATCTTCTCCACGACCTCGTCGTAGCGCGAGCGCGGCGCCAGGATGCGGGTCTGGCCGACGCAGGCCTGACCGGAATTCATCAGGCCGGAGAAGATCAGCATGGGCAGGGTGGAGTCCAGGTCGGCGTCTTCCAGGATGATCGCCGCGGATTTGCCGCCCAGTTCCAGCGTGCACGGCTTGAGCCGCTCGGCGGCGATCTTCCCGATCTCCTTGCCGACCGCGCTGGACCCGGTGAAGGTGAACTTGTCGATCTCCGGGTTCTCGGTCAGCGCACGGCCGGTCTCCACGCCACCGGGCACCACCGAGAGCACACCCTCGGGCAGCCCGGCCTCGGCGAACACCTCGGCCATCAGGTTCGTGGTCAGCGGCGTCTCGGCCGCCGGCTTGAGCACCAGGGTGCAGCCGGCCAGCAGAGCCGGACCCAGCTTGTTGGCGGCCAGGAAGAACGGCACGTTCCAGGCCACCACGGCGCCGACGACGCCGACCGGCTCCTTGAGCACCAGGGTCTGGCCGTACGCGCCGTCGCGGATGTCCTGCCAGCTGAACTTGTCGGCCGCCGAGCCGTAGAACTGCAGCGTCGACATGGCCGCGCCGTACTGCATCATGTCCACGATGGTCTGCGGCTGGCCGGTCTCGAGCTTCAGCAGCGCCTTGAAGTCATCGGCGCGCTCCTCGATCAGGGTGATCGCCTTCGCGATGACGGCTTCGCGTTCCTTCGGGGTCATCCGCGGCCACGGGCCCTCGTCGAATGCCTTTCGGGCGGCCGCGAAGGCGGCGTCCACGTCGGCCTTGGCGGCCAGCGGCACCTGGCCGACCTTCTCACCGGTGGCGGGGGAGAACACCTCGATCACATCGGACGTGGCGGGCTCGGCCCACTTGCCGCCGATGAACAGCTTGTCCCAATCGGTTTTCAACGCCGTGCTCTGAGTCATATGCGTCACATTACCGATCTCACAGCCGAACGAGAACCTGTTGCAAGACACGTGTCAAGAAGGCTGCAACACCAGCACCAGATTGCTCACCAGAAATTCCCGGACCAGTGGCACCTTCGTCACCCCCCACGCCCATCGCGGGTGGTAACGCGGGAAAGCGGCGATCAGGTCGCCGGTGTCGCGGGCCCAGCGCAGTCCGTCGGCCGCCGACACCGCGAACAATGACGATCCGTAGTCGTTCTTCGGGCGGTGCCCGTGTTTGCGGGTGTAGCGCTCGGCGGCCCGCTTGCCGCCCAGGTAGTGCGTCAGGCCCATCTCGTGACCGCCGAACGGACCCAGCCACACCGTGTAGGACAGCACCACCAGCCCGCCGGGGCGGGTGACGCGCAGCATCTCCTCCCCGAGCCGCCACGGCTGCGCCACGTGCTCGGCGACGTTCGACGACAGGCAGATGTCGACGCTGCTGTCGGCAAATGGCAGCGCGGTCCCCGAGGCGCGGACGAAGGTGCCCTGGCTGTGGGTGCGCGGTCCCGCGGCGTGCATCTCAGCCGGATCCGGCTCGACCCCGATGTAGTTGAATCCCGCGTCGTCGAACGCCGCGGCGAAGTAGCCGGGGCCGCCGCCGACGTCGAGCAGCGTCAACCCGGACGCGGGCGAACCGTCGACGGCCTGCCACAGGTCACCGACCAGCGTGACGGTGTCGGCGGCCAGCGCCCCGTAGAACCGGGCCGGGTCGGTCTGCTCGTACCGGAACTGGGCCAGCAACCGCACCGAGCGGGCCAGCGTCGCCTGCCGCGCGAACAGATCGGTAGCGAGCACCCGGCCACCTTACGCAGGCGTTTAGGCTGGGCGGGATGTCCGACCGCTCCCGCCCGCCCGCGCACGTGCGCTCGGTGCTGCTGCTGTGCTGGCGTGACACCGGCCACCCGCAGGGCGGCGGCAGCGAGACCTACCTGCAGCGCATCGGCGCCCACCTGGCCGACGCGGGGGTGCGCGTCACGCTGCGGACCGCTCGCTATCGCGGGGCGCCGCGCCGGGAGACCGTCGACGGCGTGCAGGTCCAGCGGCGCGGCGGAGCCTACACGGTGTACGTGTGGGCGGGCCTGGCGATGGCGGCGGCGAAGCTCGGGCTCGGCCCGATGCGCGGTGTCCGGCCCGACATCGTCGTCGACACCCAGAACGGGCTGCCGTTCCTGTCCCGGCTGGTCTTCGGCGGCCGCACCGTCGTGCTGGTCCACCACTGCCACCGCGAGCAGTGGCCGGTGGCCGGCCGGGTGATGAGCCGCATCGGCTGGTTCGTGGAGTCCCGGCTGTCGCCGCGGCTGCACCGCCGCAACCAGTACGTCACGGTGTCGCTGCCCTCGGCGCGCGATCTCGAAGTGCTGGGCGTGGCACCGGAGCGCATCGCGATCGTGCGCAACGGCGTGGACGCCGCCCCAGCCGACACCGTCGCGATCCCCCGGTCGGCGACGCCACGGGTGGTGGTGTTGTCCCGGTTGGTGCCGCACAAGCAGATCGAGGACGCCCTCGACGCGGTCGCGCGGCTGCGCACCCGGATTCCCGACGTACATCTCGACGTCCTCGGCGACGGCTGGTGGGCGCAGCGGCTGGTCGACCACGCGGAGCGGCTGGGCATCACCGACGCCGTGACGTTCCACGGTCACGTCGACGATTCCACCAAACACGCTGTGCTGCAACGCAGTTGGGTGCACGTGCTGCCCTCGCGCAAAGAGGGGTGGGGCCTGGCGGTCGTGGAGGCCGCCCAGCACGCGGTGCCGACGATCGGGTACCGCTCGTCGGGCGGCCTGACCGATTCCATCGTCGACGGCGTCACCGGGATCCTCGTCGATGACCAGTCCGGCCTGATCGACGCCCTGGAACGGTTGCTCACCGATCCGGTGCTGCGCGCGGAACTGGGCGCCAAGGCGCAGGTGCGCAGCGACGAGTTCTCGTGGACGCAGAGTGCCGAGGCGATGCACACGGTGCTCGAGGCGGTCGCATCCGGCGGGCGTCTCAGCGGAGTCGTCTAGCTTCCGAATCGCCGTACAGGGCGCTGAATCGCCATTAACATAGCGGCCATGGCGGATGCGCTGCGCGAGATTCTCGCCTACCGCATGACCATCGCCGAATGGCTCGGCACGGCGGCGCTGCTGGGCGCCCCGTACTTCGTGATCGGCGTGGTGTGGACGGTGTTTCGCGCCGACATGTTCACCCACTTCGACGGGCTGCAGAAACCCGTCGCGATCATCGGCTCCGTGGTGTTCTGGCCGCTGATGATCGTCGGCCAGTTGTGCGCGCTGTGACGGACACCCGCATTCACATCGACCGGCGCACCGCCCGGTGGGATCCCGACGAGGCGGTGACCGTCGCCGACGCCATGGACTTCTGGTCGTTCGCGGCCGGCGCGGCCAACGTGATCATGCAGCTGTCGCTGCCCGGCGTCGGTCACGGCGTGGTCGAGAGCAAGGTCGACTCCGGCAACCTGATGAAGCACCCGTGGAAGCGGGCGCGCACGACGTTCCAGTACCTGGCCGTCGCGGTCCTGGGCACCGACGACGACCGGGCCGCCTTCCGCGAGGCTGTCAACGAGTCCCACCGGCACGTCAAGTCCGACGCGTCGAGTCCGGTGCGCTACAACGCTTTCGACCGCGACCTGCAAATGTGGGTGGCCGCCTGCCTGTTCGTCGGGCTGGAGGACACCTATCAGCTGCTGCGCGGCGAGATGACTCCCGAGCAGGCCGAGCAGTTCTACCGGTCGGCGTGGCCGCTGGGCACCACCCTGCAGGTGACCGAGGACCAGTGGCCGCCGACCCGCGCCGAATTCACCCGGTACTGGGACGACGCGTGCGGGCGCGTCGCCGTCGACGACGTGGTGCGTGACTTCCTGACCGACCTGGTGCACCTCAGAATGATCAATCCGCTTCTGGCACTGCCGTTTCGGCCACTGCTGCAGTTCCTGACCGTGGGTTTCCTGGCGCCGGTGTTCCGCGACGCGCTCGGGGTGAAGTGGGGCTGGACGCGCCAGTGGCTGTTCGAGCGGCTGTTCCTGTTCGTCGCGTTCGGCAACCGGTTCCTGCCCGGATTCCTGCGCCAGGGCGGCACCTACGTGCTGCTCGCCGACGTGCGCCGGCGGGTCAAGCGGCAACGGCGGCTGGTGTGAGGCGGCGGGTGTGACCGGGCTTCGGGTGGCCACCCGACGGTTCCTGAGCCGGCGGCTCGGCGTCGCCGACGTCATCGAGATCGGCCTGTGGGCCGCGATCCCGTACCTGATCGTCGGACTGGTGTGGGCGTTCTTCCAGGTCGAGGACGTCCGTCACCTGGAGGATCTGCTGCAGACCCGGCTACCTGCCGGGGCCAACATCATCGCCTACCTGGTGGTCACCGCGCTGTGGCCGGTGTACCTGATGGTGCCGACGGTGTGCGCGGCCTGACACCAGCATCACGATCAGACCGGCGAGCAGCTGTGCCAACCACACCAGGTGCGCGGCGAGCATGATCCCGCGGTGCGGTGACAGCGCGGCGCGCCCGCCCACGTCGTACACGGCGAGGTCGGCGTCGCGGTAGGCCACCGGCAGGTCCAGCTGCGGCCCCGGCCCCTCCACGACGACCCAGCCGACGCCCGCGGCCGCGAGCGCGTCGCGGCCCGCGCCGGAGATCAGCAGCCGCTGGATCTCGCGGGCGCGGGTGCCCTCCCCGGATACCGTCTGCCCGGCGATGGTCAGGTCGCCGGTGCTGAGCACCTCGGCGCGCAGCCACCGGGGCAGCGGGTCGAGGACCGGTGCCGGGCCTGCCCAGTCGAACCGGCGCATGCTGTCCACCGGCAGCACTGCCACGGGCCTCGGGTCGGCGTTGATCAGCGCGGCCGCGGCCGCCCAGCCCGGCGGGTACTGCACCGGCGCCACTCGGCTGCCGACCCCCCATGTCAGGTCCGGCAGCGTGGCGATCAAGGCCGCGCAGCACACCGCGGCCGCGGCGCCTGCCGGCACTCGGCGCCGCAGCACCACCACGGCCGCGGCACCGGCCAGCGCGTAGACCGGCATCGCCAGCGCGACCCACTTCTGCCCGTCGCGGATCACGCCGAGACCGGGCGCCGCCCGGATGAGGTCGTCGGCCAGCGCGAGCCCCGGTCCGGTGGCCAGCAGCGCCGGCAGCACGATCGCCGCGACACCGACCACCAGCAGGGGAATGCCGACCCGGCGGCGGAGTAACAGCGGCACCCCCACCGCGACCACCCCCAGCAGCACCGCGGTGGCCAGCACCGCGAAACCGCTGGTGCGCGACGGCGGCACGGCGTCGGCGTTCCAGATGCCGCCGAGACCGGCCAGACTGCCGAGCGTGCCGAGGCCCGGTTCGGCGCGCGCCGCGAACGCCTCGACACCGGTGTCGGTGGTCGCGCCGACCCAGTCGCGGGCCAGCGCAGCGGCGACCAGCCAGGGCAGCGCGGCGGTGACCGCCGCGGCCGCGCTGACCGCGGCACACCACAGTCGCGAGCGTCCACCGCCGGGGCCCAGCGCACACGCCAGCGCGACGGTCGCGGCCAGCATCAGCCCGGTCGGGGTCAGCCCGGCCAGCGCGACCCAGAACAGCAGCGCCCCGACGCGCCCGACGCTGCGTTCGGCGGAGCCGCGCAGCGCCAGCACCGCCGTCGCCACCCACGGCAGGCAGCCGTAGCCGACCAGCAGACTCCAGTGGCCCTGCAGCAGTCGCTCGGCCACGTACGGGTTCCAGATCGCGATCGTGGCCGCCACGCACTGGCCCGCGAGGCCGGCGTCGGGCAGGACCCGCGCGGCCAACCGGGCTGCGCCCCACCCGGCCGCCCACAGGCCGACCATCAGCAGCGCCTTCACCACGACGCCGCCGTCGAGGACGGTCGAGGCCAGCGCGACCGCGAAATCCTGCGGCAGCGCGCGCGGCGCGGCCTGGGACAGCCCGAGCGCGGTGTCGGACAGATACGAGCGCGGCGTGGACACCGCGTCGCGCAGCAGCAGGTAGCCGGGGGCCGCGAGTGGAGCGGTCACCACCAGGGTCAGCGCCAGCGCATACGCCGGCGCCACCACCGACCGGGCGATCAGACGGGTCGGTCCGGGGGTAGGTCGGATGGTCGCTGCGCCGGCAGCTTCTCGGTCTTGGCCTCGGCGCCCGGCACCGGTTCGCCCTCGTCGCCGCGGCCGCCGAAGAAGCGGTTACCGGTGTCGTCGAGGCCGGGGTCGGTCAGCATCGACTCGGCGCGCAGGCTGAACGATCCCAGCAGCGCACCGCCGATGAGCGCCACCAGACCCAGCGCGGTGAACGTGATGGGCAGGATGCGGCCCCACAGCGCGACGCGGTCGCGCTCGTCGTAGGCGGCAGCCACCTGCGACTCGACGCTCGCCTCGTCAGACGTGACGGTGTAGTCGGCGAACGTCACCTCGGGCTCGAGCGCCTCACGGGCGTAGTAGTGGAACCCGCGGTCGGTCTCTTTGACGATGGTGCCCGACACCGGGTCGACCCAGAAGGTGCGCTGCGCGGCGTAGTACCGCGTCATCGTGATCATTTCCTCGGGGTCGCCCTCGAGGCCCCACAGCGCGGCACGCGCGGCGACCTGGCTGTCGGCGTCGTCGTCGTAGAGCGACGCGTACTTGACCGGCTCGACCAGCTTGCCGTCGGAGTCGAAGCCCACGTTCTGCGTGAACCGGTAGGTCGTCAACCCGTTGACGTCCTCTTCACCGGAGTAGTTCGCGTCGTAGGTCTTCTGCGCGATCGGGTCGAAGAACGGATAGGTCTTCTTCTCGGTGTCGAACGGGAACCGGTAGGTCAGTCCCTCGTGCGGCAGCGCGACGTTGGTCGGCGGGTTCTCGTCCTCCAGCGCGCGCGGCTTCTGCACCGCGCCGCCCGGGTTGCTCTCGCTGGACACCGCCTCGGCGGTGCTGCGGTTCATCGTGACCGTGTCGACCATCGCAAGCAGCAGACCGTTGTCCTGCTGCTGGTCGGTGCGGCGCAGCGAGCTGCCCACCTGCAGGGTCACCACATCGGCGTTGGCCGGCGACTCGACGCTGATCTGGCGCTGCAGCACCAGCGGCACGTCCTCGTTGACGACGAACCGCTCACCCAGCAGCGAGGCGGGGTCGAAGGCCGTACCCGTGCCGTCGCTGACCAGGGTCGTGTCGATGTCGAGCGGGATCTTCGAGATCTGGCTCTTGGTGTAGGTGCTCAACAGCAGCGCCGCGATGAGCAGGGCGGCGCCGAGGCCCATGATCGCGCACGCAGCGATCCTCAGCGCAACTGCGCGGTTCAATACCGTGTCTCCCTTCGCGCCCGCCATGGGTCGGGTGGATCGATCAGGTGCCTGCGTCTGGAAGCAAACCCGTTCGACACTAACAGTCCCGCCCGGGACCGTCGTCGACTACGACCGCTTGGCCGATGCAGCGTAATACCCGTTTCCCAGCGCGGCCACCGCGCGGGCACACTGTTGAATCATGACGGCTATCGGCGGCGACGCGGTCGGCGGGACCCGCAGCTTCCTGCCCGCGGTGGAAGGCATGCGTGCCTGCGCGGCCATCGGCGTCGTCATCACGCACGTCGCGTTCCAGACCGGATACAGCAGCGGCGTGATCGGCCGCGTCCTGGGCCGGTTCGATCTCGCGGTGGCCGTGTTCTTCGCGCTGTCGGGTTTCCTGCTGTGGCGGGGTCACGCGGCCGCGGCGCGCGGCCTGCGGGAACGACCCCAGACCGGCCACTACCTGCGCTCCCGGATCGTGCGCATCATGCCCGGATACCTGGTGGCCGTGGTGGTGATCCTGAACCTGATGCCCGACACCGACGCCGACCTCACGGTGTGGCTGGCCAACCTCACGCTGACCCAGATCTACGTGCCGCTGACGCTGACCAACGGGCTGACCCAGATGTGGAGCCTGTCGGTGGAGATGAGCTTCTACCTGGCGCTGCCGCTGCTCGCGCTGTGCGCGCGCCGCTTCCCGGTGCGAGCGCGGATCCCGGTGATCATCGCCGTGGCAGCGGCCAGCCTCTTCTGGGTGCGGATCCCGTTCGACGGTGGCGAGGGACACAACCTGTGGAACTGGCCGCCGGCGTTCTTCTCGTGGTTCGCCGCAGGGATGGTGCTGGCCGAGCTGACCGTGACGCCGGTCGGGTGGGCGCACCGGATGGCCCGGCGGCGGATCCTGATGGCCGCACTGGCGGTCGCGGCGTTCGGTATCGCGGCGTCACCGCTGGCCGGGCTGGAGGGCCTGCACCCGGGCTCGATCAGCCAGGTGACCTTGAAGACCGCGATGGGCGCGGTGGTGGCCGGTGCGCTGCTGGCGCCGCTGGTGCTGGACCGTCCGGACACCCCGCACCGGCTGCTGGGCAGCACGGTGATGGTCACGCTGGGCCGCTGGTCCTACGGGCTGTTCGTGTGGCACCTGGCCGCGCTGGCGATGGTGTTCCCGCTGATCGGCGCGTTCCCCTTCAACGGGCACTTCACGGTCGTGCTGGTGCTGACGCTGCTGTTCGGCTTCGCGATCGCCGCGGTCAGCTACGGGCTGATCGAGTCGCCCTGCCGTAACGCCCTGCGGCGCTGGGAGCGGCGCCACCACCCCACCCCGCTGGACAGCTCGGTCGACGACTCCGTGGAGCCCGCCGTCGCGCGTTGACGGAACGGGACCGCCGACGCGGCCACCGCGACCACCGAGATCAACGCCAGGAACTGCACCCCGGCCGAGTGCCCGACGTACCCGTCGACCGACCGCCACGGATTCTGGCTCAGCAGCGCCCCGGACAGGATCAGCCCGCCCGCGGCCGCGGTGACGGTGACTGTCTCTCGGAGCCGGTCGCGCCGCTGCAGCAGACGGCTGATGCCGACGGCGGCCAGCGCCGTCGCCGCGCCGACGGGGCCGGAGATCACGGCGCCGACGGCGGTGACGGCCACGGTCACCGGAACCGGACCGGGCTGCCACACGGTGGCGGCCGCGCCGGGGGTCAGGCGGCGCCGTCCCGGGATCAACGCCAGCGCCGCCAGGATCGGCAGCAGCGCCAGGCCGGTGACCAGACCCACCCGGTAGGTGGTGTTGGACGCGAACGTCATCGTCACGGTCGTTTCGGTGGTTTCCGCGCCGGCGGGCAGCACCCAGCCCTGCTGCCAGCCGTTGACGGTGATCGGGGTCAACCGGGTGCCGTCGGCGGTGCGGGCCACCCAGCCGGGGTTGATGCTCTCGGGCACCACCAGCACGCGTTCGGCGCCGGATTCGGCGACGCGGACCTCGCGGTGGTGGTTGTTCCACTGCTCGATGCCCACCGCGGCCGGGGTCGCCGAGGGGATGTCGCGGGCGGCCGGGGTCGCCAGTCGCACTCCGTCGACGATGAACGTGGGCCCGGGGCTGATCAGCAGCTCCTGTTCACCGGCGGGCAGCGCGATCGGGGTGCCGCCGCAGGGCTGCGCGGCGATGGGCCGGTTGTCGAGCAGGTCGCCGACGGTCGCGGTGACCGAGGTCTGCACGAATTGGCCCGCGACCGCGATGATCGGTCCGCGCCCGCACGGCACGGAGACGCGGCGCTGGCGGTTCGCCGCGGCGTCGGCGGCGTCGAGGGCCGCGCCCCGCGGGTCCAGTGCGACGATCTCGGCCAGCCCGGGCGGCTTGAGTTGATCGAATCCCAGTGCGGTGCGGTCGATCACGTCGTCCCAGTCCAACAGCGACAGCCGGATGGTGTCGGTGACCCGCGGCTTGAGGCGCAGCGTCTCGGTGCCCGCGGTCAGCCGGCGCACCTGCGGCCCGTCCCCGAGGTCGATGGCGATCAGCCGCGGCGGCGCCGGCAGCGGCGACTCGCTGGGCGTCACCCGGACCGCGGCGACGGTGCGGGGGCCCGGCAGCTGCACCGACAGGGTGGGCGGCGTGCGCGGCTGGACCACCCGTTGCGGCGCCGTCCACGAGGTCAGCGGGTCACCGTCGGTGGCGGCGTACGCCGAACCCAGGACGTCGATTAGGTCGGAATCGCCTGCGGCACGGGCAGTTTCGGGTTGCGCGATCAGATCGGCGAGGTTGGGTCCCTGCCGGGCGCGCACCCATACCGTCGGCGTCACCTCGGTCGGCTCGGGCACGGTCAGCGTGCGGCTGAGGTTGACCGGCTCTTCGGAGGCCAGTGCCATCGCCGCCGAGCACAGCGTGCCGGTGGGGCTGTCGGCGCAGCCGGACCGGCCGAGCAGCTCGGTGCCCAGATCCCACTTCGCCACCGTGCTGTCCGGTCGGGGTGCGGGGATCTCGACGGTGTGGCGCACCGGGACGGAATGGGCGAACCCGTTCGCGTCGTACTGCGTGACGTTGAGGTCGGTGATGCCGAACTGGACGCCCGGTGAGCCGTCGTCGGTGGCGACGGCGGTGATCCGCACCCAGGGCGACTCCCCGTAGGGCAGCGCGACCGTGAGCGGCTTACCGGCTTCCTCGAACCGCACGGTGCCGGTGCCGTTGACCGTGGAGACCTCCAGGCGGCGCACCTGTGCGCCGACTGCGGTGGCGCTGGGCGTCAGGGTCAGCGTGGCGTTGGTGAGCGGGCGGTCGAAGTCGATCTGCAGCCACTGGCCGACGGCGGCCTGCAGCGAGTTGGACACCCAGGTGGTGGCCGCGTCACCGTCGACCGCCGACGGCGCCGCCGACGCCGGCGACACGTTGGGCAGAGCGGTCGAGTCGCCGGCCGAACTGGACACCGTGATCCGTCCGCCCGACCACCGGCCCTCGGCCGGCTCGGCGCCTTCGGACGGGTAGTCGGGCACCCGGTTGAACGTGTTGCGCGGGTCGCCGGGCGCACGGACGGCCGACGAGTGGTCGTCGACGCGGCCGTAGTCGGTCTCGCGGGCCATCGGGGTGTCGGTCACCGTGGTCAGCGGCGCCGGCAAGCCCGCGCGCAGCGCGTCCTGGGTCAGCAGCGCCGGCCCCAGCGGTGGCGCACCGGTCTGGCGGCGCCGTTCGTCCAGGCGCAGCATCGATTCCGGCGCGCCGTCGACCCGGGGCAGCTCGTCGGCGTCGACGACGTACGGCGCCATCGCCGCCCCCGCCCCGTCGACCCGGTAGATCTCCACGGCCGGATAGCGCGGCCGCAGGCCGCTGTCGGCGACGAACCCCTCGAGGGTGCCCGACCCGATGGGCGCGCCGAATTCGGCGACCTTGGTCAGGCCGGGGGAGCCGTCGACGGTGCGATGCACCAGGATGGGCCGCGCCGAGCGCGACGAGTCGGGGTCGAGGTCGTTGCGCACCACCACATACGAGATGCCCTGCCGGATCAGGGTGTCGGCCAGACCGTCGGACGGCCGGCCCGCGGCGAAGAGCCGCTGCACAGAGTCCAGGGCGCGGATCGTCTCCGGCGGGGTGAGCGGGATCGAGTCGCGCACCCCCCACGCCCTGTCGCCGAGCACCTGCAGGGGTTCGTCGCGCGAGTTGCCCCACGTCTGCGTCGCGAACGGCGCGCCCGGCGCCACCAGCACCCGGCCGCCGTCGTCGTGATCGTCGAGCCAGTCGGCGGTGTCGTGCCAGTACTGCGGGATCGCGTCGAACGTCCCGGGCGGGGTGAGCCGCCCCGTCCAGGCCAGCGAGGTCGATGCCGCCAGGGCGCACAGCACGACGAGCGCAACGGCCACCCGCTTGTCGTCCTCGGGGTGGGCCAGCGCCTTGAGCCACACCGGCCGGGGCGCGCTGCCCGGCATCGGGATCCGGCCCAGCAGGTGCGCCAGTCCCAATACCAGCGGCAGCCGCAGCAGCGGCTCGAGTTTGTGCAGGTTGCGCAGCGGGGTGCCGTCGGCGTCGAGGAAGTGCTGCACCGTCTGGGCCAGCGGCGACCCCAGCCCGCCCGAGTAACCGGCGGCCAACAGGACCACCCCGAGCAGCAGCATGGTGATCAGCCGGCCCCTGGCCGGCATCGTGCGCATGGCCAGGCCGGCCAGCCCCGCCGCGGCGATCAGCGTCGTCGCCAGCACGGCGACGGTCCCCGTCACCAGCGGCGCCCCGGCGGTGGCGCTGGGCGCGACGTACGGGGTCCACGCCCCGGTGCCGCGCAGCATCTCGGTCAGCGACATCCACCGGGTGGTCACGCCCGACGATTCGATGAAGTCCAGGAACGGCGGACTGATCCGGCCCAGATGCAGCAGCGCGACCACCCACCACGCGGTCGCCAGCGCCACACCCAGCAGCCACCAGGCCACGAAGCGCCGCCACACCCGGTCGGGGCGGTGACAGCACACCCACACCACCGCGCACAGGCACGCCGACAGCGTCGCCACCGCGTTGACCGCTCCCATCAGCGCGATCGCCCCCGCCGACCGGGCCGCCAGCAGCCGCACCCGGGACGCGCCGTGTTTGTCCCCCTGGAACACCAGGATGATCGGCAACAGCACCCACGGCGCCAGCATCATCGGCAGCGTCTCCGAGGAGATCGCGCCGAGGGTGGTCAGCACCCGCGGCGACAGCGCGTACGCCAGCGCGGCGATCACCCGCGACGTGCGGCTGCCGATGCCGAGCGCTTCCGCGACACGGATCACGCCCCAGAAACCGATGACGAGCAGCAGCGCCCACCACAGCCGCTGCGTCACCCAGCCCGGCAGGCCGAGGACGTCACCGGCGAGGAAGAAGGTGCCGTGCGGGAAGAGGTAGCCGTAGGCCTGGTTCTGCGCCTGCCCGAACGGCAGCTCGCTGTTCCACAGCGTGAACGCGCGCGTGAGGAACCGCAGCGGATTGGCTGTCAGATCCAGTTTGGTGTCGGGTGAGATCTGTCCGGGTGACTGGGCGAAAGTCAGGAGCAGAGCCGCCGCAGCGACCACCCACAGCCAGCGCCGCGAAAGCGGCTCGGAGTCGAACTTAGCTTCGGTCGCCGTATTCCACCCTGTTGAGTACCGACGACGCCGGATCGCCCGCCTGCAGCGGAGGCCTGGTGTCCTGCTGCACCATCAGCGTCACCCCGAACACGGCAGCCGCGCCCAGCAGCAGACCGACGACGAGGCTGGCGGCGGCGGGCACGAGAAACCGATCCATGGGCCACAAACTAGCACGGCGGCCGAGGTCGGCCGCGAGCTCACATCACGGTGCCGGCGGCACGATCAGCACTGGTCGGTGCCCTCGGCGCAGCACGTGATCGGCGACACTGGACTGGATCAGCGAGCGGAAACCGGTGGTGGCGCGGGTGCCGGTGACGATCAGGTCGGCCTGCACGTCGTCGGCGACGTCGATGATCGTCTGCCACACCGTGTAGGTCTGAGCCACGCACAGTGGCTCGACCGCCAGCCCCACAGAGGACGCCAGCTCCTGTCCTTCCTCGTTGATGCGGCGGGCCTCGGCCAGCGCGATGTCGACCTCATCGGCGGGGACGGGGTCCGGCGGTCCGTCCAGGTCGTAGGCGGTGGTCGGCTCGGAGCCGCGGTCCAGCGGTGACCACACGGTCAGCAGGACGGCGCGGTCGGCGGACAGGAACCGTCCGGCGTATTGCACGGCGCGGCGTGCGGTGGGTGACCCGTCGAAGGCTATGACGATGACGGTCTTGTCCTCTCCTGTGTCCCCCGTGTTCATGGCCGACGACATCGTCGTCCCCCTTCGCTCCCGTGATCTGTACACAATATTGGGCTGCGCCAGCCGGCGCGGTCGTAGATCGCAGCTTGGGTAGGCGCTAGGGTCGGGACGATGGTTGTGCCCACGACATCGAGCAAGATGCCGAAAGCCCTGATAGGCGCGTTGAGCGCGGCCACCCTCCTGGTCGCCTGTTCTGCGGGCTCCGACGTTCCGGCGCCGCCGGTGTCCCATGCGACGCCGTCGATGGCGGCCGGACCGGGCCCCGCGCCCGCTCCCCAGGCACCCGCGCAGGTTCCGCAGGCGCCCGCGCCGGCCTGCGGCGACCCGGCGACCGCGGTGGCGGCGATGTCGACCCGCGACAAGCTCGCCCAACTCCTGATGGTCGGGGTCACCGGTCCCGCGGACGCGCGCGCGGTCGTCGACACCCACCACGTGGGCGGCGTCATGGTGGGCAGCTGGACCGATCTGTCGATGCTGTCGAACGGCTCGCTGGCCGAGATCGCCGCATCGGCCGGGCCGCTGCCGCTGGCTGTCAGCGTCGACGAGGAGGGCGGCCGGGTGTCGCGGCTGTCCGGTCTCATCGGCAGTCAGCCCTCGGCGCGGGTGCTGGCCCAGACCCGCACGGCCGACGAGGTGTACCAGATCGCCCGGGACCGCGGCGCAAAGATGCGCGGACTCGGCATCACCATCGACTTCGCGCCCGTCGTCGACATCACCGACGCGCCGGCCGACACCGTTATCGGCGACCGGTCCTTCGGTTCCGATCCCGCGACCGTCACCGAATACGCCGGCGCCTACGCCCGCGGTCTGCGCGACGCCGGGGTGCTTCCGGTGCTCAAGCATTTCCCGGGCCACGGCAGCGCGTCGGGCGACTCGCATTCCGGGGGCGTGTCCACCCCGCCCATCGACCAGCTTCAGGAAGTCGACCTGGTGCCGTACCGGACGTTGACGACGCAGGCGCCGGTGGGCGTCATGGTCGGCCACATGTCGGTGCCCGGCCTGACCGGCAGTGAACCGGCCAGCCTGAGCCCGCAGGTCTACGGGCTGCTGCGCTCCGGCGGATACGGCGGCCCGCCGTTCAACGGCCCGGTGTTCACCGACGACCTGTCGGGGATGCGCGCGATCTCCGACCGGCTCGGTGTCGGCGAGGCGGTCCTGCGCAGCCTGCAGGCCGGCGCCGACGTGGCGCTGTGGCTGACCACCGCCGAGGTGCCGGCGGTGCTGGATCGCCTCGAGAACGCCGTCGACGCCGGCGAGCTGTCGATGGCGTTCGTAGACGGTGCGGTGACGCGGATCGCGGCCATGAAGGGTCCGTCGCCGCGCTGCTGATTACCCTGTGGGGGACAGACCGGTCGCCCGCACAGTCGGGGAACCACGGGGAAGGCACGAGCATGGCGGGTGGAACCAAGCGCTTGCCGCGCGCCGTCCGCGAACAGCAGATGCTCGACGCCGCCGTCCAGATCTTCTCGGTGAACGGTTTCCACGAGACCTCGATGGACGCGATCGCCGCCGAGGCGCAGATCAGCAAGCCGATGCTGTACCTCTATTACGGGTCCAAGGAAGAACTGTTCGGTGCCTGCCTGGACCGCGAGCTGGGCCGGTTCGTCGAGGAGGTCCGCAACAAGATCGACTTCGACGACCCACCGAAGGAACTGCTGCGCAGCGCGGTGCTGGCGTTCCTGAAGTACATCGACGAGCACCGGGCGTCGTGGATGGTGCTCTACACCCAGGCGACCAGTTCGCAGCGCTTCTCGCACACGGTGCGCGAAGGCCGCGAACGCATCATCGAGCTGGTCGCGCGGCTGCTGCGCTCGGGCACCCGCCATCCCGGCCCGGACACCGACTTCGAGATGATGGCCGTCGCGCTGGTGGGGGCCGGCGAGGCCATCGCGGCGCGGGTCAGCACCGGCGACGCCGACGCCGACGAGGCCGCCGAACTGATGATCAACCTGTTCTGGCGCGGCCTGAAGGGGGCGCCGACCGACGCCGGGGCGGCCCCGGCGGCCGAGCACTCATAGCCCGCGAGGGTGCGCTGACGGTAGCCGCGACGGCCCGGCAACGACGCTGAGCGCACCCTCGCGCCGGCTACAGCGGGGTGATCGTCCCCGTGAGGTGCGGTTCGTTCTTCTTCAGGTCGCGCAGAGCCAGCTTCCACCCGCCGTCGGATTCTCGGTCGACGTAGAGGCCCGGGCCGGCGGGCAGCACCACCGGCTTGGCGAACTTCACCGCGTACTTCACCGCATCGGGCAACTGGCCCTCGACGTTGGCCAGCACCGCCGCCGCGCTGAACATCCCGTGGGCGATGACGGTCGGGAATCCGAACAGCTTGGCCGCCAACGCATTCGTGTGGATGGGGTTGTGGTCCCCGCTCACCGACGCGTACCGGCGGATCTGCGCCGGGGTGATCTTCAGGATCGCGTTCGGTGGGCCCAGCTTGGGTTGCTTCTGTGGCGGCGGTTTCGGTTCGTCGGACAGGCTGGTCCGCTGCTGATGCAGGAACGTCGCGACCTGCTGCCAGGCCAACTCGTTGCCGACCTTCACGTCGGTCAGGACGTCGACCAGCAGACCGCGCCGATGCTCGCGCAGGTTCTCCGCGCGCACGGTCGCCGAGACGGTGTCGGACACCCCGATCGGGCGGTACGACGTGATGTGGTTCTCCAGATGCACCGAACCCATTGCCGCGAAAGGGAAGTCGAAGCTGGTGATCAGCGCCATCAACGTCGGGAAGGTGAGCGCGAACGGATAGGTCACCGGCACCGAGTCGCCGAAGCCCAGACCCGTCACGTGGCAGTAGGCGGCCACGTTGGCCGGGTCGATTCGCAACTCGTCGACGGTCAGGCTGCGGCCCGGCAGGGTGTCGCTACGCGGGACGAACGGCAGCGCGCCGACCGCGGCCAGCGCCAGATTCCGCAGCGCCGAAGGCTGTTCGCTTTCGCTCATAGCGCCTCGATTCGCTCGCAAGCTTCGCTCATCGTTTGGTTGATTCGCTCGCAAGCTTCGCTCATCGTTTGGTTGATTCGCTCGCAAGCTTCGCTCATGCGCCCAACCAGGCCTGTCCGCACACCCGAATCGTATTACCGGTCACCGCATTCGACGCCGGGCTCGCGAAATAGGCGATGGTCTCGGCGACGTCGACCGGCTGACCGCCCTGGAACAGCGAGTTCAGGCGCCGGCCCACCTCGCGGGTCGCCAGCGGGATCGCGTCGGTCATCTTGGTCTCGATGAACCCGGGTGCCACCGCGTTGATGGTGATTTTCTTCTCCGCGAACCGCGGCGCTAGCGCCTCGGTCAGGCCGATCATCCCGGCCTTGGTGGCGGCGTAGTTGGTCTGGCCGCGGTTGCCGGCGATGCCCGCCATCGACGACAGCCCGATGATGCGGCCGTTCTCGGCAAGGGTGCCGTTGTCCACCAGACCTTCGGAGAGCCGCAGCGGGGCAAGCAGGTTGACCGCCAGCACCGAGTCCCAGCGGCCCTCGTCCATGTTGGCCAGCAGCTTGTCGCGGGTGATGCCGGCATTGTTGACCAGGATGTCCAGCCGGCCGCCGTGGTGCTCCTTGACGTGCGCAGTGATGGTGTCCACGGCGTTCTCGGCCGTGACGTCGAGCGGCAGTGCGGTGCCGCCGATCTTGTCGGCCACCGCGGCGAGCGCGTCCTTGGCATCCGCGATGTCCACGGCGATCACCGCTGCGCCGTCGCGTGCGAACACCTCGGCGATGGTCGCGCCGATTCCGCGCGCGGCGCCCGTCACCAGTGCGACCTTGCCGGCGAGCGGCTTGTCCCAGTCCGCGGGCGGGGCCGAGTCGGCGGCGCCGACCCGGTACACCTGACCGTCGACGTAGGCCGACTTCGCGGACAGGATGAACCGCAGCGTCGACTCCAGACCGGTGGCGCCGGCCTTCGCGTCCGGGTGCAGGTAGACCAGCGAGACCGTCGACCCGTTGCGCAACTCCTTACCCAGCGAACGGGTGAAGCCCTCCAGCGCGCGCTGGGCGGTGTGCTCGTGGACGGCGTCGATCTCGTCGGGCGTCGTTCCGATCACCACGACGCGCGCCGACCGGCCGAGATTGCGCAGCACCGGAGTGAAGTACTCGTAGAGCGCCTTGAGGCCCGCGGGTTCGGTGATGCCGGTGGCGTCGAACACCAGTCCGCCGAACCGGTCGGCCCAGCGGCCGCCGAGGTTGTTGGAGACGACGTCGTAGTCGCCGGCCAGCGCCGTGCGCAGTGGCTCGACGACCCGGCCCTCGCCGCCGATCAGCACCGACCCCTCCAGGGGTGTCTGGCCGGGCTTGTAGCGGCGCAGCGGTTCGGGCTGCGGGACGCCGAGTTGCTTGGCGAGGAACGAACCGGGGCCGGAGTTGACGACCTGGGAGAGGAGATCGGAAGCCACTGCGCTGCCTTTCTGATGACCTGGGTGAGATCCGGGTAGTCCTTGTTGCGACGGTGACGGGTTACCCAGCACTGTCACATCCCTCACGAACTTACTCCAGAGTAAGAACGGTGGGTAGTATGACCCTCGACACCCATGACCAAGCCGGGAGGCAAGACGTGGCCGACAGCAACACCACCCGTCGGGTGGCCGTTCTCGGAGGTAACCGGATTCCGTTCGCACGCTCGGACGGTGCGTATGCGAACGCGTCCAACCAGGACATGTTCACCGCGACGCTCGACGGCCTGGCCGAGCGGTTCAACCTGCAGGGCGAGAAGCTCGACGCGGTGATCGGCGGCGCGGTGCTCAAGCACAGCCGCGACTTCAACCTGATGCGCGAATGTGTGCTGGGCAGCTCGCTGTCGTCGTACACCCCCGCCTTCGACCTGCAGCAGGCGTGCGGGACCGGCCTGCAGGCCGCGGTCGCCGCGGCCGACGGCATCGCCCGGGGCCGCTACGAGGTCGCCGCCGCCGGCGGCGTGGACACCGCCTCGGACGCGCCCATCGCCATCGGCAACGACCTGCGGCGCGTGCTGCTCGGGTTGCGGCGCGCCAAGTCCAACGTCGAGCGGCTCAAACTCGTCGGCAGACTGCCCGCCTCGCTGGGCGTCGAGATCCCGGTCAACAGCGAGCCCCGCACCGGCATGTCCATGGGTGAGCACGCCGCGGTGACGGCCAAGGAGATGGGCATCAAGCGCGTCGACCAGGACGAACTCGCGGCCGCCAGCCACCGCAACATGGCCGCCGCCTACGACCGCGGCTTCTTCGACGACCTGGTGACCCCGTTTCTGGGCGTCTACCGCGACAACAACCTGCGCGCCGATTCGTCGCCGGAGAAGCTCGCCAAGCTCAAGCCGGTGTTCGGCGTGCGAAACGGCGACGCCACCATGACCGCCGGCAACTCCACGCCGCTGACCGACGGCGCCTCGGTGGCGCTGCTGTCGTCGGAGGAGTGGGCCGCCGAGCACTCCCTTCCGGTGCTGGCCTACTTCGTGGACAGCCAGACCGCCGCCGTGGACTACGTCAACGGACGCGACGGGCTGCTGATGGCGCCCACCTACGCGGTGCCGCGGATGCTGGCCCGCAATGGCCTCAAGCTGCAGGACTTCGACTTCTACGAGATCCACGAGGCGTTCGCCTCGGTCGTGCTGGCGACGCTGGCCGCATGGGAGTCCGAGGAGTACTGCAAGGAGCGTCTCGGGCTGGACGCCGCGCTGGGATCCATCGACCGCGCCAAGCTCAACGTCAACGGCTCGTCGCTGGCGGCCGGACATCCGTTCGCGGCCACCGGCGGGCGCATCGTCGCGCAGCTGGCCAAGCAGCTCGCCGAGAAGAAGGCCGAGACCGGCCAGCCGGTGCGCGGGCTGATCTCGGTGTGCGCGGCCGGCGGACAGGGCGTGACCGCGATTCTCGAGGCGTAGGTCGGCTCCGCGGGCAGGCCGCAGAAATTCTTCGGCCGCCTGTAACGCCCGCCCGGAGCGGGTCGATACACGTGATAGCTCCGTGTTGCCGTCTGACCCCCCGACCCGACGGCAACACGGGGCACTTTGCGTCGGTGGGCTAGTACCTTCGGCATACATGCAGATCAGCATGTTCGGACAGCTCAACGGACTCGACGACCCGATCACCGGCACGGTGGACTACCTGGCCCAGCTGCGCGAGGAAGGCTTCACGCGTGTCTGGCTGAGCCAGCTGCCGTATGAACCGGATCTGCTGACCGTGCTGGCTGTGGCGCTGCGGGAGGTCGACGGCATCGAGGCGGCCAGCGGCGTGGTGCCCATCCAGAACCAGCATCCGATGCTGATGGCCCAGCGGGCGCTGACGCTCAGCCTGATTTCGGGCGGACGGTTCACCCTCGGGCTGGGCATGAGCCATGCCGCGGTGACCGAGGGCATGTGGGGGATCCCGTGGGACAAGCCGGTGCGCCGGCTCAACGAGTACCTCGACGGGCTGCTGCCGCTGCTCGCCGGTGAGCCCGCGAACGTCGTCGGCGAGACCGTCACCACGCGGGGTGCGCTGATGATCGCCGGCGCCGCGCGGCCCGACGTGTACATCGCCGCGCTGGGACCGCAGATGCTGCGGGTGGCCGGCCGGCGGGCCCAGGGACCTGCACGTGGATGACGGGTCCGGCGACCCTGCGCGATCACGTCAGCCCGACGTTGCGGCAGGCCGCCGCCGCCGCGGGACGCCCAGCCGGGTCGGTGCGGGTTGTCGCGGCGCTACCGGTGGCCGTCACCGACGATGTCGACGCGCTGCGCCGGCAGGCTGCCGAGCAGTTCGCGGTCTACGGCACGCTGCCGTCGTATCGCGCGATGCTCGACCGAGAGGGCTACGTCGGTCCGGAGGACGCCGCGATCATCGGGGACGAGGCCGCCGTGACGGCGCGGATCGACGAGCTGACCGCCGCCGGCGTCGACGAGTTCGTCGCCGCGACGTTCGACCCCTCGCCCGAGGGGCGGGCCCGCACCCGCGCGCTGATGCGCGCCGTCTCCTCCGCCGGATAGCCCGCTTCTTCCCGCGAGCAGACGCGTACTCCCCTTGTTTGGGCCGGTTCTGGACGTGTAAGCGTCTGCTCGCGTGGGAAATTCGACCCTGGTATGGCGTGGGTCACAGGCGTAGAGTCGACTGCACGACGGGTTCGGGAGTGACTGAAACCGAAGAGCCGGAACAGAGGTGAGAAGCCGGCCGCGCGCGACACCGCAAGGTGTGAGTCGACGCCCTGAAGGTTGAGAAACCGAGATGTCCTCCCGAACCCGCCCTAAATCTCTCCGGCCGGAGAAGGTGCCGGAATGCAAGACGCCCCCGGGAAGAGTCCGGGGGCGTCTCGGGTCCGAGGAGGTCAGAAAGCCGCCTCGTCCAGCTCCATCACCTCATTGTCGAGGTTCTCCAGAACGGCCCGCGTGCTGGTCAGCAGCGGCAGGAAGTTCTTCGCGAAGAACGACGCCACCGCCACCTTGCCTTCGTAGAAGGCACGGTCGGAACCGTCCACACCGGCGTCGAGCTTCTCGACGGCCACGGCGGCCTGCTGCTGCAGCAGCCAACCGATGACCAGGTCGCCGACGCTCATCAGGAAGCGCACCGAACCCAGACCGACCTTGTAGAGCTCGCTCGGGTTCTCCTGGGCGGCCATCAGGTAACCGGTCAGGGTGGCGGCCATCCCCTGGACGTCCTCCAGTGCGGTGGCCAGCAGGGCGCGCTCGGACTTCAGCCGGCCGTTGCCCGCTTCGCTCTTGACGAACTGCTCGATCTGGCCGGCGACGTGCCCCAGCGCCACACCCTTGTCGCGGACGATCTTCCGGAAGAAGAAGTCCTGCGCCTGGATGGCGGTGGTGCCCTCGTACAGCGAGTCGATCTTGGCGTCGCGGATGTACTGCTCGATCGGGTAGTCCTGCAGGAAGCCCGACCCGCCGAGGGTCTGCAGCGACTCGGTCAGCTTGGCGTACGCCTGCTCCGAGCCCACGCCCTTGACGATCGGCAGCAGCAGGTCGTTGACCTTGACCGCCAGCTCCGGCTCGACGCCATGGAGGGTCTTGGCGACCTCGGCGTCCTGATGCGTCGCGGTGAACAGGTACAGCGCGCGCAGACCTTCGGCGTACGCCTTCTGCGTCATCAGCGAGCGGCGGACGTCGGGGTGGTGCGTGATGGTCACGCGCGGCGCGGTCTTGTCGGTCATCTGGGTCAGGTCGGCGCCCTGCACCCGCTCCTTGGCGTATTCCAGCGCATTCAGGTAGCCGGTGGACAGCGTCGCGATCGCCTTGGTGCCCACCATCATTCGGGCCTGCTCGATGACGTCGAACATCTGCGCGATGCCCTCGTGGACGTCGCCAACCAGCCAGCCCACGGCGGGAACGCCGTGCTGGCCCAGCGACAGCTCACACGTCGCGGAGACCTTCAGACCCATCTTGTGCTCGACGTTGGTGACGAAGACGCCGTTGCGCTCGCCGGGCTCGCCGGTCTCGGGATCGAAGTGGTACTTGGGGACGAAGAACAGGGACAGGCCCTTGGTGCCCGGTCCGGCGCCCTCGGGGCGAGCCAGCACCAGGTGCATGATGTTCTCGAAGAGGTCATCGGAGTCGGCCGAGGTGATGAAGCGCTTCACGCCGTCGATGTGCCAGGTGCCGTCGGGCTGCTGCACGGCCTTGGTGCGGCCGGCGCCCACGTCGGAGCCGGCGTCCGGCTCGGTGAGCACCATTGTGGAGCCCCAGCCGCGGTCGGCGGCGAGCTTGGCCCACTTCTTCTGCTCGTCGGTGCCGAGGTGGTACAGGATGTCGGAGAACGCGGCGCCCATCGCGTACATGTACACCGCGGGGTTGGCGCCCAGGATGTGCTCCTGCAGCGCCCAGGACAGCGCGCGCGGCATCGGCGTGCCGCCGAGTTCCTCGCTGATCGACAGCTTGTCCCAGCCGCCTTCGACGACGGCGCGCACCGACTTCTTGAAGCCCTCGGGGAGGGTCACGGTGTGGGTCTTGGGGTCGAAGACCGGGGGATTGCGGTCGCCCTCTTCGAAGGAGGCGGCGACGGGGCCTTCGGCGAGACGCGCCATCTCACCGAGCATCTCGGTGGCGGTCTCCACATCCAGGTCGGTGTAGCTGCCCTGACCGAGCGCTTTGTCGACGCCGAGGACCTCGAACAGGTTGAATACCTGGTCCCGAACATTGCTCTTGTAGTGGCTCACGGGTTCCTCCTCGTCGAGAACGCCACCTGCGGTTGGGTACTGCCGATAAGTTACCCACCAGTAACTGGACTAACTATACCGCTCGGTAACTTCAACGCAAGACGGCCGCGGAGCATTTCGTCCTACTGGCCAACCGTCCGGTTGGCCAGCGTCCGGCAGGCGTGCCGATATCCAGTCTGACCTGCGGGAACATCAGGATGTGATGATGGTCACGTTCGACCGTGCAGGCCCCTGTGAGCAGAACGACGACCGGCGCTCGGGCGGGGCTCGGGCCAAAACCGGCCGGGCCGCGCCGGTCTAGCTGCCGGCCAGCCTCTTGTTGATCAGCCGCGTCAGCCAGGCCGGCGAGAACCGCGCCCCCAGCGCGAGCGCCTTGGCCTGGATACCCACGGGGTAGTGCACCTGCGACACCAGGCGGCGCGGCCAGCGCGCCTCGACCGCGGCGACGATGTCCTCGGCGATGTCCTGCGCGGTGAGCCGGATGCCCAGCGACTGCGTGGTTCCGGTCTTGACGCCCTTGGTCATCGCGGTGTTCACGTACAGCGGCCACATGTCGATCACCCGGATCCCGTACCGGCCCCACTCCAGGTCCAGGGCCTCGGTGATGGCCCGGACGAAGAACTTGGTGGCGCTGTAGTTGGCCAGTTCGGCCTGGCCGTAGATCGCCGACGCGGAGGCGAGGTTGACCACGACCGACCCGGGAGTCTGCCGCAGATACGGGAAGGCCGCGTACAGCCCGTGCACCACACCCTTGACGTTGACGTCGATCTCGCGTTCGTGCACCTCCAGCGGGATCTCCTCGAAGCGTCCCGCGTCGAGCAGACCGGCGTTGTTGATCATCACGTCGAGCCGGCCGCCGGCGGCCTCGACGAACTCTGCGAGCCGCTCGGCCATCTCCTGGGCGTCGGTGACGTTGAGATGCCCCACGACCGGCGTGCCGCCCACGGCGGTGATGTCGGCGGCCAGGACCTGCAAGCCGTCCTCGTCGATGTCGTATCCGCCGACGACGTAGCCGCGCTGGGCGAACAGCAGCGCGGTGGCACGCCCGATCCCGGTGGCCGCACCGGTGATGAAAACCGACTTCGTCATGGCTGCCCTCTCGTCAACGTCAATTCAACTGCCACACGGCGAAATTGAGGCACAGGGCGAACGCCGACCAGGCCAGGTAGGGCAACAGCAGCATCCCGGCCGGCCTGCTGCGCTGCCAGAACAACACCACGGTCACGACCAACACCACCAGCAGGATGGAGAGCTCGAAGAATGCGACCCCGCGCCAACCGAGCCCGAAGAACAGTGGTGTCCAGGCTGCGTTGAGCGCCAACTGCACCGCATAGAGCGTCAGGGCGCGCCGCGTCTCGGCGGACGGGCCGGTCCGCCACACCAGCCAGGCCGCGACGGCCATCAACCCGTACAGCAACGACCACGTCGGACCGAAGACCCACGACGGGGGAGCGAAGCCCGGCTGCTGCAACCGGCCGTAGTCCTCGGCCGACGAGCTACCGGCCAGCCCGCCGAGCAGCGATGCCGCGGCCACCACCGCCACCGAGACGGCCAGCGCCAGCAGGGACTTCGGACGAGTGCGCGACTCCTGGGTCACCATGGTCGGCAGGCTACCCCTCTGTCGGCGCCTCCCCGCCTGTCTGACCGTGGTCACTCGGTGACGTTTCCGCGTCGGGCAACTGGCCCACCAGGTACTCGGCGAGACCGCCGATGGTCGGGTAGTCGAACACCGCGGTCGCGTTGATGGTGAACGCCCCGCCGAACTGGCTGTGCAGCCGGTTGCGCAGTTCGATCGCCATCAGCGAGTCCGTACCGAGGTCCAGGAACCGGCTGGAGGCCGCCGGCGGCTGCGCGAGCCGCAGGAAGGTCTGTACCTCGCGTTGCAGGAACTCGGTGACGAAGCCGGCCCGCTGCGCGACGGGGATCTCCTGCAGTTGACGCAGCAATTCGCTGTCGCCGGCCGCCTCACCTTCGGGCCTCGGCAGGACGAGATCGAGGATCGGCGGACGGGCACTGCCCAGGACCTTCGCCGCCCGTTGCCAATTCGCCTTCAGCACCGCGGCCTGACCGGTTCCGTTCGCGACGGCCTCGGCGAGAGCACCGAGCGCGGCGGTCGGCTCCAGCGGAATCAACCCCTGCGCACCGATGTTCGCGGTGGCGGCCTCCGAGGACGCCATGCCGCCCTGCGCCCACGGTCCGAAGTTGATGCCCGTGGCGGGCAGCCCCAGCGCCCTGCGCTGGGCGACCAGACCGTCGAGGAACGCGTTGGCCGTCGCGTAGTTGGCCTGGCCCGGCGAGCCGAACAGGCTCGACACCGACGAGGACACGACGAAGAAGTCCAGGTCGTCGTCGCGGGTCAGCCGGTCCAGCAGCATGGCGCCGTAAGCCTTGGGGCGCAGGGCCGTTCGGAACCGGTCGACACTCTGCTGGGAGAGCAGGGCGTCGTCGAGCACCCCGGCCAGATGCACCACGCCCGCCAGCGGGGGCAGGTCGGCGCTGATGTGCTCCAGCAGGTCGACGACCTCGCACTCGACGCCGACGTCGGCGGCGCACACGTGGACGCGGCACTTGTAGCGCTCGGTGATCTCGTCGATCACCGACTGCACACCGGCGTCCGGGGATCGGCGACTGGTCAGCACGATGTCGCCTGCCCCGCGCTGCGCGAGGTAGGCGGCGGTGTGCAGACCGATCGCGCCGAGCCCGCCGGTGACCAGGTAACTGCGGTCGGCCCGCGGGCTGAGCGGCTCGGGGATCCGGCACACGATCTTGCCGATGTGGCGGGCCTGCTGCATACGCCGGAACGCGGCCCTGGCCTCGGTGAGCGGGTAGACCTCGGCGGGCAGTGGTGTCCACTCGCCCTTGCCCAGCCCTTCCGACACCTCGGTGAGCAGGGTGCGGATCCGCTCCGGCTCGGCGAGAGTCACCGTGTCCAGAGCGACGATCTCGTAGGCGATGTCGGGACGGACCGCCGCCATCTGCTCGGCGGTCCAGATGTCGCGCTTGGCGATCTCGGCGAACCGCCCGTTGCGGGCGGTGGCCCGCACCGTCGCCTCGATGAAGCCCTCACTGGTCAGGCTGTTGAGGACGACATCGACGCCGGCGCCGCCGGTGTCGGCGAGGATCTGGTCGGCGAAATCGGTGGTACGGGAGTCGTAGACGTGGCGCACCCCCATCGCGCGCAGCGTGGACCGTTTGTAGGTGCTCGCGGTCGCGAACACCACCGCGCCGTGCTGCTGGGCCATCTGGATCGCGGCCAGGCCCACACCGCCGCTGGCGGCGTGGATGAGCACCCGGTCCCCGGGGCGCAGCTGCGCCCAGTCGAACGCCAGCCGAACGGTCAGCGCCGCAGCGGGAATGGTGGCCGCCTGCACGGCGCTGACACCGTCCGGGATCGGTGCGAGGAGCTGAGCCGGGACGTTGAACCGGCTGGAGAACGCGCCCTGCATGAAGCCGTAGACCCGCTGCCCGATCTCGACCCCGTCGACGCCCTCGCCCAATTGCGTGACGACTCCCGCGAAGTCACCGCCGATCGGTCCCGGATCACCGGGGTAGAGACCGAGGACGTTGAGCACGTCGCGGAAGTTCAGCCCGGACGCCTCGACCCGGACCTGCACGTAACCGTCGGGCGGGGCGGGCACCTCGCTCTCGATCAGACGCAGGTTGTCGATCGCGCCGCGTTCGGTCGGCGCCAGCACGTAGTCCGTCGACCGCGGGACGCTGAGACGCCCGCTGCGCGCCCACGGCAACAACCGCGATGCCAGCATCTTCCCTTGGCGCACCGCGATTTCCGGCTCGTCCACGGGCGCGGCGAGCAGGTTGGCGAGGACGCGCACCGCCTCGGCGGACCCGTCGAGGTCCACCATGCGGCACCGCAGCCCGGGCTCCTCGTTGACCGTGGTGCGGCCGAGCCCCCACAGCGCCGCCTGGACGGGGTCGACGGATTCGCCGGACTCCGTGGCGATGGCACCTTCGGTGACGATCCACAGCCCGCCGGGCAATTTCACCTGCCCTTGCTGCACTGTGTGGATCGCGCTGAGGAGTTCGGCGACCTCGGTCTCCAGCCGCGTAGCTGCATCGGCTTCCGTGGAGTCGGGGTCGGCTTCGCCGCTGCCGGCACGCCACACCACGCCGGAGAACGGCACACCGCGGTCGTGGGCGTCGACGAGCAGCTCACCGAGGGGTGGTGCGTCGGCGCTCCGATCGTGGGCTACGCAGCCACGCACGTCAGCGGCCAGTTCGTCGAATCCGGCGATCAGCCAGGTGCCCGGTGCGGTCTCGGCGGGTGGCTCCGGCGTAGGCAGTTCGTGCCAGCCCAAGGTGTAGAGCAGACGGGTGGCGTCCCCGCCCAGGCCCCGCAGCAGCGCTTCGCGCGGGGCGCGTTTGACGGTGAACTCGCTGATCCCGCCGAGTTGCTGACCGTCGCGGTCCAGGAACTCCAGATCGAACATCTGCGTTTCGGCGTCGAGTGGGCCGGCGTGCCACTTCGCCCGGCAGTAGAACCGGCGCGGCATCGTGTCCCGCAGCATCACCCGCCCGTAGCGCAGCGGCAGGAAGAGGTCGCTGACGCCCTGTTCGGCGGCGAGCAGGGCCGGGAACGCCGGGAAGGCCACGCCGGTGCACAGGTCCATCAGCACCGGGTGCATCGGCTCGGTGCCCAGTTGCTCGGCGAGCTCCGGGCCGACCAGGATGTCACCGATCGCCTCGCCCTCGCCCAGCCACAGCGATTTCAGCGAGCCCGCCCACGTCGGCCCCCACGCCAGCTCCATGTCGGCGAAGGTCTCGAACAGGTCCTGGGGGCGCAGGCGGTTGAGCCGCTCGACGACCTCGTCCACCGGCTCGGGATCCTCTGTGGGCTGCTGTTCGCCGGCTCCGTGGACGACGGTGCCTTCGGCGTTGAGCGACCACTCCGCGTCGCGCACGCCGTAGGGCCGACTGTGCACCTGGAACTTCTGCTCACCGTCCGCGACGGCGTGCAGGGTGAGCTGCACTTCGCGGGAAGCCTTCTCGGGCAGGATGATCGGCTCGTAGAAGAAGACGTCCTTGGCGTGCGCCGGAGTGCCGGCGGCGGCCAGTGCCATCGCGGCGTAGGTCGCGCCGGGAACGACGACCGTGCCATAGATGACGTGGTCGGACAACCAGGGCTGCGACTTGACCGACAGCCGGCTGGTGTACACGCAGTCACCCGACGCCAGATCCTTGGCGCTGCCCAGTATTCCGGACACCGCGGGACCGTCGACGGTCACCGACGTGGACTTCGGCCAGAACCGGCGGCGCTGGAACGGGTAGGTCGGCAGCTCCAGCCGCCGGCGTCGGGTGGCGTGCAGCGCGGCGAAATCGGGACGGTGGCCACCGACGTAGGCGCCGGCGAGTGCGTCGGCGACCTGTCGGTGGTCGGCCACGCCCTTGCGCAGCGACACGATCGCCCGCGGGGCCGGCAGGTGCTCGGGCCAGACCTGCACCGCGGCGCCGGTGAGCACCGGCTGCGGACCGATCTCCATCAGCACCGAGCAGCCCAGCGCCGCGACGGTGCGCACGCTCTCGGCGAACTGCACCGGCTGGCGCGAGTGCCGGCGCCAGTACTGGGCGTCGAGGGGATGCTGTGCCGTCAGGACGGCGCCGGTCCGGTTGCACACCAATGGCAGTGTCGGCGAGCGGAATTCGACGCCCGAGGCGTAGGCCTCGAACTCGTCGAGTACGGGGTCGAGCAACTCGGAGTGGAACGCGTGGCTGGTCTGCAGCCAGGTGCAGCGCACACCGTCCTCTGCGAACCGCTCGACGATTTGCTCGAGATCCTCCCCCGGGCCGGAGAGCACGGTGTTGAACCCGTTGTAGGCGCCGACGGACACCCGGCCGAACGCGGCGGCGGCGGCTTCCACCTGCTTGGCATCGCTGAACACCGCCACCATGCGACCGCCGCCAGGGAGGCTGCCGAAGATGCGGCCGCGTTCGGCCATCAGGCGGGCGCCGTCTTCGAGGCCGAAAACCCCCGCGACGCAGGCGGCGGCGTACTGGCCGACGCTGTGGCCGAGCACCACGTCGGGCTCGATGCCCCACGACTGCCACAGCCGGGCCAGCCCCATCTCGACGGCGAACAGCGCGGGTTGGGCGAACGACGTGTGACGCAGGAGTTCGGCGTCCTCGCGGTCGGTGGCGAACAGGACGTCGAGTAGTGGGCGGGTGACGATGCCTTGCACCGCTTCGGCGCAGCGCGTCACAGTCTCGGCGAAAACCGGCTCGCTGTCGAACAATTCCCGCGCCATGCCGGGGTACTGACTGCCTTGTCCGGTGAACATCCACGCCGTGGTGGGCGGGTGGGTGTGGTCGCCGCGGACCACCCCGGGCCGCAGCCGGTTCTCGGCGAGGTCGGCCAGGCCGTGCCGGACCGCGTCGACAGAGTCCACCACCAGTGCGGCGCGGTGCTCGAAGTGGGCGCGTCCGGTCCCCGCGGTCACACACAGGTCGGCGAGGTCGACGTCGTCGTGGGCGCTCAGCCAGTCCTGGTAGCGCTGCGCGAGTGTGGTCAGCGCCTCGGGGGAGCGTGCGGACAGCGGCAGGACGTGAACCGTCGGCGACGTGGCGTTGTCGTCCTCGACGGGCGCGGGCTGTGGTGGCGCCTCCTCGACCAGGACGTGGGCGTTGGTGCCGGTGAACCCGAAGGAACTGACCCCGGCACGGCGCGGTCGACCGTTCGTCGGCCACGCGGTGGCTGAGTCGACTACCTGCACAGGCAGGGAGTCCCAGGGGATGTGGGGGGACGGGGTGTCGAAGTGCAGGCTCTGCGGCAGCATCTCGTGCTGCAGGGACAGCACGACCTTGATCAGACCCGCAGCGCCGGAGGCGGATTCGAGGTGGCCGATGTTGGTCTTGACCGACCCCATCAGCAGCGGCCGGTCGCGCTCGGCGCCGTAGGCGGCAGCGGCCGCCTGCACTTCGATCGGGTCGCCGAGCGGTGTGCCGGTGCCGTGCGCTTCCAGGTAGTCGACATCGGCGCCGCGCACTCCGGCGCGGGCCAGCGCGGTGCCGATGAGGCGTTGCTGTGCACCGCCGTTGGGGACGGTGAGGCCGCTGGAGGCCCCGTCCTGGTTGACGGCGCTGCCCGGGATCACGGCGCACACCCGGTCACCGTCGCGTTGGGCGTCGCTGAGCCGCTTGAGGACCAGTACGCCGCACCCCTCACTGCGGACGTAGCCGTCCGCGGACGCGTCGAAGGTCTTGCAGCGGCCGACCGGGGACAGCATCCGCGCCCGGGACGCGGCGACCACGGTCACGGGGCTGAGCAGCACGTTGACGCCGCCGGCCACCGCCAGGTCGCAGTCTCCGTTGTGCAGCGCCAGGCACGCCTGGTGCACGGCGACCAATGCGGAGCTGCACGCGGTGTCCACCGCGACGGCCGGTCCCTCGAAGCCGAGCGCGAACGCCACCCGGCCGGAGATCGCGTTCAGCGCGTTGCCGGTGATGAAGTGCGGTTCGATCTTGTCGATCGACTCCGCCGACAGGAGGTGGGCGTACTCGTTGGCGGCCACACCGACGAACACCCCGCTTCGGCTGCCGCGCAACGCGTGTGGCGAGTATCCGGCCCGTTCCAGACCCTCCCACACGGTTTCGAGCATCAGGCGCTGCTGGGGTTCGATCCACACGGCTTCACGCGGTGAGATGCCGAAGAACTCCGGGTCGAACCCGTCGATGCCGTCGAGGAACCCCCCGAACCTGGTGTAGGTCTTGCCCGGGCTGTCGGGGTCGGGGTCGTAGAACTCGTCGATGTCGAACCGGTCCTCGGGCACCTCCCGGATGGTGTCGATGCCTCCGGACAGCACGTCCCAGAACGCCTCCGGGTTCGGTGCGCCAGGGAACCGGCAGGACACGGCGACCACCGCGATCGGCTCGTCGGTGCGGGCGGTGACGGTGACCTGCGCCGGCCGGGGTGCGTGGTCGTCGAAGCCCAGCACGTCGCCGAGCAGGTAGTCGGCCACATCCGACAGCCGCGGATGGTCCATCGCCAGGGTGGCGGGGATCTCCTTGCCGACACCCTGCTCGATGCGGCGCCGCAGTTCCACGGCCATCAGCGAGTCCATGCCGATGTCGAAGAAGCCGGCGTCCTCGCGGATCTCGGCCGCGTCGACCCGCGTGACCTCGGCGACAGCGTTGCGCAGGTAGTCGATCAGCAACCGGCGGCGCTGCTGCACGGGGGCCTGGGTGAGCCGCTCGACCAGCGGCGTGGTCCCGGTGGGCGCCGTGTCCGTCGTGGTGGGCAGTTCCCGTTCCAGTTCCGACAGGAAGGCGCGCCGGCCGGTCTGCTGGTAGAGCGGCAGGAAGCGGGCCCAGTCGATGCGGACCACCACCGTCTGCGGGCTGCCGGCGGCAACCGCGTCGGTGAGACCGGCGAGTGCGTCGGCGGGGCCGAGCGTGCGGATGCCGCGCTGCTCGAGTCGTGCCCGGGACTGGGCGTCGGCCATGCCGGCCGCCCATGGTCCGAAGTTGACGGTGGTGGCGGCGATGCCGCCGGCCCGCAGCTGCCAGGTCAAACCGTCGAGGAAGGCGTTCGCCGCGCCGTAGGCGGTCTGCCCGAATCCGCCCCACACCGCCGCGATCGACGAGGTGCAGATGAAGAAGTCCAGCGGTTCGTCGCGGGTGGCCTCCACCAGATTCCAGGCGCCCCAGACCTTCCCGGCGAAGACCCGGTCGAGTTCGGTGTCCTCGAGTTCGGTGAGCGGGGTGGTGCCGTTCTCGCCGGCGGCGTGGACGATGCCGGCCAGAGGCGGGAGCTGCGCGGTGAGGCTCTCGAGCAGCCGCGCGACGTCATGCGGATCGGCGACGTCGGCGCCGAGCACCCGGATGTCGCATCCGTACTGGTCGGCCAGGGCGGCGACGCGGTCCTGGGCGGCCTGGTCGGGGGCGCGGCGGCTGGTCAGCACGAGGTGCCGGGCGCCCTGGTCGGCAAGGTGCGCGGCGACCGCGAGGCCGATCGCACCCAGTCCGCCGGTGATCAGGTAGGTGGCGTCGTCGCGCAGTGGCAACGGCGTGGTGCTCGGCGGTGCGGTCCGCCGGACCAGGCGGGGAACGTAGGCGTCGCTTCCGCGCAGCGCCACCTGATCCTCCCGGACCGCGGAATCACTCTGTGCGGCAATGAGGTCGATCAGGGCGGACCACTCGTCGGTGGTCGCGGCGTCCAGGTCGGCCAGACCGCCCCACAGGTGCGGAAGTTCGAGTGCCGCGGCGCGGCCGAAACCCCACAGCGCGCTCTGCGGTGCGATGACGGTGTCGCCGTCGGCTACGTGCTGGGCGTTGCGGGTCACCAGCCAGACCGGGGACCGGAGGTCCGCGGCGGCCGCGGCGCGGAACAACCGGCGGGTGCCGCCCAGCACGCGGTGCTGCATCCGCAGAAGGCCGCGCGCCAACGAGCTGTCGCTGTCCAGCGCGGCCACGTGCAGGATCCGTACCGTCGAATCCTGCTGTGCCGCTGCGTTCAGCGTCTCGGTGAGCTGGGTGACGTCGGCATCGGTGGTCGGCAGTCCCACCACCTGGTGGCGGTCCCCGCGCGCGGACAGAAGTTCGCTGATCGTCGCGGCGGCCCCTCCGAGCTCGTGGTCACCGACGACTATCCACCAGCCGGAACCTCCGCCGGTGCCCGACGTCGGAGTGGCCTTCTGCCAGGTGATCTCGTAGCGGTCGCCGGCGATGGACTGGGTGCCGCGTTGCCGGTTGTGCTGGGTGGCGAGCTTGGACAGTACCTCCCGGGTGTGCGGATCGGCGTCGGCGCCGTCGAGCAGAGCGGCCAGTTCGTCGATGCGACCGTCCTCGAGGAGGCCGACCGTTTCGGTGCGGGGCACGGCCAGCTGCTGCGCGGCCGGGTCTTCGCGGTTGTCCTTGTACCAGTACTGACGGTGCTCGAAGGGGTAGGCGGGCAGGTCGAGTTTGCCTGCGGGGGAACGGCGCAGCGCGGCGAATTGGGGCACGTGGCCCAGCACGTACGCCTCTGCGAGCGCCTCGGTGACCTGGCGGTGGTCGGCGCTGGTGGGGCGCAGCGAGGCGAGGACCCGCGGCGTGCCGGCCGGGTCGGGCCATGCACTCAGCGCGGCGGCGGTCAGCACCGGTCGGGGTCCGATCTCCAGCAACAGCCGGCAGTTCAGGTCGGCGAGGGTCTGCACGCTCTTGGCGAACTCGACGGGCTGGCGGGCGTGCCGGCGCCAATAGGCGCCGTCGATCCGGACACTGCGGCCGAGCGCCGCCCCGGTGCGGTTGTCGATCAGGATGCGCTGTGGGGCGTGGAAGGTGAACTGTTCGGCGAAGGACTCGAACTCGTCGAGGATGGGATCGAGCAGGGCGGAGTGGAAGGCGTGGCTGGTCTCGAGCCAGTCGCACCGCACACCGTCGGCAACCAGCCGCGCTACCGCCTGCTCGAGATCGACTGCGGGGCCGGACAACACCGTGTTCGCGCCGTTGTAGGCCGCGACCGACAGCGTCGGGAACTGGTCGGTCAGCCTCTCCGCGTTCTCCGCCGCGGTGAACGCCGCCGCCATGCGGCCGCCGGCCGGCAGGCTCGCGAACAGGCGGCCACGTTCGGCGATGAGCCGTGATCCGTCGTCGACGCTCATCACACCCGCGACGCAGGCCGCCGCGTATTGGCCGACGCTGTGGCCGAGCACGACGTCGGGTTCCAGGCCCCAGGACTGCCACAGCCGGGCCAGACCCATCTCGATCGCGAACAGCGCGGGTTGCGCATACGACGTCTGCCGAAGCGTCTCGTCGCCGCTGTCGACGTCGAAAACAACGTCGAGCAAAGGCTTTTCGAGCACGTCGGCGACGGCGTCCGCGCAGCGGCGCACCGTGTCGGCGAATATCGGCTCGGTGTCGAACAACTCCCGGGCCATGCCCGGGTACTGGCTGCCCTGCCCGGTGAACAGCCAGGCCGTCTTGGGCGCTTCGTGGGATTCACCGCGGACCAGCCCCGGCGCAGGACGGTCGTCGGCGAGCGCGCCGAGCAACTCCAGCGCGGATTCGGCCGAATTCACCACCAGTGCAGCGCGGTGCTCCAGATGTGCGCGCCCGGTGGCCGCGGTGAAGCACACGTCGGCCAGCGTCGCCTCCGGATGCGCGCGCCACCAGGTGCGGTACCGGCCGGCCAGCTGCGCCAGCGCGGCGGGGGTGCGCGCCGACAGCGGCAAGACGTCGAACCTGCCGTCGTCGGCACTCTCGGGCTCAGCGGGGACGGGGAAGTCCGGGGCCTCTTCGAGGATCACGTGCGCGTTCGTGCCGGCGAACCCGAACGAACTGACTCCGGCGATGCGGGATCCGCCGTCGCTCTCCCACGGGATGGTCTCGCGGATCACCTCGATGGGCAGCCGGTGCCACGGGATGTGCGGCGACGGGGTCTCGAAATTCAGGTGTTTGGGCAGGGTCCGGTGCTCGAGGGCCAGGATCACCTTGATCACGCCGGCGATGCCGGCCGCCGCCTCGAGGTGCCCGATGTTGGTCTTGGCCGAGCCGATCAACAGCGGCCGGTCGGCCGGGCGGCCCACGCCGAGGGCCGCTCCCGCGGCCTGGGCCTCGATCGGATCGCCCAGGGAGGTCCCGGTGCCGTGGGCTTCCAGGTAGCCGACCTCGGCTGGAGTGACCTGCGCCCGCTTGAGCGCGGCGTTGATGACCTGTTGCTGCGCAACGCCATTCGGCACGGTCAGGCCGCCGGAGGCGCCGTCCTGATTGATCGCGCTGCCGCGGATGACCGCGCGGATCCGATCACCGTCGCGGACTGCGTCCTCGAGCCGCTTGATGACGATGACTCCGCAGCCTTCGCCGCGGACGTAGCCGTCGGCCGCCTCGTCGAACGTCTTGCACCGGCCGTCCGGTGCGAGCATGTGCGCGTTGGAGAACGTGATCATCGTGGCCGGGGTGAGCAGGACGTTGGCCCCGCCGGCCAGCGCGAGGTCGCACTCGCCCAGTTGAAGAGCCTGACAGGCCTGATGCAGCGCCACCAGCGACGAACTGCACGCGGTGTCGACGGCGACCGCCGGTCCCTGCAATCCCAGCCGGTAGCTGATCCGCCCAGCCGCGGCCGCGTTCGAGGTACCGATGGCCATGTAGGCCTCGATCTCGGGGTAGGTCAGCTCATCGGATGCCATGCCCAGGTAGTCATGGGTCGCCAGACCGACGAACACGCCGGTGTCGGTACCGGCCAGGCTGGTGGGCGCGATGCCGGAATGTTCCACCGCGTGCCACGCCGTCTCCAGCAGCAGTCGGTGCTGCGGGTCCATCAGTCGGACCTCGCGTGTCGACATCCCGAAGAACGGCGCGTCGAACCCCGTCGCGTCATCGACGAAGCCCGCCCGGCGGGTCACCACCTTGCCGGGTGTGCCCGGCTCGGGATCGAAGAACTCCTCGGCGTCCCAGCGGTCCCGCGGGACTTCGGAGATGGCATCGCGGCCGTCGCGCAACAGATCCCAGAATGCATCCGCGTCGGGGGCGCCCGGGAGGCGCGCAGCGTAACCGATGATCGCGAAACGTGGGGCCGGCTCAGTCAAACGGTCGGCAGATCCCATGCCGTTGTTCCTCCCTATGTATCAGCGGCAAGTGTGATCCTGTGACTTCGACGGCCCTGACGATCCACTTCTCGGGACACTATGGCACGCAACGCGGCGGCCGGGGTGAGGTACCGAGGGGATTTGCCGGAGCCCGCGTGGCGAGGCCCCCTGTCAGAGTATGTTGATTCGGGCAGCGACGACGTCGGCTCTGTCGGGAGTCACGCAGGGAGGACGAAGGATTTGCGCATCGGCAAGATCACGATTGGCGCGCTTGACGAATGGTCGCTCACATCCGGTTCGGTCACGTCCTGGCACCCCACGGCGGCATCGGCTCAGCGGGCGCGCCGCGCACCGGTCAGTTCGGTGCCCGTCAGCTACATGCAGCAGCAGCATCTGCGCAACTACTGCGAACGCGCCGATGCCGGGCTGACGTTCTCGCGGCAGATCATCGCCAGCTGCGAGGTGTCCGGTCACTGCGACATCGCGGCCATGGACCTGGCCGTGAACACCTACCTGCGCCGGCACGACACCTTCCGCAGCTGGTTCGAGCGCACCGCCGACGGTGATTTCGTCCGGCACGCGCTCGAGGACCCCGACGACATCGAGTTCGTCCCGGTCGACCACGGACATCTGACCGTCGACCAGATCCGCGCGCACGTCGTGGACATCCCCAGTCCGCTGGAATGGGGATGCTTCACCTTCGGCATCATCCAGAACGACGGACGTTTCACGTTCTTCGCCGCCATGGACCACGTCCACGGCGACGCGACGCTGATCGGTACGACGATGCTCGAGGCCAACGGCATGTACTCGGCCTACAGCGGCAGTGGGCAGACGTTCACCCTGCCCGACGCCGGCAGCTTCGACGACTTCTGCATCCGCGAACGCGCCCACACCGACGAACTGACGGTCGACTCGCCCGAGGTGCGGGCCTGGATCGACTTCGCCGACGAGAACAACGGCGGTTTCCCTGAATTTCCGCTACCGCTGGGCAATTCCCGGGAAGCCCGGACCAGCACGATGTCCTCGGCGATCCTGCTCGACCCGGCGCAGACCGAGCGATTCGAGGCGGCGTGTGCGGGGGCCGGCTCCCGTTTCGTCGGCGGTCTGTTCGCGTGCCTCGCGCAGCTCGAACACGAGCTGACCGGTGCGCTCACGTATTACGGCCTGACACCCCGGGATTCGCGCAGCGCAGGGGACAACTTCATGACTCAGGGCTGGTTCACCGGCCTGGTGCCGATCACCGTGCCGATCGGTGCCGCGTCATTCGCCGAAGCGGCGGGCGCGGCACAGGCTTCCTTCGACGGGAACCTGTCGATGGCGAAAGTGCCGTACTACCGCGTGCTCGAGTTGGCGCCGTCGCTGAAGTGGCCGCAACCGAACTTCCCGGTGTCGAACTTCTTCCACGGCGGGGCGGCGCCCCTCAACGCGGTGCTGGCCGCCGCCGACATGGGGCTGGCCGACAACATCGGCATCTTCCCGGACGGTCGCTACTCCTACCAGCTGACCATCTACATCTTCCGCTACGGCGAAGGCACGGTCATGGCGATCATGCATCCGGACAACCCGGTCGCCGCGAAGTCGGCAGCCCGGTACATGGCGGCCATGGGAGACGTGTGCTGCCGGGTCGCCGAGGGCGGGAACTGGGGACGCGTCGTTTAGCGTGAGGAAGTTTGCAGGTTCGGTTCCGTTTTCGATGCGCGAGGTCAGGTGGCTGTGCGCCGGTTAGCCGATGTCGTGGTGCGGTGGCCGTGGGCGGTGATCGGCGTCTGGATCGCCTTGGCCGTCGCGTTGCCGCTGTCTTTCCCGTCGCTGGGCCAGCTCGCCGAGAAGAACCCGCTGGTGATCCTTCCCGCCGACGCGCCGTCCAGCGTGACCGCGCGCGAGATGGCCCAGGCATTCGAGGAGTCCGGGTCCGACAACCTGCTGGTCGTCGCGTTCATCAACGAAAGCGGACTGCGCCCCGACGACGAGCGCGTGTATCGCAAGGTCGTAGATGCGCTGCGCGACAACGTCACCGACGTGGTGTCGGTGCAGGACTTCGTCGACACCCCGCAGTTGCGGCAGTTCCTCACCAGCGAGGACAAGACGACATGGGTACTGCCGGTCAGCCTGGAAGGTGAGCTGGGTACACCGCGGGCCTTCGAAGCGTTCAACCGCACCTCCAACGTCATCACCCATCACGTCCCGCGCGACGGTCCGCTCGATGTGTACGTCACCGGACCGGCGGCCACCGTCGCCGACCTGACCGTCGCCGGCGAGCAGGACCGGCTGCCGATCGAGCTCGCCATCGCCGTGCTGGTGCTCGGGGTGCTGCTGCTCGTGTACCGCAGCCTGGTGACGATGCTGTTGCCGCTGGTGACCATCGGATCGTCGCTGATGATCGCCCAGGGCGTGGTCGCGGCGTACTCGCATCTGACCGGTGCGGGGGTGTCCAACCAGTCCATCGTGTTCCTGAGCGCGATCATGGCCGGCGCCGGCACGGATTATGCCGTGTTCATGATCAGCCGCTACCACGACTATCTGCGGTCGGGCGCGGAGTTCGACCAGGCGGTCCGTTCGGCGATGATGTCGATCGGCAAGGTGATCACCGCGTCCGCGGCCACCGTCGGAATCACGTTCCTGGTCATGAACTTCGCCGAAATGGGGGTCTTCCGGACCATCGGCGTCTCAGCCGCGATCGGCATCGGGGTGGCCTATCTGGCCGGCATGACGCTGCTGCCCGCGATCCTGGTGCTGGCCGGGCCGCGCGGCTGGATCAAGCCGCGCCGGGAACTGACCGCGCAGTTCTGGCGCCGGTCCGGCATCCGCATCGTGCGCCGCCCGGTGCCGCATCTCGTGGCCAGCGTGCTGGTGCTGGCTCTGCTGGCCGGGTTCGCCGTCGTCGCCCAGTTCAACTACGACGACCGCAAGGCTGTCGCTGCGTCGGCCCCCAGTTCGGTGGGGTACGCCGCGCTGGAACGTCATTTCCCGATCAGCCAGTCGATTCCGCAGTACATCCTCGTGCAGTCCGAACGCGATCTGCGCTCTCCGCAGGCACTGGCCGACCTCGAGCAGATGGCCTCGCGCATCGCCCAGCTGCCAGACGTATCCCTGGTCAGTGGGGTCACCCGGCCCCTCGGCGAGGTGCCGGCGGAGTTCCGGGCGACCTTCCAGGCCGGCATCGTCGGCGACCGGCTGGCCGAAGGGTCGGCCCAGATCGGTGAGCGCAGTGCAGATCTCGACACGCTGGCCGATGGTGCGGACACCCTGGCCGACGCGCTGGCGCAGGTGCGGACGCAAGTCAACAAGGTCGCCCCGAGCCTGCAGACGCTGCTGACGGCGGTGACCTCGGTACGCACCGAGTACGGCGGCGACCGGCTGGTCCGCGACGTGAAGACGGCCGCGGAGCTGGTGCAGAGCGTCAACGAGCTCGGCCTGTCCTTGGGCATCAACTTCACCGCCATCCGGGACATGTTCGGCTGGATCGGTCCGGTCCTGATGGCGCTCAATGGCAACGCGGTCTGCGACGCGAACCCGTCGTGTGTCAACACCCGCATGCAGTTCCAGCGGGTGATGGAGGCCCGCGCGGACGGTCGGCTGGAGCGGATCAACACGCTCGCCGGCGACCTCGAGGGACTCGACGACCGGCAGTCGCTCAACCAGACGGTGAAGACGCTGAACGCGGCGCTGACCGACATCGTGAAGGCCGTCGACGATCTCGGGCTGGATTCCCCCGCGGGCGCCCAGGCGGGTCTGCGTGACATCCGGCAGAACGCCGACCGGCTGGCCAGCGGCAGCCGACAGGTGGCCGGCGGCGTGGACGAGTTGGTCGCGCAGATCAAGGTGATGGCCGAGGGGCTGAACCAGGCCTCGGCGTTTCTGTTGACGATGCGCAAGGACGCCGCGGCATCGACGATGGCGGGCTTCAACATCCCGGCCGAGGTGCTGGGCGCGGTGGAGTTCCAGAAGGCCGCCGAGGCGTTCATCTCCCCGGACGGCCACTCCGTGCGATATCTGGTGCAGACGAAGCTGAACCCTTTCAGCCCTGAGGCGATGGATCAGGTCAACGAGATCAGCGACATCGCTCGCGGCGCCCAGCCCAACACCACACTCGCCGGCGCCGAGATCTCGATGGGCGGTTTCCCCGCGGCACTGCGTGACACCCGGGACTACTACGAGCGCGACATCCGCTTCATCATCGTGATGACCCTGATCGTCGTGCTGCTGACGCTGATGGTCCTGCTGCGCTCGGTCATCGCGCCGATCTACCTGGTCGGGTCTGTGGTGCTGTCGTACTTCGCGGCGATCGGCATCGGGGTACTGGTGTTCCAGATGCTGCTCGGCCAGCAACTGCATTGGAGCGTGCCACCTCTGGCGTTCGTGGTGTTGGTCGCCGTCGGTGCCGACTACAACATGCTGTTCGTGTCGAGGCTGCGCGACGAATCTCCGCACAGTGTGCGGTTCGGCGTGATCCGCACCCTCGGTTCGACCGGCGGCGTCATCACCGCGGCGGGCCTGATCTTCGCGGCGTCGATGGCGGGGCTGCTGTTCGCCAGCATCGGCATCGTGGTGCAGGGCGGATTCGTCATCGGCGTTGGGATCCTGTTGGATACGTTTGTCGTTCGCACCATCACGGTGCCGGCGATCGCGACGTTGGTCGGCAACGCGAACTGGTGGCCGTCGCGGCCCCCGCCGCCGCGCCCACCGGTGCCGCGCGCGACGGCCGACGTGGCCGGATGACATGACGCAACGACATGGTCAGGAGTGAGGATGGGGCAGTCGTCCATTCTGTCGATGCTCCATGGCCGCGCCAGCCTGCGACCGGATGACCTCGCGTTCACGTTCACCCACTACGACCGCGGCAGTGACGGCGTCCGGGAGAGCCTCACCTGGTCGCAACTGGACCGCCGGACACTGAATCTGGCCGCCGAGATCGGCGGGCACGCGGCGGTGGGGGACCGCGCGGTCATCCTGGCCCCGCAGGGTCTCGAGTACGTCGTGGCGTTCCTGGCCGCCATGCAGGCGGGGCTGGTCGCGGTGCCGCTTCCGTTGCCGCACCGCGGTTCCAGCCACGAGCGTGTCAGTGCGGTGCTGGTCGACACCGCGCCGGCGGTGGTACTGACGACGACGGGCGCCGCCGGCGACGTCGGTGAGCACGTCGCTGCGGCGCCGTTGCGCGACGCTCCGAAGGTCATCGAGGTCGATGCGCTCGACCTCGACGCGGACATACCGCCGACGCCGCCGCCGTCCGAGCCTCCCGCCGTGGCGTACCTGCAGTACAGCTCGGGTTCCACTCGGACCCCCACCGGGGTGGTGTTGTCGCACCGGAACCTGACGGCCAACTTCGATCAGCTGATGAGCAGCTTCTTCGCCGACGCGCCGTTGCCGGCCGATGCGACGCTGGTGTCGTGGCTGCCCTTCTACCACGACATGGGCCTGGTGCTGGGGGTGTGCGCGCCCATCCTGTGTGGCCGCCGCGCGGAACTGATGAGTCCCGTTGCGTTCCTGGAGAAGCCGTCCCGCTGGGTGCGGGCCCTGGCCGAGCATCCGCACGCCTGGTCGTCGGCTCCGAACTTCGCCTTCGACCTGGCCGCCCGCAAGACCCGCGATGCGGATCTGGCCGGGCTGGATCTCGGCGGCGTGGTCGGCATCATCAGCGGCGCTGAGCGGGTCGAGCCCGCCACGCTGCATCGCTTCGTGGACCGATTCGCGCACTTCAACTTTCGCGATCACATGATGCGTCCGGCGTATGGCCTGGCCGAGGCGACGGTATTCGTCGCGACCGGCACCTGGAACGAGGCCGAGCCCGCGGCGTTCTTCGACACCGCCGAACTCGGTGCGGGCCGCGTCCGGCCGTGCGCCGACGGGGAGGGGACCGGCCTGGTCCGATACCGGGTTCCGCAGTCACCGCTGGTGCGGATCGTCGACGGCGAGACCGGCCAGGAGTGCGCTCCGGACGTCGTAGGCGAGATCTGGGTGCACGGCGAGAACGTCGCGGATGGGTACTGGGGCAGATCCGCGGAGGAACAGAGCTGCTTCGGCGCGACCATCACCGAGCCGGCGCCGGGCACCCCGACCGGCCCGTGGCTGCGCACCGGCGACCTCGGGTTCGTCTACGGCCGTGAGCTGTTCATCGTCGGCCGGATCAAGGACCTGCTGATCATCCGCGGCCGCAACCACTATCCCGACGACATCGAGACGACGGTCGCCGAGATCACGCGCGGCCGTGTGGCCGCCATCTCGGTGCCGGTGAAGGGCACCGAAACCCTGGTCACCGTCGTGGAGGTCAGACCCGCGACGGAGGGCGACGCGGCGGCACGGCTCACCAGCGAGGTGACCGCGGCGATCGCCGGCGCGCACGGCCTGACCGTCGAGGACATCGTGCTCGTCGAGGCGGGATCGCTCCCGACGACCACGAGCGGCAAGGTCCGCCGGGCGGCGTGCGTCGAGCTCTATCAGAAGGGCGAGTTCGCCCGGCTCGGCGGCTGAGACGGCTCTGGCTGGTGCCCCGTTTGCGCAGCACCAGCGCCGGTTCCTCCAGGGCGGACCCGCAGCGCCCTAGCCGATGTTGGTGTAGGGAACGCCGCCTCGCGCCACGCCGTCATGGTTGACTCCGCGATCGAAGTCGAACGGCAGTGGTCGCCCGTTCTCCATGGCGAGCCAGAGCCGCACGAGTAGGCGACGTTGGGTCTCGTCGTCGGAGTCGATGAACTCCGATCGGCCGTGCATCACGCTGTAGTTGTTCGCTATGACCATGTCGCCGGAGCCGAATCCGACCTCGACACCACCCTCGTTGGAGATCTCATCGAAGACGTCCATCAGGCGTAGCTGCCGGTCGGTCAGCGGCGGACAATCACCGCGGTACAGGGCTCCGTCAATCAGCGACCGTACGTAGCGGGTGGTGATCTTGCCGTCGACGATCGTGCACAACCTGCTCAGATAGTAGGTGGTGTCGCCCTCGAGGATCTCCATCTGCCGGTCGAAAGGGAAATAGTCTTCGAACAGCGAGGGAAGCAGCTCGGGATAACGTCGAGCGATCTCCTTGACAGTGCGCGCCGAGCTGGACACCACCGAGTTGCCGCCGACCATCGCCTGCCGAATGCACATGAGCATCAGAAGATCCGAACCATCGGTGTGGAAGCCCAACCCCTCGTTGGTGTTCTCGGGACGAACGTGGTCCGGGCGGGCCTTCTCCCGCTGCGCGAGGGAGGCGAGCAAGGTACCTCCGCCCATCTGATTCACCGGTTGCCCGATTGCGGCGCCGATGAGCCAGAGTAGGTTCTCGTTGTACGGAAGTTCCGCGTCCGGGGTGCGCACCGGAAGATTCCGCAGCAGCGCGATACCGGTGCCGCCCTCCAGCGAGTGCTCGACACTGGAGAAGTACTTGGTCAGTGGCTTGGCCAACGCTTTCCAGTCTTCCCGAGTGCCATTGCCGGCTGACCAGCGCCCGAACTTCTCGGTGGCTTCCTCTGCCATCTCTCCCAGCAGTGCGCTCTCCGAGTCGGTCAGCGCAAGATCCCATGTGCTACGCCGGCTTTCGAGATCCTCGGCGCTCCAGGCAGCCGGCTCGTCGAGTGTCAGGATGTACTCACGAACCCGATCGAGACCCGAGGTGATCAGCGGGGTCGGGGTATAGGAAGTGGTCATGGTGCCTTTCTCCTTGCGGGCTCATCGGATAGCTGATCCGAGTAAGTCCTTTGTGTCCGATCGGATGGGAATGAAGTTTCACCTTGCAGATGATTGTGGTGCGCGGCTGTTACGGAGTGATCGCTGGTCTGATTACGCTGTGTAAACACGCACATGCCTGTGCAATTTCCGCAACGTCAGGGAGAGCTCTGATGTACCGTCCGCAGACCCTGCCGTGTACATAGCCTGAACAGGCTGTGCGACAACACATAAGCCGCCGATCTTCGGCACCCTGCAGCGCTTCCTGGTCAGTGCCTTCACGGGTTGGATGCCGCCAGTGCTGGACGGTGGCGGTTGTTTTGTGCCGGTCCCGGTATCCACCACCATTGGGCGATGGCCAAGGCGATGAGTCCACTCGACGCCAGGGCCACTGCGTCGATTCCGTGCCACGCATACACGGCTGGTCCCAACAAGCTTCCGGTGCCTCCAAGCAGAAAGACGATGAAGCTGAATGCAGTGTTGAGTTCGGCGGACCGACGCGGATCTGTGGCCAACGCGCGCACTTGGTTTCCCGAAAGTGCTGATTGATTCGCCCACGTCGCGATGAACATGACGAGCCCGAAGGCAACCGGTGTGCTGTTGGTGGGCACGATGCTCACCATGGCTGCCACGAGTATGAGCAGGAACCATCCCGTCATCCGGGCGGCACCGAATCGGTCGATGAGTCGTCCCGCATACGGCGTGAAGAAGCCCGCGGCCATGCCGACCAGTCCGAACAGACCCGCTTCGCCGAGAGTCCAAGCCAACTCGTCGGAGGTGAGATGCAGGATCATGACGGTCCACACGGCGTTGAAGGTAGCCAGCACGCACGCCTGGGTCAGTGCCGAACGCACCAGGACCGCGTTCGATAAGGCGGTTTGTACCGTCACCAGTATCCGTCGAAAATGTTTCGTGTCAGCGCCTTCCGGCTCCGGCGCTAGTCGTAGTGCCCAGCGAGTGGACGGGATGGTTGCGAGCACGGCAAGAGCAAACGCACACACGGTGGACCGCCAGCCAATCCACTCACAGCAGAGACTTGCGAGAACCCTGCCGCCGAAGATCCCGACCAACAGGGACCCCACCAGAACGGCGTTCGTCGTTCCTCTCCGGTCGTCAGCGCTCATGCGGTTCGCCGTCGGAATGAGTATCTGTGAGATGTTCGCGACCAGCCCTACAGCGAGGAAAGCCACGACCGCGCCGGCGATGTTCGGCGCGAGTGCCGCCACCGTCATCGTGCAGACGAGGGCGAGTGTCTGGTACGTGACCAGCTTGCCGGCCTCGACACGCGCGGCAAGGGGCACCAGTAGGAGAATCCCTGCGGCGTAGCCGATCTGGGCGGTGGCGGCGACCGTGCTGACCAGCCCGTACGATGCGCCGAAATCTCCCCCGATGGCGGTGAGCAGGAACTGAGGTATGTAGGTGACACCGACCGTCAGGCCACACGCGACCGATAGCGAGAGCAACCGCAGCGTTCCCCGACCGCCGACGAAGGCATCAGCCATCACCTCTCCGTTGTCGCGGCGCGGAACTGGGATCTCACCTCCGCGCGGATGCTCGGATCGCTTGCGAACTGCGCCGCCGCGGCGGCCAGGGCAATCGCCGCATCGAAGATGCAGGTTTGCGCATCGGGGCCGGCGCTGGCCTCGTGAAAGGCGTGTGAATGCGGAGGGACGGAGCGTGACGTCATCTTGACTTGTGGTTGCAGGTAGGGGACTCTGCGGCTCAGAGTGCCTGCGTCAGTGGACCATGCACCGGTGACTTGGTCGGTCGGCGCAGGTGACCGACCCACGGCCCGCAGTGCGGTGTCGAACAGGGACGCCAGTGCGTTGTTTTCCAGCACCGCCTCGGCGCACCGCTGCGCCGGGGTCACGATGCACTGCGCACCGACTGCTGCCATGCCCTGTTCGAAGGCGCGGACCACTCGTGTGCGGACGTCGGCCAGTTCGGCAAGGTCGGCGGCCCTCACCACGACCGTCGCCCGCGCGTAGTCCGGTACGACCTGTGGGTGGATGCCGCCTTCCTCGATGATGCCGTGGATTCGAGCGGTCGCGGGAAGGTTGGGTCGGAGCATCGCCATGGCTGAGAAGCCCATGATGATGCCATCGAGGGCGTTGATACCGAGTTCCGGATGTGCGGCGGCGTGCGCCGGTGCTCCGAACGCCTCGATGGTGAGCCGCTGGGCGGCAAGCGTCCGGGACGCGGATATGTCTTCCATGCCAGGGTAGATCGACGCAGCGAAGTCGACGTCGTCGAAGATGCCGGCGTCACCCAGGATGTACTTTCCACCGACTCCCTCCTCGGCCGGCGTTCCGATCACCAAAAGGCGGAGATCGAGTTCGGCGGCGAAGGAACGCAGCGCCAGTGCTGCTCCGTAGGAGGCGGCGGCTACCACGTTGTGCCCGCAGCTCTGTCCGTACGGGGGGAGCCCGTCGTACTCGCACACGAACGCGACAGTCGAGGCGGCACCTTCTGATCCGAACGTGGCGCGGAACGCCGTGTCCATTCCGGCGAGTCCCTTTTCGACAGCGAACCCGTGACGCTCGAGGTCTTCTGTCAGGCGTGCGCTACAGGCGTACTCCTGCGACGATTCCTCGACATTTGCGTGGATGAACTCGCTGACCGCAACGACGCTCGGCCAGTCCTTCTCCAACTCCGCTCGGATCTTGGGTGCCAGCTCGGCTGCGACGCGGACGCTCACGGGGCCGGATGATGTTCGAGCCAGTGGGTGGCGATGTCCATTCGACGCGCGAACCACACCTTGCCCGTCGAATGCGCATGCTCGATGAACTGGCGGAGGGCATGGACACGTGCCGCCTGACCGGCGACTCGTGGATGTAGCCCGATCGACATCATCTTCGGATAACCGGCCTCCCCTTCGCGCCATAGTTCGTCGAAGGCGCGAGTGATGTAGTCGACGAACAGTCCCGGGCTCTTGTCGCCCTGAAGGTCGTTGTAGGTCAGGCTGTAAGGGATGACCAACTGCTGATGGTCGCCCATAGGGATGTAATAGGGCAGGTCGTCGTTGTACGCGTCGGAGTCGTACACGAATCCCCCCTCCTCGACCACCAATTCGCGCGTGTTGACGGAGGCGCCGTATCGGCAGTACCACGCCCGGGGACGTTCACCCCAGGTCCGTTCGAAGGACTCGATCGCCAACTGGATATTGCGTCGTTCCTCATCGCGGGTGTACCGCCAGACCTCGTTCCAGCGAAGGCCGTGGCTGAGGAGGTCGTAGCCCGCTGCGCGGGCATACCTGGCGACCGCCGGGTTCTTCTCGAATGCCTCGGCGCAGGCATAGAACGTGCAGGGAACGCCGAGTTCATCGAAAAGGCGCATCAAACGCCATATTCCAGCGCGGCTACCGTACTCGTACATGGACTCACGGGACAGGTCACGGGTGTCGGACGGGAAGCTGTAAAGCGCCTCGACGGGAACGTCATTCTCGCCATCGCGGTCGAACGAGTACTCAGAGCCTTCCTCGTAGTTGACGACGAGGTTGACGGCCACGTTGGCTCCGTTGGGCCAGGTCACCTTCGGCACGTACTGGCCGTAACCGATGAAGTCGCGCACCGGACCGGTTCCGACCGCAGTTGTGTTCACTGAGAAGTGCTCCTAGGGATATGACGGTTGGATGAGATCAGTCGACCCAGCGGGTCAGGTGGTTGAGCCCCTTTGCGAGCAGGAGATGGGTGCCGCCGGCGACGATCACCACCACCAACGCGGTGACCGCGACGATATCGGTTGCGGCATAGAGCAATGCGAAGTTCATGATTCGACCCAAGCCGTACTGTTTGCCGATCACCTCAGCGGCCAGCACGGCGCTCCAAGCGAACGGCACCGCGAGCAAGACGCCGACTTTCAACTGCGGTGTGATCGATGGGACGATGACCGACATGTAGATGCGCGTGCGGCTCGCACCCAGTGAGGTCGCGGATTCACTGTAGATCCGAGGCACGTTGTTCACCGCCGCGACCGTGAGAACGAACAGCAGGACCGCCACCGCAAACGCGGTGAACATGTACGTGCCGACCTCGGAACTGCCGAACCAGAGACCGAACAGGGGCAGCATCGCCAGCAGCGGCATCATCCGGAGGAAGTGCGCGGGAAATGAAACCGTGCGTCGGGCGACTCGAGACCAGCTGACCAGCAGTCCCGCACCGATTCCGGCAATCGCACCCAGGAGGAAGCCCACCGAGAAGCGGAGCAGTGAGACTGCCGCGTTGTACACCAGACCCAACGCGGCGCCCCAGGGTGTGCGTTCGGCGCCATTGACCGTCTGGTCGGCACCGAAACCGCCAGGCCAGTAGTCGGCGAACACCAAAGACGCCGATGCGACGTCCGCAATACCGGGCACTAGTCGCATGCCGGACTCGTCTTCGCCGATCAGCACCGATGCAAGCTGCCATAGAGTCAGTATCAGAGCCAACGAGGCTGCGGCCCAGAGTAAACCGGATCTGTCGCGATGGAGTCGCACGTTGGGTTTCGGGACATGGACCCGGGTCCGGCCGACTGTCAGCAGCGTGGTGGTCATCGGGAGAACTCCTCGAGCAGCTGCCTACGAAGCACGTTCGCCTCCGGCCCGGTGATGTCGTCGGTGCGGCGCGGTCGTGGAAGGTCCACGGTCATGTCGAGCGCCAGCGTTCCATGCTTGATCACAAAGATCCGGTCCGCGAGCGTGAGCGCCTCGTCAATGTCATGTGTCACCATGAAGACGGCTCGCTTCGCGCCTTCTTGCCACAAATCGAGCAGCACTTCGTGCAGTTGTGCAAGCCGGAGGTAGTCGATCCCGACGAAAGGCTCATCCATCAGGAGCACCTCGGGCTTGTTGGCGAAAACCGCGGCGATCGCTACTCGCCGACGCATCCCTCCCGACAACTGCTTCGGCCAAGCGTTCGCAAACTTCTCCAGCCCGATGATCCGCAGCAACTCGGCGACGATGGGTTTGCGCTCACTCTTCGGCACGCCCCGTGCCACCAGGCCGAATTCGATATTCTGCGCCACGGTCTTCCAGAGGAACAGGGTGTCGCGCTGGAAGACGACTCCACGATCGGGTCCAGGTTTGGTCACCGGGGTGCCGCCGACCGTGATGGTCCCATCGGTCGGGGGGATGAAGCCGGCGATCATGTTGAGCAATGTGGATTTGCCGTGCCCGGACGGACCGATCACGCAGATGAACTCGCCGGGCTTGACGCGAAATGACACGCCGTTGACGCTCTTGACGACGTCGCCGGACTCCAGGCGGAAGTGCTTGGAGACGTTGACCAACTCGATCGCGGCTTGTGGCACACCCGATCCTGTGGTGTGCGTGGAGTGCATCTCAACCGTCATTCGTTCCACCTCACAATCCAACGACCGGTGATTCCGATCAAGGCATCGACAAGGACCGCCACGCTTCCGACGACGATCAAGACGCCGATGGCGCCGGCCGTCTGAGTGGCGTCGGAGAACGACCGGATCAGCCTGCCCGCCCCCTGGCTGCCGCCGAGCACTTCGGCAATGCACTGAAATCCCCAACCGAAGGCCATGGCTGCACGCACGACTCCGATGGTGGAGGGAACCAATGCCGGAAGGATGACGGACACTGTTGTCCGGTGTGATGAAACACCCAGTGTCGCAGCGTAGTCAGCGTATCTGGCTGCTGCCGCCACGGCCGCGGATTGGACTGTGCTGGAGACGGTGAGTGCAGTGAAGAAGATGACCAGGCCGTTTGTTGCCAGCGCCGAGCTTCCGAACCACAGGGTGAGGAAAGGCAGGACTGCAAGTACCGGCACCGTGCCCAGGATGGCTACAGGGAGTCGCCCCAGCCGGTTGAACCATTCGATCCTCGCCAACGCCAGGCCGGTACCGAATCCGAGGACCAGACCTGTTGCTACCCCGAGGATCACATTCTGAGCGGTCCAGAGCACGTTCGACCAGATGCCCCCCACGCCGAAAGTGGTGTAAGCCAGAATGGGCGCAGCATCGAAGTTGTCGACGATTGCTTCGAAAATGGCCGGGATGGTGGGAAAGCGTGCCGCCGTGCTGTTGGCCGACAAAGCGGTCCAGATGATGGCCAGGGCCCCGAGTCCCGCGATCCCGCCGGCGAGAGTGGGGATGCCGGACCTGACACGTGTGTGCTTCATCCGTGTGTCCTACTTGACCGCGGCCTGGAGGATGCGTGATGCGTCGAGGTAGTTGCGGTGGGCGTAGTGCGTGGCGGCGAGTTCGGCGAGCTTGGCTTGGTCCCCGGTAAGTCCCTGGGCCGTCGGCAACAGCGCGTCGTATTGGTTCTTGTACTCGACGAGCTCGGTATAGATGTCGTCGGCGACGATGAAGTCGGAGGCATCGAGGTCGGGGTTCTTGATCACTCCTGCATCCTGTGCGGCCTTGATCTGCTGGTTGTAGGTCGCCTTGTAGTAGTAGGGAGACTCGGTGTTGATCCACCACTCGGCCTGGTCCTCGAATGACGCGAACGGGCCGATGTCCTCGAAGACGATTCGGAGGGCGTCAGCGGAGGTGTCCACCGAAGCTGCAGAGGAGATGACGGGCACCAGGGTGTCGATGGCATCTGTGGTGGCATTGTCGATATCCGCGAGGACCGAATCGACGATGCGGAATGCCACCGACGAAACCCGCAGCACCGTGTCGTGGTTCTCCTCGATCCATTTCTCGTCGGCAGCATGTCCGACGTGGCCGAGCCCGGACACGGCCCGGGGGTCGCCGGCGGGCAGATTCTCGATCAGATCCTGGAGTCCGACGACCGGATACCATCCATCCTCGATGAGCTCCGCGGTCTGCACGGCGCCGATCGGCTTCGCATAGTCGAGCTTTCCACCGCGAGCGAGTAGCAGTGTCTGGGAATCGTCTACGACGGCGACGTCCCCGAAGTCGGTCTGAGAGAAGCCGCTGATTCCATAGACGGCATCGAGGAAACTACGGTGGGCCCCGATATCGTCGGTGGCGAAGCGTGCCCCTTTCATATCGTTCATGACGTTGGTGACCGCGTCCTCGAAGCTCATGCCGTCGGCCATGAGATCCGCCACCGAGGACTTTCCTGAGCCAGGTGCTGCAAGAATGGCCAGGCCACTGGTGACATCGATGAAATTGAAGACCTTGATCGACGGTGCCCCCTCAGCGTTTCGAACCATATTGGGGCCGTAGGCGGCGACCACGTCATAGTCCCCGTTGAGCGTCAGTGGAATCTGCTGCTCGTCGGAGATGCTCGAGAACTTCTGAGGACCGACGTCGATGCCGACCTCCTCGAACCAGTTCTTGGCCATGCCGATCGACAACATCATGTTGTCGGCATAGGGCATCATCCCGATGTTGACCACCTCTTGTGGAATGCCGACGCCGTACTTCTCGAGCAGTGTGTTGTCCGCGACCGTGCTGGGGCCTGCGGTGACGGTCGCGGCGTTTCCGCCGTCGCCGGAACACGCGACAAGGGCCCCGGTCAAGGCGACACATGCCGCGAAGGAGACCGGCCGAAAGATGCCGCGCAAAGAGGTGATCTTCATGAGTGTTCCTGCCTTCGGTCGTTTCATAGTTCGATGAACGCGGCATCGAGCTGCTGATCATTGGTCATCCATCGGCCACCCTGTGGCGTCACCCGAATGTTGTCGGTGAGTCCGAAGAGGCCGAAATCTGCAGTTTCCTGCTCGGTGCGGAAGATTCGGTGGGGATGTACGTTGACGATCTCGTTCTCGACCAGGACCCGATCGTTTCCGCTGACCCAGACGCCCTGGATGGCGTCGGTGCCGATGCCGTGTAGGTGGAACGACCGGTGCTTGTCGTCGGGAGAGCTGTAATCGAGTTCGATCTCCGCGCAGCGGAACACATTCGCGACTCGTTCGACGAATTCACTGGCCATCGCCCCTGGCGTCAGAGCTGCGACTCCGGCCTGGTGTGCGGCGGTGTACACCTGCCACGCGTCCCGGTACTTGGGTGTGACCGGACCGAGGGAGTACATCCTCCGGTACTCCAGCCAGGTCCCGTTCGGTCCTGCGGACTCGATCCAGACTGTCACCACGTCACCGGACTCGATCCGTTTGCGAGTTCCGAAGGATGTGGCCCCTTTGAAGGGCGTCGAGCCAAGCGCCACCATCGGGTCCCGTACGCCATGTTCACGACAGATCCGGTGTGCCTGCGCTGCCAGCTGCAGCTCGGTGATGCCTGGTACAACGTGCCGTTCCAGCTCTGTGTAGATCGAGTTCCAGCACGCCGACGTGCCCTCCATGGCGGCGATCGACTCATGACTGTTGATCTGGCGACAGCTCTCGAAAAGCTCTGTAGCGTCGCTGAGTTCAGCGGCAGGAAGTGACTGCACAATCTCTGTGTAGTGGCTGAAGGCCATTCCGCCATCGTGCAGACCGACGATGCCGATCCTGCCGTCCGCGAGTTGTTGGTCGGCCAGTATGTTCGCGATCTCGATACCTGGCGTTCCGGAGATACGGCAATCGGCCAGCCAATCTGATTGGCGTGCCTGCGAAACGCCCCAGACGGTGCCGCCGACGAGTATCGGTGCTGCTGTATGGGTGAACACCACATGCGAGTCGGCGAAGAGTTGCCAGTAGTCGGTGAGATAGAAAACCCTTCCGCGAAAACGGATGTCGTCGCGTCCCGCTATGACCAGTGCATCGAGACCATGCGCCAACATGGCCGAGCGCAAGGCGTCAACGCGGCGAGCCCGCTCTTGGTCGCTTGTGAAGCGATGATCGTCGATCAGCCGCGTCATGTATGTGCTTCCTCGTCTGCGCTCGAACACGCTGGGCTGTGCGGATTTTGCACACCCGTGTGCGTCATTGATGACGGAAAGATTGGCGTTCAAACGTTACGGGCGCGGTTCCAGAATCGTTAAACCGTGTAAATTCCGCGCAGCGCTGTGCGTAGCGTGCAACATTCCTCCACAAGGGTGACAATCGTCGTCGATAGGACGAGTGGCTGCGCATTGCGCTGCCGCGGTGTCGCAGGAAGCTCGTCGAAGGAGGCCGATGACGACAGCTACACAGCGCATCGCGGAGATCATCGAGAAGATCGCGGAGGAGCCGCTGTCGGTGGCTGAACTCGCGGACGAGTTCGAGGTGCACCGGTCTTCGATGTTCCGTCAGTTGAAGTCCCTGGAACAGATCGGCTATGTGCGCCGCAGGGATGATGCGCGCTTTGTACTGGGCGCCAAGCTGATTGCGCTGGCCAGGTCGAGTTTCGATGATGTCGATCTGCGGCGTGCCGGTTACCGCCATGTTCGCAAACTGCACGCCCGGATCGGGCACACAATCCAACTCGTCGGCTTGATCGGGGACAGCCTGATCTACGTGGACAAGGTCGAGAGCGCCTCCGGAGTCGGTATGTACTCGCGTATCGGACGGGAGGCTCCGGCCTATTGCAGCGGCGTCGGCAAGGTCATTCTGGCCGCACTCGACCCCTATCGCCGGGATGCGATTCTGGAGTCGGTTCCATGGAAGCAGTTCACCCCGAACACCTTCACTACCCGTGCCCAACTCGACCAGGCGCTCGCGCAGGCTGCAGAACTTGGTTGGGCAGTGGACGATCGCGAACTCGATATGCTGATCAACTGCCTCGCCGTTCCGATCTCCCGACCCTCGGGCATAGTCGGCGCGGTGTCTGTGACCGCGGTGTCCAGCGCCGAAGACATCGATGCACTGATGAAGTACCTGCCCCTGCTCCAGGACACCGCCCGGGCGATCGAGGGCGAACTCAGTTGATACAAGCGCACTGTCGCAGTGGTGAGAGCGGTGAATGAGCACGATCACACCCGTTCGATCCCCGAGCAGGTGACAGAGGTGCAGTCCCGTCGTACGTCGGCTTGCGATGTTTCTGCGGAAGTGCGCTGAGACATTCAAGCGGTCGAGGACCGGATACGCGCTTGGGTGGCCCTGTCTCCCGCGGTCGGTGCCGGCACGATTCCACTGGCACTGGGTAGCCAGACGGCGGGCTCTCTGACCCGACCTGCGGCTTACTGCGGCACAGCTGGGATGGTGTTCCCGCCGGGGTCAGTCGACATGTCGGGGATCATCGGTTTGAGCCTCAGTCTTGACACGCTGGGCCTGCTCACCCGTACCGTCGCCGACCTCGAGTACGTGTACGCAGTGTTCACCGCATGTGCCGGAGTCCAGAATGGACCGGTTCTGCGTGGAGTGCAGACATGGGACGGCGACGGGCCTGTCGGCCTCACCCCGGAGATGTCTGAACCGCTGATGCTCGACCTCGGCAGGAGATTGGAGTGGGTCCTTCGTTCCCACCCACCTGGCTGTTGATTTCTGGAAGGGACCGAACAAACCGCAGCCTCCTACGACCCGACGGCACTTGTCGGACCCCGTTGGCATGATGGGGTCATGCACACGGCGACAGTGGATTTCGTCGATGAAGCGCCGCCAGCGCAGCGCTTGGAGAAGCTCTTCGACGAGCTCGCGGAGTTGAGCGGTCAGCGTAATGCGATCGACGGTCGGTTGGTGGAGATCGTCGCCGAGCTCGACCGCGCGCAGCTGTGGGGCATGACCGGATGCCGGTCGATCGGAGCGCTGGTGGCGTGGAAGCTGGGGGTCACCCGACGTAACGCCGAGACCATGGTCGCTGTCGCCAACCGGATCGAGGAGTTCCCCCGCTGCGTCGAAGGATTACGCGAGGGCCGGTTGTCACTGGACCGGGTCGGGGTGATCGCCGAACGCGCCGCCGACGGTTCCGACGACCATTACGCCGACCTGGCGCAGGTGGCCACAGTGACCCAGTTGCGCACCGCGGTCAGACTCGAACCTCGCCCCGACCCGGCACCGCGTCCGGCGCGCGAGTCGTCGATCTCCAAAACGGTTACCGCAGAGGGATTCACGACCTGGCGCATCACGTTGCCGGCCATCGAGGCGTCGAAGTTCGACGCTGCACTGTCCTCGCAGCGGGAGGCGCTGGTCGCCGACTGGAGACGCGACCACGACATCCCGGACGCCGACGACGCCGACGAGGGTCGTCCGCCGTTCCCCACCTTGGTGGATGCGTTCATGAGGCTGGTCGAGGACGGCTGGGACACCGAGGTCGCCCGTCGCCCGCACGGCCGGCACACCACCGTGATCGTGCATCTCGACGTGAAAGACCTTCTCGCGTCGCTGCATCTGGGGCCGGTGCTGCCCGAGGGTGAGCGCCAGTACCTCACCTGCGATGCCACCGCCGCGGTGTGGTTCCACCGCGACGGGCAACCTATCGGGGCCGGACGCAGCACGCGCACGATCAGCCGCCGGCTGCGCCGGGCGTTGGAGTATCGCGACCGCTGCTGCGTGGTGCCCGGCTGCGGGTCCACCCGTGGCCTGCACGCCCATCACCTCGTGCACTGGGAGAACGGCGGTCCCACCGAGATGCACAACCTCGAGCTGGTCTGCCCCTACCACCACCGCGCGCACCATCGTGGCGAGATCATCCTGACCGGACCCGCCGACAGCCTCACCGTCACCGACCACGACGGCGACCCCATCACCGGCGCGGCGCTGTCACGCCCACCCACCCAAC
>JBNMQW010000010.1:0-221526 GCA_050205485.1 Mycolicibacterium vaccae | reverse complement strand
GCGGGCTGGCAGTGGCCTTGGGCATCGGGGCCGCTCTGATGGCCGGCGCAAGGGTTGCCGCAGCCGAGGACGGGGCGACTTCGGCGCGCGGAACGAGTGCCACCTCGACATCCGCGACCTCGAGCGGGGCGGACACCTCGCAGCGCTCGGCGCGGCGCGCCGAGGCGCGGGAATCGCGGCGTTCCGAGCAGCCCAGCGAGGCGAAGAGCCGGAAGTCGAGCCGGCAACTCGACACCGAGGCCGCCGAGCCGCCGGAACCGGACACGCGGGCGGCGCAGGAGCCTGAACCCGCCCCCGAACCGGCCGCCGAACCGGCGCCGACAGGTGACGAGCCCGCGCCGCCCGCCGAACCGTCGCCGCCCGCGGAGCCGGCACGGCCCGCGAAACCTGCACAGCCGGCGACGGCGGCGTCGAAGGAGGCGCCGCCGGAGAAGGCCGAGCCCGCGCCGAAGCAGACCGCGACGGCGCCGCTGGGACGCAGCGCACCCCGCCGGGCCGCAGCCGCCGACCCGGGCAGTCCTGTTGTCCCGGGGGCGACGTCGATGATGCTGTCGCTGGTTGCAGCGACGCGGGAGGTGGCCGGCGAGACCACGCCGGTGGCCCCCGCCGCGCAGACGGCCGCCACGGAGCTGGCCGAGGACACTCCGCCGTACCCGATCCCGACCGGGGTGAAGGTCACCGAGGCCATCGCGCCGTTCGAATGGATCCAGCGGGTGCCGGTGCTGGGCCCCGTGCTGTTCACCCCCGTGGTCTGACTGTTGCACGCGATCCCGTTCGTCGGGGATTTCCTGCACCCGCTGATCGGCTGGCCCGTCGATCACCGCGCCGACCCGGCCGCGCCGAAGCCCCGCAGCGTGCTGGTCGAGTCCTTCGACGGCACGAAGATCTACGTCAACTTCATGCCCGCCAAGGGGCTGGCGGCGGGCGAGTCGGCGCCGACGGTGTTCAACGGTCCGGGCCTGGGGTTGCCGGGCGCGACGACCCTGGAGCTCACCAAGGACGCCTTCCTGCCCAACGACGTGATCGGCGTCGGCGCGCTGCGCGAGGCCGGCTACAACGTCGTCACCTGGGATCCGCGCGGGGAGTGGCGGTCGCAGGGCCGAATGCAGTTGCAGTCCCCGGATTTCGAGGGGCGTGACATCTCACACATCATCAGCTGGCTGGCGACTCTGCCGGAGGTCGCCAAGGTCGGTGACGACCCGAAGATCGGCATGGTGGGGGCGTCCTACGGCGGCGGCATCCAGTTGGCCACCGCGGCCATCGACAAGCGGATCGACGCGATCGTGCCGACGATCGCGTGGAACAGCCTGACCGAGGTGCTGTTCCCGACGCAGTCGGTGCGCAGCGGCTGGGCCACGCTGCTGTCGTCGGTGCTGGTCCTGACGCTGTCGCGGCCGCACGAGCGGATCCTGCCGGCGGCGGTCGTGGGCATCCTGACGGGCAAAGCGTCGCAGTCGGACATCGACCTGCTCAACGACCGCGGCTACACCGACCGCATCGGCGCCATCACCGCGCCGACGCTGCTGGTCCAGGGCACGGTGGACACCCTGTTCACCCTCGCGCAGGCCGACGTCAACGCCAAGGCGCTGATCGCTGCGGGCACCACCACCAAAGTGCTCTGGTACTGCGGGGGCCACGGGGTCTGCCTGAGCGCCCGCAACAACGGCGAGGTCGTGGTGGACCGCACACTGAATTGGTTGGACCGGTATGTGAAGGGCGAGGACGTCGACACCGGTGCACAGTTCGAGTGGGTCGACCAGCGCGGCGAGTGGTTCGCGTCCGACACCTATCCGGTGGCGCCGGACGACACACCGCTGGTCGCCACCCGCACCCAACGCAAGTCGCTGGCGATCGTGCCGTTCCTCGGCGGCTCAGGCCCGAACCCGTTGATCGTCACGCGCGGCCTGATCGCGACGATCCTCGGATTACCTTCGGGTGCTTACGCTTTGAACGCGGTCAACCTGCGCACGCCGAAGGTCACCGAGACGACCCACCTCCTCGGGGCGCCGTCGCTGACGGTGACCTACTCCGGCAAGGGTTCGGCGCGGCACGTGTACGCCCAAATCGTCGACAACCGCACCGGACTCGTCCTGGGCAACCATGTCACCCCGATTCCGGTGGAACTGGACGGGCAGACGCGGACGGTGACGGTGTCGATGGAACAGATCGCCCACACGCTCAACCCCGGACAGTCGGTCACCGTGCAGCTGATGACGTCGGCGTTCCCGTTCTGGAACCTGTACTCCTGGGGCGGCATCACGGTCGAGAACATGAGTGTCCGGCTGCCGACGCCGGCCTCGGTCTCGGCGACACAGACCCCTGTCGCGGCTGCCTAGGTGTACTGTCGAAGGTAGGCCGCGTCACAGATTAGTTCGATTTTCGTTGTTCGATTTTCCGGACCAGCCTCACGGCGCTGTTCGCGACCCGCGACGCGATCTCTTCGCTCGGACCATGTACGGGGGCGACCCTCGTACCGCTCAAGGACACGTTTCTATGGATACGTCTGAACTGTTTTCCCACCGTCAGGCGCCTCAGGTCATCAACACCGATGACCGCTCTTCCGAGCCGGTGTCGGCTCCCATTTTCTCCGACCAGCCGCGTAAGCAGTCCTCCGACTCCGCCGACGCGTGAACGGCATGGCGCGGTCACGCCGCGCGTCCAAACCCGTCCGCGCCACCCTGGCCAGAGAGCTCGGCGGCAGCATCGACGGTGCCTGGTGGCCGCACACGGGGCTGATCGCCGCGGAGTTGCCGGACCTGATCGGCGCGCTGCACCGCACACTCGGTGAGATCGTCGACATCCGCATCAACTGGTCGGCCACCGACGGGCAGTTCGACCTCGAGACGATCGCCACCGGCGCCCGGCTGCTCACCGGAGACGAGCCGCCGCGTCGTCCCCGTCTGATGGTGGTCAAAGGTACCGAGGCGAGCGCGAAACTCCTTGTGGTGCCGAGCATGACGTCGCTGGCGCTGGGCTCGATAGTCATGCGCGTCGCGGCCGGTCTGCCCACCTCGACCGGATCCGGTGACGCGAAGCTGTTCAACACCGCGCAAGCCGTGCTGCGGCTCGCCGAAGCGGAAAGCGCGAAGTGGTCGGCGTCAGCCGATATCTAAGCTGTTGGGCGCCAAGTGGTTTCGAAGAGGGTTTTCCATCTGCGCCGACAGCGTGCTAACCTTGGCGAGGATGCCTGTCGGCATCTGTTCACATGATGGAAGTTGAAAAAGTATGGCACAGGGAACTGTGAAGTGGTTCAACGGCGACAAGGGCTTCGGCTTCATCGCCCCCGATGGCGACGCAGGTGACGTTTTCGTTCACTACAGCGAGATCAGCGGAAACGGATACCGCTCACTCGAGGAGAACCAGCGCGTCGAGTTCGAGATCGAGCAGGGGAACAAGGGGCCGCAGGCCGTCCGAGTGACTGCTCTGTAAGACAGACCAAGACCTCAATGTGGGCTGGTGAGTAAATCTCACCAGCCCACATCTCTTTTTCCGCAGGAATTGCATTCCACGCGTCGCGGCATTCCCGCGCTGGAGCAATTCCAGCGAGCATCACAAATAAGTCTGGACGAATATTGAACGCTGCACTCCCCACCCCTTCGACGTTCGGAGCCACCTCGCACCGTGTGGGCTCCGGGCAGCCGCTGCGGCTGGTGATGCTGAGCACCTTCCCGCCCTCGATGAGCGGAACCGCCAGGTTCAGCGACCGCCTGAGTCGAGCCTTGACCGATCGGGGCGTGGAGGTCGGCATCGTGCGACTGGGCGAGGGCGCCGATTCTTCGGACCCGAGGGTCATCGGTGAGGTCGCCGACGGGTCGTCGGCATCCCAGACCCGCTGCGTCGAACTGCTCAACAGCGGTGACGTGGCACTGATCCAGCACCAGGACGACCTGTACACCGGTGTGCACGGTGAGGCCCTGCTCGGGATCCTGGGCGCGCTGCGGGTGCCGTCGGTGGTCGTCGTTCACACCGTGCTGAAAGACCCTGAACCCCACCGTCGTTGGGTGCTCGAGCGCATCGCCGCAACAGCTGATCAGCTGGTGGTGCTGTCGGAGGCGGCGCGGGAGCGCCTGTGCCGGGACTACGCCGTGGAACGCGACAAGGTGCTGACCATCCCGCACGGCGGACGGATCCCGACCAGCCCCCGTCTCAAGCGTCCCAGCCGGCCGTTGCTGCTCACCTGGGGTTCGCTCGGTCCCGGCAAGGGCATCGAGCGGGTGATCGACTCGATGGCCTCCTTGCGCGGAGTGCCGGGCCAACCCCGCTACCTGGTGGTGGGGCAGACCCACCGGAAGGTCGCTGCTGTGCAGGGCGAGGCGTACCGCGAGGCCAGGATGGAGCAGGCCGTCGCCTGTGGGGTGGCGGACTCGGTGACGCTGGACGCACGTCCGTACGACCGCTCGGCCCTGGCCGCCTTGGTCCAGTCGGCTTGTGCGGTCGTGCTCCCGTACGATTCACGTGACCAGGTGTCCTCGGCGATCCTCGTCGAGGCCATCGCCAGCGGCAGGCCCGTGGTGGCCACCGCTTTCCCGCACGCGGTGGAGTTGCTCTCGCACGGCGCGGGAATCCTCGTCGACCACGACGACCCCGCCGCGATGGATTCAGCGCTGCGGCGGGTCCTGACTCAACCACGGCTGGCCGGCGCCATGGCGGCCGAAGCTCGCCGACTGGCCCCGTCGTTGGCGTGGTCGACAGTCGCCGACAGCTACATCCGGCTCGCCGAGCGGACGATCGTCGCGTATCGCGCGCGGCAATAAAATGGGTACTCGTCCCTCGCAGCCACAGACGATTCGACAGGAAACTTCATTTGGCCATCACCGACACCGCCGCCTATGCGCACCTGACTGACGAGGATGTCGCGGCGCTGGGCTATGAGCTCGACGCCATCCGGGCCGAGATCGAGGAATCGCTCGGGGCACGGGATGCCGCCTACATCCGGCGAACCATCGGATTCCAGCGCGCGCTCGAGGTCGCGGCGCGGCTGATCCTGGCCGCTACCCGCTCACGGGCCGGGTGGCTCACCGGCGTGGCCGCGCTGGCGACGGCCAAGAGCATCGAGAACATGGAGATCGGCCATAACGTCACCCATGGCCAGTGGGATTGGATGAACGATCCCGAGATCCACTCCAACACTTGGGAGTGGGACATGGTCGCGGTGTCGGCACAGTGGCGGTACTCGCACAACTACCGCCACCATGTGTTCAACAACATCGTCGGTGTCGACGACGACCTCGGCTTCGGGGTGATCCGCGTGACCAGGGATCAGCCGTGGAAGCCCGAGCACCTGGTGCAGCCGTTGCGGAACATCTTGCTGGCGGTGATCTTCGAATGGGGCATCGCGCTGCACGGGGTGCACTCCGAGCGCGACCGCGCCGAGGGGGACACCGCTCAGATCTCCCGCGAGCGCAAGACGTTGTCCACCAAGATCTTCCGCCAGGTACTCAAGGATTATGTGGTGCTGCCCGCACTGGGTGGCCGCCGGTGGCGACGGGTGCTCGCGGGAAACGCGGCCGCCAACCTGGCGCGCAACCTGTGGGCCTACGTGGTGATCTTCTGCGGCCACTTTCCCGACGGTGCGGAGAAGTTCACCGAAGAGGTGCTGCAGGACGAGACGCGCGGCGAGTGGTATCTGCGCCAGATCCTCGGTACCGCCAACTTCCGCGCCGGACCGGTACTGGCCTTCCTCAGCGGCAACCTGTGCTACCAGATCGAGCACCACTGCTTCCCCGATCTGCCGAGCAACCGGTACGCGCAGATCGCCGACCGGGTACGCGCCATCTGCGACAAGTACGACGTGCCGTACACGACCGGTTCGCTCCCCGGCCAGTATCTGCTGACCCTGCGCACCATCTACAAGCTCGCGCTGCCGGACCGGTTCCTGACCGCGACCAGCGACGATGCACCGGAGACGGCATCGGAGAAGAAGATTCGCCGGTCGGTGCGCTAGTCCACCAGGGCCAAGGCGTGCGCCCGCCGCAGCTTGCCCGACGCGGTCTTGGGGATCGTGCCGGGTTCGAGGACCACCACGTTGCGGGGGCGGACGCCGACCTCGGCGAAGATCTCATGGGCGACCTGGCGCTGCACCCGCCGCACCTCGTCCTCGTCGCGAAATGCCTTGCACTCCACGGCAACCGCGAATGACTCCCGGGTGCGGTCGGCGTCGAGACGCACGGCGATCGCACATCCGGGCCGCACTCCGTCGACGCGTCCGGCGGCCCGTTCGATGTCGGTCGGGTAGATGTTGCGGCCCGCCATGATGATGACGTCCTTGATGCGACCGCACACCACCACGTCGCCGGCCGCGGTCAGATAGCCCAGATCCCCGGTGTCGTACCAGCCGCGATCATCTTGGGCGGGAATGAATCCCGCTACGGTCACATAGCCTTTGGTCACGGGTTCACCCCGCACCTCGATGACGCCGACGCCGCGCGCCGGGAGTTCGGCGCCGTCGCGGTCCACCACGCGCACCTGCAGGCCGCGCAGTGGGCGCCCCAGCGACACGAGTCGGCGGGTGCGTCCCTTGGTCGCCGGTACCGCGCGGTGCAGCAGTGCGAGCAGGTCCGCGTCGACCTCGTCGATCACCATCCCGCCGTTGCACGCCGAGAACGACACGGCCACCGTCGTCTCGGCCATCCCGTAAGCGGGAATGACGGCTGCGGGGTCCAGCCCGAAGGGTGCCGCTGCGGCGCAGAGATCCTCGACGTCGAGGGGATCGACCTGCTCGGCCCCCGACAGGGCCCACCGCAGCGACGACAGGTCGAACTCACCCGGCGATGCCTGGCCGCGCAGGCGCCGGGCCAGCAATGTGTAGGCGAAGTTCGGTGCGGCCGTCATGGTGCCGCGGTACTTGTGAATGAGCCGGGGCCACAACAAGATATCGGTCAGAAAGTCCATCGGCGTGATCTTGACGAGCTCGGCACCGAAATACATCGGCACCGTGAGATAGCCGGTCATCCCCATGTCGTGGAAGCACGGCAGCCAACTGACGATCACGTCGGTGTCGATGTCGAACTCGCAGCCCTCGGTCATCGCTTCGGCGTTGGCGACGATGTTGGCGTGGGTGATCTGGACCGCCTTGGGGGAGCCGGTGGACCCGCTGGTCAACTGCATCAGGGCCACGTCGTCGTCGCCGGTGTCCAGCGGATCGATCGGGGCGGCGGCCAACAGGTCGTCCACGGTCAGCACGGTCATCCCCGATGCGGTGAGGACCGGCGCCGCAGCCAGGAACGGGTCGGAGACGACGACGACTCTGGCCGCGATCATCGCGATGACCGCGGTGGTTTCGTCGGCCCATCTCGCCAGGTCGGTGCGCGGCGTGGGTTGATGCAGCATCGTCAGGCTGGCGCCGCGCATCCAGATGCCCTGGGCGGCCGGGGCGATCTCGACGGGCGCCCCGGCCAGGACGGCCACCGCGTCGCCGGGGCCGATACCCGCCGCAGCCAGACCGCCCGCGATGCGGCGGGCGCGTTCGTGCACTTCACGCCAGGTCTGCCGACGGGGCGCGTGGGGTTCGCCGGTGGTGAAGGTCTTCGAGCTGAGGTGGGCGTTGGTGTACATCGTGTCGGTGAATCTGCTCATGCAGCAGTCCTTTTGCCGTAGCGCGTAGACGCGCCTATTGCGGCAGCCGCTGGAGTTCGACCGTCGGTGGGTAGGTTCTCAATGTACCGACCGGCCCGGGCCGAAGAGGGGTTCCGCGCCCGCCGAGTCGCGACTTTCTCGCGACGCGATGCCGGCGGTTCAGCGCACGACGATGGTGTGCTCGCCCCGGGGGATCAACTCGCCGATGACCGGGGCGCCGGGGATCTCGCCGGCGATCAGCAGTCCGCCCGAGGTCTGCGCATCGGCCAACAGCAAAGCCTCGTCTGCGCTGACCGCGGACACGTCGATGTGCGGCGCCACCCACTCCAGGTTGCGTCGGGTGCCGCCGCTGACGAAGCCGTCGCGCAACGCCTCCCGCGCCCCGTCGATGTAGGGCACGGCGTTCGCGTCCACCACCGCCGTCACCCCACTGGCCCGGGCAAGCTTGTGCAGATGCCCCAGCAGGCCGAATCCGGTGACGTCGGTGGCGCATTCGACGCCGGCGGCCAGCGCCGCGGCGGACGCGTCCGCGTTCAGTGTCGTCATCACCGCGATGGCCTGCTCGAACCGTTCCCCGGTGTTCTTGTGCCGGCTGTTGAGCACTCCGATGCCCAGGGGCTTGGTCAGCGACAGCGGGATGCCGGGTTTGCCGGCGTCGTTGCGCAGCAACCGATTCGGATCCGCGATGCCGGTGACCGCCAGCCCGTACTTGGGTTCGGGGTCGTCGACGCTGTGCCCGCCGGCCAGGTGGCATCCGGCCTGTCCGCACACGTCGAGACCACCGCGCAATGTCTCGGCGGCCAACTCGAAGGGCAGCACGTCGCGTGGCCAGCCCAGCAGGTTCACCGCGACCACCGGGCGTCCGCCCATCGCGTAGACATCCGAGAGCGCGTTGGCGGCCGCGATCCGGCCCCAGTCGTAGGGGTCGTCGACGACTGGGGTGAAGAAGTCGGTGGTCGCGATCAGCGCCGTGTCACCGGCGATGCGCACCGCCGCGGCGTCGTCGCCGTCGTCGAGGCCCACCAGCAGCTCACCGGCGGGGTCGCTCACCTGTGCAGACGTCAGTCCGCGCACCACGTCCTCGAGTTCGCCGGGCGGGATCTTGCAGGCACAGCCGCCGCCGTGCGCGTACTCGGTGAGGCGCTTGGACATGGATCCAGCCATGTATCCCGACATGCATCCCATGGTGCCCTGCCATGATGGGGGCATGGCCCAGGGAGGCGTATTCGGTCTGGTGACCGGCGCGATCTTCAAAATCGTCGAGCGGCAGTCGCTGTCGCTGGCGGGTTCGATTCCCGTCCGCCTCCGCCATGGATGACCCGCGCCGGCGGGTGCCGCGCACCGACACGCTGCTCGCCGACCCCCGTCTGGTCGAGGCGCAGCGGGTGCTGGGCCGCGAGCTGGTGAAGACGGTGATCTCCGACGCCCAGCAGCAGGCCCGCCGCGGCGAGATCACCCCCGAACAGGTCGCCGACGCCGCCGTGGCCGCGCTGCCCTCGGGCGCGTCTAGTCTGCGGCCGGTGATCAACGCGACCGGCGTGGTCGTGCACACCAACCTCGGCCGGGCACCGCTGTCGCAGGCGGCGATCGACGCGATCGTCACGGCCAGCGGCGCCACCGACGTCGAGTTCGACCTCGACACGGGCCGGCGCGCCCGCCGCGGCCGTGGAGCGCTGGCCGCGCTGGCCGCCGCGGTCCCCACCGCGGGCGGCGTACACGTGGTCAACAACAACGCCGCGGCGCTGCTTTTGGCCGCGATGACGTCGGCGCCCGGCAAGGAGATGATCGTCAGCCGCGGCGAGCTCATCGAGATCGGCGATGGATTCCGGCTGCCCGCGCTGATGGAGTCCACCGGCTCCCGGATCCGCGAGGTCGGCACCACCAACCGCACCCATCTGCGTGACTACGCCGACGCGATCGGCCCCGACACCGGCTTCATCCTCAAGGTGCACCCGTCGAATTACGCGGTCAGCGGTTTCACGTCCGCTGTCGAGGTGACCGAGTTGGCGGATCTGGACGCGCCGCTGGTCGTCGACATCGGCTCCGGTCTGCTGCAACCGCACCCGCTGCTGCCCGACGAACCCGACGCCACCACGATGCTGCGCGACGGCGCGGACCTGGTGACCGCCAGCGGCGACAAACTGCTCGGCGGTCCGCAGGCGGGCCTGCTGTTCGGAACGGCCGAGCTGATCGAGCGGCTGCGCCGGCACCCGGCGGCGCGCGCGTTGCGGGTCGACAAGCTGACGCTGGCCGCGCTGGAAGCGACGCTGACCGGTCCGCCGCCGCCCGTGGCGCAGGCGTTGGGTGTCGACGTGGGGGCACTGCGGACAAGGGCGCAGCGGCTGGCCGCGCAACTACCCGACGCCCACGCCGTGGACTGTGTGGCCGCCGTCGGCGGTGGCGGTGCCCCCGGAGTCGAATTGCCGAGCGCCGCAGTCAGTTTGCCGGAGCTCTACGCCGCCGCGTTGCGGACCGGGGCGACCCCGGTGGTGGGGCGGCTGGAGGACGGCCGGTGCCTGCTGGACCTGCGCACCGTCGCGCCCGGCGACGACGAGACCTTGCTGGAGGCCGTCCGGGCATGTTCGTAGTCGCCACGGCCGGGCATGTCGACCACGGCAAGTCCACGCTCGTGCACCGGCTCACCGGGATGTGGCCCGACCGGCTGGCCGAAGAGCAGCGCCGCGGCCTGACGATCGACCTGGGTTTCGCGTGGACGACGCTCGGCGGACGCGACATCGCATTCGTCGACGTGCCGGGCCACGAGCGCTTCGTCGGCAACATGCTCGCCGGCGTCGGGCCGGTGGCCGCCGTGATGTTCGTCGTCGCGGCCAACGAGGGGTGGATGCCGCAGTCCGAGGAGCACTTCGCCGCGCTGCAGGCCCTCGGCGTCACCCACACCCTGGTGGTGATCACCAAGGCCGACCTCGCCGATCCTGGTCCCGCGGTGGCGCAGGTGCGCGAGCGGTTTCCCGGCGCGCCCGTGGTGCCGGCGACCGATCTGGAGCAGGTGCGTGCGGAGCTGGTCGCACTCGTCGGCAGGCTGCCCGCGCCGGACCGCGACGCCGACGTGCGGCTGTGGGTGGACCGTTCGTTCACGGTGCGCGGTGCCGGCACGGTGGTCACGGGAACCCTTGCCGCAGGCACGATCCGGGTCGGCGACGAACTCGAGTGCGGCGCCCGACGCGTGACCGTGCGCGGCCTGCAGTCGCTCGGGAAAGACCACCGGGAGGTGACCGCCGTCGCGCGCGTCGCGGTGAACGTGCGGGGCGTGGACCGCCACGAGGTCACGCGCGGTGACGCGCTGCGCACCCCGGGCGCGTGGCTCGACACGTCCGAGGTCGACGTCGCGGTCCGCGCGGAGGACACACTGCCCCGGCAGCTGATGCTGCACATCGGGGCGGCCGGGGTGCCGGTGCACGTGCGACCGCTGGGCGAGGCCGGGGCGCGGCTGCGGCTGACGCGCCCGCTGCCGTTGCGGATCGGCGACATCGGCGTGCTGCGCGACCCCGGTGGGCATCGCATCGCCGCGGGCGTCGAGGTGCTCGACGTGCGGCCGGCTGCGCTGCGCCGGCGCGGTGACGCCCGGGCCCGGGCGGCGCACCTGGCGACGGGCCGGGTCGCCCCGCCGGTCTGTGCGCGTGCAGACGAGCTGCGCGCCATGGGTTTTCCCGTCGAGGGCACCCGGGTCGGGGAGTGGGTCGTCGAAAACCGGTGGTGGGCGCGGCAACGCGACGCCGCGGTGGACACGGTCGATCGTTGGGCCGGCGAGCACGACATCGCCGCGGGCATGCCTCTGGAGGCCCTGCGCCGAGAACTCGGTTTACCAGCGGTCGAGCTGGTTGCGTCGCTGCTGGCGGGCACCGGGTTGGAGGTCGCCGACGGCCGGGTCCGCCGGCCCGGAGCAGGCCTGCCGCAACGGGTCGACCAGGCGGTGCGCACCGTCGAGGAACGGTTGGCCGCGGAACCGTTCCGCGCCCCTGAGGCCGCCGAGTTGACCGAACTCGACCTCGGCGCCAAGGAACTGGCGGCGGCGGTGCGGGCCGGCCGGTTGACCCGGATCGCCGAGGGCGTCGTCTTGGGCGCCGACGTCGTCGAGCGGGCGGCCGAGGTGCTGGCGAAGCTGCCGCAGCCCTTCACCGTCGCCGAGGCCAAGCGGGCCTGGAACACCACGCGCCGGGTCGCGGTGCCGCTGCTGGAGTTGCTCGACGCCCGCCGGGTGACCCGGCGCGCCGAGGACGGAACGCGCCACCTGCTCTGAGGAACGTTTGTGCCTCGCCGCCGCGGGTATGCGGGCCCAGCGCGACGGACGGTACGTTTGAGGGAAGCGAACGGGCAGGAGGCGAGCGCGGTGGACTTCCGGAGGCTGATCGAGTCCTGGCCGGTGTATCGCCAGCTCACCGGCGGCGACGCACTCGGCCGGGGACAGGCCGCCCAGAGCCGGCGCAGCCTCACTCTCACCCCGCGCACCGCCGAATCCGATCACGTCGTGAAATCGGTGTGCCCGTTCTGCGCGGTCGGTTGCGCCCAGAACGTGTACGTCAAGGACGGCAAGGTCACCCAGATCGAGGGCAACCCGGACAGCCCGATCTCCCGGGGCCGGTTGTGCCCCAAGGGTTCTGCCAGCAAGCAGCTGGTCACCGGCCCGCAGCGGCTCACCAAGGTCCGCTACCGGCCGCCGTACGCCACCGACTGGCAGGAGCTCGACCTCGAGACGGCTATGGACATGGTCGCCGACCGGGTCATCGACGCGCGCGAGAAGGGCTGGCAGCAGTTCGACGCCGACCGGCACACGCTGCGCCGCACGCTCGGCATCGCCAGCCTGGGCGGCGCCACCCTCGACAACGAAGAGAACTACCTGATCAAGAAGCTCTTCACCGCGCTGGGCGCGTTGCAGATCGAGAACCAGGCGCGCATATGACACAGCGCCACAGTTCCCGGTCTGGGAGCTTCCTTCGGTCGCGGCGGGGCGACGGACTACCAGCAGGATCTCGTCAACTCTGACTTCATCGTCATCATGGGATCCAACATGGCCGAGGCCCATCCGGTCGGGTTCCAGTGGGTGATGGAGGCCAAGTCCAAGGGCACCCAGGTCGTGCACATCGACCCGCGGTTCACCCGCACCAGCGCCCTGGCCGACCGGTATGTGTCGGTCCGCGCGGGCAGCGACATCGCGTTCCTCGGCGGGGTGATCAACTACATCCTGAGCAACGAGCTGGACTTCCGGGAGTACGTCACCGCGTACACCAACGCGTCGTTCCTCGTCGACGAACGATTCGCCGACGCCGAGGATTTCGACGGCCTGTTCTCCGGCTACGACGACGAGACCGCGTCCTACGATTCGGCGACCTGGCAGTACGAGGGCACCGAGGACGAGGGCGGCGGGTCGGAAGCCAAGGAGAGCGCGGCACCCGATCAACAGGGGTCGGGCGGCCCGCCGGTCGAGGGCGGCGCCGGCGACATTCCCAGCGATCCGACGTTGCAGCATCCGCGCTGCGTTTACCAGATCCTCAAGCGGCACTACGCCCGCTACACCCCGGAGATGGTCGAGCGGGTGTGCGGGGTGCCCGCCGAGGAGTTCCTCGCAATCGCCAAAGCGTGGACGCAGAACTCGGGCCGCGAGCGCACCGCCGCGCTGGTGTACAGCGTGGGCTGGACGCAGCACACCCTCGGTGCGCAGTTCATCCGCGCCGGCGCGATCATCCAGCTGCTGCTCGGCAACATCGGCCGACCGGGTGGTGGCGTGTTCGCGCTGCGCGGGCATGCCAGCATCCAGGGCTCCACCGACGTGCCGACGCTGTTCAACCTGCTGCCCGGGTATCTGGCGATGCCGCACGCGGGCCAGGAGACGCTGGCCGAGTACATCGACGACATCCGCGGCCGCAACCAGAAAGGCTTCTGGCACAACGCCGATGCCTACATGGTGTCGCTGCTCAAGGAGTACTGGGGCGAGCACGCCACGGCCGACAACGACTTCTGTTTCGACTATCTGCCCCGCATCAGCGGCGACCACGGCACCTACCGCACGGTGATGGACATGGTCGACGGCAAGGTGTTCGGCTACTTCCTGCTGGGCCAGAACCCGGCGGTCGGCTCGGCGCACGGGCGGCTGCAGCGCCTCGGCATGGCGAACCTGGATTGGCTGGTGGTGCGCGACCTGGTGGAGATCGAGAGCGCCTCCTTCTGGAAGGATGGCCCCGAGGTCGAGACCGGCGAGATCACGCCGGAGACGTGCCGCACCGAGGTGTTCCTGTTCCCGGCGGCCAGCCACGTGGAGAAGGCCGGAACGTTCACGCAGACCCAGCGGATGCTGCAGTGGCGCGACCAGGCCGTCGAGCCGCCGGGCGAAGCGCGCAGCGAGCTGTGGTTCTTCTACCACCTGGGCCGTATCCTGCGCGAAAAGCTTTCCGGCTCAACCGATGAGCGCGACGCGCCACTGTTGAACCTGTCCTGGGACTACCGGCTCGACGGTGATGAACCGTCCGGCGAGGACGTGCTGCGCCGGATGAGCGGGGTGGACCTGACCACCGGGCGCGCGGTGAACAGCTATCTGGAGCTCAAGGCCGACGGTTCGACGATGTCGGGGTGCTGGATCTACAGCGGCGTCTACGCCGACGAGGTCAATCAGGCCGCGCGCCGTAAACCGCACACCGAGCACCGCCGGCCGAGCCGGCATTCAGACGAGGGCCCGTACGACAACGAGTGGGGCTGGACGTGGCCGATGAACCGCCGCGTGCTCTACAACCGCGCTTCGGCTGATCCGCAGGGCCGCCCGTGGAGCGAGCGCAAGAAACTCATCTGGTGGGATCCCGAGAAGGGCGAGTGGACCGGCTACGACATCCCAGACTTCGAGAAGAACAAGCCGCCGGACTACCGGCCGGCGCCGGAGGCGGTCGGGGTCGAGGCGCTGCGCGGTGACGACCCGTTCGTGATGCAGGCCGACGGCAAGGGCTGGCTGTTCGCGCCCAACGGGGTGGTCGACGGTCCGCTGCCGACGCACTACGAGCCGCACGAGTCGCCGGTGCGCAATGCGCTCTACGCCCAGCAGGGCAACCCGGCGCGCAAAGTGTATGGGCGGGCCGACAATCCGTCGAACCCGTCCTGGCCGGAGGCACACGGTGAGGTGTTCCCGTTCGTGTTCACCGCCGCGCGGCTCACCGAGCATCACACCGCCGGCGGCATGAGCCGGCAGTTGCCCTATCTCGCGGAGCTGCAGCCGGCCCTGTTCGTCGAAGTGTCGCCGGAGCTGGCCGCCGAGCGCGGGTTGACCCACATGGACTGGGCGCATGTGGTCACCAGCCGCGCCGCGGTGGATGCGCGGGTGTTCGTCACCGACCGGATGCGCCCGCTGCGCATCGAGGACCGGGTGGTGCATCAGGTGTGGATGCCGTACCACTGGGGCAACAAGGGATTGATCGATGGTGACGTGGTCAACGACCTGCTGGGGGTGGTGGCCGATCCGAACGTGTTCATCCAGGAGAGCAAGGTGGCCACCTGTGACATCCAGCCCGGGCGCCGGCCGCGCGGGCCCCTGCTGCTGGAGTATCTGCGCGGCTACCGCGACCGCGCGCAGATCACCCCGGAAACCGGAACCGACCTCGACACCACCGAGCCGTCGCGCGACCACACCGAGGAGACGTAGTGAGCCGCAGGGAGAAGCGCATCGGAGAGAACAGTTTCTACGGTCCGCTCGAGGACCCGGCCGCCGACGCCGGGTATGACGCGCACCCGCCGCGGGTCGGGTTCTTCACCGACACGTCGGTGTGCATCGGCTGCAAGGCCTGCGAGGTGGCGTGTAAGGAGTGGAATGAGGTTCCGGTCTCCGGGGAGGGGGACGGGTTCAACCTGCTCGGGATGTCGTTCGACAACACCGGAGAGCTGGGCGCGAACTCCTGGCGGCACGTGGCGTTCATCGAGCAGCCGGCCCGGCCCGTCGAGGATCTCGGCATGCCGAGCTTCCAGCGCCCCGGCGACGTGACCGGCGCGGAGACGCGGCAGGACTTCCGCTGGCTGATGGCCTCGGACGTGTGCAAGCACTGCACCCACGCGGGATGTCTGGACGTCTGCCCGACCGGGGCGCTGTTCCGTACCGAGTTCTCGACCGTGGTTGTGCAGCAGGATATTTGCAACGGCTGTGGCTACTGCGTGTCGGGCTGTCCGTACGGGGTGATCGAGCGGCGCGAGGGTGACGGCCGCGCGTGGAAGTGCACGCTCTGTTACGACCGGCTGCACGACGGTCTGGAGCCGGCCTGCGCGAAGGCCTGCCCGACGGACTCCATCCAGTTCGGTGTTCTCGACGAGCTGCGGGAGCGCGCTGCGCTGCGCGTCGAGGAACTGCACGAGCGCGGTTTCCCCGAGGCGCGGCTGTACGGGCACGATCCCGACGACGGTGTGGGCGGCGACGGCGCGTTCTTCCTGCTGCTCGACGAGCCGGAAGTCTATGGGCTGCCGCCGGATCCGGTGGTGCCCACCCGCGACGCGGGGTCGATGTGGCGCTACGCCGGGATCGCGGCGTCGGCGCTGGTGGGCATGGCGGTGTCGGCGTTCGTGGGGAAGCGCCCATGAAGGAACATCTTTCGGTCCCCAAGGCCGAGTTCCGTTCGTACTACGGCAGGCAGATCCTCAAGACCCCGGTGTGGAACTGGATGATCGCGGCGTACCTGTTCAGTGGCGGTCTGGCGGCGGGCTCGTCGCTGCTGGCGGCGGGCGCAGACCTTACTGGGCGACCGCGGCTGCGGAAGGTGTCCAGGCTCGGCGCGTTGGGCGGCCTGCTCGTCAGCATGTACTTCCTGATCGGCGACCTGGGCCGGCCGGAACGGTTCCACCACATGCTGCGGGTCGCCAAGCCCAGCTCGCCGATGAGCGTGGGCACCTGGCTGCTCGGCGGATTCGGTCCGGGCGCCGGCGTCGCGGCTGTCGCCGAATTGATGCCGGCGCGGATTCGTCGAACGGCGCTGGGCCGCCTGGTGTCCCGAGTGGCGCGGCCGGCGGGCCTGGAGGCCGCCGCCGTGGCACCCGGCGTCGCGTCGTACACGGCGGTGTTGTTGTCGCACACCGCGGTTCCGGCCTGGAATGAGGCGCACCCGTACCTGCCGTTCGTCTTCACCGGGTCGGCCGCGGCCAGCGGCGGCGGGCTGGGCATGCTGCTGGCTCCGGTATCGGAGACCGGGCCGGCGCGGCGCATGGCGGTGACCGGCGCGGTCCTGGAGGTCGCGACAGCGCGCACCATGGAACGGCGGCTGGGACTGGTCGGCGAGGCCTACACGACGGGGCGGGCGCACACCCTGCGGCAGTGCGCGGAGGTCCTCAACGTCGCCGGCGCCGTCGGCGCGGTGGTGTCCGGACAGCGGCGCTGGGCGGTCGCACTGTCCGGGGCGGCGCTGCTGGCGGGCAGCGCACTGCAACGGTTCGGCACGTTCGAGGCCGGGGTGGCCTCGACGAAGGACCCGAAGTACGTGGTGGTGCCCCAGCGTGAGCGCCTCGACGCCGCTGCGCGCGTCTAGGTTTCGTTCTCGGCGGCGCGTTGGCGCTGCACCCGGTCCCGTGCCGCCTTGCCCTCGTCTTCGTCCTCGAGCGCACCGAACACCTTGTCCGCCTTCTGTTCCGGCATCAACGGCGGCAGCAGCGGCGTCGCCGGATCGACGATCGCCTCGATCACCACCGGCTTCTCCGCTTCGAACGCCCGCTGCCATGCCACCGTCGCCTGGGCGGACTCGGTGATCCGGATACCGGTCAGGCCCAGCATCTCCGCGTAGTCGGCATACGGGAAGGCCGGCACGCGCTGCGACGCCGGGAACCGCGGGTCGCCTTCCATTTCCCGTTGTTCCCAGGACACTTCGGACAGGTCGCCGTTGTGCAGGACCAGGACGACGAAGCGCGGGTCGTCCCACGCCTGCCAGCTGTCGGCGATGGTGATGAGCTCGAGCAGCCCCGACATCTGCATGGCGCCGTCACCGATCAGAGCGACCACCGGGCGGTCCGGCGCGGCGAGTTTCGCGGCCAGGCCGTAGGGCAGCGCACACCCCATCGACGCCAGATACCCCGACACGTGCGCGGGGACGCCGGGCGGCAGCCGCAGATGCCGCGCGTACCAGTACGTCACCGACCCGACGTCGACGGCGACCTGGGCGTTGCCGGGCAGGAATTCGGAGAGTTCGTGCACCACGAACTCGGGGTTGGCGTGCGTGGTCTGCTCGCGGCAGCGCTGCTCGCGCAGCGCGAGCCACCGGCCGGTCCAGTGGTGCACCTGCCGCTCCCAGGACCGGTCGGTGGCGGAGTCCAGCAGCGGGAGAAGGCCGGAAAGCGCTTGGCGCGCATCACCGCTCACCGCCACCTCGACCGGGTATTTCGCGCCGAGCACCCGCGGTTCGATGTCGATCTGCACCGCGCGCGCCTGACCGGGGGCGGGGTAGAACTCGGTCCACGGGTCGTTGGACCCGACGATGAGCAAGGTGTCGCACTGGCGCATCAGCTCGGCGCTGGCGGTGGTGCCGAGGTGGCCCATCACCCCGGTGTGCCACGGCAGCGATTCGTCGAGCACCGGTTTGCCCAGGAGTGACGTCGTCACCCCGGCGCCGATCCGGTCGACCACCGCGGTGATCTCCTCGACGGCGTCGGCGGCTCCCCGGCCGACCAGCAGCGCGACTTTGCTGCCGGCGTTGATCACGTCGGCGGCGGCGCGCAGCTGTTCGGCCGGTGCCTGTATCTGCGGATGCGCCGACCGGGGCGCCGAGACCACCACGCCGTGGCTGTGCGGCGCCTCGTCGGGCATCTCGGCTTTCTGCACGTCGTGCGGCACGATCAGGCAGGTCGGGGTGGAGGTGGCCAGCGCGGTGCGCATCGCGTTGTCCAGCGCGGTGAGTGCCTGCTCGGGCGCGAACACCGTCTGCACGTACTGCGCGCACACGTCTTTGAACAGCGCGTGCAGGTCCACTTCCTGTAAGTAGCCGCTGCCCAGCGCGGTGGACACCACCTGCCCGACGATGGCCACGACGGGGCGGCGGTCCAGCTTCGCGTCGTAGAGCCCGGCGAGCAGGTGGATCGCGCCGGGGCCCTGGGTGGCCAGGCACACGCCCACCTCGCCGGTGTATTTCGCGTGCCCGCACGCCATGAACGCGGCGAGTTCCTCGTGCCGGGTGGCAATGTATTTGGGACCTACGTACTGCGGACCTGCGTAGTCCGGCCCGTGGGCGCGTTGCAGCGCACCCAGCAAGGTGTTGATCCCGTCGCCGGCGTAGCCGAACACCCGTTGCACGTTCCAGTCCTGCAGGCGGCCGACGAGGGCGTCGGCGACGTTCGTGGGGCGGGTCATCTGGTGCGGGCTACCCGCGGCGGGGCCGGCGAAACCCGCAGGTCCGTTTGACGGAGCTGTCAGTGGGGGTACGTCCCGTGCGTGGAGCGCCTCAGTGGTCTGGATGCGGGTTTGTTGTACAGCGAATCGGCGGCGGTTCCGCTGCATGTGTGCTCGATTCTCGAGCTGGACACCTCGACGGTGCCGGGCGGGTACAGCTACGAGCGGTTCTGCGCCGAGTTGGCCAAGCGGATTCCGGCGGTGCCGGAGTTCCGCGCCAAGCTCGGCGACAGCCAGTTGAACCTCGATCATCCGGTGTGGGTGGAGGACAAGGACTTCGACCTGTCCCGGCACGTGCACCGGGTCGCGGTGCCGGCCCCGGGTGGGCGTGAGGAGCTGGCCGAGGTATGCGGTCAGATCGCGTCCACCCGGCTGGACCGCACCAAGCCGTTGTGGGAGCTGTGGGTGATCGAGGGCACCGGCGAGCACTCCTTGGCGGTGATGATCAAGGTGCATCACGCCGCGGTGGACGGGGTGTCGGCGGCCAACCTGCTCGACCAGCTGCTCGATTCCGAGCCCGACGCGCCGCCGCCGGATCCGGTCCCGGGACCCGGCGACGCGTCGCGGGTGGGCATCGCCGTCGACGGGCTGGTGCGGTTCCTGACCCGCCCGTGGCAGCTGACCCGCGCCGTGCCGGTGGCGGCGGCGATGCTGGCCAAGACGGTCAATCGGGCCGTCACCGGCCAGGCGATGGCCGCGCCGTTCACCGCCCCGCACACCCGGTTCAACGCCGAGCTCACCGGGGAGCGCTGCATCGCGACGGTGCAACTGAACCTGAACGACGTCAAGAAGGTGAAGAACGAGTTCGGCGTCAAGGTCAACGACGTGGTGATGGCGCTGTGCGCGGGCGCCCTGCGCGGCTACCTGTCTGACCTCGGGGAGCTGCCGGACAGGCCGCTGATCGCGGTGGTTCCCGCATCGGTGCACGGCCAGTCCGACCGGCCGGGCCGCAATCAGATCTCCGGCATGTTCTGCAATTTGCACACCGATGTCGCCGACCCCGGTGAGCGGCTGCAGGAGATCGCCCAATCGGACGCGCGGGCAAAGGAACACAGCGGATCGCTGGGACCGACGCTGCTGATCGACCTGGCGCAGAGCATCTCGCGCACGGGCTACACCTGGCTGCTCGGTGTGTTGTCGCGCACACCGTTGAAAGGCACCGCGATCCACAACGCGGTGATCTCCAATGTCGCGGGTCCGCCGACGACGCTGTACAGCTGCGGGGCGGAGGTCAAAGCGCTCTACCCGCTGGGCCCGATCTTCCACGGGTCGGGCCTCAACATCACGGTGATGTCGCTCGCCGACACCCTCAACGTGGGAATCATCTCGTGCCCGAGTCTGGTCGATAACCTGTGGGACCTGGCCGACCGGTTCTCGTCTGAACTGCAGGAGCTGGTGCGCCGCTGCTGACCGCGTTAGGCGGTCGCGGGATGCGGGAAGCCTACGGCCGGGTCGACACGGAAAGGACGGCATGTGAGCTCCGCGAGAGGCGGCTTCCGGCTAGGCACCCGGTTCGGGCCCTACGAGTTGCAGTCGCTGCTCGGTGTCGGCGGGATGGGCGAGGTGTACCGCGCCTACGACACCCAGCGGGAGCGGATGGTCGCGATCAAGCTGCTGCGTCCCGAGATGGCCGCCGACCCGAGCTTCCAGCAGAGGTTTCGGCGCGAGTCCCGGGTGGCAGCGCGGCTGCAGGAACCCCACGTCATCCCCGTGCACAACTTCGGGGAGATCGACGGGGTGCTCTACATCGACATGCGGCTGGTGGAAGGCGCCAGCCTCAAGGAGGTGCTGCGCGCCGAGGGCGCGCTGCCACCGGCGCGGGCGGTGGCGATCATCCGCCAGGTCGCGGCGGCGCTGGACGCCGCGCACGCCAGCGGGCTGGTGCACCGCGACATCAAACCGGAGAACGTGCTGCTGACCGCTGACGACTTCGCCTATCTGGTGGACTTCGGTATCGCTCACGGTGGCGGCGAGGCGTCGGTGACCTCGACCGGCCTGGTGGTCGGTTCGAGCGCCTACATGGCGCCGGAGCGGTTCAGCGGGGACCGGGGCGGCCCCGCCTCGGATGTGTACTCCCTGGCCTGTCTGCTGTACGAGACGTTGACGGGGCGGGCCCCGTTCTCGGCCGGTGACCTGCGGCAGGTGATGGGCGCACACATGTTCACCCCGCCGCCGCGGCCCAGCATCATGCGCCGCGGCGTCGCCCGCGCGTTCGACGACGTGGTCGCGCGGGGGATGGCCAAGGCGCCGGGCGACCGGTACGCCTCGGCGGGGGAGCTGGCCCAGGCCGCGGCGGCGGCGCTCGCCGGGCCCGCACCCGCGCCGGAGGCGCCGGGATCGACGCGCCAGTTCTCCGCGGTGTACCCGAACCCGGCGGGCACGGGTTACGCGCCGTACCCGCCGGCACCACCGGCACCGCCGAAGCCCCCGAAGCCGCCGCGGCGGTTGGGCCGCGGCCAGGTCGCGCTGGTGGTCGCGACGATCGCGATGTTCGTCGCGGCGCTGGTGCTGGCGGTGGTGCTGGTGTTCGGCGGGGGCACCGCGCCGACATCGCCGCGGTTGTCCGCGCCGCCGACATCGCCGTCGTCGGAGTCGTCGGCGACCACGACGACAACGAGCCCGGTTTCGAGGGTGTCGGGCACCGACGCGCAGGGCTTCGTCGGTCACACGGCGCGCTGTGCGTCCGGCAGCACACCGGCGGCGATGATCCGGACGTCGTTGTCGCTGGCCATCATCTGCGAGACCTCCGACGGTGACTTCTACTACCGCGGGGAGCGGCTGCGCGACGGCGCCAACATCAGGCTGGACAACGCACGCCGGTCGGGGGACGGGTTCGTGGCGGTCAATCCGGCCGACGGTGCGCGCTACGACGTGCAGCCCGACCGGCTCACCATCTCCAGCAACGGCAGTGTCGATTCGGCGGAGCCGGCGCTGGAGTACGGGTCACGCTGAGGCTCAGCGCGACGGGCAGGTGTTGACGGTGTCGCCGTTGGGCGCGGCGTCGAGGAACGCCTGGACGTCGTCGACCGAGGCGGCGATGACACCGCGGTGGTCCTCACCCTGGTACACCTGATAGTCGACGGCGACCTCCTTGTCGCAGAACGCTTTTGCGAGCTTGTCGGTACCAGTGCGGGACACCAGGACGTCATTGGTGCCCTGGGCGATGAGTACCGGCACCTGCGGGTCGACGCGGGTCGGGTCCTGCCGGTCCAGGAAGTCGCCGAGGGCGCCCAGATCGGCGTCGGCGGCGAACACCTGCCCGGAGGGGACGGTGGGTACCTCGTTGATCTGCGCGACGCACGCGGTGCGGGCCGCGGTCAGCAGCGGGCGGGCCTTGGCGGTGAAGATGCTGTCGGGGTCGATCGTGGGTTCCACCACGGCCGCGCCGAGCACCAGCAACGGCACGAAGCGCTGGGCGGCGGTGACTTCCGGGTTGCCGGAGCGGATCAGGTCGACAGCCAGGCGCAGATCCACCCCGCCGGGCGCGAGCGCCACCGCGCCGAGCAGGTTCAGTCCGCCCCGGTCGGGGTCGGCCGCGGTGAACAGCACGGCCTGCCCGCCCTGGCTGTGGCCCATCGCCACGTAGTCGCCGTTGATCGAGGAGTCGAGTTCCCTTGCCGCGGCGACGATGTCGGTCACGGTGTGCGCTTCGCTGACGCCGTCGATGTAGGGGTGGCCGCCGGGGGTGCCCAGGCCCTGGTAGTCGGTCTGCACGACGGCGTAGCCGCGTCCGATCCAGCCGTCGAGCACGGGGTTGACCACGCTGATGTAGTCGTGGACCAGCCCGTCGGTGGTGTCGGCCGAGGGGGCGCAGGTGTCGGCGTAGCCGGTGGTGCCGTGGGCCCAGCTGATCACCGGCCAGCCACCGTCGGGCGGCGTGCCACGCGGCACGGACACGGTGCCCGACACCACGATGGGCTGCCCGTGGGAGTCCTCGGACACGTAGGTGATGAGTCGGGTGTCGGCGCCGGGCAGCGCGGCGGCGGTGGTCAGCGGGTGGGCGGTGAGCAACTGTCCGGGACGCAGATCGGCTTTGTCGCCGCTGGTGCAGCCGGTGAGCAGGGCCAGCACGGTGAGGCCGGCGAGCCAGCTGCGGGCGCGGTCAGTCATCGAGCATCCGCCGCCGGCTGGCCGCGATGGGACTCTGCGCGATCAGGCCGCCGTCGAGGACCAGGGTCTGGCCGGTCATGTAGCGCGACTCCTCGGAGGCCAGGTAGACCATGGCCCAGCCGATGTCCTCGGGGGTGCCGATGAGGTCGAGCGCGTTGTGGCCGCGGATGTCGGCGATCATCTGCTCGGACAGGTTGTCGCGCAGCGCCGGGGCCATGATGGCACCCGGGGCAACGGCGTTGCAGCGCACGTTGTTTCGGCCGTACTGGGTGGCGATGTACTGGGTGAGCCGGATGACGGCGGCTTTGGCGGCGCCGTAGGCGCACTGCAGGGTGTCGCCCGCCAGGCCCGCCACGGAGACGGTGTTGATGATCGAACCGCCCCCTTCGGCGATCATGTGCGGAAGCGCCATACGCGAGGCGAGCACGGTGCTGCGGGCGTTGAGCGCCATGGTCTTGTCCCACTCGGCCATGTCGAGGTGCAGCAGGTCCAGGTCCTTGCGCGGGTTGCTGCCGCCGACGTGGTTGCACAGCACGTCGATGCCGCCGAACTCGGTGACGGTGCGGTCGACCATGGCGGCCAGCGAGTCCTCGTCGAGCACGTCGACCGCCATGCCCACGGCGCGCTCGCCGATCCCGGCTGCCGCTGCTGCGGCGGCGTCGGCGTTGAGGTCGGCGATCAGCACCCGGGCCCCTTCACCGGCCATCAGCTGCGCGGCGGCCAGCCCGATGCCGCTGGCCGCGCCGGTGATCACGATCCGTTTGCCGTCGAGCCGGGGTCCTGTCATCGTCTCAGTCCGTCACCTCACCGGCAGCCCTGTGCCGCTGGGACCGAGGCTAGGCGCGACCTCGGGGTTTGGCCGCTGAATTCCGTGGGCCGTAATAGGTGGATTCCGTGCCGCCGGGTGGGGGAAGTATGGGAGGGTGCCGCTGGCCCGTGCGCGATGTGCAGGAGGACGACGATGACCACGACGACCGCATCTCAACCGCCGCGGTCCACCCCGGCGCAGACCCGCCGCGCGATCTGGAACACCATCCGCGGGTCCTCGGGAAACCTCGTCGAGTGGTACGACGTCTACGTATACACCGTCTTCGCAACGTATTTCGAAGGCCAGTTCTTCGCGGAGTCGGAGAAGAACTCCACGGTGTACGTGTACGCGATCTTCGCGATCACCTTCGTGATGCGCCCGATCGGTTCGTGGTTCTTCGGCCGCTTCGCCGACCGGCGGGGCCGGCGGGCGGCGCTGACGGTCAGTGTGTCGTTGATGGCGCTGTGTTCGGCGGTGATCGCGTGCGTGCCCTCCCAGGCGTCGATCGGCATCGCGGCGCCCATCATCCTGGTGCTGGCGCGGCTGGTGCAGGGGTTCGCCACCGGCGGCGAGTACGGGACGTCGGCGACGTACATGTCCGAGGCGGCGACGCGGGAGCGGCGCGGGTTCTTCTCGTCGTTCCAGTACGTGACGCTGGTGGGCGGTCATGTGTTGGCGCAGTTCACGCTGTTGATCCTGCAGACGTTCCTGACCGACGACCAGCTGCGCGAATTCGGTTGGCGCATCGCGTTTGCGGTCGGTGGGGTTGCCGCCGTGGTGGTGTTCTGGCTGCGCCGCACGATGGACGAGTCGCTGTCCGAGGACGTCATCGAGGCGACCAAGGCCGGCGAGGACGCCGGGGCCGGCTCGGTGCGTGAGTTGGTGACGCGGTACTGGCGGGCGCTGCTGCTGTGCTTCCTGATCACCATGGGTGGCACGGTCGCGTTCTACACCTACAGCGTCAACGCCCCGGCGATCGGATCTTCCTGATGCTGCTGCAACCGGTGGGCGGGCTGATCAGCGACAAGGTGGGGCGTAAACCGCTGCTGGTGTTCTTCGGGGTCGGCGGCCTGTTCTACACCTATGTGCTGATCACCTTTCTGCCCCAGACGCAGTCTCCGCTGGCGTCTTTCGCGCTGGTGGCGGTCGGCTACATCATCTTGACCGGCTACACCTCGATCAACGCGCTGGTGAAATCCGAGCTGTTCCCCGCCCACGTGCGGGCACTCGGCGTCGGACTGGGTTACGCGCTGGCCAACTCGATCTTCGGCGGGACCGCCCCGCTGATCTACCAGGCCGCCAAGGAGCAGGACCATGTGCCGCTGTTCATCGGCTACGTGACGGTGTGCATCGCGGTGTCACTGGTGGTGTACGTCTTTTTCCTGCGCAACAAGTCCGAGACCTATCTGGACCGGGAGCGCGGGTCGGCGTTCCGGGCGTGAGAAAGGAATGACGATGGGGTTCGAGCGCATCGATGATCTCCTGCAGGGTGTCACCGCCGACGGGTCACTGCACGGCATTGCCGCCACCGTGGTCGGCCGCGACGGCGTTCTCTACCAGGGGGCCGCTGGAGATGCGAGGCCGGACACGATGTTTCGCAACGCGTCGATGACCAAGGCCGTCGCCACCACCGCGGCGTTGCAGCTCGTCGAGCAGGGCCGCGTCGAGCTGGACGCGCCCGTCGCGTCGATCGTGCCGGAGTTCGGTGAGCTGCAGGTGCTCGACGGCTTCGAGGGCGGTGTGCCGGTCTTCCGTGCACCCAGGACGCAGGCCACGGTCCGGCAGCTGATGACCCACACGGCCGGCTGCGGCTACCACTTCCTCAACGAGAAGCTCTTCGCGTACTGCACGGAGTACGACTTTCCCGATCCGCTGTCGGGCGTCAAGCGGAGCCTGCGCGCGCCGCTGGTCAACGACCCGGGCACGGTCTGGGAGTACGGCGTCAACACCGACTGGGTCGGCATGGTCATCGAGGCGGTCAGCGGCCAGACACTGGGCGACTACCTCGCCGAACACGTCTACGGCCCGCTGGGCATGACCGACTCGACGTTCACACCGAGCGACGAGCAGCGCGCCCGGCTGCTGCCGATTCGTTTCCGGGCGCCCGACGGCAGCCTGGTGGCGACCGATCTGGACCTGTCGGACCAGCCGGAGTGGGATGCCGCCGGCCACGGGTCCTATGGGACCATCGCCGATTACGGGCGCTTCGTGCGGGCTTGGCTCAACGGGGGAGAGCTCGACGGGGCGCGCATCCTCGAGCCGGAGACGGTGGAGCTGGCGTTGCGCGACCACCTCGACGGTGCGCCGCTGCCCAAGCACATGGAGCCGACCATCCCGGAGCTCGCCCGACCGGTCGAACTGCTCGACGTGCCGCAGGGCTGGGGCCTGGGCTTCCATCTCTATCTGACCGACCTGCCGGGCATGCGCAACGCCGGGTCCGCAGACTGGTCGGGGCTGTTCAACAGCTTCTTCTGGATCGACCGCACGGCCGGGATCGGCGCCGTCATCGCGACGCAGCTGCTGCCGTTCTTCGACGAGGCGATGGTGGCGACCATTTTGACCTTCGAGGCGGCGGTCTACGCCGAACTGGCGAGCGCTCAGGGCAGGTAGAACCCACGGATCCGGTAGAAGCGTCCCCGGCCGGTCACGGCGTTGGCAGCCACGAGGCCGGACATCACCGCGGCCTCGATGCACCCGGAGTTCATTCCGCAGTCGGTCCAGTCGCCGGCGAGCACGAGGTTGTCGTAGCCGCCCTCGTCGGGGCGCAGCCGGTACTTGTCGGAGCCCGGCACCGACTGGACATAGCGGTCGGAGGGGTCGATGTTGACGCTGATGTGCTGGGTGGCCAGCGCGTCCGCGCCTTTGTGCCCGTTCGCTCCGCAGAGCAGGTGCCACGCGAAGCCGTCGGCGGTCGTCGCGCCCGGCAGGTAGAACCCGATGTCGTGGTCCAGGTACCGGACCGCGGCGTCGTGCACCGCTTTACGGCTGCGGTCGACGTAGTCCCGGTAGGGCTCTGCGGCCGGCCAGGGGGCGTCGAAGGCGCCGCAGAAATAGGCCACGGTGCCGGGCCGGTCCTCGGCCGGCCACTGTTCGGCCCACAGCGTCTGCGGCATCGACGCCCACGTGTCGAACGGGGGCACGTAGGCGCTGGTGGTCACGCCAGGCCGCGTCCAGCCGAGTTCGGGTTCGTCGGGGCGCAGCCAGATCTGGAACGCCTGGGTGGCGACGGTGCGCACATGCTCGACCATGGCCCGCCATTCGGGCTGGTCGTCGATGAGTTCTGTGGCGACGATCTCGACCATGCCGAGCGACATCGCGAGCACGACCTGATCGAAGTCGACGCCCCGGCGCAGCACGCGCTGCTCGACGTCGTTGCGGTCGCCGAAATGTGATTCCAGCGTGCGCATCCCGGGTCGGGCCTGAACCTGATCGGCCAGTGGCGCGGCGGGAAAGACGGGGAAGTCGCCGATCCGGGTGAGCGGCTGGTACTCGTCGAGTCCGTCGACGAGCGCGAGTTGACGGCCCACGCTGATGGCATCGACACAGCGGCGTTCGGCGTCCAGGTGCAGACGGTCGACACGGTGGAAGAATTCGAACCGCACGCCGCGGCGGCGCAGCACCTGGTAGATGGGCGCGATGACGATCTCGCCCATCCCGGCGGTCATCTTCCAGAAGATCGCACCCTTGTACTCGAAAAGCACCAGGCCGGTGAGGAATACCGCGAGGCCGGCACCGAACGCCGGCCGCTTCGGATCCCCCTCCGCGTATCCGAAGACCAAATCGTAGAGGCCACGGATCAACGGGAACTCCATGACATCTGGGTGGGCGCCGTGCCGCAGGATCCACTGGCCGAAATCTTCGTCGTTGATCGCACGGAACCCGCGCGGGTCGGTCACCAGGTTGTCGGCGAGGATCCCACGGATCACCGCCACCATGAGCGAGACCAGCAGCCACGAACGCCTGTGGTCGGGGCGGTGTTCGCAGTCCAGCGTGCGGCTGATCGCCGCGACAGCGGCGTCGAGGGCTTGAGGCGCGACAGCGGCGTCGAGGGGCTGCATCGATTGACCCGCTTGTGCCGCAGCGGCGAGCGCGGCGAGTGCCGCGCGCTGCACGGCTTTCAGGGCGGTGTCGGCAGTGGGTGGGCGCGGCGAGGAGGACAGCACCAACCCCACCGGTTCGGTGCCGTGCTGCGAGCGGGCGAAGTCGGCGATCAGCTGGGCGGCTCGACGCAGGAAGGTGACCGCGGTGATCTCGCGCCCGAGGGAGTCCGGTTCTCCGGGCAGCTCTTCGTTGCGGGAAAACGTACCCAGCCAGATCAACCAGTCATCGCTCCATCGATCCGCCAGGCCGAGGTTGTCGGCAGGTATCAGCGCCTGGTCCCAGGTCTGGACCGGCGCAGCGGGATCGGTTGTGGCTCGGTCGAGTTCGGTGTAGCACTCGCGGAGCAAGCCGAACGCGTTCTCGTAGGAGCCCAGCCAGATGTGCAGGCCGTGTTCCTCGATGCGGCCGTTGGGTCCGCGGCTCGAGGCGGCTTTTCCGCCGAGCCGCCACCCGCGCTGGTAGACGGTGATGGAGTCGAATCGGTCGTGCCAGCCCGGTTCGCTGAGTCGCCACGCGGCGCTGAGACCGGCCATACCGCCGCCGAGGATGGCGACCTTGCCGCCGGGCCGTTTCACGCCAGCAGCGCTTGCGCCCGGCCCAGTTCAGGCCATGTGCTGCTCGGCGGGAACCGTCCGACCGCGTCGGCGAAATCACCGCGCCCGGCGTTACCGCGCAGCTCGTAAAGGTCTGCCGCGATGCGGAATTCGAACACCGTCGCGCCTTGGGTGCGCGCCAGGTCGAGCGCTTCCCGCAGGCAGCGGTCGCGGGCACCGGGGTCGGCTTCGGTGTGTGCGCGCAGCCGGAGCAATTCGGCGTCGTAGAAGTGCACGTCGGTGTCCGCGGCCATCTGCAGCGCGTCATCGAGCCGCGCACGCGCTTCGTCGGTCCTGCCTGCGGCGGTGAGCAGCCGACCCAGGACACCGTCATAGAGGTTCAGGAACATTCGCACTTCGGCTGCGCGCCAGGCCTCGACGAGCATGGTCATGGTGTTGATGTGGGTCTCGAGGTCCGCCGGTTCGGCACCGTCTTCGCCCAGCGCCCGGAGTCCGTCGATGGTGCATTGCTGGGTCGCGGCGATGAGTGCCCATGCGTCGAACCCGTGTGTCGCGGCGTCAGCGGCAAGCGCGGCGACGATCTCGGCGGCGCGCTCGAGATCGCCGGCCTCGATGTACATCCAGGTCTCATAGCTGCGCGCATATGCGGCGCTGTAGGGACCCTGCGGGAACCCCAGACGTGCGGCGCGGCGGGCGGCGCGATCGAACTCGGCTTGCGCACCGGCGAAGTCGCCGACCATGAAGCGGGCGGCTGCCAGGTGGGTGTAGATCGCCGCGAACGGTTCGTTGGGGATGAACCAGTGCGCTTCGTCCTCGCCGGCGCCGACATCGATGCGGGCGGCGATGGTCTCCAGATGCCCATGGGCGCTGCAGAATTGGCCCCGATACCACGCCAGCATCGCGAACCCGGCGTCGTTGTTCACCAGGAACCATGCGACGTTACGGGTCTGCCCGGCGCGGACCGCGGTGAGCACCTGCTCGGCACGGTGCAGGTCGGCGCGGGTGGCGTAATAGCCGTACAGCGCGGTCATGGTGGTCAGGAACTCCTCGGTGAGTTCGGTACCCACCAGTTGCAGGCAGCGTTCGAAGTCGACCGCTGCCTGAGCGCTCGAGGTGCCTTCCACCGCCGAGGCGAGAAAGCCTCGGCGGAGGCGGATCTCGACTTCATGCCGGTCCCGGGAGCTGCCCGCGGCCATTCTTTCGACCCGTGCGATCGCCTCGTTGAGGAAGCCGAGCGATTCGTCGAGTGCGCCTCGGCGCCGGGCGTCGGAGGCGGCCTGCTGGTAGGCCGTCGCCGCGTCGTCGAATCGCTGCGCTTCGTCGTAATGCCGTGCGACCAGCCGCCAGTCGGGCTGGCCGTCGGTCGCACCGGCGTCGAGGGCGTCGGCTATCCGGCTGTGCAACATCTGTCGGACGCTCGGCGGCGACAGTTCGTAGGCCAGCTCGCGGAGCAGTTCGTGCCGGAACCGGTACGTCTCAGCGCCCAGTCGTTCGATGACCCGAGCGTCGTCGAGGGCACCGATCACGTCGTCGACGTCGGTGTCGGCCAGCTCTGTCGCCGACAGCAGCAGTTGCCGGTCGAACTGCCGCCCGATGGTCGCCGCGGCCTCGACGACGGGCACGGTGTTGCGGGTGGCGCGCAGCCTCGACAGCAGCGACTCGTAGAGCGAATCGGGAACGTTGTCGGCGGGCTGGGCCGGCGCCGCTGCCTGATTGAGCGCCGTCACGACCTCCTCGATGTACAGCGGAACGCCGTCACACCGCTGCTGGACGGATCGCCGGACCTCGGGAGCGGCGTCGGGCGCGAGCGCGACGATCAGGGCGTCGGTGTCCGTGTCGCTCAGGGGCTCCACGTCGAACAGCGTGAGGTTGCCGACGCCGGGCAGCTTGGTGCTGTCGCGCGCGGTGACCACGACCAGGAGTCTGCCGAGCCGGGTGCTCAAGATCCGCTCGACCACTTCGACCGTGGACGGGTCGAACCAGTGCAGATCCTCGACCAGCAGCACGCCGGGCCCGTCCCCCACGCAGGCGATCAGGTAATCGAGGACAGCCTCGGCGATGTCCTCGTAGAGCTTGCCGCCCTCCGCTTCGGCGGGCTGGTAACCGGCTTCGGCGGGGATGCCGAGCACCGGCGCCAGCAGGGGAACCGTGGTCGCCGGGTCACGTCCGAGCCCGGCGATGTCGGCTTGCAGGAGCCGTAGCCGTTCACTCTGGTCGGTGAGTCGGGTGATGCCACAACGTCGCTCGATCAGGTCGCGCACCGGCTGAAGACCGGCCGCGGCGTGGAACGGCGAACCCAGCAGCGCGATCACGGCGGCGCCGGTCTGCTCGGCGAGGTCGACGGCGAGCTGGGCCAGGCGGCTCTTGCCGATACCGGCTTCACCGAGGAACGCGACGCCGGGCACCTCGAGGCTGCCCGTTTGCGCGCGCTCCCAACTCTGTTGGAGGTAGGACCTTTCCTGCGCCCGGCCGACGAGCGGTCCCAGCGGGGTCCGAATGGGCAGCGTGCGTTCCCCGAGCACCTGGTGGTGGGCCACCGGAGCGTCGACGCCCTTCACGGCCCGGGCCGGCAGCGCCGCGATATCGAAGGCGGCGCGGATCAGCGGTTCCACGGCGTCGCTGACCACGACGGCGCCCGGCGGGGCGAGGCTCGACACCCTGGCGCTCAGGTTGGCCGCGAAGCCGTAGACGTCGGCGTGGTTGGTGTCGAGGTACACCAGACCACGGTGGACGCCGACGCGAACACTGACCTCGACGCCGAAGCGTTGCCGCGCCTGCTCGCCGAGGCGGGCGACGTCGCGGGTGATGTCCAGTCCGGCCCGGACCGCGCGGTGCACGTCGTTCTCGTGGGCGCGCGGGTACCCGAAGACCACCAGCAGACCGTCGCCCTTGGTCGAGTCGATGTAGCCCTCGTAGCGGTCCACGATGCGCTGCACCTGGTCGCGGTACTTGCCGACGATGATGCGGTAGACCTCGGGTGCGACGCGGGTGGACAGCACGGTCGAGTCGACGAGGTCGCAGAACAGCAGGGTGAGTCGGCGCAGTTCGCCGCCCGCGGCCGGGGCGGTCAGGAGGTCTTCGGCATCCGCATTCGCGTGGTCGACGGCGAGTACCTGCTCGGCCAGGGACGCCGCGGTGGCCTGGTCGCCGCGGTTGACGGCCGACACCGCGCGGTCGAGCAGATCATCGACGGCTCGCCGGTGAGCGCTTTCGGTCACAGCTCGATGACCACCGGAATGATCTCGTCTGGCGATCCGTCGAGGGCGCTCACCCGCACGTCGGCGAAGTAGACGGCGCCGGGTATGCCGGCGGCCTCGACCTCGAGGTGGAATGTCGCCTCGTTCGGTTTCAGCGCACCGACCGGCTTGAACTCGGTATCGCGACCACCGGACGGCTGCAGCGTGATCCGGTCGTGCGGAATGACCAGATAGCCATTCGTCAGCGGCGTCTCGAGGGTGACGCGGCGGTCCTTCGTGTTCGGCTGCGTCGACCTCGGCTTCGAGCGCACGACTCTGGTCCCCACGGCGCCGGCCGAGCCGGTCGCGGCAGTCGTTCCGGTGGACCCGCAGCCGCAGGGCCTCGTCGACCCCGCGCAGCACTGCAGCACGGCGTTCGTGAAGGCCTGGCTGCTGCGGACGGCGGTGTCGAGGAGGTGGTTGACCGTCGTGGTGCAGTCGTGGGTCGGGTGCGGATGGGGTTCGCCGACGTCGATCGGGCGGTTGGCTCGGCCGGCGCATCTGGTGCACGTCATGGTCGCTCCTTGGCTGCCCCGGAGTTGAGCAGGTGACTCCAGATTCGGAACGGGTCGGTCGCGAGCCGCGCCGACACCTTGCTGCCGAAATCGGCGAACTCGCTGGCGTCGAATCCGCATTTGGCCCAACGGTTCACCAAGGTCGCGTACTCGGTGGAGACCTCGGTGACGCAGTCGGTCCACATGCCGACGGCCTCGGCCACGGCGGGATGGATCGAGGTGTCGCATCCGCACGGCGCGGGGACGGCGGGCGAGGAACACTTGGTGGGGTCCACGGCCGCGTACGGTTTGCCGGTCCCGGCGGAGATCTGCCACGGCTGGTGGTAGCTCTGCGGGTTCAGGGCGCAGCCCACCAGCATGTTCTCACCGATGGCGGCGTACCCGCCGATACGGGCGAACATCAGGGTCGCGAAGGCTGAGATGCCGGCGAACTTGACCTCCTTGAGGGTGCGGATGCGGACGCCGCCCTGGTCCTGCTCGAAGCTGACATAGCCGCGGTCGACCACCGCGAAGCCGATGTCGGTGGTGTTCGCGCGGTCGTCGTCGAGGTCGTAGTTGATGAATCCGCCGCCGGGTTTCTCGCCCTTCCAGAACTTGAGCGCGGTGCGAAGCCGGTAGCCGGGAAACAGGCCGCACAGGGTGCTGACCGACTCCAGCAGCCGGCTCCAGCCGTAGCTGTCCGGAGTCGTCGGAATGGGCGCCATGTCGCAGAAGAACGGGCAGCAGTCCGGCCAGTTGCGCGGGTCGACGACCGCTTTGACGTTGTTGAGAGACAGTTGCTCTCGGAAATACTCGGACTCGAGGACGGCGTACTCGCCGCAGGCATCGCGACGGATGTCGGTGTACAGCGACGAGTTGAGCACGTAATGGAGGAGCTCTTCGCTGACAAGACCTTGTGCTTCCGCGGCGGTGATGATATCGGCGAAAGTGTTTGTGTTCAGAAAGGATTCGCCGAACAGCTCCAGCAACGCCTCGCCGCCGGCGCCGGTCTCGATGTCGGAGGTGCGGGGGATGGCGACCGACAGCGCTCCGGCGAACAGTTCTTGCTCTTCCCGGGGCCGCGACGCCAGTTGCCAGTGCGCACCGATCACATAGAGCAGCCGGCTCAATTCGACAGGGCCGAGGACGTCGCCATCAAGGTTGTCCCCCCGTTCGCCCATCTCGGCGAACTCGCGTAAAGCCGCTGTACGGGTGGGGAATTCGGTCTGATCGGGGTCGACCGACAGGCGGCGGACGAGGCTTCGGATCTCGCTGAACCAGCCACGGTGCTCGGGAGGGGTCGAGCCGGGCAGGAACTCCTCGACGGTTGCGGTGACGCGCCTGTCGTCGAGAGCGACGACAGCGTCATCGAGAGCACCGTAGAGCGCCATCAAAGAGTGAAGGGTCGCCATTTCGCGCCTCCTGCGACAGTGCGTGTGGCTTAGCATACCGTGGGGCTGCCTGATCAGCAGGGGATAATCGGGGAGGAAACAGGCCGATGACCGGCGAATTTGCTGGCGGAGGGAACCTCGGCGACCCGCCCTGGGCGACGGTCTTCGACCCGGCCGCCAACGCCCGCGCATTGAGTGCGATCCAGGCCGAGGGCTTCCGCGCGGCCAGCCGGATCGTCGACCGGTTCGTGCGCCCGCCCCGGCCCGAGAGTGACACCGCGCCGCCCGCCGGTCCGGCTACCGCGATGCCCGACCTCGAGCAGTTCACTCGGGCCTGGTGGTCGGTGGCCGGTCAGTTCCTTCTGGGTGGAGATCGCTCTCGCACAACAGAACTCGATCTGTCCAGCCCGACAGAGCAGCAGGTCGCACTGGAATCGCCAATTCCGGGGCGTGCGGAGACAGTGGTGTGGTTGCACAACTACACCGACGCGAATCTCGGCCGTATCACCTTGCGGTGCAGTGATCTCCTCGCCCGCGACGGTTCGGTGATCGGAGCACATCGCGTGTTCCTCGACCCCGGCGTGGTGGAGATGCCGGCGCGGTGCAGCCGCGGTGTCGCCGTGCGGGTCGAGGTGACGGAGGCGGCTATGCCCGGTGTCTACCGGGGAACCATGCTCGTCGACGTCGACGACAGCCTGTGGATGCCGGTGACGCTGAGCCTGCGACCGGCACGGCCGTGACGGACACGGCCGACCGCCCCGACCTGGTGTCGTCCGTCGACGAGCGGCTGCGTGAGGTGGCCCGCCGGGTGCGACGTGCGATGCTCGACGCCTTGCCCGACGGCGAGCCGAACCGGTGGCTCTACGCGCCGATGCGGGAGTATCCGTCCCGTCCCGGCAAGGCGCTGCGCCCGGCACTGTGCCTGGCCGCCAGTCGGGTGTTCGGCGGGGAGCCGGATGACGCGCTCGGTGCTGCAGTCGCAATCGAGTTGCTGCACAACACCTTTCTGGTCCACGACGACATCGCCGACGGCAGCGAGATGCGCCGCGGCAGGCCCACTCTGGCAGCGGAGTACGGGATGGCCGCGGCGCTCAACGCCGGCGACGCCCTGGCCGTCGTGGCGGGACAAATACTGCGACGAGCGACCCGCCGGCTGGACCGTGACCTCGCCGACCTGGTGTGGGCGGAGTTCGACACGATGGCGATGCGCACCCTCGAGGGCCAGGCGATGGAGGCTGGTTGGCAGACGGACTGCGTCGAGGATCTGGGGCCGTCGGACTATCTCGAACTGATCATGCACAAGACATGCTGGTACACCACCATTCATCCGTTGCGCGTCGGAGCGATCATCGGCTCGCGGGGGACAGCGGACCTCGCCCCGCTGGTGCGCTTCGGCTTCCACTTCGGGGCGGCCTTCCAGATTCGCGACGACCTGCTGAACCTGGTCGGGGACGAACGTCTGTACGGCAAAGAGATCCTCGGTGACTTGTACGAGGGCAAGCGAACGTTGACCTTGATGCATTTGATGTCGACGGTGCAGGGGCCGGACAAGGCGTTCGTCCGCGAGTACCTGCGATTGCAGCGACCGGAGCGGTCCGCGGAGGTGGTGCTGCGGCTCAGGGCGTTGATGGACGAGTACGGCAGCATCGCATTCACCGGTGAATACGCCGAAGGCATCCTGCTGGTCGCACAGGAGTACTTCGAGGAGGCGTTCGCCGGCGCCCGGCCCGGACCGGAGCTGGAGTTCCTGCGCGCGCTGGTGCCGTACGTGTGGGCGAGGTGGCGATAGCTGCCCGTTTCGGTGACCAACGGCCCGGGTAAGCGTGTCCGGTGTCGCGGCAGGGCAGGAGGCCATGAGTTTCAAGGGAGCGGTCAACCGGGCCACCGGCAGTCGCACCGTCGAGTGGATCGCCCGCGCCGGCTATCCCGTCAGCGGTCTGCTGCACCTGCTCATCGCCTACATCATTCTGCGGATCGCGTTCGGCGCGCCCGGCGACGCGGACCAGACCGGAGCGCTGGCGACGTTGTCCGAGCAGCGCGGTGGGGCGACGTCGTTGTGGTTCGTGGCGTTCGGGCTGTTCGCGTTGGCGATGTGGCGGCTGGCGGAGACCGTGCTGGGCCTGCATCCGGGAGAGCACAGCTACGCCCATATGCGTGAGTCACCGCTTGTCAACCGGCTCAAGGCTTTCGGTCTGGCATTGTTGTACCTGGCGTTGGCTGTCACGGCCGTGCAGTTCGCGCTGGGGGTCGGGCGGCAGGGTGCCGAGCGGGCCGAGGGTCTGAGCGCGCGGCTGATGCAGTCCGACGGTGGCAAGGCCGTGCTGGTGGCGGTGGGGATCGCGATCGCGGCGTTCGGCAGCTACTTCGTCTACAAGGGTGCCTCGCGGAAGTTCCTCGGCGACCTCACCGTGCCGGGTAGCGCGTTGATCGTCGTGTTGGGGGTGCTCGGGCACGTCGCCGAAGGTGTGGTGCTGTTCGCCGCGGGAGTGTCGGTGATCGGCGCGACGTTCCTGCGGGATCCGACCCGTGCCACGGGCCTCGATGCCGCCGTGGAGGCCTTGGGCGAGGCGCAGTTCGGGCAGGAGATCCTGGTCGTGGCGGCAAGCGGTTTCGCGGCGTATGGGCTGTACAGCTTTGCGCTGACCCGGTATTCGCGGATGTAGGTCGTGCAGTCTCGAAGGACCGCGTCGGCGGGCGGCGCAACCGCGGCGCGGCGTCCGCACCTCTGCTGTCCCGCGTTCAGGCCACCTCGGAAGTTGGCTTCTAAATGACCACTGCAAGCGACAAAGTCGGCGTCTGTGTAGCGCGTCTAGCGTTGTGCGCTACCAAAATGATCGCGCCTTGAGCGACGTGATTTCCGCAATGACATCGAAGTCAGTATCACGGTGTACGACGGTGGCGTCATGCCGGATCGCCAGGGCGGCGATGAGGCAGTCGGTGATGCTCCGGATGGTCTTGCCGCGCCGTCGCGCAGAGCGGTAAATCGTGGCGGCGCTGCGGAAATCGATGGCCTCGTCCACGCGCAATGAGGGCAAGCCGTTCACCAGATCAGTGAGCTTGGCGTGGGTGTCATCGCGGACAGCGCCAGAGAGGATCTCCATCGCGACGGGCTCGCACATGGCCACTTGGTCGGGCTCCGTCGACATCAGTCGACGGACCTCGAGGGCGGCGCTCGAACCGGTCGCGCGGAAGTACTCGATCCACGCTGAGGTGTCGATCAGGATCATCAGAAATGGTTGGGTTGATCAGTTCTCATTCCCTCGAGGTCACCCTCCCACCCCACGCCTTCCAGGCCCAGGAGGAACTCGCGGGTCAACGGGACACCGACCAACCGGCGCAACGCCAGATCAACGGCTTCGCGCTTGGTGGTGACGCCGTAGCGGCGCATCACCTCTGCGACCAGCTCGTCGTCGAGTTCGATGTTGGTCCGCGACATACACCAAGGATACACATTGCCTACACCACGCCATGCGCATCTCTCAAGCCAGACTGTCGGTCAGCAGGGAGCCTTGATCTCGAACGGCATGTCGCGCGACTGCCCCGGGGTGCCGTCGCTGCCGAGCACGGTGCCCGAGATGGTGTAGACATCGCCGTCGAGCACCGACGCCTTCGCCTCGCCGGTCTCGGCGTCGGCGACACCGTGACGGTCGTCGACACCCTCGATGTTCACGGCGGTCACCTTCGGACGCTCACCGCCGAGCTCGACCAGTGCGCGCGCCCGGCCTCCGTCGTTGCCGGTGGCGTCGATCTGTAGCAGCCACTCACTCTGGGTGCACTTGACGGTGCGGGTCATCTGCGTGTGCCCGTCGATGGTCATGCGGCCGGCCTTGGCGGGCATCTCCGTCGACGCCGTTCCGGTCAGTCCGCATCCGGCGGTCAGGGCTGCCGCGGCGAGGAGGGGGACGAGTTTGAGACGTTCGGCAGGCACCCGGTGAATGTAGGACGGAGCGAGGCGGTGGTTGGTGGCTTTGGCGGAGAAATCGGTGCGTGGGTCGGCGGGCGACACCTGATGGACGCCGGAGCTACCTAGGCCTGGCGGTGCCAGGGGCAGTACGTCATGTACGTCAACACCACGAAGTCCGCAGCGCCTTTCCAGTCGAGGCCCGGGGTGTCGTACCGCACGAGGTCGACCACGCGCGGGTGCGGCACACCGAGGTCGAGTTCTCGACACACTTTGTGGGCATACACGACCGGCCCGACCCGGTTGGTGTAGGTGATTCCGACGTCGTCGAGCCGATCGAGAAAGTCGTCGTCCACGGGAAGGGCGGCGCTCGGTGCTGCCAGCCCAATCGCCAACGCACAGGCGAGAGCGGTCGCGGTGCCTGCAAGGCATCGGATGCGAGCCGAGAAACCTGACACTGCAGTCCTAGGACGGATGGGCTTGGGTAAAACCAGTACCCGCAGCCTAAGTGCCGGGTCCGACAGATGTGCGGGTTCAATCGTGCTGCCCGACAGCAGACTTGGTGCAGCTGGTGCACGAGGGGCGCAACAACACTGTTGAGCCGTCGGTGGCGGCGCTGTGGAGCCGAACCGGCCCGCTCTTGTCGGCAAACACCCCTACACTGTGCTCACAGTTGCACTGGGGGATGTGCGATGGAATATGGATCCGAGGCTGCACCGGGTGGCGCGGGAGACGGCGCTGCCCCCACAGTGTTGTGCCCACAAGGTCACGTCAACAATTGGAACCATAAGTTCTGCGGGCGGTGCGGATCTCCGATAGGGATCGTCGCGTGGCCGGAGGAGCTGCCCGATTCCGAGGAAACCGTCCCTGCGGCCCGGCGTGGTCCGAAGTGGGTGGCGATCGCCGCAGCGGCCGTGGTGCTGGTGGTAGCTGTCGCCGTGCTCGGCTACCTGGTGACCAGGCCCGGCTCCGATGGCGGCGCGGCGCCGACGACGCCCAACGGGTTCACCGCGGGCAACGCGACCGGGGCAAGCCTGATCCCGCCGTGCACGGAGGCTCCGGTCGTCGATGTCGATTCGGTCGACATGGCCAGGGAAGGGCTGAGAATCGGCGCGGTCTTCATGTCGTCCTGTCCTGGCGGCAGCACCGAGTCGTGGTCGGAGGTGCGGGTGACCGTCGCCGACGGCGAGCGTGACATCGCCGCCGGCGTCTTCGACTTCTCCGCATCGCCGATGGAGATGGACCCAGGCGTGGCGGTGCGTCGCACCCTGGTGTTCCCCACCGGAACCTACTGGCGCACAACCGATATGTTCTCCGGTGTGCCGCAGGTGGTGTTTCACCGAGGCGGACAGAACGTGTCGAACACCGCGGCGACGTCGTCGGAGACGTTGACGGCCAAGGAACCGGCGAAGCCGGAACATGGCAGCGTCGACGGAGTCGCCGAGGCGGTCCTGCGGGAACTGCGGGACGCCGACTCCGGATACATCGAGGGGAGCGTCGCGAATCGATGGATTCCGCAGATCAGTTCGAAGAAGGCGGGAATCGTCGTTGACGGAAAGACCGTGACGAGTGCAGATGTGCTCCGCGATCACCTGAATCTGCGCGACAGGTACGACGGGACGCGCCTGGTGTGGTCGGGACAGTGGTCGACGTTCAGTTCGCCGGACTGGTGGGTGACCGTGTCGGGACCTCCACAGCTGACCGCCACGGACGCGAACCGCTGGTGCGACTCTTCCGGGTTCGGGGTCGACGACTGCTTCGCGAAGTTCGTGAGTTCAGTGTTCGGCGCCGAAGGCACCACCGAGTACCGGAAATGAGCGGATGACCATGACGTACTGCGTGTTCTGTGGTGGCGCACTCGCTGATCCCGCGCGCTGTGATTCCTGCGGCGCGGTGAACATCGGCGGTACATGGCATCCCGGAGGTTCCGCTGATGTGACGGTGGCGGACGACGGAACCGGGTGGCGTCCCGACCCGACGGGCCGCCATGAAGGCCGTTACTACGTCGGCGGACAGCCGACCGACCTCGTGCGTGACGGCGGCATCGAATCACTGGACGTGGCCGGTAAGCAGCAGTTGGATCACCTCGATGGTGACTTCGTGCCCGAAGTCGCTCCCCAGACCAGACGGAAGCTCCATGGCGGCTGGATCGCAGCCGCCGTGGTGCTGGCCGCGGTACTCGTCGGGGGCGGGCTCGCGGCATATGCGTACCTGACCCGGGACCGCACGACCGTCGACGACGAGTACCTCACCGCGCTGCGGGTGGAAGGGTACTCGGGCGAGTTCAACTCCGATGCCAACGCGGTCGCGCACGGCAAGCAGGTCTGCCGGAAGCTGGACGAGGGCAATCCGCAGCAGGGGATGCCCGCCGATGCTGTTGCCGTGCAATATTTCTGCCCGCAGTTCGCTGAGGGCTTCCACGTGTTGGAAACCACCACCATCACCGGCAGCTTCACGCTCAAGGACGACGAGCCCAGTGCTTACTCGTCGGCGATCGACGTCGACGGATCGTCGTGCACGGGCGCGGGCGGATACTCCGATGTCAGTGCGGGCACGCCGGTGACGGTGAAGAACGGCAAGGGGGAAATTCTCACGACCTCGTACCTCGAGCCGGGCACAGGCGGACGCTATCTGTGCACGTTCGGCATCGCCTTTGAGGTCACCGAAGGCCAGGATCGCTACGTGGTGTCCGTGGGGCGCCGGGGTGAGTTGAGCTTCACGTTCGAGGAACTGAAGGCGCGCGGGGTCGCTTTGGTGTTGGAGTGAACTGATCCCTCAGAGATCCAGCGCGGTGACGATCGCGCGGAGATCTGCGAATGCCCAACGATGCGCCGTCGGGCGCGGTAAGCAAGAAGCCGTGGCTGCGGGAACGTATGTGGGTCGGGTGGGCGGATTGGCAGTGGCTCTCGGGATCGGGGCTGCGGTGCTGGCGGGTGCCGGTGCTGCCGTCGCGGACGACGCGGGCTCCTCCTCGGAGTCGACCTCGGCGAGGTCATCGCAGACCTCGGAGGCGGGACCGGCGCGGGCCGAGCGAGCGACCGGCGAGCGGCGCGAGCCCAGGCGCCCGGCGGGCCGACAGCAGGCCGACGACTCCGAGAGTGAGGTTGCGGACGCCGAGCCGGACGTCGTCGACGTTCCGGAGGACCCCGACGTCGTCGACGCTGCCGAGGAACCCGCAACCGTCGACGATAAGGCGGTGGACGAGCCCGAGGTCGTCGCGACTCCCATCTCGAGCGTCGTAGTCCCGGACGCTACGGCCAACGATTCAGCACCTGCCGAACCGGCGCAATCGGCGATCGCGGTCACGGCGCTGGCGTCGGCGCGGGGCAGAGTCGACGAGGAGACAGCCGCCGCGGACGGCCCCGCGGTGACGACTAGTCAGGCCGCCGTCGAGTACGAGGCCCCCACCGACGTCCGGGTCATCGAGGTGACCCCACCGCTGGAGTGGTTGCAGCGGGTGCCGGTGGTGGGGCGGTTCGTGGTGACGCCGATCGTGCAGCTGATCCACGCGATCCCGTTCGTCTCCGAGCTCCTGCATCCGCTGGTCGGTTTCCCGATCGACCACGCGGCCGCGCCGGGTACCCCGCGGGCGCGCAGCGTGAAGGTGGTGTCGTTCGACGGCACCGAGATCTATGTGCACTTCATGCCGGCCAAGGGACTGCAGGCCGGGCAGGCCGCGCCGACGATCCTGAATGGCCCAGGAGTCGGGCTGCCGGGCGCCACGACGCTGAACAACCGTCTCGACAGCTTCCTGCCCTACGACGTGGTGGGGGTCGGGATGCTGCGCGACGCGGGCTACAACGTGGTGAGCTGGGATCCGCGCGGGGAGTGGGGGTCTGGCGGTCGGATGGAGTTGCAGTCACCCGATTTCGAGGGCCGAGACATCTCGCACATCATCAGCTGGCTGTCCACGATGGACGCCGTGGAGAAGGTCGCCGGGGATCCGAAGATCGGGATGGTGGGTGTCTCCTACGGCGGCGGGGTGCAGTTCTCCGCCGCGATCGTCGACCGCCGGATCGATGCGATCGTGCCGACCATCGCGTGGAACAGTCTGGTAGACGCGATCTTCCCGCGGCAGGCGGTGAGCAGCGTGTGGGGCACGTTCCTGAGCGCGCTGCTGGTGATCACCGGCGCGCGACCTAACGAGCGGATCTTGCCGGCGGTGATCGGGGCGGTGCTCACCGGCAAGGCCAAGCAGTCCGACATCGATCTGTTCAACAGCCGCAACCACGCCGACCGGTTGGGCGAGATCACGGCGCCGACGCTGTTGATCCAGGGGACGGTGGACACGCTGGTCCCGCTGGCGCAGGCGGACCTGAACGCCAAGGCGTTGATCGAGGCCGGGACGACGACGAAGGTGGTGTGGTTCTGCGGGGGCCACGGCACCTGCCTGAGCAGTCGCAACGACGGTACGCTGGTGTGGCGGGAAACCATGGAGTGGTTGGACCGCTACGTCAAGGGCGACGAAACCGTCGATACGGGGCCGCAATTCGAGTGGGTCGATCAGCGCGGTGACCTGTACTCGTCGGACACCTATCCGGTGGCGAAGGGCGAGGCGATCAAGGCGGTGTCCTCGCGGAGCAAGAGACTCGGCTTCTTCCCGCTGGTGGGCGGGTCGGGACCGAATCCGCTGGTCGTGACGCGGGGTCTGATCGCAGCCATCCTAGGGTTGCCCTCGGGGGCGCCGGCGCTGAACGCGGTGAACCTGCGCGTGCCGAAGGCCACCGAGTTCACCCAGCTGGTCGGCGCACCCGAGCTGACGCTGAGCTACTCGGGCACCGGAAACGCCAAGCATTTATTCGCGCAGCTGGTCGACAACCGGACCGGGCTGGTGCTGGGTAATCAGGTGACGCCGATTCCCGTTGTGCTGGACGGCCAGTCACGCACGGTGACAATTTCGATGGAGCAGATCGCGCACACGCTACGGCCGGGGGAGTCGCTGACGTTGCAACTGGTGACCTCGGCGTTCCAGTTCGTGAACTTCTACTCCTGGGGGACGATCCAGGTGGACGGCATGTCGCTGGAGCTGCCGACGCTGGCGGATGCGCGGGTGGTGCCGGTGGCGGCGTGAGGGGCCCTCCAATCAGGAGATCGGGGTTGGCTTCCCCGATGCTGGCGAGAAGAGTCTCACTGAAGACCTGGTGTCAGTCTCCGCTGCCGTCGACGAAGCCGCCCAGGCGTGCCGCCGTAATCTAGCCTTATTGCTCGACATCGTTCCTCCTGCAGAGGAGTCATTAGGTCGTGCTGGGCGAGCACGTGCCCGGATTGAAGGTGTGCAGACCCTGCCTACACGAGCGAGTCGCGAATATGTCGAGCCAACGCGGACGCCAGGCCGACGGGTACGGCATTGCCTATTTGCCGAGCGATCTCTGTCTTCGAGCCGCACCAGGCGTACGACTCAGGGAAGTCCTGGACCAGCGCCGCCTCGAGATGGGTAATCACGCGGTTGACCCGACGCTTGGGGTCATTGCGATCCCATTGAGGATGTAGATACTGTCCCTTCTCTGGCTTGAAGAACTCCGTGCGAATTGTCAACGACGGTGCATCCCAGGGCATTCGGCCCATTACATCGGTTGTTCCAGTGGGCTTGTTCAGCCAACAATCGGACAGTAATTCGTCTGGGAGATCGAACCGACCTCCGCCAGGCGGAACGCAGTTGTAGCGCTGCAGGGAGAGCTCGCGAGGACTGCGGCCGAAATGGAGGTCAAGCCACTTGAACTGGCCGGGTACCGGACTGGCGAGTCCCCGATACTGAGTCCAACCGGTTCTGGAGTCGGGTTGGTGTGATCCAGATTCAGTTGATGCTGCAGGCCATCGGGGTGCGGGTGCACCTGCAGACCGCAGCGTACTCGGCCGGCGTTCGGTAGCCCAGGGCCGAGTGTCGGTGACGGTGGTTGTGCTCGTCCTTGAAGTCGCCGATGACCACGCGGGCCTCCAGCAGGGTGTTCCAGTGGTTACGGTTGAGGCACTCCTTGCGTAGTCGGTTGTTGAACGATTCGATGTGTCCGTTGTTCCAGGGCGTCCCTGGTGGGATGTAGGACATGCCGAATCGGCCGTCGCAGAACTGTTGCAGTGCTTGAGAAATGAACTCCGGACCGTTGTCCATCCGGAGAACTTTCGGTGGTCCGCCTGCCGCGGCGAACACCTTCGTGAGCTCGTGGACGAGCCGCTCGGCAGTGATCGACCGTTCGACGATGTTCAGCATCGAGACCCTGGTGGTGTGTTCGTCGACCATCGAGGCGATCTTGATGGCCTTGCCGTCGACGGTGGAGTCGAATTGGAAGTCGATCGCCCACACCACGTTCGGGGCGTCGGCCTCGATCGGCGGGATCGAGGACACCCCGGCCCGCTTGCGTGGACTGCGGATCCGCACCTGCAGGCCCTCCTCGCGCCACAGGCGGTGGATCCTCTTCTTGTTGACCTCACGGCGCTCGTCGTAGCGCAGCGCCGCCCAGGCACGGCGGAACCCGTGGCATGGGTGTTTGGTGGCGTAGGAGCGCAGCCAGGCGCGCAGGTCGGCGTCAGGATCGGCCGGGGTCTCGGCTTGAGGGAGGCGGCGGCAGGTGGAGCAAGCCAGCCCAACGGCTTTGCAAGCCAACCGTTCCGACATGTCCAACGTGGTGATGAGCATGTCGACGGCGCGGCGCTTGGCAGCTGGGCTCAGAATTTTCCCTTCGCGACCTCCCGCAAAGCGTCATTGACCAGCTCGGCCTCGGCGAGCAGCCGCTTGAGTCGGGCGTTCTGCTCACGCAGCTCTTTGAGTTCTTTGGCGGCGTCGGTGTCCATCCCGCCGTAGGAGCGGCGCCAGTTGTACAACGTCGCCGCCGACACCTCGAGCTCGGCCGCGATCTCCTCGCCGGTCTTGCCTTCGGCAGCCAACTCGTCCGCGCGGCGCAGCTTGCGCACGATGTCCTCTGCGGAATTCCGCTTCCGACCAGCCATACGTTCATCGTCCCTTCTCGCCCCACATCGGGCTACAGGACTCTAAACTGCTTGGACTCATTCAGCGGGAACACGCCAGGACCAGCTCGCCGACACGCTGGCGGCGAGCTTCCCGAAAGTCGCCGCGATGATGGACGAGGCGAAAACCGACGTGCTGGCAGTTACCGCGTTCCCGCGTACCCACTGGCAGAAGATCTGGTCGAATAACCCCATCGAACGGCTGAACAAAGAGATCAAACGCCGCGCCGATGTCGTCGAGATCTTCCCCAACTCCGCCGCGTTCCTACGCCTGGCCACCGCCGTGGGGTTCGATGACCCGGCGGTGGTCAAACTCAGTGATCACACTACTGCGGTAGTCGTCGTCCGCCCGCGCTTCTACGTCTTTGTTGTTCTATACGCTTTTACAGCAGCGATACCAAAGCGGCGTTTGCCGTCGGCGGTGTTCGCACTGCCATCATTCGCGAAATGCCGACTCAGCATTCATCCACCGATGCTGTGATGCCGAAGGCACGTGTAAATATCGCGTTGTTTCATCGAAGGCCAAATCTCTCCGATTCCTACTTCGGCACTGTCGCGGTGCCCCGCAAGGAGGGACGCTTGACTGTCCATTCGATGACTGACTTGCCGTGCGCAGTAGCCGAACTCGGTGCCACGAGGGACATCAAGACTGCGAGATCCTTCGCGTCAGGCGCCGCATCGAGATCCTTAAAAAACGCCTTGCTTGCACCTTTGGCAACTGGATCTGCGGCCACGTAGACCAGAAGTGCGGCGCGGTCGCCCGCAGGGTCTCGTAGAGCGTCTGCAGTCGGGTCGACCGTGGTTTTCGTGGCACCGGCGATTCTTTCGGCGGCATCGCGGTGCTTAGCGTCACTACCCACGAAACCGATTCGTTGTCCGTCTCGGCGCTGCCTAGTCACGACCTGGCCCCGTCCTACGCCGGGCAGCTCGACCAATTGTGATTCTGAAGTGAGTTGGGGCCAAATGATTACCAGATCCGTCAGGCCGCCTCGTTCAGCCAAGTTGTGATAAAAGCGTCGGGTTGGGTCGATGACTTTGCGGAACCTCTCATCCCAAATAAGTCCGTCGAGCATTGTGAGGAACTCGCTCGCAGCTACCAAGCCGGTCTTGGCCGTGAACGGCTTCGGAGTCTTTTCCTCGGCTTTCCTCCGACTTGATTGGAATGACTTTGTCTCGGTCGCAGACGCCAACAGCGGTGCCCATAGCTCGAAGTTCGATCGCTTCTCGTCGCCCGAACTTCGTGGAGGAACACCGTAGTAGTCCTTTAGTCTGCCCGCGTCGCCCTTGGTTCGGATCTCGGCGTTGAACATCTTGTTTCGGGCAGACGGTCGCAAGTAGGGAAGATGCTGACTGACGATGGGAGGCACCTGCCATGGTTCGAGCTTCGGATTGCCGTCATCATCGAAACCTTCGTACTCTTCGAGGCTCTCCCTCAGTGCCATCTCGTCGCGCATCAATCCTTCGAACGCCTCGTACAGATCCACCCGTTGTGGGGCATCGTCCGGGTCCCGGCGGATGAACAGCCGAACGAGGTCCCGATAGCCGTCCCGATATCCGAACCAACGGCCCGCCTGCATCAGCGTGTCAGCTTGTAATGCCTTTCTCGTATAGAACGAGATGGTCAGGCCCTCAACGGTGAAGCCACGGCTGAGCTTGGCGCCTCCAACGAGGATCCGCCACACCTCGTTGCGGTCGAAGTCCAATGCCTGTTGATTCCGTTGCACATCAGCGTCTCCGTTCACAATGAGTACCGGATCGCCCATCTCATTGATCCGCCGTAATGCCTCTCCGATCGGCCGCTTGAGTTCATCGAAGGAATCGGGAACTGAGTATCCGCCAGCGCGGGCTCGGCAAACCGGCTCGTAATCTGTGTCCCACAGCTTCCGCAACCTGGCCAGCGCCTGGGGTGAGTGATAGGCGGCTTCCGCCCAAACTTCGCGTATGAGGTCCGCTTGGTCCTTCTGTTCTGCGTTTCGTGTGCTTTCGTGGACCATCATTGTGTGGTGCCGTATCCGGAGGCCGTCTGCATTCCCTCGATAAATTTTTATAGCCCCTGAGAGAATGAACGAATCCAGCGCATTCAACATCTCTGACTTCCGGCGACTCAGTGCGTCCTTGTCGGTGAAGTCCGGAGGTGGCCCTACATTACGCACATACGCGCGCTCATTCGACGTTGCAGGATCGTTCTTGGGATCTTCAGTGTTCCAATCGATGTCGTGGAAATCCGCGACCCCCATATAGTTCGGCGGTCGATCGAGCGAGATGATGAAGTTCTTTGGAAACACATCTTCCTCGTCGTCCGGATCCACGAAGAAGTTCGCGAACGGGGTAGCGGTGTACATGACCAGTTGTCCCCGGGGCAGCTGGCGGAGAAGGTCACCGATCGCCTTGTTGATTGCGGTGCGTTCGGTCGTTTTGCTCGGATTCCGAGTATTCACCGACGCCAGATCTGATTCGTCGTCGATGATCAGCGCGGGAATATCGGCAAGCTTGTCCCGCAGTGGCTTCAAATCCTTGGCGAGCTTGGCGAGCACGGTCTTGTTCTTCTTGACGATCGCAATCCGGGCGTCGGCAGGCATGAGATTCTCTGGTTCGTAGAATCGCTTGGAACGGTCGACGAGTGGAAAGTTCATCCGCGTGAGACCCTGCTTCAATCGCTGGTAGTCGTCGTGTAGGAACGTCAGCCGTTCAATCGCGGGGTAGCCTTGCTGATGGAACGTGTTGCCGTGGCTGATGAATCGCCCGGCCTGCCAGTCCGGGTCGTCGGCGTAGTCGAACTCTTCCGCGGACTCGGGATCGAGTCCGCGTGTCAGGTTCTCCTGGCCTACCAGCTCTCGATCCAGCCTGCGCTGAGTCTGCGAACGTAGAAGCTCGATGGTTCCCGTCATGACGATGATGAGCCGGTAACCCGCGTCGATCGCTTTGGCGATCACGCCGGCGAAGTTCGCCGTCTTACCGCTCTGGACGTAGCCGACAACCAGGCCCTTTGATTGGTAGCTGTCATCAGACGATGGATCTGAAAGGCGCTGGACGACCTGGTCTGTGGCTTCATCTAGCGCTGCGACGGATTCGCCACTCCATCCCGGTTGCTTCAACAGGTGGTCCCGATAGTGAGGCCAATAGAACGCCGAAGCGATCCGACGTTGTTCGGTGTACCAGGGCTTCCAACGCAGGCTGATCACTGCGGTTCGCATTGTGGCAACAGGCGCGATCTCGCTGAGTCGAGCCTTGGCGGCGTCGGGGATTCCCAAGAGTTCATAGACTCGCTGCCTGCGTTCCTCGGTACGAGGTTCGGTCGCGCCGTCGTCTCCTTTATCCCAGGCGGGTTCGATGGCGAAGTCCCATTCGCTGAGTGCGAGCGTCAGCCGTAACAGTGCAGTACTGCTCTGCTGGTTATCGTCATTCAGGAATTGCACCAGGTCGTTCGGTGTCACTTCGTCGCCGTCATCGCGGTCGACGTTGACACGTTTCAGCAGACGTGCCGGACCCTTCTCGGTGAGAGATGCGACCGCCGCGATGAGGTCGTCGCGCCAGTCGTTGTTTGAGTTCGTCACTTAAGACTCCCGGATGAATTGGTCTGCCGGCGAAGTTGGCTCGCTTGATGAAAGGGTCGTGACATCGATGATGTAGCTTGCGTCGACGAAAAGCTCGGGGTGAGCACATCCTCGAGCGATAGCCTGCCGCGTCAGTGCAGGAAAGTCGCTGTCCACGAGGTACGCCGCGGGAGTCGAGCGAAGACGGTATGGCGTCCGATAGGTGTCTCGGTCTCGTTCGCGCCAACCGGCTCTTGCGAGGGAGCGGGCCAGATCGGTGTCGTCTGATGTCAACTCACGTGCCTCGTCGACAATTTCGGACAGTGTCCGTCCTGTCGCAGGTGTGGCTGCAGTGAGCTGTATCGATATCAGCCAGAGGGGCGAGTCCGGTAGGGGACGGAGCTGTTCGAGTCCGCTGATGCGATGGCGGCGAGCCTCCGTGGTGGTTGTCTTAATCTCGAACGCGCCTGTGGGGAAGACGAAATCATGTTCGTTGGGTGCGAACCCTTTCCACGACTCGATGCCCTCCTGAACGGATGTCGCGCGAATGCAGCCGATAAGGAAGAGCAGCTCACCGAAGAGGCCGATCTGCTTCTCCCGGCTGAGGCTGCGACTGTGCGCGAGTATCTGCTCAAACGTCGCGACAGCCGAGACTACTGCGACTTCGAATGTGACGCCCTCCTGCTGCAGGAGGTCGGTGATGTCGCTGATGAGTAGATAGGATTCGTGCGGGTGATCCGCGTACTCGATGCTCAGCTCGTACCACCTATCGCCATCAACATGCACGACATTGAGATGGATGTACTCGAGATCGAGCGCGGGTGCTGGCCGGCCGTCGTGGGAAGTCCTTAGAGCGATCCGTCGCTGTGCAGGATCAACGACGAGACGACAGATCGGTTCGCCCGGGATGGTGAGGACCGATGGCGAGCTGTGGTCGAGATACTCATCGAGGGCGGCGCGGGAAAGATGTCTCTTCGGATTGCGGGTGATCACTGAGACCTCCCCTCCCGATATGCGAGTTCAGTCTGTATAGCGGTCTCGAGGACTGTGCTCCACAGCTCGATGAGATCTTTGTCCCGCGGCCCCCAACGCTCCCCTGCGAAATGGTCTTCTGTAAGGAGGTAGACCAGCGACTTCAGCAAGGGTGCGTCGCTGATTCCATTGGTGCCACCGGTGAAGAGGTCTCGATACCGTCGGTTGAGATTGACGGTTCGGCTGTTGCGATCGAGTTCCATGAACTTTCCCGAAGCCATCGGTCGCCAGCGAATCTCCACAGGATCTGCATTCTTCCTAATGGGAGCTTCCGCGTGGATGGCGCGGCGAATCTCGCGATGGATGCCTCGTCCCGGTTCCACGACGGGTCTCCGAGCGTGCTTGCGCTTCTTGGACTCCGCGAGTACTTCTGCGGACCGAGCGAGGTACGCGTCGAATGACACCGATCGAGCGCGAGCATTCGTGAGCGCGTTCTGCAGGTCTGCCGTGAACCTGATTGCGTTCTTTTCCGGGGTCATCTGGACGAACGGTTGGATCGATGCGAAGTCGTCGATGGCGACTCGCGCCAGAGCAAGAGATTTGTCGGCGGTGGTGACGTGATTCCACCCGCCGACCTGGAGTAGTCGGTCGTTCCTGTAGATGAAGAAGCCTTGGTGCTGCGCGCCGTCCTTTCCGTAGAGACGGTATTCAGGTCCGCTCGCCTTCGGCGGGACGATGTGGCAGGAAAGCTTGATCTCGGTGTTTTCTAAGTTGGCGATGAGCGTCTTGGGGTATCCGGTGACGGCCGAGGCTGCGAAGTCGAAAGGGTCGATCGACGGGACGTCCTCCGGCACACCGGACTCGCCCAGGTCGTGATCGAACGTCACGATCTCGATGCGCAGTCGGTCTTTTGTGATGAGTCGGTGGTAGATGAGGCCCAGGTGCATGCGCAGGTCGGCTCGCATCTCGTTGAGCCACGAGTCGAGCTTTGTGCCGGTGAAGTTGGGAAAGCGTGCATCAGCCAGCTGAACGACTGTGCCTGATCGGGTCGATAGCTGCTCGAACCACGGTTTAGCGTCTCGTTCCACCGCCTCGGGGTGGAGAATCTCGCAGCTGTAGTCGCGTTGGACATCCTTCTTGCGTAATCGCCGACCGTGGAATGATCCGGAGCCTGGGCGCGTGTACACAGTGAGAGTGTCGGCGTGACTGAAAGCGGCGGCCTTCAGCCCGATGCCGAAGTGGCCCTGCGCGTCGTCCTCGTACTTGCGCTGGCGACCCAACCGCATGGCGTTGTCCGCCTGCTTCTCGTCCATCCCGCGGCCGTTGTCGACGATTGTGAGACCGGTCGCCGACTGATTCTCGATCTCGAAGACGATGAGTACGCGCGTCGCCTTCGCGTCGACGCTGTTGTCGACGAGATCAGCGACTGCCGTCGGGAGGCTGTGGTGCGCCCCCAGGCTTTTGACCAGACCTGGATCCGGCGGCAGGACTATCCGTTCGAGGACATCGTTGGTCTTCTTCGTCCGTGCCACTGCAGCTCCTCGGCCTTATTCTGTTTCGAAGCTCGACTGATCGAATTTCAAGGTGCGCGCGTTCTCCGACACCGTGCGGATCTTGCTTTCGTCGAAGCCGTCCTCATCCGTCGCCTCGATCTCAATTCTGACCACTACCTTTGCGCCTGAGTCGCGGAGGTGAGACAGGACTTCCTCGGCGACGTTCTTGAAGTCGCCGGCGATCTTGTCCGGGTTCAGTGTCTTCACCCCATAGAAGAAAGTCTTCGCCGGAGTAAACGCGACATCGGCCCGCTGGGACTTCGAGGAGCTGTCTCCACCCTGCCCTTCCTCAGTCGTGCCCTCGTGACTACCATCGTCGGTTCCACTCGCCTTGCCTCCCTCGGCCAAATCCGCTTCGCGCTGCCTCGATGCTGCGTCGGGCCGCACAAGCAGTAGCGAATCGGTGGCCACAGGCGGCTGGCCGTCGTCGTCCGGCGTCCACAGCCCGATGTATCGGTCGTCTGCGTCGTCGTATCCCGTGGCCAATGCGAAAGCGTCTGTCTGCCATAACATCGGCAGATCCACGATCCCCTCCTCCAGAACGCGCCGATCCCGCAGGCGCGGCATGTACGGGTACTGGCAGTACAGCCCCCACAGCGCGCCGAGGGTGACGTGTCCGTCCTTCCAGATCTGTGGCACCTTGTTGATGGCCAGGCGAATCGTGACCGCGGCTTGGCGCACGGACAGATCGCCGTCGTTGCCGAGTCGGCGGGAGACTCGTTCGGCCAACGACTCCGACTGGCCCTCGACCTTCGTTTCTCGGACGACGAAAGGCGCGCTCGCATCAGGCTGTGACGGGACCAGTGCCCACGTAAACGTCTGTAGCAGGCGAGACTTCACCGTTTGGTCGGCCTGCGCTTGCCGGGTGGACGCTTGATTCTTTTGGTTCTGGGTGAGATCCAGGTCGGCCTCGTTGGCCAGGACGTGTGACCAGCCGAGGTAGTCCCGCGTGGCGGCGTCGAGTTCCTCAAGTCGTGCCTCGTCGGCTGCCAGAAACACCACCATGTTGCGGTTGGATCGGTTGGCAGTGCCGCGCTGCTCGGTTGCCTTTTGGGCGAACGCCTTGGCTGGTGAGTCCGATCCGCGTTTGTGCGCAACCTTGGGATGCAGGATGACCAGTCGGGCTTCGTCGGTGTCGGGGATGTCCGCGTTAGATTCGGGGCACACATGCACGCCCGCGAAGTCGCCGCGCGTCTTCGCCTGTCCCTGCAGCCGGCGGACGATCTCGGCCCAGACATCTTCCTTGTGCAGTCGCTCCGCTTGATCCTTGGCGGTGCGGGAGATGTTGGCCTGCAGGTCATACCAGTACTTGCCGGAACCGGAGTAAAAGTACGTGGCCCGGTCGCCAAGCTGGTTCAGCGCGGAATGAAAGTTCCCGGGAACATCGCCCGGGACTGCTGTGCCCAGGAAGACCCGCTGGGTTTCGAGGCCCTTGTGGGCCGACCCGATGGTGGGTGCGGCGCCGAAGAACACCGTGCGGGCCAGCCGTTTGGTGAGCGACCGCTGCCCGAAGACTGGCTTCTCCTTGTCGATCCGGGACGGTTCGGAGCTCGGCCCGTCGACATCAGCGTCGATGATGGCTTTCCACGAATCCTGCAGGTACTGGGTGAGTTCGGCGTTCACGTTGGCGGTGGCGAGCGGGATGGATCCGGGCATGATCAAAGGTGAGGCATCCTCACCGGTCCACAGCGCGTGAATGACGGTGCTCATGAGCCGCAGGACGCCGCGGGTGCGCTGGAAACGCTCCAGCGACGACCACTCTTCGTAGAGTCGGTCGAACAACTCCGGGTGGATCGGATAGGTCCGTTTGATGCGGTCTTCGTAGGCGGTGTCGCGGGATTCGCGCGGGAAGTCGTCGGTGTATTTGCGGTACATGTCGACGTACGCGCGCGCGGTGGCGCCGATGGAGGCCAGTGCCGCACCGTCAGGTTGGATGAACAGCCGTTGCCGGACGATCTGATAGGCCTCGGCTGAGGACGCGGGCCGCCATTGTTCGGCGACGCGCCGCACGACGTTCTGCAGTCGTTTGAGTGCTTCGAGGCCGTGCGCCCCGCCGACCTCTTCGGCGTTGCCGGCGACGATTTTGTCGGAGTCTTCTCCAGTTTCGGAAGCTGGTATGGAGATGACGAGCAGCACACCGGAAGTGCCCTTTGCCGCCTCGGTGAGGGATTGCGCGAAGGTGAACTGGTCATCGAAGGTGCCGCCGGCGAGATCGTCGCGGCCGACGAGTGAGCGGGCGTAGGCGACCCATTCGTCGATCAGGATGACCGCGGGGGAGTACTTCGCGAGCAGGTCGTGCAGGGCCTCGCCGGGTGTGGTGCGGTCTGCGTCGGCCTTGGCGACCAGGGCGTAGGCCTCGGCGCCTCCAAGTTGCCAGGCGAGTTCGCCCCAGATGGTGTTGACGTGGGTGCCGTCGTCCTTGGTCGTGCCGGCCGGGCTGAAGTGGTTGCCGACGATGGCGACCCGGTTGAGCTTGGCGCCGGTGTAGCCGTTCTTGGTCAGCAGTTCCTGTGTTTCCTGGGGGAACTGCCCGACGGGTAGCCCTGCGGCGACGTGCCACAGTGCCAGCATCGAATGGGTTTTGCCGCCACCGAAGTTGGTCTGCAGGTTGATGACGGGGGGTGCGTTGTCGTCGCCGGAAAGCCGGCGAACGGCGCGGCCGACCAGATCGGTCAGTCCTTCGGTGAGGTAGGTGCGGCGGAAGAACTCGACTGCATCGGCGTAGCCGGAATCGTGTTCACCGCCGAAGGCCACCTTGTAGAGGTCGGCGGCGAACTCGGAGGCGGCGAAGTTGCCGGTGGCGACGTCGTGGTGGGGCGGCAGCACTTCGCGCCAGGGTTTGAGGCCGGCGGCCTCGGGGTTGTCGACGGCGGCTTTGAGTGTCTTCTTGTCATCTTTGTCGGCGGTCACCCGGCGCAGGTTCAGGCGGATGGCGTGAACCTCGTCGGCTTCCTTGGTAGCGCCGATGAGCTTGAGCAGTCGTTCGCCGGTGTCCAACGCGCGGTACGCGTCGTCGTCGCTGAAGGTGCCGTTGTGGGCCCAGTTGTTGCGGACTTCGCGCAGTTCGATCGCGAAGGACTCGCCGGCTTTGCCGAGGATCTTACTGAACGGGTACCACCCCGGCTTGAAGCCGTTGGTGATGTTCGATTCGGTGAGGATGCGGAACTGGACCTGCGGGTCGAGCGGGTTGTAGGTCTTGTCCGACGGCGCACCCTTCTTCCCGTCCTTGAGTTGAACCAATTTCGTCCAGGCTGCTCCGAGAGCCGGATCGCCTTGGCCGATGACAGAAGCGATGAAGTCATCGAGCGGGGGTGCCATGGTCTGAAACATGCGGTCGATGCGGTCGCGGTTGCTCAGTGCCATCAGTCGTTCTCCATGCCTGCTTCGTTGGGAAACTCATCGGGCTCGAACTGTGCCGAATCTTCCTCGGCGAATCCCAAGTCGATGTCTCGCTGCACCGCTTTACCGATCGCGTTTTCGACCAGCTCGCATAGCGATTCACGCCGCGTCCGGAAGAAGTTCTCGAAGTGGTCCTGGCGGAGGAACTCGGCCGGAATCAGGTGTGTGGCCACCAGTCCGTCGAGATGCGTTGAGTCGATCTGCGCGCGGGTTTCGATCACGGGGAGGTACGACGACGGCGCGACACCGCCGGTCGTGCGGTTGGTTCGTGCGCTGATCGTCGTCTTGTTGACGATGCTCTCCCGGTGCTCGGCATCGATACCATTGGTGTCGCACCACTTCTGGGGGAAGATGTGATGGATGTCGACTGCGAGGTCGACGTACTGAACCTTGTCGAGCGCTTTGTCTTCCATCCAGTCCCGAGCACCTCCGGCGAGGATGAGCGCCGCGATGCCCTTGTAGGCAGCCGCGTTGCGTGTGCGCAGCGAGTGCAGACGGGATTCGGTGAAGCTGGCGTCCTGGACGGTCCTCGGCACTGGCGCGGAGCCGTCGGTGGCCCAGGGTGGAACCATCTCGATGTCGCGTGCGAACCGTGATTCGATTGCCGAGCCGTAGAGTTCGCCGAGAACGCCACACCAGTACCAGCGGACGAGACGTTCACTCACACTGATGAGATCCGCTTGCTTGCCCAGCACCACCTTGATGGCGGCCAGGGGAACCAGCTGTTTGGGGTAGGGCACGTCTCGGCGTGCGAAGATGTGCCGGTCAGCCAGGAATGTTGAAGCCCAGATGAACGCCTCGCGCAGAGGTTCACGCCACTGCAGATAGTCGCTCAAGGTCAGCTTCAGGACGTCCTCGCGCTTGGCGGAGATGGCCGGCGGCCTGTCGGAGGTGTCTCCGAGGTGGCGTTGGCGGGTGGTGAGCATGGTGACCGCTTGGAGGAAGTCGGTGTTCTCGACGGCGGCCAGCACTGGGTAGGACGACCACTTGAGCTGGGTCTCCCGCCAGTCGTCATTGAGCCGGAAGTCTTCGCCGGTCTTGGCGTAGTAGTCGGCGTCGCCGGCGAAGACGGCGGTGAGCAGTTCGAACACGTTGAGAGGCAGACCACCGATGTTCACCATCTCGAAGACGGTGGCCACGGCGGCTTTGTCGGTGTCCTCGTCCAAGACGATCGCGGGAATGTCGTAGGTGGTTGCCTGTTTGATGAACTTGTCATGAAACTGCTTGCCCAGCGCCGGGTTCTGCAGTTCTAGAATCCAGCTCATGTAGTCGCCATACAGCAGGTTCAGCGGGAAGTAGCCATGCTCGTGTTGCTTGTCCTGGTCGCTGAGGTCGAGCACCACGTCCTTGCCGAAGTTCGACCGGACGATGCCGTCGGCCGGTATCGAAATCACCGCCTCGTCCACGCGGTTCAGGTCGCTGAGAGCGGTTTCCATGTGGACGAAGTAGCGCCGGTCGAGCAATCGGCCGCGGCTGTCCTTCGTTGCGACCACACCATTCCCGCTGAGGGCTTGCGTCAGCGAGGTCAGACGCTGCTGCCCGTCCAAAAGCAGGTACTTCGCCTCGGCGCCTGGGCTGAGGTGGACACCCTCTATCGCGCGCGGCTTGAACCGCACCTGGGAGTTGCCGGTCTTCAGCAGCATGACCGCACCCATCGGGTGTGCTCGCAGCACCGTCACCAAGAGCTGACGGATGCGTTCGTCTTCCCATTTGTATCCGCGCTGGAAGTCCGGCAACTGAATATCCCCGGAACGAGTCCACTTCAGGTACTCACCCAACTCGTACATCGGTGTCAGGAAGCCCACGTCAGTCGTCCCCCTCGTCGAAGTCGAATGCACTCTGCGAGCTAGCTGCAGACGTATCAGCTCGTGCGGCGTCGGATATCTCCGGCCAACTGGTGACCAGAGTGTTGAAGCTCAACGCGTCCTTGGTCCAGCCGTTGCTCTCCGCAATGCGGAATAACAGGTGCGCCAACTCTTTGATGAGGTCGGCGTCGACCGCAACATCGGGACGACTCAGCGCGGTGCGCAAGAAATCACCCGCTGCGCCGATTCCTTCGCCTTCGAGCGTCTTGATCAGGTGGTGCAGTGCCTCCCAGTTGCTGGTGTGGAGGTCCGCAAGAATGTCGTAGTCCGTGCCAAGATCTGACGGCTTGATGAGTTGGACCTTGCCGGCCCGGCTAGTCAGAACTCCGCCGCGATCCATCGCATCAACGGTGGTGTTCCGGGCATTGGCGAGGTTGTTTGCGTCCCCGAAAGTTCCACTGCCGTAGCCATGTTGGCGGTACCAGGCTATGGCAAATCGGCTCGTGGGGTCGAAGTCGCCTTCTTGCTCATTGAGTACTTGGTCCAGGATCTCGTTGATACGGGCCAACGCGGAACGCACCGACATTTTGGACCCGTCGGGTTCGAGCACTGCCGAATAGCGGGAGAACACTGTCATGCCAGGACCGATCGCAGCTTGGGGTAGATCGACCGGTGCGATCGCTCCGTGCTGTAGTTCTTTGAGCGCACTTGGAAGCTCGGCCTTCAGGGCCTCGACAAACTGCCGACGGTCGGTGCGCGGTGCGTCCTGTGGTCGAGGTCGCAGCGCTAATACGATCGACGATGCAAGTGCGTTTGTACCCACGCTGATCATGCGACCGCCTCGTTCGCTGCGAAGCGGCCAGGTTGCTGTCACAGCCCATCCGGAACGGATCATGCCTTCGAGAAGAGTTTCCCATCCAGTCGAAACCTCACCATTCTCTGTGGCTTCGGACTGCTTGAAAGCGTAATAGACCGTCATGGGGTAGTTGTCAATAGCTGTTGCGCGTGCTCGACGGAAGACCTCTCGAAAGCCCTCCTCGAAGAAGGCCTGCGCTCCGTCTCTGCCGCCGTGTCGGTAAGGATTCGCAATGAGTTCCTCGGCCTTCGGAACTAACATCGTATTGAGCAGAGTGGGCTGTATCTTGCGGAGTGAGCGGCGTAACCACACGTAGAAAAAATCGGATAGGTCGGCGTACCCGATGTTGTCGTAGTAAGGAGGGTCGGTGCTTATCAGCCGATTGTTAGATGCGATCGCATCACGCGCATCGGCTTGTTCGACCACTCCTACACTCGTTGCCGGAAGATACTCAATTGCGTTCGCGACGGCCGCCAGCATTCTCGTCAAGCTCCCGGAGCTGTCTGCAAAGGGATTACCTTCTGCAAAGTCCCATGTCATGGCAATGGCCTGACGGGAAAACATGTTTCGTAGAATCTCCATCTGGGGGTTATTGGCCCACGTCGTCATCGTCGACTGATAATCCGTGAGTCGACTCACTACTAGTCCCAGATACGTCGCGACCGTTGCTGCGTACTCCTCCGACCCACCATCCGAGATGACACGCTTCTGTACATCTAGCAGCAGGTCACTGAATGTTGCGAGAGCAACGAGTTGGCGGTCGCTGAAGTAATCGGCAAAAGTCAAGAATCCGTATCGCTTCCCCTGGGCGTTGCCTCCAAAGGTGCCGCGACACTCAGCACTGAGGGTTGTGTCTCCAGCGCGTATTTCAGCTGCCGTAGCGCTGGCGGATTCAGCGGCAATTTCGTCGTCTAACGTCGGGGCTGTGTAGAAGCGCTTTCTATCAGCGACGCCGACGACGGCGAGCATGCGATTTGGCGGCTTAGCAGCAACGTCAAGTTGGGCATGAACCTGTTCAGGGGAAATCGCCCCCTGGCATATCCAGCATGAGAACTTAGCGCCTTGGCCATGCTTGTTCGGTTGGTCTTGATGCAGACCCGTCGAGATATCAAATTTGATTCGCCCCTCACTCGGGAAGGGACGTAACCAGACCTCGCGACCCTTCTTCTTACTCAGGTCAAGTGAAGATAAGAGGGGCACCTCCGCTGCACAAGCCGGGTTTGGGCAGGTCACCGCGCGCGCCCATATCCAGGCAATCGAGGTACCTTTTGAACCGTCAGGCAGGGTAGCTTTTGGATAGAGATGACCTATCCGCGCCTCCGCCTCCTCGCGCCACCATGCTCCATATGCGCGAACATCTGCGGCAAGTCCTTCGGCGCCCCGCCAGAAGCGAACTTCCGATTCGGCAAGTCCAGGGAAGACTGGCGGCTGATCACGCACTTTCGGTGGTAACTCGATGAGTGCTCTGTTGATAAGTACTGACACAGGATTGAGATCCGATGCGTGCGCGCGAAGGCCAAGCCGTTGAGCCTCTAGTGGAATGGTCCCGCCCCCCGCGAAGGGATCGAGAATTGCCGGCGGATTTCCGTCAGTGGATTTTAAAATCTCGGAGTGGGCTTCGGCGAGGAGCTTCTCGTCGCGGACGTTCTCCCATACGACCAACCGCTCGATGATCTTATGAAGGCGCTCGCGTTCCTTGCGCTGCAACTCCTCGGTCGGGAATTCCTCGGGATGCGAAGACGGGTCGTCGACGAGTTGCGCGAACAATACCGCGCGCGCGGCTGCGAGCGGCCGGCGTGCCCACCATAGGTGCAGAGTAGATGGATGTCCGTGCCGGATTGACTTCTCTCGCGCAGATTCCCGGTTGATCGCCTCCAGCGGCAGCGCTACCTCGATCAGCTTGCGTCTCGGTGTTTGACTTTCGGAAGTCATCAGAATGGCTCAGTTCCCTTGTTCCACATTTTGTTCCAATCGCCGCGCACTCCGGTGGCTGCGAAGTCGCCGAGATCCGTCGAGGCGAAGGGGTTTTCTAGATAACGAACTTCGTCATGGGCCGGGCCTCGTGGGTCAACCTTGACCAGTGCCAACCGGTAACGCGGTGCAGCGTTCTTGCCGACCATCACCTCGTTGTGGGTGACGAAGAAGTCAGTCGCCCCGTCCAGTCGCGCCTTGACCTCTATGCGATAAGTATCGCCCTCGACTTCCGAGGACAGGATGTCGAATCCCTTGTTGTTGAACGACTGTTCGGCTGGCAAGCGACCAAGCCCTCGCTCCGTCGCTATCACCAGATCGACACCCCGGCGTTCGACTTCCTTGGTCTCCTTGGCATGAATCGGCGCCGATGTGGGCAGGTCGCCGTCCACCATGGCAACCGGCAGAACCAGTGCGGCGGTCATGATGCGCGGCGGCTTGGTTGACATCAGCGCCTGTTTGTCGAGCAGATCAAGGCGTTTGCGCAGACGAGCATCAAGCTCGACCGCCTTCCGGTTGAGACTTTCAGCCGATTCTTTCGGCTTCTCGCCGGATCGTTCCTTCTCGGCGGCGACGGCAGCGTCCAGTAGAAGCCGGTCACGTTCACCTTCAAGTCGTTTCACGACAAGCTCCCGCGCCTTGGCGAGTTCGGCTGCGCGACGCGGTTGGATCTCGGCGAGGTACTCAGGCAGTTGGGTGGTGATGATCCAGCTCGTGGCGCGATCCTCGGCGTCGGCAAGCCAAGGAGATCGTCGGGCTGCGGCGACGGCCGGGATGTCCGGGGCAGCGACACAATCCAGGTACGGTGCCGGCCCGGCGGGCGTCACAGTACCGATACTGTCGACATAGGCGTAGCCGAACCTTCGCGACACCGCGGCGCCGGTGGCGTCGGCGACCTCTTCGACCACACCGACGAGTAGGTGGGGTTCTTCGAGCGTCGCGGATACCAATACGGTGCCGCTGTTGAGGGTGCCGCCGAAATGCCGGATCGCCTCGTCCATCACTGCGTCATGAAGTGGGTGTCCCGGCGCGAGCAGGTCGGCGCGTGTCAGTTCTTCGGGGTGCACGTGTTCCAGGTCGAAGGCGACTCGGTCGTACTTGGTCGCGATCGGTTGGTACTTGCTGGCTCTGATTTGCGCTGGGACGTTGGCGATCTCGTAGCGACCGCGTTCGCGTTTAGCGATGCGACCACCAAGCCGGGTGAACGCGGCCTTGAACGCGAGCTCGATGTAGTGCGGTTGTAGGCGGCGGGCTCGGGCCTCGTCCATGGCGGCACGGAGTTTGGCCAGATCGGCGTCGGCGAGGTGATCCGATGCCAGGGCGCGTTCGTCGAGCAATTCCTTGAGTCCATCGGCCACCTTGTGGTCGATGACCTCGTGCATCTTCGCTTTGACGTCGTCGCGTTCACCGTAGCGGATCGCGTCCAACAGCAGCTCCCGCAGGGGAGTATCGGCAAAAGCTTCACCGAGAACATCGAAGACCTTGCCGCCGTAAGCATTCCGCTGCTCTTCGACCTTTTCCAGCAGGCGCTCGAAGACCGCGCCTTCCCGGGTGTTGCTGGCGACGAGATTCCATAGCCGGCAGACTTCTTCTTGGCCGATGCGGTGGATGCGGCCGAATCGCTGTTCGATGCGGTTGGGGTTCCATGGCAGGTCGTAGTTGACCATCAGGTGGGCGGCCTGCAGGTTGAGGCCTTCGCCGGCGGCGTCAGTGGCCAGCAGGATCTGGCAGTCGCGGTTCTTGGTGAACTCCTCGGTGATCACGCGCCGCTCTCTGCGGCGCACCCCGCCGTGGATGGCCTGTACGGCGTTCGGCTTGCCGATTAGCGTCCGGATGCGGCCAGCGAGGTAGTCGAGGGTGTCGCGGTGCTCGGTGAAGATGATGAGCTTGCGCGGCCAGCCGTTGGCGTCGACCGTCAGCGCCTCATCTTGCAGGATTCTGCTGAGCTCGGTCCACTTGCGGTCGGTGCCCGAGTCGCGGACCTGCTTAGCGACAATCGTCAGGTCTCTCAGTTCGAGCAGTTCGCCATCGAGTTCCTCGACCGTCTGCGCGGCGGTGGCGGCGTCGAGCAGTTCTTCTTCGAGTTCTTCGATCTGTTCGGAGTTGTAGTCGTCGGCGTCGAGTCCTTCGAAGTCGATGGTGGGTTCATTGTCGGTGTAGGTGCCGTTGAGGATCTCTTGCTTCTTGCGCTCCAGGCGTTCAGTACGGCGGACGAGGCTCTTGTAGATGGCTTCGGGGCTCGACGCGAGGCGCCGTTGCAGCACCGTGAGGGCGAATCCGACGGTGTTCTTGCGCTTGCCTCCGACCCGGTCGGCCCGGTTCATGCCTTCGCGCACGTAGTCGGTGACCTGTTCGTAGAGCGAGTACTCCCGCGCGGTGAGCTCGTAGGGCACGGTCTCGGCGCGGCGCTCGGGGAAGAGCTTCTTCCCCTCGAAGGTCAGCAGATCCTCTTTGACCATTCGCCGCATGATGCCGTCGGTGTTGGCGGTCTTGGTGTTCTTGCCTTCGAACCGGTCGCGGTCGAGCAGTGTGAGGAACAGCTGGAAGTCTTCTTCCTTGCCAGAGTGCGGAGTGGCGGTCATCAGCAGTAGGTGCCGGGTAATTTGCCCGAGCAGTTCACCGAGCAGGAAACGTTTCGTCTTTTCCAGCTTGCCGCCGAAGTAGTGGGCGCCCATGCGGTGCGCCTCGTCGACGATGATCAGGTCCCACTCCGTTTCTGCGAGCTGGGCCTGCAACTCCTCGTTGCGTGACAGCTGATCCATCCGGGCGATCAGCAGGGGGTTGGTCTCGAATACGTTGAGATTGACGTTCGCGTCGATAAGCTGGTTGGTCAGCAGGTCGAACCGCAGCCCGAACTTGAAGAACAGCTCGTCCTGCCACTGCTCGACCAGCCCGCCCGGCGCAACGATCAGGCATTGGCGGACGTCGTCGCGCAGCAGGAGTTCTTTGATGTAGAGGCCCGCCATGATCGTCTTACCCGCACCGGGGTCATCGGCAAGCAAGAAGCGCAGCGGGGTGCGGGGGAGAAGCTCGCCGTAGACCGCGCGGATCTGATGGGGGAGCGGCCGGACGTCGCTTGTGGCCACCGCCAGCATAGGGTCGAACAAGCCGGCCAGGGTGATCCGTTGGGCTTCGGCGACCATCTTGAAGTCGGTGGCGTTGGCGTCAAATGCCCGGCTGCCGGTCTGCGCGACTGTGAGGTTGTCCTGGTCCTTGCGGAACACCACCTGCTGCCCGAGCGCGCCGTCGTTGGTCTTGTAGGTCAGCTCAAGGGCGTCGGTGCCGTGCCATTGGGCAAAGATCACCGTGATCACCTGGGACGGGATCAGCCCGTCGATGCGCAGGCCCGGCTTGAGCTCTTCAAGAAGCACTCTTCGTCCTCTCCCCCGTCGACAGCTGGCCCACGCTAGTCGACCGCTCCGACAATATCCGGGAAGGGGGCGAAGCGTCGCTAGGTCGGCTAATCTCCGGGAAGTAGCGATTCGACCAACGGGGACCATGGGCAGCGATGAATCGCCGTCAACATCGGCGATTGGTGATGAAGTACGCGGCTGGGTTGACGCCGCCAAGGCGGTCGCCGCAGCACGTCGTGAAATAGCTGGCGCTGCGGCCACGCAATCCGCGGCCTTGCTGGCGCGCACCGCGAAGGCGCAGCGCGACAACAGCCATCTCTGGCATGTCATCCCGCTGCGCACCGACGATCAGTCGCTCGTCCAAACCTTGGCCAGGGCATCGTGCGTTCCGGCGGTTCATCCGGACGTCCAGCGAGAACTCGACCGGCTCACCACAGAGGTCGCCGCTGCGACCGAAGATCTGAGGAAGGTGACGGGTTTCGGTCGCCTCCTGCTGTTCGGCGGAACCCGAGACAAAGCCAATCAGGCCGCGCGGTTCCTCGCTGACTACCGCCGGTGGTTCTTGACCAGCGGTATCGGACAGGCGATCGAGCAGGCCAAGCCGGTCGACGATCCGCGAATCCGCGCCCTCACGGTGCGCGACGTGCTGGCCGACTGGGTCGGGCTCAAGCATCAGCTACCCCACCACGGTCAGACAGCCGGACTCGAAGACTCGAAGACGTTCGCGATCCTCCCGAACGCTACGGCCGTCATCCGACGCGCGGCCGCCCAAGAATTCCAGCTGCGCAAAGCTGCTGTCGACGCCGGCAACACTGTCCGCAGCAAAGGGGCCGATCGCATGCTGGCCGACATGTCCGTGGAACGGCTGCGCGAAGCCACCCGCGACAAGATCCGAGTCGGCGCTCTCACCGCTAACGGCATCACCACTGTCCTCGACGTCCTGGCCAACGAAGGAATCCTTGAGCACTTCGACGGTATCGGGCAGACCTCTGCAACACGCATCCGTGCAGCCGCCCGGACACTGCGACAGACCACCTACGACGAGATGCCGATGCGCATCGACATCAAGAACCGGACCCCGGAGTACACCGACTTCCTTCGCCATCTGCGCGCCTGGGACGCGGCGCGCCGGGTATCCGCGTCTACGGCTGATATGGCTATCGTCGAAGAGTTAGCACCCGTCGCGGCCGTGATCGACAACACGGTCACCCATGCCATCGTCATCCCCACCGCCTTGTCGACGGTCCAGGATTTCCGTGATGCCGTTCAGATCGTCGCCCGAGCTGCCCGAGGGATAGCCGACGCCCAAGACATTGCGACAGTCGGCGACCCCTGGGAAGACTTCCTTTCCCGCCCCGCCGACTACTTCGCACTACTCGCCGAATTGGGATTCATCGCCGAGGACGACGAGAAGACCCACGGTGATCTGCCTACCGAGATCATCGAGGCAGTCCGTAGGTTCGAGCTGAACGGCGACTACCTCACCGCTTCGCTACGCGGCTACCAGAGTTTCGCGGCACGGTTCGCTCTGGTACAGCGGAAGGTCATCATCGGCGACGAGATGGGTCTGGGCAAGACCGTCGAAGCCATCGCCGCAATTGCTCACCTTCGGGCCAAGGGTGAGCAGAACTTCCTCGTGGTCTGTCCCGCAGCAGTCGTGACGAACTGGGTGCGCGAGGTCACCGCGAAGTCGAAACTGTCCGCGCACCGCCTTCACGGTCCAGACCGACAGTGGGCGGCCAAGAACTGGCAGCGAAACGGTGGCGTCGGCGTCACCACTTTCGAGACCCTGCGCTGGCTCATCGACGAGGTGTCGATCCCGACCCTGGGTTGCGTGGTCGTCGACGAAGCCCACTACATCAAAAACCCCGATGCACGTCGCTCAAAGCGAACCTCACATCTCATGAACCGATGTGAACGAGCGATTCTCTTGACCGGAACCCCGTTGGAGAATCGCCTCGACGAGTTCCGTAACCTCGTCGGCTACCTCCGCCCGGACCTCGTGTTAGACGCGAACGAGTTCGCGCCGAAGAAGTTTCGTCGCCAAGTGGCGCCGGCATATCTACGACGCAACCAGGAAGACGTCCTCACCGAGTTGCCCGACCTCGTCGAGGTCGAGGAGTGGGTCCCGATGTCGCCCGCAGACGCGTCGGCGTACCGCGCCGCCGTGGAGCAACGCAACTTCATGGCGATGCGCCAGGCGAGTATGAGGCAGGGGCGCAACTCGACGAAGATGCAACGTCTAATCGAGATCGTCGAGGAGGCCGAGGACAACGGCCGCCGCGTCGTCGTCTTCTCGCACTTTCTCGACGTCCTCAACGATGTTGCACGGCACATGCCCGGTCGAGTCTTCGGCCCTCTGACCGGATCCGTTGCCGCCAACCAACGCCAGATGCTCGTCGACGACTTTTCAGCCGCGCAGACGGGCGCGGTCTTGGTGGCCCAAATCGTGGCCGGAGGTGTCGGTTTGAACATCCAGGCGGCATCCGTCGTCGTGATCTGCGAACCGCAACTCAAGCCCACCACCGAATGGCAAGCCATCGCCCGCGCACATCGCATGGGGCAGCTGGAGTCCGTGCAGGTCCATCGGCTCCTGTCCGATGAAGGTGTCGACCAAAGAGTACGGGAGATCCTCGCGACGAAGAAGAGCCTGTTCGAGAGCTTCGCGCGCGAAGCGACTTGGCCACAAGCGCTCCCGAAGCGTACGACATCACGGAAGCGGAACTGGCGCGCGACATCATCGCCGCCGAACGTGAACGGCTGCTCGGCGGACCGGCGCAGCTGGCGAACGGTGATAATCCCGGCTCGACAGGATCCGCGGTCTCGACGGGCAGCAGTAGCGGAGTACGTCCAGTCACGCCCACACCTGCCGCGCACACAGTCGCCGACAATCAGCCGAAAATCGCCGGTTCCGAAACGTCGCCGAGTGCCGGCCACCCGTCTCCACTGCGCGCAAGACACGATGCTAACTCGTCGCCATCGGCTGCTAAAGCACATGGTTCGTTCCCTGCGGACGGGCTCGCGCCCTACCCGGTGTTCAAGGACACGCTGGCGCCCATCTCACAGACATCACCGGAGCAGGTCCTGCAGAACGTGGTGAGGATCGTGGCGCATGAGGGCCCGGTGACCGGTTGGCGGGTACATGAAGCCTATAGGGCGTGTTCTGCGGGCAGAGACACCCACGACGAATTCTCACGACTGGTCAATCGTGCGATCTCCGCGGCGGAGAAGCGGGGGTTAATCATCTCCGATAATCCTCTCAGACGAGCGGGCAATAAGCCGAGAACGTTCAGACTTCCGGCACAAGCACCCGCCAGTGTGAGGCAGCTCGGGCCTCGAACGCTCGACATCGTTCCGCCGCTCGAGGTGCGCTTCCTCTGTGCCGAAATTGCTGATGGCAGGCCGTTGCCAGACGAGGAGTTGTTCAGGCTCGTCGCGAAGAAATTGAACCTCAGACAGTTGAGCGTTGCGGACCGCGAGGCCGTCGTCGCGGCACGCCGGTTGGCCGTGTCTCGCTAGCGGGACGGTTCCGGTCCTGCATCACTGATCGTCATCCCAACGCTGTGCGAATGTGCCGTGCCAACGCCGCGGCCAGTCCGACGGGTACAGCATTTCCGATCTGCCTGGCAATCTCCGTTTTCGAGCCACACCAAACGTATGATTCAGGGAAGTCCTGTAGTTGCGCCGCCTCAAGATGGGTGATGACGCGATTGACCCGCCGGCTTGGATCGCTTGGATCCCATTGGGGATGCAAGTACTGACCCTTCTCTGGCTTGAAGAACTCAGTCCTGATCGTCAAAGACGGTGCATCCCAACGCATGCGGCCCATGACATCAGTCGTTCCGGTCGGCTTGTTTCGCCAACAATCGGACAGCAATTCATCCGGAAGGTCGAAGCGCCCACCGCCCGGCGGAATGCAGTCGTAACGACGCAGGGACAGCTCTCGGGGACTACGGCCGAAATGCAGGTCCAACCATTTGAACTGGCCGGGCACGACCTCGCCGAAAAAGCTGGTCCGAGCGTCGGGAAGAGCATTCGTCGACGGTCGCTCGGGCAGCGCGCCGATGCGATCCCGAACAGTCACCCATGGTTCGAGCTCACACGTCGGCGTCTTCGAGTGGGTGGGGCGTGGAAGGCTGATCCTTCCCACCCGTGAGCCGATCACGATCGTGCGTGGACGACGTTGAGCTACACCATAATCAGCAGCCAGGAGCACACCATGAGTCAGCACGTAGCGGCTGATCATTCCGTGCTGAGCCTCGTCCAAGAGTAGCTGGAACTCGGCACTTTGCCGGAACCGCTGAACATTCTCGATGACGAAGACTCGCGGGTTCGCGCGTTCGACGACCTCGAGATAGCGCTTCCAAAGTTTGTTGCGTGGATCGTTGACATCTTTGCTGCCCAAATTGGAGAAACCCTGGCAAGGCGGTCCGCCGATGACGACATCAGCCTCTGGGACCTCCCCCCTGAGGGCATCATCGATGTCGCCCCAGAAAATGTGGTTCTCGCCGAAGTTCGAGGCATAGGTTGCGGCGGCATGTAGGTTCAGTTCGACGGAGAACACGGGATCGAAACCATGGGGCTTGAAGCCTGCTGTCATACCTCCGCAACCTGCGAACAGGTCGATCAGTTTCAGGGGCTGCGCCACGTCAACATGCTAGGCAGTGAGACCGACAGACCGCCGCTAGGCTCACCGATTACTGTGGATGGATGGCCGAGTCCTGGGCCTCCTCGCCCGGCGTAAGGGCGAGCATGCGCTCGAACAAGGGCAGGGATACCAAGCCCGAGGTTGCCTTGCGATCTGCCGTTCATGCTCTGGGCCTGCGCTACCGCGTGTCGACTCGGCCCGTCAAGGAGATCCGACGCACCGCAGACCTCGTGTTCTCGCGTGCCAAGGTCGCTGTGTTCCTCGACGGCTGCTTCTGGCACGGTTGTCCTGATCATCACACCGTGGCAGTCACCAACGGCGACTTCTGGGCCGCGAAGGTAGAGGGTAACCGCGAACGGGATCGCGACACCGATCGCAAACTGGCGGACGCCGGGTGGGTGACGGTACGGGTCTGGGAGCATGAGGATCCCGTCGTGGCTGCTCGTCGTATCCGCGACGTGGTGATCCACCGCGCTGGAGGGCCGCGCGGAACTGGCTGACCGCCGCCGACGCGTCGTTGGGTGGCGCGGGTCTGGGTCATGGCCTGTCGCCGCCCGGTTCTTTCACGGCGGCCGTCTAGAGCGAGATCACTTCCTCGGGGCGCCGGTGTGTCACCGCGGCCTGATACTCCTCGACCGTCGATGCCAATAGGGCGCCGACATCGCCGCCGTAATTTGCCTGGACCATTCGCTGCACTGTGGTCGCGAGCGTGCCTCCAGCGATCAGTACGACAGGGTACTGGTCATCGATGATCTCAACCTGCGCCTGCCTGGAGAAGGAGCCGGTCGTCACATAGACGCCGATCCATCCACGGCGCAATCGTGCCACGACTCGGGCGACCTGCTCGGGCGAGACCGATGAGGTCGGCTGAATGCACTTTGCCTGTCCCAGGACGACGACGGGAGTGCTTGCCTCCAACGACCCCATGTCTATACGGCCGATGAAATCAACGCCGCCATCACCGGATGATCTGGACAGCCATCCCTCTTTGTAGCGGGCGCCGGATTCTCGCAACACTTCTGCGGCGACTCGTGAGGCCAGCAGCTCAAACGCGTGTTTCCGACCATCATAGAATTGGTAAAGACCCTGCAAAAAGGTTGCTTCGGCTGATCCGACCGCAGGCTGCTGCTCTTTGTTGCTGCGAACGGCGCTTGCAAGGACACGGCGACGAATTCCCGGTATTGCGATGCGTCCTTGGTTTATCCAACGACGCCAGGATTCCGGCGCGTGGCGGAGAGTCTCGGCAGCGGTGAGAGCCGGATTTCTTCGGTCATCGATCCAGCGAAAATCTACCCCGTCGATCTCGCCGCCCGACACTACGGCGAGGTCGAGTGAGAGATTGGGAAAACTGCGACCGGTCTTCGGGTCGCGCTGCACGACGTGCTCAAGACGCTCGATAATCGCTGCCCCGCAGAACTCGACGTACCCCTTCACCACCGCTTTGCCACCACGATGCACTGTGATGGCTCGGAACAGGAACAAAGGCGGTGCCAGGAGCCGCTCCTCGTGGGTTGTCCCGCCGTGAAGCCGAGCAGCATCCAGCAGGAGTCGGTTGCCGGTGGTCGCACCGGGCAGGCCTACGGTAGAGGGCTTGTGGTCGCCGAAGTATCGGACGTGCCCGTGATCGAGGTCGAACTCGTCATGCCACGGATTCGTTTCGTGGCCGGCCTTCCACGGACTCGACCGGATCGCTATTAATCCCCGACGGGAACCGTCCGGCCTGACTACCTCAGCTGGAGCATTGATGCCTGCCTCCAGCATGATCTTCCGTCGCGCCAGCCCCTCGGGGCTTGTTAGCCAGTGGTAGTTGACATACCCGTCGACTTCTACATCACGTTGATTTGCTCCCTGTGCATAGCGTAGTTCGTCTCCCACGAATACCAACCGAGGCTTGTCGGTGACATCGGCTGCGCCGGCCCATGCGATGTCAGCGTTTCGCCCATCCATTCGCGCCCCTGCCCTCGAGCTCCCCGCCGAAGCCGTTGCAACCCATAGGCTAACGGCAGGTGTTCGCTGCAGTCATCAAAACACTCCTAGCTACGCTAGGGCTCGTGCATTTGCGAAAGTTGCTCGGCGCGCTGATGAAATATGGTGCTTTATAACTATCAATCGTAAAGGTGCTGGACAATCCCTAGATTCCACGTACCCAGAATCGCGTCCACGATCCCATTCAGCTAGTTTGACACGCACTGGCGTTCTCTAGCGTGCTTGCGAACGTCTTCAGGCGGGCGGCCAGCAGCGATCTGGGCTGTGTTGAACGGCTTAAAGCTGTGCGGCTATCCGAGTAGTCCCCGTTCCGGCGAAGAACTCCCGCGTCTCAATTCCGCGGGTTTCGGTGGCTGCTTATTGCGATCGAGCGGCGAACGTTCGTTGGGTCGCGCTGCGGGATGTCGGTCTATTGCGTCCACCACGGCAGCAAATTCCAAACCTAGGCTGCTTCCGTCACCATCCCTCCGGTGATGGTCGGCACGCACCAGTAAGAATGCCCAGCCTCGAAGGAGGTCCACGCCCGCCCATTCAGGGATCTCACCCGATCGACTGAAGGCATCCGTTAGCGGCCGCAACACTTTCTCCAAGCCTTCATCGGCCAGCCGGTTGTATGCGTTGTAGCGATGCGCCCACTTCATCATGTCTGGCGAGGCATAGATTCGGAGGCCGCACCGACGGCAGAAATCTGGACGCCCTGCATTCTCATGTTCGTGAGGGCAAAACGTATGGATATCCAATCGTTCTCCGCACATTCTGCATTTACGTTGGAGGAGCGGGTTTTCGTGTCCCTGCGGGCATGTAGTCATAGATGCTAGGAACTTTCGGAGCCGGAAGTTGTTGTAATTGTCACCTTACCGGGCTGACTGCACAACCTGCCGTTTGTGCGGAAGATTGCAACGACTGACCTTCCTATCAGGGTGTGGAAATGGATGGGTGGCGACAGCGACAGCGATAACGCAGATTAGGCATATGCCGCCGTTGGTGGTTTCGAACTCAGGAAAGTCGGTCTGCCAGAACCGCTGCGGTCAGTAGGTCAGTTCGCAGGAACACTTTGCGACTCAGCACCGTCTACACGCGCGAACGCCTTGGAGCAGAGCTAGTCCGCGGTGACGCTCTTCGCACTGCAGTACTGACGACCTCTTGGCCATCGGCGCGCATCGCCGCGACGATCTTCGATATCCCCGCGCTTGCCATGCCTCGACGTATTTGGCCGCGAGGTTTCGATGCGGTGACCTAATCGCTGGCTAGGATCTCTGAAGGGCCTCACCGCTGTGCAGCCGTGCCCGTCACGTGCGGTAGGCCCGTTCTGGGATGCCGACCAGATTGCAAACCTCAGAACCGGCGGCCCCGCAGTCTATTTTGGAGTTCCGAGGTCTCGAATGGGACCGGATCGAGAGCTGTAAGCGCCTCTACCTGGAAGTCCACCGGGCGCCGGGCGCAGCGTTGGGCACCTCCTTGGTCCGCCCAGCGCGGGCACCAAGGGACTGCTGACTTCACTTCGATCCTCAATCCTCCAAACCAGCATAGGTCCAGGCACGTTCGACAATCCGCGATGCGCCTTCTTGGGAATCGCTGCTGGTGTCGTCGGCCGGCGGACCGAACGGCAGATCATCCCAGCTGGCGCGAAGCGTCGGCGCTGACCTGCACCAAGTGTCATATGCGCTCAGATCATCAGTTTGGTAACCGGTCTCGATCTCAGGAGGAGTCCCGACTGTGGCGAGGTTCAGAACCCGAGCCAGATCGTTCACCTGACCTGAACTCGGCGTCCCTGACTTATCGATGTGATCGACAATCGCTATCGCCAGCGACCGACACCGGACTATCGGCCGGTGCAGGTAGCTGTTCGGAAAATCCTGGAAAACGAAGGCCTTCTCGACGGGCCGGTAGTCCGCACCGTCGCGGAAAACCTCGGCACCCCACCACAACCGAGCGACAGCCTGTTTGTGAATGGGGCCCCACCAGCGGTCATCAGCAACCGCACCGCCCGGGCCGGCCCACCGCCACTCGACGTACCAGGAGTAGCGCAGCGCGAGCCACTGCCACACTCCGCGGTCGGCGGCCTCCGAACGCATCAGTCGAAGTGCGTAGTGCACCCGCGGGGCAAGCCATCGGTCGCTGTGAGTCCTGTCCTCCCAGACACCTTCGGTTGTTCGCGCCTTGACCTCGATCATCAGGGCGTCGAGGACGTCGAGTCCGACCGTGCGGCCGTCTGGTCGCCGTAGTTCCGTGGCTCGTGAATCCTGCTCGTGGTGGTATCGGTCGCGTTCGACTGAGTCAAGGCGTACGGCAAGGGTGTGAAGCCCATCAGACATGTTTGACGTCCTTGCATACGCTCATGATCGTTTCTGACAGTCCGGTCATCCGGTCCAGCACCAGATCCGCTTCGGCCCAGAACTGCGCTGTTGCAGCAGGATTACCGTCCAGAGCGGCCACCTTCTCATAGAGGTCGCCCACGGAGTTCGTGTCCGGTAGCTCCCGTGCCAGAGCCTCACAGGTGTTCTGGAGAATGCGTGTCGTCGGCCCGGTGGCTGGTGCACCGTACTCGCCGGGAGTGATCTCGCCGATCGAGGCGCGAAGCAGCGAATTCGTGACCTGACGAGCGATCATCGCACCCATGAGATCGCGATGCCGGCGACGCTCTAATTTGGCGTTCTCGGCTTTGATTAATGTTTCGAATCCGTCTATGCCACTGTTCAGGTACAGCAGCGGCGGCGCTTCGTTGATGTCGAGGTAGCAGTAGCTCATCGGACTGCGCCGAGCCTCTGGTGGAGCGTCATCACTCGTGAAGTCAAGCCAGGCACTGCTTATGGGAGGAGACCCCGCAGGTCGCGGCGCTTCACCAGGATCCACGATCAGCGCCCACTCCACGCCGGCGCCGACGATCCGCTGCCGTTCACCGTACGTGGCGACCAACTCGACCGACAGAGATGCCTTCTGCGTGACGGCCGACCGTGGGATCGAGATCTGGACCTCGAACCGAGCGCCATCTGGGTGCGCGGCCATCGGATATGCGCGACGCAGTTGCGTTGTCGGGCAAGCGAGCAGAACATGGGCCGTCAAATCCGCCAACCCGGCGGGGAGGGGTTCATCTGTGGTTGCCGAGAGCGCGATGTCGGCGGTCGACCACACTCGCTCAGAGGCTTTCAACCGCAGGTAGTCCGAGTCGATGAAGTCGTCGTGGCGTTCACCGTCCAGACCGAAGTCTGTTACCTGGCAATCCCATTGATCTCGGTAAGTGGGCCAGGCGAACCGCGGCGTCACGGGATGTCCTTCGCGTCTGGTGCTGCGGAGGCCGGCGCGACATCGGCACGACCGATACGTATGTCGACCGCAGACTCCATCGCCGGTATGGGGAGTGCCGTTGTGCTCACTCCGCGGACGGTCGTTGTCAACAGGCGCCCGCGGGGCCTGTGGAGTAGGACCACTGTCGCGCCGGACTGCTCGGCCGGCGGGTCGGCGTCCAATTGCTCCCATGGGATGTCCTGGTGGCCACCATCGAGCCCGACCAAAGCCAGACGGGGCTCCACCGACCATCCTTCGGGACGGTTGCGGGCGCGGATTTCGAAGTCGAGGTGCCAGGCACCGTCGATGACCGTGGCATTGTGGATGCGTATCTCCGGCTTGCGGACCGGCGCGGTGCCGCGTGCTCCGCCTCCACCTGACTCGCCCTGCAGGAAACCCAGGTTCTTGAAGATCGACTTCGGCGGCTTGTCGCCAGACGGCGGCGGGGCACCGAAGATGTCGGACAGTTGGTCGAGGATCGCCTGGCGAATGTTCTTGAGATTCGGTACCCATGGGGCCTTGTAGTGCGCCGTGAGGTTGGCCTGCGACGTCTTGGTGCGGCCCGACCCGGGGATCCATTGGTCGTGTGCGGGTGGCTCGGCGAATCGGAGGAAATCGTCTGCGCGTTCCTCCTCCAGAGACGGGGACTCCGGGTTGACGGCTGCTCCCGCCATCAAGAACGCATGGTAGGTGCGGCCTTCGAACTCCTTGTCGACGGTCTGCACGACCATTTCGGGGCGCCGGAACAGACAGACCTTGTTCTCGAGTGAGTCCTTCTGGTCGTCGGACAGAGTGACCACCAGCTTCGCGGTGTGCTGAAAAGCGATGTGCCGTTCGTTGACATCGGTCCGTGCAGAGATCGCGATCGGTACGTCTCTGACGACGACATCACCCAGTTGTTTCAACTCGTCATCGATCTGGCCCGAATCGACCTTCCGCAGGGCGCGGACGAGCTCGGTGTATTGCTCTTCGGGGTCGACGGTGTGCTGATAGACGATCCTGTCACCGTCGAGGACTTCCACTCGCACCCGAAGGCGATTCCGCGTCAGCAGCGGCCAGAACTCCTCTTCGATCGCGGCTTCCAGACTCTTGGCGAATTCGTTGACCTGGCCGATGTCGCCCAGCCCTTTGTCTGGCTCGTCCGGATCGTAGAAGCCGAGCAACAGTGCAGATGTTCCCGGGCGGTCGTCTTCCCGACGAAGCCACAAGCGGTCCGCCAGGTCGGCGTCTTCCCAAACGGAAGCAACGTCTCCGTTGCCTTCCTGGACGCCGAAGAAACCGCGGCCCTGAAAGTTTGTTCCGGAGAGTTGATGCACGACACCCTGATTGACCCCGATGATACGGTCATGCCGCCGACCGTTCACAGCGTCAGAGGCCTGCAGCGCCGAGTTGAACAGAACCGTCTGCAGCCGTGAGAACCGCCAGTACACGGCCTTGCCCAGGCCGAAGGATCCGCCCGATGTCTTGTCCTTACCGCTGTACAGGTCCAATCGGCACAACTTGACGAAATTGCCGTAGGCATCAGCGTCACCTTCGGCGAATTCGGGGCCGGTGAGCCCTCTGGCGCCATAATCGGCGATCCGGAGCAGGGTGAGGGAGTCCGCGGATTTGAGTGCTGCGAGCCCGGATTGGAGCTGGCCCGCGCTCACCGCGCCCGTTGCCGCGTCGGCCATCGCTGCGAGGTGCGGCTCGAGCTGGTCATGCCATGCGACCGCGTCTTCGAAGCGCCTCCGTTCCTCGCCCGAGAGAACGATGAACGAGTAGACGAGTTCGGCCCCGGCCCCCGGTAGTCGCGCATCGTTGCTGTTCTGTGCGCTTTCGCGGGCAAGCGACGACAGGCCGGCATTCACCGTCCATTGGTTGGCGTTCCCGTAGTTCGCGTAGTTGCGACTCTGCTCTTCCCATCGCCAGGTAACGGTCAAGACTCTCCCTCAGAGCTGTGCATCGGTTGTCATCATCTTGGGGTGTGCGGCTCCTAAATATCAGCATTTTGAGGCTAGGAATGGGCTGAGCGGCCGGGCTCAGTCAGCCGTGCGGCGCTCCGGTCTTCTTGGACCGAGCACATCCGCCGACCGCCGTGACTGGGTGCATTGTGGATGTTGTCGCGGAAGTGCTCGCGTAGTCAGGCGGTTCGTCTCTGCTGTTGCGACAGGGATGGGGGTAAGACCGATGACGCCGTACGTGCTCATTTCTGCCGGAAATTGGGCCCGGGTCAAGTCCCCGAACGTGTCAGGACTTCCCGCGAGTGTGCGGTGACCTAGCCGACCACAACGACATCGCAGCTGTCGAGTATGCGGCGACGTTGTGGGCTTCGAGTCATCGAAGGTCGCGGTCGGGCCAGCAAATATTGCTCCGGATAGTTCAATCGAGTAACTCGTACACGCCGTCGTTCGATAATCGAAGGATTCGGGTGCGGGGAGTCTTCGGTCCTGCGGCCACCACTATCCACTCCGTGGATTTGCCTCGGCTGTCGCCGGAGAATCGTGCCAGTGTCGCCCGGGCTTCGAGAGGTGTGAGGGTGCGTTGTAGGAGCTGGCGGCATCTCGGCTTGATAGCGGCTACTCAAGTCGCTGAGGTTCGACATCGCGTCGTCTGAGCTTCCGTTCTCACAGGATCGTCCCGCACCAACAGCGAGACGATACATTCGAGCCCATGGGGCATCTCTTCGTTGCACAAGGCGATCTGACAAAGCTGGCCTGCGATGCCGTGCTGGTTCCGTGCGACTCGGACATGGACATCAACAGCGTGTGGTCACCCATACTGCCTGCTGGTCTTGCGCGGGGAGATCACTCGCGATGGCTACGACTCCCCGGGCGCCCCAATGCGGCTGGCGTAGTCGATTTGGACGACCACGATGGTCGCCGCGTCCGCGCATTCGTTGCGGTGGACGACGACGAGCTTCCCACTGCCGACGATGTCGTTCAACGGTTGTGGAATGCCGTTAGTGGGGTCTCAGAGGGACTCTCGCCGCGTGACGAGAGGGCGCGGGCGCTTATCGGCATCCCATTGCCCGGTGTGGGGGACGGCGGGTTGAGCGGACATCGTGGAGAGGTTATAGAGAAGCTGCTGGAGAAACACCGAAGCACTGACATCCCCCACGATGTTGCGCTGATACTGACGAGTCGACGCAACTTGGCTGCCGCCCAGAATCGTCGATGCGACTCGGATTGGCAAGAACTCGACTCAGACCTTCGAGCGGAGGCGGATCACCTCGGCGAGCTAGCGCGTCAAAAGCAACTATCGCTCTTCCTCGGCGCGGGTGTCTCGATGCCGGCCGGGCTTCCCGACTGGGACGAACTCCTTCGACGCATGGCCATGGAGGCGGGCCTGGCAGAGCCGTCGAGCGAGTCCAAGCGCGAGGACGTTGCAACCTCGCTTCGTGATGCACTCGGAGACCGTTATCACAATGTCCTCTGCGAGCTACTGGACGCGCCCAGACACGCCGTCGGCCATGCTCTCTTGGCGAACCTTCGCGTGCCGCAAATGGTCACGACGAACTTCGATCCGTGCCTTGAACTCGCGCTGCACCCCGTCGTCGATGGGCAGTACAAGGTGCTGGCCAGGGAATTGGCCAACGGGGACCAGCCGTGGCTTCTAAAGCTCAACGGTGATGTCAAGGCGCCGAAATCGATTGTGCTCACGCGCGACGAGTTCGACCGCCATGAGGTCGAGAGTCAGCCACTTAGGGGCGTCGTCCAAGCCTTGATGTTGACGAGCCACCTCCTCTTTGTCGGATACAGCATGCGGGAGGAGAGTTTCCTCGAACTCGCCGCGGCGGTGAATCGAATTCGGGACCAAGCGCAGTGTCTCGATCGGAGCCCGACTGGGACGGCAATCTCGATTACGCGCAGAGATAACGACAAATACCATCCGGACCTGCGCTACGTGTCGATGAACACCACGTCACTTAAGGAAGGAGCCCGCCAGTTGGAAATGTTTCTCGACAGAATCTGCTGGAAGGCCGCTACAGGCGATGACTGGGCTGCACAGTATCTGTTGGATCCCGACTATGAGAGCGGGCTGCGCGAGAACGAACGCGCGCTACGAGATTCCCTTTTCCGCTTTATGGCCGATGTGGGAGAAGACGCAAAGACAAGCCCGGGCTGGCCTCTTGTGGTGGAGACCCTGCGTGCTTTGGGTGCAGACCGAGATCTACTGGCAGGTTAAATGCCTTTGTCCAAGGTCCTACACCGGCGGTCGGTACCTTCAGTAACGCCACGGGCCGCGAGGTGAGACGCGCTGCAGCCTCGTCATACGGAACACACCTATAGGCCTGAGGTGGCGGAGACGATGCTTTTGCTTCGGTGCCCAGCCGGCTTCTCCGGTACTGCTGTAACGGCTCTGTGCAGATCGAAACTACAGGTTTGTCGGTCCCCCGATGTAAATTGAGGCAGCTTCACGAGACACCGTCGCCAAGCTCCGACTAGGCGGTGCGCCAACCCCACGCTCGTGGGTGGCTCGGATGACGAAGCGACCTGCTCCAACCGGTGCAGGTAAGAGCGCCCCGCAACAGGGGCCCGGTTCTCCGGGAGTCGCGATGAGCACACCTTCCACCACCCTGACCCACCCTCAGCGGGACCGCGCGATCGGCGTACTGGTGGGCATGGCCGCCGGCGATGCGCTGGGAGCCGGATACGAATTCGACCCACCGATGGAAACCGGTCAGCCCGTCGGGATGATCGGTGGCGGGCTTGGCCCCTTCGCGCCAGGAGAGTGGACCGACGACACGTCGATGGCGGTCGCCATCGTTGAGATCGCCGCTACGTGCGCCGAACTCAGCGCAGAGAAGTCGCTGGACTACATCGTCGAGCGATGGCACTGGTGGGCTCAGGGCGCTAAGGATGTCGGTGCACAAACATCTGCTGTGCTGAGAGCTGCTGCGCGTAAGGGAATCTGTGCCCGGGCCGCACGGAGCGTGTCGGCTGAGCAGCACCGGCATACCGGGCGCAGCGCCGGCAACGGGTCATTGATGCGCACCGCCCCAGTGGCGCTGGCCTATTTGCACGACGAGGAAGCGCTCGCCTCGGCCGCCCGCGAGATCAGTGAGCTGACACATTTCGATCCCGACGCCGGCGATGCGTGCGTGCTGTGGTGTGCGGCGATCCGGAACGCCGTCGTCACCGGTGGACTCGATGTCCGAATCGGGTTGCGCCACATCGATGCTCGACGGCGTGACCTGTGGCAGCGACGTCTCAGCGACGCTGAGCAGTCGCAGCCGTCGGACTACGCTGCAGACAATGGCTGGGTGGTAGCGGCGTTGCAGGCCGCCTGGTCGTCGATCATCACCACGCCCACACCGACCGAGAATCCTGCGTCAGAGGTTTTTCGCGCCGACCATCTGCGCATTGCCCTGGAGGCCGCAGTGCGCGGGGGAGGGGACACCGACACGGTCGCTGCCATCGCCGGTGGACTGCTGGGTGCTGTTCACGGAGTGTCGGCAGTGCCGTGGCAGTGGCGATTGGTGCTCAAGGGCTGGCCGGGACTGAACACGCGCGGCCTGGTGCGGCTGGCTGAATCGGTCATCAACGGGGGCGGGACCGATCGCCTCGCCTACAGCTACCCATCCTGGCGACGCGAACACCCGGAACCAAAACGACTTCCCCGCGACGAGAAGATCTGGCTTGGCGCAGCACCGTCGCTGCGGAACCTGCCGCGCGGTGTCGACGCCGTCATCTCCTTGTGCCCAGTGCCTGACGGCAATATCCCTCACAGTGTGGCGCAACTCGACGTCCGGCTCATCGACGAAGTGGGCGCCAACAGGAACCTCGACTTCGTGCTGCTCGACACCGTCCGCGCGATCGAAGGGCTACGCGCAGAGGGGCACACCGTGTTCGTCCATTGCGCGAACGGGCAGAACCGCAGTCCCGTAGTAGCCGCGCTATACAGCGCACGCCGCAGCAGTCTCGATGTATTCGAAGCGCTGTTCGAGCTGTGCGACATCGCGCCGGACATCGGACCCAACCGAGAGTTGCGTGCGGCGTTGCGGCGACTGCAGCCGCGTCTGAACAGCCCTGCGGGCGGAAACACTCCGGCGCTGCAAGGCTCATCACGGCGCCGCGTTCCTGACGAATCGAGCGCATGGCGGCCGTATTTGGCCGCGTTGTTTCCGTCCCCGCCGGCGAGCGAATTTCACAAGTGGAAGCGTTACACCACGGGGGCGAACATCGCTCGTCGGTATTGGGAGCAGCGTGAATATCTCCGGCGGAACTACGAATCCGTGTTCGGCGAGGACCGCGGCTTATGGCCTTCCCGCCATCCCGGCGTGGTCCTCGACGCGGTGCCATCAACCCGACACGCGGCGTGCCTAGGCTGCCAGTGGTTCGAGCCGCATGGCCGCGACCCGTTGGAGTCCGCACGCCGCCACGAGATGTCCCGAGGCGACTTCGTCGGCGAGAAGAACGCGAAGCCTGCCATCTCGGAGGTACCGCCCAGCACGCCGGCCGCGTCGACAGCCGTTCGGCGTGACCATGCACCTAGTGTGTTGAACGTAGCTCCTCGATATCGGACCGGGAGACCGCGCCGAGGTCCTCATGGAAGGGCAGTGCACTATGACGACTGACGAGATCGCGGATCGGTCAGCCTCAGGCGGATGGGATTTTTCTTCATTAGCTCCGGTGTGGGATGCGACGACGAAGGCGATCCTCGTCGGCGCTCGCCATCTCGAAGCATTACCAGACCGAGAGCAAGCGGCATCATTGTCAGCGCTGAGTCGACGAGTGCGTACCTTGACCCGCGACCTCGATGACAGCTGGCTTGTCGCCACGGCCCTGTTCATGGTCGACGACTTGTACAAGTCCTGTTTCCACGAGTTCCGCTGGTCGCCCGGCGTCGGCCACTATGTCGGAGCCACCGCGGGCACCTTCCTGGATGAACTCGCCGGACGCGGTTATGTCCTGCACTACGTCATCGACAACATCCAGACCGAGGACCGAATCCTTGATGTGCTCGGAACCGTGCGTGCAGTCATCGCGGCGGCAGGTTTGATGGTGACCGGACCCCAGCTGATGGCATTGGAACTGATGGATCGAACAGATGGGCAGTCACGTGATGTCAACGCGATGGCCGGATACCGCGCCGAAGGGCACTACCTCGCGGACATGCTCGTTCAGCGCTGTCACCTCGAGCGCCGGCATTCGCTCTATCTGAACCTCGACCTGGATGACGACCTCCCCGCGCTGGCACTCGACGTGGCATTGTCCCAAGCGGCCACCGCCGGCACCATCGTGGTGTTTCGCAATCAACCGCCGGCCATGAACTCGCTTGCCCAGATCGCCGTGCCGCCTGGACTCACGCTTCCCGACTTCGGGTCCTCGTAGCTCAATGTGTTGGCGTAGCGTCTGGGAGTGAGCGCCGCTCATCAGATTGCTCATCCGTAACCGAAGGACGCGACGAAATCGCCTGACCTCCGATAGTTACAGCCGAGCCTCCGATGGAGCCAGTCGTGTCAAGGCCTCCCGAAAGGACGAATTGGGCCGAGCGCGTGGAAGCACCCGCATGACCGCGTCGAGCGCTTCGTCCGCGCCGACTCCCCGAAGGCGCGCCCCGTAGAGCGCCGCTACGGACGGTGTCCGGCTCTGCGCCTCCACGCAGTGCAACAGCACTGTTTTCCCCTCGGCGCGGAAGCGCTCCACGGCCCGTGCTGCCTCTAGCAACACCCAGTCGAGATGCGGGTTCTCATCAATGCCTTCGCGGTCGATCAACCGAACTTCAACATGCGGAATGTCGTCCAGGACATCGTCGTCACCCACGCGGCAAAGCGACACCACGGCGTCGACGTCGCTGGGAAGATCGCGAAGTGCACCGATACCACTCAGCAGGACTTCGTCGTCGTAGGGGTGGCGAGCGAGGGCGTCGATCCGGTAGCCGCGGTAGGAGGGGTCGAAACGGTCAGGTCTGCCCGCGCGGGCGATCGACCCGGCCAGCTTCACCAGATCGTGCGCAGTGATCCCGGGCCAGCCATGCAACAGCGTGCGCCACTCCAGCGGAACCGCCGACGCCCCATAGGCCGCACCGAGCAGACTGCCTGCGATCGCCGCGACGGTGTCGGTGTCGAATCCGGCGCGCACTGCGGCGTCGAGCGCCAAACGCAGGTGGTCGGTTCGGAGCACACCATTGGCGGGATCATCAGCGGGGATCGGTGTCGTCGCGATGGCTGACCACGCCGCCTGCAATGCAGATACCACCCAGCCGTTGTTCGGGAAGTCTGCCGGGCGCTTGTTCTCCGCCTCGCCGAGCCGCTCCGACCACAGGTGCCACCGCTCGGTGGGAAGATGGCGTAATCCCACCCGAACATTGAGTTCACCGGTGAGCACTGCGTGGCGAATCGCGCTGCACCACAACACGCATGCCTCTGCGGCGTCAGGATCAAAATGCGTCAGCTCGCTGATGGCGCGGGCTGCCTCGACCATCGCGTCCTCGTCATCCAGATAAGCCAGCGCCACGGGAGCGGTGCGCATCAGCGAGCCGTTCCCCGCCGTCCGTCCGGTCCTGGCATGCAGATCCTGCGCCAGGGCCCGCGTTCGTTCAGCCGTGATGTTCATGCCGGCAGCGGCGCCGCGCAAAACGGTCGAAGTCTGAACGCCAACGTCTTTGGCCTCCCGGGACCAGTCCAGCCAACGGGTCACGATCGTGTCCTGGGCCGCCTCGTCGCGCAGATCTACTCCCGCCGCTGCGACCTCGGCGATGGCGACCGCCATCGCGGTATCGTCGGTCCACTCGCCGGGCTCCCACCCCCCGCCCCCGGCCATCACGACTTCGAGCTCCGGCCCTCGGGGTGGCTTGAACTCGTACGGTGCCCCGAGCGCATCCCCAGCTGCTGTCGCCAGCAGCACCCCTTCGATTCGATCGCAGTGTGCTGTCATCCCGACCCCCTCTCGAGTTTAATAAGAGCAGAAATGCGCTAATTGTGTCAAGGTAGGCTGACCTCGCCATGGACACACCGGGATATCGCGACAGCAGCGGACGGTCGCTCACCGACTATCCGCGGCCGTCGGTCGCGGTGGACACCGCCGTGTTCACCCTCGACGAGCATGACGGCCTCCTGGTGTTGCAGGTCCGTCGCGCCGCCGGCAGGGGCTGGGCGCTGCCCGGCACCTTCCTGCACGAGGGGGAGACCCTGGCCGACGCCGTGGATCGGTCGCTGCGGGCGAAAGCCAATGTCAGCGGCCTGAATCCGCGTCAGCTCCACGTCTTCGACGACCCCGCCCGCGACGACCGCGGCTGGGTGCTGTCCGTCGCCCACCTCGACGTCGTTCGACCTGAACGACTGCAGTCCAGGATCCCGGACACCACGCGACTGGTACCGGTGCACTCTCCGGGTCGGCTCATCTACGACCACGCCGACATCATCGCCCGCGCCGTCGAGCACCTACGCGTCCAATACGCCGACAAGCCTGATCCGTACGGCCTGCTCGGCGACCACTTCACCATCCGCGAGCTACGTTTCGCACATGAACAGGTCGCCGGCCGGCCCCTGCAGCGGGACTGGTTTCGCCGCATCATGGAGCCCCAACTCGTCGCGACCGGCACTGTCACCAGTCGGGGACGCGGCCGACCTGCGGAGCTGTTTCGACGTCCGGCCGACTGAGCGTTGCCTCGCGCCGGGCGGATGCACCTTTTGCGGCACCAGAGGAGCATCCGTCGGCGGGTCGGCGAGTGTTCACCACACCTGTAGACGATCGTGGTCGCGCGCGCGAACTCCCGCCTGGGCCGACGGCCGCGTTTCAGGGCTACACCACCCGCGGATGTCCACCTCTTGTGCGGCGAACGTGCCCCTGGTGCCCCGTGCGGTGGTTGCGCGGTTGCCGGTACGACGGCCGGACAGCCGTCCCCTCCTGACCTGACGCCGCCATCGCTTTCACCTGCGACATGTCGGTGGGTTTTGCTACCTTCAAGTTGTCTCCCCGCAAAGGGAAATCACCTTCTTCGACTTCCGGCGGATATCCCGCCGACGCAGACTTCGACGCGCCGAAAGGCGACAGAAAGGGGGACGCCCATGTCCACACTGCTCGAGACTGCCGGCTACGACGTCATCGGTGACGTCCACGGCTGCGGCGCCGAGTTGATCGCACTGCTCGAGGCGCTGGGCTACACACCGACCGGGCCCGACGGTGCCTATCGGCACCCGACGCGGACAGCGATCTTAGTCGGCGATCTGATCGACCGAGGACCGCAGCAGCTGCAGGTGCTGCAGACAGTCAAGGCCATGGTCGATGCCGGCAGCGCACGAATGGTGTTGGGGAACCACGAGTTCAACGCCATGGCCTATGCCGTCGAGTGGCCGGACGAGCCGGGGAAGTTCCTGCGCCCGCACGATGACCCGAGCGATGAGAGGGCCGCGAAGAACGAGAAGCAGCATGCAGCGTTCCTCGAGCAACTGACCGACGAGCAGCGCGCCTACTATCTGGCCTGGTTCATGACCCAGCCGCTGTGGCTCGAGTTAGGCGACATCCGTGTCGTGCACGCCTGCTGGCACGAGGACTCCATCACGCTGCTGCAGCGCGAACTCGGCGGTGATCGGATCGCCTCCAGCGAGCACCTGGTGCGGGCATCGACACCCGATGATCCCGTCTACGTCGCTGTCGAGACCCTGCTGAAGGGGCCGGAGATCAGCCTGACCGATCACGGGCAGGATCCGTATCACGACAAGGACGGCCATCCCCGCAGCGCAGCGCGGGTGCGATGGTGGAACGCCGAGGCTGCCACCCTGCGCGACCTCGCCGAGATGGGCGGGAACTTCACCACCGCGGACGGCGATGCCTACCCGCCGCTGCCCGAGACGGAGGTGCCCGGCATCCATCGGTCGCATGTGTACGCCGATACCGTCCCGGTGATCTACGGCCACTACTGGCGCTCCGGTCAGCCGAAGTATCTGCACGACTGGACCGACTACACGGCCTGCGTCGACTTCAGCGTTGCGAAGGGCGGCCCGCTGACGGCCTATCGCTGGTCGGGGGAGACACAGGTCTCGCCGAACAACTTCTTCGCAGCGGTCCGGTCCTGGGTCCGAATTGGTGATCAGCACATGAGGTTCCGTCGCTTACGGTGATATGTCGCAGGCGGCGTTTCCTGGCGTCAGCTGCGGCGGTCTATGTCGGAATCCGTGGACGGTTGTGCCGTGGTACCCCTTGGAGTGGAAAGCCGTGCGGGGTAATAGGACTGCGCCGCTGCAGATGTTGGGATACCGCGGGCGGTGCGACCCTACTACCGAGTGTCAACGCACTTTCTTCACCGTGCGTCCGACGGCCTATGCACATCTTCGTTAGACCAGATCCTGACGGACCATCCGCTCGACTTCGTCTACCGATTTCGACATCAGGTGGCTAAAGATTGTCGCCGGTACCCCCATCACCACCGCATCGCCCACCGTAGACGTCAGCCGGTAGACGCCCTCGCGTAGCTGATGCACTTGGACTTTGGGGTTGAACCCTTGGGCATAAAGCTCGGATCCGAGTTGTGGTGCGCCAATCGTGCTGCGAGCCAACGACGCCCAGTTCCAGATGAGGTACTTCTCGGCGAGGTCGAAAGTCGAAAAGCTGGCGATGTCATCGTGTCGTTGGCCGCGTTCGTCCACTTCGTCGATTATCCATCGACCGGCGGACTGTCTGAGGTAGAAAGTTTCGCCTTCAGACTTGAAGCAGGCCTGTGCGGATCACCGTCGGCCGACACCGACACGTCCGCTAGCTGGCTGATCGTCCGACCACATCGTCCAGTTGGTCGCCAGGCGCGAGAAATCGACCACTATCGACCGCCCTCCTTCAAGTACTGCGAATCGAGTAGATGCTGTACCGGAGCATCCCGCCCGTCCGGGCCGATTATCCGGTACTGGATGCCGCCGCCGGGTTGGTCGAACCAGGGTGCCACCCTGGATTGCTCGACGTGGTATCCAGGCGGAAGTCTGGTGGCGTCGTTGACGATGTATCGGTGATAGGTCTTGGTATGCTGCGTCGGTCAATTCAACGAAGCTGCCATCCAACGCAGCGGCCGATCTCCTCCAGAGCTTCGCGTGATAGTTCGGGATGCCGCTGGTGGAACCTGTTCATGATGTCGTTGACGCCTTCAGCCAATGTCTTGGTTCCCCATTCGATCGGCATGGCGACTGCTTCGCTGACCAAGGTGATGATTCGGTCGGCGGCGACACTGCCCTCGTACGCTCCGTAGTGATCGATGAGCTTCTGCCTATCGACCTGCGGGATTGCCGATTCGCCGATACTGATCACGACCGCTTCGTTGATCATGTCCGAGTCCATGTTGGCGGGGGTCCTATCGTTGGAAGATTATCGTTTCGATACCCGTGTCGGGGTCGATCACAATGATGCGTGTGACATTCGGATTCTCTATGAGACGGGGCAACTCGAAGCTTTCCCAGACATTGCCCGGACGGAGATTCGACCCGACAACCGCGTGGACTTCTCCCGAGGCATTTGCGGCATACATCTGTGAAACGGCCGACCACCAGTTCTCCGCATGAACGTCTGTCGGACTCCACTTCGGTGGTTGTATCCCATTCTTCTCCATTAGTGCCTCCAGAACGGTTGCGTTGCTTCCGTGCGCAATGAGATCTGCGGCGCCGTTGCCTCCTGCCGCCATTGGGCCAATCCCCGCACCTTCGACACTTCTGCCAGACCAGAAGAAGGCCCCGTCCCGCGGTGTTGACAGAAGCGACGGATCAGGTAACTCGTAAGGTCCCGTGTTAGGCAGATTGAGGAGATCAGATAGCGCGTCACTGGGAAGGGAAGGATCGAATTGAGGCGGGACATGTAGATCCGTGCCACCAAGCGCAGACAACGTGTGATTGTCGAGTGCTCCTGCCATGTTCGGCGTGTCGATGACGTCGTCGGGGATGGCTGTTCCGGCACCTCGGGCGGCGAGGGCGGCTTCGCCTCCGAGAAGGGCGCCGGGAGCCGTGATGGCGGTTCCTCCGGCGACCTCGCCCAGGTAGTGGCCTGGGTATTTCGTCAAGTGTTCGACGTCTTCGGCAATGGTGTCCATGGGGTTGGTGACTCGTTGCCATCCGCCTTTGGCCATGTCGGTCCAGGCGCTTCTTAGGTCGTCCCATCCGTTGGCGCCGATGAGGTCTTTGATGCCTTCTTCGGTGTTGAACCAGCCGTCGGCGAACCCGTCGGAGAAACTTGGCGACGGCGTTGATCCGCTGCCGGCTGGTTTGGACGCGGGCAGTGGTTTCTGAGCGGCGGCGACGATCGCGTCGAGTCGCTGCTCGATCAGCTCCGGCGGCACGCCATCGCGGGCCATCGTCTGGCGCGCAAGTTCCTTGAACTGATCGATCATTGCTGGTTCCGCCGACAGCGGGGCCCTACCAATGTCGCTTGTCGCTCTCCCCGGCCCTTGAGATGCCGGTACGTGACCGGGCTCGCCCGCGATCTGATCCAGCGCCCTTTCGAGATCGGCTGGTGTCCCCGGTGATCCGCTGAGCTTGTGCGTGTTGCGGCGCTCGGTATCACCGGCGAGCAGCAGATCTTGCAAAGAAGTCGCGTTCCTCACGAGAGGTTCGGCGGTCTCACTTGCGGCGATGATCGCTCCCGCGAGTTCGCTGTCTATGCGCGTTCCCTCGGCGAGGGCGGAGGCGATACGTGCCTGCAAGTTGGCAACTTTTGCGGCGACTTGGGCGCCGTACTCCTCGGTCAGGTGGCTGACGTCGGGTGGGATCACCTGATTAGTGGACTCGTCGATCATCACAGGCGGTTGGGCGGCGGCGTCATCGAGGATGCCTTTGATTCTGTCGGCGAGGATCTCGGCATCCTCGTGCAGGAGGTCCATACGCTCCGCTGCATTACCGATGGCGTCGGCTGCCGCGCCGTGCTCGTTCGCCGTAGTCTTCATCGCGGATCTCGCCGCGTCTGCGCCGCTACCCTCCCAGGTCGATATGGCGACAAGGCTGCGGTAGAAATCAGCAGACGCTGTGTGGTTAGCTGCGGCATCACGCGCCGATTGCGCCAGGTCAGCGATCTCGGGAACCCATTCCTTGAGCTCCCGCAGGCTCAGGGGCATTCGCTCACCTCACGACGTTAGGCCAGTCGCCTCCATCTCGGCGGCGCTGCTGTCATCGGTGCACACATAGGTGATCGCAGCCTCGCGATACGCCTCCACGTATCTGGAGAAGTGGCCGTCGAAGCGCGCACCGTCAGCTTCCCAGGCAGCCAACATCCCCGGTAACGCCGCAGCAGCCGAACCTGACCCGATAGCCGTCTCTCTGGCCCGTGAACACACGCGTTGGTGGGCGGCCCAAAAAGTGCCGGCATGACCGTCTAGCTGGTCTGCGGTCAACCGCAGCTCGGTCGGGTCCACTTTCAGCGGCTCGTTTGGATAAGACACTGTCCCCCTCCCATGCACTCGCAAACGTAACATCGGTGACCCGGTGTCGCGCGCACGAATTTGTTCAATGCTCAACGCTTGGAGGGGCCGGCCGCGGCGAGGTCGACTCGGCCCTCGGCGGTTCACACCTCCGCTCTTGCCTGCATGCCTCGCATCACGATCAGGCGGGCAGGGCCCTCGCACTGTGAATCTTCCTGCGTTCCAGAACCTTCGTGGAGCACATACTGAGGAGGCTCCAACTGGACCCGTGAGTATCCCTGAATCCAGAAATCACTTGAAGAGGTTCACAAATGACAGCTTTCGCTCGACTCCGCGGCCTGGATTCCCGCGGCTGGCGCGCCGCCACCTGGTTCGCACCGTTGGTCACCCAATTTGTTTTGGCGCTCGTGATCGTCGGCGCGTGGCTGCTCGGTAAATGGTTTCCGGGCGCGGGTGCCGTACCCCTTGTACTCGTGAGTCTGGCCGCCATTCTCCCCGTCTGTGCGGTGACCGCACTCGTTCTTGCACAATCAGCGGCGACGCCAGTGCGAGGCGCCGCAGTGAGCATCATGGGGGCGTACGCAGTCGTCTTCGTCGGCGCCGCGGTCTACGCGATCTGGATCCTATGATGACCAATCATCCTGCGGCGCCTGCTCTCAAGCCGACCTACGGCCCGGCAACGTATCTGGCTGCACTGGTCAACGTTCTCGTCATCGAGTTCACCGTGTGGGTGTTTCTGCCGTGGCTTGTGCTGACGATCTATGTCCTGCCCCTGATCCTGATCGATCTGGTGGTCGCGGCGGTACTGAACTCGCGACCGGGAACACTCGGCCAGATCGGCCGAGGAATGCTCGTCGGTTTGATCGCCGCGCCGCTGGCACTGGTGCTATTCGTCCCTGGACTGTGGCTCGCAGGCGAATTCGGTCTCATCTGACGGCGATCCGCCACTTATATCGTTCGCCGGTTCGTCGCCGAGTGCGTGAACGATCTTGTCGGCATCTGATCGCGACACCGCACCTCCGCACTGAAGATGCTCGTACCAGCGAGGATTGCGCCGAGACCCGATGTTGGGAGGGGCCGAGAAAGCCCAAGTTCGGATCCCTTCGTCCCTCTGTCGCTCGGTCATCCGGACAGGGGTGAGATTCACGTTCTTCTGCAAAATCGTGACCTCGCCGTTCTGCGCGGCGACCGCGGGACGGAGCGAGAGCGTCAGCCAGTTACGTCTCCTTTGCTCGGCCGCAGGTCTGTGTGAACAACTGGGGCGGGGCACCGGCCGAGCCGAAGCGGTTCATCGCGGAGGCGCCGCTTGTCGGTACCTCATGCGATTCTGATCGGCTCGTCACCCGCGGGCACCGAATTCCCGAGATGGAGACACGATGCCCGACAACCCGACGACCACCCCTGCGCTCACCCTCCGTCTGTCACGACCACACGGCTTGCTACCATTTCAGCAAATTAACGCCCGCATAAATCACGCGGACTCCACCGGTCCGTGTTTACATGTGGGGGCTGGGGTGTCTCGGGGTTCTACGGCAGGTCCACTTGACGCAAAATCGGCGTTCGTGGATCGCAATCGTGTGATCAAGGCAGGGGTGTGAGTGATGAACTCCGTTGAGCAACATCAACTCGTGGGCAAGGCTCTGACGATGCTGGCCGGTGGCCTGTCACCGTTCGTGGCGCAGGTCCTGCACCGGGTGCTCCCGCCGGGCACGCACTGGGTGGACCTGCTCAAGGCCAAGGACGCCGCCAACGGCCGCCGCGGCGGCGAATACCAGAGCCGAGACCTGGCCCTGATGTTGCGCGTGATGACCGAGCGCCTGGGCGACCTCGGCTACCCATTCAGCAAGGCGATGCCGCGCCAGGCCGAGATCTATGCCAAGGAGCTCCGCGAGGTCCGCAACAAGTGGGCCCACACCGGCGAGTTCACCGACGCCGAAACCTACCGGGCGATCGACTCCGCGGAACTGTTGCTACGTGCGATCGGTGCGACCGATGCCGCCGCGCAGGTCCACAAGTTGAAGACGCCTGTCGCACCGCAACCGAGCGCGGAGCCGAAACCGGTCGTAGAGCCGGTGCCGTCCGTGACGACGCCAACGCCGGTACCGCCGCCGGCCGGCACACCGCGCATCGACATCTCCGCCATCGCCGACCTCAGCTACGCGATGGCGCATTGCCGCATCCCGGTCATCGACCACATCACCGTTGACAACACCGGCGGCGACCGCCAGGGCGCGGTCCTCGAAGTTGACGTCGTCAGCGCTGACGGCTCCCATGGTGGGCCGACCGAGATCCACCTCGACCTGTTGGCCCATCAGCCGACGGTGCTGAACACCGTCGACCTCAAACTGGACCCGGCCTCCATGTGGCGGGTCGACGAACAACGCCCCGGCGATATTCGAGTGATCCTGCGCGACAACGCCGGCGAGGTCATCGCAGAGACCACCCAACAGGTCAACATTCTGGCCGCCAACCAGTGGAAGGCCACCCCGCCGCAGCTGGCCCTGGAGATCCTGGCCGCCCACGTCCAACCCAACGCGACTGCAATCGCCCCGCTCCTGCTTGACATCTCTGACCGCCTCGGCGCGGCCACCGGAAACTCGTCGATCGACGGCTACCAGAGCGAGAATCCCGAACGGGTCGATGCCATCGTGCGCGCCGCGTTCGACGCGGTGAAGGCCCGCGACATCCGCTACGCCGAACCGCCCGCCAGCTGGGGCGACCTCGGGCAGAAGATCCGGACCCCTGCCGAAGTGATCGACGGACGCCTCGGCACCTGCCTGGACACCACCCTGGTGCTGGCCGCCGTCCTCGAACAATGCGGCATCAACTCCACCCTCTGGCTGGTGCGGGGGCATGCGTTCCTGGGTTACTGGCGCATCGATGGCGCTCTCGCCGCCGTCTCCACCACCGAACCCAACGAAGTCGTCAACCAGGTCGACCTCACCAACATCGGCCTCGTCGAAACCACTCTGGTCACCCAGTCGAACCCCGACGCCACCTTCGAGGACGCCCGCCGCGCCCCGCGCAGCCGCCACCTGGCCGACCTGACCAACGTCCTCGGCGTCACCGACATTCGCCAGGCCCGCCGCGCCCGCATCTTGCCGTTGCCGAGCCGCAGCACCGACGAGCACGGCAATACCGTTGTCACCGAATACAAGCCCGCCGACAGCCCGGTCTTCGAGCCGTACGTCCCCAGCGAAATCAGACCGGCCGAACCGGCCGAGGGCGTGCCGCCGCGGGTCCGGCAGTGGAAGAACGCGCTGCTCGACCTGAGCCTGCGCAACAAACTGATCAACTACACCGACCGCGCCGGCTACCGGCTGGAGGTCCCCGGGCCCGCGCTGAGCCGATTCGAGGACGCCGTCAACGCCGGTGCCGGCTTCACGCTGCTCGGGTCCGACGAGGTGCAGAACGTCGACGTCGCCCGCGGCGTGCGCTACGGGCGCGATCTGCCCGAGAGTGAGCGGGAGATCCTGCTCGCCGACAAACGCAACGCCTACATCGACATCACGGCCGCGTCGTACAAGACGAAACTGCGCTACCTGGCGAACAAGGCGAAGACGATCCGCGAGGAAACCGGCGCCAACAACCTGTACCTCGCCTTCGGCATGCTCACCTGGGAACTCAGCGACCGCCCGTTGCGCTCACCGCTGGTCCTGGTCCCGGTCACGCTGAGCACCACCAACCGCGGCGAGCGCTACGTCATCACCATGGACGACACCGGCGCCTCCACGCCCAACTACTGCCTGGTCGAAAAGCTCCGCACAGCCCTGGGATTGGAGATCCCCGCGCTCGCCCAGCCGGACACGGACGCCTCCGGTATCGACCTGACCGGCACGTTCGACGCGGTGCGCCGCGCCGTCTCCGACGCCGGCCTGCCGTTCCTGGTCGAGGACAGCGTGCACCTGTCGATCCTGCAGTTCGCGAAGTTCCCGCTGTGGAAGGACCTCGACGAATCGTGGAAGAGTCTGTCGCGCAACAGCCTGGTCCGCCATCTCATCGAAAGTCCCCAACACCCGTTCACCGACCCGATCACAGGCACGGCTGAGATCGACCTCGATGCCTTGAGCACCGCGGTGCCGGTGCCGGCGGACGCCTCTCAACTGCAGGCGGTGGCCGACGCGGTCGCCGGCCGCACTTTCGTGCTGGAAGGCCCACCGGGAACCGGGAAATCGCAGACCATCACGAACCTGCTCGCACACGCCATGGCCTCCGGCCGGCGGGTGCTGTTCGTGGCGGAGAAGCGCGCCGCGCTGGATGTGGTCAAGAAGCGCCTGGAAAGCGTGGGTCTGGGCGAACTGTCCCTGGACATCCACGACAAATCGGCGCGGCCTGCGGCAGTACGCGCCCAGATCAAACATGCGCTGGAGCTGCGCCTGAGCCACGATGCCGACCTGCTGCGCACCAAACTGCAGGTGGCCGAGTCGAGTCGGTACAGCCTGGCCCGCTACGCCGAGCGGCTACACGAACGCAACGCCGTCGGCCAGTCGCTGTACACCGCACGCTCTTCGGAGCTGGCCGCCGACCAGGACGTCACCCCACTGACGGTGCCTCGCAGCCTGATCACCAACACCGACCCCACCGTCTTCGACAGCGTGGCCCAGGCACTGCGGACGCTGCCGGAGAAGGTCGACGACGCTCGGCCGCGCCCGAACCACCCGTGGGCGTTCATCGAAGTGGTGCCGGCGTCCGGTCTGGATCCTGCTGGCATTCACGCGGCTGCGGTCGCGTTCGACGCGGCGCTGGCCAAACTGGTGGGAGGCGGCGTCGCCCTCGACGTGGTCGGTAAGTACGACAGTCCCGAAGTCCTCGATGTCTGGGCACGACTGACCGACGAGCCGCGCTACCCGTTGGCCGCGGTCGATGCGCTGCACACGGCGCCATGGCAGGCGCACGTCGCCGGGATCGAGCGGACCCTGGCCGGCCTGAACACCAAACCGGGCTGGCTGGCGACGGTGACACCGGCGGCCATGGATCTCGACATCCCGGCCATCCACGCCGAAGCGGCCGCCGCCGACGAGTCCGGCTTCTTCGGCCGCAAGAAACGGCGCCGGGCCGTGCTAGAAAAGCTCAGCTCCGTGCTCACAGTCGACCCCACAGAGGTGAAACTCAAGACCTTGTCGGCACTGACCGCGGACCTGCAGGCCAGCCACGAAGTCGTCACCGCGCTGCGCCAGCAGGTTGCGGCACTGCCGACGCCGCTGTTCGATCGCCCGTGGAACCCGTTGGTGGACACCGATGTTCACCACCTCAGCCAGAGCCTGGCAGCGCTGCGGCGTGTGGGCCAGGTGCTCTCGGCCAACACCGCCGACGTGCGGGTCGCCGATCTGCGGCAGTTCTACGGTGCCACCGAGGCCGGGGAGATGTCGGCGACGCTGCGCGCCCTGGCCACCAGTTGGCGCAGCCTGATGGCCGCCACCGGCTGCTCGCCGGAGCAGCTGCGGCGATGGGCAGGGGAGCGGTGGTTCATCCGGCGATGGTGGGACACCCGCGCTGACCGCAAGCTGGAATCAACCGCGACCATCGAGCGGTGGGTGACGTTGCTGCAGCACGTCCAGCCGCTCCTCATCGCCGACATGGCAGATGCCCGGCGGGAGATCCTGGCCGGGCGGGTGGTTGCCGAGGACGCCAGCCTGGCCTTCGACCGGGGTGTGGCGATCGCATCGATTGCCGAGCGGCTGGAGGCCAGCGGACTCAGCGAGTTCGACGTCACCGCGCACGGCAAGGCGATCGGGCGCTTCACCGCCAGCGCGACGGCGATCCGCGATGAGCTGCGCCGCTCCATCCCGGCGGAGCTGCTCGCTGCACGGACATTCGACGCCTACGCCGACAGCGGCCAGATCGGGCTGCTGAAACGGCAGTTGGACAAGAAGCGGGGCGGCATGAGCGTGCGCGCCCTGATGGACAACTTCGGTGACCTGATCACCCGCATCCTGCCCTGCACCCTGATGAGCCCGGATTCGGTCGCGCGGTTCTTCCCAGCGAGCGCGGATGTCTTCGACATCGTCGTGTTCGACGAGGCGTCTCAGATCCGGGTGGCCGATGCCATCGGCGCGATGGGCCGCGCGAAATCGGTTGTGGTGGTCGGGGACAGCAAGCAGATGCCGCCGACCAGCTTCGCCGATGCGAGTGCCTCCGTCGACGATCCGGACGAGGACGCCAACCCGGAGGTGGTGGCCGACGAGGAGTCCATCCTCAGCGAATGCGTCCAGTCGCAGGTGCCGCAGCAGTGGCTGTCCTGGCATTACCGCAGCCAGGATGAGGCGCTGATCGCGTTCAGCAACATCCACTACTACAACGGCCGCTTGGCGTCCTTCCCGGCGCCGTTGGCGCCCGCGTCGGGTCATGGGATCTCCCTCGTGCGGGTCGACGGCCACTTCGAACGTTCGGGGCGTGGAAAGACGCTGCGCACCAACCGGGTCGAGGCCGAACGCATCGTCGCCGACATCCGTGACCGGTTCGACGCGTCGCCGGGCGCGGCGCCGTCGATCGGTGTCATCACCTTCAACGCCCAGCAGCGCGACCTCATCGAGAACATGTTGCGGGACGCGGGCGACGATCGTCTGCTGCAGGCTCTCGACGAGCCCGACGGACTGTTCGTCAAGAACCTGGAGAACGTGCAGGGCGACGAGCGGGACACCATCCTGTTCTCGGTGGCGTTCAGCAAGAACGACAAGGGAGTGGTGCCACTGAACTTCGGACCGCTGTCCCGGCCCGGAGGCGAGCGACGGCTGAATGTCGCGATCACTCGTGCGCGCCGCGAGGTGGTGCTCTACGCCAGCTTCGAACCGACCGAATTGCGGGCCGAGGAGACCACCCAGGTCGGGACCAAGCATCTGCGTGCCTACCTGGAGATGGCGCACCGCGGCGTGGAAACCATCACCCAGGGCGGACGGCGCAACGCCGTCATCGACCGGCACCGCGACGACATCGCCCGGGCGCTGCGCGAGGAAGGTCTGGTGGTGTCGGCAGATGTCGGGTTGTCCGACTTCCGCGTCGACCTGGTGATCGCTGATCCTGCCGAGCCGGAGCACCCGCTGCTGGCGGTGCTGCTGGACGGCCCGGAGTGGTACGGGCGTCGCACGGTCGCCGACCGGGACGGCTTGCCCGTCGATGTGTTGTCAACGCTGCTCAACTGGCCTGGTGTCGAAAGGGTTTGGCTGCCGGAATGGCTCAGCCAGCGGGAGGCGACGGTAGCGCGACTGCGGGACGCGGTGGCCGCGGCCAAGCAGCGCAAGACGGAGCCGCCCCGCGAGGAGCCGGCCCCAACTCCACCTCCGGTGGTGGTGAAAGAGGACGAGTTCGCCTTCCGCTCGGTGACGTCGCCGATACCCGTGACACCGCGCCGGCATGCCGACCTGGCGGACTACACCGCCTGGAACCCCGTGGTCATCGGCAACATCAGTGTGCTCGACGAGATCCACACCAGCTATAACCGGTCCCACGTGGTCAAGATCATCGAGTCCATCATCGAGGCCGAAGGGCCGGTGCACCGGGACCGGCTCGCGAAGCTGGTTGCCGGCGCCTTCAGCCTCGGCAAGGTCAGCGAAGCCCGACGGACCGCGATCCAGCGGGTGGTGCCCGCGCAGTACGAGCGCCCGGCCGACCCCGACTTCTACTGGCCGGCCGGCGTGGACCCGCTCACCTGGCGGACAGTGCGGACGTCACCCAAGGGCGAGGGCCGGCCGATCGGCGAGATCAGCCTGGTCGAGATCGGTAATGCGATGACCGTCGTGGCCGAACAGTCCGGAGGCAGCGATGCAGAAGACCTGAAGCGGCGCGCTGCCAATCTGCTCGGCATCACCCGGATCGGATCGGCCGTTGCAGCCCGGCTCGACGAGGCGCTGGCCCGGGCGCTAGCTGCAGGGGTGATCACGATGCAGCCGTCGGGAATCGTTGTGGCGTCCCGGGTATGAATGCTGCCGAGTTCGAGGACGACCTGTTCGATCGGGTCTCCGCCGTCGCGGGACCCGGCACGGCGATCCTGACGTTGTCGACCAAGAACCTCAACCGCATCACCTCGGTGACTCGTGAGGGTGTGTTGGTCGAGACCGAACGGTCGATGAGCTTGGGGACGGGACCACAGCTCGTTCCGGCATGGATGATCGCAGTGGTTTGGGAGCGGCTGCTCGACAAGGGGGAGTTGAGCCAGCAGGAGTTGCTCAACGAGCTGAACGTGAAGCGGTCGGCGTTCGTGTGTGCGTTGGTGGCGAAATTTCCGGAGGTGCATATTCGGTCAACGCGGCCGACCGTGCTTGAGCTATGGGGCGAGTAGCGGCGTGCGAAGGCACTATGAACTGTGGAACGAGCAGCGCGGGGACTGGTGTAACTACGACATTGTCGGCGAGAAGTCCTACGGTGCAGGCATTCTCCGACTCCTACCCGACGGCTGGGACCGGGGCGGCGTAAGGGTTCGGCGCGCTTTCGAGCTTATCCCTGAGCCGGACAATCCATACGATCCGTGGGCGATCTCGGTGCGGGCCGACCGACAGACCGTCGGCTACCTGTGCCGGGACGACTGTCGCGGGTGGGCACCTGTCATTCGACGCGTCGTGGCATCGGGTCTTGTGCCCGTGGTTCCCGGGCGAATCTACGCCTACCAAGCTACCAATTGGGATGACTGGGACGGCGCGAACGATCCACCAAAGGAACTTGCGGCCAAGGTGCAGCTCAAACTCGGCGAGCCGGCGGGTGCGTTGCCGTTGAATGACCCACCCAGGGTGCCTTACACATTGATTCCGCGGTCAGCGATGGTTCAGGTCACCAAAGAAGACGAGCATTCGGACGCTCTGTTGAAGTTCGTGCCGGAGTCCGGCTGTGGTCCATTGTTCGTCACGCTGCACGAATCTGTGGGGCGCGGCGCATCGGCCAAGTCTGTCGTGGAGGTCCGCATCGATGATGAACGAATCGGACAGCTCACCCCACAGATGAGCCAGCGATTCCTGCCGATGATCAGACACCTGGAAACTCGAGGATTGGTGACCGCTTGCTGGGGGGACATCAGGGGTTCGGCCGTCGCCGCCGAGGTGCGGATCGACGGCATCAAGGCCAACGAGGCCGACGCCGTCGTGCTCGATGGTGATCCGGTAACCCTGCCGAACCTGGTCCCATTCGAAGGTGACCCGTTGGCGTACGACCTCTCTGCCGGCGTCGTCGGGACGACGCCGCCAAGCGGCGTAACTCTCGGTCGCGATAACGGTTAAGCCAGTGATTACCTCCACCACGACGGAAAGCTGACGTCAAACCGCTCCCGCTGCTTGTAATCCGACCCAGTCGACAAGCCGGCAAGTTGTCCGCGGTACGTCGTAAAACCCTTGGGTCCAGGAGCCTCGCCCTAGCCAGTAATCCGCCCAAACACTCTGCCCAAGATTACTATTGGACGCCTGCCTCGATCATCTGCTCAATCTCATGGACCGATTTCGACATCAAATGACTAAAGATCGTCGCATCTGGCTCCGAGAGACGAGCCCTGCCGGCCTCTGACTGTAGTTCAAAGAGCCACTCGTTTTCGGTGGGGACAACAACGACGTCTGCACTGCGGCCCAACTTATACAGCTCAGGGCCAAATATGCTGGCGCCCAGTACATCGCGCATCGTGGACCCCCACCGCCAAATGAGATACTTTTGAGCGAGATCGAATGTGGAGAATTTCGCGGTGTCGTTATATCGCTGACCCCGATCGTTAACGACGTCGATTGCCCACCAGTCCCCATCATCTCTGAGATAAAAAGATTGGTCATCCGACGTGAATTCGATTGCGCTGCCGTCTCCGGCTGTAGAAGCCGAGACGTTCGCCAGGCCGATTCTGCTCGACCATCTAGTCCAGTCATTTGACAGGCGTGAGAAATCTGCCACCCTATCCACCTATTCTCTTCAGGTAGCCCGATTGACGTAGCGAGTCTACGGAAGGCTCTGAGCCGGGCGGTGCGATAATCCGATATTGCGTTCCGCCGCCGGGCTGGTGGAACCAGGGCGCCGCTTGTGATTGTTCGATGCGCCATCCTGGCGGAAGCGCGGTGGGATCAGCGACGACGTATCTGAAGTACGGTTTGGCGGCGCTGTCAGGTGGCAGTGACAGTTCGGCGAAGGGTGTTCCTTCTGGAGCGAGGTAAGTACCGCCCGGGTAGCCGAATCGCCCGAGCTCGGTGCCTGCTGGCAGCTGGGCGTCGGGAACGACAGTGCCCGGAATTGCATACGGCTTGCTGGGCAAGCTGTCGTCAGGGTAAATGAGACTGCCGTCGGCGCTAATGAATTCGGGTCCTGGAGGGATCGGATCATAGCCGTCGAACAACGGAGAATCCGGCACCGCCGGTAGCGGCGGTGAGACACCGGCGATGGGTGTGTGAGCCGCGTGCTGATTCGGAACGTCGATGAGCGGGATCGGGTTCGGCTGCTCGAATGTGCCTTTCGCAGTGGGTGTATGGATGATGTCGTCGGGGATGGCTGTCCCGGCGCCGCGGGCGGCGAGTGCGGCTTCGCCGCCGAGGAGGGCACCGGGTGCAGTGATCGCCGTTGCGCCGGCTGCCTCACCTAGGTAGTGGCCGGGGTATTTCGTCAGGTGCTCGACGTCTTCGGTCAAGGTGTCGATGGGGTTGGTGATTCGTTCCCACCCGCCTTCGGCCATGTCGGCCCATGCGCCTTTGAGGTCCTCCCACCCGTTGGCGCCGATGAGGTCTTTGATGTTCTCTTCGGTGCTGAACCAACCGTCGGCGAACCCATCGGAGAAACTGGGCGGCGGTGTCGATCGACCCTCGGGTGGTTTGGATGCGGGTAGTGGTTTCTGGGCTGCGGCGACGATCGCATCGAGTCGCTGCTCGATGTGTTCTGGCGGCACGCCGTTTCTCAGCATGGTCTGCCGGACCAGATCTTTGAACTGCTCGACTTTGGCAAAGCTGGTGGGCAACGGTGCAGCTGGTGTGGTTTCGGCGGCTTGGTCTGGTTGCGGTGAATCAGGCAGTTCACTGGGCGCGCCGGTGAGTTGATCGAGTGCGCTGTCGAGGCTGTCCGGTGTTGGTGTTCGTTCGCCCGTCCCGGGGTCGTTGGACCGCCCGCCGGTGTCGGGCAGCAGCAGATCCTCCAGTGACCCCGTAGTCTTCACCACCGGCTCGCCGGTCGCGCTGGCGGCGGTGATCGCGGCGGCCAAGTCGGCGTCCAGACGACTGCCTTCAGCGAGGACGGCGGCTATGCGTTGCTGCAGGTCAGTGACTTTCGTTGCAACCTGTGCCGCGTACTCCTCGGTCATGAGGCTGGTGTCGGGCGCAATCACCCGATTGGAGGACTCGTCGATGACGACTGCCGGTTGAGCGGCTGCGTCGTCGAGAATGCGCTTGATCGTATCGGCGAGTTCCTCAGCGTCCTGGGAGATCAGTACCATCCTGGTGGCCGCGGTGCCGAGGTTGTCTGCTACCGCATCGTGATCGCCCGCGGTGTCTGCCATCGCGGACTTGGCTGCCTGCGCTCCTTGTCCTTGCCAGCTGGAAACGGCGATCAGGGAGCTGTAGAAGTCAGCGCAACCGGTGTGATTGGCTGCGGCATCTCGCGCGGATTGGGCCAGGTCGGCGACCTCGGCAGGCCACTGCCTGAGTTCCTTGAGGTTCAGCGCCACGGATCAGCTCACAGCGCTGAACCCGCGTCGTCGATCCCCTCGGCGTTGCCGACATCGGTGCCCGCATAGCGGTCGGCCGCCTCACGGTGTCCCCGCGCATACCTGGCGAAATGCTCATTGAAACGCGCACCGTCGGCTTCCCATGCTGCGACCATCCCGGGCAGAGCTGCCGCGGCCGAACCCGAGCCAAGCGCCACTGCGCCCGCCCGTGACTGCGCTGCCCGATCGACTGCGCGAAAACCGCCGGCCTGACCATCGAGCTGATCTGCAGCCATGCGCAACTGTGTCGGATCGACCCTCAGCGGCTCACCCGCATGCGACACGATGCCCCCTCTCACGTGATGAAGTCGTCGATCGCGTCCAGGTACACGGATATGTCGGGTAGGCGTTTTTCGTCGGACATCAGCGGAAACATCCTCACTCGAGTCAGTCACGCATCGCTTTGCGTCACGATCTCTTCTGGCCGCGGCCACCTCGTGGGCGGTCGATCGGTGAACCATGCGTACTCCAAACCCAATAGGTGGCCGGTCGAAAGCCAGACGATGATTTCGCCTTGGTAGTCACCGTCCGCCCGAACGTACGCCCGTGCGGGAAGAGGCCCATCGCGCAGGTCTGGAGCACCGGGGGCGGTTTACGAGCGTAGCGTTGACATCTCGAAGCAAAAGCGGAGCGTGGCCCAGTCCTGAGGCGGACACGATGGCCTCCACAGCCTTGGATTCCTCAGGGGCAATAGGGCGCCAATTCTGTTCCTCCATAGGATGAATGCCATTCCAATGTTGATGCCCCAACTGTCCGTGAAGTCTTGGACTGACGCGCTCTCGCCTGAAACGTCCGCCGCTTTCTCGAAGACGATGTGCTCAGAGATGGCACAACAGGCGGATGGTATCGGGGACTCCTCCGAACTGAACTCGTCCATCCAGAGGTCATGATGTGCTCGGAATCCTCCCGCGGAACGCCATGCCGGGTCGGATTCTGCCGGCCAAGTGTCTCGACGAGCAGTTCGATCGCAGTTGTGCTGAGCATTAGCCAGGGCTGGAGGGGCATGCAGCAATCAATCATCAAGCGCGAACTGTGGCTCTGCGCTCTGGACGCGCACCTCACCCCAGTCGCCCTCAGCCACATAGAAGTCGCCATCGCGTTTGAGGATATCGATGTTGCCAAGGTCTTGTTCACCAGTCGCGTCAGTGAACCGCTGGTCAGTACGGTTGATCCATTCGATGCTGACGATGCTCGGGAACACAAGGCATCCAGCCGCGTAGCAGTACTGTTCATCGGGACGCGGTGCCCGATATGCGGGGCTCTCCGGAGTAAGGACCGCGTCAAGTTTGAAGATGAGTTCCCCCGGCTTCTCCAGAATTTCGAGTACGTAGCTGTCCTCGAGATAGACACCCGCGAGGCCAGGGAACTTCGTGTAGTCGATCATGAATTCACCAATCCCACAAGATCGGCGTGTGGTTGCCCGGACTACGTTTTGTCACGGGGTTCCCGTTCGGGTCAATCCGCTGACCCCCTGCGTCTCGAAGCTCCACATGCGGTCCCTCACTACCCGGAGTTCGGGGACTCCCCTCTTTGATTGTCATTCGCGTAGTCCCGTTCTCGTCGATGTATTTCGGCGGGCCATCAGGTTTTTGAGTTTTCGTCCATTCTTGGGACCGAGCGTAGTCTTCGAGCTCGCTGGCCTTCGGCGTGCGCCCATTGAACAGCTCGTCGAGTTTCCGGGGGACAGGCGGCTTCTCCTCCGGCTTGTTCTTGCGCCCCAGGTTCTTGATGCGCTGCAGCTTGGTCCGCAGGCCGGCAATGTCGTGCGCACTCTTGACACCTCTGCCGATGTTCTTCGAGATCTTCCATGCGCCAACGGCTTCGGCGATGATGCGGGCGAACTTGGTGACTGAATGTGCCGCTTTGGCCGTGGCGGCGACAGCCCCGGCGCCGAACGACACGAACGAGGCGGCGATGCCGATCGCTGCGGTAGCGGCGAGCTCGATCGCGAGGTCCTCCAGGATGCCTTCGAGGGTGGTCCGCAGATCGTCGAGTGCCCCTTTGTAGTCCCGGCACGACTGGGCCAACTCGGCGCATCCGTCCAGCACCGCCGACGTTGCCCGCTGCAGCTCCTCCAGATCCGAAACGAGGTACTCGACCTCCGGCGACCGTGTGTCCCGGAACGCGCGGGCGTCCACGCCTAGCCCCTCCGCGACCGTTGTGGTCTGGTACACCGTCGCGAGACGGTCCCAGGCGTCCGCGGCCTTCGACACCTTGTCGGTGTCACCGTCCGGTACAGGCACACCGACCTGCTGCAGCAAGCCGACGTTGTCGAGTAGCCCAGCCCCGGGCCCACCTGCTGAGGGCGGTGCCGACAGGATGCCCGCCGAACTCACAGGCTCGGGCGGCTTCACCGGGGCAGGTCCGCCGTTGCCCGGTGTCGCATTGTGTTCGGCGACAGCATGGTTGTACCCGGCCTGGATCACCACGCCGCCGTAGTTCTCCAGCGCCTGCGTGAGATCGTTGACTGCGGCGAGGATTTCACCGGCCCGTTGGTCATACGATGCGGCCCAGGCCGTGCCGGTGGCGTCGGTGCCCGCCATCGCCGCGGTGTCGCCGAGGATCGCGACGTTGACGTTGAATGCGTCGTAGAGCTTGCCTGCCTTTTTGAACAGGCCTTCCCCGACGGCGTAGAACGTGTCCGGATCGACGTCCTGAACCGTCATCGCAGCATGTCGAGATTCAGATTGGCGGCCTCGGTGTAGTTGCGGTGCGCACCGTGAGCTGCGGCGCGCAGCTGCGCCAGCGCTTCGCGCATCTGCGTGGCGGCGGTCATCCATTCGTCGTGCCGCGCGCGATGCGCAGCGGCGGCGTTTCCGGACCACGTGTTGTGCAAGTCGGCGATCTGACCGTCCACCCGGGTCGCGACGGCTTCTGCGTGCTGCTCGAAGGCCTGCAGGCGGTCGACGAACACCAGCAGTTCCTCGAGTTCGACCCGGTAGCGCATCAGAGTCCCAGGTCGACCGCAGCCGAGTCGATGGATACGGCCGCGCTGCTGTCCTGCTCGGCATACCGGGCAGCAGCCGCGGCGACCTTGCGGGAGAGCTCGTCCAGTGTGTCCACCAGGGTCGTCGCACCGTCGAGCCATTCCGCCCACAGCGGCGTATACGCCGACGACGCCACGCCCGACCAGCCGCGCGACACGTTGTCCCAGTCCCGCTGTAGTCCGGCGAGCTGCTCGTGAAGCTCGACGGCGTCGTTGCTCACCGACTGCGACGTGCTGAATGCCACGTCGGGATCGACTTCCAGGTTGTCCACGGCTTCCCCCACTCGGCGCCCGGTTGAATCGAGTCTAAGAGCGCAGGGGAAGGGGTCCTGTCACCAATTTTCGAGGTAGGCGACGCACCCGGCTACGCCTTCGTGGGTCAAGTCCAGCCGCTTGAGGATCCACGAGTGCCGCTTGTCGTCGATCATCAAATACAGTCCGAGCGAACCCATGTCGACGGGACTCGTGGCGTGCTTGAGCACCCTCGGCAGTGCGAAGTGCCGACGAAGTCAGGAAATGCTCCAGATTGTGACTGCAGGGAGCAACCCGCTGCACCAGGACCGAGACGTACAGCGCCTGCTCCCAGGCCTTTGGCTTGTCCCGTACCAGAGCGTCCAACTCCTGCGGCGTGGTCGCCACCTGCGCGACCGGTGACGCATCCCGGTCCCGGTTCAGCGTCAATCGCCGGGCCTCCGCTGACCTTGCGCGTGGCTGCGGTGCCGTCCTCCCCGTAGATGGCCCGCTGGTCGCCGATCAGCGTCCACCGCTTGTGCCGCTCGGCGCGCCGGAACCGCTCGACTCTTTGTCGGCCGCCTCCTCGGCCTCCAGCCTCCCGTGCTCTTCCCTCCTCTGCGCGAGCCGATGGACGACAACGGACACCTCCACCAGCACAGCGCCGCCGAGGAACCACCAGATGTACTTCATGACGAAGCCGACGGCGAGGAGCAGCAGCAGGATGGCGCAGAACACCGAGCCGTCGCTCGGCTATGAAGAACGCTGCGCCGCCATATCCGTCTCCTCCCAGACCGGAGTCGTAACAGTAGAAGAGGTCCGAAATCTCCGAGACCGCGGTGTCAGCAAAGCCCGGACGGACGGCTTGGTTACGCCTGTCTCCAGGTTGCGGCACGGCACCACCGGATTTCAATCGCTAGGCTGGCTGAAGTGCGCTGCAGGCGACGTATGCCCAGGCAGCGCGAGCGACTGTTTAAGGAACGAACGCCATGCGCGCCGACAGAGCGCAACCGCAGGTCATCGCCAGGACCGCCTCTGCCCCGCCCCCGAAACCCCGCCGCCGACTGCTGCTGCTCCTCCTCGCCGCACCCTTTGCCCTACTCGTCGCTGCCTACCTCGCGGATCAGCTCTACAGCAAAGACCGGGTGCCGCGCGGAGTCACGGCCGCAAACGTCCCCATCGGCGGCCTGACCCTGCCCGACGCCGAGGCCCGCCTACGCGCCGACATCACCCCGCGCGCCACCCAGCCGATCCCGGTCACCGCCGGCCCCGAGCAAAGTGAGATCGATCCCACGTCGGCAGGTCTGACGGTCGACTTCCCCGCCACGGTGGAGCAGGCCGGCGCCCAGTCGCTGAACCCGATCACCCGCATCGCGTCACTGTTCACCAACCGCGAGATCGGCGTCGTCTCCACGGCCGACGACACCGCCCTCACCGCCGCCCTTGATCAACTCGACGCAACGATCGCCCAGGACCCCGTCGAGGGTACCGTGCGCTTCGACGGCAGTGAGCCGGTCGCCGTCGATCCGGAGAACGGCCGCCGCCTCGACGTCGACGCCTCCGCTGAGCTGCTCAAGAGCAACTGGGCTGATGGCACTGTCATCGATCTGCCTGTCATCGAACTACAGCCCAGCACAACCGCTTCCGATGTCCAGGCCGCCATCGACCACATCGCCGCACCGGCAGTGTCCGCGCCGCTGGTGATCACCGGTGACGACGGCTCCCGCGCCCGCATCGACGAAGACGTCATCGCCGCCGCGCTGACCTTCGAGGTGGAGGACGGCGACCTCGTGGCCAGCGTCGACGAGAACACCATCGCCGAAGCCGCGCGCCCCCAGCTCGCCGACTCCGAGACACCGCTGCGCGACGCCACCATCGACTTCACCGCCTCGCCGCCGACAAAGGTGCCCTCGCAGGACGGCCATCGCATCGACTACGACGAGACCCTCGCCGACCTGATGGATGTGCTGACCGGTTCCGGTGACCGTGAGATCGCCGCCGTCTACGTCGACGAGCCGGCGACGTTCACCACCGAGGACATCGAAGCGCTCGGCACCGTGCAGGTCATCGGAGAATTCCAGACCTCCGGCTTCTCCAAAGACTCGGGGGTGAACATCCGCCGCGCCGCCGGAGCCATCGACGGCATCGTCGTCGCGCCGGGGGAGACCTTCAGCCTCAACGGCGCCACCAACCCGCGCACCGCGGCCAACGGCTACGTCGAGGCCGGCATCATCATGCACGGCCGGCCGGACCGCGGTGTCGGGGGCGGGGTGTCCCAGGTGGCCACCACGCTGTTCAACGCGGCGTACTTCGCCGGCATGGAACTCGTTGAGCACCAAGAGCACAGCTACTACATCAGCCGCTATCCCGCGGGCCGGGAAGCCACCGTCTCCGGCAACGACATCGACGTCAAGTTCCGCAACGACGGGCCCACCCCGGTGCAGATCCAGACCACCTGGACGCCGAGCACCGTGAGTGTCCAGATCGTGGGGATCAAACGCTATGAGGTGTCGTCGTCGCAGGGACCGCGAACGAAACCGACCACGCCACAAACCATCACCATCCCCGCCGGCGAATCCTGCAGCGCCAGTAGCGGCGGACCGGGGTTCACCATCACCGACACCCGCACGCTGCGTGACATCACCACCGGCGAGACGCGATCGGAGTCGCACACCGTCCGCTATGACCCGATCCCGAAGGTGGTGTGTGGCGGCTGACCCCTTGATGCTCACAGGGTGCGTCACCGAATGAACCCGTAGAGCACGCGGCGGCGGAAACGGCGTGCAAGTGCGGGCTCGAGAACCTTTCCAGCGATGGCAATAAATGTCAGTCTGGTTTGCTACCGTCAGGTTGTCGGTCCGGTGCGAACGTGGGAGGCGTTTTTCGGCCCGTGGTCTGAGTTCGGGAGCACGGCACCGCGCACCAGCTGCCCGACGCGAAATCTTCACCTCCGCATGGGAGGGCGATAGTAAGGGGGAGCAATGACGGCACGTCTGGAGACCGCAGGTTACGACGTCATCGGTGACATCCACGGCTGCGCCGACAAGCTGTACGAGTTGCTGGAGTCCATGGACTACCGGCGCACCGAGGCCGGCGGAGCGTACGCCCATCCCACCCGGACGGCGATCTTCGTCGGTGACCTGATCGACCGCGGGGGACAGCAGCGCGAGGTCTTGCAGACCGTCAAAGCGATGGTCGACGCGGGCAGTGCGCGAATGGTGTTGGGGAATCACGAATTCAATGCCATGGCATATGCCACCGGATGGCCCGACAAGCCGGGGAAGTTCCTGCGACCCCACGACGACCCGGCCGACAAGCGGTCAGCGAAGAACGAGCGGCAGCACGCCGCCTTCCTCGAGCAGCTCAGTCCGGACGAACGCGACTTCTACCTGGAATGGTTCTGGACCCAGCCGCTGTGGCTCGACCTCAGCGACATCCGCGTCGTCCACGCCTGCTGGCACGACGACTCGGTCGCAGTCGTACAACGGGAGTTGGGCGGTGACCGCTTCACTACCGTCGAGCAGTTGGCGCGGGCTTCGACGAAGGGCGATCCGCTCTACAAAGCCGTCGAAACTCTGCTGAAGGGTCCGGAGATCAGCCTCGTCGACCACGACCAGCAGCCCTACCGTGACAAGGACGGGCATCTGCGCCGCCAAGCTCGGCTGTGCTGGTGGAGGGCCGACGCGGCCACCCTGCGCGGCCTGGCCGAAATGGGCAGCAACTTCACCACCGACGCCGGCGAGCGGTATCCGGAGCTGCCGGATCTGGAGGTCTCGGCCGAGCACCGCTCGTACGTCTACACCCACCCGGTGCCGGTGTTCTACGGCCACTACTGGCGATCCGGGCAGCCGCGGCATCAGCATGACTGGACGGACTACACCGCGTGCGTGGACTTCAGTGCCGTCAAATCCGGTGCGCTGGTGGCCTACCGATGGTCGGGGGAGAGCCGTATCCAGCCGCAGAATTACGTCCGTGCCGCGTAGGGAGCGACGAGTCAGGGGGATTCACGCATGTCGAACGAGCGCGAAGGGCTTCCGCCGGAAGAGGGCCGAGCAGCCTCGTCAAAGAGGTGGTACTTCGCCGAGGGAACGTTCGCGATCGTCGTGTTCGACGAGGATCCGCAGCAGAATCCCCAAGCTCCCGCGAGGGTATGGACACCGCAGAACGATGACTGGAGGGAGGTGCTCGGCGACGTCGGCATCGCTGTCAGCGTGGCATGGAGCGGCGACTACTACCCGATCCCTGAGGATTTCGTGCCCGAGATGCAACGGCGCTGCCGGGAGCGAATGCAACGGATTGGGCGAAGCGGCCTGTAGATCGAGGAATCAGCGGCGACTCTGCGGTATTACTTCCATCTCATCCGGCCGCGGCCACCGTGTGGGACTGTCTTCAGTTACCCACGCGTACTCCAAACCACTTAGGTGACCTGAGGTGATCCAGATGATGACCTCGCCTTGATAGTTCGCCTGGTCCGGTACGAAAGCGCGGGCAGGAAAAGGACCATCGGGGAGGTCGGCTCCGGACGCAGAACTTGGCGTCTTGACATCAAGAATCCAGGCGGTTTCATTGGCGACGAGGGCGCCATCGAGGTCGCTGATTAGGGCTTGGGCGCCGGTGATCGCTGACCTACCCACCACGGCCCGCACTACGTCTGATTCTCCTTTGGCAATAGGTCGCCAGGCTCGAGTAGTCACGGAATGAACGCCGTACCAAGTTTGATTACACCGTTGTCTACAAAGCCTCGCACCGTCACATTCTCCCCTGAAATCCTGATCACCGTTTCGAAAGGACCGCGGTGAGGCGCCTTTCCATGGCGCCCGTCGAGCATGTGGCGCATCACTTCGCGTCCCCGCTCTTCGCACGATTCCACCGAAGTCGTGCACTTCTCAGGCGCGAGCCTGGATGGCGGTCCCCGGTGATGTCGGCATTGCGAACAGCGTGATGTGGAGTGGATGTCATGCCTTGGAGTCCCCGCTCCAGATGGCCAGCTCACCGCCGGGCATGCAGACGACCAGCGCTCCGTTCGGTCCTGAGACATTCCATGCCTCGTATTCCTCGTCGGGTGGAACTTCGAGTTGCGTCCCGTTGCGGAAGCGGACACGGAGCGTCCCGCTGTCGTCGGCAACGGCGTCCTGCACTGTCTCGCCGACGAGTTCGTATATCGGCCGGAAAGCTTCGTCTGCATCCTCTTCGGGTGAGAGCGATATGTGCTCGCCGGCGAGGGTGGCTGAAAACGGTGAACCGACGACAATGAAGTACACCTCCGAGAATTGCATTCGAAGCGTGTAATCGATGAGCACCGACTCCAGCACGGTCCCGGATAGTCCCAGATCTGCTACGGCCACTCAGCGATCCTCGCCGCGTTGAATCGGGCGAGCAGAGCGCTCACGGTGAGGCCCCACTCGGTCGGTTCCCAGTCGCCATCAAGGCTGTTGACCAATTCGTCGCCCAGGACATTCACGATTGCGTCGGCATCCTGCTGTGACACTGAGCTTTCCTGCTCGAGACGTTCGTAGAGTGCAGGATCTCGACGGGCAACGACAGTGTGCAGCAACTCTGACTCGGCGCTACTGAGGAAGCTAAAGCCTCTATCCACCTGCTCCTCCCATTCCTCGGCTGTTGTTGCCCCATCCGGTGAGCCGAATGCCACCTCGGGATCGACTCTTAGGCTGTCCATGGCTCCCCCCACTTGGGCGCGCGGTCAGGTCGAGTCTAGGAGCCCGGGGGAGGGGTTCCGGTCACCAATTTCCGCAACTACAGCCGTGCCAGCGCATCCGCGCCCTCGTTGAGCGGCTCTCCGCGCTGGCCCTTCACCCACACCGGAGTGATCCGCTCACGCTCCTCGTAGATCATCCGTTGCGCTCGAACGAGTCCCGGCGTCTTGCCGCTGAGACGCGTCACCTGTCCGGCCAGCGTTCGGAGACTGGGGCCGGAGTCCACGACGGCCACACGGGTTGACCGACGGCGATGCCGGCAGCGAGTTGAGCGACGATACGCGGGCCGCGGATCGCGCTGTTGTCATAGAAGGTCGCCTCGTCCGCGCGACTGGCGGCCGTGGCAACAAGATCCCAAAGCCTTTGATAACGCGCGCGAATCTTGTCTTCGGGCACCACGTGGCCCACGGCTTGTACGCGGTACCGGATACGCTGCACAGCAAGCTCTTCCGGAATCAAGATCGCGTGCAGCACCACGGTGTAACCCGCGGCGTGGGCGGCGTCGATGAGCTCGAGCTTCGAGGGGTGCGAGAACACGGTCTCGGCGATGAACGATTCGCCGAGTTCGATCAGCCGCGCGCGCGTGTCCGCAGCAATCCGCGCCGCGTCGTAACTGTGCCCCGCCGGGTCATCCGGCCAACGCCGCTTGGCGATCTCGTCGGCATTGACGTACATGCTGCGGGGCAGCAGCGGTGCGAGGGTCAATTCGATGAACGTGGATTTTTTGGCGCCGTTCGATCCCACGACGAGGTCGAGGCGTTTCACCGACTCGAAGTGTTCGTTGCCTCACGACAAGCGGATTCGCGCGCCGGAGTCCAGCCGTTCCGAGCTGCCGTCGGGCTGGTAGCGCACGATTGCGCCGTCATCGTCGATCGCCACGGTGGTGACTCCTCGCGCGGCCAGCACTGCTCCGTAGTCGGCGGTCGCGAGACGTTCCTGGATCGCGGCGGAGATCTCGGCATTGAACACGACGCCCTCCTCATCGGTCAGATCGCGGGGATGAATGTCGGCCGCGAGTGCGGCTTCGACCTTGCGGCGGGCAACGCTGTGCTGGCTGGCCACGGCCCGCCCGACCCGTGCCCAATGGTCCAGCTGCTGTTTGGCTGACCGGCTCTGACGTGCGCCTTCGGCGGCGGCACTGTCCATCAGATCTGCGGCGACCCGGGTCACCCGGTCGGCTGTGTCGGCCATGTAACTCCTCGGCCGTAGCAATGTGATGCGCCTGTAGCAGAATGCTTCACCGGCGGCGGAGCGGTCGGCGGCGTCGAACCCCAGTCGCCTACGCCGTCCGCTCCCGGTTGAACGCCTGCGCGAACGTCACCGCCAGGTCCCGCGCGCGCCGGTGGTACTCGGCCCCGTCCAGGCCGCTGTCGCCCAGCGCGTAGCGAGATGCCAACCGGGCCAGCGCATCCGCGCCTTCGTTGAGCGGGTCACCGCGGTGGCCCTTCACCCAGACCGGGGTGATCCGGTCACGTTCCTCGTGGATCATCCGTTGCGCGCGAACGAGTCCCGGTGTCTTCCCGCTCGCCCGGGTGGTGGCGTAGCCCTCGGGCAGCACGTCCTCGCCGGCCATCCACCGCTTCACCATCGCCACCGCGAGCCTGCTGTCGCTGAACACCGTGATGTCCCGGCCACGCAGCTTCTGCACCGCCGCAGCGATCGCGCGCAGTTCGGCGACCAGCACCACCTGCGGGCCGATCAGCTTCGGCGCATGCCGGTAGCCCAGCAGCCCGTGTTCGCCGGTCGAGGCCAGCCAGCCGTAGCCGGTGACCCTGCCGCGCACCGACCCGTCCGTGGCGACCCACACCGGATCCGTCGGCGCCACCACGACCTCACGCAGCCCGGCATGGGCGCGTCGCACCAGCGCCTCGTCGGACAGCCGCGGCCGCTCGATCCACACCCCGGGCTTGAGCAGCGCGATCTCCTCGCGCAGCGCCCACAACGTGCTGCGTACCGGCACCTGCATGAGGAACCGGATCCGCTCCTCAGAGCCGTCCCGGACATGGTCGATGACGTCGAGCAGTGCGGTGTCGACGCAGTCCGCCTCCACGGTGCCCGTCCAGCGCCGCTCCTCGGCCGCCGCCGAGAACCGGAACACCGACTGCCCACAGCGCGCCACGGCGACGGCCACCGTCGGCATCGGGCGCGGACGCGCCGGCGCGATGTCGAGCGGTCGTGTGGTGGCCGCGGGTTTCGGTGCCATCTTGTTGTCTCCTCCCCAGGTGCGTGACGGGGACTGTATTCAGCCGGTCCGACAAGTCTCGGGCGCCACGACGAAAACCCGGTGCCGAACCGCGTCTACCAGCGGATAATCACCCGCAGGGGAACGGGAGGGGGTGCGCTCGCATGGGTGACCAGATCTCGATCGTCGTCGCCGAGGATTGCCTGCTGGTGCGCGACAGCGTTGCCCGCGCCCTGTCGTCCGCGCCCGACACTACCGTCGTCGGCGTCGCCGAGGATTACGACTCCGCCGCCGATCTCGTCGCGACTCACCGACCGACCATCCTGGTCACCGACGTGCGGATGCCGCCGACGTCCACCGACGAGGGCATCCGGCTGGGCAACTGGTTGCGCACCGCGCATCCGGACGTCGGGGTCATCGTGCTGTCGCAGTACGTTGACCAGACCTACGCATCGGCGTTGCTGCAGGGCGGCTCCGCCGGCCGCGGATACCTCCTCAAGGAACGCGTCGCCCACTTCGACGAGCTCGGCGACGCCGTCCGCCAGGTCGCCGCCGGCGGCACCGTGCTCGACCCCTTGGTTGTCGAAGCGCTGCTGGCGCAGCCGCGGCAGGCCGCCGCGCTGAGCCGCCTGACCCCTCGCGAGCGTGAGGTGCTCAACGAGTTGGCGACCGGTTTCAGCAACCGCACCGTCGCCCAACGCCTGGTGCTGACCCAACGTGCGGTCGAGAAACACATCAACTCGATCTTCGCGAAGCTCGAACTCACCGTCGACGACTCGGTGGACCGCCGGGTCAAAGCCGTCCTGATGTTCCTCGACCAGACCGACCCGCCGTGACCGTGAACAGTGGTGTCTGCACCCTGGTGCGGCGGCTCGGCGCAGACGACGCTGGGACAGTGGTGAACCAACAGGTCCGGGTATGGGTCGTCGACGACCAGGCGAGTTTCCGCCGGGCCAGTTCGGCGACGTTGGACGCCACCGCCGGGTTCGTCCTCGCCGGACAGAGCACCTCCGGCGAAGCCGCGCTGGAATGTCTCGACGAAGACGATGCCGACCTCGTGCTGATGGACATCCACATGCCCGGCATCGGGGGCATCGAGGCCGCACGCCGACTCCACGACCGCCACCCCCGCATCGTCATCGTCCTGATGTCCACCTACGACGCCGACGAACTCCCGGCCGACGCGACCGACTGCGGCGCCGCCACCTACCTCCACAAACAACGTCTGTGCCCGACAGTGCTGAGCGACATATGGCGAGCAGCAAGCTGAAGCTCCTCGCCCCGCCGGGATCCGCCCCTGACTGGCGGATTCCGAAAGTTCTTCTCACGTCGGCATTTCGCTCGTCGGCGTGGTTCGGCCACGACCTGATCCACCGGTTCCGCGCCGAGCGCTTCGAGCTGTTCTTGTCCGCCCACTTCGGCTTGTGGCTCGGCGCCGGAATCGTGTTGCCGCTGGCTGAGTACTTCTGGATCTTCCGGTCGCCCTGGATGCTCGGCTTCGTCGCCGTCGCCGCCGGCCAATGCGTGGTCCTGGTGGTCGCGCTGAACCTGGCTCGCCACAACATGTTCGAGCAATCCATCACGCTGGTCTGCATCGGCAACTGGGTCGCCGTCCTGGGTGTCACCGTCGTCTCACCGCCGCTGCTTCCGGCGATGGCACTGCTCGCGCTGGTGCCGGTCGTGTTCGCCGAGCCCTATATCAGTCTGCGCCGCGGATTGCTCTTCACGGTGCTCACTGCGGTCTGCGTGCTGGCCGCAACCGTGATCGCGGTGTTCACCCCGTTCACCGACCACGTCGAGCAGGCGCCGCAGTGGATGGCGACCGCCTTCGTGCTGATCGCAGTGCCGGTCAACGCATTACATCTGATGGTCATCGTGTGGAACAACGCTGCGGCACTGCGGATCTCCGAAGCCCAACTGGCCGAACACGCCGCCGAACTCGCCGCCTCCCGCACCCGCCTGATCACCGCCGCCGACGAAGAGCGACGCCGCCTCGAACGCGACCTCCACGACGGCGCGCAGCAGCACCTCGTCGCGCTGTCGGTGCTACTGAGCCTGGCCCGCACCGCCGACGCCGACACCCGCACCGACCTGCTGGCCGAAGCTTCCGCCCTGGTCGACAACGCCATCGCCGAGATCCGCAACCTTGCCCACGGCATCTACCCGCCGCTGCTGGTCAGCGGTGGACTGGCCCAGGCGCTGCCGGCGCTGGCCGCACGGGCGATGCTCCCGGTGCACCTGGACCTCGACGGCATCGGCCGTTATGCGCCGACAACCGAAGCAGCCCTGTACTACTGCTGCAGTGAGGCTCTGCAGAATGCCACCAAGCACTGCGGACCCGAGACCACGGTGCGGATCACCGCGCACGTCGAGGACGGCAACCTAGCGGTGGCGATCACCGACACCGGCCGCGGCTTCCGGCCGGGCACCGTCGGCACCGGGTTGACCAACATGACCGACCGCCTCTCGGCTATCGGCGGGCACCTCGCCGTCGACAGCGCCCCCGGTCGCGGCACCCACATCACCGCCACCGTTCCGGTGTGACCCGGCGGTGGTGCACACACCACCGCCGATCGGGTGGCGCACACCGTCGCGACCGAAGGTGCTCTGCGACACGATGAATCACATGTCCGCCATCGAATCCGCACTACGCCTGCCCACCGGGACGGTGACCCTGCTGCTGGCCGACATCGAGGGCTCCACCCATCTCTGGGACACCCAGCCCGACGTGATGCCGGCCGCGGTGGCCACCCTCGACCGCGTGGTGGCCGACCTGGTCCGCCGCCACGGCGGCGTGTGCCCGATCCAGCAGGGCGAAGGGGACAGCTTCGTCATCGCGTTCACCCGCGCCGGCGACGCGGTGGCCTGCGCCCTGGATCTGCAGCGAAGTGCCCTGGGGCCCATCCGGTTACGCATCGGCATCCACTCCGGCGACGCGGACCTGCGCGACGCGGACAACTACATGGGACCGCTGATCAACCGGACCGCGCGGCTGCGCGACCTCGGCCACGGCGGGCAGACCCTGCTGTCCTCGGCGACAGCGCTGCTCGCCGCCGACGCGCTGCCCGACCAGGCGTGGCTGCGAGATGCGGGTACCCACCTCCTGCGCGGCCTGGCACGACCCGAACACGTCGCTCAACTGTGCCACCCCGACCTCGACGAGGACTTCCCGCCGCTGCGATCCGGCACGGGCAACGTCCACTTTGTCCAGCGACCGGTGTACCGCACCGAATTCATCGGCCGCACCGAAGAACTCGACGAGCTCAGTGCGCTGCTGCACCGCCGGCGGCTGATCAGCCTCTGCGGACCCGGCGGCGCCGGCAAGACCCGACTGGCCGTCGCCATCGCCGACCGCGCCTACCGTTGGTATGACGACGGCGCCTGGTTCCTGGACCTGGCGGCCGTCGTCGACGACACCCAGGTGCCGGACGCGGCGGGGTTGGTCCGGCGCTTCGCCGACCGCCCTGTGCTGCTGGTGGTCGACAACTGCGAGCACGTGCTCGATGCGGCCGCCAACCTGATCGATGCGGTGCTCAGCGGCTGCCGCCACGTCACCGTGCTGGCCACCAGCCGGGAGCCGCTCGCGATCACCGGTGAGCAGATCTACCGGGTGCCGCCGCTGTCGCCGGGCGACGCGAGCGCGCTGTTCCTCGAGTGCGCCCTGCGCGCCAACCTGGGATTCACGTCGCAGGGAGACGGATCCGCCGACGTCGGTGAGATCTGCCGGCGGCTCGACGGGCTGCCGCTGGCGATCGAGATCGCCGCCGCGCGGACCCGCACCCAGTCGCTGTCCGAGATCCGCGACAGCCTGCACTCTCGTCTGCACCTGCTCAATCCCGCCCGCCGTACGGTGGCACCCCGGCACCGGACGCTGCGCGCCTGCCTGGACTGGTCCTATCTCCTGCTCGCCGACTCGGAGAAGGCGCTACTCGGTGAGCTGGCGCGCCACGACGAGCTCGGCCCAGGTGCCTCCGAAACCCAGGGTGACGTCGCGGCGCTGGTCGACAAGTCCTTGGTGATCTGCGAGCACCACGGTGGTCGCGCGCGCTACCGGCTCAGTGAGAGTGTGCGTCAGTACGCGCTGGAGAGCTCCGGAGGCCCGGCGCGGCCCGAGAATTGAACCGCGAACAGTTGTTCGCTGACGCGGGCGTCAGAATCCACTTCCGGCGGATCGAATTGTTCGCTCAGAAGGTTGTCGCAGGGCTCGTGAATCGCTACCCTACGGCGCGATTTTTGGCCCGTATCCAGGCTTATGTTTGCCATTAACAGGTGGGCCAGCGCGTGGCGGCAGGGCTGCGACGGCCTAGCCGATTAACGAAGCTGCCCTCTACACACCGCTTTAGCTGCACGATCGAGGGCTCAGTTCGCCGCGCGCCGGATTCGCGGTAATGGTGCAGGTTGGTAATTGTCACGCTTATCATTTTTGCCATGCCGTCCGATCTGGTGCTCGAGCACCGCATCGCCGACCAGCCGGAGATCCCCGTGGACCTGGCTCGCACCTTGCTGGGAGTGGTGCGTCAGCGCTTGGCTCTGGAGACCGCGTGGCTGTCGTCGTTCCGGGACGGCATGCAGATCATCGAGGTCCTCGACGGCGACGGCGAGGCGCTCGGACTCGCCGCGGGCCTGCGCTCGCAACTCTCGGAGACCTACTGCGTCCGCGTCATCGACGGACGCCTGCCCGCCGTCATCCCCAGCATCGCCGACAACCAGATCGCCGCAGCCCTGCCGATCACCGTGGAATCGGGCATCGGCGCCTACGTCGGCGTGCCCGTCCGCGGCCGCGACGGCGCCATGTTCGGGATGGTCTGCGTGGTCAGCAGGGACGCCAAACCGCACCTCAACGAGAACGACCTGCGCATCGTCGAGCAGGTCGCCGACCTCATCGGCACCCTGATCGACTCACCGACCTCGGCCGCGGACCCAACTCTGGCCCAGCGCAAGGCGATTCGACGCGTCGTCGTCGAACGTGACTTCGAGGTGGTCTTCCAGGGGATCCACGAGACCGCCAGCGGCAAAGTAGTCGGGGTCGAGGCGCTGTCGCGATTCCCCTGCGAACCGTTCCGCCCGGACGCCTTCTTCGAACAGGCCGCCGTGCTGGGACTGGACGTCGAACTGGAAACCGAGATCGTGCGGCGGGTCCTGTCGATGATCCCGTGCCTGCCCGACGACGTCTTCGTCACCATGAACATCTCCCCGACGGCGGCGCTGGAGGTGCCGTGGTCGGAGATGTTCGCCGACGTCGACCCGTCCCGCATCGTCCTGGAGATCACCGAACACGACGCCGTGCCCGACTACACCGCCCTCGACGAGGTGCTGGAACCCTGCCGCGCGCGCGGCATGCGGCTGGCCATCGACGACGTCGGCGCCGGCTTCGCGTCCTTCTCCCACGTCCTGGAACTCGGACCGGACTTCGTCAAGATCGACCAGTCGATCACCCGCCACATCGACGCCGACGACGCCCGCCGCCGTCTCGCCCAGGCCATCACCGAGTTCGCCGGCCAGATCGGCGCCACCGTCATCGCCGAGGGCATCGAGAGCCAGGGCGAACTCGACACCGTCGCCTCGGTCGGCATCGCCGTCGCGCAGGGCTACCACCTGGGCCGCCCGCGACCGTTCCGGCACGGATTCCCGACCGCGCCCGTCGCGACCACGACCGAGCGCGCCCCGGCCGCCGTCGACCTGCTGGGCGAACGGCCGTTCGAACTCGCGCTGGCCCACTCGCCGATCGGGATGGCCGTCGTCGGGCTGGACGGCAGGTTCCTGCGCACCAACCGGGCCCTGCGCTCGATGCTCGGTTACAACCAGCGGGTGCTGTCCGGTCTGACGTTCCAGGAGATCACCCATCCCGACGACCTGGACAACGACCTGCACCTGGTCACCGAATGCCTCGAAGGGCGGCGCCGCTCCTACCGCATGGACAAGCGCTACATCGCTGCCGACGGGCAGGTCGTGTGGGGCGCGCTGACCGTGGTGCTGGTGCACGCACCCCGGGAACGGCCGCTGTGTTTCGTCGCCCAGATCGTCGACGTCACCGCCGACCGGAAACGGGAAGCCGAACTGGCCCGGCAGGCGGCGACGGACCCGCTGACCGGTATCGCCAACCGCTCCGCGGGCTGGAGCCGACTCGAGCAGCGCGACGCCGACGACGCCGGCTACGGCGTGCTGTTCTGCGACATCGAACGATTCAAGGCGATCAACGACAAGTGCGGCCACCACGCCGGTGACCAGTTCCTCGTGGAGGTGGCCACCCGGCTCCTGACCGCCGTCGACCCGGCCGACCTGGTGGTGCGCTGGGGCGGCGACGAATTCCTGGTCGTCACCAACGCCTTCGACTGCGATGCGCTGGCCCAACTGGCCGACCGGATCACCGGACAGTTCGGCACGCCCGTCACCCTGCCCGACGGCACTTCGATCCGCGTCACCCTGACCATCGGCTACGCGGTCCACCGTCCCGGTGACGGGCGCGACGTTGACGCCGTCCTCGACAGCGCTGACCAGTCCATGTACCACCAACGACGCAAACTGCACAGCGCCACTTCGCATTCGAACACCGAGCCCCACCCACCGACCGCGTCGGACTAGGCGGCGACATCCGGTTGCTCGTCGATCAAGTGGGTACATGTACGGGCGATCATGGATGTCTACAACTTGGCTTTCGAATGGACAGCGACAAACCGGCACTGGCTGATCGAAGTTCCCATCCGGATCGTCGCGTACATACTCGTCGTCCTGCTCGCGCGGTATGTGCTGCACCGGATGATCGACCGCGCGGCCACCGGACGAACCCGTAAGCGACGCAAAGAGGGTGAGCCGGTGAGCAGACGGCCGCCGCTGCTGCGCCACCTGCGCGACCGCAGCCCGACGGGCGCGGCCGGCGCCAAAACCGCCGAACGGCGGCAACAGCGCGCCCAGACCATCGCGTCGGTGCTCAAGTCGACGGTCTCCATCGTGCTGCTGATCTGGGTGGTGCTGGCCATCCTCAACGTGTTGGGCGTGAACATCGCGCCGTTCATCGCCTCGGCCGGTGTCGTCGGCCTGGCCATCGGCTTCGGCGCGCAGAACCTGGTCCGGGACTTCGTCACCGGGGTGTTCATGCTGCTCGAAGACCAGTACGGCGTGGGCGACACCGTCGACCTCGGCGAAGCGATCGGCGAGGTGGAGACGGTCGGGCTGCGCGTGACCACCGTGCGCGACATCGACGGCACCCTCTGGTATGTCCGCAACGGCGAGATCGCCCGCGTGGGCAACATGAGCCAGGACTACGCCGTGGCCCGCATCGAGGTGCCCGTCGCGCTGAGCGCCGACGTCGGCCGCGCCGAGGACGTCGCCGTCGAAGCTGCCGAACAGGCCATCGCCTCCGACTCCGCACTGGCCGCCAAGGTGATCGGTGAACCCGAGATGCTCGGCGTGCAGGAACTGCTGCCCGACCAGATCACGCTGCGGATGACGGTCAAGACGCGGCCCAACGCCCAGTGGTCGGTGCAGCGACGGCTACGCCGAGAGATCCTGCGGGCCTACGACGAGAACGGCATCGAACTGCCGTACCCGCCCGGCCGGATGCCGGCCGTGGTCGGCGGTCTCGCCGAATAGCGGGTCGAACTTCGGACCCGCCGGCCGTCGTTGTGGTTAACATCCCCTGAAAAGGGGGAGGCCCGCAGTGACCATCACCGTCGACGAGACACCGAGGCTGGCCAACGGCGCCGAGCGCCGGGTGTGGCAGGCACTGATCGACCAGGTCGAGCCGGGGGACCTGGTGATTCCTGGCAAACGGGTGACCGATCACCTCAAGGATCACGAGATCGACTTCTTCGTGGCCATCGAGGGCGCCGGCATCGTCTGCGTGGAGGTCAAGGGCGGGGAGGTGTGGCACGACGGCGACTCCTGGTGGCAACGGGGCCGCAGCTCCGCGCGCAGGATCGACCCGGTCCGCCAGGCCCGCGAGGCGTGCTACGCCATCCGCAGCTTCATCGAGACCGACCCCGCCTGGACCCAGGGCCGGTTGCGCTGGGACCACGTCGTGGTGCTGCCCAATACCGATCTGCCCTACGACTTCGCCCTGCCCGAGTGCCCGCGCTGGAAGGTCATCGACCGCACCGACCTGCCCGACATCGTGGCCAAACTGCGGCAGATCCTGCACAGCCAGGAGCTGGAACGGCCCTTCCTGACCAAAGATGGTCTCGCCCAACTCCGGGAGGCGCTCAGCGGTCGCGGCCTGCCGCAGCGCAGCGTCGTCGCGCGTGCCCTGGAGAACGAGGACGCCGCGGACATGCTCACCGAACACCAGTCGGTGATCCTCGACGCCATCCGGCTGCTGCACCGCGTGGAGATCCGCGGTGGCGCGGGCAGCGGAAAGACGTTCCTGGCCCTGGAACAGGCACGCCGGCTGGCCCGCGACGGGAAGCGGGTCGCGGTGGTCTGCTACTCCCACGGCCTCGCGTCGTACCTGGAGCGGATCACCGAAGCGTGGAATCGCCGCCAGCGCCCCGCCTACGTCGGGGAGTTCCACGACCTCGGCAAGACGTGGGGCGCCCCCGAAGGACCCGACGAGGCGTTGCGCACCGAGGAGACCGTGCAGTTCTGGGAACAGGACCTGCCCGCCCAGATGACCGACCTGGCAGCACAACTCGACCCGGGGCACCGCTTCGACGCGATCGTCGTCGACGAAGCCCAGGACTTCGCGGACGCCTGGTGGGAGCCGCTGCTGGCCGCCCTGAAAGACGAAGAGACCAGCGGGCTCTACGTTTTCACCGACGAGGGGCAACGGGTGTTCAACCGCTACGGCTCCCCGCCGGTGCCGCTGGTCCCGCTGGTGCTCGACCACAACCTGCGCAACACCCGCCAGATCGCCAACGCCTTCCAGCCGCTGGTCGACCACCCGATGCGATTCCTGGGCGGCGAGGGGCCGGCCGTCAAGTACGTCGCCTGCTCGGCCGCCGAGGCGATGGAAGCCGGCGACGAGGAAGTCGAGGCGCTCCTCGAGCAGGGGTGGCGACCCGAGGACGTCGCGCTCCTGACCACCGGCAGCCGCCACCCCGAACAACGCGAGCGCCAGGTCGCGGGCCACGCCGCCTATTGGGACAGCTTCTGGGACGCCGAGCAGGTGTTCTACGGCCACGTCCTGGGCTTCAAAGGCCTCGAGCGTCGCGCGGTGGTGCTCGTCGTCAACGAAGCGTCGGCTTTCGACCGCTCCCGGGAGCGCCTCTACGTCGGGCTGTCCCGGGCGCGCGATCAGCTCGTCGTGTGCGGGGACCCCGACTTCATCCGCCAGGTCGGCGGACCCGATCTCGCGCGGCGGCTCAACATCGAAAGCTAATCAGAGCGGATACCGTTGCGGCGCAGGTTCTTCGATCAACCTGCCTGCGGCAGGCCGTCTGTCAGCCGGGCGAGCAGCGCGACGAACTCGTCGTCGACGAAATGCGTGTGCGGCAACTGGGTCAGGCGCTGCAGCAGCGCGTCGGGCAACCCCGGGTTCGGCATCCGCACAAGCGCTCTGAGCGCAAGCACCATCGCGTCCCCGTACTCGCCGATGCCGAGGAGGACGAACGCGGTGTTCAGGTCGACCTCGGCGAGCGACCCACGGGTGTGCTCGACCAACGCCCACGCCACGTCGCTCAACTCAGTACGGTCCATGCCCCCTATTCTCGATCACCCGCCATCGCGGCGCGCGCCGGGATGGCATCCAGTGGGACGGCAGATTCTGCGCGCGGGCGATCAGCGCACCGCGAGGAAGTGGTAGGACTCCGGATCCTCGTCGAGGAACTGGCGCACCGCGAGTTCGGTCTGCAGGTCCTGGCCGGTCTGCCGGGTGTAGTGCTGGTGCAAGTGCTCGCCCCACGAGCGCACCAGGAACGTCTCGATGAACGTGGCGTCGTGCTCGATGTCGCGGTAGAGCTGCCACTGCGACGCGCCCGTGCGCTGCCGGGATCGGCCCTGCACGGCCATCGCCGAGAGAAAACCGGGCTCGTTCTCCGGGGACACACGGTAGGAGATCAGCACCATCACCGGCCCGTCGAGCGGCTCGGGCTCGAACACCAGCGTCGGCTCGGGCCAGTGCGCCGACGGAGTCAGGTCCAGGTTGCCGGTCTTGGCGTGCAGCGGCCACCAGGTCACCGACAGCGCGCACAACGCGAGCAGCGCCACGCTGGTCAGCAGGCTGGTGACGCTGCTGGTGGCACCGGCCAGCAGGCCCCACGCCAGCGACCCGAGCGCCTGCCCGCCCATGAAGATCAGCTGGTACATCGACAGGCCGCGGGCGCGCACCCACCCCGGCAGGCTCAACTGCATCGACGCGTTGAGCGTCGACAACGACAACAGCCAGGACGCGCCGCCGACCACCAGCGCCGCGATCACCACACCGACGACGGGCACCAGCGCCAGGACCGCGGTGGCCACCGCGAAACCCACCGCGCCCACTGCCAGCAGGGCGTTCTGGTCCAGCCACATCCGCAGTCGCCCGAGTAGGAAGGCCCCGGCGACCGCGCCGGCGCCCAAGGAGCCGAGCAGCACCCCGTAGCCCGACGACGACAGACCCAGCTGGTTGGCTGCGATCACCGGCAGCAGCCCCCACAGCGCGCTGGCCGGCGCGATGAACAACGCGGTGCGCAGCAGGATCCGCAGCACCACCGGTGAGCTGCGGATGAAACGGCCGCCGGCGCTGAGCGCCGCCAGCGCGCGCTCGGGCGGATAGTTGTTCTCCGCGATCGGCCGGCGCCACCAGATCAGCACCAGCACGATGCCGATGAAGGAGACGGCGTTGAGGCCGAACACCAACGTCGGCCCGGCCAGCGACACCAGCACCCCGGCGATCGCCGGGCCGATCGCGCGGGCACCGTTCATACTCATGCTGCCCAGCGCGGCGGCTGCGGGAATCTGGTGCACCGGAACCAGTTCGGGCTGGATCGCCTGCCAGGCCGGCGCGGTCAGCGCCTGCCCGCACCCGATCAGGAACAACAACATCAACAACACGGCGGGCGTGGTCAGACCGAACCCGGTCAACACGGCGAGCAGGCCCACCCCGGCGGCCATCGCGCCCTGGGTCGCGATCAGCAAGCGGCGCCGGTCGATGAGGTCGGCCAGCACCCCCGAGGGCAGCGCCAGCAGCATCACCGGCAGCGTCGTCGCGGTCTGTACCAACGGCACCAGGACTGCCGCCCCGGGGTCGGACACCAGCATCCACTGCGCACCGACGGTCTGCATCCACGTGCCCAGGTTGGACACCAGCTGCGCGATCCACAGCGCCCGGTACACCGGGGACTGCAACGGTGCCCACGTCGACGTGGATCGCGTGGTGTCTGTCGCTGTCATCCGCCGCTCCCCGGGGTCCGTCCCTGCCGTCACAGTAGGGGTGGATACCCGCAAGAAAACTAGATCAGCGCGGACTGATCTCCAGGAAATCAGTCGGCGGACAGCTGCCGCGCCACCGTGCCGTAGCGCTCGAACCGCTCCGGGTCGGAGAGCGCGTTGTAGAGCACCAGGCGCGTGACCGTCTTCCCGTACCGCGCAGCCAGCGCATCGGCCAGCCCATCCCAGGTCGACTCCGTGACGAACGTGGCCAGATGGTCGTCGCTGATCTGCGCCGCCATCCCGGCGATGTCGCCGGCCTTCTGCTTCTCGCGAATCCGCGCCGTGGTGCCCTCGAAGCCCGCCTCGTCCCAGATGAACGCGTAGTTCGGGGTGCTGCCGTAGAAGCTCAGGCTCGCGCGAACCAGTTCGCGTTCGCGGCGCCGTTCCTCGTCGGTGTCGCCGACGATCGTCATCACCGGCACGATCAACGCGATGTCATCGGCCGACCGGCCCGACTTCTGCGCTCCCGCAGCAACATTGGGCACCACATGCCGGGCGATGTAGCCGGGCTCGGCGAGCGGATGCACGTGCACCCCGTCGGCCACCTCGCCGGCCATCCGCAGCATCCACGGATTCACCGCCGCGACGTCGACCATCGGATCGGGCGCGTCGATCGGGCCCGCGCTCCATTGCGGGGTAATGAAGTCCAGGCTGTAGAAGTCGCCGCGATGGTCGAGCTTGCCGGTGCGGAACGCCGCGAAACACGCCTTCACCGCGAGCACGTAGTCGCGCAACCGCGGTCCGGGACGCTCGAACTCGACGCCGTAGCGGCGCACCACATGGGTGCGGACCTGGGTGCCCAGCCCCAACCGGAAGTTGCCGCCGGTGGCCTCCTGCAACTCCCACGCGGTCGCGGCGGTGACGAACGGACTGCGCGGAAACGCCACGGCCACACCCGTCGAGAGTTCCAGCTCAGGCGCGGCCTGGGCCGCCAGCGCGGCGTTCATGTACGGCGTGCGGCCGGTCTCGGTGAACAGCATCCCGTTGAACCCGGCCTGCTGGGTCCGGCGGGCCAGGTCGCCGATGGACTGCAGGGGCTGCGGGGTCGTCATCACGTCGACGTGCACGAGTCGCACCGTACGCCCAGATGTGTAGCTGGTCTAGCAGGTGACCGAATGGGTGAGCGGGCCGGAAAGCGAGACAAACCAGGACGCCTGGCAGTGCCCGCAGGGCCGTCGACAGCTGGCCGGCGTCGGAGTCGGCGCGGTTCCATCGCGGGATCGCCTGCGCCGTCACCGTGATCGCGGCGATCCTGCCGACGGTGACCGTCCTGACCGCGCACAGCGTGCCGGAGGCGCTACTGCTGGTGGGCGCCGGCGCCGTGGCCGGCGGCCTGTCCTGGCCGCTGTGGCCGCACCTGCGGCGCATCCCGGCGGTGGCGGACGGAGTGACGTTCCAGTCCCTCGACGAGAACCTGGAGAACCGGAAACGCGCCGCCGACAGCGAGATCCGGCGGCGCACGTCGTATGCCTCCGACCGCCGAACCGAACCCCCCCGGAGATGATGCAGCGCGCGATGGCCCGCGAAGCCGAGGCGGAACCGGAACGCCGTGCCAAGGTGATCAGCGCGCACGGCGAACTGCAGGCGTCGACTGAGCTACGCGACGCCGCGATCACGCTCAGCGAGAGCCCCGCCTCGCTGCAGTTGCGCTATCTGCAGACCCTGCTCGAACTCGGCGCCGACCAGAACTCGACCGTCGTCTTCCCGATACCGGCGCTGACCGGTGGCGCCCGGCTGTGGCGGCACTCCCACCGCGGGACCGGCGCCGACCACTGAGGCCAGGCGGACTCGCCGTCACATCACGTTAATGACGGCGAAATTGCGTTGCCACACCTGCGTCGTTCAATGGGTGCATCCTCGACCGCCGTCTGAAGGACAGCCCATGAGCCTCGACGCCACGCCCAGGCAACTGACGATCGTCCGGGGCGCGTGCCCGCACGACTGTCCCGACACCTGCGCGATGCTCTATCACGTCGAGGACGGCAAACTCGTTGACGTCAAAGGGGATCCGGACCACCCGATGACGCGCGGCGGGTTGTGCGTGAAGGTCAAGAACTTCCACGAGCACCACTACCAGTCCGACCGGCTGCTGTACCCGATGCGCCGCGTCGGCGCCAAAGGGGCCGGCGAGTTCGAACGCATCACCTGGGATGAGGCGCTCGCCGAGATCAAGTCCCGGTGGACGGCGATCATCGACGAGTACGGCAGCCAGGCGATCATGCCGCACGCCTACCTCGGCCACCAGGGCGTGCTGAACGGGCTGACCTCCGGCGACGCGTTCTTCAACCGGCTCGGCTCGACCGTCGCCGAGAAGACGTACTGCGAGTCCGGCTCGTCGACCGCCTGGCATATGACCGTCGGTGGCTCCGGTGGCCTCGACGTCGAGTCGATGGCGCACTCGAAGTACATCATCGTGTGGGGCATGAACATGACCAGCACCAACCTGCACGGTTGGCCGTTCCTGCTGGAAGCCCGCAAGAACAACGGCGCCAAGATCGTGGTCATCGACCCGGTGCGCAATCGCACTGCGCGACAGGCGGACTGGCACATCCCGATCCGGCCCGGAACCGACGGCGCGCTGGCGATGGGCATGATTCACGAGATCATCGCGCAGGGCCTGGTCGACACCGACTACGTCGAGCGCTACACCGTCGGCTACGCGGAACTGGCCGAGCGCGCGGCGCAGTACCCGCCGGAACGCGTCGAGGAGATCACCGGGATCCCGGCCGACGACGTCCGCACGCTCGCCTACGAGTACGCCACCAGCCAGCCCGCCGCCATCCGCCAGGGCGTGGCGCTGGAACGCAGCCGCGGCGGGGGCCAGGCCATCCGCGCGATCACCTGCCTGCCCGCGCTCGTCGGCGCCTGGCGCCACGTGGGCGGCGGCACCATGGAGATGCCGATCTGGGAGTTCCCGACGAAGTTCGACGCCATCTGTAAGCCGGAGTGGATCCCCGAGGGCACCCGGGTGGTCAACGAGCTCGACCTCGGGATGGCGCTGACCGGCGAGCTGGAGCTGGACCCGCCGATCATGTCGCTGTTCGTCTACAACTCCAACCCGGTGTCGCAGGGCCCGGCACAGCAGAAGACGATGCGCGGCCTGCTGCGCGAGGACCTGTTCACGGTCGTCAGCGAGCACTTCATCACCGACACAGCGAAATTCGCCGATCTCCTGCTGCCGGCGACCATGCAGGCCGAGCAACTCGACATCATGGTCACCTGGGGACACCTCTACATCTCGCTGAACCAGCCCGCGATCGAGCCGCCCGGGGAGTGCGTGCCCAACGTGGAACTGTTTCGGCGACTGGCCCGAACCATGGAATTCGACGACGAGTCCATGGCCTACTGGAACCGCACCGACCGCGAGATGCTCATCGACTTCCACGACTGGGATGCTCCCGCGCTGGCCGGCATCACCTACGAGAAGCTCGAAGAGGTCGGCTGGATGCGCCTGAACGTCGGCACCCCCGACACGCGGGCGCCGCACGCCGAGGGCAACTTCCCGACACCGTCAGGCAAGTGCGAGTTCAAGTCCAGCCTCGCCGAAGGCGGCAACTTCGTCGTCCCGGTCTGGCGCTCGATGTACGACGGCATGCAGCCCGGCGGCTACGTCGACCCGGTGCCCGACTACGTCCCGCCGTTCGAATCGCCACAATCCAATCCCGAACTGGCGCAGCGGTATCCGCTGTCGATCATCTCACCCAAGCCGCACGCCTTCCTCAACAGCCAGTACGGCAACGCCGCGGACAAGCAGAAGGTGCAGGGCGGGCAGTGTGTGTTCATCCATCCCGCCGACGCCGCCGAACGCGGAATCGCCGAGGGCGATGTGGTGCGGGTGTTCAACGACCGCGGCGCGTTCTCGGGACCGGCGGCCTACGACGACGGCCTGATGCCCGGTCTGGTGATGGCCAATGTCGGCCACTGGCAGGGCAAAACCTCGGCGACCACGGTCAACGCGATCACCGCCGACCGGCACTGCGGACTCGGCAACGCCGGCGTCTACGGGGACAACCTCGTCGAGGTCGAGAAGGTCACCGAGGCGTCTCTTCCGGAGCCGGCAGCGAGCTGAGCGAACCCAGCCGCCGATCCAGGATGTCCAGCGCTCGGCTCAGCTGCTCCTGCGGAAGCGGATTGTCGTGCGAGACGGCGATCAGCACCCCGGCGATGGCGCCGGCGATGACGCGTCGCTCGAACTCGTCGGTGTCCGGCCCGAGGCGTTCGGCGAGCGCATCGGTGAGCAGGCCGATCAACCGGACGTACTCGGTGTAGATCAGAGCGCGGGATTCGGGCACCTGGTAAAGCAGGCGCTGGCCGTCGATGGCGTTGTCGCGCTCCTCGGGAGACAGGCTGTTGAACACCTTCTCCATGCCATACCGGTAGGCAGAGACCACCGACAGGTCGTCAGGGGCGTCGGCGAACGCGGACACGATCGGTGAGCTGTGGTCGTCGGAGATCAGCAGGGCTTCCTTGTTCCCGAAGTATCGGTAGAAGGTGCGGGGCGAGACGTCAGCGGCTTCGGCGATTTGTTCCACCGTGGTGTTCGCATAGCCCTGCTTCTCGAACAGGGCGAAGGCCGCCTGACGTATCGCCAGACGGGTCTGCGCCTTCTTGCGCTCGCGCAGACCACCGGAGTCACCCTCGGGCACGAACACCCCGCAAGCCTTTATCACCGGCGCGACTCGGCCAAAGAACTGAGCGCTTACCCATTCATGACTTTCTTCGTGAATCCGAGGATCGGGTCATGCAGGGCCGTGATGGCCCCGGGATCCCCGTCGGCCAGCGCGTTGGTGACCATGGCCGCGATCGCCGCCACCAGCATCTGGCACGCAAAGCGGTCCTCGTCGCTGTGGGCGTCGAAGATCGCAGCGATCCCGGCGACGAACTCCTGCTGCAGCTCCACGCGCCGCCGCAGCGCGTCCGGTCCGGCGGCGTACACCTCGACCAGGAACAGCCGGGCCATCGACGGATCCAGGGCCATGAAGCCCAGGTACCGCTCCAGCATCACGCTGAACCGCTCCATCGGCGGCCCGGTGTCCGGGACCGCGTCGACAGCGGAGATGACGTGGCGCTGCATGCGGGCGAAGGCCGACATGAAGCAGTCCAGCTTCGAGGTGAAGTGCTGGTAGAAGGTGGCCCGGGACACCCCGGCCTCGGTGATCAGATCCTCGACCGTGGTGTTGTTGTAGCCCTTCGTCGACATCACCGCGCCCAGCGCCTTGAACAGCCGCTGCTTCTGGTTGGCGCTGACCTGCTCACGGGAGAGGTTGTGACGGCCGGAGGCGAGTCGCTCGGCCATGTGTGGCCTCCTCTGCCCAGGCGTCGTACTGCCCTTCCAGCATATGTGCGACGTTCGTCGCGTCCTGAATACGGGAAAGGTGATAACGCACCCCGCAAATAGTTGTCAATTCAAGAACTGATTTGTTTTCGAAAACAAGAGCGTTTATGTACGATTGGCCCGGCTTGTCTCATCCGGTAAGCCGGGGCGAGCCCATCGAGGGGTTGAGCGCAGCCCCCACCGGAGGACGCCGCCGGTGTCGCCACATCGGGGGAGTGGCGACACCACCTCAGCGCTTTCGGCAGCTCGCGATCAGCGCTTTCGGCAGCTCGCTGCTCGACGCTTTCGGCAGCTCGCTGCTCATCGTTTTCGGCAGCCCGCTGCCGTGCCTCTCAGTAGAGTTGGCGGAGCCCGCGAGAGGAGCGTCGATGGCCGATCCGTCTGCGTCCCACATCCGCGGCGACACCTCGACCCCACTGCTCCTCGAAACCATCGGCGCCAATCTCGACCGCACGGTCGCCGCCTTCGGCGACCGCGAGGCACTCGTGGAGGTGCCCACCGGCCGCCGGTGGACCTACCGGGAGTTCGACGCCGACGTCCGCCGCCTGGCCGGCGGACTGCTCGGGCTCGGCATTCGCGTCGGCGACCGCGTGGGCATCTGGGCGCCGAACACCGCCGAGTGGACCCTGGTGCAGTACGCCACCGCGCGCATCGGCGCCATCCTGGTCACCATCAACCCCGCCTACCGGCTCGACGAACTCGAGTACGTGCTCAACCAGTCCGGGGTGCGCGCGGTGATCGCCGCGCCCTCGTTCAAGACCTCCGACTACGCCACGATGCTCGACACGGCCGCCGACCAGTGCCCGGCCCTGCGCGACGTGATCATCGTCGGCTCACCGGCCTGGGAAGCGTTGGCGGCCAACGCGGTCGACGACACCACGCTGGCCGGGGTCGCCGCCGGGCTCACCCCATCCGATCCGATCAACATCCAGTACACCTCGGGCACAACGGGATTCCCCAAAGGAGCCACGCTGTCCCACATCAACATCCTCAACAACGGGTACTTCGTCGGCGAGGGTCTGGGCTACACCGAGCACGACCGGGTGTGCATCCCGGTGCCGTTCTACCACTGCTTCGGCATGGTGATGGGCAACCTGGCCTGTACGAGCCACGGTGCGACGATGGTCATCCCCGCACCGGGTTTCGACCCCGCGGCCACCTTGGGTGCGGTCGCCGCCGAACGGTGCACCTCCCTCTACGGGGTGCCGACGATGTTCATCGCAGCACTGGGCCTCGACGACCTGACGTCCTACGACCTGGGAAGCCTGCGAACCGGCATCATGGCCGGGTCCCCCTGCCCCGAGGTGGTGATGCGAGAGGTCATCGACCGGATGAACATGAGCGAGGTGGCCATCTGCTACGGCATGACCGAAACCTCGCCGGTGTCCACGCAGACCCGGCCCACCGACACCCTGTCGCAGCGCACCACGACCGTCGGCACCGTCGGACCGCACCTGGAGATCAAGGTCGTCGACCCCGACACCGGCGAGACCCTGTCGCGGGGACTTCCGGGTGAGCTGTGCACCCGCGGCTACAGCGTGATGGCCGGCTACTGGAACGACCCGGACAAGACCGCCGAGGTCCTCGACGCCGACGGGTGGATGCACACCGGCGACATCGCCGTGATGGACGAGGACGGCTACGTCGCGATCACCGGCCGAATCAAGGACATGGTGATCCGCGGCGGGGAGAACATCTACCCGCGCGAGATCGAGGAGTTCCTCTACCAGCACCCCGACATCATCGACGCGCAGGTGGTCGGCGTCCCCGACGACCGCTACGGCGAAGAACTGATGGCCTGGTTGCGAATTCGGGACGGCGCCGTGGCGCCGACCGCCGAGTCGATCCGGGAGTTCTGCGAAGGCCGCATCGCCCACTACAAGATTCCGCGCCACGTCGCCGTCGTCGACGAGTACCCGATGACCGTCACCGGCAAGATCCGCAAGGTCGAGCTGCGCGAACGGGCCAAGCAACTGCTGAGCTGAAGGCCTGACCCGCGCGGGGAATACCCGCGCCCGTAGCGTCGGTTGCCGCCATCGGTGCCCGTCGAAGGTGCGCCACGACACCACCGTCACGACCACCGACACGGAGGAAGCACCAGTGAGTCAGCCGATCACGCGCATCAACCCGCCGCAGCTGTTCGACTCGACCGCCAACCACCACTCGCAGGGCTCGGTGGTGGAAGCCGGGAAGCTCGCGTTCTTCTCCGGGCAGGTGGCGTGGAGCCCGACGCAGCCGGCGGCGCCCGCTTCGCTGGCCGACCAGGCCCGCATGGTGACCGCCAACCTGCAGGTGTGCCTGGACTCCGTCGGCGCCACCCGCGACGACATCGTGATGGCGCGCATCTACATCGTCGACCTGAGCCCGGACCGCCTCGAGGAGGCCTTCCCGGCGCTCGGTGAGTTCTTCGGGTCGACGCATCCGAGCCTCACCGGCATCGGCGTGCAGGCCCTGGCGGGCCCCGACCTGCAGATCGAGATCGAGATGGTGGTGCGGGTGCCCTGACCGGCGTCGCCGAGCAGACACAAACTCGCGTGCTTTCCGCGGAATGTGTGCGAGTTTGTGTCTGCTCGCGGGGTCAGAGGGCGACCCGCTGGCACTCCCGGGTCAGGAACTCCCGCAGGCCCGTCGGTGGCCGTCCGGTGATCTCGGAGACCGTCGCGGTGACGAAATCCTGCTCCCCGGAACGGATCCGGCCGTCCAATGCTGCCAGCGCCGCGGCGAACTCGGCCGGATAGCCCGCGCTGGTCAGCCGGGCCGTCAGTTCGTCGGTGCTCACATCGACGTGGCGCACCGGCTCGCCGATGGCCTCGGAAATCAGTTCGGCGGCCTGCGGATAGGACCACGCCTCGGGTCCGGTCAACAGCAGTTCCGCGCCCACGTGCTGTGGCCGGGTCAGTGCCTCGACGGCGACGGCGGCGATGTCGGCTGCGTCGATGAACGCCAGCCGGCCGGTTCCGGTGGCCGAGATGATTTCCCGGGACCGGCGGATCCCGTCGGCCAGCGGGTGGTCGCCGACGAAGTTCTGCATGAACCACGACGGCCGCAGCGCGGTGTACTCGTCGATGAGCCGGGCGCCGAGTTCGTGGATCTCGCCGAGTCCGGGATCGCCCCGTCCGACCGCCGACGAACTCAGCTGCACCACCCGGCGCACCCCCGCGGCCGCCGCCGATTCCAGGAACGGGCCCACCATCGGCATCGGATCGGCCACGCTGACCGGCGCGACCAGATAGATCGCGTCGACACCGGCCAGCGCCGGGGCGAAGGTGGCGGCGTCGGCCCAGTCGAACGTGACCCCGTGGGCGCCGGGATGACGGCTCGCGGCCCGGACCCGCCGCCCCGACGCGCGGAGCGCGGCGACGACGTGCGAGCCGGTGTTTCCGGTGGCCCCGGTGACGAGATAGTCTCCGGCGTCAGGCATTTCGCTCCTGCGTGAAGGCGGTCATGACCGCGTCGACCCCGCCCAGTGCGGTGGCCGCGGCCAGCGAGTTCCAGTAGTCCTTGAACTCCACGATGCCGTCGGGGCCGGTGGTGACCACGGAGATGTATCCCATGCGGTAGTCGCTGCCGGTCTGCACGGCGACACCGTCGGCGGAGTACTCCACGATTGCGGTCGCGGGGTCGAGCGTGTGGTGGCGCCGGTGCTCGGTGATGGCGCCGAGGCGGATGATGCTGTCGAAGTCCTTGACGTAGTCCCACACCTCGTCGCGGCTGCGCAACACGGGATATCCGGGCGGGGCGAACGGGAACTGGACTGTCCCGTCGGGCGCCCAGAGGTCGGCGAACGCGCGCATGTCGTTGCGGCGCAGGCTGTCCAGCAGTGCGTCGACGATGCGATCGGTGTGGGCGCGGCGGTCCTCGTCGGTGGACATGTCGGTGGGCATGTTCTCTCCTAGCGGTCGTTGTGTCATCGACGATACGGAACGGTTCCGTCTCGCGTAGTATTCCCCGCATGACCTCAGGAGTGCACCGTGGTTGACCGGGCCGGCGTACGCGGGCTACGCCGCGACGTGACCGACGGCATCATCGAGGCCGTCCTCGACGAACTCGCCGCGGTCGGCTACGGCAAGTTGTCGATGGACGGCGTCGCCCGGCGCGCGAAAGCCGGCAAGGCCGCGCTCTACCGGCGCTGGCCGTCCAAGCAGGACATGGTGCTCGACGCGGTGGCGACCATCAGCGTGCCGGCCGGACCGGGGGTCAGCTCCGGTGACCTCCGCGCCGACCTGGCCGAACTCGTGCACGGAGTCGACGACTGGGTCAGCGACCCGCGGATGGCGCGCGTGCTACCCGACCTGCTCGCCGAAGCCACCCGAAACCCCGGCCTGGCCGCCGCGCTCACCGAGCGCATCGGCGTCACACGGCGCGAGGCCGGTCAGGCGGTCATCGACGCCGCGATCGCACGCGGCGAGGTGGACCCCGACGTGGACATCGAGTACGCGCTCGACCTGGTGGCCGCCCCCGTCTTCTGGCGGATCTGCGGTCGCCGGCTGCACACCACGCCCGAGTTCCTCGACCGCGTCGTCGACACCGTGCTGCACGCGCTGCGTGACTAAGCGGGGGCGGGCACCTTGGCGCCGGTGCGCATCTCCCGCCGCAGCGCGGCGAACTCCGAGATCGTGCGGGTGGCCACCGTCGCCACCGGGCGGGCGTTACGCCCGGTGGCCTCGGTCTTGGACACCATGACCACGCTATCGATGTAGGGCTGGATGGTGGTGGCGTTCTGCACCGTCGCCACGATCACCAGCTGGAACCCGAACTTGCGGAACGCCTGCAACGCCTGCTGGGCGAACTGCGGATCGGATTTCGAGAACGCCTCATCGAGCATCAGCTGCGCGAACACCGGGCGGTTGGCCTCCGCTTCACCGGCGGCGCTTGGCGCTGCGAGGTTGAAGCTCAGCGCGCCCGCCAGGCAGAACGCCATCAGCTTCTCCTGCTCACCGCCGGAGTTGTCGCCGGCGTTGCTGTGTGTGCGGATCAGCTCGCCGGTGGTGACGTCCCACTCGGCACAGTCGAACGTGAAGCGGTTGCGCACGTCGAGCGCATCGCGCGTCCACGCCTTGTCCTCCGGCGCCGTCGACGCCAACCGGTTACGCAGCCGCAAAATGTCGGCGTACTGGTCCAGGATCGCCTGTTTGTCACCCAGCCCGACCTCGGCGATGCGGCGGCTGATCGACCGCACGATCTCGGTCAGCTCCGACACCGCGGTCAGCACCCGCGGGGTCGCGCGCAGCGTCAGGCGGGTGCCGCGGTTGAACTCCACCGCGCCCAGGCCGGTGTTGACGCGCTCGATCTGTTCGGCGATGCGCCGCGCCTCCTGCTCGGCGACCCGGTGCAGCGTCAGGATCGCGTCGGGCGCCTGCTCGGTCACCAGCCGCATCATCCGCTCGTACGCCTCCGGCAGCTCCCGCTCGTCGATGTGGCGGCACAGCGCGACGTAGTCGTGCACCCGCTCGTCAAAGTTGTCGCTGTCATTGGGGATTGCGTCAGGGAACGTGGTGTCGAACGTGTTCAGAATGCGCGCCAGCTCGTCATACGAGCGCCGCCTGCTCTCCCGGAGCTGCTCGCGCTCCCGCTTGATCGCGGCGAACAAGGCATCACGGTGCGGTTCGGGCTCCAGCAGTTCCAGGGTCACCGGGAGCTGATTGGCGTAGCGCTGCAACAACTCGGTCAGCGGCTCGGACACGAACGCCGGCTGCAGACGGTCCTGCAACTCCAGCAGCCGGGTGCGGCGCTCGTCGAGATCGTCGCGGCGGGTCTGGATGGCGCCGCGCCGCGTCATGAGTTTCTGAATCTGCGACCAACATTCGTCGGCGCGGGCGTTCAGCGCCTCGATGTCGGGATTGTCGGCCAGCAGCAGCTCGTACTGCTCGCGCAGACGGTCGGCGTGCCCGTCCGCGGTTTCCACGTCGATCTGATTCCACTGGCCGAACTGCTCGCAGATCGCCTTGCACGCCGCGGCGCGGTCCCGCCACTGCTGGCGCTGCGCGGCGATGTCGTCGGCGGTACGCCGGGCCTTCTGGTAAGCCTCCTCAGCCGCGGCCAGATCCATGGTCAGCGCGTTGATCTTGGCCGACACGTCACCCTGGTACAGGTACTCGGACTGCTTGAGCGGGCGCCGGTCGTCCTTGATCGCCACCCGGTCGGAGTCCTTGTACAGGCCGGTGTCGGTGACCGCGCGGCGGAACCGCGCGAACACATCGGGGGTGTCGACGCAGACGTGGTCGCCGGCGGTGGCGACGATGTCCACAGCCTCCGCCGCGCACGGATGGTCCGGATCGACCGGGAACAGCTTGCCCGCCAACGTGTTCGGCTCTGGCTCGGCAGGTGGTGCGCCGTAGTTCTTGGTGCGGACGTGATGCAGCGCCAGGCGGCCTCGCATGTTCGTCTCGTTGACGAACCGCAGCACCTTCGTCCAGTGCTGGTCGGGCACCAGCAGCCGCAGGCCCGCGCCGCGCAGCACCTTCTCCACCGCGGTACGCCAGCGGGTCTGGTCGGGCCGCAGGTCCATCAGCTCGGCGACATAGGGCAGCTCGGCGGTGTCCACATCGACTGCGGCGCAGATCTGCTCGCGCATCAGCAGCGCGAACTCGGGCAGGGCCGAACCGACGTGCTCGACGCGCTTGAGTTCCTTGGCGGCGTCGTCGCGCGCGATACGGGCGGCCTTCTGCGCGTACTCGGCGTCGGTGGACGCCTCGCGGTTGCGTTCGACCTTGGCGAGCAGCTCGTTGGCCTCGGCCAGCAGCTCCTCGCGCAGGTTCCAGAACTGCTCGGCGATGTCCGGGATGTCCAGACCCTGCGCGGTGAGCAGGTCCTCGTAGGCCGCGCGGCGCCGGGACACCTGCTCGGCTTCGGTCTCGGCGGCGGTCACCTGCGACTGCAGCGGTCCCAGGCTGGCGCTGTTGCCGCTGATCTGCGCGTTGAGTGAATCCGCTTCGGCCTTGGCCAGATTCAGGCTTCGGGTGACGTCCTCGTACTCGGCGTCGAGCTGGTCGATGGTGGCGTCGAGCTGCGCGATCTGGTTGGGACACTGCGCCACCCGAACATGGTCGGTGTAGGCGCGGACCATCGGGGCGTCCACCAGATCGATGATGCCCAGATCCGAGGACTCCGAGGCGTAGCGCTGCTGGATCTTCTCGATGTCGCCGAGGATCTTGCGCTTGCGCTGCGCCACCGCGAGCAGCTCACGGGCCTCCACCAGCGGATCGATCTGCTTGAGCGCCTCCGGCAGCCGGGACAGGCTGTCGGGCTCGTCGAGCATGAACTCGCGCACGAACTGCTCCAGACCGCCGACGCTCTTGAGCGACTTGGCCTTGCCGAGGAGCTGCTGCGCCGCATCCGAGGCGCGGATACCGATCGTCGCGTACAGCTGCGCCAGATACTGCGACTCCACCTTCGTGGTGAACCGCCAGCCGTCAGTCTTGAACACGCTGGTATCGAAACGCCCTGCCGCCCAACGGTTACAGACGTCCTCGATGTCGAGGTCGCCGTCACCGATGACGAAGCGGCTCGACGAGTCGTTGCGTGACTCCCCGGTCAGCCACTTGAGCACCAGACCCGTCACGGTGCGCCCGGAGTCGCCGGCGTAGGTGACCGCGACCGCCGACCATGCGGTGCCCTCGCCGCGCAGATACATCACCCGGCTGGTGCCGCCGTCGCTGCGCTGACCCCACGCGCCGCGCACGTACTTGTCGACGGTGCGCCGGCCCGCGCTGGAGCCGGCGGCGGTGTTGTCGCCGGAGGCGTTGAAGTTACGGCGGTTGAACGGCAGGAATCCCAGCGAGATCGCGTCCAGCAGAGACGATTTGCCGCTTCCGGACGCTCCCGCGATCAGCGCGCCCCCGGGGCTGAACGGGATCGAATGGTAGCCGTCGAACACACCCCAGTTGATGATCTGCAAACGGGACAGGTGGAACTGCTCAGTCACCGTCGGCCTCCTCGGCGGGTGCTCCGCCATTGGTGAGCTGCTCGAACTGCTGCTGCAGCTCGGTGATCACGCTGGCGGTCATCACGGCGGTGATGACCGGGCTGATGGTGTAGCTGTCCTCGTCGTCGCGGGTCTTGCGCAGGATCTCCAGACCCGCCAGCCGGGCGATCGCGCCGTCGATACGCGCCGCGAACGTCACCGCGTCGCGATCGGTGTCGTTGAGCACCCCGGCGAACAACCCGTGCATCTCCTCACGGCTGATCAGCACGCTCTGCCCGCCCGACGCGCGCATCACCTGCGCCAGGTGTAGGGCGAGGATCGAGTCGTAGGTGCCCAGCGGCTCGCGCCGGAGAAGCTTGACGCCCCTGGCGGATTCGTAGCGGGCCTGCTCGACGAACGCCACATCGGTCCCGTCGACCACCCGCAGCAGCAGGTCGAGTTCGGACAGCCGGACCGCCAACTGGTCGCGGTACTCCAGAACCCAGGCGTAGAGGTCGCTGTCGGATTCGGCGCTGATGTAGCGGCGGGTCAACAGATGCTGCAGCGCCCAGCAGGCGCGGTCGGGTAACTCGGACACGTCGCCGTCGAACCGCGGCCGCCGCTGGTGCGGGGGACGGGCGTTCTGGTCGACCTGCGGCAGGGACGAGAACGCGGCGTAGTCGGCGGCCTGGTCGGTCGTCATGCGGTGGCTCCGGCGAGAGTGCTGATGGGTTCGGTGAATTGCAGGTCGGGCACGGCGATTTCGCGGTCCTTGCCGTCGAGGGAGCGGAAGCGGACGGTCGTCGACTGCGCCCCTTCGGGATTGGGCTGCTTGAGCGCCCAGGACCACAACACGATGACATGTCCGAGGTAGGCGTTCTCGACCATCGCCACCGCCTGCGGCAGTGACACCGGACCCCGGCTGATCGCCGCGTTGAGCATCTCGGTCATCGCCGGCGCGTCGACCTGGGTGGACAGCGCGGCGAAGCTGGTCAGGTCGACCTCGCCGTCGGCGGGCTTCGCCGGTTTCGGCGCCGACAGGTCGCCGATCTTGAAGCTGAGCGCGCCCACCGAGCTGATCGTGTGCCGCGCCAACGGCAGCTCGATGGCCAGGCGGGAGTCGATGAGGCTGGTCTTGAGCAGATTGCGGGCCGCGCCGATGGCCTCGTTGAGCTGGCGGGCCACGCCGCGGCTCTGCTCGAGGGTGCCGAACGCGGTGAACCTCTTGACGCGCTGCGCGCAGCGCTGCTGGATGCGCTCCACCTCATCGATCTGGTGGCCGACCAGCTCGAAGAACCCGGCCATCACCTTGCGCAGCGCCGGGTCGAGCGCGGGCAGCCCCTCGGCGACCGCGGCGACGTCGGCCTCGAACTCGGCGCGCTGGTCGGGGTCGTTGATCATCCGCAGGAACGCGCGGTGGCTGTCGCGGCCCTGGGAGTCCCAGGCGGCCTGGTAGTCGGCGTACATCTGGCGTTGCCGGTCGCGGTAGGCGACGTTGGAGTCGATGGGCTCGTCGAGCGCGGCGGTGGCCTGCTCGATCATGGTGCCGTACTGGCCGATGTCGGTGATCAGCCGCTCCATCTGCAGCGCGATCGCCCGCGCCTCGTCGTAGCAGTCGGTGACATCGGGCTCCGGGCGGCGGCCGGAGTCGAGTTCGTCGAGTTCTGCTTGCAGAGCGGCGATTTCGCTCTCGATGTGCTTGCGCACGCGGACCGGGTCGCCGTCGACGCGGACGGCGACCTGCTTGAGCCGGGCCGCGATGCCGTTGATCGAGCCGCCGGTGGCGATGGTGTCGTTGCGGCGCATGCCGCGCAGGAAGTCCAGCGCGCGGCGGGCGTCCTGGGTGAGGTAGCAGACGTTGCGGTCGCTGCGCTCGTCGACCACGCGGTGTAGCCAGCCCTGGCTGGCCCAGGACTTGATCAACGTCAGCGCCGACTGCCCGTCGGTGGCGTCCAGGTCGGCCAGGTCGCGCTCCACGGCGACCACCAGCTCCGTCTCGCCGACCACCCCGTCGCACAGGTGGCGTTCCATCAGCGTCGCGTACAGGCTCAGGTTGGTGGTGGCCAGCAGCCGCAGGGCGCGCGAACTCTGCAGGTCGCGGTTGTGCGCGTACAGGTCAGCGACGGACAGCGTGGTGTTGTCCTCCACCTGACCTCCCTCCGCTTCCGTGCCGACGGTCCAAGATAGGCCACCGCGGCGACGGCGTCCCGGACGGGCGCGGCCGACGCCCGCGGAAATGTGCCCTGAACAGCAGATATGTCGCCGGCCGACGGTAGAATCGGGGGCGGTTCGACAGGGGGTTCTGATGAGATGTGGCAATTGCGGCGCGGTGGCGCCGTTCCGGTGGCTGGGTGGGATGCACGACTGCTCCGGGGGAGACGGCGTGGAGCAGCCGCTGCTGGTCATCCTCCCGGACGACGCGTCACCGGTCCCGCCGGTGTGCGGCAATGCCCTGCGGAACCGGGTGGTGATGACGACCTACATCGAAGACGAGGACCTGGAGCACCTGACGCGCTACATGGAGCGGATCCGGGAGGACGACGAGGTGACCATGCTGCGCGTCGTCGTGCGCTCCGAGGGGACGCTGGAGTTCGCCGCGCCGGGGTTCATCTACAGCGCGCCCGTCGGCGCCGCCGAGTAGAGCGGCCGTGTCAGGATGGCGACCATGACGGTGGTCTTCGTGCACGGCAACCCGGAAACCGACGCGATCTGGGGGCCGCTGGTCGCCGAGCTGGGCCGCGACGACGTCGTCCTGCTCTCGCCACCCGGCTTCGGGGCGCCGCTGCCCGACGGTTTCGGCGCGACGTTCCTGGAGTACCGGGACTGGCTGGAGCGCGAACTGACGGGGATCGACGGGCCGGTCGACCTGGTCGGTCACGACTGGGGCGGCGGGCACGTCGTCAACGTGGTCATGCACCGTCCCGAACTGGTCCGGAGCTGGGCGAGCGACGTCCTCGGGCTGTTCGACCCGGACTACGTCTGGCACGACATGGCCCAGACGTGGCAGACGCCCGGCGCGGGCGAGGAGCTGATCGCGTCGATGATCGGCGGCGGGTTGGAGGCGCGCACGGAGCTGATGCAGTCGCTGGGCATCCCGCACGACACCGCGGCGGCCGTGGCCGCTGCGCAGGACGACGATATGGGCCGGGCGATCCTCGCGCTGTACCGGTCGGCGGCCCAGCCCGCGATGGCCGAGGCGGGCAAGGCGCTGGGCAACGCCGCGGCGCGGCCCGGGCTGTCGCTGCTGGCGACCGAGGACCCGTTCATCGGGCAGAGCGACAACCGGCTGCGCGCCGCCGAGCGTGCGGGGGCGCGCACCGAGGTGCTCGAGGGGCTGGGGCACTGGTGGATGGTGGAGGACCCCGCGCGCGGCGCCGCGGCGCTTACGCGGTTCTGGGAATCGCTGGGTTAGTCGGCGGCAGTCAGGCGGGCGATGACGGCCGCGGCCGGCTCCTTCGCGCTCACCTGCCCCACGGCCTGCCCGGCGTTGATCGGCGCGATGGAGTAGTCGTCGGCGGAGATCGCGGCGCGCAGGAGTGCTCTGGCGTCGGCGTCGATGTCGTCTTCGCGCTCCTGCCACCGGTCGATGAACGTGTTGCGCAGCACCCGTTCCGGCAGATCGGCCGGCCACGGGTAGCCGAGCGCGATGTCGAAGACGCGGGACGTGAGGGTGTCGGTGTTCTGCGCGGCGAACATCGCGTGGCGGGCCGCGTCGGTGAGCAGCGACTCGGTGCACGCCGCCAGCGCGGTACCGACCCACACGCCCGCCGCGCCGGCGGCTAGCGCTGCGGAAACCGCACGCGCGGAACCGATTCCGCCGGCAGAAAGCACGGGCAGGCTGATGTGGTCGACGACCTGGGCGAGGAGCGGCAGCGTCCCGACCTTGGGTCTGCCGTGGCCGCCGCCCTCGGCGCCGCGCGCCACCAGCACGTCGACGCCGGCGGTTGCCGCGCGCTCGGCTTCCGGCAGATCCGCGACCTGGGTGACGGTGATGACGCCGGAATCGCGTGCTCGCGTGACCCAGGACCAGTCGTCGCCGAAGCTGACCGACAGCAGCGCGGGTGCCGCCTGCAATGCGACGTCCAGCAGCGCCGGTTCGTGGTGCAGCCGCCACCCGATGAGGCCGATGCCGAACGGTGCGGTGAGGTGCCGGACGTGGGTCAGTTGCCGAGTGAGATCGGCATCCGTTGCGCTGCTGCCCATTCCGATCATGCCCAGACCGCCGGCTTCGGACACCGCGGCGGCTAGTGCTCCGCCCGCGACGCCGCCCATCGGGGCGTTGACGATCGGCACGGTCATGCCCATCGCCGTGGGCCAGGGGTGCATGACGCCACCCTAGGACATTTTTCGGCGCGGTCGGGCGCCGCGAGGGTGCGCAAAGTGCCCGTGACACGCCGCACGGGGGCGGGCAGACACGCGCGCTCGCGGAACAAGGCGAGGTCAGATGGCGTACGGGCGGGGGGAGTGCTGCACCGAGACCCAGTGGTCGGTGGTGAACTCGTCGACGGCCCACTGGCCGCCGAAACGGCCGATGCCCGAACCCTTCTCGCCGCCGAACGCCGTGTTCGCGTCGTCGTTGACGGGGGCGTCGTTGATGTGGGTCATGCCCGCCTGGATCCGGCGACCGAACCGCACGGCACGGTCGACGTCGCGGCTGAACACCGACGACGACAACCCGTACTCGGTGTCGTTGGCGATCTTGAGTGCGTCGTCCTCACCCTCGGCGCGGATCACCGTGATGACCGGGCCGAACACCTCCTCGCGGGCGGTGGCGACATCGTTGGTGCCGGTCAGCACATGCGGCGGCAGGCACTGACCCGTCGGACCGAACGGCTCCCCGCCCAGCACCACCTCGGCGCCGTCCTGCTGGGCTCGGCTGATCATGTCCTGGATGCCCTCCAGCTGTGAGGAGTTGATGATCGGCCCGAGCTGCACGTCGGGATCGCGCGGATCGCCCACCTTCAGCGCCCTGACCCGCGCGACGAAGCGGTCCAGGAACTCGTCGTGCACCGCGGCGTCGGCGATGATCCGGTTGATGCGCATGCAGATCTGGCCCTGGTGGAAGAACGATCCGAAGACCGCGGCCTGCACCGCCAGGTCCAGATCGGCGTCGTCGAGGATCACGAACGGTCCGTTGCCGCCGAGCTCCAGCGCGAGCTTCTTCAGACCCGCCTTCTCCGCGATGCCCTTGCCGACCGGTGTGGAGCCGGTGAAGCTGACCACCCGCGGTGTCGGATGCTCGACGATCGCGTCGCCGATGTCCGAACCCGACCCCACCACCACCGAGAGCAGCATCGCGGGCAGGCCGGCCTCTTCGAAGATCCGGGCCAGCAACAGCCCGCCGGTCACCGGGGTGTCGCCGGCCGGCTTCAGGACCACCGCGTTGCCGACCGCCAGCGCCGGAGCGACCGACCGGTTCGACAGCTGCATGGGGAAGTTCCACGGCGAGATGACCGCCACCACGCCGACCGGCCCGCGGTAGACGCGGCTCTCCTTGCCCGGAATGTCCGACGGCATGATGCGACCCTCCACGTGATGGGGCATCGACGCCGACTCCCACATCACCGAGCGCACCAGGCCCCACTCCAACTCGGCCTTGGCGAGCGTCCCGCCGCTCTCGCGGACCAGCCAGTCGACCACCTCGTCCTTGCGGTTCGTCATCACGTCCGCCGCGGCGCGCATCACCGCGGCGCGCTCCGCCGGCGGAGCAACCGCCCAATCCCGTTGCGCCTCAACGGCGGTGCGATACGCCTCGTCGAGGTCGTTCTCGTCGGCCTGCGGGATCTCCGTGAGAGTGTCGCCGGTGTACGGGTCGGTGCTCGCCCGCGTCTTGCCAGCGGAACCGGCACGCCAGGCGTGGCCGATGGGCATCGTGTCGAAATCGGGATACCTCGTCATCACGGCAGCACTCCTATCTTGACGTGCGGGCCGTCGGCCTGGGCTTGCCACGCCTTCTCCGCCTCCTCGAGTGAATACCGTGTGGTCTCCACCGTGATGCGACCCTGCACGGCCAACCCGGTCAGATCCGCATACGCCCGGCGGGCGACCTCGACGGGCAGGAAGTCGTTCAAATGGCCGATGTGTCTGCGGCCCATGAGATCCCGGAACGGCACCCCGGGCGCACCGCCGGCGCCCTGGCCGACGGTGATCAGCGTCGCGCCGACCGCCGAGGACTTCAGCGCCGCCAGGAACGGGTCGCCGTAGACCATGTCGACCACGACGTCGTAGCCGCCGTCGGCCTGCGCGGTCAACGCCTCGACGTCATCGTCGCCGCCGAGCCGCACCGTCGCGTCCGCGCCCAAGTCGTGGGTCTTGTCCAGTGCCTCCGGACTGCGGCCCGCTGCGACGACCCGGCGGGCGCCGAGGATCTTCGCGGCCTGCACCGCGATGCTGCCGACCACACCGGTGGCGCCCAGCACGAGTACTGATTTGTCCGCCACGTCGCTGTGGTGGGTCAGCGGCAGCCATGCCGCGAGGCCGGCGATGCCCAGCGCGACGGCGACGTCGTCGTCCAGGCCGTCTGGGACGGGATACACCTTCTCCGGGTCGACGCGGGTGCGCTGCGCCCAGGACCCGAACGGTGAAGGCGGCGAGTCGAAGTACACGCGGGTGCCGTCGTCGGTCAGGCCGACGCCCTCCTTGCCGACGACCTTGGGCACCTCGATGTCGCCCATCGCGCCGGACGCCAGGGCCAGGTCCACCGGGTTACACCCGGCCAGGGTCACGGTGACGACGTCGTCGCCGCCGGGCTCCTCGACGTCCCGGACGTGGGGGGTCTGGCCGACTTCTTCCAGCATCGCTGCGCGCATGAGGTACTCCGTTCTGTGGTCGGAGGTTCGGCTACCCGGGACGGACCGTTCGAAACGGAGCAAACCGGGTGAGCCGCACTGCATCCGACGACGCGTTGCGCGGTCGCGAGCGTGCCCAAAGTGCGCGCGACACGCCGCGCGTGGGCGGGCAGACGCGCGCGCTCGCGGAACAAGGGGTCAGCGCTGGGGCGGGCCGGGGTGCGGCGCGGTTTCCGGCGCCGCGGGGGTGTCCGGGACGTCCTCGGGGGTCAGACGTTCCGGCACCTCCGCGGGCGCGAGCCGCTCCGGAGGCTCGTTCGGTGTGCTCATGCGCGGGGGATACCCCGGTCAGGTCGACGCGAAGCGCAGACCCGCCACCGCGGTCCCGTTCCAGATGTCGGCGTCGACCTCCTCGGGCCGCACCGCGATCACCTCGCCGCCCTTGTCGAGCACCGTCACCGCGATGCGGGACAGCAGGTCATAACCGTCGTCGCCGACGGTGACCTCTCCGGTGGCGTCGTCGAACCTGCCGAGGATGCCGACGGTGAAGTTGTAGACCAGCGTCGACACGGCTCCTGCGGCGGCGGCGCGACCGATGTCTTGCAGGTCGGTGGCCACCAGCCCGCGGCTGACCCCGTCGGCGATGTGGCTGACCAGCGCGGAGGTGTGCTCGGCGTTGATGGTCGACAGCTGCGCCCGGATCGCCTCGTCGATCTGGTCGGGTCGCAGCTCGTCCGGGGCGCCGGGCACCGATACCAGCGGGCGCTTGTGGTCCTGCGCGCGATACAGATTGAGCAGCGGATCGGTGGCGAACAGGAACAGCGGGGTGGCTGCGTTCGGATCGATTTGTGTCAGTTCGGATTCCACGGCTTCGACGACGCGTTTGGCGTAGGTCTCCAATAGAGTCTTCTTGCCCTCGTCACCGACGAGGCGGCGCACGTGGTCGCGGTCGCGGACCGTCGCGCGGTTGGTCGCCTCGGCCACGTCGGCGGCGTGCTCACCGGACAGCGGCAGCTCCTCGGCGCGCGACGCGGCGGTGGCCCGCCACAGGTTCCAGCCGTTGGCCGACAGCGTCAGCGCGTAGGCCTCCTGCGGGGTGGTCACCGCCCGCACCAGCTGGCCGATATCGAAGTACGCGCCGACCTGCGACTGCGTCAGCAGCGCGTTCGGCAGCACATAGACCTCGTGGAAGTCCTCGGCGATGAAGATCGCCAGCGACCGCGACGGCCGCAGCCAGAGCTCGGAGCCGGCGATGTCGTCCCACCGGTCGCGGAGTTGCTTCTCGACGTGACCACCGGCACCGCGCTCACGCACCGTGCGCAGCGCCTCGTCGACGGCACTCTTGGCGGTCAGCAGGTTGTTCTCCCGCTGATCAGGCCCGGGCTGGGTCTCGGCGTAGACGGTGATGGCGATCTCGTGGGGTTCGCCGAGCCGGCGCAGATCGGAGATGTCAGGAAGTTGATAGCGGGGCAACACTCACTCCTTTGTGTCGTGTGTCCCCACCCAGCGTACCGAAGCCGCTGAAATACCTGTCCGGGCAATGTATTTGGTTAATCAAGAATCCATGACGGATTTCATCGTTGCCAGCGCGTCATCGACCTCCTGCTCGGTGGTCGACCACGCGCAGACGAACCGCACCACCGGCACGTCCAGGTCCGGCTGGTGCACGGCGTAGTGCCGCCCGAACGCCCCGTGCGCTTCGGGCGGCAGTTCCACGAACACCTCGTTCGCCTCGGTGGGGGCCGCGAGCCGCAGCCCCAGCCCCTCGAAGCCGGCGGCCAACCGTGCCGCCATGGCGTTGGCATGCGCGGCGTTGCGCAACCAGGTGTCGTCGGTGAAGAACGCCGCGAACTGCGCTGCCACATAACGCTGCTTGCTGGCCAGATGCCCGATCTGCTTCTGGGTGAACCGGATTCCCGGAAAGTGCTCCGGTCTGCGCACCAGGATCGCATCGCCGAACAACATACCGTTCTTGGTGCCGCCGACGGTGACGACATCGGCGTCGCCCAGCGCCTGTGACGGCGGAACATCCAGCGCGGCAACAGCGTTGGCGATACGCGAACCATCGACATGGACGAGTAGATCCAGGTCGTGGGCGTGGTCGACGAACGTGCCGATCGCCGCCGCACTCCACACCCGGCCGTTCTCGGTGGACTGGGTGACGCTGACGATGCGGGGCTGCGAATGATGCACCGGGCCGCGCCGCGCCGCGTGGCGGTCCAGATGCGCCGGCGCGATCAGGCCGTCGCTGCTGGGCAGCCGCGTCAGCTGCGCACCGGACAGCCGCACCGGGCCGCCGGCCTCGTCGACCAAGACATGGGCGATGTCACTGCAGAGGATCTCCTGCCACGGCTGCACCGCCGAGGCCAGCGCGATGATGTTCGCCGCGGTGCCGGTGAACGTGAACAGCACCTCGGCCTCGGGGCAGTCGAACGCCGCCCGGAGCGCGTCGGCGGCGCGTTCGGAGACCGGGTCGGCGCCGTAGGCCGCCGCGGCACCGTCGTTGGCTTCGTCGAGCGCCCGCAGCGCTGCCGGATGCGCGGGGGCCGCGTTGTCGGACGCGAAGACATGGGAGACGGACACCCCGTCCATGATTCCAGGGTGGCCCCGCCGCGGCCGGGACGTCAGTCCGGGGTGGGCTCGGATCCGCGCCGCCACCGGCGCCAACCCCGGTGCGCGGCGAACGCGCCGATCACCGCCATCACGCACCACACCGCGATCGCCGAGTAGGCCAGCGGCGCGGAGAACTCGCCGATCGACGCCCCGAGCGCGGTGTAGACGAACGCGCGCGGCGCCGACCCGATGAACGCCCCGACCGCCATCTGCCACAGCGGCACCCCGAACGCGCCGAACGCATAGGACGCCAACGCATCCGACACCCCCGGAACGAACCGCTGTCCGACCACCGCCCACAGCCCGCCCTTGTCGATGAGCGCGTCGACGCGCGCCGTGCGCGCCGGACCCAGCAGCGCGCGGGCACTGTCGCGGCCGGCCCGTCGTCCGCCCACGCTCGCGATCATCGCGGTGCCCACGGTGGCGCCCAGCGTCACGAAGGTGCCGAGCAGCGGTCCGAACAGGAAACCGCTGGCCGCGGCGAGAATGGGCCCGGGCACCAGCACCGCGCCCAGCGTCGCCGACACCACGACGTAGGCCAGCGGCGCCAGCGGGCCGGTGGCCTGCACCAACCCCCGCACTTCCTCGACGTCGATCACCCGCCGCACCGCGACCAGATAGAACAGCACGCCCAGGAACGCGACGAACACGACCAGCCGGGTGATGTGGCGTCTCCTGGAGGACGGGTCGATGTCGTCTGCCTCGTTCATGTCACCGGCAATCCTGCCCGACTACGGTGGGGAGGGTGAACGAGCACCGTTACGTCATCGTCGGCGCGGGCGCGATCGGCGGCGTCGTCGGCGGCCTGCTGGCCCGCTCCGGGACCGAGGCGGTCCTCGTCGGGCGCGGCGCCCACGGCGCGGCGCTGGCCGAGCGGGGACTGCTGCTGCGCACCCCCGACGGCGCGTACGGCATCGAGGTCACCGCCGCCGGCGGACCCGACGGGGTGCGGCTGGACCTCCGCGACGTCCTGGTGTTCGCGACCAAGACCCACCAACTCGACGCCGCGCTGCAGGAGTGGGCCGACCGCCCCGTGCACGTCGGCGAGCAGGTGGTCGGCACGGCCGGCGAGCGACTACCGGTGCTGACCGCGCTCAACGGCGTGGCGGCCGAGGAGATGGCCCTGCGATACTTCGCCCGCGTCTTCGGGGTGTGCGTGTGGATGCCCGCCGCCCACGTCACCCCGGGGGAGGTGATCGTGCGGTCGTGGCCGGTGGCAGGTCAGTTCCACATCGGCCGGTGGCCGGCGGCGCTGACCACCCCCGCGGACCAGGCATTGCTGAGCGACATCGCCGAGACCTGGACCGCCGCGGGAATCCGGATCTCCCTGCCCGCCGACGTCGCTCCGTGGAAATACAACAAGCTGCTGAGCAACCTCACCAATTCCGTTGTCGCGCTGACCGGTTCCTACGAGGTGCTCGGCAGCCTCGGTGACGCCGTGGTCGCCGAGGGCAGCGCCGCGCTCGAACGCGCCGGGATCGCATACACCTCGACGACCGAGGCCGACGCCGCGCGCGGCGACCACCTCACCATGCGGCCGGTGCCGGGCACCGACGGCGTGGTGCCCAACTCGACGTGGCAGTCGCTGGCCCGTCAGACCGGCGGCGTGGAGACCGACTACCTCAACGGCGAGATCGTGCGGATCGCCCACCGCTGCGGCGGGAGCGCACCGATCAACGCCGCGCTGGCGCGCCTGGCCCGCCGGGCCGCGCGGGAAGGTCGCGCGCCGGGTGCGTTCAGTGCCGAGCAGCTCCAGGAGATGCTGATCGATGGCTAGCCGCGCCGACGTCTTCATCACCGCCGACGAGCTGGCCCGCCGGCTCGACTCGGGCGATCTGACGACGCTGCTGGACGTGCGTTGGGAGCTCAGCCGCCCCGACGGCACCGAGGCCTACCGGCGGGGGCACCTGCCGGGCGCGGTGTACGTCTCGCTCGATGACGAACTCAGCGACCACACCGTCGCCGGGCGCGGTCGCCACCCGCTGCCGTCCGGCGCCGCGGTGCAGGCCGCGGCGCGGCGCTGGGGCGTGCGCACCGGCGTGCCGATCGTCGTGTACGACGACTGGAACCGGGCCGGCTCCGCGCGCGCCTGGTGGGTGCTGACCGCCGCCGGCATCCCCGACGTGCGGATCCTCGACGGCGGACTGAGCGCCTGGCGCGGTGAACTCCACACCGGCACAGCGGTTCCCGAAGCCGGCGACGTCACCGTCGCGCACGACGACCTGTACGCCGGCGCGCTGCCGACCGTCACCGCCGAACAGGCGGCCACCGCTGAAACGCTGCTCGACGCCCGGGCCCCGGAACGCTACCGCGGGGAGACCGAGCCCGTGGACCCCGTCGCCGGCCACATCCCCGGCGCCCGCAACGTGCCGAGCACCGCGCTGCTGACCGACGGAGCACTCCTGCCCGCAGCGGCACTCCAGCAAACCATCGGAACGGTCGGCGACGACACCGCCGTCTACTGCGGGTCAGGCGTCACCGCGTCGCTGACAGTGGCAGTTCTTGTCTCGCAGGGCATCGACGCGGCACTGTTCCCAGGCTCGTGGTCGCAGTGGAGCGCCGAGGCGCGGCCGGTGGCCGTCGGCGAGCAACCCCGATAGCCATTATCCAATTCGCGCGAATCGGCCCGCGTTTGCTCAAAATCTGCCACCGTGTCAATTCTGTGTGACGGCTGAAGGAGAGACATGGGTCGGTTCATTGTGGCGGGCTCGGCGCTCGCACTGGTGTTGGTGGGGTGCGGCGGGGCGCAGGAGCAGCCGCCGCAGTCACCGAGTTCCGCGTCCGCGCAGGAACAGTCGGATGCCCACGTCGCCGACGAGGGCGGAGGCACCATGATCGTCACCTACGAGGACGCGCAGAGCCCCGAAGCCGTCAACGGCCGCGAACTGATGCAGGTGAACGACCTGCTCGAAGACCTCGCCGCCGACATCAACGACTCGATGATCCTGCCCAACGACATCGCGCTGCTCGGCTCGGAGTGCGGTGAGGCCAACGCCTGGTGGAGTCCGTCGGAGAACAGCATCACCATGTGCTACGAGGACATCGACCTGGCGCTGACCACCTTCGCCGAGGACGGCGCACCCGATCCCGTTCTCGCAGCGGTGAATTCGGAGATCGCGACCTTCTACCACGAGGTCGGCCACATGGCGATCAGCCTCTACGACCTGCCCGTGACGGGGCGCGAGGAAGATGTCGCCGACCAATTGGCCGCGTTCGTGCTGTTGGCGCCCAACGACGACGGCACGCTCGACCCCGATTCGGTACAGGCGGTGAAGGACTTCGCGCGCACCTTCCAGGCACTGGGTGAACAGCGCGACTCGATCGGCGCCGACGAACTCGCCGACTCGCACTCGCTCGACGAGACCAGGACCTACAACCTGCAGTGCTGGATCTACGGCGCCGACCCCGAGGCCAACGCCGACCTGGTCAGCAGCGGGGCGCTGCCGCAGGGCCGCGCCGAGGGCTGCGAGGACGAGTTCATCCAACTCGGCAACGCGTGGTCGACGCTGCTCGAGCCGCACTTCAAATAGGCGCTAACCCACAGGCGGGGGTGCCGCCGCCGGCGGCGCTCCCGGGACCGGCGGAGCCGGCGGCGCGGGCGGTGGGGGAGGTGGCGGCGGCGTCAGGAGCCGGACGATGTCGGCCTTCATGGCCTGCAGCTGCGCACCCCAGTAGCCCCAGCTGTGAGTTCCGTTGGGCGGGAAGTTGAACACCGCGTTGCGGCCACCGGCGGCGAGGTACTTGCTCTGGAACTCCTTGTTGGTGCTCAGCGTGATGTTCTCCAGATACCCGGCGCTGAAACTCGCCCCGAGATCGCCACCGGTGTCGAGGTCCGACGTCGCACCGTTGCCGCAGTAGATCCACAACGCGGTGCGGTTGGCGACCAGGCGGTTGATGTTGACGGTCGGGTCGGCGCGCAGCCAGGCCGCCGAACCCGGCTTGCCCCACATGTCGATGGCGTCGTAGCCGCCGGCGTCCTGCATCGAGATGTCGATCAGCGTCGGCCACAGCCCGCGCGACGGCGCCAGATATCCCGACAGTGAGGACGCGAACTTGAACATCCGCGGATGCCATGCCGCCAGTGTCAGCGCCGCGCTGCCCGACATCGACAGTCCGACAACGGCGTTGCCAAAGGGGTCCTGTCCCCGGTTCGCCGCGAGCCAGGTCGGCAGCTCCCGCGTCAGGAACGTCTCCCACTTGTAGGTGACGGTGCCGGCGTTGCCCTTGGCGGGGCGGTACCAGTCCGCGTAGAAACTGGCCTGGCCGCCGACCGGCATGATCACCGAGACGCCGGACTCGTGGAACCATTCGAACGCCGCGGTGTTGATGTCCCAGCCGTTGAAGTCCTCCTGGGCGCGCAGTCCGTCCAGCAGCAGCACCGAATGTGGTCCGCCGTGCTGGAACTCGACGCGGATGTTGCGACCCATCGACGGGGACGGCACGTCGAGCTGCTCGATCGGCAGGCCCGGCCGCGAGAACGCGTGCGCGGGAGACGGCGGCGCCACGGTCAGCAGGGCAGCGGGGAGCAACACCGCGGCGGCCAGCCGTGCGCCGACGCGGCGGATCCGATGTCGAAGGGACGCCACGCGGGTCACGGTAGGGGCCGCGAAGCGGGGGCCCGCGGGTGCCGCGCGGCGCAGTGACCGGGTCGTTACCGATCCATGATCGCGCCGAGATCGCATGCCGGGGTCAGGGGAACCGGAGTCTGCGCCATGAAGCGCGGTGTGGCACCGCGGTGTGCGTCGGCGGCGTGCACCGTGAACGGATGCACCAGGTAGACGTCCCCAGGGGCGCCGGTCGCGTAGCGCACGGGCCGACCGGCGCTGGCCGGTTCCACCAGCCGTGCCGCCGCCACCGCGTCGAGGGGGTCGTCGAGCGGGTGGGCGCCCAGCACCGCGGCGGTGTCGCGGTGCGAACCCACCCGCAGCCGGGTCGGGGCGTCGTCGGGCGTCACCTCGGACAGCAACATCAGCATCAACAGCGTGTGCGGCCGACTGGTCACCGCCCAGGACCCGTCGGGCTGTGGGGTGTTCAGGTCGATGTGCCAACCCCGGTCATCGGCCGGCGGCCGCACCGGGAACCGCACCGGGATGTTGCCGAGCGCGCCGGGCCGCACCCAGCCGCCCGCTCCGCACAGCGCGTCGAGCGCGTCGGCGAGCACCGCGCTGCGCACGATCTCGCCGAACGGGCCTTGGCCGGTCAGGTCGGCCGCCCACCGCACCGGCTGCGCGCCGGACGTCCATGGGCCCTCGGGGGACACCCCCAACTGGGCCCACAGCAGCGCGCGGGCGGCGTCGGCCACCTCGCGCGGCACCACGCCGGCGACCCTTACGAAACCGTCGGCGGCGAACATGTCCGGGAGCTCTGGCATGCCCCCGAGCCAGCCACGCCGACACCGGTTCAGGCAAGCGATTTTCTACAGCGGGACCGACATCGGGCCGACGCCCCAGATGTCGCGGCAGTACTCCTGGATCGCCCGGTCCGACGAGAAACGTCCGCTGCGCGCGGTGTTGCGGATCGACATCCGCGTCCACGTGTCGCGGTCCAGCCACGCGGCGCTGACCTCGGCCTGGGTGTCGACGTAGGACCGGAAGTCGGCCAGCACCAGGAACGGGTCGTGGTGGCACAGGTTGTCGACGATCGGGCGCAGCACCTCGGTGTCGCCCTGGGTGAACGTTCCGCACGCGATCGACTCGAGCACCCCGGCCAGCTCCGGATCCGACTCGACGCGGCTCAGCGGGTGATAGCCCTGCGCGGTCACGTCGGCGACCTGATCCTCGGTCAGACCGAACAGGAAGAAGTTCTCCGCGCCTGCCTCCTGCCGGATCTCGACGTTGGCGCCGTCGAGCGTGCCGATCGTCAGCGCGCCGTTGATCATGAACTTCATGTTGCCGGTGCCGGAGGCCTCCTTGCCGGCCGTGGAGATCTGCTCGCTCAGGTTGGCCGCCGGGTACACCAGGTGCGCGGTCTTGACGTTGAAGTTCGGCAGGAACACCACTTTGAGGAACCGGTTGACGTCGGGGTCGGCGTTGACGGTGTCGCCGACCGCGGTGATCAGCTTGATGATCCGCTTGGCCATGTGATAGCCGGGCGCGGCCTTCCCGCCGAAGATGAACACCCGCGGCGGGATCACCAGCGTCGGATCGGCTTTCAGCCGCCGGTACAGCGCGATGATGTGCAGCACCATCAGATGCTGGCGCTTGTACTCGTGGATCCGCTTGACCTGGACATCGAACATCCACGCCGGATCCAGCTCGATGCCGGTGACCGCGTGCACATACTCGGCCAGCCGGGACTTGTTGGCGCGCTTGATCTCCCGCCACCGCGCCCGGAAGGCCGGATCGTCGACGAACGCCTCGAGGCCGTGCAGCCGGTCGAGCCGCGTCAGCCAGCCCGGGCCGATGGACTCGTCGAGCAACTCCCGCAGCCCCGGGTTGGACAGCGCTAGGAACCGCCGCGGGGTCACCCCGTTGGTCACGTTGCCGAACCGCTCCGGCCACATCTCGTAGAAGTCCTTGAGCACGCTGGCCTTGAGCAGCTCCGAATGCAGGGCCGCCACCCCGTTGACGGTGTGGCTGCCGACGGTGGCCAGATGCGCCATCCGCACGGACCGGCCACCGTCCTCACCGATCAGCGACATCCGGCGCACCCGGTCCTCGTCGCCGGGGAACGCCGCCCGCACCTCGTCGAGGAAGCGCGCGTTGATCTCGTAGATCAACTCCAGGTGCCGCGGCAGCGCCTCCCCGAACAGGCTCAGCGGCCACGTCTCCAGCGCCTCGGGCAGCAGCGTGTGGTTGGTGTAGCCGAACGTGCGCACGGTCAGGTCCCACGCGGTGTCCCAGTCGAGGTGATGCTCGTCGAGCAGCAGGCGCATCAACTCCGCGACCGCGATCGAGGGATGGGTGTCGTTGAGCTGGATCGCCCATTTCTCCGGCAGGTCCGTCAACGGGCGGTGCGACCGGTGCAGGTGAATGTCGAGGATGTCCTGCAGTGAGCACGTGACGAAGAAGTACTGCTGCAGCAGACGCAGCCGCTTGCCGGCGTCGGGCTCGTCGTTGGGATAGAGCACCTTCGACACCGTCTCCGAGACCACCTCCTCGTCGACGGCCTTGTAGAAGTCGCCGGTGTTGAACGCCTCCAGGGCGAAGGACTCCACCGCCCGCGCGCTCCACAGCGTCAGCGTGTTGCAGGTGTTGACGTCGTAACCCTGCACCGGGGTGTCGTAGGAGACGCCTTTGAGTACCCGCTGCGGCACCCACCGCACCCGCAGCCGCCCGGTGACGTCGGTGTACGTCTCGGTGTGGCCGCCCCATTTCACCAGGTAGCTGGCATCGGGCTTGTCGATCTCCCACGGGTTGCCGTGCGACAGCCAGTTGTCGGTCTTCTCGACCTGCCAGCCGTCGCTGATCTCCTGGCTGAAGATGCCGAACTCGTAGCGGATGCCGTATCCGATCGCGGGGCGCTCCAGCGCGGCCAGCGAGTCCAGGTAACAGGCCGCCAGCCGGCCCAGCCCGCCGTTGCCCAGACCCGGTTCCCCCTCGCAGGCCAGGATCACGTCGAGGTCCTGCCCGAGGTCGGCCAGCGCCTCGCGGGCCTGTTCCTCGATGCCGAGATTGAGCAGGTTGTTGCCCAGTTGCGGGCCCATCAGGAACTCCGCCGACAGGTAGCAGACCACCTTCGCCGACAGGTCGAGCCAGTTCTGGGTGGTGGCCATCCAGCGCTTCTGCATGCGGTCGCGCACCGCCAGCGACAATGCCCGGTAGTAATGCTCGGGCGTCAGCACCGCGGGCGGGCGCGCGATGGAGTAGACGAGATGATCGGTCACCGCGGCGCGCAGCGCCTCGGCGGTCAACCCCGTGCGCGTCTGGCCGGTCGGGCCCACGGGAGCCCCGTTGACCTGCGGCGATGCGGCTTGGCTGACATCGGTCACCGCAACCTCCTGTACTCGATCGATTCAGCGGTCGCGCCATTGTCGCCGACCCGTGTTTCGGGGTGGCGTCGGCGGTGTGAACACCCACCACCGCGCGACACGATGCGGCGTCGGCGGCGCAGGGATTGCCGGAACGTTTATTGACGGGGTTGACTACGGGTTATGTCGTCGGCTGTGAGGTCACTGGCAACCGGGTTTGCCGGTCGCTGGGAGGGGATGCGTGCGCGCCTGCACGCCCCCGACGTCCTCCCGCCGGTGCGCCATTTGATCGCCTGGACCGCCGCGGTCGCGCTCATGTCCTTCGGGCTGCGCTGGCTCGGCACACTGGACGGGCGCACCCTGACCGTGGCCTGGCTGGCGGCCGCGCCGCAGCTGGTCGCGCTGCTGACCGCACGGGTCCGGCACTGGCCGGCGTACCTGATCGCGTTCGCGCTGTGCCAGTACGTTCCGGCGTGGCTGCTGCTCGGCCAGCGACCCGAACTCGCCGCGTTGTCGACGTTCACCGCGGTCGTCTTCGCCGCCGCGGTCCTGCACCGCGACCAGGACTGGGTGTACGGCCGCACCGACGCGGTGCGCAGCTGGCGCCGCTTCGTGGTCTACGCGGTGGTCCTCGGACCGCTGCTGGGCGCGGCGGTCGGGACGGTCAGCCTTGTGGTGCACAACCAGGGCTGGCCCGAATACCGGTCCCTCGTCATGCCGGTCCTGATGTGGTACCTCACCGAGGCGGTCGGCGTCGCGTTCCTCGCGCCGGTGCTGCTGCGCTGGCGGCGGTACTGGCGGCGCTACACCCCGCGCCAGCTGGCGACCGGATTCGGCTTCTCGATGCTGATGGTCGCGCTCGGCGTACTGGCCGCGGTCGAGTCCAGCTTCGTGCTGATGTTCCTGACCGGCGTGCCCGCGCTGCTGGTGCTCCTCGAGTTCGGCATCGCCGCGGCCTTCTGGCAGATGGCGGTCGGCGCGATCATCATCCTGGGCTCGACCTCCATGGGGATGGGCCCGTTCGTTCCCGGGGAGAGCCTCACCGTCGCGATGATCCGCGCCCAGGTGTTCCTGCTGGCCGGCTACGTGATGGTGGTGCTGGTGGCCGCGGCCATGGAGGAACGCAACCGGCTGACCGCACTCGACGACGCCAGCCACGAGATCTACGACATGGTCGCCGACCTCACCGGCGACCTGGTGATCGTCGTCGACGTGCGCGGCAACGTGCTGCACCACGCGTTCACCGGTCACAGCAACCTGAACCTGCCCAGCGGGCACATCAGCCGCAGCCAGTGGGAGAACCAGATCCACCCCGACGACCTGCGGATCATCGCCGAGCACTGGAGGTCCCCGCGCACCGGGGCGTCGCCGCCGTTCCGCATCAGGTCCCGCGACGGGACCTGGTGCTGGTTCGTGATGCACAGCCGCCGCTCCACCCAGGGCCTTTCGGCCGCCGTCTTGCGCGACGTCACCCTCGAACGCGAGATGCAGGAGTCGCTGACCGACATGGCGCACTCCGACCCGCTCACCGGGCTGGCCAACCGGCGCGGGCTCAACCAGCGGGCCGGCGAGATCTGGCTGCGCGCCGTGGAGTCCGACGAACCGGTCACCGCGCTGTTCATCGACGTCGACCACTTCAAGGCTTACAACGACCACTTCGGCCACCAGGCCGGGGACACCTGCCTGCGCGAGGTGGCCGACGTCCTGCAGAACCTCGCCGCGCCCGAGGCGTGCGTGTCGGCGCGCTACGGCGGCGAGGAGTTCGCGGTGGTCCTGGCCGGTTGCGAGAGCCCCTACAGCTTCGCCGCCGGGCTGGCGTCGGCGATCCGGGCGCTGGCCATCGCGCATCCGTCCACCCCCTGCGGGGTCGTGACCGTCAGCATCGGCGTGGCCACCCTGCGCCCCCGGGACGAGGTCAGGTTCCGGTCCGTCACCCCCGAGGACGCCGTTGCCGAACTGCTCGACCGCGCCGACCGCGCGCTCTACCGCGCCAAGTCCGCCGGCCGCGACCGGATCGCGGTGGCGCCGGAGTCGCTGGTGTCCGTCACCCGCCAGATGTTCCACTCCGCCGAACGCCCCCGCGAAGTGGCCGGCGCCGGGAACGAGGAGTGACCTACTTCCGCTCGAAGTGCTGGTAGTCCAACGGCGTCGTCCAGTGCCCGCCCCACTGCCAGCCGCGGTCGGTGAACGCGCGGACCACCGCATCGCCGTCGTGCACCATCCCGGGGTCGGTGCGGGACCGGTCCACCCACGGACCGCTGTTGGCCGGTTGGAAGTCACCGCGCCGGTCGATGTACGGGTTGAGCTTCGGGTTGATGTCGATCGCGCGGCCGTAGGCGTGCAGTGACCAACTCCCGGTGCCCGGGATGTCGCGGCAGTTGAACGCCGAGGTGTTGTTGTCCCGCATGGACAGTTCGTCGTCGGCGTTCGGGTAGTGATCCGGCGTCTGCATCCGTTCGATCGGGAAGCCCATGCGGAACAGTTCGTCGAACAGCTCGATCACCTCGTCGACGACGTCCTGGTGCACCACCAGCACCCCGCGCCGGCTCTGTGCGTCCAGGCCGACATGGTCGAGCTCGACGCGGCGCAGTTGTGCCGGCGGGAGCGGGCAGCCGGGCCGCCACGTCGACGCCAGATCCGCTGCGGTGACCGGGTGCACCGATGCGGGCTGCGGACGTGGCGGTGGGGCCACGGTACGGACGGTCTCCGCGGGCAGGGTCTGAGTGGGCAGGGTCTGAGCGGGCAGGGTCTGAGCGGGCAGGGTCTGGGTGGGGAGCGCGGGCTCTGGAGCGGGCGGCGCCGCGCACTGCACGAGAACCGCCACGAGGGCAGCCCACAGACAGAGCCGGAGAAGAGTCACCGGAACCCAACTTACCGCTATTAGTTCCGCTAATCAGTTCTGTTAGTTGAGCTTTCGAAATTGACGCGCGATAACAGAGTTGCTGCGATAAATGTGACGTGACTCATTCTCGCGCTATAGTGTGTGCGCGATCACAGAGAGGCGGCGCACATGGGACTCGGTCAAGGCGCGGTGGTACCCCCGGAGGGAGAAGCCCGGCACGGCGTGCACCATTCCAGTTCGGTGAACTGGGTGGTCGTCACGCTGATGATGACACTGCTCGTCGCCGCCATCGCCGGCGTCGTTGTGGCACTGTCCAGCGGCCTGCCGACCATCGCCATCGTCATCGCCCTGGTCTCCGGGGCGGTGTTTGCCGGGGCGCTCTGCTGAGCTTCTGACTCAGAGCTGGCCGTGCCGCGGTGGGCGCATGCCCGACAACGTGTTTCGGCCGATGTGCTGCAACTTCCACCGAACCGGGTCGTGCAGCGTGTGCGTGCGCGCATCCCGCCAGAAGCGCGACAGGTTGCCCGACGCCGACGCACTGCGCGTGCCGCCCAGCTCGAACAGCGCGTTCGACGCCTCCAGCGAGGCCCGCACCGCCGCCACCTTGGCCACCGCGACCGCGACTGACGCGTCGGCCGTCGATTCCTCGGTCGGATCCGCGCCCGCGGCGTCCACCGCCCGCGCGGCGTCACCCAACAACGCCTGAGCCGCCCGCACCGTCACCGTCAGCTCACCGGCCGCGGTGATCAACGTCGGATCCTCCACCGCCGTCGGCACCGAGGCCTCGAAGTGCGGGCGGGCCCGCTGCGCCTGCTGCACCCCGGCCGCCAGGGCGCCCGTGGCGATCCCGACGTCGATCGCGGCGTGCAGCAGCTGCGCCCGCGCGCCGTAGGTCGTCGGCGCCGCGAAGATCGGCGAGAACGGCACCACATGCTCGGCGGGCACCGCGATGTCGGTCAACGTCACCGTCCCCGACGCCGTGGTGCGCTGGCCCATCCCGTCCCAGTCGTCGACGACCTCGAGGCCGTCGGCGTCGCGCGGCACGAACGCCAGCGCCTTCGGCGTCGCCGCCGTCGGCACCTGCCCGTCGTCGTGCGACGCGCGCACCACCACCCAGTCGGCGAACAGCGCACCGGTCGAATAGAACTTGCGCCCACTGAGGACGAAGTCGCCGTCCGGCCCGGGCGTCAGCGTCGTGGTGTCGACGTCGATCGGGTGCGGGCCGCGCTCGGACTGCGCGTTGGCCAGCAGCGCGCCGTCGAGCACCAGGCGGAAGAAGTACGCCTGCTGGTCCCGCGTCCCCTGCAGCCGCAGCGCCTCCAGGAAGACGAAGTGCGAGTGCGGAATCTGGGCCAGCGACGGGTCGGCGTGCGCGATGAGCCGGATCACCTCGGCGAGCACCTCTGCCGAGGCGCCGAAACCCCCGTACGCCTGCGGCACCGTGATCGCGAGCAGCCCAGATGATTTGAGCGCGTCCACCTGCTCGTGGGGGAGCAGGCGCTGGGCGTCGCGCCCGGCGGCGCCGGCGTCGAACTCGGCTGCCAATTTGGCGGCCGTCTCGAGGATCTCGGTCACCGAGGCCAGCGCCGTCATCGGCTCGCCCCGATGAATGGGATCGACGATGTTGCCGCAGAGGAGGATTCGTTCTTGAACAAACCTCGTTCGCGCAGGATCGGCACCACGCCCTCGCCGAACCAGAACAACTCCTCCAGATGCGGGTAGCCGGAGAAGATGAACTCGTCGATGCCGATCTCGGCGTACTCGGCGATGCGGTCGGCGACCTCGGTGTGACTGCCCACCAACGCGGTACCGGCACCGCCGCGCACCAGGCCGACACCGGCCCACAGGTTCGGCGCCACCTCCAGTGATCGGGCGTCGTGCCAGCTTCCGTCGCGCCGATGCGCCTCATGCAGCGCCAGCATGCGTTTCTGCCCCTCGGACTGGCTGCGGTGCAGACCGTTCTGTGCGTTGCGGACGGTGTCCTCGTCGAGGGCGGCCACCAGCTTGTCGGCCTGGCTCCACGCCTCCTCGGAGGTGTCGCGCGAGATCGTGTGCAGGCGAATGCCGAACCGCACCTCGCGGCCCTGCTCGGCGGCCAGCTTGCGGATCCAGTCGACCTTGTCGCGGACCGCCTCCGGCGGCTCACCCCAGGTCAGGTACACGTCGGCGTGGCGGGCGGCCACCGGCCCGGCCGCCGCCGAACTGCCGCCGAAGTACAACGGCGGCACCGGATCCGGCAGCGTCGGCAGCGCGGCGTTCTCGACCTGGATGTGCTCGCCGTCGAGCGTCACGCTCTCCCCGGCCCACAGTCGCCGCACCACGTCGAGGAACTCGTCGCAGCGCGCATATCGGGCGTCCTTGTCGAGGTGGTCGCCGAATGCCCGCTGCTCGTGCGCCTCACCGCCGACCACGACGTTGAGCAGGATGCGGCCCGGTGCGTGCCGGGCGAACGTCGCGGCCATCTGCGCCGACAACGTCGGGCTGACCAGGCCGGGGCGGAACGCCACCAGGAACGCCAGCGACGTGGTCTCGCGGGCCAACAGGGCAGCGGTGATGAACGCGTCCTCGCACCACGCGCCGGTCGGGATCAGCGCCCCGGTGAAGCCGAACGTCTCCGCGGCCCGCACGATCGAACCCAGGTAGTCGATCGAGGCGTCCCGGTCACCGCTGGCCGCACCGGCCGGCTGGCCGTGCCCACCGCCGACGATCAACCGGCTGTCGCCGTAAGTGGGTAGGAACCAATGCAATTGGATGGTCATGAGAGCTACTCCTTATCGTCCGCGGGCCGGTGCGCCGACTCGATACCGCGCGCCGCGGTGCTCGTCGGAAAGTCGGTCGCCGGCGCCCAGCAGCTTGTGCCGCAACGTTCCCGGCGTGTACGCCGCCTGGTAGGCGCCGCGTTCGGTCAGGACCGGCACCACGTGCTCGACGAAATCTGCGAACGAGCCCGGGGTTATCGCGTACGCGAGATTGAACCCGTCCACGTCGGTCTCCTCGACCCACTCCTGCAGGATGTCGGCGACGCGGGCACCGGACCCCACGAACCGCGGCCCCATGCCGCCGATCTTGCCCCACTCGGCGATGTCGCGAACCGCCCACTCGCGGCCGTCCGGATCGGCGGACTGGAACGCCTTGACCGCCGACAGGATGGCATTCGAGTCGACATTGCCGACGGGCTCGTCGAGTCCGTAGCGGGACAGGTCCACACCCATCCAACCCGACATGAACGCCAGGGCGCCCTCGGCGTCGCCGTAGGACAGGTACTCGGCGTGCTTGGCGGCGGCCTCCTCGTCGGTGGCGGCGGTGATCACGGTGGACAGGTTGAAGATCTTCACCCCGTACGGGTCACGGCCGGCCAGCTCGAGTTCACGGCGGATGGTCGAGACCGTCTCCCGCAGAATCGCTTTGGTCGGCGCGCCGGTGAAAATCGCCTCGGCGTTCTCGGCGGCGAACCGCACCCCGCGCGGCGAGGCGCCGGCCTGGTAGATCACCGGTGTGCGCTGGAGCGAGGGCTCGCACAGGTGGATGCCCGGAACGTCGAAATGGGTTCCGTGATGGCCGATGTGGTGCACCTTCTCCGGTTCGGTGAACACGCCGCGGGCCTTGTCGCGCACCACCGCGTCGTCCTCCCAGGATCCCTCCCACAGCTTGTAGAGCACCTCGAGGTACTCGTCGGCGTGGTCGTAGCGCGCGTCGTGTTCGGTCTGGTCGGTCTGGCCCATGTTGCGGGCCGCGGCCGGCAGATACCCGGTGACGACGTTCCAGCCGATCCGGCCGTTGGTCAGATGGTCCAGCGTCGACATGCGGCGCGCGAACGGATACGGGTGCTCGAAGCCGGTGCCGGTGGTGATGCCGAACCCGAGGTGCTCGGTCACCAGGGCCATCGCCGACACCAGCATCATCGGGTCGTTGACCGGGACCTGTGCGGCCTGCCGGATCGCCGCCTGGTCGCTCGCGCCGTACACGTCGTACGTGCCCAGCACGTCGGCGATGAACAGACCGTCGAAGCGTCCGCGTTCCAGGAGCTGCGCCAGCTCGGTCCAGTAGCGCAGATCCTTGTACCGCCAGGACTGGTCGTCGGGGTGCTTCCACAGCCCGGGGGATTGGTGGGCGACGCAGTTCATGTCGAAGGCGTTGAATCGGATCACGCGAGTCACCGAGGAATCGTGTCGGGGACGCCGGTGCCAGTCAGCGGTTTGTGTCAGCGCGATTGAAACTGTCGCGGCCGCCGAGCGCGCGCAAATGTACGAGGTGGGACGGTGTGTCGAGGGGCAGACACGCGCGCTCGCGGGACAACGGGGGTGAGCTAAATCATGTCGTTGCGGGTGAGCCAGCGCATGATGGGCCAACCGATGAACACCGGCAGCCAGCAGGTCAGGATGCGGTAGAGCAGCACCGCCGGCACGGCCACCGCCGCGGCCACGCCGAACGCGGCCAGACCGCCGATCAGGGCCGCCTCGACGGCGCCGACACCGCCGGGGGTCGGCGCCGCCGAGGCCAGCGTGCCGCCGACCATCGTCACGATGGTGACCGTGACGAAGCTGGCATCCCCGCCGAACGCCTCGATGCTGGCCCACAACGCCAGCGCCGCACCGAGCGTCGTCGCCGCGCAACCGAAGACGATCAGCGCGAGACGCTTGGGCTCGCGGGCGAGCAGCTTGAGGTCGTCGAGCACCTCCTCCAGCCGCGGCCGCACCGCGGTGCCCAGCCAGTGCCGCAACTTCGGCACGAACAGCGAGATGCCGACCGCTCCCAGCACCACCCCGGCGATCAGGTAGAGCACCGTCGCGCTGGGCACGAACCGGGACAGATTCGCCGATGCGCCGGCGGCGAAGCTGAAGATCACCAGCAGCGTCAGGTGCGTGATGATCTGCACCGACTGCTGCAACGCAACCGCGGTGGTGGCGCGCAGCGCGCCCAACCCGCCCTTCTGCAGGAACCGGGTGGACAGCGCCAGCCCGCCCACCCCGGCGGGCGTGGTGGTCGCGGCGAAGGTGTTGGCGACCTGCATTATCGCCAGGTTGCGGAAGCTGACCAGACCGTCGGCGCACGCCCACAGCGCCGCGCCCGCGCCCAGATACTTCAGCACCGAGACCGCCAGCCCGGCCAGCGCCCACCACCAGTTCGCCGACCGCAGCTCCGAGAAGAACACCGGCACCGAGCTGATGAACGGATACGCGACATAGACCAGCGCGACCAGCAGCACCAGCTGGATGAGCTGGTTGCGGGTGAACCGGGTGATGGTCGCCGTCTGGATCTGGTCGGCGCCGGTCTGCCGCTTGACCTCGTCGCGCACCGCCGACATCGCCGCGCCGGCGTCGCGGACCGACTCCCGGACCCGCTTGGGCACCGCGGCCTTGGTGAGCCGGCGCGACGCGCCCAGCACCTGCTCGTTGCCGAACACCGTGATCGCCGACCGCACCGCCGGCTCGGCGCCGTACAGATCGCTGGTGGTGACCAGAAGCTGCGCGATGTCCGCGTCCAGTTGCGCCTCCGACGCGCCGTACTCGGCGGCGGTGAAACCGCCGAACACCGGGGTGCCGTCGTCGACGGTGATGTGGTTCGCGCACAGGTCGCCGTGGGAGATCTGCTGGCTGTGCAGCACCCCCAGCGAATCCCACACCCGCGCCACCGGAGTGCTCTCGTGGCACAGGTCGATCGGAACGCCGCGGGCCGGCTTGTGCGCGTACAGCGTCCAGCCGCGGTCCAGCGGCGCCACCGCGATCGGCGACGTGTTGGCCAGGCCGAGCTCTCCGACGGCGATCGCCAGCAGGGCCCGGTGCTCGACGCGGCGCCGCATCGAGGTCTGCAGCGGCGCGGTCTCGCTGTCGCGCAGCCGCAGCTTCTTCCAGAACTGCGCCAGGAAGCCGCCGCCGCGCTGATGCGGGCCGTACAACTCGACGATCGCGGTGTCGCGTTCGGTCTCCGACGCGTCCTCGGTCGGTTCGCGCCGCGCCGACAACACCAGCGGACCCCGGCCGGCCGGGCGCAGCACCGTCAACGCCGTCACCCGGAAGCCGCGTCGCGAGAGCGCGCGGACCGCGTCGTCGAGCGGGACCTCCAGCGCCGGCGTGCCGACAACCAGCACCACCAGCGCACCCACGAACCAACCCACCGCCAGCCCCAGCAGCGACCGGGCCGGCACCACCGCGCTGACCACCAGATGGATCGGCACGAACGCCAGCAGCAGCGCCCACCACCAGCGCCGCCACCGGGCGGGCAGCCACGGCCCCGACACCGTGAGGACCGCGGCGAGCATCGCGATCCAGCGTGGGTCGTCGAGGAACTGCGACAGCCAGGTGTCCAGCCGGCCGCTGAGGTCGAGATGCCATTGCGGCGTGCTGATTCCGTTGCCGGTGATCGACAACGCGAGGATCGCGACCACCCCCGCCGCGGCATACGCGCCCAACAGCTTCCACTGCTGCTGCGCGATCAGCCCGATCAGGATCGCGAACGGCAACGCGACGATCGCCACGCCGTAGATCAGATAGACGGTGTTGGACTGCGCCGGGCTGAGCACCCCCACGATCTCGGAGATGGACCGCTCCAGCACCTCCCACTCGTAGCGGGTGATCAGCGAACTGGTCACCACCACGGCCAGGAAGACAGCGGCCAGCACGAGGCGCAGGATGTCGTTGGTGCGCCGTGTCAGAGGCTGCAGCAAGCTGCCGGTGACAGTGATGTCGCGCCCGTCAACTCGCATGCAGAAACTCTCAGGTCGGCTGGTGAACCGTCATTGGCTCACCGACAACTTAGCGAAGTGCGGAGGGTTCCCGGCGCAAGCGGCGAGCCAGCCCGGAGGCCCGCAGCGCGCGCCGGTCCAGGGCGGCGCGGATCGCCGACTCGGGCCCGACGACGCGGACGCGCGTCTTCGCGCGGGTGACCGCGGTGTAGAACAACTCGCGGGTGAGCAACCGGGAATCCGGCGGCGGCATCAGCACCGTCACCTCGTCGGCCTGGCTGCCCTGGCTCTTGTGGATGGTCATCGCGTGCATGGTCTCGACGTCGGCCAACCGGCTCGGCCGGAACCGCGCGCCCCCGATCACCACCTGCAGGGCGTCGCCGTGCAGCACCGTGACCCCGGTGTCGCCGTTGAACAGGCCCAGCCCGTAGTCGTTGGCGGTGACCAGCACCGGTCGGCCCGGATACCACTGCGACCACAACGGCTCCCCGGTCGCGTCGGCCAGCCACCGCTGCACCTGCTGGTTCCAGTGCGCCACACCGAAGGGGCCGCGCCGGTGCGCACACAGCAGCCGGTGGGCGTCCAGCACCCGTGCCGCCGCCGCGGCGTCGCCGAGGATCGCCGCGTCGCGCAGCAGCGTCGCCTGTGCCAGCAGCGGAGCACGCAACCGCTCGGTGGGCTCCTCGACGTCGAGCCATTCGACGTGGTTGCCGCCGGCCCGCAGCAACTCCAGCACCGCCTCGGCGTCGCCGGTGCGGATGGCCGCGGCCAGCGTGCCGATGTCCGCGCCGAACCGGTGCGACGTCTGCAACGCGGCGACGCGCACGTCGTCGCGGCCACCCAGCCCCTCGACCAGATCGGCCAGCACCGCACCGGCCTCCACCGACGCCAGCTGGTCGGCGTCGCCGACCAGCAGCAGCCGGCTGTCCGGGCGGACCGCCTCGAGCAGCCGCGCCATCAATGTCAGCGACACCATCGACGTCTCGTCGACGACGACGACGTCGTGGGGCAGGCGGTTCTCCCGGTGGTGACGGAACCGCGACGAACTGCCGGGCCGGCGCTGCAGCAGCCGGTGCAGCGTCGAGGCGGTCAGCTCACCGAGGCGGTCCCGGTCGGCCGCGTCGAGCTTGTCGACCTCCACGCGCACCGCCTCGGCCAGCCGGGCGGCGGCCTTGCCGGTGGGTGCGGCCAGCGCGATGCGCAGCCGCGGGCGGTCCGACAGCTCGGCCTGCTCGGCCAGCAGCGCCAGCAGCCGCGCCACCGTGGTGGTCTTGCCGGTACCCGGACCGCCGGTGAGCACCGTCAGTGACTGCGCCAGCGCGACCTCGGCGGCGCGCCGCTGCTCGTCCCAGCCCGCCGGGAACAACCGCTCCAGGCCCGGCACCGCCGCGGGCGGTGCGGTGTCCAGCAGCGCCAGCACGTCGTCGCGCACCTGCTGCTCCTCGCGCCAGTAGCGGTCGAAGTAGAGCAGGTCGTCGACGAACCGCAGCACCGGCGGGTCGGTGGTCAGCGGGCCGGCCCGCACCGCGGCCAGCCACGCGTCCGGGTCCGGCCACGGCAGCTCGGGCCGCCCCACCTGCTCGGCCACCGACCGCAGATCCACGCACACCGACCCGGAGCGCACCGCCCGCACCACGAACGCCGCGGCCAGCGCCACCCGCTCGTCGCTCTCCTTGGCCAACGTGCACAGCCGCGTCGCGACGTGCACGTCCGCGGGCTCGAACACCTCGGCCTCGACGAAGGGCGCCAGCAGCGCCACGGCGGCGGTCATGCGGTCCCTCCCGCGAGTACGTCGGACACCGCGGTCACCAGCGTCGCGGGCGGTCGCCAGCTGAACACCCCGCACGGGTGGCCGTCGACCACCGGGGTGTCCGGACCGCACATGCCGCGCAGGAACAGGTACAGCACGCCGCCGAGGTGCTCGTCGGGGCGGTAGCCGGGCAGGCGCCAGCGCAGGAAGCGGTGCAGCACCACCGAATACAGCAGCGCCTGCAGCGGATAGTCCGAGTGCACCATCGCCTCGACCATCCGCGGCATCGTGTAATCGGCCGCGGTGAGCGCCATCCCGGGCTCGCCGAGCCAGTTGGTCTTGTAGTCGACCACCACGAACCGCTGATCGGGTAGCCGCAGCACCGCGTCCACCGAGCCCGTCAGGTATCCCCGCAGCGACTGGCCGGCCAGCGCGCCGCTGCACAACCGCCCCGCATACGACGCCAGCACGTCGTCGGCGGGCACATGCTCGGCGAACAACCGGCCGACGTCGGCGACGCTCACCTCGGGTGCCGCGTCGCGCCGGTCCCCGCCGACCAACGGGAACTCGAAGTCCATCTCCGGCAGCCGGTCGCGCAACGCGATCTGCCGCAACGTCATTCCGGGAGCCAGCGGACCGAGCGCGGTGTCGTGCAGCGGCACCAGCGCCCGCGCCAGCTCCTCGGGAGCCACGTCCACCGGCCACCACACCGAATGCTCCCGGACGCGGGCCTCGAGTTCGGCGGCCAGGTCGGCGGCCGCCGGGTCGGCGGTCTCGAGCACCGCGTGCACCAGCGTGCCGAACTTCGCGCCCATCGGCAGGTCGGCCATCGGCGACGGCACACTCGCCTGCGAGTCGGAACTCTCCGTCAGCGGGACGTCGGTGCTCTCGTCGTCGAGCTCGACGACCTCGGGCTCACTGGACACACCCGCCTTGGACTCGGAAGCCTCCGAGGCGCGCAGCAGCCCGGAGTACGACGTGCGCCGCCAGGAGGTGTCGATCTGACGGTGAAAGTGCCGCGCCCGCAGGCCTTCCGGCGGAGAATCGGGCTCCACCTCGGTCGCCGGCGCGACGACCGACTCCTCCAGTACCGGCCCGCCGAGATCGGCCCACGCCCGCAGCGCCGCCATGGCGTCGGCGTCGTCGACCTTCGGCGGATCGCAGCGGTCGGGCACCACCGCCTCGCCCGGGCGGCGGCCGCGCAACAGCCGCGACAGCCCGCCGTTGGGCTCGTCGTAGGACGGCGCCCACCACGCCACGACCTGCGACTGCGCGCGCGTGAGCGCGACGTAGGTCAGCCGGACGTCGTCGGAGGCCGCTTCCCGGCGGCCGAGCGCGGCGACGGCGTTGTAGTCCGGGCTGTCCTGACCGCCGATGTGCAGACAGCGCGTGTCGTCCTCGTGGTAGAGCACCACATCGCGGGTCTGGATGTTGCGGTTGAACGCGAACGGCAGGTACACCACCGGATACTGCAGGCCCTTGGCTGCCCACACCGTCATGATCTGCATGGCCGCGGCGTCGCTGTCCAGTCGCCGGTTGCGTTCGGCGGCGCCGTTGCGTTCGTCGCGCTGGGTGCGCAACCAGTCCCGCAGCGCGGCCAGCCCGAAATGCTCGCGATGCGCGGTGTCGTGCAGCACCTGCGTGATGTGGGCCAGGTCGGTCATGTGCCGGTCGCCGTCGCGCCACGACAGCACCCGTCGGCTCATCCCGGCCAGCTGTGCTGCCTCGAACACCGCGGCCACGCCCCGCTCCCGCGCGTGGTCGGCCCACTCGCGCAGCCGGTGGGTGACCCGGTCGGTCAACTCGTCGCCCTGTGCGGCAAGGGTTTCCGCGGTCTCGCCGAAGAACATCGTGGTGGCGGCCGCGCGGACCAGGCCCGACCGGTGCGGCTGATCGAACGCCTCGAGCAGGCACAGCCAGTCGTCGGCGGCCTTCGACCCGAACACGTCGGAGTCCCCGGTGTAGACCGCCGGGATACCGGCGGCGCCCAGCGCGTCGAAGCAGGCGCGCGCGTCCTTGTGGGTCTCGACGATCACCGCGATGTCCCTGGCCTGCAGCGGTTGGTCGCCGAAGGACGCGCCGGCGGCCAGCAGGGCGCCGATGTCGGCGGCCAGGTCGTCGCCGATGTGGCGGCGCAGGCGGTCCATCGGGATCACCCGGCCCGCTTGCGTCCTCATCGCGTCGCGGGTCACCACCCGCAACCGGAACGGGTCGTTGCGCGGCGCGCCCCGCAACCGGTGACCCCGGTGGTGCGCCTCGATCGGGTGCACCACGATGCGCGGGTCACCGAGCTCGGCGTCCCGCAGCACCACCTGCAGTGCGTCGACGAGCGCGCTGTCGCTGCGCCAGTTCGTCGCGAGAGTGCGCCGCTCCCCGGCACTCTCGGCGGCGTGCAGATAGGTGACGATGTCGCCGCCGCGGAACGCGTAGATCGCCTGCTTCGGGTCGCCGATCAGGATCACCGTCGAGTGGCCCGAGAACGCCCGGTCGATCACCTGCCACTGCACGGGGTCGGTGTCCTGGAACTCGTCGACCATCACGATCGGCCACCGCTGGTGCATCCGCGCCCGGGCCGGGGAGTCGTCATCGCGCAACGCCCGGGCCAGGCGCGACAACAGATCGTCGTAGTGCAGGATGCCCAGCCGGCGCTTGCGCCGTTCCAGCTCCGCGCACACCTCCGACGCGAACGTGACGCGCACCTGCGCCTCCGACCCCGGTTCCGGGTCGAGCGGACGCAACTGCGTGCCCGCGTTCGCGACGACGTCGCGCGCCAACGACAACGCCTGGTCGCGGGTGAGCACCGGGTCGTCGGATTGGTGACCGAAGTGCGCCAGGTACAAGTCGTCCACGATCTCGGCGGTGAGGTCGTCGAGGCTCTCGACCAGCCGGACCCCGGCGTCACTGTCCCCGGCCACGCCCAGGGAGCGCAGCACCAGCTGACAGAACTGGTGGGTGGTGGCGATGGTGGCCGCGTCGAAACCGGCCAGCGCGTCACGCAGGCGCCGCCGCCGGGCCTCCCGGTCCTCGTCGGTGCCGTCGACGAGCTGGGCCACCAGCGCGTTGTCGCCGACAGCGGCCGGGTCGGCGAACGCGGCCAGCGCGTCGACGATCTGGCTGCGCACCCGCTCGCGCAGTTCCTGGCTGGCCGCCCGGCCGAACGTGATCAGCAGCATCTGGTCGAGGGTGGCCTGCCCCTCGGCGAGGTACCGCGTCACCAGCCCCGCCAACGCGAACGTCTTCCCGGTGCCGGCACTGGCCTCCAACACGACGGTCGAGCACGGTACGGGCAGTGGACCGAGCAGATCGAAAGCCTGCGTCACTCCGGATCCCTCTCCGCGTGCAGCATCGGCAACCACAACCGGCAGGCGTAGGCACCCAGCCGGGTCGGCTCACCGTCGTACTCCTCGCCGGGCCGCACCTGCGTCAGCAGCACCTGCAGATCGGTGTAGCGGCCCCACACCTGCTGGTGCGCCGGCTCCTCGTTCTCGCCCGGGTAGCGTCCGCTGTTCCAGCGGAACCCGGCGGCGCGCACCGGGTCGGCACGGCTGAACCGCGCCTCCGCCCACGCATAGGACGTCTTGAGGGGCAACGGAATCGGCTCCCGGCGGCCGGTGTCGTACATCGCGACCAGATCCGTCAGGGCCTCGATGGGGGACTGCTCGGGCCGCCCCAGCATCCGCAGCCGGGGCCTGCTGCCGCGCTTCGGTCGGCCGATGCACACCGCGGTCCAGTCACCGGACCGTGCGGCGGTCAGCGCCAGCAGCCGGATCCACGAGGCCAGCAGATGGCGCCCGTCGAGTTTGGAGTACGTCACCGACACCAGCCGGTCGCCGTAGACCTTCGGTACGGTGCCGGTGACGCGGCGCCCGTCGGCCAGCGGGATGTCGACGTCGTAGGCGCGCGGCGCCCGCGCCCGGTGCCGGTTGGCGACCTCGGCCAAGGCGGCCACCTGGTCGCGCAGCGCAATGGCCTTGCGCCAGCCCAACCGTCCCGGCGGCAGTGACCCGCGCCGCCACTCGGCCTGCTGCGCCGCGGCGGGGTCCATGCCGCGCAGCACGTCGTCGAGCATGCGGTCGCCCACCTTCCACTCCTGCAGCGCGTCGATCTCCACCGGCATCGCGTCCTCGACGGTGTCGACGTCCCACGGCAGCGTGAAGTCCAGCGCCCGGAAGAACCCCTTCACGGGATCGGCGAAGAAGCCGACCAGATCGTCGAGCACCACGTCGTCGGGCGGCGGCTGCGGCAGTGGCCCCGACAGCAACGGCGGCTGCGCCGTGCGGTGACCGACGGCGACCGCCGCCGCGTCGCGGGCGGTCGGATCGAACGTGAACGGCTCGCCGGGCGGCATCCCCAGGTCGCCGGGTGTGACATTGCGAATGTCGAACGGCTGCAACGGATGCTCGACCAGCACCTGCTTACGGACCGGCGCGCCGACGGTCAGGTCCAGCGCGTCGAGCACCTCCACCAGCGGGACCGCGGGCGGTTTGCGCCGGCCGGTGTGGGCGTCGGCGCCGGTGTAGGTGACGACGAGCTTCTCGGTGGCCGCGGTGATCGCGTCGAGCAGCAGTTGCCGGTCCTCGGAGCGGATGTCGCGCTCCCCGGTGACCGGGTCGCGCGCCAGGACGTCGTCGCCGTCGACCACACCCTGCCGCGGGAAGACGCCGTCGTCGAGCCCGACCAGGCACACCACCCGGTGCGGCACCGACCGCATCGGCACCATCGTGCACACCGTCAGCGTGCCGGTCCGGAAGTTGGCGCGGGTGGGCCGACCCGCCAGATGCCGGTCCAGCAGCGCGCGGATGTCGCTGAGCCGCAACACGATGTCGTCGCGCGGCCCGGCCGTGGCGAGGATGCCGGCGAACTCGCGCTCGACCTGGCGCGCCTGCCACACGTCACCGTCGGGCACCTCGGTCAGCGCCGAGACGGCCGCGCCGAGCGCGGTCAACCAGTAACGCAGGGGCGCTGTGCCGGTGAGGGATTCGACGCTGCGGTGCAGCAGGTCGACGTAGTCGGCGAACCGGCCCGCCAACTCGACGTGGTTGCTGCCCACATCGTCGAGCGGCAGCGTGGTGTCCAGCCAGGTCTGCGAGTCGTCGGACATCGCCACACCAGCCAGCACCCGATCGACGCCGAAGCGCCATGTGTTCTGCACGAAGTCCACGCCGTAGGGCAGCCGGGACTCCCGGTCGAACCCCCACCGGATGTTGGCCTGGCGGACCCAGTCGCCGATGGTGTCCAGATCGTCGTCGGAGAAACCGAACCGCTGCCGGACCGGGGCGGCCTCGGCCAGGTTCAGCACCTCACTGGCGGTGGCGCGACCGCCCGCCAGCGCCAGCACCTGCCCGGCGACCGCGAGCAGCGGGTTGGTCTGGGTCAGGGCGCGGTCGGCCAGCTTGACGCGCAATCGGTGCGCCGGGTGCGCACCGGCGACCACCTCGCCGAGACCGAAATCGGCGACCAGCAGCGGCGCGTAGGTCTCGATGTCGGGGCACATCACCAGGATGTCGCGCGGCTCCAGCGTCGGGTCGTCGGCGAGCAGGCCCAGCAGGACCTCGCGCAGCACGTCGACCTGCCGGGCCGGGCCGTGGCAGCTGTGCACCTGCACGGAGCGGTCGTCCGCGCGGTGGGTGCGGCCCGCCGGGCGGATCGCGTCGGCCGCGAGATCGGACTGCAGCCACCCCAGCAGAGTGTCGGGCCGCTCTGCGGCGCCCAGACATTCGTCGGTGGCCGGGTCCGCGGGCAGGGCGCGCTGCAACTCGCGCAGGTCGCGGCCCAGCGTCGCCAGCAGCGGGTGGCCGACGTCGCGGTGGGTGCGGTCGGCGCGGCGCGGCACGGGCCCGTGCACCGACCGCAGCCGGGTCCACAGCGCGTCGCTGGGATGCGGCAGCCACAGGTGCAGATCGTGGTGGGTGGCCAACGCGCACAGCAGTTCGATGTCGGTGGCCGGCAGGCGGGTGTGGCCGAACAGGGACAGCCGCTCCGGGAGATCGGTCGGGGAGTCCCGTAGGCGCGCAACGGCGTTGGCGTGCCGGACATGGGGCGGCTCGGCCTCGACGCGGGCGACCAGTGCCCGGTACAGCTCGGGCTGCCACGCCAGGTCGGTGTCGAGACCGTCGGTGCGGTGCTCCAGCCAGCCCGCCGGCAGGTCCGGCTGCTGCCGCGCGTACGACGCGAACAGCCCGGCGAGCCGGCGCGCCACCGCGTACCGCCGGCTTCTGCGCAGTTCCTGCTCCTCGCCCTGCTCGAAGTGCCCGAGATGGGTCGCCAGGGTGCGGCACCACGGCTGGTCCAGGGAGCCGTCGATGACCTCCAGCAGCGGCCACACCATGGAATCCGGCGCCCACGGGTCGTCGTCGGCGGTGCCGGTCAGTTCGGCGACCAGAGAGGCCGGATGTCGGAAGGAGACACCGGCGCAGACGCCGTCATCACCGCCGCCGGCGCCCAGCACGTGGGAAAGCCGTTGGCTGAGCCAGCGTTCCATCCCGCGCGCCGAGACCAGGACCAGGTCCTCGGCGAACGGGTCGGAAGGGGGAGTGCTCAGCAGCGCGCCCAGGCCGTCGGCGAGCAGGTCGGTGCGGTCGGCCCGATGGAGATGAAGGGGCATCGGCGCACAGCCTACGGTGCGGCACCGACAGGTCAGCCCTGTTCCACCACGTTGCCCGTGCCCGAACTGACCACCTCGGGATCGCCGCCGCCGAACGTCACCCGGTTGTCGAAGCCCGACGCCCTGATCGACATCGCCGACTCCACGGTCAGCACATTGCGGACGCCCGACACCGAGACCGACGTACACGGGCCGGTCACCTCCACGACGTTGTCGACACCGCTCACCGAGACCGTGCCGCCGCCGTCACACCGCACGACCCGGCGCGTGTCGACACCGGACAGGTTGGCGGTCCCACCCACCGTCACGGTGACCACCTCCTCGGCCGGGTCGAGGGGCACGGGCGGCACAGGCGGCCCGGGACCGTCGATCGGCCCACCGCCGCCGGCGATCCCCGGCGAGTTCAGCGAGCTCGTGCTGAAGTACACGACCGAGCCGATCGTCGCGGTCACCGCCGCCACACCGATGGCCAGAGGGACCAGCCACGTCGCCGTGGAGGACGACTTCTTGCGCACGACCCGCTGCGGCGGTGCGTAGTACGGGGACATCTGCAGCTCGCTCGCCCGGGCCCGGTCGACGAGAGCCCGTTCGAGATCGCGAATCCGCGCTTCCGGGTCCGCATCCGGCTCCATGGCCAGATCGTCGCACACCCAGGTCAGATGCGTGCGGGGGCGGCGCCCCGGTGCCACTCCACCACCGCCTCGGCGGTCGCGACGACGTCGGCGTCGGTGTCGATCACCGCCTCGGCGGTGACGAGCCCCTCCGCGCCGTTGATGTGGCATTCGTAGCCGATGCGGTGCGCCAGCCCGCGCAGCCAACCGAGGGCGTGGGTTCGCCGGTCGAACGGCAATCCCCGCGCGTCGCACACCAGGACCAGACGCCGCACGCCCGCCGTCAGCACCGTCGTGATCGCCCAGTCCGCGGTCGCGTTGCCCCACGTCCGCAGCTGCCGCGGCGTGGCACCCGACACCAGGGGGCGGTCCGCGACGACGACGATCGTGTCCACAGAATCGGAATCGGCCGGAGTGGTCGCGTCCGAATGCGAGTCGGTACCGAGGACCGTCACACCGTCACGACGCAGCGCCTCCGCGAGCCGCTGCCGAACCTCCGCTGACGGCCCCAGCAGGAGCACCGACACCCCGCACCTCCTCCCGCCGCTGCCGCACGACGCCCAAGGCGTAGGCCAGGGCGTCGCGGTAACCGGCGGCCGATTCGCCGTCGGCCCAGGGCCGCCGCTGCGCGGCCAGTCTGGCCGCGATCCGGTCCAGTGCGGCCACGATGCGCACGCGGTCGCGGCCGGACACGCGGTCCGCCGGTGCCGCACGCGTCAGACCACCCGCCGCGGCGGCGATCTGGTCCAGCACACACAATCCCGCGAACCGCAGCCCCGCCGCGTACGCCGACCGGTACGCCGCGCCGCGATCCGGACCGGCCGACCCACCGGTGATGGCCTCACGGACCTCGGTCAGGACCCGGCCCAATTCCGTCATGACCGCACCAGAATTTCCCAACACTCGTCGATTTCCTCTATTCGCAGACATGCACGGACGGAACAGCGAATTCAGCGCAGAATCATTCCGCGTACGGTCAGCGATTCCGTCGAAATTTTCTACATTCTCCGCGGAACGAAGAAATGCCGAGAACGCTGTTCCGGCGACCCCGTAGGGCCGCTGCGCATGATTACACGGCAGCGAAATATGCTGCTGTGTCGTCTCTTTCGTGTGCAGACCTAGGAGGAGCGATCCGGCCGCTTGCGCCGGGTGATGAATTCATCCCCCTCGGCCGACTTGGCGCGCTTTGCAGCGCGCTTTTCCTTGATGGTCATCGCCGGTTTCTTGAGAGAGCGACCTTGTGATTTAGCCACCGCCATCCCTTTCACTTTCCGCCAACCGAGACCGACCATACCCGAGAAAAAAATAAAAGCCAGCGGTGCGCTGGGCATCCATTACCGCACCTCAGCACGCGGTTCGGAGAGGAGCCGACGTGGTACTCCGAAGCCATGACGGCACCGGGATTCCTCGCGATCGGCAGCGGGCCGGCCGGTGTCAGCGCGGCCGAGACCTTCCGCGGCCGCCACCGCGACATCCCGGTGCGCATTCTGTCCGACGACCCGGCGCTGCCCTACGCCAAGCCCCCTCTGAGCAAGGCGTTCCTGTGCGGTGAGCCGCCCCGGCTGGACCTGCACAGCGCGGGATGGTTCGCGCGCAACGACATCGAACTGAGCCTCGGTGTGCGCGTCGAGCGCATCGACCTCGACGCCCGGCAGGTGATCACGACCGGCGGCGTGCGCCATCCCTACTGGCACCTGGTGCTTGCCACCGGATCCACCGCCGTCCCGCTAGCGGTCCCCGGCGGCGGCTCCGCGCTGACACTGCGGTCGTTCGCCGACGCCGTCGCGCTGAAGATGGCGGCACGCCACGCCGACACCGCCGTGGTCGTCGGGGCCGGACTGATCGGGTGCGAGGCCGCCGCGTGCCTGTCGGGGCTCGGGGTGGACACCACCCTCACCGCGCCGGAAGCCGTACCGCTGCACCGCCGCTTCGGAGTCGACGTCGGAGAACGCGTCGCCAAATTGCTCTCCGACAGCGGTGTGCGCTTCGTGGGATCGGTGCGGGTGACCGCCGTCTCCGATGCCGGCGCGACCCTGGCGACGGGGGAGACGCTGGCCGCCGACCTCGTCGTCGCGGCGACCGGCGCGCGCCCCGACATCGGGCTGGCCGAGCGGGCCGGACTGGCGGTGCGCGACGGCCGCGTCCTGGCCGACGCGCACATGCGCACCTCGGCCCCCAACGTCTATGCCGCGGGCGACATCACGCTGGCCCACAACGTCGCCGCCGGCCGGCGGGTCATCGCCGAGCACTGGCGCGACGCCGCGCTTCAGGGCCGCGTCGCCGGACTGACCGCCGCCGGCTGCGCGGCGGCCTGGGACCGGGTATCCGGATACTCCTGTGAAATCGGCAGAGCCACGTTGAGCTACCGCGGGTGGAGCGGCCCACACGATGCCTGCGCCGTCACCGAGTGCGCCGGCGGGTTCGTCGCCGCCTACTCGCTGCGCGGCGCCCCCATCGGAACACTGCGCGTCACAACCAGTCCCGCTTCTTGAACATGACGTACAGCACCGCCACCAGCACCACGATCAGCACGGTGCTGACCGCGAACCCGCCCACGGTGTCGATCCCCGGATAGAGCACGTTCTGGCCGTAGAAACCGGTGATCGCCGTGGGCACCGCGATGATCGCGGCCCAGCCGCTGAGCTTCTTCATCACCATGTTGAGCCGGGCGTCCTGCAGGCTGAGATTGGTCTCGAACACCGTGGTGATCATGTCGCGCAGCGATTCGGTCCACTCCGAGACGCGCAGTACATGGTCATAGAGGTCGACATACAGCGGGTCGAGCTCCACCGAGGAGGCGGCGTCCATCCTGTGGTGCTGGATCACGCCGACCACCTCGCGCATCGGCAGCACCGCGCGCCGCAGCGTGACCAGATCCTTGCGCAGCTGAAAGGTTTTGCGCTGCACGCCCTTCCGCGGGACGTGCTCGGCGAACAGGTCGTCCTCCAGGCTCTCCACCCCGTCGTCGAGGGCCTGCACCGCGGCGAAGTGGCCGTCGACGACGACATCGAGCAGCGAGTGCATCAACGCCCCGACCCCGTACTCCTGGCCGCCGAGCTCGTCGAACCGCCGCGACACCTGATCGATGTCGAACCCCGGGCCCATGCGCACGGTGATCAAACCGCGCGGCAGCACGAACACCGAAATGCGGTGCATGGCCAGCAGGGTCTCGGAGAACTCGGCGGTCGGTGGTCGCGAGCGGGCGGTGACCCCGTAGATCGTGAAGAACGTGTGGGTCTTGTACACCACGGCCTTGGTGCGTTCGGCCACGCCGAGGGTGTCCTCGACCGCCCAGTAGTTGAGCCCGATCTCCTCGGCCAAATCGGTGAGCGTCTCGTGGTCGGGCGCCTCGATGTCGCACCACGCCAACGTGTCCGGGGTGCACAGGTACTCCGACAGCTCGGAGAACGCGAACCCCTCGCGGGGTTCGCCGTCCACCCAGATCCGGCCGCGGATGTGTGTCACCGCAGGGTCAACCGCCGAGTGCGAATTCTTCTGCCAGCGAGTCGATCCCGGCGCGGATCGCCTCCAGGGAGCGCCGGCGGGCCTTGAGTTTGGTGGCCCGGTGCGCTCCGGCGTTCAACGTTGTCGCGGCCTCGGTGGCCACCTCCCGGGCCCGCGCCAGCACCCGGTCCGCTTCCACGATCTCGTCGAGCCAGCCCGCTGCCACCGCCGAATCCCCGGCGAAGGTCACCGCCAGACCGGCCGCGCGGTCGAACGCCGCGGGCGTCAACCGCAGCCGCATGAGCTCGAGGGCCGCGTCCGGGATGACCATGCCGATCGCCACCTCGATGGCCTGGCAGCGGGTCTTCGGGCCGCCGACCCGGTGGTCGGCTGCCATCAGCAGGAACGATCCCATCGCGATCGCCGGACCCGTCGCGGCGATCACCACCGGCACCGGGAACGTCAACACGCGCACCGCGAGTTCGAAACCACCCGAGAGCATCCCCAGGGCGGCCGACGCGTCGCCCGACTGGAACACCGTCAGGTCGAAGCCGCCGCTGAAGACACGCGAGTTACCGGCCAGCACCACGGCTTTGACCTTGTCCGCCTCGATGCCCGCCTCGACGTCCGCCTCGGCGCGGTCGAGAGCCTCGTTGATCGCACTCTGCATCGCCGGGCCCAGCACGTTGACCTTGCCGTCGTCAAGCGTGATGGTGGCGATCGAATCGGCGAGCTCGTAGGTGACGGAGCTGGACATGTTCCTCCTCGGGGCGGGGGTCGGGTCGAACCTAACAGGCCGCGCCGATTCGGGTAGTCCGCTACTCAGGTGGGCGGTGGCGGGTGGTCATAGCGTCGGCGGTGAGCGCGGCGGGAGGGGTCGCCGCGCTTCCTACTTGAGGAGATGGCATGCGTACCAAGCTGACCCGCCGCGAGCGGCGAACAATCCGCAACCGCCGTGGGCGCGAGGCCGCCCGCACCGCGTCGGGTGTCCCGAAGCTGGCCCTGTGGGAGTGCGGGATCGGCACCGCCTGGAAGTGAGCGCTCAGCCGCCCATCAGCATGCGCCACTGCTCGAGGTTGCCGGCCCGGTAGACGTAGTTGGTCCGGCGCACCTCCTCCAGGGGCGCACTGGGCTCCGCGGAGTACCAGTGTCCGGGGAACACCGTCGGGTCACCCGGCAGCTGCGCGAGCGCCTGCAGGCTGCGGAACATGTCGTCGACGTTGCCGCCGGGGAAGTCGGTGCGCCCGCAGCCCTCCAGGAACAGCGTGTCGCCCGCCACCAGCCGACCGTCCACCAGGAAGCACTGGCTGCCGGGAGTGTGGCCCGGAGTGTGCAGCAACTCGATGTCGACACCGCCGACAGCCACCCGGTCGCCGTGCTGGTGTGAGGTCAGCTCCGAGGGGGCGATGCCCGTGATCCGCGACACCCAGTCCGCCTCGTGGGCGTTGACGTGCACCGGGACGCTGACCCGCTCCAGCAGCTCGGCCAGCCCTTTGAGCTCGAAGCCCATCATCGAGCCGCCGACGTGGTCGGGGTGGTGATGGGTGACCAGCACGCCGGACAGGTGCATCCCGTCGGCCTCCAGCGCGTCCACCAGCTCACCAGCCGCGTAGGCGGGGTCGACGATGACGGTGTCCCCGGTCTGCCGATCCCCGATCAGGTACGCGAAGTTGCGCATCTGCTGGGCGATCATGTCGCCGGCCGCGAAATCGCGCCCGGACAGCAACTGACGGAAGTAGAGCCGGTCGGAATCAGCCATACGGCTAGGGTAAACGAGGCCGATCAGGGCTTTCCCGCCGTCTGCGCCCCGATTGACCAGCGGTTTGGTGTCAGAAACGGTGAGAATGTACCCTCTTTAAGGCTCGCCGCTCGCGTATGGCGGAGAGCGCAGTGACAGGCCCCCTTAGCTCAGTCGGCAGAGCGTTTCCATGGTAAGGAAAAGGTCAACGGTTCGATTCCGTTAGGGGGCTCGGTGGAACGGGCGGAGCGGCGAGTGCGCCCAGCCCGGCTCCGTCGGGGCGGTGTAGCTCAGCTGGTTAGAGCGCACGACTCATAATCGTGAGGTCGGGGGATCGAGTCCCCCCACCGCTACAAGTAGAGAAGAACCGAGCTCTGAAACGAGGCACCGAAGGTGGCGTCCAGTACTGACGTACGGCCAAAGATCACACTGGCCTGCGAGGTGTGCAAGCACCGCAACTACATCACGAAGAAGAACCGCCGCAACGATCCCGACCGGCTCGAGATCAAGAAGTTCTGCCCCAACTGCGGCAAGCACCAGGCGCACAAAGAGTCGCGCTAGCGACACGCGGGCATAATCTCAGCACTCGTGTCATTCCTGGACGGCTACGTCGGTACGCATTATCGCTACCCCGACAGCTACGTCGTGGGTCGCGAGAAGATCCGTGAGTACGCGACCGCGGTCAAGAACGACGACGCGGCCTTCTTCGACGAGGACGCCGCCGCAGAACTCGGCTACGACGCGCTGCTGGCGCCGCTGACCTTCATCTCGGTCTTCGGGTACCAGGCGCAATCGGCGATGTTCGCGGCGAACAACATCGGCATCGCCGACGCGCAGATCGTCCAGGTCGACCAGGCGCTGAAGTTCGTCCGACCCATCAAAGCCGGCGACACCCTTTTCTGCGATGTCTGGATCGACTCGATCCGGAAGGCGCACGGCACTGACATCATCGTGACCAAGAACATCGTGAGTAACGCGAACGGCGATGTCGTGCAGGAGAGCTACACCACCCTGGCGGGACGTAGCGACGAGGACGGAGAGAGTGGCTTTTCAGATGGCACTTCGTGAGTTCGATTCAGTCAAGGTGGGCGACCAGCTGCCCGAGAAGGTGATCCCGCTGACCCGGGCTGACCTCGTCAACTACGCCGGCGTGAGCGGCGACCTCAACCCGATCCACTGGGACGACGACATCGCCAAGCAGGTCGGTCTCGACACGGCGATCGCGCACGGCATGCTCACGATGGGCCTCGGTGGCGGCTACATCACCTCGTGGGTCGGCGACCCGGCCGCGGTCACCGAGTACAACGTCCGCTTCACCGCGGTGGTGCCGGTGCCCAACGACGGCAGGGGCGCCGAGATCGTCTTCAACGGCCGCGTGAAGTCCGTCGACCCGGAGACGAAGTCGGTCACCATCGCCCTGACCGCCACGTCCGGGGGCAAGAAGATCTTCGGCCGCGCCGTCGCCATCGCGAAGCTGGCGTAGGCGGGACCGCGCATGGCCCTCAAGACAGACATCCGCGGAATGGTCTGGAAGTATCCGGAACCCTTCGTGGTCGGGCGCGAACAGATCCGGCAGTACGCCAAGGCCGTCAAGTCGATGGACGCGACCAGCCACGATGTGGAGGCCGCCGAGCAGGCCGGACACAGCGGTCTGGTCGCGCCGCCGACGTTCATGTCGATCTTCGCCGTCATGATCCAGAACCACTTCTTCCAGCATGTCGACGTCGGCCTGGAGACCATGCAGATCGTCCAGGTCGATCAGAAGTTCTCTTTCCGCCGACCGATTCAGGAAGGCGACCGGCTCGACGGGCAGCTGGAGATCCTGACCGTCGACGAGCGGTTCGGCGCGGACATCGTCACCACCCGCAACGTGCTCACCGACCACACCGGAGCTGTGGTGATGGAGTCGTTCACCACGCTGATGGGGCACGAAGGGGACAACTCGATCTCGGCCGGGTGGGATCCCGAAACCGGCCAGGTGGTCCGCAAACCGGTCGTCCACGACACCGGGGCGGACGCCGGGGAAGAAACCGGGGGCGGGGCCACGGATTAGTAAGTCCGACCATCAGCGCGCTACACTGCAGCTTCGGGGTTTTCCCAGTTAAGCGCGCTGTCCGTCGGCATGGATCGACCGAACGGGGAGCGCGCAAATTGTGTGAGCCCCGCAGGTCATCCTGAAGGGGCGTAGCTCAACTGGCAGAGCAGCGGTCTCCAAAACCGCAGGTTGCAGGTTCAAGTCCTGTCGCCCCTGCTCAACTGAATACTCGACAGGTGTGGAAATTCGTCAGTTGTCCGGATACTGGTGGGTGACCCGCAATCGAACACGACCAGAAAAGGGAGCATGCGGTGAGCGACGAGCGCGACGCAGGCACCGAAAGTGACGCCCAGCCCGGTGACGGCGACGGTGACACCCGGAGCCAGACCGCGGTCGTGACCCGACCGCAGCGCCCGACGGGCAAGCGGTCGCGGCGCGGCGCGGCGGTCGTCGATACCGACGACACCGAGGCCGAAGCCGAAACCGAGACGTCAGGCTCCGACGACGACGGGCCCAAGGGCCCCAAGTCGAAGAAGAAGACGGCCCGCAAGCCCAAGGACGGGCCGTCCCGCAATCCGTTCGCGTTCGTGTGGAACTTCCTGACCGAGGTCGTCGGTGAGCTGCGCAAGGTCATCTGGCCGAACCGCAAGCAGATGGTCACCTACACGACCGTGGTGCTGCTGTTCCTGGCGTTCATGGTGACCTTGATCGGTCTGACGGACCTGGGTCTGGCGAAGCTGGTGAGCATCATCTTCGGTTGACCACACCGTTGATGCCCGCCGCAAACGACATTTCAGAGAGGACCGACACGTGACTAGCTTCGACGGCGAATCGCCTTCGGGCGAGACCGTCGACACCATGAACGTCGACGAGGCCAACGCGGAAGCCGTGAGCACCGAAGAGGACGCCGCGCCCGCAGAGGCCGTCGAAGACACGGCTGGTGCCGACACAGCTGGTGCCGAGGTGGCCGCTGAGGACGAAGAAGAAGACCCCGCTGTCGCGCTCAAGAAGGAGCTGCGTCTCAAGCCGGGCGACTGGTACGTCATCCACTCCTACGCCGGCTACGAGAACAAGGTGAAGGCCAACCTCGAGACCCGCGTGCAGAACCTCGACGTCGGCGACTACATCTTCCAGGTGGAAGTGCCCACCGAAGAGGTCACCGAGATCAAGAACGGCCAGCGCAAGCAGGTCAACCGCAAGGTGCTGCCGGGTTACATCCTGGTGCGCATGGAGCTCAACGACGAGTCCTGGGGCGCGGTGCGCAACACCCCCGGTGTGACCGGATTCGTCGGCGCCACCTCGCGTCCGTCACCGCTGTCGCTCGATGACGTGGTGAAGTTCCTGCTGCCGCAGAGCCCGGCCAAGAAGGCCGGCAAGGCCACTGCCGCCTCGTCGGCGGCCGCAGAAATCGGCGCGGACACGCGTCCGGAGATCTTGGTCGACTTCGAGGTCGGCGAGTCCGTCACCGTCATGGACGGACCGTTCGCGACGCTGCCGGCCTCGATCAGCGAGGTCAACGCCGAACAGCAGAAGCTCAAGGTGCTGGTGTCGATCTTCGGCCGCGAAACCCCGGTCGAACTGACCTTCAACCAGGTCGCCAAGATTTAACGCGGGCCTTTCGAGAGCCCACCCAGGAAAAGAAGGAAAGCACAGCCATGCCCCCGAAGAAGAAGGTCGTCGGGCTGATCAAGCTGCAGATCCAGGCCGGGCAGGCCAACCCCGCCCCGCCGGTCGGACCCGCGCTCGGCCAGCACGGCGTCAACATCATGGAGTTCTGCAAGGCGTACAACGCCGCGACCGAGTCGCAGCGCGGGAACGTCATCCCCGTGGAGATCACCGTCTACGAGGACCGCAGCTTCACGTTCGCGCTGAAGACCCCGCCCGCCGCCAAGCTGCTGCTCAAGGCCGCCGGTGTGCAGAAGGGTTCCGGCGAGCCGCACAAGACCAAGGTCGCCAAGGTGACGTGGGATCAGGTGCGTGAGATCGCCGAGACCAAGAAGGAAGATCTCAACGCCAACGACATCGACGCCGCCGCCAAGATCATCGCCGGCACTGCCCGGTCGATGGGGATCACCGTCGAGTAGCTTGCGGATCGACGCGACAGCAACGTCGAGTAGTTCGACACCCCTGTGGGAGAGCTGGCATCGGCTCGTCACCACGACCTCTGCAACTAGGAGATACCAATGAGCAAGACCAGCAAGGCCTACCGCGCCGCCGCTGAGAAGGTCGACAAGACCCGCCTGTACACCCCGCTCGAGGCCGCCAAGCTGGCCAAGGAGACCTCCTCGGCCAAGCAGGACGCCACCGTCGAGGTCGCGATCCGCCTGGGCGTGGACCCCCGTAAGGCCGACCAGATGGTGCGCGGCACCGTGAACCTGCCGCACGGCACCGGTAAGACCGCCCGCGTCGCGGTGTTCGCCGTCGGCGAGAAGGCCGAGCAGGCGCAGGCCGCCGGCGCCGACATCGTCGGCAGCGACGACCTGATCGAGGCGATCCAGGGCGGCATGCTCGATTTCGACGCCGCGATCGCCACCCCGGACCAGATGGCCAAGGTCGGCCGCATCGCGCGCATCCTGGGCCCGCGTGGCCTGATGCCGAACCCGAAGACCGGCACCGTCACCCCCGATGTCGCCAAGGCTGTGGCCGACATCAAGGGCGGCAAGATCAACTTCCGCGTCGACAAGCAGGCCAACCTGCACTTCGTGATCGGCAAGGCCTCCTTCGACGAGAAGGCGCTGGCCGAGAACTACGGCGCCGCGCTCGACGAGATCCTGCGCGCCAAGCCGTCGTCGTCCAAGGGCCGCTACCTCAAGAAGGTCGTCGTGTCGACGACGACCGGACCGGGCATCCCGGTGGATCCGTCGGTCACCCGTAATTTCGCAGAGGCCTGATCAGCGCCCTGATCAGCCACTGACAGAAAGCCCCGCGCCTGGATCAGGCGCGGGGTTTTTCGTAGCTGACAATCAACGGTTTTCACCGCGCGCCCACTCGGCTCTGTGTGATCGTTGTCACATGCGTAGTCAGGCGCGCGGACTGATCCTGGTAGTGCTGTCCTTCCTCACGGTGATGGTGCTCGGCGTCGTGTCGGCGTTCCTGTCCGCGGTGGCGCTCGGCGCGACAGCGCTGATCGTGCCCGGCACCGGAACCCCGGACCCGGACAACGTTGCCGGCTACCGGGAGAACGCGTGGAACCGATACGTCGAGGGCGTGGTGTGCACCGACGTCGTCGAGTGTGCCGATCCGGTCCTCGACGGCATCGACTACCCGGCCTCGTTCTGGCCGCTGTCGTTCATCCCGCGCTGGTGCGTGCCGGGACGGTGCGACAAGTGGAACGAGTCGGTCGACATCGGTATCAAGAACCTCAAAGACGCGGTGGAGCCGTTCCTGTCGCCGACCTCCGACGAGGAGGTCTTCATCTTCGGGTACTCGCAGGGCGGCGCCGTCGTGTCGAACGTGTTCCAATACCTGGCTGGGCTGGACCTGCCCGCCGAGATCAAGTCGCGGTTCCAGGTGGTGACGATCGGCGGCATCGAGAATCCCGACGGCGGGTTGTGGCAGCGGCTGGCGTGGCTGAACAAGCTACTGGGCACACCGCTTCCGATCCTGGACATCACGTTCAACCCGCCGATGCCGGTGAACACGGGGATCCCGACCACCAGCATCGGGTTCGAGTACGACCCGGTCGCGTACGCGCCGCTCTACTGGGGCAACCCGTTTGCGGTGCTCAATGCGTTCGCGGCCCTGGACACCGTGCACGGTCACTACCTCGACCCCAACGCCGAGGACCCCGACGACACCCTCCCCTACGACTACACCCCCGCAACCCTGGCGCCGCAACTGAACTGCGCGCTGAACAAAAGCAATTGCCGCACAGACCAATACGGCAACGTCTACATCATGATCCCGGCCACCAGCCTGCCGCTGACGAACGTGATCCGCACCTTCGCCGATTCGCTGGGCATCGGGCGACTGGCGAAACCGTTCATCGACCTCGTAGAACCGGTCCTGCGGGAGATCGTCGACCTCGGCTACGACTGGAGCGGTGACCCGGCGGTGCCACGCCCGCTCAGTCCGCTGCCGTTCAAACTGTTCCAGAACTGGATCCAGGTGGGCATCGACCTCGCCGTCGCCGCGGTGAAGGGCGTCGAGGCATTCCTGGGCAACTTCACCGCGCCTACCGTCGCGGTGAAGCCCGAGAAGTCAGGCGCCGAGCTCGAAAAGGCCGAGGAGCAGGCGCCGGCCGAACGGCGCCGCGAACCGGCGGCACGCGACGACGTCACCCAAACCGAAACGACAGATCCGGCCGAGACGACAGAGTCGGCCGAGACCGAAGCCATCGAAGACCCTGAACCCGCCGACGAGCCCATCTTGACGGACACCGACGCCGGCACCGACGAGGTCGACAAGACCGAACCCGCACCGAGCGAGGACAGCACGCCGACACTGCGTCAGCGCAGCGACCGCGACGGAGCCGATGCGGCGCCCAGGACGAAGCGCGTCCGCGCCGCGGCCTGAGCGACCGACACGACGTCAGGCCGCGGCGGCACCCGGCTTGAGGTACGTCACCAGGCTCACGTCGATGGCCTCGTCGATGAAGTAGTACTGGCAGCCCCGCAGGTAGCGCATGTACCGGTGGTAGTTCTCCTCGTCGGTGGCGGCGATGGCCGCCTCCCTGTTCTGCTCCAGGCGGTCGGCCCAGATACCGAGGGTCTTGATGTAGTGGTTGCGCAGCGACAGCGCCTCGGGCACCGCGAAGCCGGCCTTCTCGCCGTGCTCGACCATCATCTGCGTGGTCGGGATCCGCCCACCCGGGAAGATCTCGGTGATCATGAACTTGATGAACCGGGCCAGCTCGAACGTCAGCTTCTTGCCGCGCTCGGCCAGGTCGTACGGGTGGTAGCCGACGCTGCTCTGGATCGTCATCCGGCCGTCGTCGGGCATGACCTCGTAGCACATCTTGAAGTAGTCGTCGTAGCGCTCGAACCCGAAGTGCTCGAAGGCCTCGATCGACACGATGCGGTCGACGGGGGAGTGGAACTGCTCCCAGCCCTCCAGCCGCACGTCGAAGGTGCGGGTCGTGTCGAGCTTGCCGAGCAGCTGCTCGCAGTACGCCTGCTGGTTCTTGCTCAGCGTCAGACCGATCACGTTGACGTCGTACTTCTCCATGGCGCGCTGCAGGGTGAGGCCCCAGCCGCAACCCACCTCGAGCAACGTCATCCCGGGCTTGAGGTCCAGCCGCTCGAGATGCTGGTCGACGTTGGCGACCTGGGCCTCCGACAGCGTGCAGTCAGGCCCGGTGAAGAATCCGCAGCTGTACTTACGGGTTGGGTCCTGGAAGACACCGAAGAAGTCGTCCGACAGATCGTAATGCGCCTGGATGTCCTCGAAATGAGGTGTCAGGTCCTTGGTGCCGGTGGATTGGTCAGACATTTTTCCCCTGCTCTTGCTTCCCACAACTGAAACGCCTGTTAAACGATGTTGGGAAAGACCGTACCGAAACGCCTGCTCGACCCTGATGCAAACACGCGTAGTGCGGGGATCAGACTAGCGGGCTTCTCCTGAGGTGATCCATTCGGTCACACCGGCTGTTTGGCCAGCGTGAACTGGTTGACGTCGATATAGCCGACGCGGAAGCCGTGCGCGCAACCGGTCAGATAGTGCATATAGCGGTCGTAGACCTCTTCCGACTGCGTGGCGATGGCCTGCTCGCGGTTGGCCTCCAGCGCGGCCGCCCACGTGTCCAGGGTGCGCGCGTAGTGCGGCTGCAGCGACTGCCGGCGGGTCAGGGTGAACCCCGCCGCCTCGGCGCGTTCCTGCACCATCTCGATCGACGGCAGATATCCGCCGGGGAAGATCTCGGTCAGGATGAACTTGACGAACCTGGCCACCGAGAACGTCAGCGGCATCCCGGCGTCCGCCATCTGCGGCAGGGTCAGCGCGGTGATGGTGTGCAGCAGCATCACCCCGTCGTCGGGCAGCGTCTCGTAGGCCATGGCGAAGAAATCGTCGTAGCGATCCTTGCCGAAGTGCTCGAACGCGCCGATCGAGACGATGCGGTCCGCCGGCTCGTCGAACTCCTCCCACCCCTGCAGCAGCACCCGGGCGGTGCGGTCACCTGCGGCGTCGGCCAGTGCCCGCTCGACGTGACCGTGCTGGTTCTTGCTCAGCGTCAGCCCGACCACGTCGACGTCGTACTTCTCGATCGCCCGCAGCATCGTCGATCCCCAGCCGCACCCGACGTCGAGCAGCGTCATCCCCGGCTGCAGGCCGAGCTTGCCCAAGGCGAGGTCGATCTTCGCCAACTGGGCTTCGGCCAACGTCATGTCGTCGCGCTCGAAATAGGCGCAACTGTAGGTCTGCGACGGATCCAGGAAGAGCCGGAAGAACTCGTCGGAGAGGTCGTAGTGAGCTTGGACGTCGTCGAAATGCGGCGTCAGTTTTCCATTTTTTCTCGAGGCCATGTTGCTGGGCCTTTCCCCCGGGCCGGGCCCGAAGAGGGTCTCCTGTACGGCTCATCGGCCCGGCACCGACGGTACGGCAAAGCTGTCCGCCGCGCGAGGCTCAATTCGCCAGATCGAAGGTCTTCGTCAGTTCTGCGACGATATCGGCCCACAGCGGTTCGGGTAGCTCGTGGCCCATGCCGTCGAAAAGCACCAACCGGGCCCCGTCGATCGCGCGGGCGATGGCCCGCCCGCCCGAGGGGCGCATCAGCTTGTCGGCCTTGCCGTGGATGACCACCGTCGGCACGGCGGTCTTCCGGTTGTAGGGCAGCAGGCTGCCGCTGCCGGTGATGGCGTTGAACTGCCGCGCGATGCCCTGGGGGTAGAAGCTGCGGTCGTAGAACGCGACGGCGTCGGCGCGCAGCTTCTCGTCGGTCGAGGGGTAGCCCGGGCTGCCGATGATCCGGCTGACGCGCACCGAGTTCTCGATGATCACGTCCCGGGGCGAGCTCGGGGAGGGGCCGGTGACGACGGCGAGCAGCTGCTGGGGGCCGGGCGGCGGCAGCAGCGGCTGGTTGTTCGACGAGAAGATCACCCCGAGGCTGCGGGTGCGCGCCGCGTGCCGGGCGGCGAAGATCTGCGCGATCATGCCGCCCATCGAGCCGCCGACCACGTGCGCGCGGTCGATCCCCAGGTGGTCCAGCAGCGCGGCCGCATCGTCGGCCATGTCCTCCAGCGTGTACACCGCGGGGCTCTTGCGCCCGAGCAGTGACCGGGCCATGTTGCCGATCTGCGAACCCTGGGTGCGGTGCCCGTCGAACTTGCTCGACAGCCCGACGTCGCGGTTGTCGAAGCGGATCACCCGCAGCCCCCGGTCGATCAGCTGCCGGCAGAAGCCGTCGCGCCAGAACACCAGCTGGGCACCCAGCCCCATGATCAACAGCACGGCCGGGTCGTCCGGATTGCCCATGTCCTCGTAGTGGATCTCCAGATCCCCGGACGGGGCCTTACCCTCACGGACCTCGATCACGCGTCGAGGTCCTGATCATGCTCCCGAGAGACCTCGACCATGAAGTTCGCGAAATAACCGGTCAGGGCTGGGTCGCTCATCATCTGCCACTTCGGGGCCAGGAGCTTCATGTAGCGCTCCACGTAGAGGAACTGCTTGCCGATCAGCACCAGCTCGCGGGGCAGCTTGACGTCGTAGGCTTCGGCCAGCGTGGAGAGCTGCTTGCCGATCTCGGCGTAGCTCAAGTCGCCCAGCGTGGACATGGTCAGCGGGGTGGCGAACTTCTCCAGGTCCTTTGCGGCCTCGGCCTCGGGCTTCATGGTGCCGACCGCGCCCATCAGCACCACGATCTTGCCGGCGGCGGCGTGGTCCTTCTTGACCAGCAGCGCGTACACCAGTTCGCGCAGCAGCCACCGGGTGCGCGGGTCGATCCGGCCCATGATGCCGAAGTCGAAGAACACGATCTTGCCGTCGTCGTCGACGTACAGGTTGCCCGCGTGCAGGTCCCCGTGGAACAGGCCGTGCCGCAGCCCGCCTTCGAAGACGCTGAACAGCAGCGCCTTGACCAGCTCGGTGCCGTCGAACCCCTTCTTGCGGATCGCGGCGACGTCGTCGATGCGGACCCCGCTGATGCGCTCCATCGTCAGCACGCGCTCGCTGGTCAGGTCCCAGTACACCTGCGGCACCCGGATGTTGCGTCCCAGCGGGGACGCGTGCATGTGCGCCACCCACGCGTCCATCGACTGCGCCTCCAAGCGGAAGTCCAGCTCTTCGGCGAGATTGTCGGCGAAGTCGGCGACGACGTTCTGCGCGGACAGCCGCTGGCCCATTTTGGCGAACTCGACCAGCCGGGCGCCGCGCTTGAGGATCTGCAGGTCGGCGGCCACGCGCCGGCGGATGCCGGGGCGCTGGATCTTGACCACGACCTCCTCGCCGGTGTGCAGCGTCGCGTAGTGCACCTGTGCGATCGACGCGGACGCGAACGGCTTGTCGTCGAAGGACTTGAACAGGTTGGCCGGCTCATCGCCGAGTTCTTCGAGGAAGAGTCGGTGAACGGCCTTCGGGTCGGCCGGCGGCACCCGGTCGAGCAGGCTGCGGAACTCCCGGCTGAGCGGCTCGCCGAAGGCGCCCGGGCTGGACGCGATGATCTGCCCGAACTTCACGTATGTCGGGCCCAGGTCGGCGAACGTCTGGGGGATCTGCTTGACGATCTTCTGCTGCAGCGAGCCGTTCCCCATGAGCGAGCTCGCGACGCGGGCGCCGGTGCGGGTCACCTGCCAGCCGGTGGCGCCGACGCGGGCGACCTCGACGGGCAGCGGCACCCGGTCCAGGCGGGCCCCCTCGCGCTGCTGAGTCTGTTTGGTCTTCCGGGTGGTGCTCATAGTCCGCCAGTGTTCCAAAAGGCTCAGGCGTGCGCGAACGACTCCTCCACCTCGTCCCGCGAGCGGACCCGGTCGGTGCCCGGCCGGTAGGCCGGCAGCGTGTGCGGCGCCAGCTCGGGATCCAGCCCGCCGGCCACGCGGGCCTGGGCCTGCTCGAACTCCCGCATCGGGCCCGAGGCGAGGTGGATGGCGTTGATGGTCGACCACACCATCGCGCGCCGTGCGGTGCGTTCGACGACGTTGGGGTCGCGATGCTGGATGAGGCCCTTGGCCCAGCGCGGCATCGTGTCGCGCACAGCCCAGTTCAGCGCGCTCTGCGGCAGCGGAAGGTTGGGGCCGGTGGCCATCGCGGTGCCGTAGGTGACGGCGAGCTTGGGGAGGTAGGACTTCAGGCAGTCCAGCGTCTCGGCCTTGGTGGCCGGCAGATCGGTGCCCCCCAGCGCATGTCCGACGCGCACGAACTCGCCGTAGTAGCGATCGATCTCCTTGCCGCGCAACGGGTTCGGGTGGTACAGCTCGTGCGCGGTGGCGAGCCCCCACACCACCGTCGCGTAGTTCCAACGCAGCCAATCCGGGTCGTCGGCGTCATAGCGCGCGCCGTCGGGCCGGGTGCCCTTGATGGTGTGGTGCATCGAGCGCACCGCCAGGGCGAGCCGCTCGGCGGTTTCGGTGGACCCGTAGGCGGTGCCGATGAAGAACGCCACGGAATGACCGAGGCGTACCAGCGCGCCCTTCGGGTCGATCTGCGGCATCGGGTCGTCGCGGGTCTCCTGCTTGACCAGGCGGGAATGGTGCACGCCCATCCAGTAGATGGACGGGTCGAGGCGCTCGAGGAATGCGGCGCACTGCAGCCCGAAGACCAGCGCCTGCGTGTGGGAGTGCACGTGCCAGACCGCGCTCCCCGGACCGAACCAGCCGGGGTCGCCGGCCGGCGCGGCGAACTCCATGCCCTTGAAGAAGTGCCGCCGGATGTCGCGATCGAATTGCCGGTCGAAGAACTGTCCGACGAGCTGGTGCGGCAGGTGCATCAGGCCTCCTGGTCACGGGTGTACCCAGAATAGCGTTTGGTCACGGTCGTGGCCAGACCTCGCCGACCCGCATACGCTGAGACGGTGTCTGGTCCACCCGCCCCGCACCCGGCCGCGAGTCCGGGCCGGTGGGCGGGGATACCGCTGACCGACCGGCGCGCCGAGCGCCGGGCCCAGTTGATCGACGCGGCCTTCCAACTCTTCGGCGACGGCGGCGAGGCTGCCCTGTCCGTGCGTTCGGTCTGTCGCGAGTGCGGGCTGAACACCCGCTACTTCTACGAGAGCTTCTCCGACACCGACGAACTCCTCGGCGCGGTCTACGACCGGGTCAGCGCGGATCTCGCGGTCGACGTCGAACGCGCGATGGGGCAGGCGCCGGACTCGCTGCGCGCCCGGACCCGGGCCGGCATGGCCGCAGTGCTGCGCTTCAGCGCCGCCGACCCGCGCCGCGGCCGGGTGCTGTTCACCGACGCCCGCGCCAACCCGGTACTGACGCAGCGTCGAGCCGCAACCCAGGACATCCTCCGCGAGGCCGTGCTGTCCGAGGGGTGGCGTCTGCACCCCGACACCGCGCCCGTCGCCGCCATGGTCGGCGCGGCGATGTTCACCGGCGCGATGGCCGAGCTGGCGCAGCAGTGGCTGACCGGTCAACTCGGCGACGATCTCGACGCCGTTGTGGACTATGCGCTGCAGCTGATCCTTCGCTGAGGGCTGCCGAAACAGCGACTTCCTGCCATCGGACAACCAATTCCTGCCACTGGAATTAAACCCTTGACCTGCTGGTTTAAGGGTGCATAAGAACAAGATCAGGGAAGCAGGAAGAGATCATGAAGAAGTTCACCATCGCCACCGCCGCCGCTGCTGGACTGTCGACCGCCATCCTGGGCCTGGCCGCTCCGGCCGTCGCCGCACCCTCCGGAACCGGCAACGCCAAGGCCACCATCAGCCAGCTCGAAGCCGACGGCCACCGGGTGATCGTCAATCGGCAGGGCGGCACCCCGCTGAATCAGGCCAACGTGGTCGCGGTCCGTCCCGGCCCGGAGTTCAAGAAGTGGGTGTGGGACCGCCAGCGCGACGACCGCATCCTCGTCCCGGCCGGCCGCACCTACTTCGTCGACATCGCCTGACCGGCCCGAAACCGGAAAAGGGGCACCCTCTCCCTCGGGGGTGCCCCTTTTTCATGCCGACCAGGGGGTGAGCCAGTCGGTGGCCGGCCAGCCCTCCAGCCCGGCGACCAGTTCGTAGAGCGTCGCGCCGTCGATGCTCTCCCGGATGATGTCGCCGTGTCCGGCATGCCGGCCCAACTCCTCGATCATGTGGAAGAACACCCAGCGCACCGACCATGCCGCGATGTCCTTGGGGAACCACGGCGCATTCTGCGGAACCGGCACGGCCGCACCGAGATCCACCGACTCGAGCAGCGTCATGGTCTCGGCGTTCTGCCGGGCGAGTGCGTCGAGCACGTCGCCCAGCGTCTCGTCGGGGCGCATCGTGAAGGTGTCGGAGTAATCGGTGGCCTGGTCGTCCATCGGGCGCCGGTCGGCCTCGCACACGTCCGGGGCCGCCGCCACCCGCTCCATCCAGGCGTGCTCGCACTCGGTGACGTGCTTGATCAGCCCGCCGATCGACAGCGCACTGACCGACGGTGTGGATCGGGCCTGTTCGTCGGTCAGCCCGTACGCGATGGCGTGGAACGCGGCCTGCTGAGCTGCGAGGAACTGCTTGAGGCCCTCGCGTTCGTCGGCGATGGGCGGGGGAAGTGCGGCCATCTCAGTTGTTCCTCTCGGTGTGGGTGTACAGGTCGCGCAGGAGGGAGATCTCGGCGCCGTGGTGGATGACCTCGCGGTTGATGTGCAGGATCAGTTCGCTCATCGGATGGTCGGCCCACTCGCCTTCAGCGGGTCCGACGGGACGGTCCAGCGCGGCGTCGTCGAGGGCGCGGACACCGGCGTTCCACTGTTTGTACGCGCCGTCGAGCTGGGTCAGCGCCGTCGCCGCGTCGGTGGCGTAGTCCCACGACGAGTAGTCCGCGGGCGGTCCGCCGAAGTGGGAGTGCACCCGCATCGCCAGCACGCCGACGATCACGTGCGCCAGGCGCCACGCGATGGTGGTGAAGGGTTCGGGTTGCGGTGGGGGATAGGCGAAGTCGACGGTGCCGTCGCGGTGCACCGACCAGCAGCCCGGCACCGGTTCCCAGAAGTACTCGTCGTCGGTCATCCCCTCCAGGCGCGGACGCAGCTGCCCGTGCCAGTGAACGTCCAGCTGATCGGCCATCAGGTCGGCGAGGCGTGTGGTCATGACTTCACTGTCGCACCCATTGCGGACAGGTCCGGTCCTCGATGGGTGGAGACTGTTGACATGTCGGAAACCACCGCCCGCGTGCTGCAGCTGCTCGGCCTGCTGCAGTCCCGGCGGGTGTGGAGCGGCCACGAGCTCGCCGAGCGGCTCGCGGTCACCCCTCGCAGCGTCCGCCGAGACGTGGAGCGGCTCCGCGACCTCGGCTACCCCGTCCACGCGAGCGCAGGCGTCGGCGGCGGCTACCAACTCGGTGCGGGCGCCGCGCTGCCTCCGCTGCTGCTCGACCCCGAGGAAGCCGTCGCGATGGCGGTGTGTCTGCGGGTGGCCGCCGGTGGCAGCGTCGCCGGGGTGGGGGAGTCGGCGTTACGCGCACTGACCAAACTCGACCAGGTGATGCCGGCACGGTTGCGGTCCCAGGTCGCCGCGGTGCACGAGTCCACCGTCACGCTCGATGCCGCCACCGACACCCCGGTCGCGCCCGAGGTGCTCATGACCCTCGCCCGTGCCAGCCGCGACCGCGAGCACGTCCGCGCCACCTACGTCGACGCGCGCGGTGCCGTCACCGAGCGGCGCATCGAGCCCTACCACCTCGTGACCACCGGCCGCCGCTGGTATCTACTGTGCTTCGACCGGGATCGGGACGACTGGCGCAGCCTGCGGCTGGACCGCATGTCCGAGGTGGTGGCCGCCGGCACCACGTTCCGCCCCCGCGAGGCGCCCGATCCGGCGGCCTACATCCGGCGCGCGATCACCTCCTCGCCCTACCCCTTCGTCGGCAGGGTTCGCTACTTCGCGCCCAGTGATGTTGTGGCACAGTACTTTCCCGTAACTTCGGTGGACATCGAACCGGACGGCCCGGACCACTGCATCCTGACCGCCGGCGCTGACGACCCGATGCGGATGGTGCCCTGGCTGGCGATGCCCGACTGCGCGTTCGAGGTGCTCGAACCGCCCGAACTCGCGGCGGCGGTGCGGACCATGTCGGACCGGTTGGCGGCGGCCGTCCGGTGACCGCTCCCGTGGTCGCACTCGACATCGGCGGCACCAAGCTGGCCGCCGCACTCGTCGGCGCCGACGGCACGCCGACCGACATCCGGCGACGACCCACCCCGGCCGGCACCGCCGAGCAGATCTGGTCTGAGGTCGAGGCCCTGCTGGCCGACGTGATCGATGGGCGGCCCGTCGCGGTCGGGGTGTCCTCGGCGGGCCCGGTCGACCTCCCACGCGGCACCGTCAGCCCGATCAACATCGGCGGCTGGCAGGACTTCCCGCTCGTCGAGCGCGTCGCCGCCGCCACCGGGCTGCCGGTGGCCCTCGCCGGCGACGGCGTGTGCATGACCCTCGGCGAGACCTGGCGCGGCGCCGCGCGCGGCGCGCGGTTCGCCCTCGGGATGGTGGTGTCGACCGGCGTCGGCGGCGGGCTGGTCCTCGACGGCCGCCCCGTCCACGGCCGCACCGGCAACGCGGGCCACGTCGGGCACGTCGTCGTCGAACCCGACGGTCTGCCCTGCACCTGCGGCGGGCGGGGCTGCGTCGAGACCGTCGCCTCCGGCCCCCACCTCGTCCGCTGGGCCCGCGCCCACGGCTGGCGCGCCCAGCCCGACGCCGACGCCCGCGCGCTGGCCGAGTCCGCACGCAGCGGCGACGAGGTCGCCCGGCGCGCCTTCCGCCGCGGCGGTGACGCGCTGGCCCGCATGATCGCGTCGGTCGCCGCGGTCGCCGACCTGGACCTCGTCGTCGTCGGCGGCGGCGTCGCGCAGGCCGGGGCCGTGCTGTTCGACCCGCTGCGGCAGGCGCTGACGTCCTACGCTGGGCTCGCGTTCCTCCGCGACCTGCGGGTGGTTCCGGCCGAACTGGGCGGCGACGCGGGCCTGGTCGGGGCGGCCGTGCTGGCCCGACGTTTTGGCTGACGACGGCGCGGGCGGTATGGTGGTGCAGTTCCACCGAAGACCGTCGGTCACCAAGTGATTGGTTGAAGGTCCGGGTTCCGACCCGGCGGCCCACGCAGGAGGACGAGGCTAGTACTCATGAGTACCTTTGCGCCCCGACCTGTCTGCGTCGGGGCGTTCTTGTTTTTCGAAGACCTTCTCGCGCCGGTCGGGGGTGGGACACCCCGATATCCACTACGAGGAGGCATGCATGGCCAAGGCTGACAAGGCCACCGCGGTTGCCGACATCGCCGAGCAGTTCAAGGAGGCTTCGGCGACGCTCGTCACCGAGTACCGCGGACTGTCCGTCGCCAACCTCAAGGACCTGCGCCGTTCGCTCGGTGACTCCGCCACTTACACCGTCGCCAAGAACACGCTGGTCAAGCGTGCCGCGGCGGAGGCGGGCATCGAAGGACTCGACGACCTGTTCGTCGGCCCCACTGCGATCGCGTTCGTCAAGGGCGAGGCCGTCGACGCCGCCAAGGCGATCAAGACCTTCGCCAAGGACAACAAGGCGCTGGTCATCAAGGGCGGCTACATGGACGGCCGCGCGCTGTCCGTCGACGAGGTCAACCGCATCGCGGACCTCGAGTCCCGCGAGGTGCTGCTGGCCAAGCTGGCCGGCGCGATGAAGGCGAATCTGGCCAAGGCCGCCGGTCTGTTCAACGCTCCGGCGTCGCAGGTCGCGCGTCTGGCCGCCGCGCTGCAAGAGAAGAAAGAGGGCGAAGAGGCCGCATAGGAGCACGCGGCCGCTTCACCCATCCACCCAAGCCAAGAAGTAAAAACCAGGAAGGACCATCATGGCCAAGCTGTCCACCGATGAACTGCTCGACGCTTTCAAGGAGCTGACGCTGCTGGAGCTGTCCGAGTTCGTCAAGAAGTTCGAGGAGACCTTCGAGGTCACCGCCGCCGCTCCGGTCGCCGTGGCCGCTGCCGGCCCCGCCGGCGGTGCCCCGGCCGAGGCCGCCGAGGAGCAGTCGGAGTTCGACGTCATCCTCGAGTCCGCCGGTGAGAAGAAGATCGGCGTCATCAAGGTCGTCCGTGAGATCGTCTCCGGCTTGGGCCTCAAGGAGGCCAAGGACCTCGTCGACAGCGCCCCCAAGCCGCTGCTCGAGAAGGTCAACAAGGAAGCCGCCGAGGACGCCAAGGGCAAGCTCGAGGCTGCCGGCGCGACGGTCACCGTCAAGTAAGACGACAGTCAGCTGTGGGGCCGGTCTGGCAAACAGGCCGGCCCCATTGCCGTCTTCGGTGGACCGAGTGTTGCCGGGTGAGGCGGTAGGTTACAGTGACTCAAGCCACAGACGGGATGTCTGTGGCAAGGAATCCGGGACTGGAGAGGAATCCGCGTGGGCATTGGCATTCAGGTTGAGGGACTGACGAAGTCCTTCGGCCCCCAGCGAATCTGGGAGGACGTCACGTTCGACCTCCCCGCAGGCGAGGTCAGTGTTCTCCTCGGACCTTCAGGTACCGGTAAGTCGGTCTTCTTGAAGTCGCTGATCGGCCTGCTGCGCCCCGAGCGCGGCAAGATCATCGTCGACGGCACCAACATCATCGAGTGCTCGGCCAAGGAGCTCTACGAGATCCGCACGCTGTTCGGCGTGATGTTCCAGGACGGCGCACTCTTCGGCTCGATGAGCCTCTACGACAACACCGCGTTCCCGCTTCGTGAGCACACGAAGAAGAAGGAAAGCGAGATCCGCAAGATCGTCATGGAGAAGCTGGACCTCGTCGGTCTGGCCGGTGACGAGGACAAGTTCCCCGGCGAGATCTCCGGCGGTATGCGCAAGCGCGCCGGGCTGGCCCGGTCGCTGGTGCTCGACCCCCAGATCATCCTCTGCGACGAGCCGGACTCCGGTCTGGACCCCGTGCGTACCGCCTACCTGTCGCAGCTGCTGATCGACATCAACGCGCAGATCGACTGCACGATCCTCATCGTCACGCACAACATCAACATCGCCCGGACCGTGCCGGACAACATGGGCATGTTGTTCCGCAAGAAGCTGGTGATGTTCGGGCCGCGTGAGGTGTTGTTGACCAGCGACGAGCCGGTGGTCAAGCAGTTCCTCAACGGTCGTCGCATCGGGCCGATCGGTATGTCCGAGGAGAAGGACGAGTCGACGATGGCCGAAGAGCAGGCCATGGTGGATGCCGGTCACCACGACGGCGGTACCGAGGAGATCGAGGGCGTGCCGCCGCAGGTGCAGGCGACCCCGGGTATGCCCGAGCGCAAGGCTGTGGCCCGCCGTCAGGCCCGCGTGCGCGAGATCATGCACACGCTGCCGTCGGCTGCACAGGAAGCGATCCGCGCCGACCTGGAGAAGAACGAGCAGTCCCCGGCAGAGGACTACCCCGAGGACAGCACGACGACCCGGCACCAGGTCGAGGACGACGCCCCCACCGGGCGGATCCCCGTCGCCGGCGATCGCTGAGCTTTTCGCACAAGCCGGGCTCGGACCGACAGGTCCGGGCCCGGCTTTTTGCTGCCCGGGACTGACCGCGGGTCCCCGCAACCTACTCCGATTTTCGCCGCGCGGGACGCCTCCGTTGCTGTTACCGTGCTGACAGATGTCAAGTGAGACGGCCCGCTATCCGAGTAACGAATAGTCTTCGCTAGCGTCAATATTTATCCGTTGTCTAGCTGCGATGTCGACAGGATTCGCAAAACCTCGGACTTTTCGGGTCAGAGGGTTGCGAAATTAACGAATCCGACGATAGTGTTTGCCAGAATTGCTTGTCCGCGCAGCATCGGGGCGCTACGCAACCAGGAGAGCTCATGATCGATCGCTATCGAGTCTTGTTGGGCGCGAGTGTTCTGGCCGGCGGCATGTCCGCGGCCATGCTCGCCGGAGCGGGCGTCGCCGCCGCCGACGACGGATCTCCATCCGCCGACTCGGGCGCGCCGTCGTCGGCGAGGTCGGGGGAGACCAAGGCCGGGCCGAACACCAAGCGCGCCGAACGTGCCGAGCGGGCCGAGCGGAGCGGACGGTCCGAACGGGTCGAGTCCCGCCGGGCGGCGGCCGCTGCGCGGGCCGACGACGAGCGGGACATCGACTCCGAGCCGGCCGACAAGGCGGAGACCGAAACCGAAGAGCCGGCCGCGACGCCCAAATCCGAGACGCCCAAAACCGAACCCCGGCCCGAGACCCGGACCGGGGCCGAGGTCGAGGTCGACGACGACCCCGTCGAAAGCGCGCTCGTGCGCAGCGTCGAGACCGACCTGGCGGCGCCCGACGGGGCGGCGGTCATGCGGGTCGCCTCCGTCGAGAACCCGTGGATCGGCGCGAACGCCGGTTTCGGCCAGGCGATGGACGCGATCAACGACGCCCTTGCCAAGATCTACGAGTTCTTCACCGACACCGTGCAGTTCCTCGCCGGACCGCTGCGCGCACCGTTCGGCAGCTCGGTCCGCGCCGAACGGTCCAGCCTGGTCATCGGGGACGGCGTCGAGGTCGAGGCGGATTGGTACTTCCCGACCAACACCAAGAAGCCGAACGGCATCATCTACTTCCAGCACGGGATGTTCGCCACCGCGTCCTTTTACAGTGCGACGGCTGCCTACCTGGCCGAGAAGACCAAGAGCATCGTCGTCGCGCCCACGCTGACCTGGAACCTGCTCGACGTCGACAACTATCCGGTGACGCTGCCGCAGACCTACCGTGCCATCGCCGACCTCTTCGTCGGCGACCGCGAGGCGCTGCACGCCTCGGCGAAGCTCGCCGGCTACCACGGCGCACTGCCGGAGCGCGTCGTCTTCTCGGGTCACTCCGCCGGGGGCGGCACCGCGGTCGGGGTGGCGGGCGACTACATCGAGCGTGGTGGGTCGAACCTCGCCGGGGTGGTCATGCTCGACGGTTCGGCGTTCTTCGGCGTCATGCCTTCTTTGCTGGCCAAGGTTCCGACGTCGATCCCGGTGTACAACCTGGCCGCGGACCCGAGCAACTGGAACGCGTGGGGAGAGATGAGCTACCAACTCACCCAGGCCCGTCCAGGGCAATTCACCGGCGTGCAGATCGCCGGCGGTCGGCACTCGGACTCCATGCAGAGCGCGAGCTCGAGTGTGCAGTTCCTGGCCTACCTGACCACCGGCTTCACCACGCCGTGGAACGTCGCCACCAACGAGGCCCTGGCGGCCGGGTGGATCAAGGACCTGCTCCACGGCACCCGCACCGGGCAGTTCTACGGACAGCCGGGTGCCACCCTGCGGATCGGCTGGTGGCGGCAGCCGGTCGAGGTGCTCTCGGAGCGGACGGTTCCCGTGAACCTGCTCCGAATCTTCACGTGCCTGTTCAACCCGAGTACCGAGGGCTGCGGCGTCAACGCACGTGTGGCCTGAGTAACACTGGCAAAATCGCCGTCCTGTTCCGGCCGATCGAACACGTCGGCGAAAATCTCGTCACCAAACACCGCGTTATCTCTTGACGAAGGGGCGAAGACGGGCCAATCTATTGGCCAGCATGTTTGCACCGGGTTGATAAGGCCAGCCAGCGCCCTACCTGCCCCGCGCCGCAGCGACCGCAGGACACGTGCGGATGTTGAGGAATGTTGGGTCCTGCGCTATTGTTGGACGTTGCGCTGGCTGCATCCTGCCCACTCCGGTTTTCCAAGACCCGCTTCGCACGCGGTCCTCTGAGGGTTTCTCAGAGATCTAGACGCGTGCCTTGTGTCCGGACAGGTTGGTTGAAGCCGGCCAAACCGACGCAGATACGCGGCGCAGGGTCCGGTGGCATTCAGGTGATACACCGAACATCCGGATCCTGACAACGTCGCATGAGGTGCTGGAAGGATGCATCTTGGCAGGGTCCCGCCAGATCGAGTCACAGACTGCTACTACTAATAGCTCCGTTCCCGGGGCACCAAACCGTATTTCTTTCGCCAAGCTCCGTGAGCCTCTCGAGGTTCCCGGGCTTCTTGACGTTCAGACCGAGTCTTTCGAGTGGCTGATCGGCTCGGAGGCGTGGTTCCAGCGCGCGGTCGACCGCGGCGACGTGGATCCGCGCGGAGGCCTGCAGGAGGTCCTCGAGGAACTCAGCCCGATCGAGGATTTCTCGGGCTCGATGTCCCTGTCCTTCTCGGACCCGCGTTTCGACGAGGTCAAGGCACCGGTGGACGAGTGCAAAGACAAGGACATGACCTACGCGGCTCCGCTGTTCGTCACCGCGGAGTTCATCAACAACAACACCGGTGAGATCAAGAGCCAGACGGTCTTCATGGGTGACTTCCCGATGATGACCGAGAAGGGCACGTTCATCATCAACGGCACCGAGCGTGTCGTGGTGAGCCAGCTGGTTCGTTCGCCGGGCGTGTACTTCGACGAGTCCATCGACAAGTCCACCGAGAAGACGCTGCACAGCGTCAAGGTGATCCCCGGCCGCGGTGCGTGGCTGGAGTTCGACGTCGACAAGCGCGACACCGTGGGCGTGCGCATCGACCGCAAGCGCCGTCAGCCCGTCACCGTGCTGCTCAAGGCGCTCGGCTGGACCAACGAGCAGATCACCGAGCGCTTCGGCTTCTCCGAGATCATGATGTCCACGCTGGAGAAGGACAACACCGCCGGCACGGACGAGGCGCTGCTCGACATCTACCGCAAGCTGCGCCCGGGCGAGCCGCCCACCAAGGAGTCCGCGCAGACCCTGCTGGAGAACCTGTTCTTCAAGGAGAAGCGTTACGACCTGGCCCGCGTGGGTCGCTACAAGGTCAACAAGAAGCTCGGCCTCAACGCCGGTCAGCCGATCTCGACCACGACGCTGACCGAAGAGGACGTCGTCGCGACCATCGAGTACCTGGTGCGCCTGCACCAGGGCGACACCACGATGACCGTCCCCGGCGGCGTCGAGGTGCCTGTTGAAGTGGACGACATCGACCACTTCGGCAACCGTCGTCTGCGCACCGTGGGCGAGCTGATCCAGAACCAGATCCGCGTCGGCCTGTCGCGTATGGAGCGTGTCGTGCGTGAGCGCATGACCACCCAGGACGTCGAGGCGATCACGCCGCAGACCCTGATCAACATCCGCCCCGTCGTGGCGGCGATCAAGGAGTTCTTCGGCACCAGCCAGCTGTCGCAGTTCATGGACCAGAACAACCCGCTCTCGGGTCTGACCCACAAGCGCCGCCTGTCGGCGCTGGGCCCCGGCGGTCTGTCCCGTGAGCGCGCCGGCCTCGAGGTCCGCGACGTGCACCCCAGCCACTACGGCCGGATGTGCCCGATCGAGACCCCGGAAGGCCCGAACATCGGCCTGATCGGCTCGCTGTCGGTGTACGCCCGGGTCAACCCGTTCGGCTTCATCGAGACGCCGTACCGCAAGGTCATCGACGGTGTGGTCACCGACCAGATCGACTACCTGACCGCCGACGAGGAGGACCGCCACGTCGTGGCGCAGGCCAACTCGCCGATCGACGCCGACGGCGGGTTCACCGAGGACCGCGTCATGGTGCGCCGTAAGGGCGGCGAGGTCGACAACGTGGCCCCGGCCGCGGTCGACTACATGGACGTCTCGCCGCGCCAGATGGTGTCGGTCGCGACGGCGATGATCCCGTTCCTCGAGCACGACGACGCCAACCGTGCCCTGATGGGTGCCAACATGCAGCGCCAGGCGGTTCCGCTGGTGCGTAGCGAGGCCCCCCTGGTCGGTACCGGCATGGAGCTGCGCGCCGCGATCGACGCCGGTGACGTCGTCGTCGCCGACAAGGCCGGCGTCATCGAGGAAGTCAGCGCCGACTACGTCACGGTGATGGCCGACGACGGCACCCGGCACACCTACCGGATGCGCAAGTTCGCCCGCTCCAACCACGGCACCTGCGCCAACCAGCGTCCGATCGTGGACTCCGGCCAGCGTGTCGAGGCCGGACAGGTCATCGCCGACGGGCCGTGCACCGAGAACGGTGAGATGGCCCTGGGCAAGAACCTGCTCGTGGCGATCATGCCGTGGGAGGGCCACAACTACGAGGACGCGATCATCCTCTCCAACCGTCTGGTTGAAGAGGACGTGCTCACCTCGATCCACATCGAAGAGCACGAGATCGATGCCCGCGACACCAAGCTGGGCGCCGAGGAGATCACCCGGGACATCCCGAACGTCTCCGACGAGGTGCTCGCCGATCTCGACGAGCGCGGCATCGTCCGCATCGGCGCCGAGGTCCGCGACGGCGACATCCTGGTCGGCAAGGTCACCCCGAAGGGCGAGACCGAGCTGACCCCGGAAGAGCGGCTGCTCCGCGCGATCTTCGGTGAGAAGGCGCGCGAGGTCCGCGACACGTCGCTGAAGGTGCCGCACGGCGAGTCCGGCAAGGTCATCGGCATCCGCGTGTTCTCGCGCGAGGATGACGACGAGCTGCCGGCCGGCGTCAACGAGCTGGTGCGCGTCTACGTCGCGCAGAAGCGCAAGATCTCCGACGGTGACAAGCTGGCCGGACGCCACGGCAACAAGGGCGTCATCGGCAAGATCCTGCCCGTCGAGGACATGCCGTTCCTGCCCGACGGCACCCCTGTGGACATCATCCTGAACACCCACGGTGTGCCGCGTCGTATGAACATCGGCCAGATCCTGGAGACCCACCTCGGGTGGGTCGCCAAGGCCGGCTGGAACATCAACGTCGCAGGCACCGAGGGCATCCCGGACTGGGCGGAGAAGCTGCCCGAGGAGCTGCACTCGGCTCCCGCGGACAGCATCGTCGCCACCCCGGTGTTCGACGGTGCGCAGGAAGCCGAGCTGCAGGGTCTGCTCGGGGCGACGCTGCCCAACCGCGACGGCGAGACCATGGTCAATGCCGACGGCAAGGCGGTGCTCTACGACGGCCGCAGTGGCGAACCGTTCCCGTACCCGGTGACGGTCGGCTACATGTACATCCTGAAGCTGCACCACTTGGTCGACGACAAGATCCACGCGCGCTCGACCGGTCCGTACTCGATGATCACGCAGCAGCCGCTGGGTGGTAAGGCGCAGTTCGGTGGTCAGCGCTTCGGTGAGATGGAGTGCTGGGCCATGCAGGCCTACGGCGCTGCGTACACGCTGCAGGAGCTCTTGACGATCAAGTCCGACGACACCGTCGGCCGCGTCAAGGTCTACGAGGCGATCGTCAAGGGCGAGAACATTCCCGAGCCGGGCATCCCGGAGTCGTTCAAGGTTCTGCTCAAGGAGCTGCAGTCGCTGTGCCTCAACGTCGAGGTGCTCTCCAGCGACGGCGCAGCGATCGAAATGCGAGACGGCGACGACGAGGACCTGGAGCGTGCTGCTGCCAACCTCGGAATCAACCTGTCGCGCAACGAATCCGCGTCCGTCGAAGATCTCGCCTGATAGTCAAGTTTCAACACCCGCAAGGGGAAAGGGAGTTACGTGCTCGACGTCAACTTCTTCGATGAACTCCGCATCGGTCTCGCGACCGCGGACGACATCCGCAACTGGTCCTACGGCGAGGTCAAGAAGCCGGAAACCATCAACTACCGCACACTGAAGCCGGAGAAGGACGGCCTCTTCTGCGAGAAGATCTTCGGACCTACTCGCGACTGGGAGTGCTACTGCGGCAAGTACAAGCGCGTCCGCTTCAAGGGCATCATCTGTGAGCGCTGCGGCGTCGAGGTGACCCGCGCGAAGGTGCGCCGCGAGCGGATGGGCCACATCGAACTGGCCGCTCCGGTCACCCACATCTGGTACTTCAAGGGCGTCCCGTCGCGCCTCGGGTACCTGCTCGACCTGGCGCCGAAGGATCTCGAGAAGATCATCTACTTCGCCGCCTACGTGATCACCGCGGTCGACGACGAAATGCGCCACAACGAGCTGTCGACGCTCGAGGCCGAGATGGCCGTGGAGCGCAAGGCCGTCGAGGATCAGCGTGACGCCGACCTCGAGGCGCGGGCCCAGAAGCTCGAGGCCGACATGAAGGAGCTCGAGGAGGAGGGCGCCAAGTCCGACGTGCGCCGCAAGGTGCGCGACGGCGGCGAGCGCGAGATGCGTCAGCTGCGTGACCGTGCGCAGCGTGAGCTCGACCGCCTCGACGAGATCTGGACGACGTTCACCAAGCTGGCTCCCAAGCAGCTGATCGTCGACGAGCTGCTCTACCGCGAGCTGCAGGACCGCTACGGCGAGTACTTCGAAGGCGCCATGGGTGCCGAGTCGATCAAGAAGCTCATCGAGAACTTCGACATCGACGCCGAGGCCGAGTCGCTGCGCGACACCATCCGCAACGGCAAGGGCCAGAAGAAGCTGCGCGCGCTGAAGCGGCTCAAGGTGGTCGCGGCGTTCCAGACCAACAGCAACTCGCCGATGGGCATGGTGCTCGACGCCGTTCCGGTGATCCCGCCGGAGCTGCGCCCGATGGTCCAGCTCGACGGTGGCCGCTTCGCCACCTCCGACCTGAACGACCTGTACCGCCGCGTCATCAACCGCAACAACCGGCTCAAGAGGCTGATCGACCTCGGCGCGCCCGAGATCATCGTCAACAACGAGAAGCGCATGCTTCAGGAGTCGGTGGACGCGCTGTTCGACAACGGCCGCCGCGGCCGCCCGGTCACCGGGCCGGGCAACCGTCCGCTGAAGTCGCTGTCCGATCTGCTCAAGGGCAAGCAGGGCCGCTTCCGTCAGAACCTGCTCGGTAAGCGCGTCGACTACTCGGGTCGCTCCGTGATCGTCGTCGGTCCGCAGCTCAAGCTGCACCAGTGCGGTCTGCCGAAGCTGATGGCTCTGGAGCTGTTCAAGCCGTTCGTGATGAAGCGTCTGGTCGACCTGAACCACGCGCAGAACATCAAGAGCGCCAAGCGCATGGTGGAGCGGCAGCGTCCGCAGGTGTGGGACGTCCTCGAAGAGGTCATCGCCGAACACCCGGTGCTGCTGAACCGTGCACCCACGCTGCACCGCCTGGGTATCCAGGCCTTCGAGCCGCAGCTGGTCGAGGGCAAGGCCATCCAGCTGCACCCGCTGGTGTGTGAGGCGTTCAACGCCGACTTCGACGGTGACCAGATGGCCGTGCACCTGCCGCTGAGCGCGGAGGCGCAGGCCGAGGCCCGCATCCTGATGCTGTCCTCGAACAACATCCTGTCGCCGGCGTCGGGCCGCCCGCTGGCCATGCCGCGTCTGGACATGGTGACCGGCCTGTACTTCCTGACCACGATGGTCGAGGGCGACACGGGCGAGTACACCCCGGCAGCCAAGGACGCCCCGGAGTCGGGCGTCTACAGCTCGCCGGCCGAGGCGATCATGGCGATGGACCGCGGTGCGCTGAGCGTGCGTGCCAAGATCCGCGTCCGGCTGACGCAGCAGCGTCCGCCGGCCGACGTCGAGGCCGAGCTGTTCCCGGAGGGCTGGAAGTTCGGCCAGCCGTGGATGGCGGAGACGACGCTGGGCCGCGTGCTGTTCAACGAGCTGCTGCCGCACGGGTATCCGTTCGTCAACGAGCAGATGCACAAGAAGGTGCAGGCCCGGATCATCAACGATCTGGCCGAGCGCTTCCCGATGATCGTCGTCGCGCAGACCGTCGACAAGCTCAAGGACGCCGGCTTCTACTGGGCCACGCGTTCGGGTGTCACCGTGTCGATGGCCGACGTGCTGGTGCCGCCGCAGAAGCAGGAAATCCTGGAGCGGTACGAGTCCGAGGCCGACGGCATCGAGAAGAAGTACCAGCGCGGCGCGCTCAACCACGACGAGCGCAACGAGGCTCTGGTCAAGATCTGGCAGGACGCGACCGAAGAGGTCGGTAAGGCGCTGGAGGCGTACTACCCGGAGGACAACCCGATCATCACGATCGTGAAGTCCGGTGCCACGGGTAACTTCACCCAGACGCGCACCCTGGCCGGCATGAAGGGTCTGGTGACCAACCCCAAGGGTGAGTTCATCCCGCGGCCGATCAAGTCCTCGTTCCGCGAGGGCCTGACGGTGCTGGAGTACTTCATCAACACCCACGGTGCCCGTAAGGGTCTGGCCGACACCGCGCTGCGTACCGCCGACTCGGGTTACCTGACCCGTCGTCTGGTGGACGTGTCGCAGGACGTCATCGTCCGTGAGCACGACTGTGAGACCGAGCGCGGTATCACCGTCATTCTCGCCGAGAAGCAGGACGACGGCACGCTGGTGCGCGATCAGCACATCGAGACGTCGGCCTACGCCCGGACGCTGGCCACCGACGCGGTCGACGCGGACGGCAACGTCGTCGTCGAGCGCGGCCACGACCTGGGTGACCCGGCGATCGACGCGCTGCTGGCCGCCGGTATCACCGAGGTGAAGGTCCGCTCCGTGCTGACCTGCACCACGGGCACCGGCGTGTGCGCCATGTGCTACGGCCGTTCGATGGCGACCGGCAAGCTGGTCGACATCGGCGAGGCTGTCGGCATCGTGGCCGCACAGTCCATCGGTGAGCCCGGCACGCAGCTGACGATGCGTACCTTCCACCAGGGTGGTGTCACCGGTGGCGCCGACATCGTCGGTGGTCTGCCGCGCGTGCAGGAGCTGTTCGAGGCGCGTATCCCGCGCAACCGGGCTCCGATCGCCGACGTCTCCGGGCGGGTCCGCCTGGAGGAGAGCGACAAGTTCTACAAGATCACCATCGTTCCCGACGACGGGGGCGAGGAGGTCGTGTACGACAAGCTCTCGCGTCGTCAGCGCCTGAAGGTGTTCAAGCACGAGGACGGCACCGAGCGTCTGCTCACCGACGGCGACCACGTCGAGGTGGGTCAGCAGCTGCTGGAAGGCTCCGCCGACCCGCACGAGGTGCTGCGCATCCAGGGTCCCCGCGAGGTGCAGATCCACCTCGTCAAGGAGGTCCAGGAGGTGTACCGCGCCCAGGGTGTGTCGATCCACGACAAGCACATCGAGGTGATCGTCCGGCAGATGCTGCGTCGCGTCACGATCATCGATTCGGGTGCGACGGAGTTCCTGCCCGGCTCGCTGACCGAGCGTGGCGAGTTCGAGACCGAGAACCGTCGCGTCGTGGCCGAGGGCGGCGAGCCCGCCGCCGGCCGCCCGGTGCTGATGGGTATCACGAAGGCGTCGCTGGCCACCGACTCGTGGCTGTCGGCGGCGTCGTTCCAGGAGACCACGCGCGTGCTGACCGATGCGGCGATCAACTGCCGCAGCGACAAGCTGCAGGGTCTGAAGGAGAACGTGATCATCGGCAAGCTGATCCCGGCCGGTACCGGTATCAACCGCTACCGCAACATCCAGGTGCAGCCCACCGAGGAGGCCCGGGCCGCTGCGTACACGATCCCGTCCTACGAGGATCAGTACTACAGCCCGGACTTCGGCCAGGCGACCGGTGCTGCGGTGCCGCTGGACGACTACGGCTACAGCGATTACCGGTAGCGCTCGCTAGCGAGCACTCCGCGGAAACCCCCAAAACCAACTGGTTTTGGGGGTTTTTGCGTCTGCTCACGGTGGTTCGGCAGGATTCCAAGCGATGACGACCAACATTCTGTGGTTCCTCGCCGGGCTGGCTCTGTTGATCGTCGGCGCCGAGGTCCTGGTCCGGGGTGGGGCCGAGGTCGCCGTGCGGCTCGGCATCCGCCCCATCGTCATCGGCCTGACCGTGGTGTCGATCGGGACGAGCATGCCGGAGCTGGCGGTGGGCGTGGTCTCCAGCGGGGACGGCAGCGGGGCGCTGGCGGTCGGCAACATCGCCGGGACCAACGTCGTCAACGTCCTGCTGATCCTGGGACTCAGCGCGCTGCTGGTGCCGCTGCTGCTGCAGACGCGCACGATCAGGCTGGAATTGCCGCTCATGGCCGTCGCCGCGCTGCTGTTGTGGGCGCTGGCCGCCGACGGGGTGCTCTCCCGCGTCGACGGCGTGGTGCTGGTGATCGGCGCACTCGCCTACACCGTGGCAGTGATCCGGTCTGCGCGCGACGAGTCCCACGAGGTGGAGGAGGAGTTCGCGGTCGAGCTGGCGGCCGAGTACGGGACCGACGAGGTCGGTGCGGTGACCACCAAGAAGCGCAGCACCTGGGTCTACGTCGCGATGACACTGGCCGGGATCGCGATCCTGGTGCTCGGCGCCGACTGGCTCGTGGACAGCGCCGTCGGGATGGCCCGTCAATTCGGGGTGTCCGACGCGCTGATCGGCCTGACCGTGGTGGCGATCGGCACCTCGGCGCCGGAGCTGGTGACGACGCTGATATCGACGATCCGCGGCGACCGTGACATCGCGATCGGCAACCTGATCGGCAGCAGCATCTACAACCTGCTGCTGATCCTCGGCGTCACCTGTCTGGTCCCGGCGCAGGGCCTGGAGTTGCCGGCGAGCCTGGTGAGCGTCGACATCCCGATCATGGTGGCGGTGGCGCTGATCTGCATCCCGATCTTCATGACCGGCCGGCGGGTCAGCCGGATCGAGGGCGGTCTGATGGTGTGCGCCTACGGGGCGTATCTGGCGTTCCTGCTCCTCACCGCTTGATCGTCGCCCGCCTAGACTCGGCGGCGTGCTCATTGGTTCCCACGTCCACGGTGACGACCCTCTTGCCGCTGCCCAGGCCGACGGCGCCGACGTCGTGCAGTTCTTCCTCGGCAATCCGCAGAGCTGGAAGAAGCCCAAACCGCGCGAGGACGCCGAGACGCTGAAGGCGTCGCCGATCCCGATCTACGTGCACGCGCCGTACCTGATCAACGTCGCGTCGGCGAACAACCGGGTCCGCATCCCGTCCCGCAAGATCCTGCAGGACACCTGTGACGCTGCGGCTGACGTCGGCGCCACCGCGGTGATCGTGCACGGCGGGCACGCCGACGACAACGACATGGATGCCGGGTTCGAACGCTGGGTCAAGGCCCTGGACTACCTGGAAACCGATGTGCCGGTCTACCTGGAGAACACCGCCGGCGGGGACCACGCGATGGCGCGCCACTTCGACACGATCGCCCGGCTCTGGGACCACATCGGCGACAAGGGCATCGGCTTCTGCCTGGACACCTGCCACGCCTGGGCGGCCGGGGAGGCGCTGATCGACGCGGTCGAACGGATCAAGGCGATCACCGGTCGCATCGATCTGGTGCACTGCAACGACTCCCGGGATGCGGCCGGGTCCGGCGCCGACCGGCACGCCAACTTCGGCACCGGGCAGATCGACCCGCAGCTGCTGGTCGCGGTGGTCGAGGCGGCCGATGCGCCGGTGATCTGTGAAACCTCCGACGAGGGCCGGAAGGACGACATCGCGTTCCTGCGCGAGAACGTGCGCTGAGGGGGTGTTGGTCACACTTCGGTAGCCAAACGGGGCGTGAACGCTTTTCGTCTGCGAGGTTAATTAGGCTAACGCCGGGAAACACCCCGTCCCGCGACGAAAGGCCGATGTGTCCGTTGACGAGGCGTCCCTCGCGTCGACGCGCATCGCCGGCGACGCAGAGGTTCTGGTCGATCGCCGCGCCCGGTGGCTGCGCCTGCTGCGGTGGGCGGCGCTCATCGCGTGGGCCGCGGTGGTGACCCACCGGACCTTCACCGACGGCCTGGCATTCAACCGCGAACTACTGCTGCTCTACATCGCGACCGGTCTGCTGGCCGCGAGCATCGGGCAGGGCCGCCGGATGCTCTACGTGATCCGGGACTGGCTGCCGTTCGCGCTGGTGTTGATCGCCTACGACCTGAGCCGGGGCGCGGCGACGCTGGTCGGGCGACCGACGCTGTGGCACTGGCAGGCCGACGCCGACCGCTGGATGTTCTTCGGCGTGATGCCCACGGTGTGGCTGCAGGAACGCTTGAAGATGCCGACGCCGCCGTGGTGGGAAGTGGTCATCAGCAGCGTCTACATGTCGTTCTTCATCCTTCCGTACGTGGTGGCGGCGGTGTTGTGGCTGCGCAACCGCGAGGAGTGGAAGGCGTTCGTCCGACTGTTCGTCGGCCTGAACTTCGCGGCGCTGATCGTCTACGTGCTGGTGCCGGCAGCGCCGCCGTGGGCTGCGGCCCGGTGCACGGCCGCCGACGTCGATGGGGGACCGTCGGGTCCGTCGTGCATGTTCCGCTCGGCGCGGGGCGTGCCCGACGGCGGCATCCTCGGGGCGATGCAGACCCACCAGGACGGCGCGAATCCGTGGATCGAGCGGATCGTCGGCCGCGGCTGGGGCAAGCTCAACCTGCATTCGGCGACGGCGCTGCTGGACCAGGGGCAGGCCAGCGTCAACCTGGTGGCGGCCATCCCGTCGCTGCATGCCGGCATGACCGCGGCGATCGCGGCGTTCCTGTGGCACCGGGTGCACCGGGGCTGGCGGCCCCTGCTGGTGGCCTACGTGCTGATCATGGCGTTCACGCTGGTCTACACCGCCGAGCACTACGTGGTCGACATTCTGCTGGGCTGGGCGTTCGCCGGCGCCGCGTTGCTCGTCGTGAGCCGTTACGAGCGGCGCCGAAAGCGCCGAACCAGCGCCATTACAGAACCTTGTGCAACCGTCGCCAAGGTGTAACAGTGGGGTATGGCCACGCACGTCGTCACCAACCAGGTCCCGCCGCTGGAGAACTTCAACCCGGCCGCGTCGCCGGTGCTCACCGAGGCGCTGATCCGCGAGGGCGGCGAGTGGGGCATCGACGAGGTCACTGAGCTCGGCGCCCTGGCCGGCAGCACCCGCGCGCAACGCTGGGGCGAGTTGGCCGACCGCAATCGGCCGGTGCTGCACACCCACGACCGCTACGGCCACCGCGTCGACGAGGTCGAGTACGACCCCGCTTACCACGAGCTGATGACGGCCGCGATCGGTCACGGTCTGCACGCGGCGCCCTGGGCCGACGACCGCGCCGGGTCTCACGTCGTGCGCGCCGCCAAGATGTCGGTGTGGACCCCCGAGCCCGGCCACGTCTGCCCGATCTCCATGACCTACGCCGTGGTGCCGGCGCTGCGCCACAACCCCGAACTCGCGGCGGTCTACGAGCCGCTGCTGACCAGCCGCACCTACGATCCCCAGCTCACCGTGCCGACCGCGAAGCCGGGCATCACCGCCGGGATGTCGATGACGGAGAAGCAGGGCGGCTCCGACGTCCGCGCGGGCACCACCCAGGCGGTGCCGGCCGGCGACGGCAGCTACCGGCTGACCGGCCACAAGTGGTTCACCTCCGCCCCGATGTGCGACATCTTCCTGGTGCTCGCCCAGGCTCCCCGCGGACTGAGCTGCTTCTTCCTGCCCCGCGTGCTCCCCGACGGCACCCGCAACCGCATGTTCCTGCAGCGTCTCAAGGACAAGCTGGGCAATCACGCCAACGCGTCCAGTGAGGTCGAATACGACGGCGCGACAGCGTGGTTGGTCGGCGAGGAGGGACGCGGTGTCCCGACGATCATCGAGATGGTCAACCTGACCCGGCTGGACTGCACACTGGGCAGTGCCACCAGCATGCGAAGCGGGTTGATGCGGGCCATTCATCACGCCCAGCACCGCAGCGCCTTCGGGGCGTACCTGCTCGACCAGCCGCTGATGCGCAACGTGCTGGCCGATCTCGCGGTGGAGGCGGAGGCGGCGACGATGCTGGCCATCCGGATGGCCGGCGCCACCGACCGCGCGGTCCGCGGCGACGAACGCGAAACACTGTTCCGCCGCATCGGTCTGGCCGCCGCCAAGTACTGGGTGTGCAAGCGCGCCACCCCGCACGCCGCCGAGGCGATGGAGTGCCTGGGCGGCAACGGCTATGTCGAGGACTCGGGCATGCCGCGGCTGTACCGCGAAGCGCCCCTGATGGGGATCTGGGAGGGCTCGGGCAACGTCAGTGCCTTGGACACGTTGCGCGCCATGGCCACCAAGCCGGAATGCGTCGAGGTGCTCTTCGACGAACTGGCCACCGTCGCCGGGCACGACCCGCGCCTGGATACCCACGTCGAGGCGCTGCGGACCCAGCTCGCCGACTTCGAGACGCTCCAGTACCGCGCCCGCAAGGTCACCGAGGACATCGCCCTGGCGCTGCAGGGTGCGCTGCTGGTGCGGCACGGGCATCCCGCGGTGGCGGAGGCGTTCCTGGCCACCCGGCTCGGTGGCCAGTGGGGCGGCGCGTTCGGCACGCTCCCGGGACTGGACCTGGCACCGATTCTCGAGCGCGCGCTGGTGAAAGGCTGAGCCGGTGCGGATGACGGCGCGGTCGGTGGTGCTCAGCGTGCTGCTCGGCGCCCATCCCGCGTGGGCCACCGCTGCCGACCTGGTCGCGCTCATCGAAGATTTCGGCATCCGCGAGAGCACCGTCCGCGTGGCCCTGACGCGCATGGTCGCCGCGGGCGATCTGGTCCGCTCCGACGACGGCTACCGGCTCTCCGAACGGCTGACGGCGCGGCAGCGCCGCCAGGACGACGCACTCGACCCGCGCCTGCGACCGTGGGACGGGACGTGGGTCGCCGTGGTGGTCACCAGCGTCGGCGCCGACTCCCGGACCCGCGCCGCCCTGCGAACCACCTTGCAGGGCAAGCGTTTCGGTGAACTGCGGGAAGGGCTCTGGCTGCGGCCCGACAACCTCGGGCTCGAACTCGACGCTGACGTGACCGACCGGGTGCGCGTGCTGAGCGTCCGCGACGCCGACCCGGCCGGGCTGGCCGCCCAACTGTGGGACCTGTCCGGTTGGGCCGCGGCCGGTGCACAGTTGCTCGCCGAGATGGACGACGCCCGTGACATCCCGCAGCGGTTCCTGATCGCGGCAGCGATCGTGCGCCACCTGCTCACCGACCCGGTGCTGCCCGCCGAACTCCTGCCGCCCGGCTGGCCGGGGGAGCGGCTGCGGGCCGCCTATCACGACTTCGCCGCCGAACTGGTGGCGCGAAGGGACGCACTGAGACTGGTGGAGGCGCAATGAGCGGCGGAGTTCGAGTCGAGAAGAACGGCCCGGTCACCACGGTGATCATGAACCGGCCGCACGCGCGCAACGCGGTCAACGGCCCGGCTGCCGCCGAGCTGTACGCGGCGTTCGACGAATTCGACCGTGACGACTCCGCGTCGGTGGCGGTGCTGTGGGGAGACAACGGAACCTTCTGTGCGGGAGCCGATCTGAAGGCCTTCGGCACCGGCGACGCCAACCCGACGCACCGGGCCGGGCCGGGGCCGATGGGCCCGAGCCGAATGGTGTTGTCCAAGCCCGTGATCGCAGCGATCAGCGGGTACGCCGTCGCCGGGGGCCTGGAGCTCGCGCTGTGGTGCGACCTGCGCGTGGTCGAACAGGACGCGGTGCTCGGCGTGTTCTGCCGGCGCTGGGGCGTGCCGCTGATCGACGGCGGCACCGTGCGGTTGCCGCGGTTGATCGGGCACAGCCGCGCGATGGACCTGATCCTGACCGGCCGCGCGGTGCACGCCGACGAGGCTCAGTCGATCGGGCTGGCCAACCGCGTGGTGCCCACCGGGGAGGCCCGCATCCGCGCCGAGGAACTCGCCGCAGAACTCGCCGCGCTGCCGCAGCAGTGCCTGCGCGCCGACCGGATGTCGGCGCTGCACCAGTGGGGCCTGTCGGAGGCGCAGGCCATGGACGAGGAGTTCGGGAGCCTGTCGAAGGTGGCCGCGGAATCATTGGCGGGCGCCGCGCGGTTCGCCGGGGGAGCGGGGCGGCACGGCGCTCCGGCCTAGCCCTTGCTGATGCTGTTGTTGTTGCCGGTGTTGTTCACGCGCGGCTCACCCTCGCGGTAGGTGACGGTGTTGTTCAGCCCGACCACTGTCAGCTCGCTGTCGACGCGGTCGAACGTGATGCGGTTGTCCGATCCGCCGATGTTGACGTTCGCACAGGTGCCGACGACGGTCAGGGTGTTGTTGGATCCGCCCACATTGAGGGATTTGCCGTCGGCGCAGTCGATCTCGGTGGTCGTGCCGAACGATCCGTAGTTGATCGTGTTCCCGATCTCGATCTGCGCGCCGGACGACCCGGCCGTCGCTGTCGGGGTGTTGGTGTCGTCGCTGGTCGCGCCGCACCCCGTGAGGGTCAGCGCGAGTCCGGCGAGCACCGCGAATGCGTACCGCCCAGAAAACATGTCACGCGGGTACCCGGTTGATCGTGTTTGTCATCCCGAGTTCCCGGCCGCGATCCCAGAGGATGGGCTCGCCGCCTTTGTAGAGCACGGTCTGGTTGAAGCCGTAGACGGTGATGTCGTTGGTGACGTGGTCGGCCACGACGGTGTTGTACGACCCCTGCACCGTCACCGCCCAGCAGTTCCCGAGAACGTTCACCTGATTGTTGGCGCCGTTGACGAACACCGTGGCGTTGTTGCACTCGATCGTCTCGACGAGGCCGACACCGGTGATGTGGGTATCCCCATTGATGGCCGATGCCGACGGGGTGGTCACGCACACCGCACCAGCCGTGAGCGCACACGCGGCGAGCAACCGTCCTGCAGGCATCGACTTCATGGGCAGAGCCTACGACGGCATGACATGCCGGAGCTAGCTCTTCTAGGTAGCGTGAGCGGTGATGATGCGAGGGCGTATCGGAAAACCGGTGCTGGCGGTGCTGGCCTCGGCGGCGAGTCTGGTCGCCTGCGCCCAGACTGTCGAGGGGACGGCCCAGCGCGCCGACGCCTCCGATCCCGACCGCAGCTACGGATACGTCGACGACAACTGTGGTCTGCTCGACGACGCCTCGGTGCAGGCCACCCTGGATGCCGACGACCTGGCCCGGCCCTACAGCGGGGCGGTGTGCCAGTACGTCGCGTCCCGCGGCGAGGTCATCCTCGACGTCACCTACTCCTGGTTCGAGACGGGCACGCTGCCGCGGGAACGGGCGCTTGCCGAGACCCGCGGCGCGGCCGTCACCGACATCGACATCGAGCGACGCCCGGGCTTCGCCGCCCGCCGGGACATCACCGGGGCGGCGTGCTCGGCGACCGCGGCGGCCGGGTCGGGCGTGCTCAGCTGGTGGGTGCAGTACCGCGGCCGCGAGAGCGGCGACCCGTGCGTGGACGCCCAGAGACTGCTCTCGGCGACGTTGCGCTCGGATATGTGACGTGTCCGCAGTCCGGGCCCTGGGCATCGTCGCCTGCTGCGTGACCCTCGCCGGCTGCGCCGGCGCGGCACCACCGGCCGACAAGTCCGCCGTCCCGTCCGGGCCGGGGTTCGTCGGCGGGGACTGCAACGGAATCACCGACGCCGACGTCGACAACGCGGTCGGCATGCCGATGTTCGAGCGCGCGGTGGTGTCCGACGCCGGCTGCTTCTGGCAGGAGGACACGGTGATCGGCACCGTCGGCCTGGGGATGGGAATCTCGACGTGGTGGTATCGGGGCAGCGACATGGACACCGAGCGGGAGCTCGAAGCCAAGGCGGGCCGCACCCTGGTCGAACTGTCGATCGACGGGAACGACGGGTTCAAGGCCTACGACGACACCGCGTGCAGCATCTACGTGGCCAAGGGGCCCGACGTCATCACCTGGTCGATCCAGACGCTCAACTCGGCGATGCTGCCGGATCTGTGTTCGGTCGTGGAGCGTCTCGCGCAGTTGTCCCAGGAGCGGGTGAACTAGAGTTCTCTCGCTGGGCCTCCTTTCCGGGCCTCGAGGACGACGGCAAGGGGGACGCGCGACATGGCAGCCAAGTCGCCGCGTTCCACGAAACTCAGCCGGGACTCGATCGTCAACGCCGCCATGACCTTCTTGGACCGGGAGGGCTGGGACGCGCTGACGATCAACGCGCTGGCCAACCAGCTCGGCACCAAGGGCCCGTCGCTGTACAACCACGTGCACAGCCTGGAGGACCTGCGCCGCACCGTGCGGATGCGCGTGGTGGGCGACATCATCGGCATGCTCAACACAGTCGCCGAGGGGCGGACCCCCGACGACGCGGTGGTGGTGATGGCCAGCGCCTACCGCAGCTACGCGCACCATCACCCCGGCCGGTACTCGGCGTTCACCCGGATGCCGCTGGGCGGCGACGACCCGGAATTCACCGAGGCCACGCACGCGGCGGCGGCCCCGGTCATCGCCGTGCTGTCGGCCTATGGTCTGGACGAGCAGTCGGCGTTCTACGCGGCTCTGGAGTTCTGGTCGGCGATGCACGGGTTCGTGCTGCTGGAGATGACCGGCGTGATGGCCGGACTCGACACCGACGCCGTCTTCACCGACATGGTGATGCGCCTGGCTGCCGGGATGCGGTCCAGGTAACGCACCCTGCTCGGTAGAGTTGCAGGTCAGCGGGTTTTGTCGAGGTCCGTGACCCTGGTATCGTGGACCGTCGTGCCTGGCAGATAGGGCGCTTGCGGTTCCTGACGGTCTTCAAGAGCCACGAGCTGAGCCTGCACTCCGGGCCAATTTGCATGTCCTCCGTCGTAGTGACTCGGGAATTGCCCGGAAATGCGCGGCTGGCCGCATGCGACACGCCCGGCTGCGGGGTAAGCGGCGGGGGCGTAACTGCAGGACAGAGAACTTCAGAAGAGCGAAGCAACACAGAAAGCCGGTACATGCCAACCATCAACCAGCTGGTCCGTAAGGGTCGCCACGACAAAGCCGCGAAGGTCAAGACCGCCGCGCTCAAGGGCAGCCCGCAGCGTCGCGGCGTGTGCACCCGCGTGTACACCACGACCCCGAAGAAGCCGAACTCGGCGCTTCGGAAGGTCGCCCGCGTGCGCCTGACCAGTGGGGTCGAGGTCACCGCATACATCCCCGGTGAGGGGCACAACCTGCAGGAGCACTCGATGGTGCTGGTGCGTGGCGGTCGTGTGAAGGACCTGCCCGGTGTGCGCTACAAGATCATCCGCGGGTCGTTGGACACCCAGGGTGTCAAGAACCGGAAGCAGGCCCGCAGCCGCTACGGCGCGAAGAAGGAGAAGAGCTGATGCCACGCAAGGGACCCGCGCCCAAGCGTCCGTTGGTCAATGACCCGGTCTACGGGTCGCAGCTGGTGACCCAGCTGGTCAACAAAGTTCTGCTGGACGGGAAGAAATCGCTGGCCGAACGCATTGTTTATGGTGCGCTCGAGCAGGCCCGCGAGAAGACGGGCACCGACCCCGTGGTCACGCTGAAGCGGGCCATGGACAACGTCAAGCCCTCGCTGGAGGTCCGCAGCCGCCGTGTCGGTGGCGCCACCTACCAGGTTCCCGTCGAGGTTCGCCCCGACCGGTCCACCACGCTGGCTCTGCGCTGGCTGGTCAGCTTCTCCAAGCAGCGCCGCGAGAAGACGATGATCGAGCGCCTGGCCAACGAGATCCTCGACGCCAGCAACGGCCTGGGTGCCGCCGTCAAGCGGCGCGAAGACACCCACAAGATGGCCGAAGCCAACCGGGCCTTCGCGCACTACCGCTGGTGATTGCTCGGTCGATCTTCGGCTGACGCACCACCTGGCAAGCGAGCAACTACCAAGCGAGAGAGAAGACTTCTGTGGCACAGAAGGACGTGCTGACCGACCTGAATCGGGTCCGCAACATCGGCATCATGGCTCACATCGATGCCGGCAAGACGACGACGACCGAGCGCATCCTGTACTACACGGGCGTCAACTACAAGATCGGTGAGACGCACGACGGCGCTTCCACCACCGACTGGATGGAGCAGGAGCAGGAGCGCGGTATCACCATCACCTCCGCCGCGGTGACCTGTTTCTGGAACGACAACCAGATCAACATCATCGACACCCCGGGCCACGTCGACTTCACGGTCGAGGTGGAGCGGTCGCTTCGAGTTCTCGATGGCGCCGTTGCCGTGTTCGACGGCAAAGAGGGTGTGGAGCCGCAGTCCGAGCAGGTGTGGCGTCAGGCCGACAAGTACGACGTCCCGCGGATCTGCTTCGTCAACAAGATGGACAAGCTCGGCGCGGACTTCTACTTCACGGTGCGCACCATCCAGGAGCGCCTCGGCGCCACGCCGCTGGTCATCCAGCTGCCCATCGGTGCCGAGAACGACTTCATCGGCATCATCGACCTGGTCGAGATGAAGGCCAAGGTGTGGCGCGGCGAGACCGCCCTCGGTGAGAAGTACGAGGTCGAGGAGATCCCCGCCGACCTCGCCGAAAAGGCCGAGGAGTACCGCACCAAGCTGCTCGAGACGGTCGCCGAGACCGACGAGGCGCTGCTGGAGAAGTACTTCGGCGGTGAAGAGCTCTCGGTCGAGGAGATCAAGGGCGCGATCCGCAAGCTGACCGTGGCCTCCGAGCTGTACCCGGTGCTGTGCGGCAGCGCGTTCAAGAACAAGGGCGTGCAGCCCATGCTCGACGCCGTGATCGACTACCTGCCGTCGCCGCTGGACGTGGAGTCCGTGCAGGGCCACGTCCCCGGCAAGGAAGACGAGATCATCAGCCGGAAGCCGTCGGTCGACGAGCCCTTCTCGGCGCTGGCGTTCAAGATCGCCGTGCACCCGTTCTTCGGCAAGCTGACCTACGTCCGCGTCTACTCGGGCACCGTCGAGTCGGGTTCGCAGGTCGTGAACTCCACCAAGGGCAAGAAGGAGCGGCTGGGCAAGCTGTTCCAGATGCACGCCAACAAGGAGAACCCTGTCGAGCGTGCGTCGGCCGGCCACATCTACGCGATGATCGGCCTGAAGGACACCACCACCGGTGACACCCTGTGCGACCCCAACGACCAGATCGTCCTGGAGTCGATGACGTTCCCGGATCCGGTCATCGAGGTCGCGATCGAGCCCAAGACCAAGAGTGACCAGGAGAAGCTGGGCACGGCGATCCAGAAGCTCGCCGAAGAGGACCCGACCTTCAAGGTGCACCTGGACCAGGAGACCGGCCAGACCGTCATCGGCGGTATGGGCGAGCTGCACCTGGACATCCTGGTGGACCGCATGCGTCGCGAGTTCAAGGTCGAGGCCAACGTCGGCAAGCCGCAGGTGGCCTACCGCGAGACCATCAAGCGCAAGGTCGAGAAGGTCGAGTTCACCCACAAGAAGCAGACGGGTGGCTCCGGCCAGTTCGCAAAGGTGCTCATCGACCTCGAGCCGTTCAGCGGCGAGGACGGTGCCACCTACGAGTTCGAAAGCAAGGTCACCGGCGGCCGCATCCCGCGCGAGTACATCCCGTCGGTGGATGCCGGTGCGCAGGACGCCATGCAGTACGGCGTGCTCGCCGGCTACCCGCTGGTGAACGTCAAGGTCACCCTGCTGGACGGCGCGTTCCACGAGGTCGACTCGTCGGAAATGGCGTTCAAGGTGGCCGGCTCCCAGGTGCTGAAGAAGGCCGCGCAGGCCGCGCAGCCCGTCATCCTGGAGCCCATCATGGCCGTCGAGGTCATCACGCCCGAGGATTACATGGGCGATGTGATCGGCGACCTGAACTCCCGCCGTGGTCAGATCCAGGCCATGGAGGAGCGGAGCGGTGCTCGTGTCGTCAAGGCGCAGGTTCCGCTGTCGGAGATGTTCGGCTATGTCGGCGACCTCCGGTCGAAGACCCAGGGCCGGGCGAACTACTCCATGGTGTTCGACTCGTACGCCGAAGTTCCGGCGAACGTGTCGAAGGAAATCATCGCGAAGGCGACCGGACAGTAACCCCGGTCGGTTCGCGGGGAACCGCAACTGCAAAGATCAACAACTGCTTTAACCAAAGCACCAACAAGTCCAGGAGGACACCACAGTGGCGAAGGCGAAGTTCGAGCGGACGAAGCCGCACGTCAACATCGGGACCATCGGTCACGTTGACCACGGCAAGACCACGCTGACCGCAGCAATCACCAAGGTGCTGCACGACCAGTACCCCGATTTGAACGAGTCGCGCGCATTCGACCAGATCGACAATGCGCCCGAGGAGCGTCAGCGCGGTATCACCATCAACATCTCCCACGTGGAGTACCAGACCGAGAAGCGTCACTACGCGCACGTCGACGCCCCCGGTCACGCTGACTACATCAAGAACATGATCACCGGTGCCGCGCAGATGGACGGCGCCATCCTCGTGGTCGCCGCCACCGACGGCCCGATGCCCCAGACCCGCGAGCACGTGCTGCTCGCCCGTCAGGTCGGCGTGCCCTACATCCTGGTCGCGCTGAACAAGTCCGACATGGTCGACGACGAGGAGCTCCTCGAGCTCGTCGAGATGGAGGTCCGCGAACTGCTGGCCGCCCAGGACTTCGACGAGGACGCCCCCGTGGTCCGCGTCTCGGCGCTCAAGGCGCTCGAGGGCGACGAGAAGTGGGTCAAGTCGGTCCAGGAGCTCATGGCTGCCGTCGACGAGTCGATCCCGGACCCGGTCCGCGAGACCGACAAGCCGTTCCTGATGCCCGTCGAGGACGTCTTCACCATCACCGGCCGCGGCACCGTGGTCACCGGTCGTGTGGAGCGCGGCGTGATCAACGTGAACGAGGAAGTCGAGATCGTCGGCATCCGCGAGGGCGTGACCAAGACCACCGTCACCGGTGTCGAGATGTTCCGCAAGCTGCTCGATCAGGGCCAGGCCGGTGACAACGTCGGTCTGCTGGTTCGTGGTGTCAAGCGCGAGGACGTCGAGCGCGGCCAGGTCATCGTCAAGCCCGGCACCACCACCCCGCACACCGAGTTCGAGGGCAGCGTCTACATCCTGTCCAAGGACGAGGGTGGCCGCCACACGCCGTTCTTCAACAACTACCGTCCGCAGTTCTACTTCCGGACCACGGACGTGACCGGCGTGGTGACCCTGCCCGAGGGCACCGAGATGGTGATGCCCGGTGACAACACCGACATCTCCGTCAAGCTGATCCAGCCCGTCGCCATGGACGAGGGCCTGCGCTTCGCGATCCGCGAGGGCGGCCGTACCGTCGGCGCCGGCCGGGTCACCAAGATCATCAAGTGATCTAGGTTCCAGCCAACGAAAGTGGCGCTCACCTCCGGGTGGGCGCCACTTTTGTGTGTGCGGAGCCGTAACACGTCGACCCGACACGCCGATGTACATCCCGACGGGTCGTCGAGGGGTCGGCCGGGAAGTGAAGTTGAACTTGTCTCATCGCAAGCACGCAGTCACCGCGCTCGCGGCCGCCGTGGGTGCCACTGCCATCGCCGGGCTGAGCGCGGGCGTCGCGTCCGCTCAGCCGGCCTGTCCTGACGTCCACGTGATCGGCGCCGCCGGCTCGGGGGAGCGCGCGGGCGTCAGCGCCGACGGCGGCATGGGCCGCGTCGTCTACAAGACCTACCGTGACCTGGCCCGGATGGTGCAGCAGGACGGTCGGACCATCACCGGCGAGGCGGTCGCCTATCCCGCCACTCCGGTGCCGGCGGACGGCGGAATCCTGGCCTGGGCCGGCTTCATGGACAGTGTGGACGCCGGAGTCACTGCTTTGGGGCAGCAGTACCAGGCGTTCGTCGCGCAGTGCCCGACCACGCAGGTGGTGCTGGCCGGATATTCACAGGGCGCCATGGTGGTGCATCGCAATCTGCACGCGCTCGATGCGAGCCCGAATCTGGCGGCGGCGCTGCTGGTGGCCGATGGGGACCGGCTGCCGCAGGATCCGACGATCAACATCGGTTCGGTGTCGTCGGTGCCCGGCGCCGGTAAGGGCGTCGCTCAGGATTGGCCGATTCTGGCCCGTGCGCCACAGCCGCTGCCGGTGACGGTCGGGATGCGCACGATCAGCGTCTGCGATCTGGGTGACGCGGTATGCGACTACGACCCGGACGCCGAGGACGAGATGAACCCGGCCGCGGTCGCCGTGCACACCAGTTACGCACGGAACTCCGCAGCGATGGACTCCCGGACGCTGCCGCTGTATCAGATGGTGTCCAGAGGTGTCGGGGCGGCGCCGAGCGCCCCGGTGGCCGCGGCCGCCGGCTGACGATCCGGGAGAGAGAAACTCCCAGCAAAGATGGCTGGGCGCAGTGATAATGCTGCCATGTCGGTGTTCTGGCGGTACGTGCGAATTCAGCTCTTCGTGCTGCTGTGCGGAATCGTCGGCCCGATCTTCCTGGTCATCTACTTCGCCAGCGGGGCCGACCCATTGCTGGGCTGGATGTTCTGGACGGGCCTGCTGGTCACCGCGCTCGATGTGTTGATCGCGTTGGCGCTCACCGCATACCGTGCCAACGCCGACGCCAGAACCGCCGAACTGGAAGCCACCGGGGTGCTGGCGCTGGCCCAGGTGACGGGCATTCACGAGACCAACACCCAGATCAACGACCGCCCCCTGGTCAAACTCGACCTGCACGTGTCCGGCCCGGGCATCACGCCGTTCGCCACGCAGGACACCGTCGTCGCCTCGGTGAGCCGGTTACCGATGATCACCGCACGCAAGCTGGTGGCGGTCGTGGACCCGGCGACCAACGACTACCGGATCGACTGGGAGCGAAGCGCTTTGATCAGCGGCATGATGCCGGCGACGTTCACCCTGTCCCAGGACAACCGGACCTACGACCTGACCGGTCAAACCGAACCGCTCATGGAGATCCTGCAGGTGCTCAAGACGCACGGTATTCCGATGGACAACATGGTCGATCTGCGGTCCAGTCCTGCTGCCCGCCAGCAGGTCCAGGCCATCGTGCGGCACGCAGCCCAGCAGGTGGCGCCGGTGCCCGCTCCGGCGGCCGCGGCGGGCGAGCCGACGGTCGCCGAACGGCTGCAGCGCCTCGAGACCCTGCGGGCCACGGGAACGATCACCGACGACGAGTACACGGCCAAGCGTGCGGAGATCATCGCCGACCTCTGAGCGGGATTTCTTAGAACGCGTTCTAGTTCGGCTGTTAGCCTGACCCGATGAGCTCAGGTGCACCACTGGAAGGCCGCGTCGCCCTGATCACCGGCGCGGCACGCGGACAGGGACGCGCGCACGCGGTCCGGTTGGCCAACGACGGCGCCGACATCATCGCCATCGACGTGTGCAAGCCCGTCTCCGACACCGTCACCTACCCGATGCCGACCCCGGACGACCTGGCCGAGACCGTCGCACTGGTCGAGCAGGCCGGCCGCAAGGCGATCGCCCGTGAGGTCGACATCCGCGACCTCGGCGCGCAGCAGGACGTCGTTGCCGCCGGGATCGAGCAGTTCGGCCGCCTGGACATCGTCGTCGCCAACGCCGGCATTCTCAGCTGGGGCCGCATCTGGGAGATGTCGGAAGACCAGTGGGACTGCGTCATCGACGTCAACCTCAACGGCACGTGGCGCACTATCAAGGCCGCGGTCCCGGCGATGATCGAGGCCGGCAACGGCGGTTCCATCATCATCGTGAGCTCGTCGGCCGGCCTGAAGGCCACCCCGGGCAACGCGCACTACGCGGCCTCCAAGCACGGCCTGGTCGCGCTGACCAACGCCCTGGCTCTGGAGGCGGGCGAGTTCGGCATCCGGGTCAACTCGATCCACCCGTACTCGATCAACACGCCGATGATCGAACCCGAAGCCATGGCCGAGATCTTCGCCAAGCACCCGACCTACCTGCACAGCTTCGCGCCGATGCCGTTGAAGCCCGTTGCCCGCGACGGAAAGCCGGGGCTGCAGGAGTTCATGGCGCCCGAAGAGGTCGCCGACGTGGTGGCCTGGCTGGCGGGCGACGGTTCGATGACCATCTCCGGCTCCCAGATCGCCGTCGACCGCGGGGTCATGAAGTACTGATCCGCCCCGGTCGATGCTGAGCGCCCATCGGTGGGGTGGCGCACAACTGCGCGCGCTCATCGTGTAAAAAGCCCACGTGAGCACTTCTGAGGGGCAGAGCGGCCCGAACGGCGTCGTCATCGTCGGCGGTGGACTGGCTGCTGCGCGCACGGCCGAGCAACTGCGTCGTTCCGAGTACGCCGGACCGGTGACCATCGTCAGCGATGAGGACCACCTCCCGTACGACCGGCCGCCGCTCTCGAAGGAGGTGCTGCGCTCGGAGACCGACGACGTCACCCTCAAGCCTGCGGAGTTCTACTCCGAGAACAACATCACCGTGCTGCTGGGTAACGGCGCGCGTTCGGTGGACACCGGCGCCCAGACGCTGACCCTGGCCGACGGCACCGTGCTGCCGTACGACGAGCTCGTCATCGCGACGGGCCTTGTGCCCAAGCGCATCCCGTCGTTCCCGGACCTGCCGGGCATCCACGTCCTGCGCAACCTCGACGAGAGCATCGCGCTACGCAAGGAGGCGGCGGGCGCCAAGAACGCCGTCGTCGTCGGTGCCGGGTTCATCGGGTGCGAGGTGGCTGCGAGCCTGCGCAAGCTGGGGGTCGACGTGGTGCTGGTGGAACCGCAGCCGACCCCGCTCGCGTCGGTGCTGGGGGAGCAGATCGGCGCGCTGATCACGCGACTGCACCGCGCCGAGGGTGTGGACGTCCGCTGCGGCGTCGGCGTGGCAGGTGTCGAGGGCGACGAACGTGTTCGCAGGGTCAACCTCAGCGACGGCACCTCGGTGGACGCCGACGTGGTGATCGTGGGTATCGGCTCGCACCCGAACACCGCCTGGCTCGACGGCAGCGGCATCGCGGTCGACAACGGCGTGGTGTGCGACGACACCGGCCGGACCAGCGCGCCGCACGTCTGGGCCATCGGTGACGTGGCGTCCTGGCTCGACAACGTCGGGGGACAGGTGCGCGTCGAGCACTGGAGCAACGTCGCCGATCAGGCGCGGGTGCTGGTGCCGACGATGCTCGGTGCGCAGCCGGCGTCGGCGGTCACGGTGCCGTACTTCTGGAGCGACCAGTACGACGTCAAGATCCAGGCCCTCGGTGAGCCCGAGGCCACTGACACCGTGCACATCGTGGAGGACGACGGCCGCAAGTTCCTCGCCTATTACGAGCGTGACGGCGTGGTGGTCGGTGTGGTCGGCGGCGGGTTCCCCGGCAAGGTGATGAAGACCCGCAACAAGATCGCCTCGGGCGCACCGATTTCCGAGCTCCTGGGCTAATTCACGAGTTCATGAAGACGGTCTCAAACCGCTGACCTGTCAAGGCTTTCGGAGTTATCCACAGGGTTGAAAATGTGTGCCGACGGGGTCGGTCGTCGGCGCTAGTATCGAATGTATGTTCGATTCGATGTTCGCCGGTCTGGACCCGGCTGAACTCGTCGCGGTGATCGAGCAGGCCGGCCGCGACGAGATCGCCGCCAGCGCACGACGTCTGGCCGCGATCGCCGAACTGGTGCACGTCACTGTCGAGGAGGACGACCAGCGCGGCGGCTGGGTCTATGACTGCTGGGCCGACACCGCATCTATGGTCGGGGCGGCGATGACGATCGGGCAGCGCCGCGCCTCAGGGCAGATGCACATCGCGGTGGCCTTGCGGGATCGGCTGCCGCGCATCGCCGCACTGTACTGCCAGGGCTTGCTGAGCCCGCGGCTGGTCTCCGAGCTCACCTGGCGCACCCGCCTGGTCGAAGACCACGACGTGCTGGCCGTCATCGACGCCGCCCTGGCCAAGAAGGCCACCTCCTGGGGTGCGCACTCCGAGGCCGCGCTGACCCGCGCGATCGAGTCCGTCATCGAACGCTACGACCCCGACGCGGTCCGCCGCGCCAAGGTGATCGCCCGCGGGCGCGACGTACGTATCGGGGCCTGCGATGACCCCAACGAGATCGCCACCGTGGTCGCCCAGCTGCTCTCCCAGGACGCTGCCGCACTGGAGGCGCGCATCGCCGAACTGGTCAGCGGCCTGTGCGTCGAGGATCCCCGCTCGGCCGGGGATCGCCGCTCTGATGCCCTGGGCGCGATCACCCACCGCGCCGATCACCTGAGCTGCCGCTGCGGCTCCGAGACCTGCCCGGCCACCGCACCGCAGAAATCCTCCGTGCTCATCCGGGTCATCGCCGACCAAGCCGCCATCGACGCCGCCCAACACCTCATCGAGCGCGAGGCGACCGAACAAGCGCAGAAACAACGCGAGGGCGTCGAACACAAAGAGAAGGCGCAAACCGCCGCGAAAGAATGTGCGTCCGCCACTTACGCCGCCCAGGACCAGATTGAGCCCGACACTGCAGAACCTCCTGCCGCCCAGCAGGATTCGGGCACCGCGCTGATGCCCGGCGCCAAGGTGCTGCCGATCGCGGCGCTGGCCGAAGCCATCCGCGCCGGGGCGAGAATCAAACCCTTCCGCATGCCCGGCCCCGATCCCGAACCGCACTACACACCCTCAGCGCGACTGGCCGAATACGTGCGCGCCCGCGACCTGTTCTGCCGCCACCCCGGCTGCACCGTGCCCGCCGAACACTGCGACATCGACCACATCGTGGCCTGGCCCTACGGGCC